>NZ_NZMB01000012.1 GCF_002694385.1 Sneathiella sp.
CCGAAGGCCAGCCGCGATTTTTCCCCGATGGTCACGCGACGTCGCTTATCTCTTCGACGACAGGCTGAAGCCCATGCAGGAAATCTGCGGCACGCTGGGCATGTGCTGCGGCGCTGAAGATCGCCCGTTTGTCGTTTTGCAGAACCTTGAGCCAGCTCTGAATATAGGCCGCATGATCGGCGCGCGGTTCGGGTGCGAGTTCAAGATCAGCGCAGAGGAATGCTGCGCCGAGTTCGGCGACAAGCTCTTCTCGGGCATAGCCTTCATCGCCCCAACGCTTGCGGCCAAATTCGCGGTAAAGGCGCTTGGGGTGTTTGGTCCAGTGGGTCAGCTCATGCGCCAAGGTTGCATAGTAGCTTTGCGGGCTTCTGAAGGTTTCGAAGTACGGCATTTGCACATGGTCACTGCCGCCGCTGTAATGCGCCGAGTTGCCGCCGTGGCGGATATCAGCGCCCGTGCTTGTAAAGAATTCCTCTGCATGCTGAATGCGCCGCGCGGGATCGATGATCGCTTTAGGCTTGGTGTAGTAGTGCTCGGGCAAGCCCTCGATCTGCTCGACGTTGAAAACGCTGTATCCCTTCATAAAGGGAATCTTGCGCTCCTCCTCGCTGCCGTCGTCCTGCTCTTCCGTTTTGGTGATCGTGTTCGCATAGACAACCAGATTGCCGCGCTCGCCCTTGCGAACATGCGCGCCCAGCTCTTTCGCCTGTTTGAAGGTCATCCAGTACGGAGACAGAAAGCCTGCCTCGATGCTCGCACCCCAAAGCATCAGGATATTGATGCCGCTATAGGGCACGCCGTTATGGCGGAGCGGCTTGGTGATTTTGCCTTCCATGTTGCCCGCGCTCCATGGCTTCAGCCATGTCAGCTCGCCTTGCTCAAGGTCGGCAATGATCTTGTTGGTAACCCTTTCATAAATGTCGGTTTTCATCTTTGTCCCCTTTCTTGGGTAGTCGGTTGCGCATGCAACCGGACTAGGCCCGCGCCGATGAGCGGGGGGACGGCCGTCCAGACCGAAAGCCATGGAAGAGGTGCGGGCGCAGGCGCAGCCGAGCCACGGGCCATGGCTTTCGCCCGAAGCCATAGCGAAGGGCTTGGTCTTGACGGAGGACGGGGCCGCAGGCCCTCGAAACGAAAAGGAGGAGGTCAGCCCGCGAGGGCTGTCAGATGATGCGCAAGGGATCGAAGCCGAATGGCCGAGACAGCTTGCTGGCTTGGTTCACGAGAGCCTGGGCCGTCAGGATGCGCCCAATGCCATGAGACTATAGCGCTGAAAGAAACTTGTAGATTTCCACCATCGCAAGCGTATCTCGCTCACAGTATCGCAGAAGCGCTTGAGCAATAGATTCTGCTTCATCGGACTCAGCAGAAACCATACGCTGCCACGCCTCCATGGCCGACGTTCCATCTTGAACGTCCAGATCGTCATACTTCAGCTCTGGACAAAGAATGGGCAACACCTTCTTGATCGAAGTCGAACCATCAAATTCAATATCAACGTAATCCGATTTGAAGACATCTTCTAAGTCAATCATTCGCGCATTTAGCGCGTCTAAAAATGCTGCCTTTTGCGGAAAATCTACGGCTAGCTCTCTGTTCCTTGTCTTCTCAAATGAAGCGTGCCAGGACACAACACTTCCCTCGGGACCGATATCGTCTTGCATTCGTTCAATAAGCTCTAGCGGTAAACGCGCTTCCCGCTCCAAAAAATCGCGATGAACTAGAACTCCATTGGCTTCAAGAACGTGAAGTGAGTACTGCACAGGGAATTGCCGATGCGGGCTAGCGCCATCAATCAGCGGTACAGCTGAAGCGTAAGTCTCAAAATCGAAGAAGTACACAGGAAATTCAATTTTACTAAGAAATGACCTTATCTCTGGGACCTTGATAATCGGCTTGCCACGTTTCGCCGACTGGACGACCAAAAGCTGACCCTCCGATAGATCGCAATCATCTGGGACATCCCGAAGATCGAAAATGCCGCGTGACACAAACTCAGTCCTAAGCTTGGCACTGAGTCGAGGAATACTGTAGATCGAATGGCGTGGTACAAGTGGATTGAAGATACGAAATGTATCGCATTGTTTGCCCCGAGACTTATACAGACAGGGACACCCGTCTCGATCAATAAACTCTTTCTTGGAAAGCACCAAAGCTTGATCGATTTCCAAGGCTGTCTCGCGTTCAAGATCGACAACCTGCTCGGTAACATCAATAAACGTAAGCAACTTTTCAGGTTCGATTGGACCATCGCGCTTATAGCTCGCGTTGAGATGTACGATGAAAACCCGATCAATATTTTCTCCCGCACGCTCAGCACAAATCTTCTGAAAACAAGCGTCCTTGAGATGGTTGGCTGACTGGTCAGTCTTGACGCTCGTGGAGGATTTGACCTCGTAAAGGATTTTTTCACCAGACGCCGAGCGTTCGATGACATCGGCGCGAGCGTATAAACCTTCGCTGGTCTCGAACACTTTCTGGAAAGTCACGTCACGTCCGCTGTTCTTGAAGAAGCTACGGACGCATTCCTCAACCTCAAAGCCCTCCCGAGTGATCTTTTGTAGAAACAGGCTAAAGTCCCCAGGTGGATACTGGTCGGGTTGTCTCTTCAGAACCCAAAATGACTTCGGGCAGTTAAGATAGTGTATGAAATCTGTCTTCGTAACACGCATCACTTGATCCTGCTCGATTGCACCGCAGGAATAAAGCGGAGCGTGTAGCTTCCTGGTGCCTTCGAGAAATAGGGGTGGCACGCCAAGACCACCCTTTGTGCAAAGAGCCCGGTTTGAATTCAGCCTCCCCGCCGCGCATGTGTGTGTAGCTGCATACAGCCATTAACTGCCTGACGAAGCGCGTGTGCTTAGTATACCTCTTGACTTCGCTTGGCGTCCAGCTCTTTGGCGAAGTCGAACTCCAGCCAATTTGTGAACCACCGCTGAGGCTTAGAAGCATCGTCGGAGTATCCAATCATATCAGCGGCAAGTGCTGGATCAGAGACCCCAAATATCTTGAGCGCCTCCTCTTTCTTGTCGGACGGTACGTACGGGCAGGAGATCAGGTCGAACAGCAGCAAGACTAGCTCTGAGTCTTTGTGACAGGTCTCAGAACGATCACGAATACGCTTGATTGCGGTGTCCACCACATGCTCACGCAACTCATTGTACCGCACCTTATCGCGCATATAAAAGAGCGACACAGTGATCGAAAAATAGTTTAACGAGTCCCCCGTAGCTCCTCTTCCTCCGACGGAAGCCAAATCGATGCCTAGGTACTCGGACAACACTCCTTGCTCCAGCCAATAATCACGGCCCAATGCGGTTAAAGCGATAAGCAAATACAAAGTCTCAACCTGAACATGCTCCGATGACTTGTTCTTTTTCAGTATGAAGCAGATGTTGTCATAAATGAGCTTGTGAACAATTTGAACTTGCGCGCGGTCGAAATGCCCCTGCCTCAAGAATGAATTGAATACTTCAAGAATTCGGCAAAGCCGAATAGTTGTATTAACCCTTGGCGATACAGCATATATGAAAAATAAAAATTCTACGATATTTGTAATGGCGTTTGCCATCTGCCTGGGTGAGCGATTGTCTGTGTCCACCTTCATGTAGTCTTCGACAAGACTACGGCTCTTCCTCTCAACAATCGAAAGCGTATAGTTGAGCATGTCTTTATACTCTACAGCGCAAGTCTTGATGATTGTCTTGAATGACGTAATCAATGCATTGGAATTGACGAAAACGCTACCATTAACCTCCTGTACTTCACCATTCTCATCGACGACCTCATCTAGATTAAAATTTATCCTTTTTTCTAGAAGCTGGGCGATCTGCTGTTTAGCCATAGTAATTTCTGTGATGATAGGCTTCTCGTAGACAACCGCTTTCGCAGAATTCAAAGAAAGTTTGTAGCGCCGCAAAGCATGTTGGAGCTCGTCAACGATACGCGTCCTATCCTCGTCTCGGTTATAGAACACAAAATAGTCATCCACATACCGAAACACTTCATAGTCGACTTGGTGCTCTAGCCGTGAGCCTCCACTCCGTAGAGTGTGTTCAACCTCACGGTCGATGCTTTGAAGTATGATCTCAGCGAAAATTCGGGAGAACTCTGGACCAATTATGATCCCATTGGTCTCACCCATATTCATACGCTGCATCAGTCTATCGAACCGATCTGGGAAGGAACCACCGCTCTCTGCCAAGGCTTCCTTTTGAGCGTCTTTCCCAATGGTTGCCCAACCAATTGAGTGCGTATAGATGCTATCGAAGCACTTGGAAACATCGAGTTTGATCAGGTTATTGTATTTCTTTTCGCATCGGTGGTAGCGGTAAGATTCGTAGAACTTATAGATATTACTGTACTCACGATACACGAAGAATGAGCGAAGACTTTCATACTCACTATCTATCACTTCGATCTTAGATGGTTCTACTGACAATCTCTCCTTATGAAGTTTGTCGTTGTGAAATGTGAATTTAGCAACTTTTGACGGTGCCCGGATCGAAAACGGGCTCAAGGAAGTGTAGTAGAGTATTGCCTCTTTGCATCGGTCATAGAATTCTGAGACGAGTAGCTGGCTACGGGGGTGCGGTATGCAAAGCTCTCTGAACTCAGCTTCTTTGTGATTAATCTTGTAGCAAAAGGGAACTAGGAATCCCTCTGGTCTCGGCATTCTATTTGGCTTTGGGATGCCGCTGTCATTTAGTTGATATCTTCTAAAATCTAATAAGTTCTCGCCAACCAATCGTTTGACATCAGATAGTCGATGAGGATTGTTTGGAAGGCAGAAAAGCATACATACAAGGCGATCCAATGCGGGCGTTCCTTTGAGCCAAACAATCTCCTTGTTGTCATTCTTCTGAATTCGATGGCGCAAGATGAATGCGTACAGGTGACGGTTCGAAAACGAGACCGGAATCTCATACGGCAGAACATCCGAAAGTAGGCTGCGTTCCTTTTTATATGGCAGGAGAATCTTTTTAGGAGGCATGTTTCCAAACCTCCACAATGTCAAAGAGGTTGCGGGCCGAGAATTTACTATACCGTTTTGTCTGATATCCGTATTTGAACGACTGACTTGCTAAGCGATTCTTCAAGCGACCAGGTGGCAATGATGCAATCTTCGTCTGAATAGCCCCGTGTTTTCTAGACACCCTGGGGTTTCAGTTTTTGCTGTCTTTCGAACTCGGTGGGTGACAGCATCCCATTGCTAGTGTGTTTGCGTTTTGGATTATAGAACATCTCGATGTAGTCGAATACGTCTGATCTTGCCTCCTCTCTGGTCTTATAGGTTCTGCGCCGAATACGCTCTCGCTTTAGCAGGCTAAAGAAGTTTTCAGCGACAGCATTGTCATGACAGTTTCCCCGTCGGCTCATGCTGTGTTGCAGATTATGTTGCTTCATAAACGAAGCCCAGTCGATGCTGGTGAATTGCGACCCCTGGTCTGAATGGATCAGGACCTTTTCCTTTGGCTTCCTGCGCCACACCGCCATCAGTACGGCCTGCAGGACCAGATCCGTCGTTTGACGGCTCTGCATCGACCATCCAACGACTTTACGGGAATATAAATCAATCACCACGGCCAGATAGGAAAACCCTTCATAGGTTTTGATGTAGGTGATGTCAGTGACCCATGTGCTATCTGGTGCTGCGACATCAAACTGCCGATCCAGGGTATTATCGACTGCAGTTGAAGGCTTGCCGCCATACTTGCCAGGGCGGCGTTTGTAGCCGATCTGAGCCTTGATACCTGCCATTCTGGCCAGCCTTGCCACCCGGTTTGGACAGCATGTCTCGCCTTGATCTCTGAGGTCATCGTGCAGTTTGCGGTATCCATAGACCTTGCCGCTGTCCTGCCACGCATCCTTGAGCAGTTCCGTCTGACGTTTGTCCTCGATAACCCGCGTGCAGAACGGCCGCTTCAGCCAGGCATAGAAGCCACTCGGATGAACACGAAGCATCCGGCACATCGCACGGACAGTGAATACCGGACGATGCACTTCGATGAACGCGTATCTCATTTTGCATCCCTGGCGAAATACGCGGTGGCTTTTTTTAGGATGTCACGCTCCTCAGTGACGCGCGCCAGTTCCTGCTTTAGTCGCCTTATCTCGGCGGATTGATTGTCCTGCTCAGCACTGCCAGGAGGTGTGGAATAACGCTTCATCCAGCCATAAAGAGAATGTGTGCTGACACCTAAACGCTTCGATACATCTGCAACAGCATATCCCCGTTCGGTTACCTGCTTGATTGCATCCAGTTTGAATTCTTCCGTGAAATTGCTCTTGCCCATAATCTTCTCCTTGCCTCATTTCTAACGGACAAAGTGTCTACAAATCTAGGGGCTATTCAGTCTGAAGATACGCATCCAGATCATCAAGATCCTCGACTGTGTTTAAAAGTGGATTCGAGAAGTAGATACCTGAAACGACGTTTTTCTTGTTGTTCACAAGCCGTGTGTTACCCGTAAGAAAGCGCACCCGACGTTCGAGTAGCCGTCTAGCGCGTGGCTCTGAAGAAGTCGCGCTCTTGGAGTAAGCATCGAATGTCAAATCCATTCTCTTCTTGTATCGAGCGATCTTCTCGACGGACATTCTCAAGTCGACCTCCACGGGGTCATTTGGAGCCTTAGGTCCAACCTCAAATCTGTAGCCAAGGTATGTCAGTTGATAAGGCGCTTTGGATGCCACCTTCAGTATCTGAGTCTTGGCGCGATTCCTCTTAAGCCCCATCCGTCTGAACGAGCGCCCGACTAGCTGTCGAAAAATTCTTGTTCCCACGTTGGGCGGGAGACAAAAAATGATAACTATGTCGTCCACGTATCGTGCATAGTACAGCACCCCAGGATGGTTGCGGATACTGCTGTCGATATCGCGCATATACAGTTCTGCCAGATAGGCGCTTATACCAATGCCGCGAGGAAGTCCTGCATCCCGTCCTGTAATCTGACTATACTCGTATAGAATTCGACGAATTATCTTCTTTGATTGCAAAGTCAGAAGTGGATCATTTCGCAGTTTTCCAAGAAGGATGTCTCGCGGAATGCTTTCGTAGAATGATGATATGTCCGTACGAACAATGTACTTTGGCATCGCATCCGCGAGCAATTCCCGCAACTGGCAGATGATTTCATGCCTATTGGCCTGTTTAACCTTATAGAGACGTCTTATGTTGTGCTGAATTTGCTTGAGCGCGAAGTGTGTCTCAGCACTTCGTTCGGCCACAAAAACTTTCTTGGGCCTGCCGATGTCAACCTCCCGAATGCCAAAAGAAAAGTCATTTGCACATACGTTCGAGCTTACTTCTTCAAGCTTTGCGTGGAGCATCTCCTCACGTTCTTTTCGCAGTGTTTCCAATTTATCCGAAAGACTGATGCGTGCGGTCTCATATTCTTCAGGAGTGTGATTGTCTTTTTCAGTTTTGAGAGAGCGAAGCTCGCCAATGCATGATTGCACTTCCTGGCTTTTGCTTTCAATTTCTGGAAAAAATTCACCTTCGAGATAGTTTCCCTTTCGGTTCTCGATATCAAAGATTTTTCTAAAGTTTTCTGCTGAGAATGACTGATCAAGCATCGTTGGTTTTGCTCCGCGACTTTTCTGTTCGGGGAGTCAGGCGCGCTTGCTGCGGATCGTACACGTAGTCCTTGATGCTACCGTCTTTGATCCGCTCGACGGCTTCATCGACCACATTGAACGGGACAAGAAACCACTCGCGAGGGACAACAGGATTGCCAAAGCGATCCTTGATCTCGATGTCGAGACGGGCCGGATCGAAGATGCGGTGAATCAGGTTTTCGAGCTTCGTTCGGTTGATGTTGTAGAGTTCATAGGTCGCAACAACCTCGACATCAGCCAGCAAGAACGTGGCGTCTATCTTTGCATTGGCGATGCGCCGCTCGACCTTTCCACTTGTTACGCCGATCTTGTGGAGCACGTTGCGATGCTCCTTCACAATCGGAAGATCGGACTTGCTGCGGAGGACGTAGATCGTGCCGCTCGCCTCATCGCCGTCAGCCGTATGGTCGGCGAAGAGCGGTCCTGCCGAGGAGTCCGTAATTCGACGGCCTGCATCATCCTTATGAAGCGCTCTCTGTAGGGAGCGCATGAGCATATTGCTCTCGGTGCCGTTGTCGAAGATCACGCGCAAACGGGCATCGGTCATGCCTTGCGCCGTCAGGAACGCTTCGTCCATTTCTGCAACATAGGCTTTTTGTCCGCCTACGATAAAAAAGCGTCCTGGCGCGATCTCGGCCTTGCGTTCAAAGGGCCGTGTCGTTCGCATGCCTGTATCAATTTCGTTCTGAACCTGCTCGAACAACGGCTTGAACCGTTCGAAGTCTTCACACTTCTGGCGATTGGCGATCTCTTCCGCCGCCTTCTTTTCAGCGCTGGACCTCACATGACGTAGTTCGGTGATGTCCGAAGTTTCCGCCTCGACGCCGAGTTCGGCCAGAAGCGCTTCGTCATCAATGTCGTCGTCGATGGACGTGGCGACTGGACCGCTAGCGTCCAGCAGACCGTCTTTGTCAATCGGCTCTAGGAGCTGCCTGAACTCGCCAAGCTCTCTCAACCGATCAAGACGAACCGCGTAGAGCCGTTCGAAGATGTTCTTATCTTCGCCGTGCTGCGGTGGATGACCGTGCTCTTCGACGAAGCGTTGGATTTCTTCAAACCCCGCGATGACACGTTCTTCCTGCGGCGTTCTCGCAGCGACCTTCTTGGCCTCGACCTCGACCCCGAGTTCGGCAAGCAGCGCATCGTCTTCTTCAGTGAACTGCTTAGCCATCAGCAGCCTCGGATTTCATGCGAGCCAGATAGGCTACACCTTCGGCCATGCGCTTCTCCCACGCATCGGGCGAGGTGATCGACGGCAGCCTGCCGCGCTCCTGTTTGAACTTCAGCGCCCGCTTGGCCAGATCACGCGCTTCTTCAGGCGTTAGCTGCACCTTTTTCGCGGAGATGATGGCCGCAACCTGTTTCAGACTTTCCTCGCTCATCGTCTTGGCGAGGATCGCGTAGGCTTCACTGAATGGATTGATGCGGTCGATCAGGTCGATGTCGAGTTCACGAACATCCATCGCGAACTTCCGTACTCCATCGATCAGAGCCGTGTTGGCTTTGTCTTCGCCGTCGTCTTCCTTGAGTGCTGCTTCTTTGGCTTTCTGGGTCAGATTGAGAGCGGCGATGGCGTGCTGGCGGACAGCTTCCTGATCTTCGTCATCCAGCTCGGGGTATTTGTCTTTGATGATCTTGCCCATGCGGACCTGCGTCAGCTCTTCGGGCACAAGCTCTTCGTCGAACATTCCCCGTTCGACCGTCGGTTTGTCCTGCACGAAGGCGGCGATCACCTCGTTCAGGTCCTCCTGACAGATGCGCTCGGCTTCTTCGCTCTTTGGCTCAGTGAGCCCCTTGATCTCGATCTGGAACTGGCCGCTCTCTTCGTTGAAGCCGACATTGCATTCGCCTTCTTTGTAACCGCCTTCACCATAGTCGAAGCCCTCGACAGGTCCACTGTCTGCGCGTTTCGGGGTAAAGTTGAAGCGAGGGGCGAGAACCTGCTCCATTAACAGGCTTGCGGCGATGGCCTTGAGCGTATCGTTCACCGCTTCGGTAACGGCATCTTCCGATGCGTCCGGTTCGGCAATCAGGTTGGTGAAGCGGGCGCGGCTCTTTCCAGGGGCGTCGCGGGTCGCTCGCCCAATGATTTGAACGATCTCGGTCAGGCTAGCGCGATATCCGACCGTCAGGGCATGCTCGCACCAAACCCAGTCAAAGCCCTCTTTGGCCATGCCAAGCGCAATGATGATGTCTATGTGGTCGCGGTTGTTCTTCTGGGCGGGGTCTTTCAGCGCAGCTGAAACCTTGTCGCGCTTGGCGGCTTCGTCATCGACCAGATCGGCGATCCGCAGGATGCGTCCGTCCGATGTCTTGACCAACTGGAAGCCCGTCGCAGGGTCCGTACCTTGCCAGTCGCCCAACTCGTCGATGATGTGCTCGACTTCGCGGTGCTTGTCCTTAGTGCTCTCGCGGGAATTGACACTCGGGATGTGGATGATGGTCTTCTCGTTCGGATCGAGAACCTTGAGGATGTCATCCGCATACGCACCCGAGTAGAAGAAATAGCCGATATCGAGCTGCTTCAGATACTTGTAGCCGTTTAGCTGCTCATAATAGGTGTAGGTAACCGTATCAAACCTGGCCTCGTCATGCGGCATCAGAACAGGCTCGGCGTCGCCTCGGAAATACGAGCCCGTCATCGCAACGACATGAACCTTGTCCCGTCCGATCAACTCGGTGAGTTGCGCGCCAAGCTTGTTCTCAGGGTTTGCGGAAACGTGGTGGAATTCATCCACGGCGATCAGACAGTCATCAAAAGCCTCAATGCCGAACTTCTCAATGGCGTTTCGGAACGTCGCGTGCGGACATACCAGAACTCGATCATCACCCTTTAGGAAGGAGCCAACCGAGTCGGCCTTGCTGCCGTCCGACCCTGGCGCGTTGCAAAGGTTCCATTTCGGCTCGACATGCCAGTCGGTCCAGAAGCCGAACTTGGATAGCGGCTCGTCGGCAAAGCTCGACCCGATGGATTTCTCTGGGACGGTGATGATGGCCTTGCGCAGGCCCTGATTGTGCAGTTTGTCCAGCGCTACGAACATCAGCGCACGGCTCTTGCCCGATGCGGGCGGTGACTTGATCAGCAGATACTGCTCGCCGCGCTTCTCATAGGCGCGTTCCTGCATCGGTCGCATGCCCAACTCATTCGATTTGGTCGAATTGCCATTCTGGGCGTAGGTGACTGATACGGAGGGGGCGGTTTTCTCGCTGCTCATTGGTTATGCCTTCATTCGAGTATTCGTTCTTTTCAAATCATTTGCTGTCGTCATCTTTGTGTAGAGTTCGAACAACTTTTCCAAACGCTCAGTATCGTTCCTGAAACGACGGCCTATATAGACGCGTTCGAGCACTTCATCATTGCGATCATGGGCGGCGCGCAGATCAGGTGGCATCATGGCTTCACCATCCTTCACTTCGTAAAGGTCGGCGATGGTTGCAGGGAAATGCGCCTCTCGCGCCAAAAGGATGTCCTCCGCGCAGCGCGCCAGGTCGGCTTTGTTTTTCTCTGTCAGTGATGGAAGTGGGAACGTGTTCCACCCAAGCGTATTAGAGTATGAATAGTCAGTACGCAGACGCCCGCAGATCGTATCAATCCATGACAAATGCAGCTTTGAAGAGATTACTGAAAGTGCCCAAAGAGGGCCATTAGAAATAAAGAATGCCTTGTTAGTCGGAACAACTGTTGCATCAGCTAGGCCAGCCGGAAAGTACTCGCGATTTTCGGAAGATACTATGGGAACGAATATTTTTGATGCGTCATCTCCCTTCCGTTCTCGGAATTGATGAGGTTTGGCCGCGAGCTTATTCACAGCCTTGTCATCCGTTTCCAACCTGTCGCGCCGGACACTTTCAATCCTTTGCCGGACACCAACATATTTAGAGACCTCTTCCAACTCGTTGTCGTCAATCCACAAGCAAAACCGTTCTTTGCCATTGATGAACTCAGTTGATCCAAGGAAGCGCCGAACAAAATGAAGCGGCAGCCCTTCTTGCCGCAACGTGTCCTTATCCTTTGAGTCGAGAATCAAACCACCTGACTTTGAATAGTAGACGCCATAATCCATCGCGACCTTAGAAAAGATCGGCCTTCTGGAAGCTGGGACAACAGAAATATTATGCTCGGTAAGGTAGGGGTTAATGTTTGCTACTTCGCGGCGGTTCTCGCCGGAATAAATCCATCGCGGTCCACCCGCTTCGCGGTCAACGCCCGTCACGACAACCGTGACACCCGCCTTGTTGGCCGCGAGGTTTGACCATGTGAAGGATGTATGAGCGAAGCGGATACGAAACCCTCTCTTCAGAAGCAAATCCCATGTTATAGGGACTTGCTGACCTTGGCATATGCTGTTGGTAGCCACGAACGAGAATGGTGCATGGCATACGTCGTTGAAGAGTGCGGCTTTCATAAGCCACGCTCCTACATAGTCAACGTTCTTCCATTTCGATGTAAGTCCACCAAATACCTGTTGCAGGTCTTCTTTTTCATGCGGCTTTTGTTTGCGCGTCCCCTTGAACGGCGGGTTTCCGCAAATGTAGGTCTCTCCACCTTCATTCTCGAAGTCGATCTCGGCTTGATCGATGGGTGACATAAACAAGTCGTCGGCATGGTGCTTCACCCCAGTCCCAGTCGGTGGGCAAATGCTAAGCCAGTCTAGCCGCAAGGCGTTTCCGCATGTTATCCAGTTCATGGCGTCGAGTGGGAGGAAGTCACGAAGGGCTTCACGTTGCCCGCGGTAAAGCACGTCGCACTGATATTCAGCGATTATGAGCGCGAGGCGGGCAATCTCGGCTGGGAAATCACGGAGTTCAATCCCTCTAAAATTTGTCAGCGGGATTTCGGATCGTCGATCCGTCTCGTTGCGTCTTTCGTTGATCTCGGCCTCGATGGCGCGCATTTCCTTGTACGCGATGACAAGGAAGTTGCCCGATCCGCAGGCGGGATCGAAAACCCTGATCTTGGCCATGCGGTTGCGAAGATTGAGCAGCTTGCGGGCATTGTCGCCCGCCTCTTCAAGTTTCTCGCGTAGATCGTCGAGAAACAGCGGATTGAGGACCTTCAAGATGTTCGGAACGCTGGTGTAGTGCATGCCTAGAGCGCCGCGCTCTTCGTCGTCGGCGACGGCCTGGATCATCGATCCGAAGATGTCAGGATTGATCTTCTTCCAGTCGAGATTGCCAATATGAAGGAGGTAGGACCGTGCGATCTTGCTGAAGCGTGGGACGTCAACGCTCTCTGAGAAGAGCCCGCCGTTCACGTAGGGGAAGCTGTTGGCCCAGCGAGCGATACCTTCCTTCTCACGGTCAGCAACTTTTGTGTTCATGGATCGGAACAGCTCGCTGATGATTTCATGCGTATTTGAGCTGTCTTTCTCGCTCATCCGTTCGATGGTGGCCGTGAACTGATCAGCCTCAGTGAAGATGTCAGTGTCTTCCGCGAAAAAGCAAAAGATCAGCCGCGCCATGAAGTGGTTCATGTCGTGGCGGCGATCCGCCGTGCCCCATTCAGGGTTGTCCTTCAGCAATTCGATATAGAGACGGTTCAGACGACCCGTCGCCTTGATGTCGAAGGCGCTTTCACGGATTTGTTTGACTGTGCTGATGCCCGCGAGCGGAAGGAAAAAGCCAAAATGGTCGGGGAAGTCGGGGTAGTTGCAGACGATGACCTCGCCGCTGTTCAGGTCTTCAGCCTGAAAGTCCTTCCCATCGGTGGCGAGAATGAATTTTGCGCGGGCTTTTGTCGTCGCAGGACTGGCCTTGAGCGCCGCAAGGGCTTCTACGACCGCGCCATTTTCAGCAACCATGAGGTGGATGTTGTTGGTCTGAAGAACGCCGCCAACATCCGACTTGTTGGACGTGCCGGAACGTAGGCGTTTGATCGTCGTGGTCTTGTTGCCGAACGCCTCCAAGAACGCGAAGGGAAACTCTTCCGCGTCGAACGGCTGCTCGGCAAGCTTGGATATGGCCTCTTCGATCTCAACGGCGTTCAAGGTTTCGTCCTTTGTTTTTATCGTTGGCTATGGTCTGCTCGTTGCGCTCGATATACTCACGCATGAACTCTCGGATCACTTGGGATGCGGGCCTGTCCTGCTCGCGGCAAAGTTCAAGGAACTTCTCGCGGAGCTGACGCTCGACCCTGATGCGCAGTCCTGAGTCTTTCATGCGATGAGTGTAGCCGTTGGATACACAATGTGCCAACGGTATTTCGAGGATTCCTCCACAGACCATCGCCGCATCCAAGGGCGCTCCCCTTGGTCGAAATCCAGTGGCGAAACGGTGACGCCCATCCAACTTGCGCAAGGTTGGCCCATGTATCCAAAGAGCACGGGGAGACTCTTGGTCGTAGGTATCGGGGCGCGACAGACTTGATCGGCATCCAAACCGCGCAGGGTTGGTCTCCATGAAATGGTCATGGGGGTATCGGTGGGAGCAGGAACGCTCCCCCGATTGGCAGGTGTCGGGGGCTATTACCCTGACGAGTGGATTTCACAAGGGGCGCGATAGCCCCTTTGATCGATGGGTGCAGGGAGAGCGAAGTCTCCCGCGAGTGATGGAACGGCGAAACGTTCTGATGGCTCTGGATGGGTTCAATGCCCAGGAAGAGCCAAGGCCGGAGGGATGCAACGGGAGCGCGCAGCGGGCTCCCTTGCCAAGATTGCGGTGTAGTACACCGCACATCTTGCGGGTCGGACTTATTGATAAAATTGGGAAAAAAGGTGTTTCGATTTGGTCGATGCGGAAAGAGTGATTTTGTGGCGTGCTAGGGGCTGTTGCTCAGAGGGCGTTCTCTGGGGGCTGAAACATCGCCTCCTTCAGATACCCCGCGATAACCTGATCATTGCGGGCATTTGCGTGTTCGATGGGTCGTCGGTCCATCTCATCTCGTATCCATGCGACTTGGGGATGTATCTCCATGGATACCCGAACGAAGTCAGCGTGGCCCAACGCCGCCGCCACGTGCACGGGCGTCATCTTATCTGGCTCTCGCTGATGGTCTAATCGTTGTCCGCTTTGCAGCGCAAACGCCAACTCCTCTAGATCATTGTTTTCAGCAGCACGAAATATATCTGGCGGCACATGTTCTGTGCCCGATTTATCGTTCGGCATTACATCTTTTATTTTACCCAAAACTGTATCCCCTTACAAACTTTGCGATCTCCGAGGGGTCGATATCTGTGCGTATTATCGAGTGCTCTTCGTTTTGGATTTGATGATGGTTGAACATACCAATTTCACCACTAGACATGCGAGGCGTCTCCCCTTTGCGAAAAGGCTGAGACCAAAGTATGAGATAAATACCCTTTATCGGCTGCTCGAAAACGAGTGGTAGGGACTCCTTAATAGTACGATGATCTCGACGAGCAACGATGCTGAATGACCAGTTCATGGCATCGAGTTCGTCATCGAGGTCTTCGATGTAGCAGGACGTTTGAAACGCATATCCCGTAACAAACGTGCTGAGCTTGTCTCTTTGCCAATCATATCGCTTCAATAATTCCGCAGGCAAAGTATCACCGTCGGCAATCTCATGATCGATAAGTTGATCGGCGTAAGCTCTACTCCCGAAGACCAGCGTGATGGGCGCTACACCCTGCTTGAACTCCTCGATCAAGAGAAGAAAATGGTAGCCCAGCGTTGGATCATCCTTACTGGTGTGAAAATCATCTCGAATGCAAAGCCATACTGAGTTTGATATTTCGGCCCGCTGCCATGCTGTATCCGTAGTTTTGCTATGGCTTGCGAAGTCACGAAACGCTTGAAGCTGATATTGACGCTTCGAATCCCTGATCGAAGCATCGAGCGCCTGACGTTGCTCCACAGGAATCTTTGTCTCGATGAACCGATCTACAAAGTAGAACTTATCATCGCCTATTTGGTGCGTTGCGTTTTCCCCAAGCCAGTTTTTCAGATCGGCACGAGAAAGCAAACGGTCCTCCCGTGGGGGAGCGGCGTTCTTCCGTTGCGGCTTCCAGCCTGAAGCCTCAATTAACGCAGCGTCTTCGCGCTCCATAATTTCATCGCGCAGAGCTTGTGGGGAAAGCGCCTTTTCCGACATCAAGCGTCGGAGCAAATTACGAGCGTATTCCTTCTGAGCATCTGGATAATATCTAACGGTGCGCATCTCCAAAGTATTATCAGGTTCTGGTTCTCGATTTGCGGCAAATTCCTTGCCGCTATTGTTGAACACATCTCTTGGAAACAGCGGCAACACATTGCCCTGCAAGTTCTGATCATTCGTTTCACTATCGTCACACATACCGTGTCTGCCGGAGGGTTCGTCTGAAATATGCCTTCCGACAGTCTCGGCGGAACCCGCCCCGTCGTCAATCGAACGCAGCGATGACCACACGGGCTGAAGTGACAGGAGCGAAGATCATGAAGTATTCCCTTTGCGTGCATTGCCTTACCTTGGGCTACTGCAAAAACAGCACACGCCAGCTTGTTCGTGATGCGCAACTGGAAAACCCAGAATACCTACGCGACCTGCGTAACTTTGCTGCGAGTTTGGAGATCAGTGCAGACCACTTCCTCGACTATCTGTTGAACCTGTACAGGGACTATAGAGGGCGGATCGTCTCGAACGGCAACGAGGTGTTTCTGAACACCGAAGAGTTCGAGACGGACAGCATACGTGAATGGTTTCGCGACTGGGCCTGTACACCCGTGCCTGACGGAGTTCGCCCCAGACTGCGAGAAGAAAGTCGCGAGCGCATCAGACTCCTGGGAACGATCCTCTCAACACGCTTCGCGTTCGAAGCAGAGTTGTGGGGAGTGCGGGCGGCGAACGACAATAGACCTCCGTCAGCTCAGAACTGAGGGCGTGCTGATGAACTATACAAGAAAATCGATTTACTCCCCCTGATCAGCATTCGGACTTTGGCAGGATGCAATCGTCGGCAATCAAGTTCGACGGCAACATCAAGGTCTACGAATGTCATTTATGAAAAAGCATCAAGATGCAGGCCGGTCGATCTTCATGTCGTCCATCCAAGGCCTCGCAAACACATTGGCGCTGCTCGTCACCTTTTTGGGCGCGCCACCTCTCTACAGCAAATCAATCGGCTGGGTGCAGGCCTTTGCGGCTCGTCACTATGGCTACGGCTTCGAAGATGTGACGGCCCTCGTCTGGGGCGGTGTTTGTGCCGCCCTGGTCTTCTTCATCTCCCGCGCATCGATATCGACGGCGCTGGTGATGGGCGGGCTCGCACTCGCGACCCGCTTCCTGTGAACCACGAAAGGAGTTCGACAATGTTCACGAAGCATCGCCGCGTCGGCGGCATCTACAAGAAGGAAACCGATTGGGGAGCCGTCGTCGGCGTCGCATTTTGGGTCTTTGTGATCCTCGCGATCCTCGGCTCGCTCGGCGGCTGAAAGAGTACCCCAGTTGGATCAATGCCTGAGCTTTGGAAACAAAGCTCAGGCAACGAGGAGAACCCCTGTGCAAGACGATCTGATCACCCGAATCTTCCGTGCCTACGAGGACTTTCAGGACAGCAAGAAGGCCTTTCTGGATGAACTCGAAAGGAAGCTCCATCCGTTTCTGGAAGTGCTGGGCGCAATCATCATGCTGGCACCGATCCTGTGGATATTTTCTCTTCTTCTGGGAACGAACAAATAACAATGAACACTATTCAGATTGATTTTGTTGAGCCGGAAATGAAGCCAATATTTGAGCGCTTCAAACTTCTCTTCGCGCCAACATCCTCCAAGTCGGACATTCCCTCAGACGTCAAGGTCTGTGTCTGGATACGGATGATCAACGCGTTTCATCCGACCGTGAAGCCCCGTGAAATCCGCTCACACTTCATCAAGTGCTTCCATCCCGATGCGGGCACGCACGTCCTCACGATTCCCGAAAAGACAAAAGTCATGGCGACACATGACCGTATTTTCAAAGGAAAGTAATCATGATGAGCAATGAAGAGTATCGGTTCGGATCAGCATCTTGGTCTGACGAGAGCGAACTCAGGCGGGCCGGACTGCTAAGCGCTCGCGGTCTACAGATCGGCTATAGCGCGAACAAATCGATCTGCCTCGAAACCGACGCGCCGATTATCACGGTCGCAGGCGCAGGCTCAGGCAAAATGCGCGATCTCCTCGCGCTTGCGGTGGCCCGCAATGCAGGCAACCGAAATTTCATCCTCGACCCGCGCGGCGAGATCGCCGCCGTTACGATGGTGAACTTCGCTCTCAATCGGAGCTACCTTTATTGCTGGAACCCGACGGGCATGCGTGGCCTCCCGCAGCATCGCATGAACCCGCTCGATATCCTTCGCCTGAACGATCCGCACTTCCATGCGGACTGCAAGTTCATCGCCGAAAGCCTGATCCCCACAAGCGGCGCATCGAACGGTCGTTACTTCGAGCTGCGCGCCCGCGAGTGGATCGAGAACATCATCAAAATGCTGGTCGAACGGGACGGCAAGGTCAGCTTCCCGGCGCTCTACCGCGTCATCAACTGGATCGAGGCTGACTCGAATGCCTGGGCAGACTGTCTCGAAGCCATGCTCGGCTCCTCGATGGACAGCGTCAGACGAACTGCTGGCGAGATGCTGGCAAAGCAACAGGAAAGCGAGAAAGAGTTCGGAAGCATTCTCGGCGAAATCTACGCGCACCTGAACTTCCTTGATGATCCGATGCTTCAGGCCGCGCTGGACGGGGCCGATGCCTCGTTGGCGGATACCTGCAATTCGGGCCAGCCAACGAGTTGGGCGATCAACGTTCCCATAGAATACGTAGGTCTGTGGTCTCCGATCCTGCGCACAATGTTCACCGTGCAGATGCTCTACAAGTCGCGAGCACCTTCCGCCCCACGCGTCACGATGATCATCGATGAGGCGGGCCAGCTCGGAAACTTTGAAGCCCTGCTACGCGCCTTCACCTTTGGTCGCGGCGCTGGCGTTCAGGTCTGGGCGTTGTTTCAGGATGTCGGCCAGATCGTTCGTAACTTCGGCGCACCCGCCCTTCAGGGTTTCATGGGTTCATCCGCATTACGCCAGTTCTTCGGCGTGCGCGACTACCAGACAGCGCAGATGGTGTCCTCAATGCTGGGCACCGAAACGCTCGAATATGACGACAGCCTGAGACAGGCGGACTCCAAACGGCAAAAGATGAATGCCGCCATGAGCATCATGAATGGCGGCGATCCGTTCTCGGCCTACGCCGACATGAAATATCACGCCTATGGCGAAGAGCATCGCACCAAACAGGCGCGCGCACTCATGATGCCAGAAGAAATCCTTTCGATGCCAGAAGACAGGCAAATACTCTTCATTTCGGGCAAGAGCCTTAAACCCATCTTCGCCGAAAAGCATCCCTACTACGAACGGTCAGACTTTGCTGGGCGCTTCCTGCCCAATCCGTTTCATCCGCCCCACGATTCCGTGCTTACCCCCTCAAGATGGGGTCGCCGTTGTGCGAGGGTCATCGTTGAGCGCGTGCCGCAGCAATTCTCGCACTACCCGCAATATTCGGACGGCATGTGGTCCTACGTCGAAGGCTTTCGCCCTTCATAGAGAAAGGAGAATGATTGTGAGCGACAAACCTGAATTTACAATCCGCGATGGGTCAGTCAAAGCAACGACATGGCGGAACGCTGGCGAGAATGGCGACTACTTCACCACGTCTTTCAGCCGCACCTACCGCGACGAGAAGTCGGGCGATCTGCGTGACACGAACGCGTTTTCAGGGGCCGACCTTCTGAAAGTCTCCGCCCTGGCACAGGAGGCCTATCAGCAGTCGCGAGCGCTTCGCCAAGAAGAGCGCCTTGCGCAAAGGCGCAACGAACAAAGCAACGGCGACAGGCTGGCGGAAGCGCGGAGCGGAAGCCGTAAAAGAAGCCGCGACAATCGAGAGCGATAGCACGGATGTCGTCGAGAGATGCTCATTCATCGATCTGCACCAAGCAGGAGCTGTTGCGGCGATTGCGCGAGAGCAGCAAGCCCGTGTGCGCCGCTACCCTTGATCTTGACGGCCACCTTGGAAACGAGGTGAGACGACAAGGCAATGAAGAGAGGCACTCTCGCATAGCAAGGCTGCGAAACGCACTCGCCAGCGCTCAAAGTAGGCTGGAAGCTCAGCACACGTTTGCGCGGCTCAGCGGATACGCGAAAGCGCGATTTAAGAACGAACGATAGCGGAATTAGGAAAGAATATCCCTCTTTGATATGGCCCGATCCCGAGCAATAGGATCGGGCCTTCTTTTGCCCGAAACCCTTGCTGAGTTTGCGTTTCAGGACACAGGTAAGGTACAATTAAAGTATATATTCAGCTCGCGCAGAAATATCGGCGCTAATCACCCCTGATGGGGTAAAGAGCTAATTTATTGTCCAAAAAGGAAATGAAACTGATCAGCATGCAGTGCATTGCTGAAGGGAGGGGAATTTGCCCTCATGAAAGATATTATCAAAAAGCATCGCGATGCTGTGACGAAGCTTGGTTACTCTAAAGAGCAAGCCGATGATGTTATCCACAGAGTTTCGGCGATCATGAATGCATTCATAGATGCCGCTTGGGGAGTCCATCCTGCTCAGTTGGGAACGAAACCAGAAGGTAAGAAAGTCCTTCTCCCAAAGGCTCAGTGTGATAAGCTGAGAACAAAGCAAAAACAACGTGGCGAAGAAGAAACCGCAGCGCCGCTGACGGAAGGATGAAGGATTCGATGAAAGGCAAGAATGGAAGCAGCAAAGCCGTAATTTATTGTCGTGTGTCAGACACCAAGCAGACCACGCGCGGCACTGGCTTGCACTCTCAGGAAACACGGTGCCGAGAGTATGCATCCTTCCGTGGCCATGACGTCGTTCAGGTGTTTACTGATGACGCCTCCGGCGGCCTGATCAATCGCCCAGGCATGCAAGCTATGCTGTCTTTCCTACGTCAGAACCGACGCCAGCCGCATGTTGTGATCATCGACGATATCAGCCGCCTCGCCCGTGGCATACAAGCCCATCTCGAACTTCGTGCAGCGATCAGCAAAGCGGGCGGCATCCTTGAATCCCCGACGCTTGAATTCGGCGAAGACAGTGACAGCCAGCTCATTGAAAACCTGCTCGCAAGCGTTTCTCAGCACCAGCGCCAGAAGAACGGCGAACAAACTCTAAACCGCATGCGAGCGCGCGCGCTCAACGGTTACTGGGTCTTCCATGCCCCCGTTGGATACAAATACGAGCGTGTCAGTGGACAAGGGAAGGTCCTGCTTCCCGACGAGCCCTGCGCATCAATCCTGAGAGAGGCTTTGGAGGGTTACGCCTGCGAGCGTTTCTCGACGCAGGCTGAAGTGAAACGTTTCCTCGAAGCACAACCCGAGTTTCCGAAGACACCGCGCGGCGAGGTCACGAACCAACGGGTCAATGATTTTCTGACGCAGCCGCTCTACGCGGGCTACTTGGAGCTTCCGAAATGGGATGTCTCATTCCGTCCTGCAAAGCACGAGGGCCTTATCAGTCTTGAAACATTCAAGACCATTCAGAATCGTTTGAACGGCACCGCCCGCGTACCTGCGCGCAAAGACATAAGCCAAGATTTCCCGCTTCGCGGTTTCGTCCTATGCGGCTGCTGCGGGACGCCCCTTACTGCGAACTGGTCAAAGGGGAAGGCCGCTCACTACCCTTACTATCTCTGCCGCCAGAAGGACTGTGCAGCGAAGGGCAAGTCGATCCGCCGCGAGCTTGTTGAAGAAGAGTTTGAAGCGCTTCTAAAGGCGCTGAGGCCATCAGCAGAGCTTTTCGAGTGGGCTTCGTCTTTGTTCCGTGACCTGTGGGATCAGCGTGCCAAGACGATGAAAGAACAAGGCAAGTCGGTGAAGGCCGAGCTTTCGCAGATCGAGCGCAAGATCGCTCAGCTTATGGATCGGCTTGTGGAAGCTGACAGCGAATCCGTTATCCGAGCCTATGAGAAGC
Source organism: Sneathiella sp. (assembly GCF_002694385.1). Classification (GTDB taxonomy): domain Bacteria; phylum Pseudomonadota; class Alphaproteobacteria; order Sneathiellales; family Sneathiellaceae; genus Sneathiella. The sequence goes on from NZ_NZMB01000012.1 coordinate 21,513, forward strand.
GCATCGGTGATCTAGAAACGGATCGCATGATTATCCGCGAGCGGATCGAAAAATGCGGCACACCGCTGGCTACCTATGAGGAGACGTTCGAACACTCGATGACGTTTCTGGCAAACCCTTGGAATATTTGGGAAAACGGCAGCATTGAGCACCGTCAAACGGTCCTCAAACTGGCCTTTGCGGACCAACTGGCGTATGACCGCGAAAGCGGTTTTCGAACACCAGAAATATCCTTACCATTCAAGATGTTAGGGGATATTTGCAGTGGAAATTTGGAAATGGCGCACCGGGGAAGATTCGAACTCCCGACCCCCAGATTCGTAGTCTGGTGCTCTATCCAGCTGAGCTACCGGTGCTTACTCTCGTTGATGGCGGGGCAACTTGTTGCTTGCGGCCGCCTGCGGATCGGGAAATTAATCAAAAGGGGGGGGCATTGCAAGCGATTAAACCGCATTTGCGTAAAAAGTTGCCGCGAAATCGGTTCTTGTCGCCACGCTGTACATTGGATACTATCGGCCCTGATTTCCGGTTACCCGTAACCGCCCGGCCCGGATGGGGGATTTCCCTGCCGCTTCGGGATATTGCGCGCATAGAAACAAAGAGTGTTTTACAACCATGGTATTCAACCTTACCCGCCCCGTTGCCATCAGCGCCGCTCTCCTTCTTGCGAGTTGCTCCTTTATAGATGAAACGTTGCTTCCTCCGCTCACCGGTGATCCGGCGCCGTCGCAAACGGTGGCGAGTGAGGCAGAAAAAGCAGACGCCGCGGCGAAGCTATCGCCGGAAGACATCCGCGCCATGAAACCCTCCGGCCCGATTTCGAGCGCTTCCGGCGCGTCGGCAGACGCGGCCGCCCCGGCGCCCGCCAGCAGCGTCGCCGGACGGTTCGATCTGCCGCCCGTCACCTCGGCGCCTGCAACGGGGACGGTTGTCGGCCAGCGGGTCGAAACATTGCGGGGCAATCTTCGTGCCCTGCAAGCGCGGATAGATCAGGGCAGCAGCGAGTATGAAACCATCGAGGCGTCCACCACCACCACGTCACAGCGCTACCACGGCACCATGGCCGCCATTAACCAGCGCCTGCAAATTGGTACAACCAAAGGCAACCCCATTCTGATCAATCAGTGGAACGAGGCGCAAAAGGATCTGGAACGCATCGCCGCGGATGTCTCCCGGATGAACAGCCTGGCCAATACCGTCGCGGAGGATGCGGGTGAAGTCGGCTTCCTGCTCGAATCGGTGCAGTCCGCTTTTGATCTCAGCGGCGCGATCGAGGAAGACCACCGTCAGCTCACCATCCTGGAAGATGAGACAAGCCGCACGTCGGTGCTGGCCAACCGGCTGCTGTCGCAACTGACCAATGATATCAACCGCCAGACCGCCTATGTGGGGACGGAGCGGATGAATCTCACCAACACGTCGATTGCCATCAAGAATGGCGGCTTTCTCGGCAGCAGCGCCAGCACGCGCAAAGGCCTTGAAACAGCCAAGCTTGACCAGCCCGCAAGGGACGGGCGGCAGGCGCTTGTCATTATCCGCTTCGACCGGGATGACGTGGCCTATGAAAACGCGCTGTATGACGCCATCAGCCGGGCCTTGCAGGAACGGCCGCAATCCAGCTTCGATGTCGTCTCCATCGCCCCTCTCTCTGGCGATCTTGCCGGCAATCAGGCGCGCGCCGCCCGCAATGCCGAGCGGGTGTTGCGCTCTCTGACGGATATGGGGCTTCCGGCCTCTCGCGTGGCGCTGTCCAGCACGGCGAACGCCAATGTCGCCTCTAACGAAGTGCATATCTATCTTCGCTGATCCAACCACCGAAGACGACTCCTGCGAAATATCATCGCCAATGTAAACGGCGGGACGGCCACCTTCGACCGCTAACATATTGCCGGAAAAGGGATAATTTTATCCATCCCGCCTCTTTCCTTTTTCAGTTAAAATAATTCTAAAAATTACTTGCACAAAATATTCAGGCAATTATATGTAGGGCATCGTTAATCACAAATTCATTGGAGCTGTTAGAGATGAAAAATATGGAAGGCCAGAAAGTCCCGAACGTCACCTTTAAAACCCGCGTAGGGGACGCATGGTGTGATCTGACCACGGATGAACTGTTCAAAGGCCAGAAGGTCATTGTTTTCGCCCTTCCCGGCGCCTTTACACCGACCTGTTCTTCATCCCATCTGCCCCGCTATAACGAACTGGCGCCGGTTTTCAAGGCCAGCGGCGTTGACCGCATTGTCTGCCTGTCCGTCAATGACACCTTCGTCATGAATGAATGGAAAAAGGACCAGAAAGCGGAAAACATCACCTTTGTTCCGGATGGAAGCGGCGAGTTTACCGAAGGCATGGGCATGCTTGTGGGTAAGGAAAACCTCGGTTTCGGCAAGCGGAGCTGGCGCTATTCCATGCTGGTCAATGACAGCGTTGTTGAGAAAATGTTTATCGAGCCCGACGTTGAAGGCGACCCGTTCGAGGTTTCCGACGCCGACACGATGCTCAACCACATCAATCCGTCGGCCGCCAAGCCGAAGGCCGTCACTGTCTTCACCAAGCCCGGCTGTGGCCATTGCGCCCGCGCCAAGGGGCTGCTGGAAAAAGCAGGCCTGCAGTATGAGGAAATTGTACTTGGCTCCGGTGCGACATTCCGTTCGCTCCGCGCCGTTGCGGGCGCCCTGACCGCGCCGCAGGTTTTCATTGATGGCCAGAAGATCGGCAGCGCCGACGATCTGGAGAAATACCTCGCCGCCTGATGCAGACGGCCCGCGGGGTCCGTTCCCGCGATGAAGGACGATTGTCGTCTCGATCCTTCAGAAAGAAACCCGCTGGTTTTCACCAGCGGGTTTTTTGTTTGCCTATGATATCAGAAGCGACGGATCAGTCGCTCCAGCTCATGCGGGCCACATCGGTTGCGAACAGCGGCAGGTCCTTCCAGACGCCGTTCAGCCCCTGACGGGCCACGATAATCCGCGGAAGCTGGAAGACATACCCGTTCACCGCATCCTCGGCGAGGATCTTCTGTGCTTCCTGCAACAGCTTCGTCCGCTCTTCCGGGGACGCCGCAGATTCGGCCGCCGCAACAGTTTCATTCAACTTCGGATTCTTGTAGTTGAAATAATAGTTGTCGCGGGTATAGATGCCGATATCCATCGGCTCCACATGCGCGACGATGGAGAGGTCATAATTCTTGTTCTTGTAGACTTCATCGAGCCATTTCGGCCAATCAACATTCTCGATATTGATCTTGAAACCGGCTTTTTCAAGCTGGGCCGCGATAATCTGGCCACCCTGACGGGCGTAGTTTTCAACGGGAGGCAGCTTGAATGACAGCTCAAGACCATCCGGATATCCGGCTTCGGCCAGCAGCTTTTTGGACAGCTCCGGATCAAACGGATAGGTGCCGGTCAGATCGACATAATCGGGATGATGCGGGGCGAAATGCGTCCCGATCGGCGTGCCATATCCGAACATCGCGCCATCAATTACTTCCTGCCGGTTGATGGCATGGGCAATCGCCTGACGCACCTTCAGCTTGGAAAGGGCCGGATTGGCATTATTGGTGCTGACGATCACCTCGCCGTTCGTATTGCCGATGATGACATTGTAACCATCTTTCAGCGCATCATTGGACAGCAGCTCCGGCGGGACATCCGTTGCATCCACATCGCCCGACAGCAGCGCCGCAAGACGCGCCGTGCCATCCCCGATGAAACGGATCGTCACTTCCTTGATCGGCAGGTTGTCCTTGTCGCGATAGGTGTCCGCGGCGGTCAGCTTCAGATTATCGCCCTTGGTCCAGCTTTCAAACTTGTAGGGGCCTGTGCCGACAGGGGCCGTTGCGTTATTTGCGTCGGTCGCCGGATCAACGATGACAGCCGTGGATTCGCCAAGCTGCTCCAGCAGATCGGGGCGGCGCTCCTTCAGCGTGATGACAACCGTATTGGCGTCGGGCGTCTCGATGCTTTCCATCACCTCGAAGCGGTCTTTGCGCTTGTTCTGGCTGCCTTCGGCCTTGTTCGCTTCAAAGGTATATTTCACGTCGGAGCTGTCAAAATCTGCGCCGTCATGGAATTTAACGCCCTCTTCCAGCTTGAAGGTATAGGTCAGGCCATCGTCGCTGATCGTCCAGCTTTTGGCGAGCAGCGGCTGCACCATGCCGTCGCCGTCAATCCGGGTCAGCCCCTCATAGACATTGTAAAGGGTTGTCAGTGAAATCGCAGCGGCGGCGCCGGTGCGCGGATCAAGCCCCGGGGGCTCCAGTTGCTGGGCAAAGACAACGCTGTCCTTTGCAGCCATGGCCGAAAACGGAGCCAGAATGGCACCCGCAACAGCGGCGGCGATAAACATTCTCTTCATAGACTCTTTCTCCCTAAAATGAAGCTTTGAAAGGTTACGACATAAATCCCGGTAGCCCGCCCAGACTTCTGGCGTGATAGACAGCGCGGGCAACCGAACGGGCAACACAATCTGCGGCCATTGCGCCGATCTTGGCTATGATATAGGGCCGCGGCCCCGACAGTTCTTTCTTCTCTGTCGACAATGCAAAAATACTATCGCCGTCAAAGGGGGTATGTACAGGCCTAATTGCGCGGGCGAAGCCGTCATGGGCCATAATCGCGATGCGCTGCATGTCTGATTTCGTAAGGGCGACATTGGTCGCCACAACGCCAATGGTCGTATTTTCCGCAAGGCGTGATTCTGCGGGCATGTCGAGCGGCAGATCCCCGCGCAAGTCCGGCGCTCCGAACCCGCCGAACTCCCCCTGCTGCTCAAACGGCCAGGCCCAGAAATGCCGGGTGCCGGGAATGAGAACGCTGCCGACCGGATTGACGGCGATGACCGCACCCACCTGAAGGCCATCCTCCGTAACGAGCGAGGCGCTGCCAAGGCCACCCTTCAGCTTGCCCGCCATGGCGCCGTAGCCCGCCCCGATATTGCCAAGATCGAAATCCTCACGAACAGTATCAACCGCCTGCTTGCCCAGCTCACGATAGGGCGGCATGTCGCCCCAGTCCTTGTTCCCCGCATTGACCAGATCAAACAGAATGGCGGAGGGGACAATCGGCACACGCACGCTGCGGGTCTCAAACCCCCGTCCCTGACGCGCCAGCGCCATGATCGCGCCGGAGGCCGCCTCCAGCCCATAGACGGACCCGCCGCTTAAAACGATGGCATCCACCCGATCCACCAGGCAATCGGGATTGAGAACTTCCGTCTCCCGCGTGCCGGGACCGCCGCCGCGCACATCCACCCCGGCAACCGCAGGCGCATCCGGCACGACCGCGGTCACCCCGGTCATAACCTCCGCATCTTCGGCATTGCCGATTTTTATGCCGTCCACATCTGTGATAAGATTTCTGGCGCCGGGCTTGCTCATGTGTTTCATCTTTTATGTTTATTTCCGAAACGTTAGCCTTGGCATGCCAGCGGGTCAACTTATCTTCGCACCTGCCGCAAAAACAGGAAAAGGATTGTTTTATGGGAAACAGATATATCTCCCCCCGCCTGCTGTTACCGGTCGTGATCCTGTTTGTTGCCCTGCACAAAGCCCCCGTGGCGGCGGAGACGGGGACATTCATGATCGCGGCCGCCAACCCGCTGGCGGCCGAGGCGGGGCGTGATATCCTTGCGCGCGGCGGCAGCGCCGTCGATGCGGCAATCGCAACGCAGATGGTCCTGACGCTGGTGGAGCCGCAATCCTCCGGCATTGGCGGCGGCGCGTTTATGCTGCATTTCGATGCGGCTGATAAAAAACTGGAAACATATGATGGCCGGGAGACCGCCCCGGCCAGCATCCGGGAAGATCATTTCCTGACCGCGGAGGGGGAGGCGAAGAAATTTTATGAGGCCGTCGTCGGCGGTGGTTCCGTCGGGGCGCCGGGCGTCCTCGCCCTGCTGGAGATGGCCCATCGCGATCACGGCAAACTTGAGTGGCGCGAGCTGTTTGAGCCCGCAATCCGGCTGGCCCGGGATGGCTTTCTGATCTCGCCGCGGCTTTATTTCCTGCTCGACCGGGATGAGCATCTCAAAACAAAATCCGCCGCCCGCGCTTACTTTTATGACGGGGAAGGCAAGGCCAAAGCGGTCGAAACCCGGCTTAAAAACCCCGCACTTGCGGATACATTCACGGTTATCGCGGAAGAAGGTGCCGCGGCCTTTTATCAGGGGGATATTGCCGCGGCGATTGTCGATACCGTGCAGCAGGATGCGGAAAACCCCGGCCTTCTCTCTCTCGATGATCTCGCAAGCTACCGCGCCGTCAAGCGCGATCCGGTCTGCGCCCCCTATCACGCCTATCAAGTCTGCGGCATGGGGCCGCCCACCTCCGGCGGCGTTACGCTGCTGCAAATGCTCCGGCTGCTGGAGGGGCAGAATATCGGCGCTCTGCCCCCGGCCAGCGCCGAAGCCATTGACCTGATTGCACAGGCCAGTGCGCTTGCATTCGCCGACCGGGGGAAATACCTCGCAGATGCGGATTTCGTGGATGTCCCGGTCACGGCATTGCTGGCGCCCGGCTATATCAAACAGCGCGCCGCGCTGATCCAGCCGGGCGAATCGCCTCTCCCCTTTGCGGCCGGCACACCGCTGGAAAGGCAGGGGTCTCTCGGGATCGACGATGCCATCGAGCTCCCCTCCACCAGCCATTTCAGCATCCTCGACAGTTTCGGCAACGCCGTTTCCATGACCACATCGGTGGAGAATGCCTTCGGCTCCCGCCTGATGACAGGAGGCTTCATCCTCAATAACCAGCTGACGGACTTCTCCTTTCACCCGAGAACGGAAGACGGCCCCGTCGCCAACCGCGTTGAGCCCGGCAAACGCCCGCGCAGCTCCATGTCACCCACGATGGTCTTTGACGCCGACGGCAATCTGGAAATGGTCATCGGCTCTCCCGGCGGCGGGCGGATCATCGGCTATGTTCTGAAAACGCTGATCGCCGCGCTCGACTGGAAGATGGATATCGGCGCCGCCATTGACATGCCGCATTTTATCAACCGCAATGGCGCCCTGGAACTGGAGAAAGACACCCCCGTCGCCGATTTGCAATCCGCGCTCGAAGAGATGGGATATAAAGTCAATGTCCGCCCCCTCAACAGCGGGCTGCACGCCATTCGCATCACGCCGGACGGCGTGACCGGCGGCGCGGATCCGCGACGTGAAGGCGTCGTTCTCGACAGATAAGGCCTATCCGCCCGCCACCTGAACGACAATAAAGAGGCGGGAGAAAGGATAAATGGTCGCGCCATCCTGCCGCATCGGGTAGGCCTGCAGCAGGCGCTCCGCATACTGACTTTCGAAAATCGCCGCTTCCTCGGGCTTAAGCGCGGCAAGAAACGGCCGCAACGCCGTGCCCCGCGTCCATTCCAGCACCGCATCCTTTCCCTTCAACACCTGAAAATAGGTTGTCTCCCAGATATTGATTTTCTCGACCAGCGGCGAGAGCAGTTCGAAATACCAGTCGATCTTGTGCACGGGCGCGGGGCGGACAAGGGAGCCAAGGCGATCATACCATTCGGGGGAGCGCGCGAGATCGTAGAGATTTTCATGGGACGGGGCGTTGAAGTTATTCGGCATCTGCACCGCCAGAACCCCGCCCGGACGAAGCTGCGTCAGCAGTTTTGGAAACAGGATCTCATGATTATCCAGCCATTGCAGGGCGGCATTGCTGAAAATCAGATTGGCTTTGCTGGTCGGGCTGAAGCTGCCGATATCCTGCTGCTTCCATTCAAGGGACGGATGATCCGCCCGTGCCTTCGCCAGCATTTCCGCGGAATTATCAACGCCCGTGACGATTGCCTCGTTCCAGTGCTGCGAGAGAAGGGATGTGATATGACCCGTGCCGCAGCCAAGGTCATAGATGAATGTCGGGGCATTCAGCGGCACCTGCGATAACAGATCGAACGCCGGGCGCAGCCGATGATCAGAGAACAGATTATATTGTTCCGGGTTCCATGTCATTGTGCGCTGCTCCTTTTCTGCCTGTGCATAAGGTAGCAACTTTATGAGAGGATTTCACGATGGTTTCCTGAAAAACCGATAAAGAGGCAAATCAGTCCTCTGTCTTCCAGTCAATTTCCTCGGCCTTCAGACGCTGATATTCCGACGCGCTGACATAAGGCGCGCCCATGGAGGCGAGCGGCGGGACTTTCCGGACCCTGGGCGAGCGTTCATTCAGATAGGGGTTCGGCTCACTGTAGCAATCCACCGTACCAAGCGACCGGTAACAATAGAGTGGTGCCTGAACCACGGCCTCACCCTCCACCTCGGGGCAGAACTCCTTGCCCTTTGACAGATGCGTGAAGGAACAGGTTTCACCGAACGCACCGGCGACCTTCTGATCCGCCGATTTGAACATGTCGCTGGAACAGCCCCCTGTCGATATCGCAAAGGCCAGTAGCAGGACGACTGTCCATAAGCGAGATTTCCCCATATATAAAGTCCCTGTCAGGCGGAAATAAACAATTGAACCGCAAACAGATTATTTTGACGCCGTTTAAATTGTGTTAATCGGGCAGATCAATGCAAAAAATGGTGCCGGATGGCCCCGTCCGTTCCAGCGTGATTTCCCCGCCATGCGCGATGACAAGTTCGCGCACGATGGAAAGCCCAAGCCCCGTCCCCCCGGCCCGCGCCGATCCGGAAAAGGGCTCGAACAAATGCGCTTTCGCTTTTTCAGGGAGTCCCGGCCCGGTATCCATAATCCGGATCAGGGTGCGCGATCCGGCCCTGAGCGCGTGTATTTCAAGCGTCCCCTTCCCCTCCATCGCCTGAACGGCATTGCGGCTGAGGTTAAGAAGAATGCGGTAGAACTGCTCACGATCCGCATTGAGCATCATGCCCGACGGTATTCTGTTTCTCCAGTCAATGCTCTCGCTCTCGCGCAAACCCACCGAGGCCTTCACCTCATTGACCAGCGGTTCCAGCAGAAACCGTTCCTTGCGTGGCTCCCGCTCATCCGCCCGGCCGAATTTGAGGGTTTGCGTGCAAAGGTCAATCGCCCGGTCAATACTGGTCATCAAACGCGGAACGATTTTCTGCACTTTCGGATCCTCGATCCGGGCCAGGCTGTCGCTGACGATCTGCGACGTGGACAGAATGTTCCGCAGATCATGGCTGATCTTGGTAACCGCCGTTCCCAAGGCGACCAGATGCTGCTTCTGCTTCAACGCGGCGCGAAGGCGGGTCTGCATGATCTCAAGCTCCCGCTCTGCAATGCCGATTTCATCGCTCCGCCCGGAGGGAAGAAAAGCGGTGCGCACATCTTCCGGTGCCCGGCGAAAGCTGATCATACTCTCGCTCAAGCGGCGCATCGGCCGGACCATCAGCCAGTGCAGGGCGAAATAGACAAGAATGGCCGTCAGGGTCGAAATCAGCAGCGAAACCCAGAAAATATTCCAGGCATATTTATACATTTCCCGAATCAGCGGCGCCTCATCAATCACGACTTCCAGCTGGGAATTGGGTTCATTCTCAATCGGGCTCAGGATCCGGATAATCCGGCCCGGCCCGCGGATCAGGCTTGCAAAGGCATCCTCAATCAGGCCGAAGGGGTTGTCCTCCGCCAGGTTATACTCCGCGTCGATGATATAGGGCATATTCTCGCGCAGGATCAGCAGGCGGGTATTCGCGCCATGCAGGACAACGCTGCGGGCGCCAACGCGGAACAGCAGCTCCTCACGCAATTCCTCGGATACCATATTATCCGGCGACGCCAGCAGGGAAAGGGTGGCGAGGTGGGCAAAATCGACCTTTTTTTCAAGATAATTGAGACGGAAAAAGGCAATGGAGGGCACAAAGATCAGAATTTCCGCCAGCATAACGAACAGCAGCGTCAACACCAGCAACCGTGCCGAGAGGCTGCGAAAAGGCGCCAATATTTTATCCCAGAATGCCATTACCAACGATAAATCAAAACATCGGCCCGCATCAACTTAATGATACCTCTACCTGAAGAGGAGGTCCGGAAACATCCGTTTCCATTTAGCCGAAGAGAGACAGAAAGCGGACAAGTGCCCGGGTGCGCGGGCTGAACAGACCGGGCGTGTAATAGGAGCCAGCTGCCCGCTTGCCAATTTCGCCAAGCGTGGGGTAAGGCGCGATATAGCTCGCCATGGCGGAAATTTTCAGACCGCCGGAAATGGCCAGCACCCAGGGATGAATGAGTTCCCCGGCATGCGTTCCGACGATGCCCGCGCCAAGGATACGCCCCCTACGGCCGGTGACGACCTTGATCAGTCCTGTCTCCAGCCGGTCGGTCCGGGCGCGGTCAATGTCGCTGAACGGGCAGGTCAGAACCCTGATTTTATCGCCATGACGTTCGCGCGCCTGATCTTCGGTCAGACCGACGCTGGCAAGTTCCGGATCGGTATAGGTGACATGCGGCAGCGCCTCGTAACTCGCCTTCGCTGGCAGCCGGAACAGGGCGTTGCGGATCACGATGCCTGCCTGATACCCCGCCGCATGGGTAAACTGCGGACCCCCCGCCACATCGCCAATGGCAAAAATCTTTTTGTTTGTCGTCCGTAACCTGGCATCGGTTTTTATTCCGGAGCGCGAATATTCGATGCCCGCCACTTCCAGGTTAAGACCCGCAACTGTCGCCCCTCTGCCGGTCGCGACCAGCAGATGCGATCCGGCCAGCACTTCTTTTCCATCCGTCCCCTCCAGCGTAACGCGCAATTCTCCGCCCGCGTCCTGCTGCACTGACGAGACGCGCGCCCCCTCCCGGATATCCCCCCCTTCCCGCCGGAGGGCTGCAAGAACAACTGCCGTCAACTCCGGATCATCCCGCGCGAGCGCCGTTGCGGCCTCCAGCACCGTGATCCGTGAGCCCAGACGCACAAAAGCCTGCGCCATTTCAAGCCCAATCGGCCCGCCGCCGATTATGATCAGGTGAGAGGGGAGTTCCGGCAGATCGAACAGGGTCTCATTGGTGAGGTAGCTGATATCGGCAAGCCCCGGAATGGGCGGGATCACGGCATGGGAACCGGTGGCAATGACAAACCGGCGTGCAGTAATGCGATCCGCCCCGACGGCAAGCTCGCGTTCTGAGACGAAGCTTCCCTGCCCCTCAATTACCGTAACGCCCAGGCCTTCAAACCGCTCCACCGAATCATGAGGAGCAATCGCGGCAATGACCGCAGCGACGTGATCCATGACTTTCGGAAAATCCACGGTCGGTGGCGCGATCCTGATTCCGAAAGGCCCGGCATTCTGCGCCTCGGCGGTTTTTTTCGCCGCCGCCAGCAGCGCCTTGGACGGGACGCAGCCATAATTGAGACAATCACCGCCCATTTTCGCAGCCTCAACAAGGACGGTTTTAGCGCCCATCTGGCTGGCCCCGGCCGCGACGGACAAGCCGCCCGATCCCGCACCGATCACACAGATATCCGCTTTGATCTTTCTTCCCATGGCGACCTTTTCTCCTATTGCCGGGGCCTGCGGAACTTTTTGAGGACGACCGGTAGCAGCGCGATAGCCCCGAGGGCGGCGAGCGCGACGAGAATCTCCCCCGTCACCAGCGAGGAAATCTGAAAATCCAGCACACAGTCCGCCCGGTCCGCGTCGAGACAGGCCTGATAGACGGATTGCTGCTCCCGTATAATACTATCAAGACTCCCCCCGAGATACGCAAAGGCGAATGTTCCGGGAATGATGCCGACCAGCGTCCCGATGATATAGGTCCCGAGACCAACCCCCAGAAACGCCGGCGCGATATTGACCAGCCAGAAGGGAAATAACGGGACAAGGCGCAGGAACAGCATATAACTCATGGCATTTTCGGCAAAGCCGTCTTCAAGCTTTTTCAGCCATGGTCCGGCCTTTTCACGCAGCGGCGCCCCCAGCGAGGTTGCGGCAATCATGAATATCAGCGTTGCACCGGCCGTCGCGGCAAAGACGGTCATGGCGCCGGCCGCGATCCAGCCGAACAGAAAGCCCCCCGTTACCGTCATGAGAAGGCCGCCCGGCAATGAAAGCGCCACAACCACTACATAAAGCGCCATATACAGCAACGCCGCAATGACATAGTTATCGGCAACAAAATGCAGCAGCCGGTCGCGATGATCACTGAGCGCGCGAAATGTCAGATAGCTATCAAGGTCAAAGATGAAAAAAGCCGCGATGGCGGCCAGAACGGCGCATAACGGGATCAGCCGCCCAAAGCTGAATTTTTTAGGCGCGCGCGCCCCATTCCCGGACAGGGGCGATTTAGACGAATCATTCCCTTCGTCACTATCGGCTTTTCCCCTGTTGAAACCTGCCATGAATATGTCCCTGTGAATGAAGATGGCAACGGAGATCCGGCGGAATATTGCTTTAATTTATAATGCGTAACTTATCCGATCTTGACGCCCGGTGATAGCCGGGTAAATCCGGCCTCAAGCGAACGTGAGCCGATTTGACCTCGACCCTGCGACAGATAGGCGCAAAATTCATCTCCTGCATTGACTTCATGGGGGAGAGACCTTATACAGCGGGGCTTGTTTTCCCTTCGCGCGAGACTGCGCGGATGATCGACGGAGAAGTCTCTTGAAACGTACATATCAACCGAGCAAACTTGTTCGCACGCGCCGCCATGGGTTTCGTGCACGCCGGGCAACGGTCGGTGGTCGCCGGGTTCTTGCCAATCGCCGGGCAAAAGGCCGCAAGAGCCTGTCAGCCTAAATCATGCCGATTGGCGTCGAGCGGTTGAAAAAACGCGCGGAATTCCTCCGTGTTGCCTCTGTTCGTCGCAAATGGGCAGCACCGGGTATGGTGCTGCAGGCCGCCCGTGGCGCACAAACGAGTGAAGCAGATGTTTCGCGCGTCGGCTTTACCGTGACCAAAAAGGTGGGCAATGCGGTTGTCCGCAACCGGATAAAGCGTCGCCTTCGCGCGGCGGCGGATCAGGTTATCCCGCATCATGCCCAAAGCGGATGGGACTTCGTACTGATTGGCCGCCAGGGCTCTCTCGGGCGGGATTTTACCGATCTGACATTCGATCTGAGACGGGCGCTGGAGAAAGTCGGCGCGAGCACAGCAACAGACCGGGGGACAGCGTGATCATCAAAGCCGCTGTCTTCCTGCTGATGCTGCCGATCAAGGCGTACCAATATGTCATCTCGCCCCTGCTACCGGCGAGTTGCCGTTACTATCCAAGCTGTTCATCCTATGCTATTGAGGCGCTGGCGACACATGGCCCGATGAAGGGAAGCTGGCTGACGCTGCGACGGATCGCGCGATGCCACCCTTTCGGCGGGCAGGGCTTTGATCCCGTCCCCGAAAAGCATAAAAACTGTCATCATGGCGCGGTAGACCTGACATCCCGCGCCCATACTGATTAACATTGGGACTGTAACCATGTCAGACCAGAAAAACCTGATCCTCGCGATTGTTCTTTGTTTCCTGATCATTTTCGGGTTTCAGTATTTTGTCGAAGGTCCGCAGATAGAACAGGAGCAGCAACAGGCGGAACAGGCCCAGTCCGGCGCCGCTGACGGGTCGACACCTGTCCCCTCCGCCTCTGGCGGCGATGCGGCCATACCCAATGCTCAGCTTCCGGCTACGCAAAACACCATGAGCCGGGAACAAAGCCTGCAAAAAGCTGATCGGGTGCGGATATACACCCCGACACTGCATGGATCGGTTTCGCTGACCGGCGCACGGCTCGATGATCTCACCCTGATCGACTACCGGGAGACTGTTGATCCGACAAGCCCCGAAATCAAGCTGCTGTCCCCGGCCGGCAGCCCGCGCCCCTATTATGCCGAATTCGGCTGGAGCCCGGCTCCTGGCACAACCGTGGCTCTACCCAACGCGCAGACCCTCTGGAGCACGGAGGCCGAGGAGCTGACCCCGGAAAAACCGCTGAAGCTGACCTGGGACAATGGTGAAGGGCTGATCTTTCATCGCACCATTTCAATTGATGAACATTACATGTTCGCCATTGAACAGACGGTCGAAAATAACAGCGGAAACCCGGTTACCCTTTATCCTTACGGCCTGATTTCCCGGCACGGTACGCCTGATACGACAGGTTTCTACATCCTGCATGAAGGACCGGTCGGCGTCTTCAACGACACGCTGGAAGAAGTGGATTATGACGATCTTGAAGATGGCAAAGCGCAAAACTTCACCTCGACCGGGGGCTGGCTGGGCATAACCGACAAATTCTGGCTGACCGCCCTCGTCCCCGATCAGAACGCCAATATCAAGGCGCGCATGTCCTATGCCCCGCAGGGCGCCCGTTATCAGACGGACTTCCTGAACCAGCAGGGCGTGACCATTGCCGCCGGTGAAACGGCCGGTGTAACCAACAGGATTTTCGCGGGCGCCAAGGAAGTCTCCGTTCTCGATGCCTATGAAGAACAGTATAAGATTTCCCGCTTCGATCTCGCCATTGACTGGGGCTGGTTCTATTTCCTGACCAAGCCGATCTATTTCGCCCTTGAGTTTCTGGACAAGCTGATCGGCAACCTCGGCCTTGCCATCATGGCGCTGACCGTCATCATCAAGGTTATCCTGCTCCCCCTCGCCCATAAATCCTATGTGTCGATGAGCAAGATGAAAAAGCTGCAGCCGGAAATGCTGAAGCTTCGCGACAAGTATGGCGATGACAAGCAGAAGCTCAATCAGGAAATGATGGCGCTGTATAAAAAGGAAAAGGCGAACCCGGCGGCGGGCTGTCTGCCGATCCTGTTGCAGATCCCCATTTTCTTCGCGCTCTACAAGGTGCTGTTCGTTACCCTGCTGATGCGCCACCAACCTTTCTTCGGCTATATCAAGGACCTGGCGGCGCCCGATCCGACGACCGTCTTCAACCTGTTCGGCCTTATCCCCTGGGATCCGCCGCAATTCCTGATGATTGGCTTCCTGCCGATCCTGATGGGTGTCAGCATGTTCCTGCAACAGAAGCTGAACCCGCAGCCGGCCGATCCGGTGCAGGCGAAGATTTTCCTCTTCATGCCTTTCTTCTTCACCTATCTGCTGGCAAGCTTTCCGGCAGGCCTTGTCATCTACTGGACATGGAACAACATTCTCAGCATGGCACAGCAGTGGCTGATCATGAAGCGGATGGGCGTCTCCGTTTCCGGGGACAAGAGCTGACAAGGGCGCATCCATGACAGCCCCGACAGACCCAGCCGATGAAGGCCATGCCCGGTTTATCGAAGCCGGGCGGCTGCTTTTCGCCAGGGAATGCCGGTTCATTGCGGGCGCGGCGAGTTTTGACATGCTGCCACCGCCCGGCATTACCGAAGTCGCCTTTGCCGGGCGTTCCAATGTCGGGAAATCCAGCCTGATCAATGCGCTCACAAACCGCAACACCCTTGCCCGCACCTCCAATACGCCGGGACGGACGCAGCAGATAAATTTTTTCGACCTCGGCGGCAGGCTCTATCTCGTTGACTTGCCCGGTCATGGCTACGCCAAGGCTTCGAAAGAAAAAATTGATATCTGGACGGATCTTGTGAACAGTTATCTGCGCGGACGGGCGGCATTGCGCCGGGTGCTGCTGCTGGTGGATTCGCGGCACGGCCTCAAATCCTCCGACCGCGAGGTGATGGATATGCTGGATACCGCCGCGGTCAGCTATCAGATCATCCTGACGAAGGTTGACAAGGGCAATAAAAGTGACGTGGAATCACTGACAACAAAAATCGGGGAGGAACTTGCCAAACGCCCGGCATCGCATCCGGAAATACTGGCAACAAGCTCCGCAAAGGGATACGGCATAGAGATGCTCCGTGCGGAGCTTGCAGCATTGGCGGAGGAGGCGGGTTAAACGATGAGTGAAAATTCCCTGACGGTAGAGGAACAGCTTGCCAAGGCGCGAACCCTCTCGGAAGCCCTGCCCTATATGCACCGTTTCAACGGCCAGACATTCGTCATCAAGTATGGCGGCCATGCCATGGGTGATGAAGAGCTGTCACATATGTTTGCCCGCGATGTCGCCCTGCTGAAACAGGTGGGCATCAATCCTGTTATCGTCCATGGCGGCGGGCCGCAGATCGGCAGCATGCTGCAACGGCTGCAAATCAACAGTTCCTTTATCGACGGGCTCAGGGTGACCGACCAGCANACGGTGGAAATCGCCGANATGGTCCTGTCCGGATCGCTGAACAANAANATNGTAACCTCCATCAACTCCGCNGGCGGGCTTGCCATNGGCCTGTCGGGNAAAGATGGCAAGCTGATCGAAGCNCAAAAGCTGACCCGCACAAAACGCGATCCCGACAGCAATATTGAACGCATCCTGGATCTNGGGTTTGTCGGCGAGCCAACCCGCATNAANCCNGAAATTCTGGAAAGNTTCGAGGAAAACAACGTTATTCCCGTTATNGCNCCCATCGGGGTCGGNCCGAACGGCCAGACCTACAATATCAATGCGGACACNGCGGCCGGNCATATCGCCGCCGCCATCGGGGCGACCAAGCTGATCATGATGACGGATGTCGAGGGTGTTCTGGATAAAAACAAGAAGCTGATCAANCGGCTNAGNCCGTCNGAAGTATTGAAATTACAGAAGGATGGCACCATCGCTGGCGGCATGATCCCCAAGCTGGANACCTGTCTCTATGCGTTGGAGGAAGGNGTGGAATCGGCAACCATTCTGGATGGCCGCATACCGCATGTTCTGCTNCTTGAAACCTTCACGGAGCATGGGGTTGGCACCATGATCACCGACGTCGAGGATTAANGCGCCGCGCGCGCGGCATCTGGCGCGNNCTCATTCGTCATANAAGGAAAGCTGCCAGTCCATTTCCTTGGGCGTGAAGGGATATTCGATCCCGTTACGGGCGTTGACGATNTCCTTACGCGCCACATGGGCGATNGTTGTCTGGATTCTGAAGGCAAGCCGCATACNCANNNCCGCNTTCCAGCAAAGCGANATGATCACCTTGCCNTTACGNGANGCGAGCATTGTTGCNACNTTTTNTGGACTNAANTTNCTGCGAAGCGACAGNGCCGCNGCNACAAATTCCTGATCCTTTGCCTCCACGGCATCACTGANGGCCTCTTCCCCAAGCGCGNCTTCAGCGAANAGCCTTTCCGCCGACANNCGCCCNTTTTCATCCGGAATTCCCGTAAACTCACGGGTTTCATCAATCCGGCTGCGGACAATGGCTTTCANNTCCNTTTCNNTTTCNTCCGACAGATTGTGGCGCTGCGCNAGNGCCTCAACCAGGGAGAAAGCNACAAANCCGGCAATCCGCCGCATGGCGCGCANTGACAGGTTAAGCCGCATGACCAGCGGTTCATGNAGNGGNNCNGCNNTTTCNGCCTGATCGATGATTTTATCGAGNGTGTCTTCACGGATTTTAGCGGAAGGATTGGCGAGCAANGCNGAGATTGCCGGNANTTCAAGCTGCGCAACGACNGCATCNGCAACTTCTTCACCGATATCCTGACGCCNCGCAATCGCCGGCAGGGCGCCNGCGGCTATTCCGCTGGCCATGATTTCCAGCANGTCATTGTCNGAGAGAAGCGGGGAATATTCCANNATCGGGCTNGCNACNATTTCNTCGACATCCTGCGCCAGNCTGAGNACGACATTTTGCGGCGCCCGTATNGTNTCTTTCAGGGTTTCGGCAACAATCGCCCGNACGGCGCTTGTCTGATCCCTTGCCAGAATCTCGATGACTTCNATCGTNCGNTGCAACAGAATNNCGGCCTGTTCGCCGGAGATNTCGGGAAGCAGCCGNCAGATCTTGCGCGCAAGNTCNATCCGCACNTCCAGNTCCTCATCCGTTGCCAGGATAAGATNGGCCTGTGTCGGCGTTGACGGATTNCTGGCAAGATTCCTNCGCACGTCATCCGCNTCNTCTTCCGTCAGATAATAGAGGATTTCCGGCTCTGTNTCCTGACNGGCNGCCANCTCGGNNCGCACGGNCAGTTCGNTGCTGAGCGCCCGCGCCTTGTTTTCCTCATATCGNAGAGAGATATCCGTATTCCGTTTGGAATGCNCTGTCATGATTGCAACACCCGACAGATTATNAATTCGTTTAGCTTCNNCATCATAGAGAATCCAANCTTAACAGGNTATTAATAGATTCTGACAGGATTTTNTCGTTTTCAGCTTGCCGCAGACGCCTCATGGCGGCACAGTCNGGNCATGATGACATCACCCCGCTGGCAGGATTTNGAAAATATCGATAGCTGGATCTTCGATCTGGACAACACCCTCTATCCCTCCGCGACCAATCTGTTCGCCAGNATCGACANGAAGATGGGCGANTTTATNTCGACATTGCTCCAGATTGATCTGCTTGANGCAAAGAAGCTCCAGAAAAGCTATTTTCATGAACATGGCACGACCCTGCGGGGCCTGATGCAGGTTCACAGGATCAACCCGACNGACTTTCTTGAATATGTNCATGATATTGATGTNTCCGACCTNGCCGCCGCACCGGAACTTGGCGCNGCGCTNGAAANGCTGCCGGGCAANCGGATCATCTTNACCAATGGTTCNCTGTTTCATGCCAAGAATGTCTCNACCCAGCTCGGCATNGACCNTCATTTCCANCATATCTTTGATATTGCNGCGGCGGACTATCTTCCAAANCCTCACAAGCCGGTTTATGAAAAGCTGGTCAAAGAATTNGATATCAANCCNGANCGGGCGGTCCTGTTTGAGGATATGGCGGTCAANCTTGCTCCGGCGCATGACATGGGAATGAAGACAGTGTGGATTCCCAATGATCGTTATTGGTCCGCCGATGGCGGCGTTGACGCCCATATTCACTACNNGACTGACGATCTGGGNGACTGGCTGACNCGNCTGCTTGATGANCGNAACANCGGCACATGAAAATTTAGCCGTCCCGCAGATTGACATCCTGCGATAGCCGGGTATCTTCTCGCGAACGCAAATTGACCAGATATCAGGGANAACCATGACAGTAGCGCAGTTGCAGCCGGTCGTTGANACCGCCTGGGAAAACCGGGACCAGATNTCCATNTCGACAAANGGCGAGGTTCGTGACGCCGTTGACGCCACGCTTGAGGCGCTCGACAANGGNTCCCTCCGNGTTGCNGAAAANGGCAAGGATGGCTGGNNNGTCAANCANTGGGCCAANAANGCNGTCCTGCTNTCNTTCCGNCTNAATGANATGGAACTCGTNCCGGGCGGACCGGGCAGCAATGCGAGCTGGTGGGACAAGGTGCCCAGCAAGTTTGANGGCTGGGGCGAGAACCGCTTTCGCGAAGCAGGCTTTCGCGCNGTGCCGAACTGCGTNGTNCGCAANAGCGCCTATATCGCCCCCAATGTNGTCCTGATGCCGAGNTTCGTCAATCTCGGCGCCTATGTGGACAGCGGCACCATGGTCGATACCTGGGTGACTGTCGGTTCCTGCGCGCAGATCGGCAAGAATGTGCATCTTTCCGGCGGCGTCGG
This sequence comes from Sneathiella sp., assembly GCF_002694385.1. Lineage (GTDB taxonomy): Bacteria > Pseudomonadota > Alphaproteobacteria > Sneathiellales > Sneathiellaceae > Sneathiella. The sequence continues at coordinate 40,888 of NZ_NZMB01000012.1, forward strand.
CATCGGCGGCGTTCTGGAACCCCTGCAGGCCGATCCGGTCATCATCGAGGATAACTGTTTCATCGGCGCCCGCTCCGAAGTGGTGGAAGGCGTGATTGTCGAGGAAGGCTCCGTCCTGTCCATGGGGGTTTTCATCAGCGCCTCCACCAAGATCATCAACCGTGAAACCGGCGACGTCCATATCGGCCGCGTCCCCGCCTATTCGGTGGTGGTGCCGGGCTCCCTCCCCGGCAAGCCCCTCCCAGATGGAACGCCGGGGCCCAGCCTTTACTGCGCCGTCATCGTCAAGACCGTGGATGCGCAGACACGCTCCAAAACATCCATCAATGAATTGCTGCGCGATTGATCGCCGATCTGTGTGAAGCGTGAAAACGGCGGGGTCCTTCCCCGCCGTTTTTTATGCGCGCTTGCGGTTTTCGCGATAGATCATGTAAAGGCCGCTTCCGGCAATGATGACAACGCCAAGCCAGACATGCAGGCCCGGAAAATCACCGAAGATGAGATAGCCAAGCATCACCGCCCAGAAGATTCCGGTATATTCGAAGGGCGTGATCACCCCGACTTCCCCCAGCGCAAATGACTTCACCAGACAGATATTCCCGGCGAGCGACAGCAGGGCCATTAGCGCGACCAGCGCAACATCCTGAAGCGGTATAGGATGCCAGAAAAAGACGGCCAGACAGGCCGTGGCAATCAATACTCCCAGATTGCTGTAAAAGATGATTGTAAATGTTGTCTCTGTCTTGCTCAGCACCCGTCCGGTCAGCATGACACCGCTATAGCAAAGGCTGGCGCCGATGACCATCAGCGCATCCATCTTGAGCACGCCGCTGGTCGGTTGCATGACGATCAGCACCCCGATAAATCCCAGCATGATCGCACTCCAGCGATGAATGCCCACCTTCTCGCCGAACAGGGGCACGGAAAGTGCCGTCATGACAAAGGGTGAGATAAAAAAGATCACCGTCGCGTCCGCAAGCGGCAACTCCTTCAACGACAGGAAGAAAAGCAACGGGGCGAGGACGCCGAAAACAACCCGGATGCCATGCGTTCCGATTTGTCGCGTACGCAGAATACCCGGCCCGCCACGCATCATCATCCACACGATCAGCAGCGGTATCAGGACCGCGCCGCGAATTGCCAGCATCTGTGGGACGGAATAATCCGCCTGCACCAGAAACTTGGCAACCGCATCCATGGAACTCATAAAGAATATCCCGGCGATCATGAACATGATCCCGCGAATATTCCCGGCACTGAACGAAGGGGCGAACGGCATGTGATTTCTTTCTAATCAAACCAGCGAGTATTATCCCGCCTTTCGCCAAAGGGCAATCATGAAGACAAATATGCGCGCGCACCCACCTTTCCCCATTGACCGCACAGCCCGGCGGGCGGTAAAGGTCATCTATGGACAAGAATACAGAAATTTCCGATGTCGTCGCCCTGACGCAGGCCCTGATGCGCTGCGCAAGTGTCACCCCGGCTGACGCAGGTGCCCTTGATGTGTTGCAGGCCGCTCTCGAAGAAATCGGTTTTACCTGCCATCGCCTGACCTTTTCCGAAGCGGGAACGGCGGATGTGGAAAATCTCTATGCCCGGTTCGGCACATCCGCTCCCAATTTCTGTTTCGCAGGGCATACGGATGTGGTCCCGGCCGGAGATAAGGACGCCTGGAGCGTCGATCCCTTTAACGGTACGATCCGGGACGGCATGATTTTGGGCCGCGGCGCTGCGGACATGAAAGCCGCCGTTGCCGCATTTGCCGTTGCGGCAAAGCGTTTTGTCACGGAAATCCGCGGAAATTTTAACGGCTCCATCAGTCTGCTGATTACCGGCGATGAGGAAGGCCCGGCCATTAACGGCACCCGTAAGGTGCTGGACTGGATGTCTGAAAAGGGTGAAGTGATCGATCATTGTATCGTCGGCGAGCCGACCAATCCGTCCGAACTGGGCGAGATGGTCAAAATCGGCCGCCGTGGCTCTTTCACCGGATATCTGACAGTTACCGGGACGGAAGGGCATGTCGCCTATCCGCACCTGGCGGACAACCCCGTTCCCCATCTTGCGGCCATGGTGACGGCGCTTGATTCTTATGTCCTTGATGAAGGGACCGAGCATTTCCAGCCAAGCAATCTGGAATTCACCACCATTGATGTCGGCAATGCGGCCACCAATGTGATCCCCAGAACCGCACAGGCAACATTCAACATCCGTTTCAATACCGAACATACTCTCGACAGTCTGGAAGACACTGTGCGCGATATCCTCGATAAAGTCGCAATCGAAAGAAACTGCCATTATTCACTGGACTGCCGGAAAAACTCCGCACCCTTCCTGACGCCGGAAGGAGAATTCAGCGCCCTGATTTCGACGGCAATTGAAAAGCGCCTTGGCATCAAGCCAGTCCTGTCAACCACGGGCGGGACATCGGACGCCCGTTTCATAAAAGACTTCTGCCCCGTGGCCGAATTCGGGCTGATCAGCCAGACCATGCATAAGATTGACGAACGGGCGAGCCTTGCCGATATTGAGGCGCTGGCGGATATCTATACAGATATCCTGAAAAGCTATTTCCAGAAACGCTGATGATCAGCCTTCAGGAAATCCGATCATCCCTCACTGGCGCGTTTCTTCTGGCAAAGCGCGCGCCGGATGCCCTTTCCGCCTTTAATCTTTCAACGGACGGGTTTTATCGCTCCTTTTACGCCATGCTGCTCGCGGCTCCGGTTTTCGCTGTTGAAAATGCGTTCGATTACCGGACATTTGATACCGCAACCCCCTTCGTTCCCTTCATATTGCTGTTGTGCCTTGCGCTTTGGGTGAGTTGGGGGACCTATCTTTTCGTCATGGGGCTACTGACGCGCTTCATGGGGCTCGGGGCACACTATGGCACATTAGCCATTGTCTATAACTGGGTCCAGTTCGGGCTGATCCTGATCTGGCTGCCGGTTACGGTTATTGCCGCCGGTATCCTGCCGCCGGGATTTGGCAGCCTGCTCAACCTCATCTTTATCATCGCGACATATGCTTATCTCTGGTACATCCTGAAGGTCACGCTGAACACCACCGGGCTGATTGCCGCCGGATTTGCCTTTCTTGAATTTCTCGTGGTTGTTCTGGTCCAGTCACTCTTTGCCGGCTGGCTGTTTACCGAACCGCTGCTCTAGCTGTAATCCACCTGTGTGAGATAGAGCCCGTAAGGCGGCGCGTTGGGCCCCGCCCGCTGCCGATCCCGCGCCTCCAATGCCGCCTGAAGATCACCCGCCGTCCACTGCCCTGTGCCGACCAGCGACAGGCTGCCGACCATGGCCCGCACCTGATTATGCAGAAAGGATTGCGCAGAAGTTCGCACTTCTATCAACTCCCCCGCCCGGGAAACCTCAAGTTTGTCGAGAGTACGTAAAGGCGAATTCGCCTGACAGGCGGCGGCCCGGAAGGTTGTAAAATCATGCTGCCCAACCAGTACGGACGCCGCCCGCGCCATGGCCGCGGTATCCAGATCCCGTTTCACATGCCAGGCGAGTCCGGCATCTACAGTCAGCGGAGCCCGGCGATTGATGATGCGATAAAGATAATGCCGGCGGGTCGCGGAAAAGCGGGCGCTGAAATCCTCATCCACCTCCACACAATCAAGAATGGCGACGGGCGCCGGTTTCAGATGAAAATTAAGGGCATTCATCACTACCTCCGGCTTGCGGTATGAGGCAAGGGCGAAATTCGCCACCTGCCCCAATGCATGCACGCCTGCATCGGTGCGCCCGGCGCCCTGAATGCGCACTTCTTCCCCGCAGAAGGCAAAGATTGCCTCTTCGATATGCTGCTGGACGGAGGGTCCATTTTTCTGCCGCTGCCAGCCGACAAGAGCGCGGCCATCATATTCAATGGTGACACGGTAAAAGGGCATCAGGCCAGCCTGTCCCCTTTGCGGACGGGACGGCCGTTCAAAAAGGCGGCGGCGCTCATCGGCGCTTTCCCGGCAGGCTGCAAAGTAATCAGGCGGAGGGCCCCCGCCCCGCAGGCGATGGTGAGTTGATCATCCAGCGCTTCACCGGGTTGCCCGCGCCCTTCAACCGGTTTGGCGGCCAGCAGCTTGATCCGCTGCCCCTGATATTCAAAGAAAGCCCCAGGGGCCGGGTTAAGACCACGAATATGCCGATCCAGCTCAATCGCGCTGCGCGGCCAGTCGATGGCCGCCTCTGCCTTGGTGATTTTCTCCGCATAGGTGACGCCCCGGTCTGACTGCGGCACCGCTTTTAAATCCGGATCACCCAGCCGTTCCAATGTCGAGAGGAGGAGCGGCACGGCCGCCGCCGCCAGTTCGTCATGCAAACTGCCCGCCGTTGTCTCCTCCGTTATGGGCAGGCGGGTTTCTGCCAGCACGGGCCCGGTGTCCAGCCCTGCCTCCATCTGCATGACGGCAATGCCGGTCTCAACATCTCCCGCCATGATCGCCCGCTGGATCGGAGCCGCCCCCCGCCAGCGTGGCAGAAGCGACGCATGCAGATTGAGGCAACCATATTCCGGCGCGTCCAACACCGCTTGCGGCAGGATCAGGCCATAGGCAACCACAATCGCCGCATCGAGGCCGAGATCCGCAAATTCCTGCTGAACATCGACGGGTTTAAGCGACAAGGGGGTGCGAACGGGAATACCCGCCTCCTCCGCCAGCTTGTGAACGGCAGACGGCATCAGCTTCTTGCCCCGGCCCGCCGGGCGCGGCGGCTGGGAATAGACACAGATTACCTCATGCTGAGAGTCTATCAAGGCTTTCAGGATATGAGCCGAAAAGGCCGGCGTCCCCATAAAGGCAAGTCGCAATCCGGCCATGACGCCCCCTCAGCTTGCCAGCTTTTTCTGCTTGAGCAGCTTTCGGAGGATCATGTTGCGTTTCAATGCTGAGAGATGATCAAGAAACAATATACCATCGAGATGGTCCATCTCATGCTGAACACAGGTTGCCAGCAGGCCATCGGCGCGAAGGGTTTGCATATTCCCGTCCACATCCAGATAGCTTACCTCCACCTCGGCCGGGCGGACCACATCGGCATAATGTTCGGGAACGGACAGGCAGCCCTCCTCATAGGTCACATCATGATCGGACACCCAGGTGATTTCCGGGTTGATCAGGGCCAGCGGCTGCGGCGCCTCATCCTCACGTCCCTTGCCGACGACATCCATGACCAGCAGGCGCTTCGGCACGCCCACCTGAATGGCGGCGAGGCCGATGCCCGGCGCGGCATACATGGTCTCGAACATATCCTCGACCAGTTTGCGGATCTCCGCATCCACCGTTGCAACCGGTTTCGAGATGGTTTTCAGCAACGGGTCAGGCGCTGTATATATAGGCAAAAGGGCCATGGCATTCCATTGGTGATAAGGTTACGGTGTACATTTGGCGTACAAATGAGTAGGTATTATGCCTATTTGCATTCGTCAAGGCCAATGGTCCCCGGGGAGGAGCCGGTTTTGCAAGAGTTTATCCAGAAAATTCAGCCCGAAATGGCCTTGGCTGTTGTTATCGGGCTGCTCTTTATCGTTATTCTGGTTCTGATCTTCCGAATGTCGAAAGCGCAGACGCTTGCGGAAAGGGCCTCGGCAAACAGTGAAACCCTCAACCGACTCGCTGAAAACCTTCTCAGCCGTCAGGCGCAGCTTGAAGGCCAACTCCGACAGGTTTCCAATGACACGGCCACCAGCCGGGCGGAGATCAACCGGACTTTGAGCGAACGGCTGGATTCAGTTTCCAAACGGCTGGGAGACAGCCTGAACCAGTCTGCCGAGAAAACCGGGCAGAGCCTTTCCGAATTGCAGGCTCGCCTCGCCGTGATCGACAAGGCACAAAACAACCTGACCGAACTGTCCACACAGGTGGTCGGATTGCAGGATATTCTCGCCAACAAGCAGGCCCGCGGGGCGTTCGGGGAAATCCAGCTCTATGATCTGGTCAAATCGGCGCTGCCCCCCTCGGCTTACGAGTTTCAGGTGACACTGCCCAATAACAAACGGGCGGACTGCCTGATCAAACTGCCGAACCCGCCGGGACCCATCGTCGTTGATGCGAAATTCCCGCTGGAGAGCTTTCATATGATGCGACAGGCGGAAAGCGAGGCTGAAAAAACACAGGCCGCCCGCGCCTTCAGTACGGCCATGATGAAGCATATCGCGGATATCAGCGAGAAATATATTCTGGAGGGAGAGACGGCGGAATCCGCACTTCTGTTTCTCCCCTCCGAAGCGGTTTATGCGGAGCTGCATGCCGGATTTCCGGCGATCCTTGAAAAATCCTATAAATCGCGGGTCTGGATTGTTTCTCCGACAACCTTGATGGCGACGCTCAATACCGTCCGCGCGGTCCTGAAAGACAGCCAGATGCGCGCGCAGGCAGGCGTCATCCAGAAGGAAATCAGCATCCTGTTGAAAGACATCGAACGGCTGGATGCGCGCGTTGGCAACCTGTCAAAACATTTCGTTCAGGCGGGAAATGATATCGAGCAGATTAAGGTTTCGAGCCGCAAAGTCAGCAGCCGCGCCGAGAGGATAGAAGAATTACAGCTTGGCGATGTGGAAGGTGATCTTCTCTCCGCTCCACCGGAAGCCCCGCGTCAGATGGAACGGGAGTCCTAACTCATGGAGCGGCGTGATTTCAGCGCCGCCGACAGCGTACCGTCATCAAGATAGTCAAGCTCCCCGCCGACGGGCACCCCATGGGCAAGACGGGTAATCTGCACATTTAAATCGGCGAGCCGGTCCGACAGATAATGCGCGGTTGTCTGCCCCTCCACGGTTGCATTCAGCGCAAGGATAACCTCCGATATCCCGCCTTCCTTCACACGATGGACCAGGGATTCAATATTCAGTTCCTCTGGCCCGATCCCGTCAAGCGCCGACAATGTGCCCCCCAGCACATGATAACATCCTTTGAATGCGGCGGAACGTTCCAGCGCCCAGAGGTCCGACACATCCTCGACAATGCAGAGCAACCCCCTCTCCCGCTCCTCATTCCGGCAAATGCCGCATGGGTCTGTCACGTCAAGATTGCCGCAGGTCTGGCAGATTCTCACCTTGTCGGCCGCCGCCTGCATCGCCGTTGCCAGCGGCGTCAGAAGGGTTTCCCGGCGGCTGATCAGATGCAGGGTTGCCCGCCGGGCCGAGCGGGGGCCAAGCCCCGGCAGACGGGAGAGAAGCTGGATCAGCAGATCAATTTCGGACTGGCTCATTGAAGGGCTATAACGTTCTGACGTTTCAGAAAGGCATCTGCATTCCGGGGGGAAGCTGCAATCCGCCGGTCATTTCCTTCATTTTTTCGGCTGTGTAGGAATCCACCTTGCTGCGCGCATCGGCATGGGCGGCGACAATCAGGTCTTCCATCACTTCCTTGTCTTCCGGATCGACCAGCGACGTATCTACCTTCAATTTGCGCATTTCGCCCTTGCAGTTCAGTGTGACCTTGACCATTCCGGCACCAGAGACCCCCGTCACTTCATGACTTTCCAGTTCGGCCTGCATTTCGGCCATCTTGGCCTGCATTTCTTTGGCTTGCTTCATCAGGTTGCCAAGGTTTTTCATTCGAAAATATCTCCGTCATCAATGTCATCTTCACCGGATATGTCATCGGGAAGCATACTGTCAAGAGAAGGGCCAAGATGCCGGACCTCCCGGATCATGGCTGCCGGAAAATGCGACTTGATATTCCGCACGACCGGATGGGCCTCCAGCGCTGCAATTTCAGCCGCCCTGTCACTCTGGCGTTTTTCCGCAACCGTTTCCGCCCCTTCGGCATGGGCGGTCATGCGAACATCCCAGAGTTCCCCGGTAATCTCTCTGAGGCGCCGGCCAAGCCGACTGGCAAGGTCCGGCTGGGCTCCCGGCGCCGGGCTGAATTCAATCACGCCCTGCTCAAAGGAAACAGGCCGGGCAAAATTCAGAACCTCGGCTTTCAGCTTGATATCCTGCCGGTCGATCAGCAAATTGACCACATCCTCCATGGACTGCAGCGGCGCTTTGACGGCTTCCGGCTCGCTTTCGGCAACCTCGGTCTTCGACTCTCTATCAGCCTCCGCCTCTCGCCGGATGTCCGGCTGAGGATCGTTATTGGCGACAAGTGACAGATGTGCCCGCGCCTCTCTGCCCGACTCGGGCGCGGCCTCTGCCCGTGACAGGGCCACAGCAGTAGCGCGGGATGCCGTTGCGCCATAACCCGCCGTGCTGCCGCGAGCCCCGGAAGGCGTGCCGCCATTGACGGTCGGTTGAGCGGACGCCGATGCCGCCGGATTATCGGCAAGCTGACGCGCCATGTCGCCGGGCGTCGGCAGGTCGCTGACATAGGCCATGCGGACAAGCAGCATTTCCGCCGCGGCAAGCGGCATAGGTGCATGGCTGACTTCCTCCAGCCCCTTCAGAAGCATCTGCCAGCTGCGGGCGAGCACGGGCATGGAGAGTTTCGCGGCCAGTTCCTCTCCGCGCCTGACCTCTCCCCCCGCCAAGGCGATATTGGTCGCGGCTTCGGGCGTGACTTTCATCGAGGTCAGCCAATGCGTCAGTTCCAGCAGGTCCTGAATAATGACAATCGGATCGGCGCCGCTGTCATACTGCCCGCGCAATACCGCCAGCGCTTCCTTGATATTGCCTTCCATCAGGAGCGTGAAAAGATCAAGGATGCGGGTCCGGTCGGCAAGCCCGAGCATGTCGCGCACCTGAAGAGCCGTTACCGCACCATCCCCATGGGCAATAGCCTGATCGAGAAGGGACAGTCCGTCCCGCACTGAGCCGCCTGCCGCGCGGGCGATAAGCGCCAGCGCATCAGGCTCAACCTGTGCCTGTTCTTTCTCGGCGATTGTCGAGAAATAAGCAGCAAGTGTCTCCCCATCGACGCGCTTGAGATCAAACCGCTGGCAGCGGGAGAGAACGGTCACCGGAATCTTGCGGATTTCCGTTGTTGCGAAGATGAACTTCACATGCTCCGGCGGTTCTTCCAGTGTTTTCAAAAGGGCATTGAACGCATTGCGCGAGAGCATATGCACTTCGTCAATGATATATATCTTGAAACGCGCGCTGGTCGGAAGATAGCGCACCCCGTCTATCAGTTCCCGGATATCATCAACGCCTGTGCGGCTCGCCGCGTCCATCTCCAGCACATCCTGATGCCGGTCTTCGGATATCGCGATGCAATTGGCGCAAACACCGCAGGGAGACACCGTCGGGCCGCCATCCCCATCAGGACCGATACAGTTCAGACCGCGGGCAATAATGCGCGCCGTCGTTGTCTTGCCGATCCCCCGCGTTCCCGTCAGGATAAAGGCATGGGCCAGCCGCCCCGTTTCCAGCGCATTGGAAAGGGTTCGCACCATTGCCTCATGGCCGATCAGCTCATCGAAATTTTTAGGGCGGTACTTCCGGGCAAGAACCCGGTAGGGAGTATTGGCTTGATCCATCGACATGGCCGGATCATAGCAGAAAACTTTTATCCAGCGCCAGCCAAAGCGGCGCTAATTTCAGCGTTAAGCTCATATTTTGGGAAATAGGAAGAAGACTGGCAACAACCCGCACCGAAACTCGTTACGGCTGCTTCCTTCCGGATCTGACCGGGTTGGCGAGAGGCACGCCCATCGCCAGCCTTCCATCGCCTATATCATGCAGTTAGGCGAGAGAAGCAAGCCCTTTTCGTGATTTTTTTCATCCCGCGCCGCCCGCCTCGCAATTTTTTAACGGCTGGGCAATGTCTTGGAGATTGCGGGGCGCAAAAGTTTATGACAATCTGCATTCATGAATAAGCCGATTGTCTTTGGCGGTGGAAATCTCGACCGCGCGTCACATGTCCGGAACGATCCGGACTGGATAGAACAAAAAATAAAAGATCCGAATAGCCGGTTTCTTCCGTTGCATCAGTTGAAAGCTCTTATCAACCTTCGGGGGATGGCGGCGATTGACTGGCGTCCGGAGGCGGACGTCCGCGAATTTATAGAGAATCGCGCGGAAATGGTTTTCCTTGGCATCGATGACGGCGACACCTGTCATTTCGCCATTGATGTCTCGGCAATGGAAAACCCGCGGCAGCCCCCCAACCCGGAATGGGGAAAGTTCATTGATGTGCGCTCAGTCGCGCCGCAGCTAAGCCCTGGGGAAGCGGGCGCGCTGGCCCAGGCCAGATCCATGATCGACTGGCATAACCGGCATGGCTTTTGCGCCGTATGCGGCGCCTCCACCCGGTCGCAGGAAGCGGGCTATTCACGCATTTGCCAGGATCCCGACTGCAAGGCATCGCATTTCCCCCGCACGGATCCGGTCGCCATCATGATGGTCACCCGCGGCGATAAATGCCTGATGGGCCGGGGAGCGAACTTCCCGCCCGGCTTTTTTTCCTGCCTTGCCGGTTTTATCGAGCCCGGAGAGACCATCGAACAGGCCGTTGCCCGCGAAGTTTTCGAAGAATCCGGCATTCGGGTTAAAAATGTCCGTTATCACCAGAGTCAGCCCTGGCCCTTCCCCTCCTCCCTCATGATCGGCTGTTTCGCCGAGGCAATGAATGAGGATATCGTGATTGACCGGACAGAACTCGCCGATGCCGATTGGTTCAGCAAGGACGATGTCAGGATGATGATGCAGCAAAGCGGCAAGCCGAGCGGCCTTCGCATGGGCGGCCCCATAGCCCTTGCCCATCAGCTTGCAAAATCCTGGGTGGAAGACGCCGCGGACTAACCAGTCGCGAGCAGCACCATACCCATCAGGATAAGCCCCGCCCAGATCATCCTGTCGCGGAATCGCCCCTCTTTCAGGATCAAGGTGCCCAGCATAACGGTAAGCAGCACGCTGATCTCGCGCGCGGGCGCCGCATAAACCAGCGGTGTCAGCGTTACTGCAATCAGAAACAGGATATAGGCCAGCGAATTCAGAAGGGCGATCACTATCACGGATCCTTTATGATCCCGCCAGAGCCCGGTGACGCGGGTCTTGTGCAGGGCGGCATAGGGAGCCAGCGCAACACTGCGCACAATGGCGGAGGCATAATCGACAATTACTGGTGAAATCATCAGGGCCGTGACCGCATAGGCATCCCATGCCGTATAGCTGCCGATCAGAACGCCCGTCGCCAGCCCGAACAGAAGCGATGCCCTGAGGTTCGTCGCGCCCCCCCTGAAACCGCCGGTTAGAAAAAACACACCGATGATGATGGCCAAGCCTCCCATCAGAATCTGCGTGGTCATATGCTCGCCCAGGATCAGAACGGCGAATGTTATGGACAACAGCGGACCGGATGCGCGCGCCGTTGGATAGACAACCGACAGATCCCCATGTCTGTATCCCTGCTGCAACAGCAGGAAATAGGCGAGATGGAGAAATCCGCTGCCCCCAAGAAACAGGAACTCAATCCAGCCAAATTCCGGGCGCTCAATAACTATAACCGCGAGCACCAGCGGCAGATAAAGAAAGGACGTAACGAAGGAAAAGAGCCAGACCAGCTCCGGCCCGCCATTCAGTTTTTTAATCAGGAAGTTCCAGGTCGCATGGCAACCGGCGGCAGCAAGAATCAGAAAGATAGCGGCAAAATCCATAGAGACACCTCAATCGACAAGGTTAAAGGCGCGCAAAAGCACACCCCTCTATCCCCCCTAGCCTTTTATTCTTTAAGGTGTCTGCCGCTCTCGGCTTTACATGACGCTCGGTCCGAACCCGCAGGCGGTGGAACCCTAGTCACACATAGATAGGTTCTTTTCTGATAGCATAAGACCGCGTCAGGGGAAAGACTGTTTCCTCCCGCCGCGTCCGATGTCCTAACGGGCCAGCGGCGCGAGCGTTAGCGGATCGGTAATGCGGATAAGACCGCGGAACGGCAGGATCAGAACCACCACCATGACCAGCTTGGTGGCATAATCTCCCATTGCCCAAGTCTGCCACGGCAGGCCCGTTCCGGCGAAGGCAAGCGAGAAGAAGATGACCGTATCCACAAATGATGCAATGACGGAGGAGATCACCGGCGCCTTCCACCAGCTTTGTCGGCGCAACCGATCAAAAATCGTCACATCAAGAAGCTGGGCAACCAGAAAAGCCGAACCGGAGGCAATGGCAATTCGGGAGTCAGCAATCAGCAGGGACATAATAACTGCGGCAATAAAGCCAACCACAACCACATAACGGGCGACCCGTACGCCCAGAGTGCGGTTGGTGATGTCCGTAACAAGAAAGGCAACCGGATAGGACAGCGCGCCCCAGGTCAGCCAGTCGTTGATGGGCATCTCGACCAGAATGTTTGACGCCGTTACCACAATCGCCATGGCGACGACCGCCGCCAGCAGAAACAGCTTCTGGGCGCCACTGAGGGAGGCCACTGCCTCAAGATAGTTTTTCAGCATTGCTTTCCCTTCCAATTCCGGCAATCCGCCCATCTGGAAATGCAAGCGCTTATATTCAATCCTATCGACTTGATCAAGACTAATCAGGCACCATACTGCCGCCGATAGGGGTTCATTGGATAAACACCGAGTATTTTGAGCTTGGCGGAAAAGAACTGGAGTTCCTCAATCGCACGGGCTACCCGGGCTTCCTCCGGATGCCCTTCGATATCAATATAGAATTGCGCGGCTTCAAAGCTCGCGTCCGTGATATAGCTTTCCAGCTTTGTCACGTTGATGCCGTTGGTGGCAAAACCGCCAAGCGCCTTGTAAAGGGCCGCGGGCTGGCTGCGGACCTGAAAAATGAAGCTGGTCATACAGCTTCCCGCTCTGGGGTCCGGGTCCTGACGCTGCCCCGACATGATGACAAAGCGCGTCGTATTGCCGATGCGATCCTCCACCCGGTCCCGCAGGACCTGCAATCCATAGATTTCTCCCGCCAGGCTGGAAGCGATGGAGGCCTGTGTCTTGTCCCCGAGTTCGGCAATCATCTTCGCCGATCCCGCGGTGTCCGCATGGATCATCGGCTCCAGCTTCAGATCATGGATCAGTCCCCGGCATTGCGACAGTGCCTGTTCATGGCTGTGTACATATTTGACATCGGTAAGCGTCGCCCCCGGAACACCAAGCAGCTGATGCTTCACGGGCTGAAAATGCTCGCCAATGATATAAAGCCCGGATTCCGGCAGAAGATGGTGAATGTCAGCGACCCGCCCGCCCAGGGAATTCTCGATCGGGATCATGGCAAGCGCCGCGTCCCCGTCGCGCACCATCGCCAGGGTATCCGCAAAAGTATCACAGGCAATCGCCTCCATCTCCGGATAAACCGTGGCGCAGGACAGGTGACCATATGCCCCGGGAACCCCCTGAAAGGCAATGCGATTGTCGGGATCAATATCTGACATCTTCAACTTCTCAAATTCTTAGGAAACAAACATGCGGCGGACACGCGCCAGATCTTCGGGAGTATCAACGCCAAGCGGCACCGTGTCAACGACGGCCGCGTCAATTCTCATCCCCGCTTCAAGCGCACGAAGCTGCTCAAGCCGCTCCCGCTGTTCAAGCGGCGCAGGCGGCAGGGACACAAACTTCGCGAGCGCCGCGCGGCGATAGGCATACAGTCCGATATGGTGATAATGCGCGCCCGCCCCGCCGGGCGCTTTCAACCGGCTGAACCACAGGGCCCGGCCAATCCCCTGCCCTTCTGTCAGCGACACCACGGCCTTGACGGCGTTTTCATCGGCAAGCTCATCCGGATCGGTAATCTCGGCGACGAGCGTGGCAATATCGACTGCGACATTTTGTAGCGGCTGGAACACGGCGGAAATAGCGGTGGGATCAAGTGCGGGAAGATCGCCCTGAAGATTGACGATGGCATCAAACGCCCCGTCGGGATCAAAAATCTCCGCCGCCTCAAACACGCGGTCGGAACCGGAGGGATGATCCGGCCGCGTCAGGATCGCCGTTCCCCCCGCCGCCGCCACGATATCGGCGATTTCCTTTTCAGCACAAGCGACTATGGCCGGTCCGATATTCGCTTCCTCGGCCCGGCGGAGCACCTGAACAATCATCGGCAGGCCGCCAATCTCAGCCAGCGGCTTTCCCGGCAGTCGGCTCGACGCCATGCGGGCAGGAATGACAATCAGCGGTTTTTGCGGTGCATATCCCATGATTTTGATCCAAAAGACGAATTTTAACAATAAAATGAGTATATACGTCTTGCGCCCCGCAGGAGAAAGCAGTTAATTTCCGCTCGCAATTTTTTATCGTCGCTGGTAAGAGGTACCGCAAGGATATAAAAAGCTGAGGGCAGCAATGAATAGTTTCGAATTAAACAAAATTATTGGCGCCGTTCTGGCGGGCGTTCTGATTTTGCTGGTTGTCAATGAGGTCGCCAAGCTCGCGGTCCATCCGACATATCCAGAGTCTCCCGCTTATGCGATTGATACGAGCGCAATCACCTCCACGGACGTTGCCTCCGACGAGGAAGAGGATACGGGCCCGTCCCTCGCCGTCCTGCTGGCCTCTGCCGATGCTGAAAGCGGAAAGCAATCATTCAAAAAATGCGCCACCTGCCATACGGCTGAAGAAGGCGGCGCCAACAAGATTGGTCCCAATCTCTATGGCGTTCTGGATCGCGTGAAGGGCGCGGTTGATGGCTTCAGCTATTCCAACGCGCTTCATGAAAAAGGCGGCGAATGGACATATGAAAATCTCAACCATTTCCTGACCAAGCCGAGCGATTATATCAAAGGCACCAAAATGGCGTTTCCCGGCATCAAAAAACCGGAAGAGCGCGCCGACCTGATTCTCTATCTCCGCAGCCTTGGCAAGAGCGATACTCCCCTGCCTGTTGTCGAGGAAGAAAAGCCCGCTGAAGCAAGCGAAGGCGCTGAAACTAACACAGAAGGTGCGACGGAAGCCCCAGCAGCAACGGAAGAAAAACCGGCGGGCGACGCAAACTGATATTCTGGCCGGTGACAAGACGCGCACCCGAGCCCACAATCAATACCCACCGGATGGTAAAACATCCGGTGTTTTTTTTGCGTAAGATCACACGCTCAGACCTGCCTATTTTTTTGGCCAATCATTAAACTGGACCAAGACAAATGTAGAGCTAGCCGCCAGTTCACGGCTTTTTTTCTTGATGTCCCCTGGCAAACCGCCCATCTTGATCATTAAGGTTCAACAAGGGGTATCCAGTGAGGACATTTATGGGTTTTCTGAAAACAGCCGCAACTGCAATTCTGCTGCTGGGCCTCTCATTTCCCGCCACTGCCGAGGATGTCAAAACCATCAAAAGTCATGGGCTGTCCCTGGCAGGACCTCTAAAGTACGGCCCTGATTACACACATCTTGAATATGCCAATCCTGACGCCCCAAAGGGGGGAAGTGTCCGACTGTCTGCTGAAGGGGGATTTGATAATCTCAACCCCTATATCGCCAGAGGTCAATCTGCCAGCGGCATCGGGCTTACATTTGAAACCCTGATGAGCCAGTCCTATGACGACCCCAGCGCGGAATATGGCCTCGTCGCCGAAAGCGTGGAAGTTGCCGAGGATCTATCTTTCGCGATTTTCAATCTTCGTCCCGAGGCCCGCTTCCATGATGGAACGCCAATAACGCCGGAAGACCTGATTTTCAGCCTTGATGCGGTCAAGGAAATGGGCGCACCGCTTTTCCGATATTACTATGCGAATGTGCAATCGGCCGAGAAAATTGGCGACCATCGCATCAAATTTATATTCTCCGGCCCGCCAAACCGGGAATTGCCGCAAATCGTCGGACAGCTTCTGCCGGTCCTTTCCAAAAAACATTTTGAGTCGCGTAAATTTGACGAAACGACCCTGACACCGATATTGGGGTCCGGCCCCTACCGCGTAAAGGATTTTGAGGCCAACCGCTATATCACCTATGAACGCGTTCCCGATTACTGGGGGACCGATGTGCCCATCAACAAGGGGCGCTATAATTTCGATACGATCCGCTATGATTACTATCGTGATTCATCCGTCCGCCTCGAAGCTTTCGCCGCCGGGGAGTATGATTACCGTTCGGAAAATAGCGCCAAGAACTGGGCCACCGGATATAATTTCCCGGCCGTCCGGGAGGGGCTTGTTGTCCTTGAAGAAATTCCGAATGAACGGTCTGCCGGAATGCAGGGGTATGCCTTCAATCTCCGGCGGGAAAAATTTCAGGATCCCGCCCTTCGTGAAGCCTTGGGATATGCCTATGATTTTGAATGGCTGAACAAGAACATCATGTTCGATCAATACAGCCGGACGAACAGTTACTTTGAAAATTCCGTTATGGCCGCCGAAGGAAAGCCTTCCGAGGAAGAGCTTGCCATACTGGAACCCTATCGCGACCAGTTGCCACCGCGTGTTTTCGGGCCCGCCTATAAGGCGCCTGTAACGGATGGTTCTGGTCGGGATCGCGAACCCCTGCAAACCGCCAAGAAAATCCTCGAAGACGCCGGATGGCATGTAAAGAATGGAAAGTTGATTAACCCGCACAGCGGGCAGCCGCTCACGATTGAGTTTCTCATGTATGATCCCAACGGGCTGCGCAGCACCGGCCCGTTCATCAAAAACCTGAAAAAACTTGGTATTGATGCCTCAGCCCGCGTTGTCGACAGTTCACAATATGCGGAACGGCTGCGCAGTTATGACTTCGATATAACGACCGTGGTTCTGGCGCAATCCATCAGTCCCGGCAATGAGCAGCGGGAATTCTGGGGCAGTGCCGCGGGGAAACGGCCTGAGAGCCGCAATGTCATGGGCATCAACAGCCCCGTCATCGACGCCCTGATTGAAAATCTGATCGCCGCCCCGACCTATGAGAAGCTGATCCCTGCCGTTCGCGCGCTCGACCGGGTGCTGAGCTGGAATTTCTATGTCATTCCCCAGTTCCACGCCGCCTATGACCGTATCGCCTACTGGAACAAATTTGGCCATACGGATGTCAATCCATCTCAGGGGCCGGATATCCTGAGCTGGTGGGTCGATCCGGAGAAAGAAGCAAGGTTGCGTGAAGGGCTGAAAAAGCTGGAAGAAAAAGAATAGCCTGATTGCCGACGGAGAGGTGAGATGAAAAGAGCCCTGCCATCGCTGATCGCAGTCTTCCTGCTTATGACGACAGGCGTCAGCGCCGAACCGCAAACAAGTCATGGTTTTTCCGCATTCGGAGCGTTGAAATACGGCCCTGATTTCACCCATTTCGACTATGTAAATCCGAAGGCGCCAAAAGGCGGAACCATCAAGCTGCGTGATCTGGACAGCTTCGATACCGTCAACCCCTTCCTGCTGAAGGGCAATCCGGGCGTGATCAACGGCGACCGGGGCGGCGAGCTCTATTTCAATTTCACATCGCTGATGACCCCCTCTTTCGATGAACCGGACGCCGTTTATGGCCTGCTTGCAAAAAGCATTACCCTGGATGACGCTGGCAATTGGGCGGAATTTACCCTGCGGCCCGATGCGCGTTTTCATGATGGCAGCCCGATCACAGCAGAAGATGTCGCCTTCACCTTCAATACTCTGAAAGAAAAGGGACATCCGCGATATGCCAATAATTTCCGGGATGTAATTGCCGCGCATGTTCTCGCGCCGGACAGTATCCGCTTCGATTTTCGTGCTGATGCCCTCACCCGCGATCTACCGGCACAGGTCGGCACCATGCCTATTCTCTCGAAAGCTTCCTTCGAGACACGGGAGTTTGCCGTAACCAGCATGGAACCGCTGCTGGGATCGGGCCCCTATCGGCTCGTCCGGGTAAGCCCCGGCCGCACACTCGTCTATGAGCGGGTGAAAAACCATTGGGCGGAAGATTTGCCCGTCAATAAGGGGCGTTTCAATTTCGATGTCATTCAGGTGGATTACTACCGGGACAGGACCATCGCGCTTGAGGCGTTTTTCGCCGGCGAATATGATTTTCGCGAAGAATTCACCGCCCGCTCCTGGGCGACGGAATATGACGACAAGCCCGCCGTTAAAAGCGGATTTATCAAGCGGGACATATTGCCGGATGCCAGCCTGACTGGATTGCAGGCCTTCTTTCTCAATTCTCGCCGCGCGCCTTTCGATAATGCTGCGGCGCGGGAAGCCTTCGGCCTGCTGTTCGACTACGAATGGACGAACCAGAATCTTTTTCATGGCCTTTACAACCGCCTTGGTTCGGCTTTTGAAAATTCACGGCTGAAAGCGACCGGACTCCCTTCCCCGGCTGAGCTGGCATTGTTGAGCCCGTATCGGAATATTCTGCCTGAGGCTATCTTTACGAAAGAGTTCTCCCCGCCGAAGACAGACGGCTCAGGCAACATGCGCACCCCGATCAGCCGGGCGCTGGAGCTTTTCCGTGCGGCTGGCTGGACGATTGAGGGCAACCGCCTTATCGATGCACGCGGACAGCAGATGACCGTCGAATTTCTGCTCTATGAACAGACCATAACCCGCATTATCAACCCGTTCATCGCCAATCTGAAACGGGCGGGCATAAACGCCAGCGTGCGGATCATAGACGTCGCCAGTTGGCAAAATCGCGTCCGCGACTTCGATTTCGATATCGTCATCCGGCGCTTCCCGCAGCCGGAGATTCCCGGCGTCGAACAGCGCAACTGGTGGGGCTCGGCCTCGGCGGATGTTATGGGCGGCCTGAATATTGCGGGCGTCAAAAGCCCGGCGGTCGACGCCCTTATTGAAAAGATAATCGAGGCGAAAACAGAAGATGACCTTGTAACCGCCGCCCGCGCGCTCGACCGGGTGCTGATGTGGAATTACTATTTCATCCCGCAATGGTATAAGAACACGCATTTCATTGCCTATTGGGATAAATTTGGCCGACCTGACACAGAGAAACCGGGTTTTGACCGTGCGGTTCTGCAAAGCTGGTGGTATGATCCGGCAAAAGCCGAGGAGCTGACGGCCCGGCAGGGGAAATAGTTCAACATCTCGGACGGGGGAAGTAGTCGTTGTTTGCCTATATATTGAGACGCATCCTGCTCATGATACCGACGCTGTTCGGCATCATGGTTCTCAATTTTGTGGTTATCCAGTTCGCCCCCGGCGGGCCGATTGAACAGATCATCGCCGAAATTCAGGGAACCGCCGTCGGCGCAACGGCTCGCATCGGCGGCAGCGGCAGCGGCGATATGGCAGGCGGCGGCGCTTCCTCGGTTGGCGGTGAAAGCTCTTATCGCGGCGCGCAAGGGCTCGACCCTGAATTTATCAAAAAGCTTGAAGTCCAGTTCGGATTTGACAAACCGGCCCATGAACGCTTCTTCCTGATGATGAAGAATTACCTGATGTTCGATTTCGGCAGCAGCTATTTCCGCGATGAAACCGTCGTCAATCTGGTGATCGAAAAGCTACCCGTCTCCATCTCCATCGGGCTATGGACGACGCTGCTGGTCTATCTGATTTCCATCCCGCTCGGTATCGCCAAGGCGGTGCGGGACGGATCGAAATTCGACATCTGGACCAGCAGTCTTGTCATCATCGGCAATGCGATCCCGAGTTTTCTGTTCGCCGTCGCGTTGATCGTTCTTTTTGCGGGCGGTTCCTATTTCAACTGGTTTCCGCTTCGCGGCCTCACCTCCGATAACTGGGAACAGCTCAGCCTGATTGGCAAAATCGGTGATTATTTCTGGCATCTTGCCCTGCCGATCACGGCCCTTGTCATTGGCGGTTTTGCCGCCCTTACCCAGCTGACCAAGAACTCCTTTCTCGACCAGATCAGCCAGCAGTATGTCCTGACCGCCCGCGCCAAGGGCTTAAGCGAACGGCGCGTGCTGTATGGCCATGTCTTCCGCAACGCCATGCTGATCGTCATTGCCGGTTTCCCGAGCGCCTTTATCGGTATCCTGTTTACCGGCTCCCTGCTGATCGAGGTCATCTTCAGCCTCGACGGGCTTGGCCTGCTGGGATTTGAAGCCGCCATTAACCGCGACTATCCGGTTATTTTCGCCACCGTTTATGTCTTTGCGTTGCTCGGGCTGATCATGAATCTGGTCGGGGATCTGACCTACACACTGGTCGATCCGCGCATCGATTTTGAAGCGCGGGAGGTATAAACATGGCCCTTTCCGCCATCAATCGACGCAGGCTTAATAACTTCAAGGCCAACCGGCGCGGCTACTGGTCGATGATCTTTTTCGTGACCCTGTTCATCATTTCGCTGTTCGCAGAGCTGATCGCCAATGACAAACCCCTCGTCGTTTCCTTTGATGATCAGCTTTATTTCCCGTTCCTCATCGCCTATCCCGAGACGGCCTTCGGCGGCGATTTCGAGACCGAGGCGGATTATCGCGACCCGTTTGTTGCCGATCTGATTAACGAGAAGGGCTGGCAGGTCTGGCCGTTGATCCGTTACAGCTATACCACGATCAATTACAACCTGACGTCCCCCGCCCCCTCCCCGCCGGATGCGGAAAACTGGCTCGGCACCGATGATCAGGGGCGAGATGTGCTTGCCCGCGTTATCTATGGCTATCGTATTTCCGTTGCTTTCGGTCTGATTCTGACGATCCTGAGCTCGATCATCGGCGTTGCCGCCGGCGCGGTGCAGGGGTATTTCGGCGGCTGGGTGGATTTGATCTTCCAGCGCTTGCTGGAGATTTGGGGCGGCATGCCAAGCCTGTATATCCTGATCATCCTTGCCGCCCTGATCGAACCGAGTTTCCTGATCCTGCTCTTCCTGCTGCTGCTGTTCAGCTGGCCCAGCCTTGTCGGCGTTGTGCGGGCGGAATTCCTGCGGTCCCGCAATTTCGATTATGTCCGGGCGGCACGCGCGCTTGGCGTGCGCGATAGCGTCATCATGTTCAAGCATCTGCTGCCGAACTCCATGGTCTCCGCCCTGACATTTCTCCCCTTTATTCTGACCGGGTCGATTGTCAGCCTGACCTCGCTTGATTTTCTGGGGCTCGGCCTGCCGCCCGGTTCTCCGTCGCTTGGCGAGTTGCTGGCGCAGGGCAAGGCCAATCTGCAGGCGCCCTGGCTTGGCATTACCGCCTTCCTGACCCTGTCCATCATGCTGACGCTGGCCTTCTTCATGCAGGAAGGGATCCGCGACGCCTTCGATCCAAGAAAGACTTTTCAGTAATGGCGCTTGTCGAAGTCAATGACCTCTGGGTGACCTTCAAATCGGACGGAAAGGACGTTCCGGCCGTTAAAGGCGCCTCCTTCAATATCGAAAAGGGAGAAACCCTCGCGCTCGTCGGCGAAAGCGGCTCGGGCAAGTCCGTGACAGCGCTCAGCATTCTGCAACTGCTGCCCTACCCGCTTGCACGCCACCCGGAAGGTTCTATCAAAATTGATGGCACGGAGGTTGTTGGCCGCCCACAGAAGGAAATGCGGAAATTCCGCGGCAACAGCGTCTCCATGATCTTTCAGGAGCCGATGACCTCTCTCAATCCGCTGCATACAATCGAGAAACAGATCAATGAGACACTTCTTGTCCACAAGGGGATGAGCAAAAAGGCTGCGAGTGCGCGGGTGCGGGAACTGCTGGAACTGGTCGGGCTGGACGCCATTGACGAACGGCTGAATGCCTATCCACATCAGCTTTCCGGCGGGCAACGGCAGCGGGTCATGATCGCCATGGCGCTCGCCAATGAACCGGAGTTGCTGATCGCGGACGAGCCGACAACCGCTCTC
The DNA here is from genome assembly GCF_002694385.1 of Sneathiella sp. Classification (GTDB taxonomy): domain Bacteria; phylum Pseudomonadota; class Alphaproteobacteria; order Sneathiellales; family Sneathiellaceae; genus Sneathiella. The sequence continues at coordinate 62,429 of NZ_NZMB01000012.1, forward strand.
GACGTGACCATTCAGGCGCAAATTCTGGAACTTCTGGCGGACTTGCAAAAGCGTCTCGGCATGGCGATCCTGCTGATCACCCATGATCTTGGCATCGTCCGTAAAATGGCGAAGAATGTCTGCGTGATGACGGACGGGGAGATCGTCGAAGCCAATACGGCCGAGGAGATATTCCTCCGCCCCCGCCATGAATATACCCGTATGCTGCTCGATGCGGAGCCGAAGGGGCTCCCCATTCGCAAGAATGCAGCCGTTCCCGACATCACGTCTTGCCGAAATCTGAAGGTTTATTTCCCGATAAAAAAAGGGCTGCTCCGGCGCACTGTCGATCATGTCCGGGCCGTCGATGACATTACGCTCCACGTTAAACAGGGGCATACGGTCGGCATTGTCGGAGAAAGCGGCTCGGGGAAGTCCACGCTGGGTTTTGCGCTGCTGCGCCTGATCTCCTCCGAGGGGGAGATTATGTTTGATGGCAAGGCGATCCAAGACAAACGCTGGTCGGAACTCCGATCGCTTCGCAGCCAGATGCAGATTGTCTTTCAGGACCCCTATTCCAGCCTCAGCCCGCGCCTTTCGGTCGGTCAGATCATTGAAGAGGGGTTGATCGTCCATGAGGGGCGGGGCAGCCGTCTGGAACGGCGGGACAGAATTTCCGATGTCCTGAAGGAAGTCGGCATTCCGCCGGAAGCGCAGGATCGCTACCCGCATGAGTTTTCCGGCGGACAGCGGCAGCGCATCGCCATTGCCCGCGCCCTGATCCTGAAGCCGAAATTCATCGTGCTGGACGAGCCGACCTCGGCCCTCGACATGTCGGTTCAGGCGCAAATCGTCAATCTTCTCCGTGACTTGCAGAACCGCCATAATCTGACCTATCTTTTTATAAGTCATGACCTCAAGGTTGTGCGCGCCATGGCCGACAGTGTTATTGTCATGCAGCGTGGGAAGATTGTCGAACAAGGCCCGGCCACGGAAATCTTTGACAATCCGGCCACAGACTATACAAAAGCCCTGATGAAGGCGGCATTCGATCTGGAAGCCGCCACCCCCGGCGTTGTAAGCAGCTAAACTATCGCCAATTGAGAAGCGGAGACAAAAATGGCCCTGATGTTCAAAAGCAATATTGATCGACCGGACTGGTGGCGGCGGGAGTTAAACAAATATGTCCCCGATCTTGAAGTCCGCATCTGGCCGGATATTGGCGACCCTGATGAAATCGAGTATGCGCTTTGCTGGAAAATGCCGCATGGAGAGCTCGCGAAATTCAGGAACTTGCGGGCCATTTATTCCCTCGGCGCGGGGGTCGACCATCTGCTCGCCGATCCGGATTTCCCCCGGCACCTGCCCTTCTCGCGCGTGGTCGATCCCAACCTGACCGGCCGCATGACCGAATATGTCGTGCAGCATGTCCTGAACCATCACCGTTTCTGCCACGCCTATGACGCGCAGCAGCGGGAACATGTCTGGAAGGAACATTTCGCTCCTTTTGCAACCGAACGGAAAGTTGGCATTCTCGGCATGGGAGAATTGGGGAGCGGTGCGGCAAGGGCTTTGCAGTTTCTCGGCTTCGATGTCGCCGGGTGGAGCAAGTCACTAAAGAATATCGACGGGGTCACAAGCTTTTTCGGCGATGACCAGTTGAAGGCGTTTCTGGCGCGTACGGAAATTCTTGTCTGCCTGCTCCCCCTCACCCCCGAAACGGAAAACATCCTGAACAGGGATCTTTTCGCCAAGCTGCCGGAAGGGGCAGGCATTATCAATGCCGGGCGGGGCCCGCATCTGGTGGATGAAGACCTGATCCCCGCCCTTGATAGCGGACAGCTTTCCGCTGCGACGCTGGATGTCTTCAGGACAGAGCCCCTGCCTGCCGATCATCCATTCTGGAGCCATCCGAAAATACGGATTACGCCGCATGTCGCCAGCATTTCCGATCCCGCAAGCGTCGCCCGGCTGGTCGCGGAAAATATCATCCGCACCAAGAATGGCGAGCCGCTGCTGAATGCGGTGGATGTCAACAAGGGATACTGAAGAGGTCGTTTAACTCTCCGGTCAGCGACCGTAACGATCCCGGATCAGGGCGAACAGGGCGCGCAGGGCAAACGCCTCTCCGCCAACCGGTCGGCCCGCCCGGGCCCGGTTGTTATAGGCCATGATATCGAAATGCACCCAGCTTTTCGCTGTATCGACAAATTCTTTAAGGAAAAGCCCCGCCGTAATCGCCCCGGCGAAGCCGCCCGATCCCGCATTGTTGATGTCGGCGAATTTGCTGTCGAGGATATGACGATAGTCCTGCCATAACGGCAAGCGCCACACAGGGTCATTTTCCGCCGCTGCATGGGCGGCAATCTCGGCGTAAAGGGCGTCATCATCAGTGAAGGTCGCGGCGATTTCCGTGCCCACCGCAACGCGCGCCGCGCCCGTCAGCGTGGCCATGTCGATCAGCAGCTCCGGCGCCTCTTCATCGGCAGCGGCCAAGGCATCGGCAAGGATCAGACGCCCCTCCGCATCCGTATTGCCGATCTCGACCGTCTTTCCTTTCCGGCTTGTCAGAATATCACCGGGGCGGAAGGCATTGCCGGAAACGGAATTTTCGACCGCCGGGATCAGTACCCGCAGCCGGACCGGCAGCCCGGCATCCATGATCATATAGGCAAGGCCCAGCACCGTTGCCGCGCCACCCATATCCTTTTTCATCATCAGCATGGCGGAAGAGGGTTTAAGATCAAGACCGCCCGTATCGAAGCACACCCCCTTGCCGACCAGTGTTACTTTGGGGGCGGATTTATCACCCCATGTGATGTCGATGAGCCGCGGCGCATCCGCCGCCGCCCGCCCCACCGCATGCACCATCGGGAAGTGGTAGGTCAGCAGATCCTCGCCAATGATATTTGTCTGCTCCGCTTCAAATTCACCTGCCACCTGCGAGGCCGCTGCTTCCAGACCGGAGGGGCCCAGATCGCCAGCGGGCAGGTTGATCAGGTCCCGCACCAGAGTGATCGCCTTCACCGTCCGGCGGACCATATTTTCATCCGCCGCATCCGGCAGGATCAGCGTGGCGAACTCCTTCTTGCTTTTTTTGAAGCGATCAAAGACGTAAGTTGCGAGCGACCAGCCTGTCGCCACCTCCGTCGCTTCTTTCTCAGAAAAATCAGCCGACACCGTATAAAACCCAGGCGGCAATTGCGCCGGAAGGTCAGCCAGCGACCAGATATTCCATGCCCCGTCTTTAATAAAAAGGACTGCGTCAATATCGCCCGCCGAACCGGGAAGTGAGAGGCTCTTGCCCCCTGTCGCTTCAAACCCTTGCGCCGCAATCCAGCCCTTGTGCATTTCCGGCTGCGCGGAAAGCCAGCTATCGAAATTTGCCTTCTCGACAACAACAATCGGTTTCGGGGGGGTATCGGCACGGGTCGCGACATATGGGATCACGGTAAACTCCTTTGATTTTGCACGACCATAGCAAAGCCCCTGATAAGCGACAACTGCAATCCGGCAGGCAGGAACCGCCTCATTCACGAAGTGGTCCGCGGGCGTGTTTACTGTTCAAGAAGGCCGATTTGTTTGTAATATAATGCGGCACCGGGATGCAGCGGAACCGTGACGCCTTTCAGCGCCGTATCGAGATGGATCAGCAACCCTTTTGAATGGCCGCGATCAAGCAAATGGCGATTTCTCGGGTTCCACAATGCTTTGGTGAGTTCATAGACCAGCTCGTCCGACGCATGCTCACTGATTATCCACTGGGTACTGACGGCTAGTGTCGGGGTGGCGTCAATATTGCGATACGTGCCTGCCGGTATATGCGAAAGGCTGTAATATCCTGTCTTTTCAACCAGCTTCTCGACAACCTTTCCACCAATCGGAACCAGATCGACAATCTCCAGATCAGCGAGTTCCGAGACCGCCGCGGCAGGATATCCTGCGACAAAGAAGAATGCGTCGAGTTCGCCATTCAGCATCATGGTGACGGCTTTATTCGGGCCCGCCATAACCGCCTTGATATTCTTAAGCCGCAATCCATATGCGTTAAGAATTTCCAGGGCATTGACACGCGTTCCCGATCCTTCCGAATCAATTGATACTCGCTTGCCCTTGAGATCGGCTACTGTCCGGATACCCGCATCCGTCCGAACGACGAGATGAATATCCTCCGGATACAGATTGGCGATGACACGGATATTTCCAACCGGCTTTTTCTTGGCATAAATGCCGGTGCCATTATAGGCGGCGGCAATGATATCCGATTGCGCGAGCGCGGTCTCAAACAGGCCATGAGAAACCCCGTTGATGTTATCGACGGACCCATGGGTTGTCTGGGCCGTTGCGATCAGTCCCGGCACACCGCAGGAACCGCCATCCTCACAGGCGCGGCTGCCCGGCGGGCTGGAAATCACGGATGCGATCAGTGTGCCGATGGGGTAATAAGTCCCCGCCGTCGATCCGGTGCCGATCCGCAGGAACGAGATATTCTGCGCGCTGAGCACGCCCATCATAAAAATCAAGGCCACAAGCGAACAGAGTAACAGGCTTGCGTATTTCCTTGCATTTATGAAAGACACAGACACTCCCTCCCCCCGTTTAGCCAAATCATAATTTAATATTAGTCTTTTAATATCAGGAACAAAGCAGGGAATGCAAAAAAACACGCCTCAGGCAAAGGAATGTTTCCCTTTCATGGCGGCGCGGGCGCCTGTCGGCCGGGGCGATAGGGTCCCCGCCTTATGAAGGCGGTTGGAAAGATCGCGTATATCGAACACGAGACCCGATGAATGATGCAGCTCCTGACACCCCCGGTGGATCGCATAAGGAAGTTGCGAAACCAGATCCTGATCTTTACCGGTGAGCGCCCCTTTCTCCACATATAATCGGGTCAGCAGGCCATCCAGAGCATCACAAAGAGACAGGATATGCTCATACCCCGATCCTTTTACCGCCGCCATCAGGGCAAGATTCCGCTCCCGCATGACGGCGAGAACCTCCTTGCGGTCGCCGGGTGATCCGGCCGTGCCGGATAAAAGTACAACCGCAGAAGCAAGGCGCAGGACATGTTCGGAATAAGCCGCAATTTTCCGTTCATTGACCGCCCGCATCGCCAGCTTGATTGTTTCGGGTGTTGCCGCCAGTTCCGGCATATTCTCGACCTTGGCACGCAACGAATTCGGGACAATCAATGTGGGAAGGGATGACGGATTGCGTAATGCCGCCCGCCGGTCGGGTCCAATATAGTCCGCTGTCACAACGAAAGGTTTGCGGGCATTGATCAAATGCCGAAGGCGCGTAAATATCTGGGTTCGGGACATGGGGCGCAAGATCAGATCGTCCGCGCCTGCATTTATCACATCCCTGACCACATCCGGCCCGGTATGCCAGATCGACAGCACAACATTGACAAAGGGGTCCTTACCGACCCTGCTGTGGCGGATATCGCGAATGATATGATGGGTATCGGACTGCGCACTTGCCGTTTCGGCAATAACCAGATCGAACTTTTCCTGTTCGAGCTTGCGGGAAAAATCCGCTTCATCGCCAGAGGCAATGACCTCGCCAAAACCGATGTTCAAAAGCGCGCTTCTGATACTTTGCCGCATGGAGGGTTCGGGGTCATACAACAGAACCGCCGCAGGCTGAAAGCGCGGATCAGACATCAGGCCGGACGATTGTCAAAACCGGGGATGAGCTTCTGAAGCCTTGCAAGGATCTGTTTCGGATCTTCCGAAAATTGCAGACCAATCTTGTTGCCACGACGCCAGACCAGATCACAACGCAGAATGCCGAGCTGTGATGTCTGCAGCAGAAGGTTGTTCTTCTCAAAGAACAGCCCATCCACATCGATACGGGCACCATTCGCCGAAATATCCTTGATAATGCCGCAGACTTCCCGTTCTTCCTCGTGCAGACAGGCATTGCCCCGCTCCGCCCGGATAGTTGCCTGCCACTGGACATCTGCCCGGCGATATCGTCTGTCCGCTGCCGTACCGGTTGATCTGTGATCCTCCTCGAAGTCGAGTGCTCTCAACATTTTCTTGATATCATTTGCAATGATCATTTCAGTTCTCTGTCCTAGATGGCCACTTCCCGGCCATTTACAATCGCAATTGCAAACCATTGATCAGTTAATCAACAAACTGTTAAAAATTCGCAAATTTATAGGGAGAATCTTACCAATCACTGCATTTGGCGTATGTCGCGGTGTAGGACTGCGTTGTATCAATGGCATCATTGGCCGCAAGGCGCGCTGCATTGAAGTCATCCAATAATGGGTCTAGCTCAAATCGCAGCCGGTTGCCGATGGATTGCCCCGCCCGCTTCACATCACTCGTATAGAACGGCCGGATTGCCGCAGACCGCGCCGCCAGCTCTTTTTCAATCTTCGGAACATACTCGCGGACAATCCGCTCGTTAATGCGCACATGTTCCATTTCATGGTTCAGGATCGCATCATAGGCGCAGCTTCCCTGCCGGTATTTTCGCGCCACATAGACGTCGGTTGATCGGGCGCCGAAGCTGAATTTCACCCGCTCCAGCCGGATGCAGCGCTTGCCGTTCCGAGCCTCGCGGAATTTTGTTTCAACGGCAATATTCGGACCCGTAAAAGCATAGGTCAGGCCCAGCAAGCTGGCCTGATTGAGGGAACGCGCATAGCCGCTCTGCCGGGCAACCTCCGCGATCTGGTCAGAGGATTTGCTGTTATCGAATTGCGGCGGCGCTATCAGGCCTTCAACCTGGATTTCCGGCTTGACCCAGATGTCGAGACAATCGCCGTCGGTTTCTTGTGCAAGCGCGCGTTGTGGATTCCACAGGCTCACCATGACAGCAATCGCGACCGACCATAAAAAGCCATGCCGAGATGAATATCTAGCCGAACAAGGCACTGATCGCCTCCTGATCAAGCGGTCCTTCCTTCCCGTCTTTTCGGACAAGAGCTGGAGAGGCCTTCGGAACATATCCATTTATTATCCCGCCGGCCTTGTCGATCAGGCCGCGAATTGTCTGACAGCGCGCCACGACCGCCGCATCTTCGGAGTTCGCCTCATTTGCCGTTAATGTCTCACGGAAATGCTGTTGCAATCCCTGTATTTCATCATCAAGCTGCTGGGTGATCCTCTCCAGGGTCAACCTGTATTCCGGCGGCGAATAGGGATAGGCTTCAATGGCGAGTTCCCGATCCGCAATACCGCTCTGGCGAAAATGATCAAGATAGGAACAGGGCTGCCAGTCGCTAAAATCCTCCAACATCTCCGGCATATCCGCAACCATTTCAGCCAGCATCAGCGCTTCATTAAAATGATTGAGATAGTCCGTCGCCAGTAGCGTCAGATCATTTATGTTGGTATTTCTGGCGCGGAGCCGAAAGGTTTCCCGCACACTTGTCGCAACATTCATCTTGACCGCATTCCGTTTGATACCGACCGGTTCGATCCGGCCAAATACAGAATGTTACGATTATTTGATTAAAGAAGTGTTTTTTCCGATCAATCGAGAAGCGCGGCCGTTTCCGGTGGCGTCGTCCCTTTGTCGTCCTGATGGCGTTCCTGCACAAAAAAAGTAACCGACAATAGCAATGTCAGCAGAAAAACCGAGGATGAAAGGATAAGCTTTGAATAACAGCCTTTCACTGAAAGCGTTTTGCCCATGTCACTGAACATCATTCCCATCTTACCCCCTATCCCTGTAACAGATCCATTTCCGTTCCGAAATCAAGTATAGGAAACAGGTCTCATCGGAACTAGCGTTTTGGTTGTTCCGAGAAGTTTTTTTACACTTTTAAACATACATCCTTAAAAGTGCGAATACGAAATAAAGAACAACCACAAGATATAGCCTCTCTTCCCTCATCCCTCACAAGTCGCAATCAGCTTTTTTTGAGTGAATGGAAGACAGTGTTGATCCGTTCAGCCGAATCGGGGGAATTCCGCTCATTATCAAGAGGACAGCTCGTCATCCGGCAAGCCGGAGCCGTTCTGACCGAAGGCCCAGATGCCCTGGTTGATGCTTAAATGATATCGTGGAATTTCTTCAACAGCTCAATCAAACGCGCATGATCCTCTGCCCCGAGACCAGCAATCACCTTTGCCTCGATCTCTTTCACCTTCTCTTCAAGGGCTTCGAGTTCCGCCTCTCCCTTTTCGGTGAGGCGCACCGCATAGGCGCGCTTGTCGCCAGCCACCGCCGCGCGCAGGATCAGACCGTCCTTTTCGAACTTGTTCAGGATCGGCACGAGGGAGGAACGGTCAAGACCGGCGGCCTCCGCAATGGCGCTCTGCGTCCGGCCGGGGTTCTCATGAATGATTGCCATGACGGAATACTGTCCGGTCATCAGCTTTTTTCCTGCGGCGGTTGCAAAGCTGCTCTGCGCCCTCAAGGTCGCCTTGCGCATATGAAACCCGACGATTCCGTCAAGGCTCGTCATTTCCATTTCGGACGCAGATTGCCGACCGTTCTTCAATTTTGCTCCCGACATCTTATATTGACCGCCCCTGTTACAGGCTATGACAGACAGGTTATCTATTTGATATGCCTGTTATAGCCACAGAGATAGCGGAAAGACAAGAAAATGCGGGATTATTGGGCCTTCGCCTCAATCCGTCGCGCATGCAGGATTGGCTCGGTGTAGCCACTTGGCTGCTCCCTCCCGCGGAAGACGAGGTCACAAGCCGCCTTGAAGGCGACTGATGTTTGGAAGTTCCCGGCCATTGGCCTATACAGTGGATCACCGGCATTCTGTTCGTCAACAACAGCGGCCATACGCTCCATGGTTTCTGTGACCTGTGCTTCACTACAAATACCATGATGTAACCAGTTCGCGATATGCTGGCTGGAGATGCGCAAGGTCGCCCGGTCTTCCATGAGGCCGACATTATTGATGTCCGGCACCTTGGAGCATCCGACGCCCTGATCAACCCAGCGCACCACATAGCCCAGAATGCCCTGCGCATTATTATCAAGCTCAGCCTGCACCTGTTGCTCCGAGAGATTCTCCCCTTTCAGAAGAGGCGGCGTCAGGATGCTGTCCAGACTTGCCCGCCCGCGGGAGACGATTTCCTGCTGGCGCTCCTTCACAGAGACTTCATGATAATGCAGGGCATGCAGGGTCGCCGCCGTCGGGGAGGGAACCCAGGCGCAATTGGCGCCCGCTTTCGGATGACCGACTTTCGCCGTCATCATCTTGGCCATTTCATCGGGCATGGCCCACATGCCCTTGCCGATCTGCGCATGGCCCGGCAGGCCCACTTCAAGGCCGATGTCAACATTCCAGTCTTCATAGGAAGCGATCCACGGCTCGCCCTTCGCATCGTCCTTGCGCATGAAGGGGCCTGCTTCCATGCTGGTGTGGATCTCATCGCCCGTCCGGTCAAGAAAGCCCGTATTGATGAAAAAGATCCGGTCTTTTACCGCCCGGATACATTCCTTCAGATTGACGGTCGTCCGGCGTTCCTCATCCATCACCCCGACCTTGAGGCTGTTGCGCGGCAGGCCGAAGCCATCCTCAACCGCCGCGAAAAGATCATTGGTGAAGGCGACTTCCTCCGGTCCATGCATTTTCGGCTTCACGATATACAGGCTGCCTGCCCGGCTGTTGCGAAACCGGCCAAGACCTTTAAGATCGTGCAACGCCGCAGCCGTCGTCATCACAGCATCCAGAATGCCTTCCGGAATTTCATGTCCATCGGCGTCCAGCACGGCCCCGGTCGTCATCAAATGCCCGACATTGCGCACCAGCAACAGGCTGCGCCCATGCAGCGTGAATTTTTTCCCTGCGGGATCAAGATAGCTTCTGTCCCCATTCAGGGTCCGGGTGACAACCTTACCGCCCTTCTCAAACCTGTCTTCAAGATCCCCCTTCATTAGCCCCAACCAGTTGCGATAGACCAGCGCCTTGTCCTCGGCATCGACGGCAGCAACCGAATCTTCGCAGTCCTGAATAGTGGAAAGGGCGGATTCCATCAGGATATCCTTCACACCGGCCGGATGATCCCTGCCAACCGGATGGGACGCATCAATCTGGATATCCAGATGCAGGCCGTTTTTACGCAGCAGCACCGATGTCGGAGTCGCATCGCCAAGATATCCGGCAAATTGGGACGGATCGGCAAGCGTGCTCTCACTGCCATCGGCAAGTTTGGCAACAAGCTTCCGGCCACCCGGCCCATCACTCAGTCGGTAGGCCGTCACCTCCTTATGGCTACCTTTCGCGAGCGGTGCCGCCCGGTCCAGTACACCAAAGCCATATTCGATGACTTTCTGGCCGCGTACAGGGTTATATCCCGTGCCTTTTTCCGCGCCGTCCGTCTCCGGCAGAATATCCGTGCCATAGAGCGCATCATACAGGCTGCCCCAGCGGGCATTCGCGGCGTTGAGAGCATAACGGGCATTCATCACCGGCACCACAAGCTGCGGCCCTGCCACATCGGCAATTTCAGGATCGACATTCACCGTCGTCACCTGAAAAGCAGGGCCCTCCGGCACCAGATAGCCTATTTCTTCGAGGAAGGATTTATAGGCCTTCGCGTCATGCGGCTTTCCTTTTGCCGCCAGATGCCATGCGTCAATTTTTGCCTGCAATCTCTCACGCTTTTCCAGCAGGGCACGGTTTCGCGGCGCAAACTCCGTCACGATATCTGCGAGCAGCTTCCAGAGTTTCTCAACCGGAACATCCAGTCCCGGCAGGATTTCCTTTTCCACAAGATCGGCAATTTCCGGGGCAACTTGAAGCCCGGCTTTCATCACATGTTCAGCCATCTCAACTCTTTCATTATCCGGATCAGTTTTCTGCGGCGGCTCATGTCCGCCGGATTTGTTAAGCGAATATTGACATGCCCGCCGCCAGGAATAAACTAAAATGGAAATATTTTCATATTATGGAATTTATAAATCTCGCAGAAGGATAAATTGCGTCATGAAAGCAACGGCACGGGGCGAACCCGTCGCGCGGTCGGGTCAAGTACAATCCCTGACGCGGGCGCTCTCCATCCTGAATATAATCGCCGACGCCCCGCCCGGCCTGTCGCTGACCGCCATTGCCAAGTCGCTGTCCCTGCCCCCGTCCACAGCGCACCGGCTGCTCACAACGTTGCAGGAAGAACGATACGTTCAGTATGACAGGGACAGCAGTCGGTGGCAGATCGCCATGCGCGCCTTTGTGACCGGAAACGGATTCCTTGTCTCGCGCGATCTGTCAACCGTGGCGCGCCCCTATATGCGACGATTGATGGAACTGAGCGGGGAAACGGTCAATCTGGCCATTGCCGATGGCGACAAGGCGATTTACCTCGCACAGGTGGAAAGCCGCGAGATGATGCGGGTCTTTTCCAAACCCGGGAATAGCGTCCCGCTGCATTGTTCCGGCGTTGGCAAGGCCATTCTGATGGCTATGCCGGAAAAAGATGTCGGTCGAATTATTGAAATGCGCGGCCTTGCAAAACTGACCGACAAGACAATTGTCGAGCCAGAACGGCTGCATCACGAACTGGCAGAGGCGAAGGAGCGCGGTTTTGCCCTCGATGACGAAGAACATGCCATCGGTCTTCGCTGCGTTGCGGCGCTGATCTATGATGAACATGCGGAACCCCTGGCCGGGCTTTCCATATCCGGCCCGGCGGCCCGCATCTCACGGGAACGAATGATAGAACTCGGCAACATCACCAAAATGATCGCCGACGAAGTGACGGCTGCTCTCGGCGGTCGCTTGCCTGCCTGACTGCAGCCGTTTAAAATCCGGAGAAATTTCCCCCACCGATTTCTACATCTCTCTCATAAACCCTCTCCCCGGCCACATAGGTTGCCCGGACAGCGCGATCATCCCCCAGCATCATCAGAACGAACAGTAATTCCTCAAGACTTTCCGCATGCCCGGTGCGGTAAGAGAGAAGTGGCGTCGCTTTCAGATCCAACACGATCACATCCGCCTCGAACCCGACGCCAAGCGATCCGATTTTATCTTCCAGATACAGAGCTTCGGCCGAGCCCCGTGTCGCCAGATAAAAGGCCTGATGGGCATTCAGCGCAAATCCATTGAGCTGGGCCGTCTTGTAGGCTTCATTCATACTGACGAGCTGCGAGAAATTCGTGCCCCCGCCAAGGTCGGTCGCAAGGCCGGTCCGAACGGAGGGCGTCCCCGTCATGGCCCGCTCCAGTCGGAATAGCCCACTGCCCAAAAACAGATTTGACGTCGGGCAATGAGCAAGCGCCGTTCCTGTCTCAGCGAAGAGGCGGAAGTCGTCCTCTGTGAAATGAACGCCATGGCCATAAATGGCGCGCGGGCCGAGCTGACCATAGTGATCATAAATATCGGCATAACTCTTGCGACCCGGAAACAGGGACATCGCCCAGTCAATTTCCGACAGATTCTCGGAAATATGCGATTGCAGATAGCTTCCCGGATATTCCCGCCACAGTGCCCCGGCAAGTTCCATCTGCGCCTCTGTACTCGTCGGGGCGAAACGGGGGGTCACCGCATAAAGCGCCCGACCCGCCCCGTGCCATTTCTCCATCAGCGCCTTGCTGTCATCATAGCCACTTTGCGCCGTATCCCGCAGGGCTTCAGGCGCCTGTCGGTCCATCAAAAGCTTTCCGGCGATAGTGCGCATATTGATCTTTGCCGTCGTCTCAAAGAAGGCATCAACGGACTGCGGATGAACCGTACAAAAAACCCCTGCCGTCGTGGTTCCAGCGCGTAGCAATTCTTTCAAAAAGACTTCGGCGGTCGCCAGCGCATAGGCTTTATCCGCAAATTTCTGTTCGGTAACGAAGGTATATTTGTTGAGCCAGTCAATAAGTTGCTTGCCATAGGCGCCGATCATTTCGGTCTGCGGATAATGCACATGGCAGTCGATAAACCCGGGACAGATGAGGGCATCTTCATAACGGGTGATCGGCACCTCCGGCGAGAGCGTGGGGAGCATCTCATCTGCGGCACCGAAGCCTGTAATCTGCCCGGCTTCCATCACCAGCAGGGCATCCTCCTCATAATGCAGACAGTCCCTAACGGACCGGGTGAAGGGGTTGTCCCGATAAGTGAGGGCGCGGCCCCGGATCGCTTTCTGCATACGCCCTATTTCCCATACGCCACGGACATGGGCAGGGTTACCTCGTCCTTCACAACCTCCATGACGACATAGGTATGGGTTTGCAGGACATGGGGCAGCCGGGAAATCGTATTGCCCAGCAGCTCCCGATAGGAGGTTATATCCCGGGTCCGGACCTTCAAAAGATAGTCGAAACCGCCTGCCATCATCATACAGGACTGTATCTCCGGCACATCCTGAACGGCATCATTAAAGGCCTCAAGATCCGGCGCCGTGGTACGGGAAAGCTGCACCTGCACCATCACCACATGCCCGGCATCGACAGTTACCGGGTCCAGCGCCGCAAAATAACCCCGGATGGCGCCTGCTTTCTCCAGCCTTTTGACCCGCTCCGCGCAGGGCGTTTTGGTTAAATTGACACGCCGGGACAGCTCGACCATGGAAATACGCCCATTTTCCTGAATTTCGCGTAAAATGCGAAAGTCTGTCCTGTCCAGACCCTGATCCACCATCTTAATTTCCTGTATTGGGCTCTCATTTCACCATATTCGATTTAATCAAATAACGGCGATATTGCCCAGCAAATTCCTGTAATGGGAATTTTGCCTCACATTTCAACCAGGTCTCGAAATTGTGTTACCATCATAAAAATTGGGGGAGGACGCCCCGGCCACTATTCGCTAGGATGAGCGAAACAGAATTTCCATCACACTATCCGAAAGACCATGACAGGCACCCGTTTCATATTCCGAACATTCCGGCGCTACTGCTGCCACTTTGCCATATTTGCCATACTGACGTATCCTCTGACGATCCATGCCAGCGAGGCGGAGTTCAAAAACTGGGATGAAGTGGTCGACGCGGCGAAGGGAGGCACGGTCAACTGGTTTCTGTGGGGCGGTGCCGATAACATAAACGCCTATGTTTCAGACTATGTCGGCGGAGAATTGAAAAAACGCTATGACATAACGCTTAACCGCATCGGCCTTAGCGATACGGCGGAAGCGGTCAATCTGGTCCTTGGTGAAAAGCAGGCCGGGAATGATGACAACGGGTCGGTTGACATGATCTGGATCAACGGCGGTAACTTTCGCACCATGAAGCAGGGGGATCTGCTGTACTGCGGATATACGGATCTGCTACCGAACAACCAACTGGTTGATTGGACAGATCCCTCCATCGCCAATGACTTCGGCCTGCCGGTGGACGGCTGCGAGGTGCCATGGAACCGTGCGCAGTTCGCCTTCGCCTATGACATTGCGCGCACGGAAACCCCACCCGAAAGCATTGCCGCGCTGATTGATTGGGTGAAACAGAATCCGGGGAGCTTCACCTATCCGGCCGCCAGTGATTTCAACGGCAGCGTCTTTATCCGCCATGTCTTTTATCATGCGGCAGGCGGGGTCGAAAAGCTGCTGGGTCCCTTTGATCAGACGACATACGATGCGGTGGCGCCAAAAGCCTGGGCAATTCTGAATGACATGAAGCCTTATCTCTGGCGGGAAGGGACCACCTATCCAAATTCCATCGCCAGTCTCGCGCAACTTTTCGCCAACCAGGAGGTCTCCCTCTATTTCGACTATGATCCGGCTATTTTCGGGATTAATGTGGAGAATGGCATTTTTCCCGAGACGACACGCTCTTATGGCCTGGCTGACGGGACGATCGGCAATATCAACTATGTCGCCATTCCATACAATTCACCCAACAAGGCGGCGGCCATGGTGACAGCAAATTTTCTGCTGTCTTTTGAGGCGCAGTTCGAAAAGGCAAAGGCCGATGTCTGGGGGGCGGCGCCCGCCATTGATGTCGCGCGTCTGCGGCAGGAGGAACAGACGCATTTCGCCGCTCTGCCTCGTAATCCGGCCGTCATTGCGCCGGAGATACTGGCGCGTCATGCCCTGCCCGAGCTTCACCCCGACTGGATCAGCGCCATTGAAACGGGCTGGCAGGAATATGTTGCAAAATAGCGCAGTATCACCACCCTTGTCATAACGGCCGGGAACGGATTATCCCATTAGCAGGATCGGCTCATGAATGAGCGATGGAAAATATCCCTGATGCTGGCCCCTGCGGTCCTGATAATAGCGGGGCTGTTTCTGGGCGGCCTCCTGCTCGGCATAATGGGTAGTCTCGGTTATATGCCCTTTATCGGACGTCATGATTGGAGTTTTGATGCCTATCGCGAAATTGTCACGTCAGAGCGTTTTTATCACTCCTTCCTTCTTACTTTTCATATTGCGTTTACCTCGACGATTATCGCCTCTGTCATCGCCATGGGGGCCGCGCTTGTTCTCAGAAAAAGTTTCTTCGGACGCCGTGTCATTCAGTTTCTGTTTCACCTTAATCTCACCGTTCCGCACCTCGTCGGGGCTATCGGCATTCTCTATCTCTTCTCCCAGTCCGGTTTTTTTGCGCGCCTTGCCCATGAATTTCATCTGATCGCACGTCCGGCGGATTTTCCGGCCCTCGTGTACGATCCCTTCGCCATCGGTATTATCCTGCAATATGTATGGAAGGAAGTGCCCTTTATCGGCCTGATCCTGCTCGCCAACATGCAAAGCCTCAGCCATGACTACGAAGCCGTTGCGCGCTCCCTCGGTGCAAGCCGCTGGCAGAGTTTTCGCCATGTCCTGTTGCCGCTCCTCAGTCCCGGCCTGCTGGCTGCCGCAATGATCGTTTTCGCTTTTACCTTCGGCGCCTATGAAATTCCCGCGCTGCTCGGGCAGAATTATCCTGCCGCGCTGCCCGTTCTCGCCTATCAGGCTTTCACCGATACCGATCTTAACGCCCGCCCGGCGGCCCTCGCCATGGCGATGGTCATTGCCATCATGAGCGCGCTGATGATTTTCGCTTATGCCCGGCTGACCCGGCGCTATGTGCGGGCCTGAAATAATGCAGGAACGCACGCATATTGTCCGTTCGAAAAATGGCCTGTCCCCGCTTGTGTGGCTATCCCTTGCCCTGCTGGTGACCTGGCTTGTCCTGCCGCTAGTCCCGCTGGCTGTCTGGTCCGTGAGCCGAAGCTGGTTTTTCCCTGATATCGCCCCCTCCGCTTATAGCCTGCGGGCCTGGGAGTATGTTCTTTCTCCGACATCCGAAGTCCTGCCTGCACTTGGGACCACCCTGATCATTGCCCTCGGCGTCACCATTTTATCCATCCTGATCGGGCTTCCGGCGGGGCGGGCGCTTGGGCTTTACCGCTTTCGGGGGAAAGCCCTGATTGAGCTTCTTATTCTGGCGCCGACAATTGTGCCGGGCATCGCCGTTGCCCTTGGCCTGCATGTGGTATTTCTGAAGGCGGGGCTGGCCGGAACGATGAGCGGCGTACTGATCGTGCATCTGATCCCGACGCTGCCCTATATGGTGCTGGTCATGGCGGGCGTTTTTGCAAACTATAATCCGGATGCGGAAGCGCAGGCCCGCAGCCTTGGAGCAAACCGCCTTCAGGCATTCCGATATGTCACCCTGCCGGCCATCCTGCCCGGTCTGCTGATCGGTTCCCTCTTCGCCTTTCTGGTTTCCTGGAGCCAGTATATTCTTACTCTGCTGATCGGCGGCGGACGGGTTGTGACCTTACCGTTGCTGCTGTTCAATTTCGCAAGCGCCGGGCGTAACGACATCACCGGCGCGATCGGCATGATCTATATCCTCCCCGGCATGATTCTGCTGGTTTTTGCCGCCCGCTATATGTCTGGCCGAAATCAAGCCTATACCGCTACGGGGCAGATATGACAGAAGTTGCCTTGCGAAATCTTTGCAAAACTTATCCGGGCGCGGACAAAGCCGTCGTTGATGATATCTCTCTGCATATCAAAAGCGGTTCTTTGACCGCCCTGCTCGGCCCGTCTGGCTCCGGCAAATCGACAATCCTCAAGATGATTGCGGGTCTACTTTTCCCCACATCCGGTGATATCCTTGTCGGCGGACACTCCGTCCTGTCACTGCCGCCTGAGAAACGGGACATCGTCTTGATCTTTCAGGACAATCTTCTTTTTCCCTATCTTAGCGTTGCGGAAAATATCGGCTTTGGCCTCAGGATGCGGCGGCGGCCAAAAGCGGAAATAGCAGATGCCGTGCATGCGATTATGAATCTTATGCAGATCCGCGGGCTGGAGAAGCGGAAACCTTTCGAACTTTCCGGCGGTCAACAACAGAGAGTGGCCCTTGCCCGGGCGTTGGTGCTCCGCCCCCGGCTTCTGCTGCTGGATGAGCCTTTTTCAAATCTTGATGCCTCTCTGCGCCTCGAAATGCAGTCCCTGCTGAAGGAACTGCACCGCGAAACCGGCACGACCATGCTGTTCGTGACCCATGACCAATCAGAAGCCGTCCGGCTTGCCGACCGGATTGCCCTGATCTTTCACGGGCAGCTTCGTCAGTATGACGCGCCGGATGCGTTCTACAACCGGCCCCATGACCGCAGCGTCGCTGAATTTTTCGGCGGCCGAAATTTTATCGACGGCACCTTAAAGGAAGACCATTTTGAATGCGCCCTCGGCCATCTGAAAATGCCCGCAGATACGCCATCACATGGGAGTATTCTGACCTTTCGGCCAGAAAATATTATTATCGGGGAGACTTCCTCTGCAACAAACAGGATCACCGCAATACTGGAAGGCCGGCAATTTCTGGGTGAGAGGACAATACTCCACCTACGATGCGGGCCCGCAATGTTCGAAGCCTATAGCTCCCCCCTTGCGGCGGCCTCATACGTGATCGGCCAGCCTTTATCCGTCTGTCTTCCGCCAGATTCCCTCTGGCTCCTGCCCTGATGCGAATAGGACATGATAAAGGCCCCGGAAGCCGAAGCTGCCGGGGCCCGATATCAGTCCGCAAGAGACTTAATTATTTATAGTCGTACTTGCCATCTTTCCATTCATACCAGACATAACCCGGCAGGGTAACATCACCCTTGTCATCAAAGGACAGCTCACCCAGAACGGTGTTGAACTTGCCTGAGTTCAGGGCTTCAATGACCTTGCCTTCTTCAACAGACTTGGCGGCTGTTGCGGCCTGTGCCCATGCCTGAACCGCGGCATAGGTGTAAAGGACGTAACCTTCCGGCTCGATGCCCTTTTCGCGGAATTTGGCGACCAGTTCATCAACGCCCGGATTTTTCCGGGGGTCCGGCGAGAAGGTCATCAGCGTACCTTCACCGGCATCACCCGTGATGGACCAGTATTCATCTGTCACAAGCGCGTCACCGGAAACAAGCTGGGTATCCATACCCTGATCGCGCATCTGACGGACGATCAGACCAGCTTCGGTGTGATAACCGCCCACATAGGCAATGTTGATGCCTTCCTGCTTCATTTTAGAAACAAGAGCCGTATAGTCCTTTTCACCGGCGGTATAGGCTTCATACATGGTTGCCTCTGCGCCATCGGCTTCCATTGCCGCCTTGGTTTCATCGGCAAGTCCCTTACCATAGGCCGTCTTGTCATGCAGGATGGCAATTTTCTTGCCGCCCTTTGCTTGTTCCGCAAGATAGGCGCCAGCAACAACACCCTGCTGATCATCCCGGCCGCAAACACGATAGACATTTGGTCCGCCTTCATCCGTCAGCTTCGGATTTGTCGATGCGGGAGAGATCTGGATAATCCCTTCCTCGGTATAAACAGCAGAGGCCGGAATGGAAGAGCCGGAACAGAAATGGCCTGCCATAAAGACAACGCCCTTGGAAGCCATCTGGTTGGCGACGGCCACCGCCTGTTTCGGATCGCAGGCATCATCTCCGATTTCCAACGTCAGCATTTCGCCATTCACGCCGCCAGCGGCGTTAATATCCGCCACCGCCTGTTCGGCGCCCGCTTTCATCTGCTGTCCAAAACTTGCATACTGGCCGGTCATCGGACCCGCGGTTGCAATGGCGATGTCCGCCCAAGCCGCTGTCGAGGTCATCATCATGCCCATCGACAGTGCCGACATGGCAACTAAAATCTTTTTCATTTTCACACTCCCAGTTGATTGAAAAACAAATTCTACCGTACGCTGGTTTTCACAAATATATCAAATTTTTACTTAAAGTTGAATGCGAATATTCGGGAAACACTATTCTCCGGCGGCCTTCTTTTCACGCCATGAGAAGGGTCCCGCACGCTCGTAAAGCCAGCGATATTGCGTCACCATCTGACGCACCCGCGTCACCCGGTAACCCAATAGCGAAATACCGATCAGCACAAGGGCATCAACGGCATAATATTGCAAGGACAGCAACGTTCCCTCGAAAAGAGAGAAATGGAAAAACCTGACCGCGGCGGCAAGCAGCAGCATGTAAAAAATAAGCTGCGGGATCGGCCGCCAGCTTGAGGCGAGGGCCCGCCCGGCCAGATATCCAGCCCCTCCCCCAACGAGAACCGTCACGAACAGGAAGGTCAGAAAGCTGTTTTCCCACAAAATTCCCATCAGTGAGCCCCCCCTTCAAGATAGGCTGCCCGGACTTCCTCGCTCGCGAGAAGCTCCTTGCCCGTGCCGCTCATAGTAATGCGGCCGTTGACCATGACATACCCGCGATGCGCGAGCTTGAGCGCATGATAAGCATTTTGTTCGACCAGAAAAACAGTGAGGCCGTCTTTTTCGTTCAGTAGCTTGATCGCCTCAAAGATCTGCTTGACCACCAGCGGCGCCAGCCCGAGAGACGGTTCATCCAACAGCAAGAGCCGCGGCCGCGCCATCAATGCCCTGGCAATGGCGAGCATCTGCTGCTCTCCGCCCGAGAGGGTGCCCCCCCGCTGGTCGCGGCGCTCCTTCAGGCGGGGGAACAGTTCAAAGGCCCGCTCAAGATCTTCATCAAAATGAACCGCATCCGAGGTGGTCGCCCCCATGATCAGATTTTCATAAACCGTCATGCGGGGGAAAATTCGGCGGCCTTCCGGTGACTGTGAAATTTTCAGTCGGGTGATTTCATGGGTCGGCAATTGTGTAATATCCCTACCATCGAAGATGATTTGCCCGATCGCCGCCCGTGGATCGCCGCAAATTGTCATCATAAGGGTGGATTTTCCTGCGCCATTGGCCCCGATAAGGGTCACGATTTCGCCCGGATTGACATCAAGCGTCACTCCTTTGAGCGCCTGGATTTTACCATAATAGGTTTCGACATCTTTCACATGAAGAAGCGGGCCAGAACTCATGATGACGCCCCTTCTTCAATTTCATCGATTTCCTGCTCCACCTCTTCCACCTCTTCATCGGGAACGCCGAGATAGGCGGCAATGACGCTTGGATCATTGCGGATCTCTTCCGGCGTCCCGTCAGCGATTTTCTTGCCATAGTCCAACACAACGATATGATCGGAAATACCCATCACCACATTCATGTCATGCTCGATCAGCAAAACGCCGGTCGCCGCCTCATTGCGAATGAACAGGAGAAGCTTGTTCAATTCCTCCGATTCGCGTGGATTGAGGCCTGCCGCCGGTTCATCAAGGCACAGCAATTTAGGCTTCGTACACATGGCGCGCGCAATTTCCAGCTTGCGCTGCTCCCCATAGGGAAGATCGCCTGCCGCATCATCGGCGCGATGCATGAGCCCGGCCTGCGCCATCCAGTATTTGGCAAATTCAATCGCCTCTTTTTCCGCCCGCTTGTATCCGCCAAGCCCCAGAATGCCGCCAAAAGTATAATTGGAGGCAATCATCAGCGGATTATGCTGGCCTACCATCAGATTCTCAAGAACCGTCATCCCGCCGAACAGCCGGATATTCTGGAAAGTCCGGGCAACCTTCGCAATTTTCGGGATCTTGAAATCATCCATACGTTCCAGAAGAAACTTTTCGCCATTCTCATGCAGGGCCGTGATACATCCTTCTGTCGGTTTGTAAAAGCCGGTGATGCAATTGAAGACAGTCGTTTTACCGGCGCCATTCGGCCCGATCAGAGCTGTAATATCCTGCCGCCCTGCCATAAAGGACAGGTCATCCACGGCGAGAAGACCGCCAAACCGCATGCTGAGATGTTCGACAGTCAGGACCGGGTTATCAATGACATGCGCCATCTTAATGTCCCTCCCCTTGCGCGACCATATCTGCCGACACGGCTTTTCTTTCTTTCAGGAAGATGGACGGAATGCGGGTTGAAATCAAACCGCGTGGACGCCAGATCATGATCACCACCATGGCCAGCCCGAAGATCAACATGCGGTACTGCTCCGCCTCGCGGAACAGCTCAAACCCGCCGATCATGGCGATGGACGCAATAACCACGCCGACCTGCGATCCCATGCCGCCCAGCACGACAATCGCCAGGATCAGCGCCGATTCAATAAAAGTGAAACTTTCCGGCGATATGAACCCCTGCCGTGTTGCGAAAAAAGATCCGGCGAAACCAGCGAACATGGCGCCAATCGCGAAGGCTGTCAGCTTGACCGATGTGGTGTTCAGCCCCAGTGAGCGACAGGCAATTTCATCTTCACGCAAAGCTTCCCACGCCCGTCCGATTGGCAGCCTCCGCAGGCGATTGGTCACAAAGTTGGTGATCAGCGCCAATACCAGAATCAGGAAATACATAAAAATAATTCTGTGGATAGAGGAATAGTCCAGTCCGAACAGGTCTGCAAAACCGCCTTCGCTTCGATTGAAGGGGATGCCGAAGAAGCTCGGACGCGGAATGCCGGAAAGCCCATCGGGTCCGCCCGTGAACTGATACCAGTTGAGCAGGACAACACGGATGATCTCCCCGAAGGCAAGGGTCACAATTGCCAGATAATCCCCCCGCAACCGAAGGACAGGGAAGCCGAGAATAATGCCCCAAAAGGCCGCCAGAATACCGGCCAGCGGCAGGCACATCCAGAAAGAAAAGCCAAAATACTGGGCCAGCAGCGCATAGGAATAGGCGCCGATGGCATAAAAGGCGACATATCCCAAATCCAGCAGCCCCGCCAGCCCCACAACGATGTTCAGCCCCCACCCCAACATGATATATGTGAGGATCAGAATGCTGAGATCGAGCAGATAACGGTCCGTTGTCGGCAGAAAGGGAAAGACCAGGGCGAGCAGCAGCATGGCCGGTCCGAAAACCTTGCCGAACTTTGCTCCGAACGCTCGAAACCCCTGTTTGAGGCCGGTCGGTACGGATACTGCGGGTTGGCCGGGCGCCTTGCTCCAGAAGAAAATCCACAGCAGCAAGCGCCCAAATACGACAGCCGCGATCACATAGAATGCCTCTGCGAACCGGAGCTCCAATGACAGCCCGCCAGAGGCCGAAACTGTCCGGAAGGCAATCGTCGAGCCGAAAATCGCCGTCGCAATCAATGCCGTGACAACAAGATCTTTGGCAATTTTTGGAATGTCAAAATGACGTCCCGCTCGTGAGGGGCTGTTTACCGTATCGGTCATCAAACTTTCTCCACCTCAGGCTTACCAAGCAAGCCTTGCGGCAGAAAAATCAGAACGATTGCCAGCATGGAAAACGCCGCCACATCCTTATATTCGACAGAAAAATAAGCCGACCAGAAGGTTTCGATCAATCCGATCACCAGCCCGCCCAGCATCGCGCCCGGCAACGATCCGATACCGCCGAGAACGGCGGCGGTAAAAGCTTTAACGCCCGCGATAAAGCCAATGAAAAAATCGATCACCCCATAATAGAGAAGAAACATCAGCCCGGCCACGGCCGCCAGCGCCGCCCCCATGACAAATGTCGTGGAAATGGTCCGGTCCACATTAATGCCGAGAAGCGAGGCCATCTTGCGATCCTGCTCACAGGCGCGTTGCGCCCGCCCCAAGGATGTCTTGGCTATGATCAGCGAGAAGATGGTCATCAACACAATCGTCACCACAATGATCAGGATTTGCATATTGGAGATCTGTACCGCAAACTCGCCATTTGCATCGACGCGCGTCATCAGGGTGTATCCGTCAGCGATCAAGGGTTGCAGTGGCTTCACCCGGGCGCCCTGTGTGATCTGGATATAGTTTTGCAGGACAATGGAAATACCAATCGCCGTGATCAGCGGCGCAAGACGGAATGAGCCGCGCAAGGGACGATAGGCCAGCCGCTCTGTCGTCCAGCCGAAAACCGAAGCAATCACCATGGCCGAGACCAGAACCAGTATCAGCGCCAGAAATGTCATGCCAAGGCCGGTCGAAACGGTGACCCCCAACGCTGTAATGACAATCAGCGCAATGAAGGAGCTCACCATAAAGATGTCGCCATGAGCAAAATTGATCATCCCGATGATGCCATAGACCATCGTATAGCCAATGGCGATCAGGCCATAAATCGACCCCAGCGTGATCCCATTAATCAACTGCTGTAAAAAATATTCCATTAAGCTCCCCCCGGACAGAAATCCTGCTGTAAGTACAGAAATCAGGCATCATTTCTATATCTTCGCATAAGATATCATCGCGCATTCCAACCAACTCCCTTCCAAAAAGCTGATCAGATATCTCGCTATATTACCGTATGTCAGAGATTTATTCGACGCAAGAGGGATTAGACGTAAATTGAATTATTGCGCTCTCATAAAGGGTTAGAGTTGCGATATTTGGTTATTCGGCAAGCGGCTTCACGGCATCAAAATCAACCGAATTATGAACGCTACAGTACCCACTGCCGCAACGCCCAGAATCCACAGCGCGACAAACCAGAGAAGCTGCCGCAGACGTGGGGACATCAGTGATATCCTCCGTCCTTGTCAACCTTGCCGCGGAAAACCCAGTAACTATGAATTGTATAGGCCAGAATAATGGGCACCAGCACAACCGTTCCCACGATCATAAACCGCAGACTGGTCTCCGGGGCGGCCGCATCCCAAATGGTGAGATGCGGCGGTACCATACGGGGGTAAAAGCTGATCCCAATGCCGATATAACAAAGCAGAAAAATCCCCTGCGCCGCAAAGAAGGGACGAATTTCATGCCCTTTTTTGAGACCCAGGAACAGAACCGCCGCGCAGATCGCCAGCAGGAACGGCACCAAAATGCTGAAAATAAGATTGGGCCCCTCAAACCAGCGATGGTGATATTCCGTATCCAAAAACGGCGTGACAAGGCTGACAACGCCGATGAGAATAAGCGTCCCTGCACCGGAAATCATCGCAAAACGTCTGGCACGCGCCTGCAAATCGCCTTCCGTTTTCATGACAAGCCATGTGGCCCCCAGCAGGGCATAGCCGACAACGAGACAGCCGCCGGTCAGCACCGAAAAGGGAGACAGCCAGTCAAACCGCCCGCCCGCATAGCTGCGGCCGACCACATCAATCCCTTCGATCAGGGCACCCAGGCAGATCCCTTGCGCAAAAGTTGCAACCAGCGATCCGAAAGCAAAGGAACGATCCCACCAGATCCGGTTCTTTTCACTGACACGCCAACGGAATTCGAAGGCCACACCGCGGAAAATAAGCCCGAGCAGCATGACGATAATCGGCATGTAGAGCGCAGGCAGCACGATCGAATAAGCGAGTGGAAATACAGCCAGCAATCCCCCGCCACCCATCACCAGCCAGGTTTCGTTACCATCCCAGATCGGCGCGACCGAATTCATCATATCATCGCGATGCCCCGTTCGCGGCGAAACCAAGGGAAACAAAATGCCAATGCCAAGATCAAACCCGTCAAGCGCGACATAGACAAGGATGGCGAAGGCAATGATTGCTGCCCAGATGAGAGGTAAATCGAGTTCCATGATATTTTCCCCCCGCTCAACTATCCGCCGCATCAAGAGTGGCTGACGCCGCCGTAATGCCCAGCGCCCGCTTCAAGTCCGTCGCATCATCGTCCATATCGACTGATGGCGGCTTCTTCATCAGCCTGAGCATGTAATATACCCCCGCCCCGAACAGAACGAAGTAAACGACGATGAAGGCAAGCAGCGTTGTTCCGACTTCCGAAGCATTGAGCGGAGACGCACTCTCGGATGTTCGCATCACCCCATAGATAGTCCAGGGCTGGCGGCCGACCTCGGTCGTGATCCATCCGCACAAGACCGCGACAAATCCGAGCGGCCCGGATGCGACCGCCGCGCGAGCCAGCCACCTGTCTTCATACAGCCGGCCCCGATAGCGGCAGAGCAGGCTCCACCCTCCAATGGCCAGCATGATCAGGCCGATACCAACCATGATGCGAAAAGACCAGAAGACGATAAAGGCATTCGGCCAGTCCTCTTTCGGGAAGGATTTCAGCCCCTGAATCTCTCCGTCCCAGCTATGGGTCAAAATCAACGATCCCAGGCGCGGCACTTCAATGGAATAGAGTGTCTCTTCGCGTTCATTGTCAGGAATACCGAACAGGATGAGCGGCGCTCCTTTCGCATTCTCGTAATGTCCTTCCATGGCCGCCACCTTCGCCGGTTGATGTTCAAGCGTATTGAGACCATGCAGGTCTCCGGCAAATATCTGGACCGGGGTCACAAGCGCCGCCATCCACATGGCCATGGAAAACATCAGCCGGGCATTCCGGTCCGCCGTATTATGCAGAAGGTGATACGCCCCGACCGCCCCGACGACAAAGGCCGTTGTGAGATACGCGGCCAGCACCATATGCACCAGGCGATAGGGAAATGACGGATTGAAAATCACGGCCAGCCAGTCATCGGGAACGAATTGTCCGGCCTCGCTTATGATGTAGCCGGTCGGGGTCTGCATCCAGGAGTTGACCGACAAAATCCAGAAGGCGGAAAACAGCGTACCAACCGCCACCATCAGCGTCGCAAAGAAATGCAGCTTCGGGCCGACACGTTTCTCGCCAAATAGCATGATGCCGAGAAACCCCGCCTCCAGGAAAAAGGCGGACAGCACCTCATACCCCATCAGCGGCCCGATGACCGGCCCGGCCCTGTCGGAAAAGACCGACCAGTTGGTGCCGAACTGATAGGCCATGACAATGCCCGACACGACGCCCATGGCAAACCCGATGGCGAAAATCACCTTCCAGTAGTTGAAAAGTTCGAGATACCGGGCGTCTTTCTTCCACAGCCACATCCCCTCCAGCACGGCCAGATAGCTGGCAAGGCCGATGGAAAACGCCGGAAAGATGATATGAAATGATACCGTAAATGCGAATTGCAATCTTGCAAGATCTATGGCGCTGATATCAAACATACGGTATAACCTTCATAAATATTCGAAGACTGCATGAGAATATCATAAGTATAGCATATTATTGCGTGACAAAGCAGCGCATGCGACAATTTGTGCGGCGCTGTCCATTCCGGACGCTAAAGCAAAGCGTTTGAAAACAGGCAATTGCCACATTAATTATGTCGGCATCGGTCCCGCGCCCATTCAGGGGGAGCCGGATGCCTCTAATTGAAGCGGGAGGGACTGTGGCGGTCGGTGAGAGATTCGAACTCTCGAAGGGCTTGCACCCTTACCGGTTTTCGAGACCGGCGCATTCAACCACTCTGCCAACCGACCGCATGCAGGTTCAGGCTTTCGCCCCCTCGCGAGAGGGCTGGATAACCTGAATTATCTTCG
Organism: Sneathiella sp.; assembly: GCF_002694385.1. Taxonomy (GTDB): domain Bacteria; phylum Pseudomonadota; class Alphaproteobacteria; order Sneathiellales; family Sneathiellaceae; genus Sneathiella. The sequence continues at coordinate 88,871 of NZ_NZMB01000012.1, forward strand.
GAAATCGGCTTGTAGCGCATGGGATATAACGGTGCAAGGAGAGAATGGCTTAAAAACTTCGAAACGACGCCGGAATCATGTTGACTTCGCCCGGACCATGGATATATTGCGCCCTTCAATTACGGTGCGCTGGAAAATCGGTTCTGGCGGGCCATTCAACATGTTCGAAACGGATCAGCCATGTTTGCAGTGATCAAAACCGGCGGCAAGCAATATAAAGTCGCCAAAGACGATGTTATCAAGGTGGAACGCCTCGCAGGCGAAGCCGGAGATAGCGTACAGCTGGACCAGGTTCTGGCCATTTCCGGCGATAATGGCGCCCTGACAGTTGGCGCACCGCTTGTGGATGGCGCCGTTGTTTCCGCCACCCTGCTGGAGCAGGCCCGCGCCGACAAGATCGTCGTCTTCAAGAAAAAACGTCGTCAGAACTATCGCCGCAAGGCAGGTCATCGTCAGGATTTGACTGTTCTGAGAATCACGGACATTGCCGCAAAGGGCGCCAAGAAGTCTGCCGCAAAATCTGCGGAAGCGAAAACCGACGCCGTGAAGGAAGAAAAGGCCGAAACCGCTGCGGAAAAAGCCCCCGCCAAGAAAGCGGCGCCGAAGAAGGCCGCGGCCAAGAAAACCGAGGAGTAATCTAAATGGCACATAAAAAAGCTGGCGGTTCATCCCGTAACGGTCGCGATTCAGCCGGTCGCCGCCTTGGCATCAAGAAATACGGCGGCGAGAAAGTCATCCCGGGCAACATCATTCTGCGCCAGCGCGGCACCAAATGGTACCCGGGCGAGAATGTTGGCATAGGCAAGGATCACACCATCTTCGCCGTTACCGAGGGTAATGTTAAATTTACCAAGAAAAGTGGCGGAAAGATCTATGTATCCGTAGAGCAGCAGGCCTGACGCCCGCCGCACACGGTTAAAGGATTTTGAAGAAGGGGAATGGTCCGGCCATTCCCCTTTTTTATTGACCGGAACATATCATATTACACTGGTCACACGACAAGACAGCAGGCGGCATCCATGAAGTTTCTCGATCAGGCAAAAGTATATCTTCGTTCCGGCAACGGCGGTCCCGGCGCGCTGAGCTTCCGGCGTGAAAAATTCATTGAGTTCGGTGGCCCGAACGGCGGCGACGGCGGCCGCGGCGGCAGCGTTATTATTGAATGTGTGGAAGGCCTCAACACCCTCATCGACTATCGTTATCAGCAGCATTTCAAGGCCAAGAATGGCGGCCATGGCATGGGGCAGGACAGAACCGGGGCGGCCGCGGCCGATATCATTCTGAAAGTCCCTGTCGGGACACAGGTTCTGGAAGAAGACAATGAAACCCTGATCGCCGATTTTACAGAAGTCGGTCAGCGCATGGTTCTGTGCAAGGGTGGGGATGGCGGACGCGGCAACGCCGCCTTCAAGACATCGACAAACCGCGCCCCACGTAAATTCGAACCCGGCTGGCCGGGAGAAGAAAGGTGGATATGGCTGCGGCTGAAGCTGATCGCCGATGTCGGGCTGGTTGGGCTTCCAAATGCCGGAAAGTCCACCTTCCTTAGCGTCACCAGCCGGGCGAAACCGAAAATTGCCGATTATCCCTTCACCACCCTGGTGCCGCAGCTCGGGGTTGTCGCCGTTGGCGAGCGGGAGTTTGTGCTTGCCGATATTCCGGGCCTTATCGAAGGGGCATCGGAAGGCGTTGGTCTCGGACATCGGTTCCTTGGGCATGTGGAACGCTGCCGTGTTCTACTTCATTTGATAGACGCCACCGAAGAAGATGTCGCGGCCTCCTACAGGACAATCCGCAGCGAACTGGCGGCCTATGACGAGGGGCTGGCGGCGAAACCGGAAGTCGTTGCCCTTAACAAGATGGACTCCGTCAGCGAGGAAGACCTTGCCAAAAAGGTTCGGGACATCGAGAAAATCACGGGAAAGCCCGTACATGTCATCTCTGCCGTCATTGGCGAAAATGTGGAACCGCTCCTGTTCGACCTGCTCAAAGTCGTGGATGCGGGCAAGGCTGAAGAGCGCGCCGAGCAAGAGGCGGAGCAAAGAAAACAGGCCGGAGAAGAAGCGGAAACATGGCGCCCCTGATCAACAGATTCACACGTGCGAAACGTATCGTTATCAAAATCGGTTCCGCCCTGCTGGTCGATAGCAGTACCGGCAAGCTGCGCCGTGAATGGCTGGGCGCCCTGTCCGAGGATATTTCCGGAATGCGTTCACAGGGACAGGAAGTATTGATTGTCTCCAGCGGTTCCATTGCCATGGGCAGGCATGTTCTCGGCCTCAGGAACGGTCCCTTACGACTGGAGGAAAGTCAGGCGGCGGCAGCTATCGGCCAAATCCAGCTCGCTCACGCCTATCAGGAAATCCTTGCCCTGCAGGACATTCAGGTGGCGCAAATTCTTCTCACTCCCGGCGACACGGAGGAACGCAGGCGGTACCTCAATGCCCGCAGCACCATCAGCACCCTGCTCGCCCTTGGCGCCCTGCCCGTCGTCAATGAAAACGATACTGTTGCCACCAGTGAAATCCGATATGGCGATAATGACCGCCTCGCCGCGCGCGTCGCGCAGATGATCTCGGCCGATTGTCTGGTCCTGCTCAGCGATATCGACGGCCTCTATACGGCGGACCCCAAAGCCAACCCCGATGCCCGCTTTATCCGCGAGGTAACGGACCTGAATGATGATATTCTCGCCATGGCCAGTAAGACCAAAACCGATGTGGGCCGGGGCGGAATGGAAACAAAGCTGAAGGCAGCCCAGATTGCCATGGCCGCCGGGTGCAATATGTTTATTACCAGCGGCACGATCGCTCATCCGCTGAAATCCATGCAGGAAGGGGCAAACTTCACCTGTTTTATCGCCCGCGACACGCCCCGCTCGGCACGCAAGAAGTGGATTGCCGCAGGGCTTTCCTCCAGTGGTCGCCTGACCATCGATGCCGGTGCGGAAAAAGCCTTGAAATCGGGGAAAAGTCTGCTGCCTGCCGGTGTGACACAGGTGGAGGGTGAATTTCAGCGCGGCGATCTTGTGACGGTCGTAAATACGGCGGATATTGAACTTGGCCGGGGTCTGGTCGCCTATTCCTCTGACGATGCGGCGCGGATCATCGGCCATAAAAGTGGTGAGATTACAGAAATTCTGGGCTATTCTGGCCGGGATGAAATGATTCACCGTGATGAACTTGCCTTGAACTAGACAATATAAACGGACAGCAAGATGACAGCACAGCCTCAACTCAACCGGGATGGCGATATCGCCGCAATGATGGAAGAACTGGGCCGCCGCGCACGCAAAGCGGCGAAGATCCTGTCGCTTGCTCCGACGGAGGCAAAGAACCAAGCCCTGATCGAGGCCGCGAAGGCTCTTCGCGCCCGCAAGGCTGACATTCTCGCGGCGAATGAGAAGGATCTCATCGCCGGACGCGCCAAAGGGCTGACGGCGGCCCTTCTCGACCGGCTGGAGCTGAATGATAACCGTATCGAGGCCATGGCGGCGGGACTTGACGCCATCGCAGAGTTGCCCGATCCCGTAGGTGATATCATGACGGAGTGGGAGCGTCCGAACGGCCTGCAAATCTCCCGCGTGCGCGTCCCCCTCGGCGTGATTGGCATCATTTACGAATCCCGCCCCAATGTCACGGCCGATGCCGGTGCGCTCTGTCTCAAGGCGGGAAATGCCTGTATCTTGCGTGGCGGCTCCGAAAGCTATCACTCCAGCCGTGCCATCTGGTCTTGCCTACAGGACGGATTGTCTGCCGCCGCCCTCCCCGTTGATGCCATCCAGATGATCGAGACAACGGACAGGGCCGCCGTCGGCGCGCTGCTTACTCTTTCCGATTATGTGGATGTAATTGTACCGCGCGGTGGGCGCAGCCTGATCGAGCGAGTGCAGAAGGAAAGCCGCATCCCGGTTTTCTCCCATCTCGACGGGCTGGTTCATATATATATCGACGCCAAGGCCGATCCGGCCAAGGCCCGCCAAATCGTGCTCAATTCAAAAATGCGGCGGGTCAGCATCTGCGGCGCGCTGGAAACGCTGCTTGTCAGTCGATCGGTGGCCGAGACCCTGCTTCCTGAGATCCTCAATGACCTGATTGAAGCCGGATGTGAAATACGGGGGGATGAAGCGGTCCGCAAGCTCGATACGCGCGTCGGAGAGGCAACCGAAGAAGACTGGCGAACGGAATATCTGGAACCCATTCTCTCGGTCCGTATTGTCGAGGATCTTGCGGCCGCGATCGAACATATCGAAACCTATGGCTCCCATCATACCGACTGTATTATTACAGAAGATGCTGCCGCCGCCCGTCGCTTCATGCAAGAGGTGGACAGCGCCATCGTCCTGCAAAACGCCTCCACCCAGTTTGCCGATGGCGGCGAGTTTGGCATGGGCGCGGAAATCGGCATTTCCACTGGCAAGATGCACGCCCGCGGCCCGGTCGGCGTCGAACAGCTTACCAGCTTCAAATATATCGTCCGGGGCGACGGTCAGACGCGGCCCTGATACGCTTGATGAAAGGTCTGAAAATAGGGCTGCTGGGTGGATCCTTCAATCCGGCCCATGACGGGCACCGCCAGATAAGCCTGGCGGCGCTGCGGCTTCTTGATCTGGATGAAATCTGGTGGCTTGTCTCGCCCCAGAACCCTCTCAAACCGGCGGAAGGTATGGCCGGGTTCCGGGAACGCTTCGACTATGCCAAAGGTATTGCCAGGCATCCGCGCATCAAGATTTCCGATTTCGAAGGGCGGATCGGGGAGCAGCGAACGGTTCGCACCCTCACCGCCCTGAAAGCGACATTTCCGCAACATCGCTTTGTCTGGCTGATGGGGGCGGACAATCTTGTCCAGCTTCCCAAGTGGCAGCAATGGGAAAAGATCATGTCTCTGGTTCCCATGGCGGTGTTCAACCGTCCGGGCTTCACCTATAAGGCATTGAATGGCAAGGCCGCTGTCAAGTTTCGCAAATACAGGCATTTTGACAATTGCTTCGGCAATGACCGCCGCCACCTTGCCCGCATGCGTCCGCCCGCCTGGGCCTTTCTGCCCGAGACCACGATAAATCTGAGCAGTACGCAAATAAGAAATTCTCGTGACATGACAGGAAATACTTGCCCTTGAGGTGAAAACTTCCCAAATTAAAGATGTGAGGACGACCCTTGATCATTTTTACTGGAGATTAATTGATCCCTATTATGAAAGCTAGTAAAGCTGAAGTAGCTAAGCTCCGCGACCTCGTTGAAAAAACTCTGAACGACGATAAAGCGGAAGACCTTGTGTCAATCGACCTTGCCGGAAAAACTTCCTTCGCTGACTATATGATTATTGCCAATGGCCGGTCTTCCCGCCAGGTGACGGCTATGGCAGATCACTTGAAAGAACGCATCAAGGAAGCAGGGTTCGGCACGGTTCGCATGGAAGGACAAACCGGCGGTGACTGGATTCTGGTTGATGCCGGGGATGTTGTGATCCATCTGTTCAGACCAGAAGTCCGGAATTTTTACAACCTGGAGAAAATCTGGGCGCCAAATATTCCAATGGAGATGATGGGCTGACCTTAAAACGGTTGGCGCTGATCAAAGGATAAGCGGATGCGTCTTGTTATTGCCAGTGTCGGCAGATTTCGGGGCGGTCCGCTGCAAGAACTCTATTCAGAGTATGCAGGCCGATTGCCATGGCCGATCGACCTTAAGGAAGTTGAGGAGAAACGCCCTCTCAAAGGCAAGGCGCGGATGACCCGGGAAGCGGAACTGCTCAGGGGCGCCATACCGGAAGGCGCGACAGTGATCGCCCTCGATGAAAAAGGCAAGAGCATGAACAGCCAGGATTTTGCGCAGATGCTCGGCCGGTTTGCCGATGATGGGGTGCAGACCATTGCCTTTCTGATCGGTGGTGCCGATGGGCATACGCAGGAGACGCTTGGCAAAGCGGACAGATTGCTTTCCCTTGGCCCGATGACATGGCCTCACCTCATGGTGCGTGGCCTGCTGGCGGAGCAGCTTTACCGGGCGTCGTCAATTTTGTCGAATCACCCCTATCACCGCGCATGATTATAATGGAATCTTAAGTTTATCGGGACTATAAAAGCGATTATGAAAAGCAATCCCAGACAGACATCCGCCCCTCGCCCCGTCCTGCTGTGCATTCTGGACGGCTGGGGCCATAGCAATACCCCCGTGGATAACGCCATTGCCGTTGGCAAGACGCCGAATTGGGACAATATGCTGGCCACCCGGCCGCACAGCCTGCTCGGCACTTCCGGTGCCGATGTTGGTCTACCGGATGGGCAAATGGGCAATTCCGAGGTGGGTCATATGACTATCGGCAGCGGGCGCGTCATTCTTCAGGATCTACCCCGGATCAACAGGGAAATCGAAACGGGGGAGCTGGCTAAAAACCCCGAACTCCTCGATCTTATCAAGAAGCTGAAGACATCGGGCGGGGCCTGCCACATTGCCGGTCTGCTGTCGCCCGGCGGTGTGCATTCGCATCAGGATCATATGGCCGCCCTTGCGCGCATTATGGATGATGCCGGTATATCAGTGCATCTGCATGGCTTTATGGATGGCCGCGATACGCCGCCAACCAGCGGCGCGGGCTATACGAAGAGCCTGCTGACGCAGATTGCGCCGCTTAAGAATTGCGCACTTTCGACGCTTGTCGGCCGCTATTTCGCCATGGACCGGGACACTAACTGGGACCGCGTCGAAAAGGCGTACAATGCCCTCTTCTCCGCTGAAGGAACGACTTTCACCGATCCGGCAGCGGAGCTTGAGACCGCCTATGCCGCAAAAGAGACGGACGAATTCATCAAGCCCCGAATTGCCGCAGGGTATAAGGGCATCCAGGATGGCGACGCCTTCATCATGGCGAATTTCCGCGCTGATCGGGCGCGTGAATTGTTGACGGCCATTACCGATGACGCCTTTACAGGCTTCACCAGGAAAGCACGCCCGGCCCTTGTTGCGGTCAAGGGAATGGTTGAATATTCAACGACGCTTGCCGCTGCTGTGCCTGCTCTCTTTCCACCGGTCGAGGTGAAGGAAACCTTGGGCGAGGTGGTTGCCAAAGCGGGCAAGACCCAACTTCGCATCGCGGAAACGGAAAAATATGCGCATGTCACTTTCTTCCTGAATGGCGGGGAGGAGCGCGTTTATAACGGTGAAGAACGTATTCTGGTACCGAGCCCTAAAGTGGCAACATATGATCTCAAGCCGGAAATGTCCGCCTATGAGGTGTTGGAGAACCTGCTCAAAGCCATAAAATCTGAAAAATTCGATCTTATCGTCGTTAATTTCGCCAATCCGGACATGGTCGGCCATACCGGCATCATGGAAGCCGCCGTCAAGGCGGTTGAGGTCATTGATGACTGCATCGGACAGCTTTCCAGCGCCATTGCAGACACCGGTGGGGCCATGCTAATCACCGCCGATCATGGCAACATTGAGCTGATGCGCGATCCGGAAACCGATGCGCCCTATACGTCGCATACGACCAATCTCGTTCCTTTGGTACTGGCTGTCGGCGGCGCGCAGGACGCGAGACTTGAAAAAGGAACTCTTGCCGATCTCGCGCCAACTGTTCTCAACCTGATGGGTCTTGCCATTCCGTCCGAAATGAGCGGTACAAACCTTATTCACGAGAAGGAGGGGTTTGAGAACAACCGTGTTGCGTCCTGAGTTCAGTTTGTCATGCCTGCGTCAGAATATACGCCCGTTCGCCATTGGCATCTTCGGGCTGTCCCTGATCCTGCCGGGCATTGGCGCGGCGGCATCGCCGGATGAAGAACTAAAGGCCCTGCAACAGGCCTTGGCCACATCGGAAAACCGGCAGCAGAATTTCACAGCCCAGCTTGAAAAACTCGACAGTGAAATAAAAACGCTGAAACGCAAACTTGTGGTTGCGGCGAGCAATCTCACCCAGCTTGATGAAAAGCTGGTCCAGGTCGAACAGCGATTGGATGAGATCCGACAGGTGGAAAATGATACACTCGCCGATCTGGAAAGCCGCAAAGATGACCTTTCCGTTACGATTTCCGCCCTGATCCATCTCAGCCGGCAACCGGAAGGTACCTTGATTGGTAATCCCAGCGGGCTTGTCGATAGTCTCCGCGCCTCCTCTTTATTGCAGTCTATCTTGCCAAAGCTCAAAGCAGATGCGGATCATCTTGCCGGGCAGCTCAACACCCTGGCGGAATTGCGCACACAATATGCGAAAGAGAGGGAAGACTTCAGCGCCCTGCGTGACGAACGCATCGCCGAGCAGGAAACGCTTGATCAACTGCTGGAGGAAAAGCGCAACGCCCAAAGCAAAATTGCAAAACAAAGCGAGCAAGAGCAGAAGCGGCTAGAAAAACTCACTTCAGATGTGACCGATACGACCGCCCTCATCACCCGTCTTGCCGAAGACAGGGAACGCCAACGCGCCGAAGAGCAAGCTCGGCTTGAACGCGAAATCGCGGCAAAGAAAAAAGCCGATGCCGAGAAAGCCGCCGCAGCCGCAAAGGTGGAGATCCCAAAACCGGAACAACAACCTCAAAACAAAACAGTCGCGCCGCAAGTGCTGGCAAATCTCAGTGCGACGCGCCATATAACAGAAGCAAAAGGATTGCTCCCCTTACCCGTTGGCGGACGCATCGTTACCCATTATGATGAGAATGATGATGTCGGCCTCAAAAAGGGAATTGTAATTGAAACCCGGCCAGAGGCCACCGTCATCTCGCCTTTCGATGGCCAGATCGCATTCGCCGGACCGTTCCGGCATTATGGATTGCTGCTGATCATCGATCATGGCGACGGGTATCACTCGCTCCTGGCGGGAATGGGCTCCATAGATGCCGCCGTTGGGCAGCTTCTTCTTGCAGGAGAGCCTGTCGGACGAATGAAAACGAGTAGTAAAGGAAATCCTAAGCTCTATATGGAGCTTAGGAACAACGGTTCGCCCATTGACCCCGCTCCGTGGTTACTGGCCGAGAATAGAAAGGTTAGCGGATAATGAGACATGTTGTAACAGGTGTGTTGGCCGCAGCAGTTGTTCTGCTGTCGATTGCCATTGTGACGACACCGGACAACCGGGTGGAGGCGAGTTCCGAGACCTATCGCCAGCTAAATCTCTTTGGCGATGTGTTTGCGAAAATCCGCGAAGACTATGTCGAGGAAGTCGACGATGAAAAGCTTATCGAAGCCGCAATCAACGGCATGCTGAGTTCACTCGACCCTCATTCGAGCTATCTGAACCCGGAAAGCTATGACGGCATGAAGGTGCAGACGCGCGGCAAGTTCGGTGGCCTCGGGATTGAAGTGACCATGGAAAACGGCTTCGTCAAGGTGGTGGCGCCCATTGATGACACCCCGGCCGCCAAGGCCGGCATTCAGGCGGGCGACCTGATCACTCATCTTGATGGCGAACCGGTTCTCGGCCTGACCCTGGCCGAAGCCGTCGACAAGATGCGCGGGCTGGTGGATACGGACCTGACCTTGACCATCCGCCGCAACGGGGAGCAGGAACCACTTGAACTGACCCTGACCCGCGCCATCATTACCGTGCAGTCCGTTCGAGGCAGACTTGAAGATGACGGTATTCTTTATGTCCGGATTTCCAGCTTTACGGAACAGACGGACAGCGGTCTTCGCAAGACAATCGATACGTTGAAAGCGGAGGCGGGCGATAATTTCCAGGGCCTTGTTCTTGACCTGCGGAATAATCCGGGCGGGCTTCTTGATCAGGCAATCGCTGTGGCGGACGACTTCCTTGAGAAAGGTGAAATTGTTTCGACCCGCGGCCGGAAACAGGGCGATGCACAGCGCTACAACGCCAAACCGGACGACATTATCAACGGCATGCCGATCGTCGTTCTAATCAACGGCGGTTCGGCCAGCGCCTCCGAGATTGTTGCAGGCGCCCTGCAGGATCATGGCCGCGCCGTGGTTCTCGGCACCAAGAGCTTCGGCAAAGGGTCCGTTCAGACCATTGTTCCCTTGCAAGGTAATGGCGCCATGCGGATGACAACGGCCCGTTATTACACGCCATCCGGCACGTCCATCCAGGCTAAGGGTATCGTCCCCGATATCGAGGTGGAACAGGCCAAACTGGAAGTTTTGGAACAGGCGCGCGGCCGTTCCGAAGCGGATCTTAGAAACCATCTGGAAAATGGCAGCGAGCCGGAAACCCCTGTCGCCGATGGTGAAGGTCAGGCTGCTGAAGAAGAAGTCCTCGACTATCAGCTTCTTCGTGCAAAGGATCTGTTGAAGGGTGTCTCACTTTTTGCAAAAAAGGATGCTAAATAGACTGAATGTCATGTGTCCTTCGGGCGGCGTAGGTGAAATGAGTCATCTCCGTCACCAAAGGAAATTAGTATCGGCGGATTACTGTGGGAAATTTGGATAAAGACGAGCTGACAAAACCGATGCCCGCAAACAGGGTGTCGGTTTTGTTCGTTTTGTCTCTGATGGTTATTCTGGCTGTCATTGCGCTGGCCGGATGGGGGTATTTCAGTCAGAAAGGGCAACGTCCGGCAACCACGGTTTCGGCCAGTACCAGCATCAACGCCCCCATAGAACTGCCCGCGGCCACGCCGGAGAGTACCGCTCTACAGAAGGACGCAGCCCAGCAAGCGACCGACTCCTCAACGGACAAGATACCTGACGAGACCACCGCCGAAACGGACGACACCTCCAAATCAGAAGACAATGAGCCGCCCGCCGTAACCGGAGGGGAGACCGCAGGTCGGCCCCTTTCCCCGTCAGTGCCGGAGCAGAGTTCTGACGCCAGCTCCGAACAGGAAAACACAGCGACCGCAAATAAGCGCCCGCAAGACAGCACCGCAACCACGGCAATTCCCGACTCTTCGCCCCCCGGAACACGGATTATGTCATCGGGAAAAACACCGGAGGAAACAACGGCGACGGAGACCATGCTCCCGCCCCCCGGCGACGCTAATACTGACGAAAAAAGCGTAGCGGGTGAAGAGGAGCGGAATATGGACGGAACCTCTTCCTCCATATCCAATTCAGAGGCAGCGCAAGACAGCGCATTTGACGATACAGCAGCCCCTCCTCCGATTGCAGAGAGGGATGCGGACAGCGAACAAAGTTCTGCTCCGGATGGGGAACAGATACCTGTGGGCGAGACCTCCCCACCCTCAATATCAGATAGTGAGGAAGCCCGCCCCATAACCGCAGCAGATGAGTCACATGCAAATCAGACGGCGGATGCGATGGCAGATGCGACGACGAATGAGAGTCTCTCTGTGCCCGAATCCGCGGCCAGCGCAGAAACATCGTCGGCCACCGATGGCCGGGTCGGGATGACTTTTCCGGCTGCGCCCTCCGCTTCTGCGACGCAGGAAAGTGATGACATCACAGAACCAGACGAAGACGCCCCTCTACAAGCTGTTGACGATGGAGCGTCAGAAAAACCAGCGGCTACGGAAACAATATCCTCCCCTCCCGTGACAGAGCCAATGCAGGCCGCCGGTCCGGACACGCCCCGGATTGCCATCATTATCAGCGAACTGGGCATGAGCAATGCGCGAGCGCGGCAAGCCATCGAACGGCTGCCCGCCGCAATTACCTTCAGCTTCAACCCCTACGGACATAATTTGCAGCAGATTGCGGATGAAGCCCGCGCGGCGGGGCATGAAATCCTCCTTCAGGTGCCGATGGAGCCAATGGGTTATCCCCGTCTTGATCCCGGCATCCACGGCCTTAGAACAGACCTTTCAACCGATGAGAACCTGGCGCGGCTTGACTGGATATTGGATCGCTTTACAGGCTATATTGGCATTACCAATCAGATGGGTTCCAGATTTACGACCGACGCCGACGCCATTACCCCCATCCTTGCCGCGATCGGTAAGAAAAATCTCCTTTACCTCGACAGCCGTACAGCAGGCAACAGCATCGCCGCCCATATTGCGCAGGAGCTTGCCGTGCCGGTTGCTATTAACAACCGTTTCCTGGACCACCGGGAAGAACGCGCCACGATTGATGCGCATTTTGCGGCCCTCGAATCCCTTGCCCAACGCACCGGAGTCGCAATTGGCATTGCCTATCCCTATGAAGAAACCTTCGATTATCTGACCGACTGGATCAAGGGATTAGAAGGAAAGGGACTTCTTCTTTCCCCAATCTCCGCACTCGTCAACAAACAGGAAACAAGATGACCAAGACTGCGTTACGTGAAAGCCTGCCCTATCGCCCCTGCGCCGGAATGATGGTTCTCAACGGAGAGGGGCGCGTGTTCGTCGGCCGCCGCATCGATATGGTCAGTGAACACTGGCAAATGCCGCAAGGCGGCATTGACGAGAATGAAGATCCGATCGAAGCTGCGTTGCGCGAACTTGATGAAGAAATCGGCACTCGTAATGTCGAGCTTGTCCACGTGCTCAATGAATGGCTGACCTATGAACTGCCGGATGATCTGCTCGGGAAGATATGGAAGGGAAAGTATCGTGGCCAGAAACAGAAATGGTTTCTGTTTCGCTTCCTCGGGGAGGATCAGGATATCAACATTCTCACGAAGCATCCGGAATTTTCTGAATGGAAATGGGCAGAATATGCGGAACTGCCGGAACTGATCGTCCCTTTCAAACGTGCTCTTTATGAAACAGTTCTGGAAAAATTCTCTCCATACGTGCGCTGAGATATCATTCATTCGGGCACACGCCCCACAAATTATAGTTAAGAATAAATGAAAAATCTTTGATTTTTATCTATATCTAGTATTCCTGCGATTTTCATAAAATTTATCTCATCTCCTGTTGTCTTTTCTTTTCCGATACGATTATAATCCTAACGAGTTGTTAATTACGAATAATTGCTCATAGTTAATAAACAAGGTTAATTTTGTGGCTTCATTGGAAACTGCATTGTTATTCTTGTAATATTGATCCGTTAGTATCCAGACTGCCGCCGCCGTGCTGCACATTATTTTTGTCATTTAGAGCCGTAATTGTATTGTGAGCGTAACATGAAACATTATGAGGAGCTTTCCGGGGGAGAAGGTCGGCGTGTTTTTTATCGCGCAGAACGCTTCAATGCCAAAACCTTGATGAGTAGTATATCGCCGATTGTCGAGATGGATGACCGATCTTTCGATATCTACGACATCAGCATGAGCGGAATAAGTTTTGTCAGCCCACAGAATTTTTCCTGGCTCGAAGACATGAATAAGGATGTTCCGCTGCAACTCAAGATCGGAACAACGGAAGTTTTCTCGGGAAATGGTAAAATCCGCCGGATTGAACCGCACGAAAATCAGCATAAGGTCGCTGTCGAGCTAACCCGCGGTTTTCTTGATATCAAGAAAATTCTGGCGCAGCATGATGATCTCGCGTTGCAGCAGGCCGTGACTATCGGCCTCTCCGATCACTCTCGGCTTGTACCGGCTGCCTATAAGGAAGCAATCGGTGATGCAGTCTATATGTTCCGCTCCATACACAAGGTTCTCGACAAGGTTGAGGCCGATCTCGGGCGCGATGATTCCCGGCGCAGCGAACGCATAAAGGATATTATCCTCGCCTGTGAAACGAAGGCATTGACCCGCTGGAGGGAAATTTCAAAAAAATGCCTGAAAATCACGGAAGAGCTGGGAGACGATAGCCTCGCCATTGCCGCCGTCAAGCAGTATACGGAAATGGTGCTGACACCGGAAATTCTACCCGGAGCAAGCTGGGACCGCGCCTACAGCAAACCGCTCGGCTATCCGGGCGATTATCAGGTCATGAACTATGCCTATAATCTGACGCTGGAAGGCGACACGGCCTATGCAAAATTCTGCCACCGCCTCGGCACCTCAACAGGTGAGTTCATCGCCACTCGCATGACAATGACCAAGCAGGCGATCGCTCGCCTCTGTACAGAAGCCGCCGCCCGTGGACGGAGCGATTTCAAGGCCGCGAGCCTTGGCTGTGGCCCCGCACAGGAAGTCGCCAATTATCTGAAAACGCCGAATATCCCGCTTCCGGTTGAGTTCACTCTCATAGATCAGGATCATGACGCACTCTCCTATGCCTATAACAGCACCTATCCCGAGGTAGTCCGGCTCGATGGCATGGCCTGGGTTCGTTGCCTGCATGCCACATTCCTGGAGTTTCTGGCGACAGGCAAGCTGTTCAGCAAACTCGAAAAGCAGGATCTGATCTATGCTGTGGGTCTTGCCGATTATCTTGGCAAAAAGCGATCCACCAAACTGGTCAATGACCTGTACAGCAATCTGCGGCCAGGCGGGACGCTGATCATCGGCTGTATGCGTACATCGGAGACAAGCCTCAAATGGCAGGTCGAATATGTGGTGGACTGGACATTGGTCCATCGCACAGAACAGGAAATGTTCGAGCTTGCAGAAAATCTTGATCCGGCGGCGAAACGTGAAGTTATTGCAGATCCGACGGGTCATTGCCATCTTCTCTTCGTGACAAAGCCAGAATGACGGAGGAAGCATTCAAGAGGGGGATCCGCTGTCCATAGCGGCGGAATGGATCATTATCCTCTAGCGGCTTTTGCCCGACCACTGTCCCCGTCGATCTGGCGATCCACCAGACGCTCTTTCGGGAATTCAACAATGGCGACCGTTCCCTCACCAAGGCGGCTGTCGAGTGTGATCGTCCCGCTATGCAGCTCCATGATATTTTTGGTAAGGGGCAGCCCTAGTCCTGTTCCATCATAGTTGCGAGCCATGGAGCTTTCTATCTGAACAAACGGATCGAAGACCTTTTCGATATTTTCAGGATCAATACCAATACCCGTATCACGGATGCGGATCTGGAGGTTTCCGTTCTCAAGCGACTGGAAACCAATAGAAACCGATCCGCCTTTATGGGTAAACTTCACCGCATTGGAAAACAGATTAAGGAAGACCTGCGCCAGAAGCCGCGGATCGCCAATCATCCGATGATCCCGCGACGGAACATCAAATATGAGGCGCACGCCCCGCTCCGCCGCATTATCGCGAATGACCCGCAAGGTTGAATTGACGGTATCAACGATGGAGACTTCCTCTTCCTGCAACACCAGTTTGCCCGCTTCCGCCTTCGACAGATCGAGAATATCATTGATAATGCTGAGCAGATGCTGGCCACTGACATTGATGTCGTGGGAATACTCCTGATATTGCTCCTTGCCGAGCGGGCCGAACATTTCTTTTTCCAGAATTTCCGAAAACCCGATGATAGCGTTAAGCGGTGTCCGCAGCTCATGCGACATGATTGCCAGAAATTCGGATTTCGAATGATTGGCCGCCTGGGCCTTTTCTGCCAGGATATCGCTTTTGACCCGTTCTTCATCCAGCATCTTCATATTGATAAAGTCGCGGCGCTGCGCCAGTTCCTGAAAATAAGCGGCGAAAACGCCCATCCCTGCCGCCGTCAGCAGGAAAAAGTCGTTGGCCATCAAAATCAGCAGCGGGATCGGATTATACCAGATCGCCGCGATATGATAGGCCGCGATCAGGAACACCGTGACAAAGGACGCATACAGAAACCGTGTCGGCGGCAGGCAGCAACAGAAGATAATCAACGGTGTCAGACCGGCGTAATAAAGATAATTTCCCGGCTCATCGGCAATGGCCGTCATCACAATAATACTGACGCCCGAGGCAAGCATGCAAAATGCCGCACCTGGCTGCGCGAAAATTGCGTAGTATTTCGTATAGGTCAATCCGAAAACGATCAGAAAAATCGGGATTGCAAAACAGAAGCGTATAATCGCCGCTTCCTTGAAAACCTCAGGAATGGCATAAAAGTCGAGGATTGAAAAAGCGGCATAAATAATAATGGCGGACAGAAGCGACAACCGCATGACACCAATTGAACGGGCGATTGCGGTATCGTTATAAGCGCTTTCGACTTCATGATCGACAAAACGCAACGAAAATCGGTTCAATTTCGTTCCGTTAAAGATAGATTCAATTGTCTTCAATTGACCTAAAAAGTTCAATTTCGCCGCCAGTTTCTTTGCGTATACAAAATTCTTTGTAAAAATATACCGAATAGTGGTTAATTTACTCTTAATTCTGCAAAGCCTGCGGCCACGGCCAGGTCCGTCAGTTCTTAGATCCCAAAATTTTATAATCTTTGTTAAATTACAATTACTTACCTGTTCTTCATCCCCTTCAAAATTTTTACCAGCCATCGTGGATGATAAAAGGAGCTTTCCTCCCTTGCCAGATGAACCACATGATAAAAATTCTCAATGACTTCGGTTGAGGAAGAACTCATGATCAGGCTTTTGAGGGCATTCTTGGGCACAAGAGTGAACGGTTTGCGGCCTGTTGTTTCGGCGTAACGGAAATCCTGTCCAAGCGCGAGATCCCAAGGGGTTGCAAATACCCGGCGCAACCCCGTAAAATAATTTCTCTTGAGCCTTGCAAGACTAACCGGATGCGAAAAATCGGTCTCTGAAGCGAGATCCGACAGCGCGGCGGCGGACAGGGCGGCAACGCTCATCCCTTGCCCAAACAGCGGATTAAGGCTGGTATTGGTGTCCCCGACCGGCAGAATGCCGAGGGGGAAAGACGCGATCTCATCATAATGACGCCACTGCCCATGCGGAAATTTATGCAGACGGATATCGCTGACGATCCGCGCATTCCTGACCGCATCATAAATATCGGGACGTGGCAGCGTTCTGGCGAACTCGAGAAAACCCTCCGCGTCGGCCGGGGGGTGATCATTATGATACCCTGCGAGGGTCAGCAACCATTTATCATTCTCCACCTTGACAAGGGTGGCGCCCCGGATTTCCTTTGGCCCCTTGGGATAAATCAGAATGCTTTTCCAATCGCGCGGCTCAGTCGGCAGTTCCATCAGGCAGCTGGCATAGCCAAGGTTAACCCCGATATGATCTTCCGGGACTTCCCCGAACCCTTCCCGTTTTAACCACCGGGGCAGAAAACTTCCCCGCCCCATCGCATCTATAAAAAAATCGGCAGATATTGTTTCCACATCCGCGCCGGGACGCCGGACAACCGCCGCGATAATCCGTTTTCGCGCTTCATCGAGAACAAAATCTTCAACACGGCAATTTTCAACAATCTCGACATTGGCAATTTCGCGCACCGCCTCTCTCAGGCATCCTTCGAGCAACGGCCGGGTCTGGAAATATATCTGCATGGATCCATCATAGCGCGGCATCCAGTCTTCATTGATATACCAGCGTACTTCGCTGCTGAAATGACAAGAAACTGCGCCTGCGGCGGTCAGTCTTGCGGGAAGGTCCGGGAACAGACGGGTCAAGGCATCGCAGCCGCCCTTCAGAAGTCCATGCACATGGTTGGCTTGCGGTGTTCCTTTGCGGGCGAACCCCGTCTGATCGAAACTGTCCGCCTCAAGCAGGATAACTCGCTCGAAACAGGGTGACAGGGCCCGGGCGGTTGCCAGGCCGGCAATGCTTCCCCCGGCAATGATTGCGGTTTTTGTCATTACGCAGCTACTTCATAAACTCACTCGTGGCCCAGACTAAGCCATCCGCATAAATTAGCAAACCGCTTTGATCTGAGCATCAGGCACAAAAAAGGGGCCCGAAGGCCCCTTTTGCATTCCAGTCAACTACCCTTACGCCATGGCTTCGAGAAGTTGCTTCAGATGGTCCTGGTTTTCCGCGGCACGGCGGCGGGTTTCATCATCTTTGGCATCCTCTTCATCCTCGCGCGCGTCCTGGATACGCTGCTCCAGATCGGCGCGGTTCAGATCCGCGACAAAGATGGCTTCTTCGGCCAGAACGGTGATTTTGTCGTTCGATACCTCGGCAAAGCCGCCATTGACGAAGATACGCTCCTTCTCCTTGTCGCCCTCATAAATGCTGATGACACCGGGACGCAGCGTGGAGGTAATCGGCAAATGACCCGCGAGAACACCGAAGTCCCCTTCGGCGCCCGGCAGCACAACCATTTCAAACTCATCCGAGAGCAGCAGCTTCTCGGGCGATACAAGATCCATGGTAACCATGTCGGCCATTTCTATACTCCTTCAGGGGCGCGGATCAGGCCGCGTCCGCCGCCAGTTTCTTCGCTTTTTCGAGGACTTCTTCAATGCCACCGCACATGTAGAAGGCCGCTTCCGGCAGTTCGTCATACTCACCGGCGCAGATTTTCTCAAAAGCGTCGATGGTGTCTTCAAGTTTCACGAACTTGCCCGGCGAACCGGTAAAGACTTCAGCCACATGGAACGGCTGGCTGAGGAAACGCTGGATCTTACGGGCCCGGGCAACGATGAGCTTGTCTTCTTCCGACAGCTCGTCCATGCCGAGAATAGCGATAATATCCTGCAGCGACTTGTAGGTCTGGAGAGTTTCCTGAACCTGACGGGCAATCTCATAGTGACGCTCGCCGACAATGGCCGGGTCAAGCATACGGGAGGTGGAGTCGAGCGGATCCACAGCCGGGTAAATACCAAGCTCCGCGATCTGACGGGACAGAACGGTCGTCGCATCCAGATGGGCGAAGGAGGTTGCCGGAGCCGGGTCGGTCAGGTCGTCGGCTGGAACGTAAATGGCCTGAACGGACGTAATTGAGCCCTTGTTTGTGGAGGTAATACGCTCCTGTAGCGCGCCCATGTCGGTTGCAAGCGTCGGCTGATATCCCACAGCGGACGGGATACGGCCGAGAAGCGCGGACACTTCGGAACCAGCCTGCGTAAAGCGGAAGATGTTGTCAACGAAGAACAGCACGTCCTGACCTTCTACGTCACGGAAATATTCCGCCTGCGTCAGACCGGACAGGGCAACACGCATACGGGCTCCGGGCGGCTCATTCATCTGGCCATAAACCAGCGCCACCTTGGACTTATCGCCTTCGGTATCAATAATGCCACCTTCGATCATTTCGTGATAAAGGTCGTTCCCTTCACGGGTACGCTCCCCCACACCGGCAAACACCGAATAACCACCATGGCCCATAGCAACGTTGTTGATCAATTCCATGATAAGAACCGTCTTGCCCACACCGGCGCCGCCGAACAGGCCGATCTTGCCGCCTTTGGCATAAGGTGCGAGAAGGTCAACGACCTTGATGCCCGTCACCAGAATTTCAGCTTCCGTGGACTGATCCGCGAAATCCGGAGCTGGCGCGTGAATAGGGGAGGATTTGTCGGTCTTGATCGGGCCGCGCTCATCCACCGGCTCGCCAACCACATTCATGATACGACCCAGCGTGCCGGGTCCGACAGGCATGCGGATGGCATCGCCCGTATCACTTACTTCCTGCCCGCGGACCAGCCCTTCCGTCGCATCCATGGCAATCGCCCGGACAGTATTTTCACCAAGATGCTGCGCCACTTCCAGAACCAGCCGCTGGCCATTGTTGTCACAATGCAATGCGTTCAGGATATTGGGAAGGTCCCCATCGAATTGTACGTCCACGACGGCGCCCAGCACCTGGGTAATTTTGCCGACATTCTTTGCCATTTTCATGCTCCCTACAGGGTCACTTCAGTTCTTAACAATCGGTGGAAAGGCTAGAGCGCTTCCGCACCGGAGATAATTTCAATCAGTTCGCTCGTAATCGCGGCCTGACGTTCGCGGTTATATTGCAAGGTCAATTTGTCGATCATTTCCCCTGCGTTCCGGGTCGCGTTATCCATGGCCGACATCCGCGCACCCTGCTCGGAGGCGGAATTTTCGAGAAGCGCACGGAAAATCTGGACGGACAGATTGCGTGGGAGAAGTTCTGCCAGAATTTCTTCTTCTTCCGGCTCATATTCGTAAAGAATATCGCTCTCTTCCGCGTCTGCCTTTTCCGGAACAGGGGCCGGAATGATCTGCTGTTCCGTTACCGTCTGTGTCAGAACGGAAACGAATTTCGCATAGAAGATCGTGCAAACGTCAAATTCATCCGCATCGAACATCGTCAGAACGCGCTGTGCAATCGGCTGGGCATCGTCGAATCCGATCCGCTTTGAACCGGACAGATCCACGGTTCCGATGATCAGATGGCTGTATTTCCGCTTGAGAACATCCCGACCTTTTTTGCCGACGCAAAGGATTTTGACATCCTTGCCCTGCGCCAGCAGCTTGTCCACCTTCAGAGCCGCAGCCTTGGAGATGGAGCTGTTAAATCCACCGCACAAGCCACGCTCACCCGTTGCGACGATGATCAGCTGCCGCTGGTCAGAGCCCGTTCCTGCCAGCAGTTTCGGGGCGTTATCCTTGCCAACCATGCCAGACGCCAGCGATGCCATCATGCTATCCATGCGTTCCGCATAGGGACGGGCGGCATTCGCCGCCTCTTCCGCATGGCGCAGCTTGGCCGCCGCAACCATTTTCATGGCCTTGGTGATCTTCTGCGTCGAGGTGACGCTGCTGATCCGGTTTTTGAGTTCCTTAAGGTTCGCCATGTGCCGGCTACCCCTTTCCTAAGCTCAACTTTTTATGCAAATGCCTTCGAAAAGCCTTCAAGAATATCTTTCAGCTTCGATTCAGAGTCTTGCGACAGGGCGCCTTCTGTCCGGATGGTATCCAGAAGCCCCTGATGCTTCGCATGCATTTCCGCCAGCAGTTGCTTTTCGAAATCGCCGATCTGGGAAACCCCGACACTGTCGAGATATCCGCGCACGCCGGAGAAGATGACGACGACCTGCTCTTCCATGGTCAGCGGGCTGTACTGCGGCTGCTTCAGCAACTCGGTCAGGCGGGCGCCGCGGGCCAGCAGCTTCTGCGTTGCCGCATCAAGGTCCGAACCGAACTGGGCGAAGGCGGCCATTTCACGATACTGCGCCAGCTCCAGTTTGATCGAGCCAGCCACCTGTTTCATGGCTTTCGTCTGCGCCGAGGAACCCACACGGGAAACCGACAGACCTACGTTAATGGCCGGACGGATACCCTGATAGAAAAGCTCGGTTTCGAGGAAGATCTGACCGTCCGTAATGGAGATCACGTTGGTCGGAATATACGCAGACACGTCACCGGCCTGGGTTTCAATCACCGGCAGCGCGGTCATGGAACCGGAACCGTTCGCCTCATTCAGCTTTGCAGAGCGTTCCAGCAGACGGGAATGCAGATAGAAAACGTCACCCGGATAGGCTTCACGTCCCGGAGGACGACGCAGCAGCAGGGACATCTGGCGATAGGCAACGGCCTGCTTGGACAGATCATCATAAATGATCAGGGAGTGCATGCCGTTATCCCGGAAATATTCCGCCATGGCGCAGCCGGTAAACGGCGCCAGATACTGTAGCGGAGCCGGATCGGAGGCGGTAGCGGCAACAACGATGGAATATTCCAGCGCGCCGTTTTCCTGAAGGGTTTTCACAACCTGCGCAACGGTGGAACGCTTCTGCCCAACCACAACATAAACGCAGTAGAGTTTCTTGCCTTCATCATCCGTGGCATTGACGGACTTCTGATTGAGGATCGCGTCCACCGCAACGGCCGTCTTGCCGGTCTGGCGGTCGCCAATGATAAGTTCGCGCTGCCCCCGTCCGACAGGGACAAGGCTGTCAATTGCCTTGAGGCCGGTCATCATTGGCTCATGCACCGATTTACGCGGCATGATGCCAGGGGCCTTCACGTCTACACGGCGGGTTTCGGTCGCTTCGATCGGACCTTTACCATCAATCGGGTTGCCAAGGCCATCAACGACACGACCGAGCAGGCCTTTGCCAACGCCTGTCTCGACAATCGCGCCTGTCCGCTTGACCGTATCACCTTCCCGGATGTCACGGTCGGAACCGAAAATCACGACACCGACGTTATCGGTTTCAAGGTTGAGGGCCAGCCCTTTAATACCGCCCGGGAATTCGACCATTTCACCGGCCTGAATATTGTCCAGACCATAAACGCGGGCAACGCCGTCACCGACGGAAAGCACCTGGCCAACCTCTGAGACCTCAGCTTGCGTGTCAAACCCCGCAATCTGCTGTTTAAGAATTTCGGAAATTTCTGCGGCGCGGATGTCCATCACCCAACCCCTTTCATCGCAAACTTAAGATTTTGAAGTTTAGTCCGGATCGAGCTATCGATCATGCGCGAACCAACCCTTATGACAAGACCCCCGATCAGGCTTTCATCGACTTCCGATTCGAGACTGACATCACTGCCAATGGCAGATTTGAGGGCAGATGAAACAGCATCAAGCTGACTTTTCGTGAGTTTTTTCGCAGACGTCACCCGGGCGACCACTTCGCCGCGTTCGGCAGCAAGCAGCTGACCATAGGCATTGATCATGCCGGGCAGTGCGAAAAGCCGACGGTTCTGCGCGACGGTTCCAATGAACCGGCGGACAAGATCGCCAACTCCCAATTTTTCAAGAACCGCGCCCATCGCCCGAGCCTGATCGGCACGGCTGATAATCGGGCTTTTGACCAGACGGGCGAGATCCTTGTTCTCATCCATCATTGATTTGACTGTCGCCAGATCGGCGGCAACGGCATCAAGCTCCTTGGCCGAAGAGGCCAAATCAAACAGAGCAGTCGCATAACGACCCGCGATACCGGAAACTGTTATGTTCTCAGCTGACAAGAAACGATCCCCAGGCCTGAAATTTGGACGAGATTTGTGTCCGTCTTAATATGAATCCCCCTCACGAACGGGCACCACTACGGCTCCCGTCGTTGAGGCACGGGGTTATTAGCACAGGGAAAACCGGGTGGCAATATGCTGCACAGCAGTATATTGACTAAAATGTCCGTTTTCCCCATTTACGCGCAGATTATACGCAGAAAATTAAACGCTCACATAAAATTATAGGGGTCTATGTCAATTTGCAGGCGGATATCATTGGGTATTTTGCGGCCCTGAAGCCATTTACCGATGATTGCCTGTATATTGACACCGCGCGCGCATTTAACCAGAAACCGGTAGCGATGGCGCCCGCGGATCATGGAAAGCGGCGCCGGTGCGGGCCCCAATATTGACAATTTGTCACCCGTCGGGGCGCGGCGCGCCAGTTCCGTGGCAAAAGTCGCAACCGATTCGGCTTTTGCTCCAGATAGAATCAGGGCTGCAAGACGTCCATAAGGCGGCATACCGGCATCCTGACGACCTGCCGCCTCCAGCGCAAAAAACGCCTCTCCCTGCTGGTGGACAATGGCGTCGATTACCGGATGCTCCGGCAGATGGGATTGCAGATAGACCCTGCCCCGCGCCGCTTCCCTGCCTGCCCGGCCCGTGACCTGCGATAAAAGCTGATAAGTCCGCTCCGCCGCGCGCAAATCCCCCCCCGCCAGGCCAAGGTCCGCATCAATTACTCCGACAAGCGTCAGATTCGGGAAATGATACCCTTTCGCGACAATCTGCGTCCCGATTAGGATATCAATCTCTCCCCTGTCCATGGCCGCAACAAATTCGGCTGCGGCGCGCGGACTATTCAGGGTATCGCTTGCCATCATCGCCACTTTACGATCCGGAAACAGGTTGGCCGCTTCTTCCGACAGCCGCTCGATTCCCGGCCCACAAGGTTTGAAGCTGTCCTCTGCCCCGCATTCATCGCAGCTTTTCGGCATCATCGCCGTATAGCCGCAGTGATGACATTGCAACCGGTTGATCAGGCGATGCTCCACCAGCCAGGCACTGCAATTGGGGCACTGCAGCCGGTGGCCGCATGAATCGCAGAGGGTAAGCGGCGCATACCCCCGCCGGTTCAAAAAAAGCATCACCTGACGCCCCTCGGCCAGCGTTACCTCCATGGCCTGCCGCAGGGGCTCCGAAATCCAGCGCTGCGGTCCGGGCCGGTGCTGTTTCAGGTCAATCAGCTCCACATCGGGAAGCAGGGCGCCCCCGAAACGCGACGGCAGTTTCAGATGCTTGTATTTGCCCGCCTGTGCATTCAACAGGCTTTCAAGAGATG
Source organism: Sneathiella sp. (assembly GCF_002694385.1). Lineage (GTDB taxonomy): Bacteria > Pseudomonadota > Alphaproteobacteria > Sneathiellales > Sneathiellaceae > Sneathiella. Next base: position 112,646 of record NZ_NZMB01000012.1, read on the forward strand.
GCGTCGCCGATGCCAGGGCAACGGGAAGGCCGCCAATCTTGCCGCGCACCACTGCCATATCCCGCGCATTATACGGCACGCCCTCATCCTGCTTGAAGGAGGTTTCATGTTCTTCATCCACCACAATCAGCCCAAGATCGGCAAAGGGCAGAAACAGGGCAGAGCGCGCGCCGACAACAATCTGCGCCCGTCCCTCGATCACATCACGCCAGTTGCGCCGCCGTTCCCCCTGCCCGAGATCGGAATGCCATTCCACCGGCCGCGCCCCGAAGCGCGCCTCAAACCGGCCGAGCCATTGCGCGGTAAGCGCAATTTCAGGCAGCAGAACCAGTGCCTGCCGACCTTCCCGCAGGCAGGCGGCAAGGGCCTCAAAATAGACTTCCGTTTTGCCGGACCCGGTCACGCCGTCAATCAGGGAGACGGCAAATTTCCGTTCCACGACATCAGTCGCAAGGGAATCCGCCGCCGCCTGTTGATCTGCCGTCAGGTCAAATGCCGCATGTCGCCAGTCCGGTGCATCCATCGCAGTATCGGGCGACATCTCCACGGGCCGTAATGCCCCGATTCCGGCAAGTCCCTTGACAACCGATGCGCTGACCCCGGCGATGGCTGACAGGTCCGCCGCCGTCTGTACTCCGCTTTCCCGCGCAATCTCAAGGACGCGCCGCCGCGCCGGTGTCATCCGCTCCGGCACTCTGTCCGTTATCTGATAACCGGTCCGGGGGGTTTTAGGATAAAGCGCCTCGGGCACGCTCATGGCCATACGCAGAACCCGACCGCGCCGCTGCATGGTATATTGCGCTACCCAGTCAATGAAGCGAAGGCTCTCTTCAGGCAGCTTCTCACACGGCAGGATCGAGAGGATATCTTTCATCCGCTCCTCCGCCAGATCGGAGCCGCGGGCCTCTTCCCAGACGACGCCCGTCACCTCCCGCTTGCCGAGCGGCACGGTCACAAAATGGCCGATTTCAATATTAAGATCATTTGGCGCACGGTAATCGTAAAGCTCCCCCACCGAAAGTGGCATCAGAACACGAACGCGACGATGTTTCATTGTGCTGCTCATTTCTATGCGATAGACTATTCCGAGCCTTCAAACCAGTGTTTAAGCGTCAGGATTAAAGAACATCCCATGAAATTTTTCGTTGATACGGCAGATACCGAAGAGATTCGCGAACTCGCCGATACCGGCCTTCTGGACGGCGTCACCACAAACCCGTCATTGATTGCCAAAACGGGCCGCGACTTTTTCGAGGTGATCCGGGAAATATGTGAAATCATCGATGGCCCGGTCAGCGCCGAAGTGGCTGCGACCGACTTCAAAAAGATGCTGGAAGAGGGGAAAAAGCTCGCCGGAATTGCAGAGAACATCGCCGTCAAGGTACCGCTTACCATGGCGGGCCTCAAGACCTGCGCCGAACTGAGCCGTAACGGCACGCAAGTCAATGTCACCCTCTGCTTTTCCGCTGCGCAGGCCATTCTGGCGGCCAAGGCGGGCGCGAGTTTTATCTCGCCGTTCGTCGGTCGGCTTGATGATATCGGACAGCGGGGCATGGATCTGATCCGGGACATTGTACAGATTTATGATAACTACCCCGACCTCAAGACGGAAGTGCTGGTCGCCTCCATTCGCAACCCCACCCACATCGTTGACGCCGCCCTGATCGGTGCCGATGTCTGCACCATTCCGCCCGCTGTTTTGAAGCAACTCGTCTCTCATCCGCTGACGGACAAGGGGCTTGCCGCCTTTCTTGCGGATTGGGAAAAAACGGGGCAAAATATTTTGGGATAACACGATAATGAGAGTTGCGTAGGTGAGTGAAATTTCGGACAAAACGATAAGTGATCGCGGACAGCAAGGACCACAGCTGACGGAAGAGGATGTCCGGGAGTGGCTGCGTAACCATCCGGACTTTCTTGCCCGCAATGCCGATCTGCTGTCAGAGATGGAACTTCCCGGCCGCATGACAGGCGATGGTGTCGTCGATCTGCAATTCTATATGGTGGACCGGCTGCAAAAAAAGGTCTCCCGACTGACCGAGATGCAAGATGATTTCGTCGAAGCCGCCCGCAATAATGTTCATACCCAGAACATGGTGCATGCCTCGATACAGGCGATCCTGGGCGCCACCGGTCTTGCCCATTTCGTCCATATTCTGACGCAGGATCTGCCGGAACTGCTGGAGATTGACGTTATCACCCTCTGTGTGGAGGATGGTCCGATCCCGCTGCCCGATATGACCGGATTGCAACGCTTGAAACCTGGAAGCATCAACCGTGCACCCTGGCGAAGCCGCAGCATTCTTTTGCGGGCCAGCGCGCCCCAGTCGAAGGCCATCTTCGGCCCGGCCAAGGAACTGGTCCATTCCGATGCCCTTATCCGGCTGGATGTGCCCTCTCTGCATGCCCAGGCAATGGTCGCCTTTGGCAGCCGCCAGCCGGGACATTTTCAGGAAGATCAGGCGACGGATCTCCTGCATTTTCTGGCCATTGCCATCCAGTCCTGTCTGCAGATGTGGCTGGAGCAGAAATCGGCATAGCCATGCCGGACCGCCCTTCCCTTGACCGCGCCTATGATGATTGGACCAACTGGCTGATCCACGAGAAAAAGGCGAGCACGCATACGGTTGAGGCATATGAGCGGGATGTCCGCGAGTTTCTCGCCTTCCTGACCGGCCATCTCGGCGGGGAACCGACACTTGAGGATCTTGAGAAGCTGCGCGCCGCCGATTTCCGAGCCTATCTCGCCCATCGCCGCCAGGAGGGGCTCAGCGCCACCTCTCTCAGGCGGAACCTCTCCTCCGTACGAAGTTTTTTCAAGCGGCAGGAAAAAGACGGGCATCTCCATAACCCCTATCTCAAATCCCTGCGTACGCCAAAAGCGCCCGCGCGCCTTCCCCGCCCTCTCGCGGTGACGGATACAAAAAGACTGTTAGGGGAAAAGCAGGACGAAAGGGAGCCGGACTGGATATATTATCGCGATGCCGCAGTCCTGACCCTGCTCTATGGGTGCGGTCTGCGTATCGGGGAAGCGCTCAGCCTCAATGTTGGGGACCGTCCCGTGGGCGACATTCTCACCCTGATCGGCAAGGGAAATAAGGAACGGATGGTCCCCGTTCTGCCTGCCGTCCGCGATGCAATTGATATATATATGAAGCAATGCCCCTTTTCTCTCAGCGATACGGACCCGCTTTTTGTCGGCAAGCAGGGAAAACGGCTGAATGCTCGCGCTATCCAGCTCAAGATGCAGATGTTACGCCGCAATCTCGGCCTGCCGGAAAGCGCGACACCGCATGCCCTGCGTCACAGCTTTGCAACCCACCTGCTGGCGGGAGGAAGCGACCTCCGCTCCATTCAGGAGCTGCTCGGCCATGCCTCCCTCTCCTCAACCCAGCGTTACACAGATCTTGATATGGAAAAGCTTCTCGCTGTTTATGATCAGGCGCATCCCAAAAGCTGAACGCCCTATTTTCGCGTCAGCCGGAGCGCCAGCGGACCGACGAGTGTAATCGCCCCCATGGAGATAAACATCAGCCCCCAGGCTGTCGTTGATTCCGTTCCGCCAGAACGGTCCAGCACAATGCCCGCAACGACCGGCCCGATCATGCCACCACCAAACCCGAGAAAGCTGTGCACTGCCATGGTGGCACCGCGCAGCTCCGTCGGCGCGCTGCCAACTGCACCCGCCGTGATGGATGAGGAATCTGCCGTAATCATGAAGCCATAGACAAGCGCCATGGCAACAACGAATACAAACGGCAGGTTCGCCGTAAACCCAATACTGAACGAAAACAGCAGGCAGAAAATCATCACCAGGGTAATGGCCCGCTGCCGTCCGATTTTGAGGGACAGTTCATTGCCGAGGACACTGGATGGCAATCCGACGAAAACGGCAAGGGCTGTAATCGTTGCCACATCCATCCAGGCCGGCGCCTCTGTCAGAGTGTGGGCATAGACAAGAAACGCCAACAGGAAAGAGCGCATCGTCACCAGCTCCCACGTGTGGCAGATATAGGCGATGATATACCCCATGCTGAAACGATTGGTAAGTACGGGCGCGTAATTGAAAATCTGCGACCAGGGACGGGGCGCGGTCAGGGACTTCGGTGATGTCGCCAACAGGATAATTGCGATGGAAACAGGCGGCCCGATGATGACGGAGATCATCGCCGCCTCCCACCCCAGCCAGAGATGAACCTGTCCCACCAGCAGGAAGGAGACTGCGGAGCCGGTCGAAAAACTGGCCGTATAAAAGGCGATGGCACGCGACTGATCACCGGGCGGCAACCGGTCCGTCAGCAATTTCAGGCCCGGCATATAGGTGCAGCCAAGCCCAGCACCCGACAGAAACCGCCAGGGCAGGGCCGAAGAAAAATCATGGGCAAGATAGGCAAATCCATAAGCCCCGATGATCGCCATGCCACATCCGGTAAGGAAAACACGGCGCGCATCAATCCGGTCCGTCATGGATGTCATAACGGGGCCGACCATCGTAAAGCCGAAGAAAAAGGCGGCATTGATCCAGCCCGCATCTTCGCCGGAGAGAGACCAATGGCTGAAAAAGAAGGGCGTCATCGCGGGAAATGTGGCAAAGGAGGACATTGCCGTAATTTCGGCGATACAAAGCGCGAGCGTCAGCCGCGACCCTGTGATGCTGATTGCCAATGCAGGGCCAGACCGTTAAGCTGGCAAGGTACTGGCAAGGGATGGTCGCGTCACCATTTGCTCATACCACCGGGCCAGCTTGGGCCGTCCGTCACGCCATTGTTCATTGCCAAATCTGAAATCATGATAGCCAAGGGCGCAGGCGACGGCGATTGTGCCGATATTCAGATTCTGCCCATAATTTTCCGCTTGCCGTTCCATCTCATCAAGGCAGTTTTCCATGGACAATTTCAATCGTCCCGCCCAGCTTGGTGAGCCTTCCCCGGCGGGCAGAATGCTATCCACGCGGCGTTGATAGGCGGCGTCGGTCATTCCGTTGGCCATGGCATGCAGGGTCAGAACCCGCCACCGCTCCGGCCCGGCGGATGGAAACAGTTTCGGCCCCTCGCCAATATTATCGAGATATTCGCAAATAACGATAGAATCATAGAGAATTTCGCCAGTATTCAGCGTGAGGCTCGGTACTTTTCCAAGCGGGTTCGCAGCATTGATGCCTTTGAACATGTCGCTATGGTCTGAATCGACAATCTCGATTTTATCCAGCAAACCATGCTCGATAGCCGTGATCCTGACCTTGCGGACAAAGGGGGATAGAGCGCTGTAACAGAGCTTCATAACGTCTCCTTGAGCTTACGTGGCTTTCAGAAATAAATAACGGGCCGGAATTTTCCGACCCGTTATTGTGCTAACCGATTTGTGAAAAGGTCAACTGTTTATTGTCCGTCCGGCAACGGCGAGCGCCGCTTCCTTGACCGCTTCATTCAGCGTCGGATGGGCATGACAGGTTCGGGCAATATCTTCGGAGGAGGCACCGAATTCCATCGCCAGCACGCATTCATGAATGATCGTCCCCGCATCGGGGCCGATAATATGCACGCCCAGCACCTTGTCCGATTTCTTGTCGGCGAGGATTTTGACAAAACCTTCGGTATATCCATTTGCCCGGGCGCGGCTGTTGGCCATAAACGGCACCTTGCCGACATTATAGTCCGTACCCGCTTCTTTAAGCTGCTCTTCCGTCTTGCCGACGGTCGCCACTTCCGGCCAGGTATAGATGACGCCCGGAATGGTGTCGTAATTGATATGGGGCTTCTGTCCGGCCAGCTTCTCGACGCAGACAACGCCTTCATCCTCTGCCTTATGGGCGAGCATCGGTCCTTCGATCACATCGCCGATGGCGTAAATTCCATCGACCGAGGATTTGAAATTCTTGTCAACGACAATCCGCCCGGCGCGATCTTTCTCAACGCCGAGATCATCGAGGCCAAGGCCTTCGGTATAAGGGCGGCGGCCAATGGCGACCAGCACCACATCGGCTTTCAGCGTTTCCGCATCACCACCTTTTGAGGGTTCCATGGTCAGGGTAACGCCGGACTTGGCCTTTTTCGCGCCCGTGACTTTCTTGCCGAGCAGGAATTCAATCCCCTGCTTTTTCAGAATACGCTGGGTATTCTTGGCAACTTCATTGTCCGTCCCCGGCAGGATCCGGTCGAGGAATTCAACAACCGTCACCTCCGCCCCGAGACGGCGCCAGACAGTTCCGAGTTCCAGCCCGATGACACCCGCGCCGATCACGATCATCTTTTTCGGGACCTTCGGCAGTTCCAGCGCCCCGGTGGAGGAGACAATCTGCTTTTCGTCAATTTCCACATTGGGAAGCGGCGTCACCTCGGATCCGGTTGCGATCAGGATGTTCTTCGCCTTCAGCGTCTTGGCATCCTCCCCCTCAACAGCGATGCGTCCGCCGCCTTCAAGGGTTGCCGCGCCTTTCACATAGGTGACCTTGTTTTTCTTGAAGAGAAACTCGATCCCCTGCGTCAGACCTTTCACCGTCTCCTGTTTCTGGCCCATCATCTTGTCCAGATCAAGCTTGAGGGAACCAACAGTAATGCCCCGGCTTTCGAAGCTGTGCTGCGCCTCCTCATACAGTTCAGAAGACTGCAACAGCGCCTTGGACGGAATACAGCCGACATTAAGACACACGCCGCCAAGCGCCCCGCGCTTTTCAACACAGGCTGTCTTCATGCCAAGCTGCGCCGCCCGGATGGCCGCAGTGTAGCCACCGGGACCGCCGCCAATTACGACCAGATCGAAAGTCTCATTGCTCATCTTATCCTCATATCCTTCTGGATTGATCAGAGGTCCAGCAGCAGCCGTTGCGGATCCTCAAGCGCTTCCTTGACACGAACCAGGAAGGTCACGGCTTCCTTGCCGTCAATGATCCGGTGATCATAGGTGAGGGCCAGATACATCATCGGGCGAATTTTGATCTCTCCCTTGACGACCATTGGACGTTCCTGAATCTTGTGCATCCCAAGAACAGCGGCCTGCGGCGGGTTCAGGATCGGCGACGACATCAGCGAGCCATAAACGCCGCCATTCGTGATCGTAAAGGTACCGCCCTGCAATTCGGCCATGCTGAGCTTGCCATCCCGCGCTTTCTTACCAAGCTCGGCAATTCCCTTCTCAACATCGGCGAAGCTGAGCGTATCGGCGTCCCGAAGAACCGGCACCACAAGACCGGAATCCGTCCCGACAGCAATGCCGATATTATAGTAGTTTTTATAAACCATATAATCGCCGTCAATCTCCGCATTCACAGCGGGCAGTTCCTGCAAGGCCGCGATGGAAGCCTTCGTAAAGAAGGACATGAAGCCGAGCTTCACCCCATGCTTTTTGACAAAGCGATCCTGATATTCACTGCGCAGATCCAGCATTGCCGTCATGTCCACCTCATTATAGGTGGTCAGCATGGCGGCTGTGTTCTGCGCATCTTTCAGGCGGCTTGCAATGCTCTTGCGCAAACGGGTCATCTTCACCCGTTCCTCGCGCGCTTCCTCCGCCCGGGGGCCGGAAGGAGCCGCGGGCGCAGAGGCCGGCGCCGCCGGAGCAGAAGCGGCCGCGGGGGCCGCCGCCGGAGAGGCGCCGCCATTTTCAAGGGCCTCCAGAACATCCCCCTTGGTGATGCGTCCGTCCTTGCCGGTGCCGCGAATACGGCTGGCATCAAGATTATTCTCATCAATCAGCTTCTGGGCTGCGGGCAGGACTTCCGCAGCGCCCTCACCTGACGGAGCGGGTGCCGGAGCCTCTGCTGTAGGAGCCGCTTTTGCGGCTGCAGGCTGCTCCTTCGCTTTTTCCTCTGGTTTTTCAGCGGCCGGAGCAGGTGCACTGCCGCTGGCGCCCGCCTTAATGTGGCCCAGCAGAGCGCCAACTTCCACATCCTCGCCTTCCGCGACGATGATTTCTTCCAGCCGCCCGGATTCCAGCGCATTGACTTCAAGGGTCACCTTGTCCGTCTCCAACTCGACGATCGGCTCATCCTTGGTGACCGTCTCGCCAACCTTTTTGAACCACTGGCCTACCGTTGCTTCCGTGACTGATTCCCCGAGTGCGGGAACACGAATTTCCACCGTCATTTTGACTTCCTATTCCGATTTGACGCCGAGCGCGTCATCCACCAATGCGTTTTGTTCCAGAACATGCTTTTTCAAAAGGCCCGTTGCCGGCGATGCCGCTTCCTTACGGCCGGCATAGCGGGCACGTGTCACCTTCTTCATTTTGACATCCGCAAATGCTTTTTCCAAATGCGGCTCCACGAAGGACCAGGCTCCCATATTCTTCGGCTCTTCCTGACACCAGACAACTTCCTCTACATGCCGGAAGTTCTGGAGCTCCTGCTCAAGCGCCTGATAGGGGAAGGGGTAAAGCTGTTCAAGCCGCAGGAAATAGGTGTGCTTGTCACCCAGTTCTTCCCGCCGGGCATAAAGATCATAATAAACCTTACCCGAGCACAACACGATGCGTTTGACATCCTTGTCCGCGCAAAGCTTTTCATTATCGTAAAGGACGCGATGGAAGCTGGAGCCCGGCCCCATCTCTTCCAGCGTCGAGACGGCCAGCTTGTGCCGCAAAAGCGATTTCGGCGTCATCACCACAAGCGGTTTGCGGAATTTGCGATGGATCTGACGGCGCAGGGCGTGGAAATAGTTGGCCGGCGTCGTACAGTTGACCACCTGCCAGTTATCTTCCGCAGAGAGCTGCAGATACCGTTCCAGACGGGCAGAAGAATGTTCCGGTCCCTGCCCTTCATAGCCATGCGGCAACAACAGGACAAGGCCACTCATCCGCAGCCATTTTGCCTCACCGCTGCAAATGAACTGGTCGATGATAACCTGCGCCCCGTTGGCGAAATCACCGAACTGCGCTTCCCACAGGACTAGCGCATTCGGCTCCGCCAGGGTGTAGCCATACTCATACCCCAGCACCGCCGCCTCGGAAAGAAGGCTGTCAATCACCTCATAATGCGCCTGCTCACCGCCAAGGTTGTTCAGCGGAATATAACGATCCTCCGTCACCTGATCGACGATAACCGAATGACGCTGCGAAAATGTTCCGCGCCCGCTGTCCTGGCCGGACAGACGAACCGGGTAGTTTTCCTTCAGCAGCGAGCCAAATGCCAGCGCCTCCGCCGTCGCCCAGTCAATGCCCTGACCGGTGTCGATCATCTGCTTTTTGGCTTTCAGGATGCGCTTCAGTGTCCGGTGAACATTATGTTCCTCCGGAATATTTGTGAGGGCGTTCCCGATGTCCTTCAGCTGGTCGAGTTCCACCGCGGTGGTGCCGCGCCGGGCGCCTTCATCGGCCCGCCCGAAGCCCTGCCAGCGGCCTTCGAACCAGTCCGCCTTGTTCGGCTTGAAGCTGTTAGCCGCTTCATATTGCTTCTCGAGATAATCCTTAAACTCGGCAATCCAGCCTTCAACCTCCTGTTCGGTGACAATCTTTTCACCGATCAGTTTCTTGGCGTAGATCTGCATTGTCGTCGGATGCTGCGCAATCGTGCGGTACATCAGCGGTTGAGTGAAGGCCGGTTCGTCCCCTTCGTTATGGCCATGACGGCGATAACAGAACATGTCAATCACGACATCAATCTGGAAGAGCTGGCGGAATTCTGTGGCAATCTTGGCGACGTGGCAAACCGCTTCCGGATCATCGCCATTGACGTGGAAAATCGGCGCCATCACCATTTTTCCGACATCGGACGGATAGGGGCTGGAGCGCGAAAATTTCGGGCTGGTCGTGAAGCCGATCTGGTTGTTGACCACAAAATGAATGGTGCCAGAAATCCGGTAGCCTTTCAGCTCCGAAAGGCCGAAACACTCCGCCACGATCCCCTGACCGGCAAAGGCCGCATCACCATGCAGCAACAGCGGCATGACCTTGCCGCCGACATCCGGCCCGATCTGTGCCTGCTTCGCCCGCGCTTTACCGAGGACGACGGGATTGACCGCCTCCAGATGCGACGGGTTCGCCGTCAGCGACAGATGAACGTTATTGCCGTCAAACTCCCGGTCGGAAGACGTGCCCAGATGATATTTCACGTCACCGGAGCCTTCAACATCTTCCGGATTTGCCGGATTGCCCTGAAATTCCGAAAAGACGGCGCGGAACGGTTTCGCCATCACATTGGTCAGCACATTGAGACGACCACGATGTGGCATGCCGAGAACAATCTCCTGCACACCAAGCTGGCCGCCGCGCTTGATAACGCCTTCCATGGCGGGAATAAGGGCTTCGGCGCCGTCGAGGCCAAAACGTTTTGTGCCCGTGTATTTCACATTCAGGAAATGCTCGAATCCCTCCGCCTCAATCAGCTTGCGCAGGATCGCCACCTTGCCTTCCTGGGTAAAGGAGACTTCCTTGTGGCGGCCTTCGATACGTTCCTGAATCCAGGCCTTCTGCTCCGGATCTTGTATATGCATGAATTCGACGCCAATGGTCGAACAATAGGTCCGCTTCACAATGGAGAGAATATCCCGAATATTGCCGCTTTCGAGGCCCAGCACATTGTCGAGAAAGATCTGCCGATCCCAATCCTCTTCCTTGAAGCCGTAAGTCGCCGGATTGAGTTCCGGATGTTCCTTCGGAATTTCAAGGCCAAGCGGATCAAGGTTAGCCTTCAAATGGCCCCGCACCCGGTAGGAGCGGATCAGCATCAGCGCCCGGATTGTATCAATGGCGGCAGCGCGGACATCCACTTCCGATGCCCCGGCCTTTTCCGCCCGGGCTGCCGCGCGGTTGGCCGCATCGCCCAGAATGCCATACTCATCCTCGGGATCCAGCCCGTTAGTCGGCGTCCAGGGGGCCCCCCGGGTTTCCGCAATAACGGTTTCAGCATCATCGCCGAGCGAGCGGAAATACTGCTGCCAGCTTACATCAACCGAAGAGGGGTCATCGAGAAAACGCGTATAGAGCTGCTCAATGAATCCGGCGTTGGACCCAAAGAGGAAAGAGGAATTTTCCAATTGCTGAACCATTCTGCATTACGGGCGGGATTTCTCCCGCCCCCTATAAGAGTCAATACATAAGTAATGGTTAACCTTACCAGATCAACCTTTCAAAACCCTTACCAAAGTGGAGCCCAGAGCCGCCGGGCTGTCAGACACCGTGATACCGGCGCTGCGCATGGCCTCCATTTTGTCTTCTGCGCCACCTTTACCACCGGAAATGATGGCTCCGGCATGGCCCATGCGGCGACCGGGCGGTGCCGTCACACCGGCAATAAATCCGACAACCGGCTTCTTGACTTTGGATGATTTCAGAAACGCCGCCGCTTCCTCCTCGGCTGATCCGCCGATTTCACCGATCATAATGATGGATTCCGTTTCATCGTCCCCCAGGAACATATCCAGGCAGTCGATAAAATTGGTGCCGTTCACCGGGTCTCCGCCAATACCGATACAGGTGCTCTGTCCAAGACCTGCCGCCGTTGTCTGGGCAACCGCTTCATAGGTCAGCGTCCCCGAACGGGAAACAATGCCGACATTGCCACGACGATGGATATGCCCCGGCATAATGCCGATCTTGCATTCATCGGGCGTGATCACACCCGGGCAGTTCGGGCCGATAAGACGGGATTTGCTGTTTCTCAGCGCCCGCTTGACGCGCACCATATCGAGAACCGGAATGCCTTCAGTAATACAGACAATCAGCTCGATTTCCGCATCGATCGCTTCCAGGATGGCATCGGCGGCAAAGGGCGGCGGCACGTAGATGACGCTGGCGTTCGCTTCGGTGACCGCACGCGCTTCGGCAACCGTATTGAAGATCGGCAGGCTGAGATGTGTCTCCCCGCCTTTGCCGGGCGTGACGCCGCCGACCATCTTCGTCCCATAAGCAATAGCCTGTTCGGAATGGAATGTCCCTTGCGACCCCGTGAAGCCCTGGCAGATAACTTTCGTGTCTTTATTGACGAGAACCGACATTACGCTGCCTCCTTCACTGCTTTGACAATTTTCTCGGCAGCATCACCGAGATCGTCAGCCGACAGAATGGGCAGCCCCGATTCCGCGAGAATTTTCTTACCCAAATCAACATTGGTGCCTTCAAGCCGCACCACAAGTGGCACACTGAGAGCGACTTCTTTCGCCGCCGCCACGACACCTTCCGCAATCACATCACAGCGCATGATGCCGCCGAAGATATTGACGAGAATGCCTTCAACATTTTCATCCTTCAGGATGATTTTGAAGGCTTCCGTCACCTTCTCGCGGGTGGCGCCACCGCCCACATCGAGGAAGTTGGCTGGCGTTCCGCCGTTAAGCTGGATGATATCCATCGTCGCCATGGCGAGACCGGCGCCATTCACCATGCAGCCGATATTGCCATCGAGTTTGATGTAGTTAAGATCATATTGCGCCGCTTCCCTCTCCGCCGGATCTTCTTCGTCCGGGTCGCGGAGGTCCGCAATATCCTTGTGCCGGTAAAGGGCGTTATCATCGAAATTCATTTTCGCATCCAGCGCGATCACATCGCCGCCGCCGGTCACGACAAGCGGGTTGATTTCAACCAGGCTTGCATCTGTATCAACGATCGCCTTATAAAGGGCCACGATGAATTTAACGGCCGCGCCGACCTGCTTGCCCTCAAGGCCGAGACCGAAAGCAATCTTGCGCGCATGGAACGGCATGACACCGGTTGCCGGGTCCACGCTGACCATCAGGATCTTTTCTGGCGTCTTCTCCGCAACTTCTTCAATATCCATCCCCCCTTCGGTGGAGGCCATGAAGGTCACGCAGTCTTTCGCCCGGTCAATGATCGCTCCGAGATAAAGCTCCCGCGCGATATCGCACCCTTCTTCGATATAGACCCGCTTGACTTCCTTGCCTTCCGGCCCGGTCTGATGGGTGACAAGCTGCATCCCGATCATCGCCTGCGCCGTCTCTGCAACCGCGTCCAGTGATTTGACGACTTTAACGCCGCCGCCCTTACCACGACCGCCTGCATGAATCTGTGCCTTGACGACCCAGACCGGGCCTCCCAGCCCCTCTGCAACGGTCTTCGCTTCATCGGCGGTATAGGCCACACCGCCCCGCGGTACGGTAACACCGTATTTCGTGAGCAGGGCCTTCGCCTGATATTCATGAATATTCATTGTTTTCCGTTATTGCTGTATTTAAAACATCAAAAAATGGGGGACCGATCTTCGGAAAGCCCATTGACGCTACGGTATCCCACCATAAAAAGGGGCACAACCGGTTATTGCTGTGCCCTTTCATTTTACCTCGTTACTTGAGGCTTGGATCTATGCCGGTACAGGCGTCGATCAATCCTCTCACCGCATTGACCGATTTGTCGAACATCGCCTTCTCATCGGCATTCATGTCAATTTCGACAATACGCTCGACACCCCCTTCGCCGATCACCGTCGGAACGCCGACATAGACGCCGTCAAGGCCATACTGGCCTTTCACAAAGGCGGCGGAGGGCAGAACCCGCTTTTTGTCTTTCAGAAAGGCTTCCGCCATGGTGATCGCGCTGGACGCCGGGGCGTAGAAAGCGGAACCGGTTTTCAGAAGCGCAACGACCTCTGCGCCGCCATTCCGTGTCCGGTCAACAATGGCGTCGATCTTCTCCTGTGTGCTCCATCCCATTTTGATCAGGTCTGGCACCGGGATACCGGCAACGGTGGAATAACGGATCAGCGGCACCATGGTGTCGCCATGACCGCCGAGAACAAAGGCTGTCACATCTTCAACGGAGACGTTGAATTCTTCGGCGAGAAACAGGCGGAACCGGGCGCTGTCAAGAACACCCGCCATACCGACGACCATGTTGTGCGGCAGACCGCATTTTTCGCGCAGCACCCAGACCATCGCATCAAGCGGGTTAGTAATGCAGATGACAAAGGCGTTCGGAGCATATTTTTTGATGCCCTCACCCACAGACTGCATAACCTTGATATTGGTACCGAGCAGATCGTCGCGGCTCATTCCGGGCTTGCGGGCGATACCGGCCGTTACGATGCAGACATCGGCGCCCTCGATTGCGCTGTAATCATTGGCGCCCGAAAAGTTGGCATTGAACCGGTCCACGGGTGAGGAAGACGCAATATCAAGCGCTTTGCCCTGGGGCAGCCCTTCCGCGATATCAAACAGGACAACGTCGCCAAGTTCTTTGAGGCCGGCGAGATGTGCAAGCGTACCGCCAATATTTCCGCTTCCGATAAGGGCAATCTTTTTTCGAGCCATTATATTCTCCGAAGTCAAATGAGGGAGGGCCCGCCAGAAACCTGCAAAGCCCCCTTGTGAATATTACTGTGGGTACTAGCCCTTTTTAGACGCAAGAGCAAGATCGTGCATGTAATTACAGGCAAATTTTTACAGCCTCGGTTCCGCAAAAGCCAAAATTAGTCGTAATTAATATTGCCCCGCCGCCGCAAAGGCGATTTGACAGCCTTTTGAAACACGATAAAAGAGAAGACGGCTGAAAAAGTGAATCAATTTTCAACCTCATCATTGCCAGACCGGCCTCGTATCTATACAGATCGAAAGATTGTAAAATAACCTCCATCCGCTTCTCGAACCTGATCTTTGCGCATTCATGAATGATTCAACCGGCCCCCAAGAAGCCTATCGCAAGCTGCTGGCAGACAAGCAAATTCAGGATGATCCGGGACAGCGGCTCGCGGTCGAGAAGCTGCAAACCCTGCACCGTCGCCTGATTGACTATAATCCACAAACCAGCCCCCGCTGGACCCAGATTTTCCGTCTGGGTGCCCGCAAGCCGCGCGTGGAACCGCCTCAGGGACTCTATATCTATGGCGATGTCGGGCGCGGAAAATCCATGCTGATGGATCTTTTCTTCGATACTGCCCCGGTGAAACAGAAACGCCGGGTGCATTTTCATGCCTTCATGCTGGAAGTCCACGCCTTCATGCATCGCGAGCGTCAAAAACAGGAAGGGCGTAATAACGATCCGGTATCTGCCCTTGCTGCCTCCATCATGGAATCCGCTTGGCTGCTCTGTTTCGATGAATTTCAGGTGACGGACGTGGCCGATGCCATGATCCTTGGACGGTTATTTGAGCTACTGTTTGATCAGGGGGTTGTTGTTGTCGCCACCTCCAACCGGGTGCCAGATGATCTGTACAAGGATGGGCTCAACCGGCAGCTTTTCCTGCCTTTTATTGCCCTGCTGAAAGAGCAGCTTGATGTCCTGCATCTGGCAGGCGGTCGCGATTACCGGCTCGACCGGCTGGCCGAACAGCCGGTTTATTTCAGCCCCCTTGACGCGCGCACCAACGCGGAAATGGATCGTATCTACGCTGAAATGACCGAAGGTTACGAGAATAATCCGCAAACGCTTGTCACGCAGGGCCGCAAGCTGGAGGTGAGCACCTCCGCCCGCGGCGTTGCCCGCTTCCGTTTCGAGGAACTCTGCGCGCGGGCGCTTGGCGCCTCCGATTACCTGACCCTGACGGAGCATTTTCATACCATCTTCCTTGATCATGTCCCGCGTCTGACCCCGGCCCGCCGGAATGAGTCAAAACGCTTCGTCACACTGGTGGATATTCTCTATGAGGCGAAGGCAAACCTTGTCATGTCTGCCGAAGTGGAGGCCGAACAGCTTTACACAGCCGGTGACGGCAGCTTCGAATTTGCCCGCACGGTTTCACGCCTGATGGAAATGCGATCGGAAGAGTATCTGAAAGGCCATGCCGCCAAGAACTGAACCGCTTCTTACGCGCTGCGTCTAACCCCAGAGCCGGCCGATCGCCTCTTCCACTCCCGCCTGATCCACCGCCGATTTATTTTGTCCGAGTTTGGCCTTCCCCTCAATCCGGCTCAGCGGAATTTCAAAAGCTATTATGCCTTGCATCAGGCCCTTTAGCCGTCTGTCATCCAGTTGATCGGCGCGCCAGGGGTTTTCCATGTCTTTCTCATTTTCATGGGTTAGCCTGTCCAGCAAATGGCGAACTTTAGCGGGATCTTCGATTATTTTGGGTCTGCCATAGACATGCACCGCGACATAATTCCATGTTGGCACGTTGATTTCTGTCGCATAATAGCTCGGCGAGATATAGACATGCGGCCCCTGAAAGATAACCAGCGCCTCGCCCCGTTCCAGAATGTTGCCATGCGGGTTTGCCCGTGCCATATGGGCGATCAGGGTACCATTCTCGCCCCGCGTCTCGTCATAACAAAACGGAAGATGGGTCGCGACAGGCCGCCCCTCCTCTCCTATCGAGACAAGGGTCGCAAAGCTCGCCGTTGGCAAAAGCCGGATCAGGGTTTCCTTGCCCGGCGCCGCAAAATGGGGCGGTACATACATGGCGCTCTCCCGATAAAAAAGGCCGCATTCTCATGCGGCCTTGATTAGATTGAAAAGAGACCCTCCGAAAGAGCCAGTTTCCGCAAATTATGGGAACCACTTATGCCTAGCGCCGTTCCACCATCATCTTCTTGATCTCGGCAATCGCCTTGGCCGGGTTCAGGCCCTTCGGACAGGTGTTGGCGCAGTTCATAATCGTATGGCAGCGATAGAGGCGGAACGGGTCTTCCAGATTATCGAGACGCTCCCCGGTATGCTCATCGCGGCTGTCGATGATCCAGCGGTAGGCCTGAAGCAGGATGGCTGGACCCAGGAACCGGTCCGAATTCCACCAGTAGCTCGGGCAGGACGTGGAACAGCAGGCACAAAGGATACATTCGTAAAGCCCATCCAGCTTTTCACGATCCTCCTTGGATTGCAGCCGCTCCTTCGACGGGGACGGCGTCTCGGCCTGCAGCCATGGCTGGATCGACGCATACTGCGCATAGAAATTGGTGAGATCAGGGACCAGATCCTTCACCACCGGCTGATGCGGCAACGGATAGATGTTAATGTCGCCATTAAACTCATCCATACCCGTCGTGCAGGCCAGTGTGTTCGTTCCGTTGATATTCATGGCGCAGGAGCCGCAGATGCCTTCACGGCAGGAACGGCGGAACGTCAGGGTCGGATCAATCTCGTTCTTGATCTTGATCAGACCGTCCAGGATCATTGGACCACAAGTATCCAGATCCACATAGTAAGTGTCGATGGCCGGATTCTTGTCATCATCGGGAGACCAGCGGTAGACATTGAATGTCTTCAGGTTCTTTGCACCATCCGGTTTCGTATGCGTCTTGCCGGTGCCAACCCGTGAATTTTTAGGTAATGTCAGTTCAACCATGTTTCATCCCTAACGCCCTTAGTAAACGCGCGCTTTTGGTTTGATATAAGCAATTTCATCGGTCAGCGTATAATCATGTACCGGCCGGTAATCGATTTTCACTCCGCCCTCATCGCTGTGATAGGTGAGCGTGTGCTTCATCCAGTTTTCGTCATCCCGGTCCGGAAAATCCTCATGCGCATGGGCGCCGCGGCTCTCTTTACGGTTTTCCGCCGCCGTCATGGAGACAACAGCCTGACGGATCAGGTTATCCAGCTCCAGCGTTTCCACAAGGTCCGAATTCCAAATCAGTGACCGGTCCGTTGTCTTGATTTCCGGCATCTGTTCCCAGACCTTGTTGATTTTCTCAACGCCTTCGGCAAGAGACTTGCTGGTCCGGAAGACGGCACAGTCTTCCTGCATCACGCGCTGCATGTTATCGCGGATGGTCGCCGTTGACAGGCTGCCATTTGCATGGCGGAAGCCGTCCAGACGACCCAGCGCCGCATCGCAGGCATCCTTCGGCAGCGGCGCATGCGCCTGACCGGGCTTGATGATATCTTTGGCCCGGAGCGCGGCCGCACGGCCAAACACCACAAGGTCGATCAGGGAGTTGGAACCCAGACGGTTCGCCCCATGAACGGAAACGCAGGCCGCCTCACCGACTGCCATCAGGCCGGGCACGATTGCATCAGGATTGCCGTCTTTCAGATCAACCACTTCCGCATGATAGTTCGTCGGAATACCGCCCATATTGTAATGCACTGTCGGCAGAACCGGGATCGGCTCCTTATGAACATCAACACCGGCAAAAATGCGGGCGCTTTCGGAAATACCTGGCAGACGCTCATCAATCATGGCTGGATCCAGATGATCCAGATGCAGATAGATATGATCCTTGCGCGGGCCAACACCGCGGCCCTCACGAATTTCCAGCGTCATGGAACGGCTGACAACGTCACGGCTCGCAAGGTCCTTCGCATGGGGCGCATAACGCTCCATGAAACGTTCGCCTTCACCATTCACGAGAAAGCCGCCCTCCCCGCGGACGCCTTCGGTGATCAGGCAACCCGCGCCATAAATCCCGGTCGGATGGAACTGCGTAAATTCCATATCCTGAAGCGGGAGCCCGGCGCGCAGCACCATGCCGCCCCCGTCACCGGTGCAGGTGTGGGCGGAGGTGCAGCTGAAATAGGCCCGGCCAAAACCGCCTGTCGCCAGCACAACCATATGTGCGCGGAAGAGGTGGAGTGACCCATCTTCAAGGCTGAGACACAGCACACCCTTGCAGGAACCATCCTTGTCCATGATCAGATCAAGCGCGAAATATTCGATGAAGAACTGGGTGTCGTGCTTCAGGCTCTGGCTGTAGAGCGTATGCAACATGGCGTGGCCCGTCCGGTCGGCGGCCGCGCAGGTCCGCTGGGCCGCCGGGCCGTCGCCGAACTGGGTCGTCATCCCACCAAACGCACGCTGATAAATCTTGCCTTCTTCCGTACGGCTGAATGGCATACCGAATTGCTCCAGCTCCAGCACGGCGGCGGGCGCTTCACGGCACATATATTCAATGGCATCCTGATCGCCGAGCCAGTCGGACCCCTTGACGGTGTCAAACATATGCCACTGCCAGTTATCTTCCCCCATATTGCCGAGGGAGGCGGAGATACCGCCCTGCGCCGCCACGGTATGGCTGCGGGTCGGAAACACCTTGGTGACCGCCGCCGTTTTCAGTCCGGCCGCCGCCATGCCCATGGTCGCGCGCAAGCCCGCGCCGCCCGCACCGACGACAACCACGTCATATTTATGTTCGATTATTGGATAGGCTTCTGACATCTTGTTACTTTAACCCCCGAGCGCAAGCTTCAGTACAGCAAGCGCCGCGGCCAGACCAACGACCGCGCAGACAAAACTGTTGAGCAGCAAGAGAATGAACTTGGTGCTTTCCGTATGGATATAATCTTCAATCACCACCTGAAGGCCGAGCTTGAGGTGATAGAAAGTTGCCGCAATCATCAGCAACAACACCAGCGATGCGAACGGGCGGCTGAGCGTATTGTAGACCGTCGCATAATCCGCGCCGACAAGACAGATGACATAGGCGAGGCCGATCACGAACAGCGGGATCATGGCCACCGCCGTCACCTTCTGATGCCACCAGTGCGTTGTGCCTTCCTTGGCGGAGCCAAGTCCGCGAACATTCTTAAGAGGGGCTCTCATTCCCATGGCTCAGGCTCCCATTGCGTAGGCGACAATCCAGGTGAGCAACGTCAACACCACGGAAGCGATGATGGCGGTCATGCCCGATTTGCGCATGGTTGGCAGTTCAAACCCCTTACCTGCATCCCAGAACAGATGCCGGATACCATTGCAAAGATGATAGAACAGCGACCAGGTAAATCCGAAAAGGATAATCTGTCCAAACCAGGAGGAGATAAAGGCGCTGACGGTGGCGTAAGCCTCCGGCCCGCTGGCAATCGCAATCAGCCACCAGGCCAGCAACAAGGTTCCCACTCCAAGCGCGATGCCCGTTGCCCGATGGGTGATTGAGGTCACCATCGTGATCTGCGGTTTGTAAATTTGCAGATGCGGCGAGAGCGGTCTTTCAATTTTCGCCATGAGGAAATCTTTCTCGATGATAATTTTCCATAATTATTCTAATTTTAACCGAGGAGTTTAAGCCTCCTCTTTGGCAAGTCAATAGAGCTGTACGCTTTTTACACCCCGTTCGGTCTTTTTGGCAAGATCACCCAATAATCAAGGTCCAGTACGACGGACGGATCGCGCTTGCCGTCTTCCAGCTTGTCCGGGTAACTGTTGCAGGGCTTGTCCTTTGTCGCCAGCGTGCGGATACGAAGCGCGCCCGCCGTTGCATTATCGGCAAGATCAGCTTTTTCCAGAACTTCACTCCAAGCATAGATGGTGTGACCGGCAAACGTCGGCGCAGTGTGCGAGCCTCCATTGATGGCCGCCACAAGCTGGGCATTGGCCAAACCGTTGAAAGAAAGCGCCCGCGCAAGACTGATAATATGCCCGCCATAGATCAGGCGGCGACCGAAACGGTCATCCTTCATCTGGTCCTGATTAAAATGGACCTTGGCGGTATTCTGGTACAGCCGCGTCGCCATCATATGTTCGGCTTCCTCAATGGTCATGCCGTCCACATGGTCGATCTTTTCCCCGACTTCGTAATCCTCAAAATAATGGGGGGAGCCGGCAAGCGTCGCATTATAATCGGAGAAGTCGAGGCCTTCGGGCACCGAAAGCACGGCAGGATCAACGCGGGCAGGCAGATCCGGCACCACTTCCTCCGGCGCAGGAGCATTATGATCCTTCTTGTGCACCATCACCCAACGGACATAATCAAGTACGATGGCCCCCATCTGGTTGGTTCCGATGGAGCGGACATAAACAACGCCTGTCTTGCCGTTGGAATTTTCCTTGAGGCCGATAACCGTCGAGCTGGTCTTCACCGTATCGCCCGGAAAGACAGGCGACTTGAACTGCACATCCGCATAGCCGAGATTGGCAACAGCATTCAGCGAAATATCCGGCACCGTCTTGCCGAACACAATATGAAAGACCAGCAAGTCATCAATCGGCGCCGCCTCAAGACCGCAATCCATGGCGAAGCTGTCGGCAGACTGCAACGCAAAGCGACTGCCATAAAGCGCCGTGTAGAGGGAAACATCGCCTTCCGTAATCGTCCGGGGCGTTGCATGGTCCAGCACCTGCCCGACCTTGAAATCTTCAAAATAATTTCCGGGATTGGTTTTGCTCATTTTCTCGCTCCTTATTCAGCAGCGGCAGCAATGGCATCGGCCATGGCAACCTTCGCCTTGGCGATGTCCACATGCAGATTTTCGATCAACTTGCCATCGACCAACACAACACCCTTGCCCTCTTTCTGGGCGGCCTCAAATGCCTCGATAATCCGGCGGGAAAGCACCACTTCCTCTTCGGAAGGGGCGAAAACTTCATTGGCGGAGGCAAGCTGCTTCGGATGGATCAGTGTCTTGCCGTCAAAACCAAGCTCCAGCCCCTGCACGCAGGCGGCATGATAGCCTTCCTCATCCCCGAGATCGAGATAAACGCCATCCAGAACCGTCAGCCCATAGGCACGACCGGCGAGAAGACAAATACCCAGTGAGGTGATGACCGGTAGACGCATCGGCGTATGCTGGGCCTGAAGCTCCTTCACAAGATCCGACGTCCCCATCACAAAGCAATCCACCAGCGGGCTCGCACCCGCAATCTCTTCCGCTTTCAGGATACCGAGCGGAGTCTCCATCATGCACCAGATGGTCGTTTTTGAAGGCGCGCCAGCCTCTTTCATGATTTTTTCCATCTCATGGACCTGCGCCGCGCTTTCGACCTTCGGCAGCAGGATCGCATCAGGCCCGGCCTTTGATGCGGCAATAATGTCATCCTTGCCCCAGGGGGTATCCAGACCATTCACCCGGATGATGATTTCCCGTTTGCCATATTCTCCCGATGCGGCATTGGCGCAGACGATCCCGCGCGCCTCCACCTTGGCGTCCGGCGCAACGGCATCTTCAAGGTCGAGAATGAGCGCATCAGCAGCCAAGCTCCTCGCTTTTTCCTGCGCCCGGGCGTTGGAACCCGGCATATACAGAACGGAACGGCGGGGGCGGATGTTTTTTGTCATGATTTATCCCTCGGGCGTGATGCCCTTTTCGATTGTCTGCAGCGAATTGAAAATGCTGCCGCATCATAATAAGTTTTTGCTGCGACGCAATGAAAAGGGACATATATAACGGCAGTTTTCCGTCTATCGGCGGTGCAACGTCAGTTTTGCCGCTCCACAGCGCCGGCATCCATAGCTTTCCCTACAGACCGCGGGTTGCCGAAATAGTCCTGGGTCATATTTTGAACCTCAACCCCCGCATCTATGGCATCGCTGTCATCGGGCAGCCGATAGTCTCCCTTATCCATATCCACAAAGACCTCATCAAAGTCATCGACCTCAAGATTTCCGGTGCTTTCAACACCCTCACCCTCAATACTATATCTTGGGGCGATATTGTTGATCAGCATGTTTTTCATTTCCGGAATACCGTCTGTATCGGAAATTATATTTATCGCGGCGGGGCCGGGTGGCGAAAAATCAATCTCCACAACCGTGTTGTTCACAATCCGGCTTGCACGTAAGCCATAGGCGGTAATCCCATGCCAGTTATTCACAACTACGATATTATTCTCGATGGTCCAGTCTTCGTAAACGCCGCCGAAAAGGCCAATCCCCTGTAACTTGCAAACGTAAGGTTGGTGAAAGTCTTCATAATTCAGGATCAAATTCCGGCGGAGCGTCACTCCCCGGATCACACCAGTTGCCGGTTTTCCATCTGGGCCGACTGACCAGGACTGAAATCCATCCGCATGGTTGCTATTAACCTGGTAACAATTCTTGACGACATTATCTTCAAACAGACTGTAATCGCCAAGACCGCGAAGCCCGTCACCGGCGAAATTCACCACTTCATTGCCAATGACAACACTATTGTTTCCATGAACAGCAATCCCAAACCTGACATTACGTATAAGGTTATTACGCGCTTCCGTGAATTCTGCTTCGGAGAGAATGCCGTCCATCGACTTTTCATCCCAGTCGGCTGCGGTCCAGCCTGATGCATCTTCAACTGTAAAAATGCGGGAATCTGAGATCACGATATCGCGTGAGTGCTTATCAATTCTGATATGGGACCGATCTTCTGGCCTTGCTCGCCCGCCTGATGTAACGGTCAGCCCTTTCAGAACGAGATTCCGACTGCGAAGAATTTCAATCATTTCAAAAACCGGCTGATCATCCCCTGCGGCTTCAAGGATTGTCCGCTCGGGAAAATCAAGGCCCTTTATATGCAACCGGCCATAAGACCCGCCAGCAAGTATCACCCTGTCACCCGAATTGATCAGTTTTCGATCCACAACCCTTTGCAAATCACGCCAGGGTGCCTCGCGGCTGCCATCCCCCTCAGTCTGGCTGGCCGGATTGACATATCGATCTGCCGCCAACGCGCTTGATAGGCCCAGAAGGAACAGCAGCATCATACTGATACCGGCACTCACGATCTTGATAATGCTGCATCTCATAATATCCCCTCCCGATTGCCCCATGACAGAACTGGTCCACCCGATACAAGTTAGGGCACCATCTGAAAACGAACAAGCCGGAGAGGGGTCTTCCCACTCTCCGGCCTGGTATTTCTTCATGCTGTCTTGGATCAGGCGGCTTTTTTCAGATATTCCCGCCCGACCAGCTCTGCAATCTGCACCGTGTTGAGCGCGGCCCCCTTACGGAGATTGTCCGACACGCACCAGAGATTGATGCCATTTTCAATCGTCGCATCATCGCGGACACGCGAGATAAAGGTCGCATAATCGCCGACACATTCGACGGGCGTGATATAGCCATTCTCTTCCGGGTTATCGACAACCATGATCCCCGGCGATTCACGAAGAATTTCCCGGGCCCGATCTGCCGAAAGCTCTCGTTCAAATTCAATATTCACGCTTTCCGCATGGCCAACAAAGGTCGGCACCCGCACGCAGGTTGCTGTCAGCTTGATGGCGGGGTCAACAATCTTCTTTGTTTCGACCATCATCTTCCATTCTTCCTTGGTGTAACGATCATCCATGAAGACGTCGATATGCGGAATCACGTTAAACGCAATCTGCTTGGTGAATTTTTCCGGCGTCGGCGTATCATTCACATAAATACCCTTGGTCTGGGTAAACAGCTCATCCATTGCCTCATTACCGGCGCCGGAGGTCGACTGATAGGTCGAGACTACAACGCGTTTGATTGTCGCCACGTCATGCAGCGGCTTCAGCGCCACAACAAGCTGCGCCGTGGAACAGTTCGGATTGGCGATGATATTCTTCTTCGTATATCCCGCCGCCGCCGCCGCGTTCACTTCCGGCACGACCAGCGGCACATCCGGGTCCATGCGGAAGTGGGAGGAATTATCAATGACAATGCATCCCTGCGCCGCCGCGATAGGCGCAAATTTGGCCGCAACGGAACCGCCCGCAGAGAAAAGAGCGAAATCTGTCCCTGTGAAGTTGAAATCATCCAGAGCTTTGACCTTCAGCTTTTTATCACCAAAGGCAACCTCGCGCCCGACGGAACGTTTCGACGCGAGCGCGATAACTTCCGTCACCGGAAACTGTCTTTCATGCAAAATATTCAGCATTTCGCGGCCCACATTCCCGGTGGCGCCGACTACCGCAACTCTGTATCCCATAATCCTTATCTTTCCGTTTCCCGCCACTTTCGCAGCAGGGGTTAAGTCAATCGTGCAATCCGCAGAGATTACCCGTTGGCCTTGTCCAGCTCCCGGAGAATGGCATCCCCCATTTCCTGGGTTGATACCTGCGTCATGCCCTTAGACATGATATCGCCAGTCCGAATGCCACTTGCAAGTACTTTCTGCACGGCGCCTTCAACAAGGTCCGCCTCGGCGCCCATATCGAAGCTATAACGCAACGCCATGCCGTAGGAGAGGATGGTGGCAATCGGGTTGGCAATGCCTTTTCCGGCAATATCCGGGGCCGAGCCATGAACCGGCTCATAAAGTGCTTTGCGCCGCCCCGTCTCATCGACATCGCCGAGAGAGGCGGAAGGCAGCATGCCGAGCGAACCGGTCAGCATCGCCGCGCAGTCAGACAGAATGTCACCGAACAGGTTATCGGTAACAATGACGTCAAACTGTTTGGGCTTGCGGACAAGTTCCATCGCGGCAGCGTCCGCATACATATGGCTCAGCTCCACTTCCGGGAATTCCGTATCGTGAATTTTCTGAACCTCTTCGCGCCAGAGGACGCCCGATTCCATGACATTGGCCTTCTCGCTGGAACAAACGCGGTTATTCCGCTTCTTTGCAAGCTCGAATGCAACACGGGCGACGCGCTGGATTTCCGGCGTTGTATACACCTGCGTGTTCACCCCGCGACGGATGCCATTGCCCAGATCTTCAATACCGCGCGGTTCCCCGAAATAGACGCCCCCGGTCAGCTCACGTACGATCATGATGTCGAGGCCACTGACCAGCTCCGGCTTCAGGCTGGACGCATCGACCAGCGCATCAAAGCACACCGCCGGGCGGAGATTGGCGAACAGTTCCAGATCCTTGCGAAGACGCAAAAGGCCGCGCTCCGGCTTAATGGAAAAATCAAGATTATCCCATTTCGGGCCGCCAACGGCGCCCAGCAGGACCGCATCTACATTCTGCGCCTTTGCCACCACTTCATCGGTGACCGGCACGCCGTGCTTGTCAATGGAGCTGCCGCCAACCAGGTCTTCATCAATATCAAATGAGACAGCGCGGTTCTGTTCCATCCAGTCGACGATACGGCGGACCTCGCCCATTGCTTCGGGGCCAATGCCGTCACCGGGCAGGATCAACAGGGATTTGTTTGATGCCATTTTGCTAACTTTCTTATTTTCCGGAGCAGAATTTAGAGCCAGGGCTGGGTGAGCTTGCGGGAAGTTTCAAACTCCTCAACCTTGTTTTCCTTACGCAGGGTCAAGCCGATTTCATCGAGACCTTCCAGCAGGCACTGCTTGTTGAACTGGTCGATTTCGAATTTGATCACACCGCCATCTGGCCCTCTGATTTCCTGTGCTTCCAGATCGACTGAAATGGTCGCATTGGCGCCCCGCGACGCATCTTCCATCAACTTGCCCAGATCTTCCTGCGACACTTCAATCGGCAGGATGCCGTTACGGAAGCAGTTATTGTAGAAAATATCCGCGAAGCTGGTGGAAATGACGCAGCGAATGCCGAAGTCAAGCAGCGCCCATGGGGCGTGCTCGCGGCTGGAACCGCAGCCAAAATTATCGCCCGCCACCAGAATTTCCGCGTTGCGGTACGCCGACTGATTGAGAACAAAATCCTCAACCTCGTTGCCATCATTGTCATACCGCATTTCGGCAAACAGATTCTTGCCGAGACCGGCCCGCTGGATGGTTTTCAGATACTGTTTGGGGATGATCATGTCCGTGTCGATATTGACAAGCGGCATGGGGGCGGCCACAGCCGTCAGCTTATTGAATTTTTCCATTATCAGTTCCCCTTGTACAAGTCACGCACGTCCGTCAGATGGCCGGTCACTGCTGCCGCTGCCGCCATTGCCGGGCTGACCAGATGCGTACGTCCGCCGCGGCCCTGCCGCCCTTCGAAGTTACGGTTGGACGTGGAGGCGCAACGATCGCCTTCATTCAGCTTGTCCGCATTCATGGCAAGGCACATGGAGCAGCCGGGCTGCCGCCATTCGAAACCCGCCGCCTCGAATATCTTGTCGAGACCTTCGGCCTCCGCCTGCAATTTCACAAGGCCCGAGCCCGGCACGATGATGGCATTCACGGTATCCTTCACCTTGCGGCCTTCGACAATCTTGGCAACGGCGCGCAGGTCTTCAATCCGGCCATTGGTGCAGGAGCCGATGAAGACATGATCCACCTCGATATCGGCGAGCTTCATGCCTGCCGTCAGCCCCATATATTTCAGGGCCCGCTCCGCCGCGCTGCGCTTGCCTGCGTCGGCAAAATCGGAGGGCGCCGGGACATGGCCGTTGATCGGCAGGGCATCCTCCGGGCTCGTGCCCCAGGTGACGTAGGGGATCAGTTCGCTGGCGTCGATCTCGACTTCCTTGTCAAAATGCGCACCTTCGTCGGTCTTCAGCGTCTTCCAATAGGCAACTGCCTGCTCATAGACCGCCCCCTTGGGCGCATAGGGTCGACCTTTGATATATTCGAAAGTCGTCTCATCCGGTGCGACAAGTCCAGCACGGGCGCCTGCCTCGATGGTCATGTTACAAAGGGTCATCCGCCCTTCCATGGAAAGGGCACGCACCGCCTCGCCGGTATATTCAATCACATGGCCGGTGCCCCCTGCGGTGCCGATCTTGCCAATGATCGCGAGGGCGATATCCTTTGCCGTCACGCCGAAAGGGGCATCCCCTTTCACCGTCACCCGCATGTTTTTCGCTTTTTCCTGCACCAGCGTCTGCGTTGCCAGCACATGCTCAACCTCGGACGTGCCGATGCCATGGGCGAGCGATCCGAAGGCGCCATGGGTGGAGGTATGGGAATCGCCACAAACAATGGTCATGCCCGGCAAGGTGAGCCCCTGTTCCGGGCCGATGATATGCACGATCCCGCGCCGGTCATCGGTCATGGAAAAGTAAGGCACACCAAATTCGGCCGTGTTGGCTTCAAGTGTTTCCACCTGCAAACGGCTTTCGGGATCGGTAATGCCTTTTTCAATATCCTTGGTCGGCACGTTATGGTCGGCGACGGCAAAGGTTGCTTCGGCACGGCGCACCTTGCGGCCGCTGGTGCGCAATCCTTCGAAGGCCTGCGGGCTGGTTACTTCATGAACAAGATGACGATCAATGTATAGAATATAGGCGTCATCCTGCAGTTTATCGACAACATGACTATCCCAGATTTTGTCATACAAGGTTCTAGGCTTTCCCATTTTCCATCCTCATCAATCGTCAGTTATTCTTGTCATTCAATTCCCGCGTATACTCCCACGCAGATCTGCGAGCGATTTATTCGCCGCCCTTTTCCGCATAACGGTCTTCACGACGCTCGCGAATACGGGCCTTCTTGCCGCGCAGTTCGCGCAGGTAATAGAGCTTCGCACGGCGAACCACGCCCTGACGCACCAGTTCGATGCGGTCGATCCGCGGCGAATAGAGCGGGAAGATACGCTCAACCCCTTCACCGTAGGAAATCTTGCGGACCGTGAAGTTGGCATTGATACCACCGCCGTTACGCGCAATGCAGATGCCTTCGAAGGCCTGAACACGCTCACGTGCGCCTTCAACAACCTTCACATGAACCCGGACGGTGTCGCCGGGACGAAACTCGGGAACAGGACGTTCCGCCGTCAGCTTCTCAATCTGCTCCTGCTCAAGCTTTTCAACCATATTCATTGGTGTCACCCTTTTCTCAAAAATTACCTTTGCGACGGTCCCACAGGTCCCGCCTTCGTTCCTTCGTCAATTCTTCGGACTGGCGCTGCCGCCACTCCCTGATCTTCTCATGATGGCCCGAGAGCAGAACCTCCGGAACCGATCGGCCTTCCCAGACCGGCGGGCGGGTATAGTGGGAATATTCCAATAACCCGTCCGCAAAACTTTCTTCCTCCAGCGATGCGCTGTTTCCCGTCACACCGGGCAGCAATCGCACCACCGCATCCATCAGGGCCAGCGCCGCTATCTCGCCTCCCGACAGGATGAAGTCACCCAGACTGACCTCTTCCACATCGCGAGCGTCCAGCACGCGCTGATCCACCCCTTCGAAGCGTCCGCAGAGCAGGATCGCCCCCGGCCCTTCGGCCAGCTCCCGAATGAGAGCCTGATCCATCACCCGCCCCCGCGGGCTGAAATAGACCACTTTCGTGACCCCATCACTGCCCTTGCGCGCCGCATCAATGGCCGCACCCACAACATCGGGCCGCATCACCATCCCGGCGCCACCGCCAAACGGGCTGTCATCCACGGTGCGGTGCCGGTCCATGGCGTAATCACGGATATCCGTGACCGTCATTGCCCAGTCGCCCCGCTCCAGCCCCTTGCCCGCCAGACTGCATCCGAGCGGCCCCGGAAACATTTCCGGGAAAAGGCTCAGGATATGGGCTGTCCACACCATCTGCGTTCCTCATCCCGTTTTCTATCCAGCGTCATTCACCGGAGGTTTCTTCCGACCGGTTGGGGACGACAAAGAAATCCTCCCCCGGATCAATCACCATCCGGCCACCGGCGACATCCACCTCCGGCACCATCTCGGCGGTAAAGGGAAGCAGTACCGCCTCCCTGGCGCCTTTTCCTTGCGGAACGATTTCCAGCATATCCCCGGCGCCAAAGTCAAAAAGACGCAGCACCGTGCCGAATTTCGTTCCCTCCTTGAAGAATACCGACAGGCCGATCAGGTCCGCATGATAGTATTCTTCCGCGTCTTCCGTCTCGGGCAACCGTTCCCGGGCAACAAAAAGCTCTGTACCCTTCAGGGCTTCCGCCGCATTGCGATCTGATATACCCGCAATCCGCACCACCGGCAAACCTTTGCTGAGCCCAACGACCTTAATATCAAATGTCGTCTTTCCGGACGCGTCCTGCAAGGGGCCGTAGGCGGCGATATCCTCCGGGGCTTCGGTGAAGCTTTTGATCTTCACCTCGCCCTTGATGCCCTTTGCCCCGACGATCACGCCCAGCAGCAACATGTCCGCCTCTGGCACGGCTCCTTACCTTCACGCCTCAGATGGCTGTTCTGCTTCTTCCGCCGGAGCTTCTTCAGCAGGAGCTTCCGCTGCTTCCTTTTCGGCGGCGGCGGCTTCTGCAGCAGCTTCCTCAGCCGCCTTGCGAGCCTCTTCCTGCTCGCGCAGACGCTCCTGCGCCTTTGCTTTCGGTTTTGCTTTCTGCGGGTTGTTGCGCTGAGGCGTCTCGCTCAGCCCTGCCGTCGCCATCAGGCGGGCAACACGGTCCGTCGCCTTGGCGCCATTGCCAATCCAGTGCTGGATACGCTCTGCGTTGAGCGCCACACGTTCCGCATGATCTTTCGGCAGCATCGGGTTATAGGTTCCGAGCCGCTCAATATACCGTCCATCGCGCGGGCTGCTGGCTTCTGCAACAACGACGCGGTAGAAGGGACGCTTTTTCGCACCCTGACGAGTAAGGCGAATTTTAAGTGCCATAATAGGTTCTTTCCTTTAACAGACTAGATTTCGATTAAAACTTCATTCCGGGAGGAAGAAGGCCCTGCATACCCCCACGGGCAATGCCCTTCTTTCCCAGTTTTTTCACTTTTTTCATCATGTCGGCCATCTGCTTGTGCTGTTTCAGCAGACGGTTGACATCCTGAACAGTCATGCCGGAGCCTGCCGCAATGCGTTTCTTGCGGGAGGCGGCAATGATCTGAGGATTTCGGCGCTCTTTCGGCGTCATGGACTGGATCATCGCCTCCTGACGGACCAGAAGACGGTCATCAAGGTTGGCGGAATCCAGCTGCTTCTTCATCTTGCCGATGCCCGGCAGCATGCCGACCAGGCTGCTCATGCCGCCCATCTTGCGCATCTGGCGGAGCTGGCTTGCAAGATCGTCGAGATCGAAATTGCCCTTCTGCATTTTGAGGGCAAGCTTCTCTGCCGCGTCCTTCTCGATTGTCTCCGCCGCCTTTTCGACCAGCGAAACGATATCGCCCATGCCGAGAATACGGTTGGCGATACGATCCGGATGGAACGCTTCCAGCGCATCAATCTTCTCACCGGTACCAAGCAGCTTGATGGGGCAGCCGGTGACTTCGCGCATGGAAAGCGCCGCACCGCCACGGCCATCGCCGTCAATACGCGTCATGACGATACCGGTCACATCGACACGGGACTTGAACTGTTCCGCGACATTAACAGCGTCCTGACCGGTCAGGCTGTCAACCACAAGGAGCGTTTCCGTCGGCGACGTTTCCCGATGAACGGCCTGCATCTCCGCCATCAGGGATTCGTCCACATGCAAACGGCCCGCCGTGTCCAGCATCACGACATCGGCGCCCTGTAGCCTGGCCGACTGCAGGGCCCGCTTGGCTATATCGACCGGCATCTGTCCGGCGATAATGGGAAGCGTCGCAATGCCGGTCTGCTCCCCGAGGATCTTGAGCTGCTCCTGCGCGGCCGGACGGCGCACGTCAAGCGAGGCCATCAGGACTTTCTTGTCTTTTTTATCCGTCAGCCATTTGGCGATCTTCGCGGTCGAGGTGGTTTTACCCGAACCCTGGAGGCCGACCATCATGTAAACGACCGGCGGCACGGCGACGAGATTGAGTTCCTGCTGCTCGGAACCCAGCATCTCAACCAGTTGATCGTGGACGACCTTGATGACCATCTGCGCCGGATTGACGGACTTCAGAACCTCGGTTCCGACTGCCTTGGTCTTGACCCTCTTGATGAAGCTTTTGACAACAGGCAGGGCCACATCCGCCTCAAGCAGGGCGACGCGCACTTCACGCAGGGCTTCCGAGACATCCGCCTCGGTCAGCGCGCCGCGCTTGGTGAGACGACCTAAAACATCGCCCAGTCTGCCTGTCAAATTTTCGAACATATGGTCAAGGCCCGTTCAAAATCCGGTTCAAATTCCTGATCCCGGCCGCCAAATCACACAACGCAAAAAACGCCAGGGCGCGAAAACTCGCGGGCTGGCGGATACCATCTTGGGTACTTCTATGTGCGACTCAATTGCCGTGATGAGGGGGAATTAGCCACAGCCCCCGGCATAAGTCAAGCAGAACCGCCACTAACACATATAAATCTTCTGGACCGGAGCCGCCGAAACGCCTATATCGCGAGGTATGGAACAGATACCCTTCATCAAGATGCACGGCCTTGGCAATGACTTCGTGATCATTGACGGCCGGACGCGCCTGCCGGACCTTGCCCCGGCATCGCTGCGCGCCATTGGCGACAGGCATCGCGGGGTCGGTTATGACCAGCTTATCGTGATGGAGCCGACAACAGGTCCCGCCGATATCTTCATGCGGATCTACAATTCGGATGGCAGCGAGGCCGAGGCCTGCGGCAACGCCACCCGCTGCGTTGCCTATCTGCTGATGGAAGAGGCGGACCGCAATGATGTCCTGATCGAGACACGGGCCGGACTGCTGAGCGGAACCAGCCTGGATCGCCGCCATATCATTATCGACATGGGTGCGCCGAAGCTTGGCTGGCAGGACATCCCCCTCGCCCGCCCCGAGGATACGGCGCATGTCAATCTCACCATTGGCCCGCTCAGTGATCCGGTTGCCGTCAATATGGGCAATCCCCATGCTGTCTTTTTCGTTGAGGATGCGGACAGCGTCGATCTTGAAAAATGGGGGCCGATGGCGGAAACCGATCCGATCTTTCCGAGAAAAGCCAATATCAGTGTTGCCAGCAAAATGCCGAATGGCGATTTTCGCCTTCGGGTCTGGGAACGGGGGGTCGGCATCACGCTCGCCTGCGGGTCTGCTGCCTGCGCGACTATGGTTGCCCTTAATCTCCGTGGCCTTGCAGGCAATGCAGCCCGTCTGCATCTGAATGGCGGTCCGCTTGATCTCAGCATTGAAGCAAACAGCCATGTCCTGATGGGCGGACCGGTTGCCACGTCCTATCACGGCGTTCTGGATGACGCCCTGCTGAAAGGGGCCGCCTGATGGGAGAGAGCAAGCCCCTCGCCTCACCGGAGATCATCACCTTCGGCTGTCGCCTCAATACCTATGAATCAGAGGTGATGCGCGGCCATGCCATCTCGGCCGGCATGACCAATGCTGTCATCATCAACAGCTGCGCCGTCACCAAGGAAGCCGAGCGGCAGGCGCGGCAGGCCGTTCGCCGCGCAAAACGCGAAAACCCCGATGCCCGGATTATCGTTACCGGCTGCGCCGCCCAGACAAACCCCGATCAATTCACCAAAATGCCGGAGGTGGATCAGGTTCTCGGCAATATGGAAAAGCTGGAACCAACGGCTTTCGATCTGAATAATACGGAACGGGTTCAGGTCAACGACATCATGTCTGCGGAGGAAACCGCCGGGCACCTCATCGAAGGGTTCGATGGCCGCGCCCGCGCCTTCCTGCAGATCCAGAACGGCTGCAATCACCGCTGCACCTTCTGCATTATCCCCTATGGCCGCGGCAACAGCCGGTCCGTGCCGCTCGGCGCAATCGTTGATCAGGCCCGCTCCCTCACCCGGAACGGCTATAAGGAATTCGTCCTCACCGGCGTTGACATCACGGCCTATGGGGAAGATCTGCCGGGCCAGCCGACCCTTGGCCAGATGTGTCGTCGCCTGCTCGCGGCCGTGCCAGAGATCGAGCGGCTGCGCCTCTCGTCCCTCGATCCGGTGGAAGTGGATGACGATCTATGGCGGCTGATTGAAAAGGAACCGCGCCTGATGCCGCATCTGCATATCAGTTTGCAGGCGGGCGATGACATGGTGCTGAAAAGAATGAAGCGGCGTCACCTTCGCGCGGATGTTTACGCCTTCGTCGAGAAGGCCCGGCGCCTGCGTCCGGATGTTGTCTTCGGCGCGGACATCATCGCCGGTTTCCCGACGGAAACGGACGAGATGGCGGCCAATAGCCTGCGCCTCGTTGAAGAATGTGACATTGCCTATATGCATGTGTTCCCCTATTCGGCGCGGCCCGGCACCCCCGCCGCCAAAATGCCCCAGGTACCGGGGGATTTGCGCAAAATCCGCGCTGCGGCACTGCGCGAAGCCGGAGATCGCAATCTCGCGCGCTTCCTGAACACACTTGTCGGGACAGAACAGCAGGTTCTGGTGGAGAATGAAACGACGGGGCGCACCACACATTATGCGCCGGTCGAATTTGCCTTCACCTCAACGGGCGGCGCGATAATCCCGGTGATCATATCCGGCACGGACGGGAAAAAACTGTATGCTCGCCCGCGGGTCGAGGCGAATGTTGCATGAGTGAAACGAAAGAGAAAAAAGGCTGGTTCAGCCGCCTGCGTGACGGGCTGAAACGTTCTTCCTCCGCCATCTCAGGCGGGATTACGGACATCTTCACCAAGCGCAAGCTCGATGACGATGTGATCGAGGAGCTGGAAGATCTGCTGATCAGTGCCGATCTCGGGGTGACAACCGCCGCCCGGATCGCCGCCAACATCGCCCGCAACCGCTATGACAAGGAAATTGAGCCCGACGAAATCCGCCGCGCGCTCGCCGATGAGGTCACCGCTATTCTGGAACCTGTCGCGCAACCCTTCACCCTTGATGAAGGACGCAAGCCTCATGTCGTGCTGGTCGTCGGCGTCAACGGGTCCGGCAAGACGACCACCATCGGCAAATTTGCCAAACAATACAGTAGTGCAGGCAAGAAAGTCATGCTGGCGGCGGGGGATACCTTTCGCGCGGCGGCGGTTGAACAGCTGCAAATCTGGGGTCAGCGCACCGGCGCGGAAGTGATGACCACCAAGGTCGGGGGCGATGCCGCCGGGCTGGCCTATGACGCCTTCGCAAAAGCGAAAGCGGAAGACGTCGATCTCTTGCTGATTGATACGGCGGGCCGCCTTCAGAACAAATCGAACCTGATGGCGGAACTGGAAAAGATCCTGCGCGTTCTCCATAAGATGGACCCGGAAGCGCCCCATTCCTGCCTTCTGGTTCTGGATGCGACCACCGGGCAGAACGCGCTTAATCAGGTGGAAATATTCGGCAAGACCTGCCACGTCACCGGCCTTGTCATGACCAAGCTCGACGGCACCGCCAGAGGCGGCGTCCTGGTCGCCATCGCGGATCGCTTCGCCCTGCCGGTGCATGCCATCGGCATTGGCGAAGGAGAAGACGATTTGCAGCCCTTCGCTGCCCAGGACTTTGCGCGCGCCCTTGCCGGGGTCGCCGACAACACGCACTGAAAAGAGAGAGAATAATGGCCGACGGAAGACCGATGCCGAAAGGATTGAAGCCCGCAACCGAGCTGGGGCCGATCCTGATTTTCTTCGCGGCCTACTATTTCGGCGATCTGTTCATCGCCACGGCGGCGATCATGGTCACGACAGTGATCGCGCTTGCCCTTTCCTATTATTACACACGCACCCTGCCGATGATGCCCCTTGTCACAGCCGTTGTCGTCATGGTGTTCGGCGGGCTGACGCTTTACCTCAATGATGAAACTTTCATCAAGATGAAGCCGACAATCATTTATGGCCTGTTTGCGGTCATCCTGTTTGCCGGGCTGATGCTCGGCAAATCCTTTATCAAGATATTGTTCGATAATTTCTGGGATCTGTCCGATGAGGGTTGGAAAAAACTGACCATCCGCCTCGCCGTCTTTTTTCTCCTCATGGCGGTCGCAAATGAATTTATCTGGCGGAATTTTTCAACCGAACTCTGGGTCAATATCAAGGTGTTCGGCTTCACCGCCGCCACCTTCCTGTTCTTCATTGCGCAGGTTCCGCTGATCACCCGCCATGCCAAATCAGATCCGTCCGACAAGAACGCATGAGCCTGCGGTACTTCCCGCTTGATGGCGCCGATTTTCGCCTGACGATGGGATTGCAGGCGCTGCGGGAGCGATCCTGGATCGAACCGGACCACAATTATCACAAAGACATTTCCGGAAAACAGCGGCTGCTGCGAATACATCGGGAAAAGGTGTATGCAAATTTACCGCAAACCGATGCGGCAGAAGCGGATATCCTGTCCCTTGTCCAAAAGGAGTTGGCGCAGTTTCACCCCACGCTGATCCCGCCCGCCGTCGGGCAAGAAGAAAAAAATGCGCTTGTCCGCGCCGCACTCATGGTGCAGGAGGATCTTGTCCTGATGCGGGACGGAGGAAAGGGTGACTATCTGCTGGCCGCCGCGGCGGTCTTCGCCCCCACCGGATGGGATCTTGCCGAAAAAATCGGGCGGCCGATGCGGTTCATTCATGCGCCCGTGCCGGAATTAAATGCACGGATCGGCAGCCCGATCGACCGGTTTTTCCGCAATCTCAAACCCGGCAAGAAGGTTGAGCGGTTCAACTGGGGACTTTATGACAGCGATGCCCCGTTCCAGCCTGCCTGGTGGCGCAAGGAACGCACGGCCGATCCTGATATTTCTGTTGAGAACATCGGCCGCAAATTATTCTTCCGGGTGGAGCGGCAGACATTGCAACGCCTGCCGGGATCATCCGACATTCTTTTCACGATCCGAGTTTTCAGCAATCCCCTCGCGCACATCGCCGAAGATAAGCATCGCGCCGCCTGCCTGCTCCGTGCCCTTGAAACCATGGAGCGCGACATGCGGCGTTATAAATCCATTGCGCGGTATGAAAAAGAACTCCGCACATATCTTGGTGCGCCTTCCGCCTAATTGCCGAAGACGGTCTTGAGAATCTCCGTGGTGCGCTTCACTGGATCCTTGCGGATGGCGGCTTCCTCCACCGCCAAATAATGGAAAAGCCCCTCCAGCGCCATCTCAGTTGCATACTCATTCAGATCCGTGCGGATATCCGGCACCAGCGGGATATCCTTATACTGGGAAATCAGGCTGTCATAGGTCGAAAGCGCCCCGACATCCTGAAGGGTTTCCTGCATGACGGGACGGATTGTCTCCGTCAGCTCGCCGGTTGATACTTTCCGGAAATACTGCGTCGCCGCATCATCGGGCCCGTTATAGATCGCCTGCGCATCTTCAAGCGTCATGGCGGAAATGGCGTTATAGATGATTTCCTTGGTCTTGGGGGCCGCCGCCTCCGCCCCGCGATTGAGCTTCGTCTCCAGATCATCGGCAAGGCCGGACAGTCCGAATTTCTTCAGTAAAGCCTGCGCCTGCTGCATTTTCTCGGGCAGCGGGATGTGGATCGCCGGATCGCCGTTATAGCCATCCGTCGCACCGACCTGCCCGACAACCGTTTCCGTCCCGACGCGCAGCGCCTCCTTAAGCCCGTCCACAATCTGAGAGGTGGACAGACCGCTCACCGTGCTGCCCCCGCTGCCGGAACCACCCGTTACTGCGGAACTGCCGCCCTCAATCGTTTTTTGCAGCTTATCGAGAAAACTCGCCTCGGCGCCAAGGCTCAACCCCGTCAGGGAAACGGCCCCGACAACGGCGGCTACCAATAACTTCCTCATCATAAATTCCTTATCTGAAATCGTTATCGACGTATAATTTTAAGGGATTTTTCCAGCATTTCCCCACTCGCATTGGTGAAGGGAGTGAAACCATCCTGATCCCGGACCTGCCGAAACTGATGCAGCGCCCAATAAACGGTGGGAAAAGCAAGGTCATCCCACGGAATTTCATCCCAGTCAAACAACCGCACCTCAAGCGATTCCGGTCCCGCCGCGAATTCCGGCGTATCCAGCTCCGCCCGGTACATGATCTGCACCTGACTGATATGGGTCACGCTGTAGAGTGCGAGAAGGTCACGAATGCGAATTTTTGCCAGCGCCTCCTCATAGGCTTCGCGGATCGCGCCATTTTCCGCCGTTTCATTCTGTTCCAGAAAACCGGCCGGCAGCGTCCAGAAACCCTTTCTGGGGTTGATTGCCCGCTTGCACAGCAGGAATCTGTCGCCGTGAGTCACGACCGAACCGACAACGATTTTCGGATTGTCATAGTGAATCCAGCCGCAATCGGCACAGACATGCCGTTCCACATTGTCCCCTGCGGGAACCTTGCGCTCAAAGCTGTAATCATCCGGATTTGTCGATGCCACCGTTCTGGTCTGCCGTTTTCTGTTATCGGGAGCGACTTACGCTATCAATTTTTAAGCGCGCCGGAAAGGCTCTTTATCGCCTCCGTCGCGGCCTGATGCAGCGGGCTTTCCGTATTTGTCGCAGAAAGCAGTCGCGTCCAGTAGTCGCGCGCCGCCGCCTCATTTTCGGCCGCGGCTTCCGCCACACCAAGATACCAGAGCGCCTCTGGATGCGCCGGGTCCTTTTCCAGAACGTCCCGGTACAGATCAACCGCGGAGGCGGGTGGAATACCATTTTTCCCCTCGGCCTGCACATGGGCGAAGGCTTCATTCTGGAGAGCGGCAAGATCATCGGGGCGCAATTCACGCGCCCGCGCATAGGCATCTGCCGCTTTTCCGTGCTCTCCCAGCGTACCATAGACCTGCCCGAGGCGCATCAAACCGGCATAATCCGGCGTCTCCGCCATGCGGTCCGCCAGCCCCTCCACCATGGAGGTGATCATCGCCTGTCGATCCTCCGGCGTCATATTGGCCGCATTGGCAATGTCTTCACTCGTCGGACCGGGGCCGGATTCGATAGTTTCCTTGTCAACTAAAAGATCCCCGAGATCCGTGCCGGTTTCTGCGGCCGTCTGCTCAATCCGGTTTTTGAGTACCGGCATGAAGGGCGCCTCTGCCGGACTGTCGCGATACAGCGCAACCCATGCGTCAAGGGCAGCCGTCGTATCCCCTCCCTGCGCCATGCGAAGGGCGCGATAATAACGGGCGCCAGGATTGGCCGGATCAATCTCATAGGCTTTATCAAAGGCCTCCGCCGCCGCGTCCGATACATGGCCATCCGCGGCGAAATAGAAATTCTCCCCGGCGCTGACAAAAAGCTCCGCCGCGTTCGGCGCAAGAATGGTTGCCTTCAGAAAAGTTTCCGCCGCCTGCTCATAACGTTCCATGCGGCTGAGAGTCGTCGCCAGCAGGATCCAGCCATCCAGATTCTCCGGCTGCTCCTTGAGAGCGGTCACCAGACGCTGGACAAGCATACCTGCATCATGATTCTGAAGCGCCATGCGCTCCGCCGCGATATCGCGGGACGCCAGTGGTGATGACGGTTTATCGGGTGATCCCAGATCAAGATAAAGCCCGATACAGGCAACCGGCACGGCAATCGCAAGAAAAAGGGCAACCGGGCGGTACGCCTTGCCGTTTCCGGATTTTACAGACGGTTTTCCTTCCGTCCGGCCAAGCCGCAGCATGCGCCGCTTGATCTCGGTTTCCATCGTTTCCGCATCGGCCTTGCTGATGCGCCCCCCGGCCACATCCGCCGCCAGTTCGTCAAGCTGCTGACGGTAAACGCCCATCCCCTGATCGACATGACGCCGTTCAGGTCCCGCCGGGCGCAAAAACGGCCAGACAAGAGTAAGAACGGCAGGCAGCAGGATAAGCGACAGAATGACCCAGATCATGAACGGTCTCCGGGTCCGTCCGAATCAAAAAGCCGGTCAAGCTCCGCCTGCTCCTCACGGGTGAGGACCGTTGTCGTTGCGGTTTCATTTTGCCCGCTCCTGCCGCGCAGAAACAGGATCATGAGGAGAGCCCCGATCAGAAAAATAACGGCCGGGCCGATCCACAAGAGATAGGTTGTCATTTTGAAAGGCGGGTCCAGCAGAACCCAGTCCCCATAACGGCGGACCAGATAATCGCGCACCTCGGCATCGCTGTCGCCGAGGGTAATGCGCTCCCGCACGATCTGGCGCAGATCCTGGGCGAGATCGGCATTGCTGTCGAGAATGGACTGGTTCTGGCAGACAAGGCAGCGGATGTCACCGGAGATATCCCGCGCTCTCGCCTCCTGTGCCGGATCCTCCAGCCGCTCATCCAGAAAGACTGCCCCGGCAGGCAGGGCAAAGAACGGCAGCGTCACACAAAGGAGCAACGTCAAATGGCAGAGCGCTTTCAACTCTCCGCTCCCTTCAGAAGCGGCCGTATCCGCATGTCAAACATCGGCCGGGTGAGCGGGCCGATCACCTTGTCCAGAATGGTGCCGTCAGGTCCGATTACAAAGGTTTCCGGGACGCCATAGACCCCGAAATCAATGCCGACACGGCCCTTCAGATCCATGCCGGTGCGCTTGTAGGGATTGCCGTGACGCTGCAGCCACTCGGCCGCGGCCGTCGGCGTGTCCTTGTAATTCAGCCCGTAGATATCAACGGTATCCTGTTCCCTCAACTCCATGAAAAAGGGATGCTCCACCATGCAGGCAACACACCAGGAGGCGAAGACGTTCAGCAGAACAACCTTTCCGGTCGCCAGGTCGGATTTCGCAAGGCCCGGACCATATCCCGGAACCGCCTCAAGAGAAAATTCCGGCGCTGCCTTGCTCACCAGTTCGGAGGGGATTTCCGTCGGGTTGAGATTGAAAAGCGCATACCACATGACGACAGCAATGGCGACGAATGTCAGGACGGGAACAAGAAAGCGTAATTGCATTGTTATCCCTTCGCTTCTGACATTTCCGGGGTACGCGGGGTCTGGTTGCGGGCCCCACGCGGCGCGCCAAGACGCAACCGGCGATCACTGAGGCTCAACAGTCCGCCCATGAACATGACCAGCGACCCGATCCATATCCAGGAGACAAACGGTTTGTGATAGATCCGCACGGCGTAGCCGCCCTGCCCGTCACCCTCCCCCACGACAACATAGAGATCGGCACTCAGCATGGGGCGAATGGCCGCCTCCGTCGTTTCCATGGGCGGATCGGTATAACGGCGTTGCTCCGGGTAGAGGAAAACGCCGGAGCTGCCATTTCTGCTTGCCAGAAACGTCCCGCGATCCGCCTCATAATTCGGCCCCGCGAGTGTCTCCACCCCATCAAAGCGGAACTCATATCCGCCGACCGTCACCGTCTCCCCCGGCGTCATCACGCCGAGATGTTCCGATTGCCAGGCCTCCGACGCCGTGATGCCGAGAATGACAAGGGCGACCCCGATATGGGCGACCGTCATGCCATGGGCGCTACGTGGAAGCTGGATCATTCTTTTCCAGCTTTTGGAGAGCGGCCCCCGGAACAGTTTGATCCTGTCCGCCCATTCAAAGAAGGATCCGAACAACAGCCAGCCGAACAGCCCCATCCCGACCAGCGCCATGACCGGCGTCTCAAAGTGCCACCACATGATGATCCCCACAAACAATAGCGCAAGGAACAATGCGAACTTGAGGCGCGCGAGAATGCCCGCAAGGTCCGCCCGTTTCCATGGCATGAAGGGTCCAAAGGCCATCACAATGATCAGGGGAATGGCAAGCGGCAGGAAGGTTGCCTCGAAAAACGGCGGTCCGACGGAGACTTTCGCGCCCGTAAAGGCATCCAGAAAAATCGGGTAGAGGGTGCCAAGCAGAATGGTCGCCGTCGCCGTGGACAGGAGCAGATTGTTCAGCACCAGCGCCCCTTCACGGCTGATCGGGGCGAACAGCCCCCCGCCCTTCATCATCGGCGCGCGAATACCATACAGCAGCAGCGAACCGCCAATCACGACAATCAGGAAAATCAGGATAAAGACACCCCGCGCCGGATCAGTCGCAAAGGCATGAACGGAATTGAGCACGCCCGAGCGCACCAGAAACGTTCCCAGCAGGCTGAGGCTGAAGGCAATGATGGCGAGCAGGATTGTCCAGTTCTTGAGAGCATCCCGCTTCTCCACCACAATGGCGGAGTGCAGCAGCGCGGTAGCCGCAAGCCACGGCATGAAAGACGCATTTTCCACCGGATCCCAGAACCACCAGCCGCCCCAACCCAGTTCATAATAGGCCCACCAGGAGCCAAGGGCGATTCCAATGGTGAGAAATCCCCATGCCGCCAGCGTCCAGGGTCGGACCCAGCGGGCCCAGGCCGGATCAACCCGCCCTTCAATGAGGGCGGCGATGGCGAAAGAGAAAGTCACCGATAGCCCGACATACCCGAGATAGAGAAACGGCGGATGGAAGGCGAGACCCGGATCCTGCAGCAACGGGTTGAGGCCATTGCCATCAAGCGGGACAGGATCAAGCCGTTCAAACGGGTTGGAGGTAAACAGAATGAACATCAGGAAGCCGACGCCGATCAGCCCCTGAACGGCCAGTACGCGCGCCTTCAGCGTATCGGGAAGATTGCGGCCGAAAAGAGCGACGGCAAGCCCGAAGAGCGCCAATATCCAAGCCCACAGCAACAGCGAGCCTTCATGATTGCCCCAGACACCGCTAACCTTGTAGAGCATCGGTTTCAGCGAATGGGAATTGCTGGCGACATTCAGGATAGAAAAATCGCTGGTCACATAGCCGACGGTCAGACAGATGAACGCGATCGTGAGGGCGACAAACTGGACAAGGGCGGCATTGGAAGCAAACCCCATCATAGGCTGGCTGCCCTGCCCGGCGCCCAACATCGGGACCGTCCCCTGAAAAATCGCGGTGATCAGGGCCAGGATGACGACGAATTGTCCGATTTCCGCAATCATGGATCAGTTATCCGTTTCGGGCTTCCACTGCCCGGATTTCTTGATCGCCTCCGCTACTTCCGGCGGCATGTAATTTTCATCATGCTTGGCCAGCACATTGCTGGCAATAAACATCCCGTCCTCGTTAAACGCGCCTTCGGTCACGACGCCCTGCCCCTCCCGGAAGAGATCGGGCAGCAATCCTTCAAAAGTGACCGGAACCGTCTCATTCAGATCGGTCACGCGAAAGCTCACCTGCACGCCTTGCTTGACCAGGCTGCCTTCCTCAACAAGACCGCCGAGGCGGAAATTACGACCCGCGGGCATGGGCTGATCCACCAGATCAGTCGGGCTGCGGAAAAAGACAAGGCTGTCCTGAAACGAAGTCAGGACAAGCGCGGCGGCCAACGCCAGAACAGTCATTCCCGCAAGGACAAAATATAAACGGCGCTTCTTCCGGCTCATGACAGGCTTCCCTCTGTCGCTTCGGACAATTTGCGGGAAGAGTGTCTCTCCCCGCGGCGCGCTTCCGCTGCCGCCAATTCACGCTCAACCGTTTTCAGGCGCTGACGGCTTCTCAGATAAAGCAGCAGCAACGTCCCGGCCGAAACGATGAAACAGGGCCAGACATACAGCGCATACCCGCCCATATGGAAAAATGTCGCAACCTGATCCAAAATGACCCTCAACCCTTGTGTTCCGGCAGAATATAACCTCTTCGCCGTCAAAATACAGAAGCCAACCGCCCCGATGCGTCACAATGCCGCGATCAGCCCATCCCGCCGGATTATTGCTCCCTCACCTCCGAAATCTGCAGAATGCGCAGGCGGCGGGCGAGAATTTCCGCCCGCACCCGGATGATCAGTAGCATGACAAAGAAAGCCGTATAGGCCAGCGCCATGACCAGCAGGGGGAGCAGGATGGAGCTGTG
Organism: Sneathiella sp.; assembly: GCF_002694385.1. Lineage (GTDB taxonomy): Bacteria > Pseudomonadota > Alphaproteobacteria > Sneathiellales > Sneathiellaceae > Sneathiella. Next base: position 155,368 of record NZ_NZMB01000012.1, read on the forward strand.
AATCTTCGGCCCCGCCATGGTCGCAACACTGGCCGGCTGATGCAGCGTGTTCCACCAGTCGACGGAAAATTTGATAATCGGGATGTTGATGATCCCGACCAGCGCCAGGATAGCGGCCGCCTTCGCCGCCTTCGTCTGGTCGTCGAAACTTTCCCAAAGCGCCATATAACCGAGATAGAGAAACAGCAGGATCAGCATGCTGGTCAGCCGCGCGTCCCAGACCCAGAAGGTGCCCCACATGGGCTGCCCCCAGAGCGCGCCGGTCACCAGCGCCAGGAATGTAAAGCAGGCACCGATGGGCGCCGCCGCCTTGGCCGTCAGATCCGCCACCGGATGTTTCCATATGAGGCCAACCGCAGAAAAGACCGCCATCATTGTGTAGATCATCAGCGCCATCCAGGCGGCCGGGACATGCACGAACATGATCCGCACCGTTTCTCCCTGCTGATAATCCGGCGGGGCGACAAACAACGCCATGTATACCCCGGCCATCAGCAAGGCAACCGTCAGCCAGGCGCTCCAGGGATAGATTGCGCCGAGTATGGACAGATACCGCCGCGGGTTGGCGTATTTGTGCAAATCAATGGCCATAGCCTGTCTTTCAGTTCCCCGATCTTTTCCTATGAGAGGGACAGCCTTAAGGCCGCCGCCGCCGCCAGCGGCCCCACCACCAACGCACCGAGCGATATTCCGCCCAGCAGCAGCAGATGCGGCGTTGCCGGTAACATAGAGATCGCCGCCTCAACGGCCGCAACTCCAAAAATCAACACCGGTATATATAGCGGAAGTACCAGCAGTGACAACAACACACCGCCGCGTCGCATTGCCACAGTCAACGCCGCGCCCACCGCACCGATCAGGCTGAGCGTCGGGGTGCCGAGCAGCAGGGCCAGCGTCAGCGCGATGATCCCGTCAAGCGGCAGGTTGAGAGAAAGCCCGAGGACCGGGGCAATGATGATCAACGGCAGAATGGAGGTCAGCCAGTGGGCCAGCACTTTGGCAAGAACCAACATTTCGACCGGTAACGGCCCGATCAGAAGCAGGTCAAGCGAACCATCCTCGAAATCCGCCTGAAACATCCGGTCCAGCGTCAGCAGGCAGGCCAGCAGCGCGGCCACCCACAAAACCCCGGGACCGATCCGCGCCAGCACACCAAGCTCCGGCCCCACGCCAAGCGGAAACAGCACCACCGTCATCACAAAGAAGGAGAGGCTGAGCGTCACCGCGCTGCCCTGACGCAAGGCCAATGTCAGATCGCGCCTGACAAGTTTCACAAACCGGTTCATCCGCCGCCCCCGTCCAGATCGATATGGTGAATACCCTCAAGCCCGAGATCCTGATGGGTTGCGAATATCGCCATGCCGCCCGCTTCCAGATGCCGTTGCAGCCGGTCCCGGAACAGCTCTATGAAATGCCTGTCGAGGGCGCTCAAGGGTTCATCGAGAATCCAGAGCGTGGCCTGAGACGCCGCAAGCCGGGCGAGATTACTGCGTTTTTTCTGCCCCTGCGAGAGGAGCCCGGCGGGCGTATCGGCCAATTTTTCCAGCTCAAAATCCTGAAGGGCCGTATCAACATCGGCCGCGCCATGATACTCCGCCCAAAAGGAAATATTTTCCCGCACGGTCATGACGGATTTAAGGGCGTCCTGATGGCCCACATAATGACTTGCCGCACCGTAAACCTCGGCATCTTTGAAAATATCCTCCCCCTGCCAACATATCTGGCCCGCCGCCGGACGCAGCAGCCGCGCACAGATGCGCAGCAAGGAGGACTTGCCCGCGCCATTGCGCCCCTGGACCCAGATTGCTTCGCCGGGAGCCAATGTGAAGGACAGCTTTTCGAAAATCAGCTGATCGGCGCGCTGGCAAGCGAGGTTCTGAACGGAAAATGGCATGGCGGCGGCGTATCACTCCGAAGAGACCAGGGTTCGGGCCGAGGCCCGCCCCTCTGACTACAGCAAGTTCACCAGACAGGCAAATATTTGAATTTCCGTCCCAGGGCCGATCGACCGCCATTTTCCCGCAGCATTTCGCTATCCGGAAAGATTCAGGGGGGCGGAATCAACCTTAGTACTTGAGAATTTTTCAAATTTAGGGCACATACCGACCGTAATAATATTGATGCCGGACAAATCGGTATCTTCCGTTCCCCCCTACCTTCAAGGAGCGAAACGTTGACAACAACTGGTCACGACAGCCTGAAAGTTCGCCGCACACTCGATGTCGACGGCGACAAATATGACTACTACAGCATTCCGGAAGCCGAAAAAGCCGGTCTCGGAGATGTCTCCCGTCTCCCCTTCTCACTGAAAGTTCTCCTGGAAAACCTGCTGCGCCATGAAGATGGCCGCACTGTTTCATCGGAAGACGTGGCGGCCCTTGGCAGCTGGCTGAAAGATCGCAAGGCGGATCGTGAAATTGCGTATCGACCGGCCCGTGTCCTGATGCAGGACTTTACCGGCGTTCCCGCCGTCGTCGATCTTGCCGCCATGCGCGACGCGATGGTTGCCCTCGGCGGCAACCCTGAAAAGATCAACCCGCTCGCCCAGTGTGATCTGGTCATCGACCATTCCGTGATGGTGGACAGGTTCGGCACCGCCGCCGCCTTCAAGCAGAATGTGGATATTGAAATGGAGCGAAACGGCGAGCGTTATGCCTTCCTCCGCTGGGGTCAGAAAGCCTTCAACAATTTCCGCGTCGTTCCGCCCGGAACCGGCATCTGCCATCAGGTCAACCTTGAGTATCTGGCCCAGACCGTCTGGACGACCAATGACCAGAACGGCAACGAAGTCGCCTATCCGGATACGCTGGTCGGCACGGACAGCCACACGACGATGGTCAACGGCCTTGCCGTTCTCGGCTGGGGCGTCGGCGGGATTGAAGCGGAAGCCGTCATGCTCGGTCAGCCCATCTCCATGCTGATCCCGGAAGTTGTCGGCTTCAAGCTGACCGGCAAGCTGAAGGAAGGGACAACCGCAACCGACCTTGTCCTCACGGTTACGCAAATGCTGCGCGCCCAGGGCGTTGTCGGCAAGTTCGTCGAATTTTACGGCCCCGGCATCGCCGAGCTCGGCCTCGCCGACCGCGCGACCATCTCCAACATGGCGCCGGAATATGGCGCGACCTGCGGCTTCTTCCCGATTGATGCGGAAACCATCAACTATCTCAACTTCACCGCGCGCGATCCGAAACGGGTCAAGCTGGTGGAAGCCTATGCCAAGGCGCAGGGAATGTGGCGCGACAACAATACGCCGGATCCGGAATTCACGGCTACGCTGGAACTGGACATCTCCACGGTCGAGCCCAGCCTTGCCGGACCGAAACGGCCGCAGGACCGGGTACTGCTGACCGATGCCACCAATGCCTTTACGGGTGCCCTGCCGGAGCTCGCCGGAACCACCAGCAACCTCGACAAGAAGATCGCCATAAAGGGCAAGGACTACAAGATCGGTCATGGCGATGTGATCATCGCGGCTATCACCTCCTGCACCAATACGTCAAACCCGAGTGTGATGTTGGCCGCCGGTCTTGTGGCCCGCAACGCGCTCGCCAAGGGGCTCACGGTCAAGCCATGGGTGAAAACCTCCCTCGCACCGGGTTCCAAGGTTGTGACAGACTATCTCAACCAGGCCGGCCTGCAGGACGATCTTGACGCCCTCGGCTTCAACCTCGTCGGCTACGGCTGCACCACCTGTATCGGTAACTCCGGTCCGGTTGATCCGGATATTGCGGATGCCATTGCGGAAGGCGAGCTTGTCGCCTGCTCTGTCCTGTCGGGCAACCGTAACTTTGAAGGGCGTGTCAGCCCGCAGGCGAAGGCGAACTATCTTGCCTCCCCGCCGCTGGTCGTTGCCTATGCCATTGCCGGTTCCATCAATGTCGATATTACCAAAGATGCGCTCGGCACAGACAAAGATGGCAACCCGGTCTATCTGAAGGATATCTGGCCAACCAATGCGGAAGTGCAGCAGACCGTTCGCGACGCCGTCACCCGCGACATGTTCGAACAACAGTATGCCGATGTCTTCTCCGGCGATGCGACCTGGCAGTCCATCAAAACCGCCGAGGGGCAGACCTATAGCTGGGATCCGACATCCACCTATGTTCAGCATCCGCCATATTTCGAGGGCATGCAGAAGGAACCCGGCAGCTTCTCCGACATCCGTAACGCCCGGGTTCTGGCGTTGCTGGGCGATTCGGTGACGACTGACCATATCTCCCCCGCCGGCTCCATCAAGGCGGATGGCCCGGCCGGTGAATATCTGAAGTCCCACCAGGTGGCGCCGAAGGATTTCAACTCCTATGGGTCACGACGCGGGAACGATCAAGTCATGACCCGCGGCACCTTTGCCAATATCCGACTGCGCAATGAAGTCGCCCCCGGCACGGAAGGTGGCATCACTCGCCACATGCCGGATGGCACCCAGATGTGGATTTATGATGCCGCCGTCAAATACCGCGAGGAAGGCGTGCCGCTGGTTGTCTTCGCCGGCAAGGAATATGGCACGGGTTCCAGCCGCGACTGGGCCGCGAAGGGCACACTGCTGCTCGGCATCAAGGCGGTTGTNGCGGAAAGCTTCGAGCGTATCCACCGTTCCAACCTCGTCGGNATGGGCNTNCTGCCNNTGCAGTTNCCNGANGGGGTNACACGCNAGACGCTCAANCTNGATGGCAGCGAAGTGATNGANCTGACNGGNATNGANAANGGNATCACNCCNCGGATGGAGTGTGNNCTGNAAGATCACGCGNNCNGACGGNTCCTCACAGGAAATCGANNTGCTGTGCCGNATTGATACCCTCGATGAAGCCGAATATTACCGGCACGACGGCATTCTTCAGTATGTTCTGAGAAACCTGTCAGCGAGCTGATAGATTGNCGGAGANACAACGAACGGCGGCCCCTNGCGGCCGCCGTTTTTTATTGACTTCCCTCTCACTCACAGGTGATTTGTCTGTGATGNAATATTGGTCTAGTTAGGCAGTATGAACAAGCTTTGCGTCAAACNTTTCCTCTTCTCTGCGCTGNTTGCCGCNTTTACGATAGCGGGCGCAGGNAANGCTGTTTCGGAGAGCGCACATCAGCCAAAAACAGTTGTTGANCTTTATACATCGCAAGGCTGCAGCTCCTGTCCGCCTGCNGATGAATTCCTNGGTGAGCTTGTCCGCAATTCAGATGTTCTNGGCCTGTCNTTCGCNGTTACATATTGGGATTACATCGGCTGGAAAGATATNTTTGCGAGTGAAGCCAATGANGCCCGGCANNNCGCNTANCGGGAACGCCTGCGCTCCCGCTATGTCTATACCCCNCAGATGGTGATCGGCGGAGCAAAGCATGTNGTCGGATCAGACCGCAGNGCNGCNGAGANNNTGATCCGCAAACTCNCCCTCCATTCGAAAAGATTACCGCTTGANTGGTCCTTCAATGGCGATCNGCTCAATATCATNCTGCCGACAGGATCGGGNGANGCTACGCTCTGGCTTTTTGANCTGGACCGNGAAGAAGATGTCGATATCCGNANGGGNGAAAATAAAGGNAAAATAATCACCTACCATAATATCGTCCGCAAGATCAGNTCCATCGGTCAATGGGANGGAGCNGCGAAAACCATCCGTCTTGATCTCGCCGATATCCGCGCGCAAGGCCGCGAAGGCTGCGCCCTTGTCGTGCANCAGGANGGCTATGGGCCGATTATNGCCGCGCTTGAGGTCTCTTTCTGATNATCTCGCCTATTTAGTTGATCCCNGCNCCCGTCTCGGGCANAATGCCTCAAAAGAAAAAGAACAATGGNGNNCCATGACAGAAAATACAGTTCCTTTAAAACCGGCGGCAACCGTTCTGCTGGTCCGAAATTGCACCAAGCAATGCGATAGCCTCGAAGTNTTCATGGTGGTCCGCCANCATCAGATCGACTTNGCGTCGGGCGCGCTGGTGTTTCCGGGCGGCAAGGTTGACGAAGGCGATACGAATCCGGCGATNGCNGATTTTCTGCCTGAAAGCGAGCGCGGAGAGGATCCCTTGCGNTCNTTCAAGGTTGCCTCCATCCGCGAAAGCTTCGAGGANGCGAATATCCTGCTCGCCCGCAACCGGAACACGGGGGAACTGGTNACCCATNANCGNCTGGGCNAGNTATCGCAAAAATACCGGTTACCGCTACAAAATGGCGAACTGCCGATCCTCGATATGATCCNGGCNGAAAANCTGGAGCTGGCGACCGANCTNCTCGGCCATTATGCCCACTGGATTACACCCACCTATATGCCAAAGCGCTTTGACACCCACTTCTTCATNGCCGAAGCNCCNCCGCATCAGCTCGCCGCCCATGACGGCATGGAATCNGTTGATTCTGTCTGGATCGGNCCCAANGAAGTTCTGGGAGAGGCCGATAAAGGCCGNTATACGGTGATTTTCCCNACCCGTATGAATGTGGANGCNCTNTGCCGGTTCGGNAGCTGTCACGATGCCCTGCATCACGCAATGAGNACNGANACNTTTACGGTNGAACCNAAGATGGAAGTCACCGANGAAGGCAAGTTCCTGCTNATCCCGAAGGANGCAGGCTACAGCGTCACCCGCAATCCCATCGACAAGATCATGGACAGAGGCTAAGCNAGCAGCGAAAGAACAATGCTGATGCCTTTGGACAGCATTGAAAAGATAGCGCGNTCCTGNGCTTTTTTNCCCGCAATCCAGCCGGAGAGAGCTGTCAGATCNGCCTTGCTNTCNCGCAAGGCNGNGGTGATAACNGCATAATCCGCATCACGCGCCTCGATCTGCTGCGCTTGCAGACGCTGGATTTCCCCATAAAGGGCGGCTTTCGATTTTTCAACCATGGCCAGCTGCGCCGCTGGCAGGTGTGACACATCCTGCGCATTCAGATTATCCAGCCCGGTTTGCAGCTTTGTCAGCGCCTCTTCAAAACTATTTGTCATTTGTCCATCTCCTGTTGCTCCTCATCATCCTGGGGGGTGCGTTGTGGCACAGCCTGTACGGCCGACACAGCAGATGTATTCGCCGACAATTCAACAATGGCTGACTTGACAGTTTGCAGCTTTTCGCTGAGTGCTGTGGCCTGATCCACGAACAGGAGCGTGCGGGAGGAAGCCATGAGGGGAGCAGACAGCGACGAGGGCGTCTGATCGTGCCCGAAGGCGGCCTCCATTGTCTTGTGGGCGGCAACCATGGCAATCAGCGCAGACTGGGTTTCCGCCAGCAGCTTATCTATTGTCTGGCCGAGCTTCTGCATTCCGACAAGGCGCGTAACCGCCTCCCGCCGGTCCGCCGCGCTGCCTGCTCCGGCGCTGTTCATATAGGCAAGCCTGTCCTTCCAGACCGTCACATCAAACGCGACCGCCGTCGCAATAATAGAGCGCAGACCACCCCGGCACAGTTTGAGGCTGCTCATATCAGCTTTCAAATCATTGGCAGGGACTGTAAAATTACATTTGCCGGACTGATCGGCTGTCGCCCCGATATCGAAATAAAGCAAAAGAGCCGCTTTCTTCAGCGACTTGCCGCCCTTGTCAAGGATTGGCGCCAGGCGCCTGTCCCGCTCCGGCAGCAGAAAAAACTGATCGAACAGACCAAGATCATCCACAAGCTGATCCGATTGCAGAAAGGACAGGGAATGGGACAGGCTGAAGCTGTCGCTCGTCAGCGTTTTCAGCCCCTGCGCTGTGCCCGACATCTTGGCATATATGGCTTCAGGCGAATTTCCAGAACCGAGCGCCGCAAGCCCGGCGGCATACCCTTCGAGCGCCGATAACAGATTCTCCCGTGCGGCAATATCGCGGGCACTGAACAGGGGTTTGAGATCGGTGCCCGGATTCCCGCCAAGGTCAAGCTGGAACAGCAGATTTTCCGTAAAACCGAGCGTATTGATTTCCTCAGCCAGCTCGAATTGCTGCGACACCACATCCGAAAGAGACATGACGCCACGGGCAAACTGCGCCATTTCCTCGGCGAGAGCTGTATCTTCCACAACCGTACATGCCGTCGTTGTGCTGAAGATTATAGCTAGCATAAAGACTCGAGGCAGCCGCTTCATGAATCCGCTCTGTTGTTACACTTGTTTCTTGTTAGTTAATTATAAGTTGTATATTATCAATATAATTTTCCTAATAATTGTATTTATACACAAAAAAACTACCGGTTTATGTAACCGGCAGTTTCGAGAAATTTGCAGTCCGACTGGATCAAGCCAGGCCGGAGACCCGTTCAGGCAGGTATCCCGCCTGCCATGAAATTGGCCATCCGCCGCGAGAATGCCGCAGGATCCGCGACAGGATCCCCTTCAATGATATGCGCCTGATCGAGAAGGAGCAGCGCGGCATCCTTCAGCGCCTCGGAGGACCCGTTCTTCCGCACACTGGACGCCAGTTTGCGGATCAGCATGTGGCGCGGGTTCAACTCCAGAATACGCAGATTTTCCATTGCGCCGCCAAGCTGCTTGTGCGCCTTCAGCATCTTTTCAAGATGAATATCCATATCCCCGTCATCAGCGACCAGGCAGACAGAGCTCCCCGTCAGCCGTGACGACACCCGCACATCTTTTACCTTGCCTTCCAGCGCCGTTTTGAATAGCGCAATCAGACTATCCATCTCGGCATTATCGACCGCAGGCGTTTCCTTGCCATCCGATTCTTTGTCAGCAAGCTTGTCAAGGTCCGCCGCGCCGCGGGTGACGGATTTGAAAGGCTTACCGTCAAATTCGGATATCCGGCTCAGCCAGAAGCTGTCAATGGCGTCCGTCAACAGCAGGACCTCTACTCCCTTGGCGGCAAAACCTTCGAGCTGCGGGCTGGACTTAAGCGCACCCAGATCATCGCCGGTAATGTAATAGATTGCATCCTGCCCTTCTTTCATGCGGGAGATATAGTCCGCAAGGCTGGTTTTCTTGTCCGACGCCGTATTATTGAACAGGGCTATTTTAAGGATCCTCTCCCCATTCACAGCGTCTTCATAGATACCTTCTTTCAGGACCGCACCGAAATTCTCCCAGAAGCCCGCGAAACCATCCGCCTCTTTGGTGGCTTTTTTCTCCAACTCCCCGAGAACCTTCTTGACCAGCCCGTTACGGATTTTCTGCAATACCGGATTATGTTGCAGCATTTCACGGCTGACATTGAGGGGGAGGTCCTCACTATCGACAACCCCGCGCAGGAAACGGAGATAGGCCGGAATAAGCTCCTCGCAATCATCCGTGATGAAAACCCGTTTCACATAGAGTTTGAGCCGGGATTTACGCTCCGGGTTGAACAGGTCAAACGGGGGTTGCCCCGGAATGAAAAGCAGCATTGTATATTCGATGCGCCCTTCGGCCCGACTGTGCAGTGTCAACCAGGGCGTATCAAATGCCTGCCCTGCATGACGGTAAAATTCCGTATACTGTTCTTCCGTTATCTCGGATTTGGCGCGGGTCCAGAGCGCACTCGCAGAGTTAAGCGTCTCCCCTTCTTCGGTTTCGCCATCCCCTTTCAGTACAACCGGAATGGCAATGTGATCCGCATATGTCTTGACGATCTGGCGGAGACGGGCAGGCTCCAGATACTCCTTCGCTTCCTTGCGAAGATGCAGGACAATTGTCGTTCCGCGCCCGCTCCGCTCCGCGGGCTCTGTGGAAAAGCTGCCATGACCTTCTGACGTCCAGACCGTTGCGCCCTCCTCTCCCGCCTTGCGGCTGGTGACTGTTACCTTGTCCGCCACCATAAAGGCCGAATAAAACCCGACCCCGAACTGACCGATCAGCGTTACGTCTTTGACCGCATCACCGGTCAGCGCCGCAGAAAAGCGGGACGTGCCGGAACGGGCAATGGTGCCGAGATTGTCAATCATCTCCTGCTCCGTCATGCCGATGCCATTATCCATGATCGTCAGAAGCTGCGCCTTTTCATCAACAGAAATGACGACTTTGAATTCCGGATCGTCCTTGATCAGCTCCGGCCGGGTCAATGCCTCATAACGCAGCCGGTCACAGGCATCGGACGCATTCGATATCAGCTCCCGCAGAAAGATTTCTTTCTCGCTGTACAAGGAGTGCGTCACAATATCCAAAAGTTTCGCGACTTCCGCCTGAAATTCATGTGTACGTTCTGTCATGTCCATCCCGTAGTTCATAAAAACTGCTTTGCCGTTTATATGAACAATGCCACAATCGGGTTCAAGAAGAAAAAGCTGGATTTTTAGGGAGGGGAAATGAAAGAGGCCCACCCCGAGGGGCGCAAAAAATCGGGGCAGGCCGTTTACAGATCATCATCAACTTTTCAGAGATAGAGCTGATCAGTACAATTATCATATAGCTATCTGGAATGATCGTTCAAGTATTATTTTCAGATTTTTGCATTTTCCTGCTGCTATTGCGTCACATCGCCGTCCGGATTGACGTCCTCCCGCTGAGACAACTGCGGAGACGGACCCCAAAATGCCCCATATCACACAAGCACAAGATGATCGTGGCTACGCGCCGCCCAAACCACTGTATGAACAGGTCAAATCCTATGTCCTGGAGAATATTGAAAGCGGGGAGTGGCCGGCCTATTTTCAAATTCCTTCGGAACATATGCTGGTGCGTGAAATGGGTATTTCCAGGATGACGATCCATCGCGCCCTCAGGGAACTCACTCAAGCGGGGTATCTGGAGAGAATACAGGGCGTCGGCACATTTGTTGCCGCCCCGAAGAAGCAGCCGAAGATTCTGGAAATACGCGAAATTGATGACATCATCCGGGATCGCGGCGGCCGCCACCAGTGTGATATCCATTTTCTGCAAGGAGAGCAAATCGAGCATAAGGCCGCCACCTTGATGGCCATGAAACCTGGCGACGAGGTGTTCCGTTCCTATGTCGTGCATCGGGAAGATGGCCTGCCGGTCATGCTGGAAGACCGCTACGTCAACCCCAGATTAGTGGCGGATTTTCTTGAGGCGGACTTCAGCCGTATGACGGCGGACACATTCCTCGCCCGGAAATATGCCCTACTCTCTCACAGCCATGCCATTCAGGCGGCCGTGTCAAATGCCGAAATCAATCATTTTCTGGAGCTTGAAGCGATCACGGCCTGTCTCGTGATCAATCGCAAAAGCTGGCTCGGCAATGAAATCATTTCCGCTGCCCGGCTGGTTCTTCCCGGAAACCGCATCCAGCTCGGTTAGTCTGCTGCGCTGGTCAATCTGTCAGACCACCGCGACCGCTGATTTTGGCAGGTCACTCTTGTTCAGACCCTTGGCTGAGGTCTTCCCCGCTCCCTTGGCGGAGGACGTATAGAGGTTCTTCAGGGCGTCAACGACCAGTTCCTTGCTGATATACGGATCGCTCCCCTGGTATTTACAGGCGGCAATAATCTGTTCGACAATGAATTTCGGCTGATAGCAGGCCAGATCGAAGCTGTTGTTCACCTGCAGTTCCTCAATCACAATTTCCATGATATCGGCGGTAATCTCTAGACCACGGGACGCGCCGACCATCTTGAAAATTTCGAAATACTGCTCACGCGTCGGACCAACGGTTTCCAGCTTGTAGGGGATACGGCGCAGGAAAGCCGGGTCCATCAGATCATCCGGAGACAAGTTGGTCGAGAAAATCACCAGCTCGTCAAAGGGCAGCGAGAAGCTTTTCCCCGTGTGAAGTTTCAGATAGTCGATCCGGCTTTCCAGCGGCACGATCCAGCGATTGAGCAAATCTTCCGGACTGACAAGCTGACGACCGAAATCGTCGATGATGAAAGTTCCGTTGGAGGCCTTCACATGCAGCGGGGCCTCGTAATATTTGGCGTGGGCATTGAAGCTCAGATCCAGCATTTCAAGGGTCAGCTCACCGCCGGTAATGACCACCGGCCGCTCGCAGGGAACCCAGCGACCGTCAAATTCCTCCCGACGCAGACCGGCATTTTTCATCTTCTCCATGGAGAAGGCGCCAAAGCGCGGCTTGTGGATGGCCGGATCGAACACCTTGATGATCTGCCCGTCCACTTCGAAACAATAGGGGATATAGATGACATTGGCGAAAATATCGGCCACCTTTTCGGCGACCGTTGTCTTCCCGTTTCCGGGTGGCCCATAGAGCAGGATGCTCTTGCCCGCATTAATGCCCGGTCCCAGGCGACGGACAAAATCCTCGGCAATGATCAGATTCTTGAAGCTGTCCTCGATTTTATCCTGACTGACCCGCTCATTGGTGATTTTCTGCTGATTGATCCGCGCCTGATAGGCGTTCAGGGAAACCGGCGCCGGACCGACATACTGATTCTGCTCCAGCGATTCAATGGCGTAGCGCTTGCCCGTCTCGGTCATCACATAGCGGGTTTCGGAAAAGGTCGAATTATCGACATTACCAAGGGATTCGAGAAACTTGCGGTCCCCCGCTTCCTGAATAAGGCGGTTGACGACACCGAGGGGCAATTTGATTGCCGCAGACATCTCCGATGACGTTTCAAGGCTGTTGACATAGATAAGCTTGAAGAGAATACGCAGCAGGTTGGAGCTCGGGATACCCGTATCCTCAATGGTTTTCGGCGCCCGTGGAGCTTCATAAACAGCGCGGTCCAGCTGCTCCTGGGTCAGCGCTCCCAGCGCAACAAGATTTTCACCGAGACGGCCGCCATTTTCTTTCTGCCGGTGCAGGGCAATTTTTATATCCTCCGGCGTCACCAGATTCTGCGCCAACAAGATATCACCGATGAGCATTCATCTATCTCCAGTTTTCTTCCATCCCGTCTCTGCTTGCATCAGAAAGGGCGGAGAATAGCAAATAATCCCTAATTCAATGCCCTGATCATACCTTCTTTTCGTTAACGCAAGGTTATCTGCGGTCGCGAATATATGCTGTTTACGGGAAGGTAAAAAAGCTGTTGTAATACCGAAGAGGGTTCGACGCAGACGGCGATGACCCGCAGAAACAGAAAAGTGAGGCCTGAATGTCCACCTATAAAGCGCTTTTGTCAGTTTTCTCGAAAGACCGTGTCGGCCTGATATCGCTGCTGACCGGGCATCTTTTTGACAAGGGAATCAATCTTGGCGATACGTCCTTCGCCATCCTTGGAAAAGGCGGCGAATTTACCAGCGTTATTGAAATTCCCCAGGAGCTGTCCGAGCAGGAACTCGTCCAGGAGCTGGCCTCGCTTGATGGCATGGCGGATGCGGACATCGACATCCGAAGGTTTGCGTTTGAGGAAGCGGAGACCCCACCTACTCAGATCACCCATCATATCCGCTGCGAAGGGCAGGATCAGCCCGGACTTCTGGCCCGGCTCACGGAAGTTTTCATTGATTTCGATGCGAATATCGTCCGGCTCAAATCCGATCAGGTCGTCCAGAATGGAGAGACACGTTTCATCACGCTTTTTTCCGTCTATATTCCGGCAGAGCGTGTGGAAAGCTGTCTCGCCGCGCTCGGGAACACGGCGATACCGCTTGGACAGATGCTGACTTTCGAAGCCGCCGGATAACAGAAATTCAGAGGTTTCTGTGAACCAGAACGGCAAACAGACTCACATTGATCAGCACCACGATGGATGAAACCGCGGCAATCGGCTCATATTCGGGGTATCCCGCATAAATAAGCCCAATGCCAATTGTCAGCCCAATGACGGAAATATGCGACAGCCAGTATGTCAGCGCGGCGATCTTCGACACGGAGATCGGCGGCCAGCTTTTGTAAACCAGCCCCATCAGGGCCATGGTGACCCAGCCGAGCAGATTCAGATGCGCATGGGCAGGTATTTGCGAATGATCCTGCGTCATGGCCATATATAACCCGAGAAGCAATCCGATAATCAGATAGATAACCGCTGATTTGATGAATTTTTCCGCAAGCACTTGCCCCCTCCTCCATAAAACGACAAATGCAGAATCAGGATGATTATGCGCATAATAGATGGCTCCTGATCGCAAAAAAATTCAACAGAATATTTTTAACCGATACTTTTTTATTGTCGCCATTACAGACGGTCAAACAGGGCATGAACGGCATCCAGAACCGATGCGCCGAGTTTTTTCGATCGCTCCGGCGACCAGCCATATTCCGGATCCGGATGATTGTCCGCGTCCTTGAACGGCATTTCCAGCGTCATGGCAAGACAGCCAAAATATTCGCTCACATGATTGACGCAGATCGCCATATTTGCCTTGCCCTTGCGGGCGATCGGGTAACCATGCTGTGTCTGGAAATCGGGGTTGATCTGTTGCCAGCTCCGTTTGAAATCAGTCAGTAGCCGATCTCTCTTTGGCGTCCAGTCCGGAATTCCCTGCGCCCCGGCGATAAAATTATAGGGCAATCCTTCATCCCCATGCACGTCAAGACAGAGATCAACGCCTGTCTCCCGCATTTTCTCGCGCACATGATAGACTTCCGGGCTGCGTTCCGGGTCCGGGTCCTGCCATTCCCGGTTCAGGTTGGCCCCCGCCGCATTGGTTCTGAGATTGCCAAGACGGCTGCCATCGGGGTTCATATTCGGCACCACATGAAAGCAGGCTTTTTCCAGCAGCAGGCGCGAAACGGCATCGGCCGGATCAAGCAGTCGACCCAGAAATCCCTCCATCCACCATTCGGCCATCGTCTCGCCCGGATGCTGGCGGGCAATGAACCACAGGTTTTTCTTGCCCACACTCGCCTCACCGATTGTCAGCAGGTCGAGATCCTGCCCTTCCACCGTCGTCCCCAGCACAGTTAGCCGAACACAGGGCGATTGCAGCTCGCGCGCAATCAGATCCTGGTGCTGTTCCATCGTATAGGGGGCAAAATAGGCGTAATAAACCGCATCCCGCGTCGGCCGGTGGCGGAGAACAAGCTCCCCGTCCCGATATTCCGTCTCGATACGGAACCAGTTTTTCCGGTCATAGGACGCCACAGCGCGATATCCCTCCCATCCGCGCGTGTAAGACGCGTCGCCCGCGTTAGTGATCCGCAGGACACATTCAGTCTCCCGCGCTCCGCTCAGGCGGAAATAGAACCACTGGAAAAAATCCGCTTTTGTGTCGGCGCGAATACGCAGACGGATATCTGTTGGCGCGGCGCTGTCATCGCATAGGATATTTCCACCATCGAATGCGGCGCTGATCCGGATCATACTGTTATTACCTTCCCTTGATTTCAGAGAGGCTCCTTCATCGGAGACGGATATCGTTCAGAACCATTTCAACTTTCTGAAGATGAGGATCTGCAAAATAACAAGCACAGTTAGTATTCCGCAGAATATGGCGAAGGCATAGGGGTACTGATCCCCTGGTATGCCCCCGACGTTAATGCCAAGCAAGCCTGTCAGGAACCCCAGAGGAAGGAATATGGCAGCAATAACCGAGAGGATGTAGAGGTTTCGGTTCAGCTTGTCCGCGATGATGTTGGCAAGTTCATCCTTGATGATCTGCGCCCGCTCCCGAATGGCATCAAGATCTTCGACATATCGCATGAGATGGTCATAATTCTCCTGCAAATGTCGGCGATGCGGCCCTTCCAGCCAGGAGAATTCGGCAAGCCGGAGCTGACCTATGGCATCCTTTTGCGGCGCCATATATCGCCGCAGCATGATGGCTTCCTTGCGGATACCGATGATCCGCTCACGCAGAGAGGTATCCGGATCTTCAAGAATTCTTTCTTCCACATCGTCCGTTTCCTCATCCAGCTCTGTCAGGACCAGAGCCATCCGGTCCGACAGACGAGCCAGCAGCATATTAATAAATTCGCCCGCATCCCGTGGGCCCTTGTTCATGCGGATTCTATCCTCGACGTCATAGACGGCTTTCAGATTACGGCGCTGTACGCTGATGATGCGGGCCTTGTCAATCCAGAGGCGAATAGAGACCATATCTTCCGGATCGGCGTCTTCATTCAGATTCACCCCGCGCAGGATCAGCAACGCCCCATCGCCTATTTCCGCGACGCGGGGACGGGTTTCCTCGGCAATCAGGGCATCGACAACAAAGGGATCGAGATAGGAAATTTCCTTGTCCAGCCAGGGCTTGGTATCGGGATGATTGCCATCAAGATGGACCCAGGCAAGATTGTCGTTTTTCAACTCGCGCGCAATAACCTTGTCACTGACGGACTTGCCGCCGCCCGCACCATCAAAATCATAGGCCAGCAGGATGGGGCTGCTCATTTCAATGCCTCCGGATTGCGGATCGTGATGTCCCGCTGCGGGAAAGGAATCTCGATATTATACTCTTTGAATTTCCGCCAGATGGAAAAGAGGACATCGCTGCGGGGCTCCGCACGGCCGTCCAGTACATTTTCGATCCAGAAATACAGCGTAAAATTTATGGAGCTGTCGGCAAAGTCGATGAGAAAACAACATGCCGCAGGTTCCTTCAAGCAGCGGGGGTTCTCATTCGCCGCCTCAAGGATCAACCGTTGAGCCAGCGCCAGATCGGTCCCATAGGCAACGCCAACATTGATATCTATACGCGACCGGTTGTTGGTGAAAGTCCAGTTAGTCACCCGGTTTGTGATAAAATCCTCATTCGGGATCATGACCTCATATCCCTGATATGTTTCGATCCGGGTAAAGCGCGCCCCGATTTCCCTTACAAATCCGGTCGTACCGTCATTCAGCTCGATAAGATCGTCTTCTTCAACCGATTTCTCGAACAGAAGGATAATGCCGCTGATAAAATTAGAGGCAATTTTCTGCAACCCGAAGCCGATGCCAATACCGACCGCCCCGCTGAACACCGTCAGCGCCGTCAGATTAATACCGAGGACGCCCAGGATGGACAGAAAGGCCATAAAATAGAGAATAATCTGGATCGCCTTGATAATCAGCGATTTATTGCTCGCCCTGATGGTCCGGATCGCCTTGATCCGGGTCTCCAGCATATCCGACACAAGCCCGATGAACCAGAAAATCAGAACGATCAGAAAAATCGCCTTAACCAGCAGATAGGCGGAAAAGCGGACATCCCCGACATGAAAGGCAAAGTCGTCGGAATCGAGAAATTCTTTCAACGGGCCGAGATGGCCAAAATAGCCCAGCACGATAAACCCGATCACCAAAGCGACAAAAAGCAGCTTCGCCACCCAGGCACGCGGTTTAATCAGGGACATCCAGAATTTAAGCATAACGGCCGCTGTACTCCCGCCAATTCACAGGGGAATAATACCGCCAATAGGCTGTTTGGCTATCGTTTTTTAAACCGGCGCACGGCCGTCTGCCGAAATTTAACGCTGCAATTCGACCATCAGTTCGGGATATTTCGCAACAAGCCGCAGCAGATTATTCATGGACTGAGAGATCGTGACCTTACCTGTTTCATATTTCTGAAAGGCGTTCGGACCACCGCCAAAAATCTGCCCGGCGCGCCGCTGCGACAGATTAAGATGAGTTCTCACTTCGCGAATTTTTTCCGGCGTCATGACACCGAGATATTCCGCTTTCAGCTCTGCCTTGACACGTTCGACATCGTCCCAGGCGCTTTCCTCAACCATCCCTTCGCCGCATTCGGCGTTGGTGCAATATAAGCCGGGAAGATCGACATAACTTTGTAAATGTTTGTAATTAATTGCATATGTGCGAATTTGACGTTCGACGTCGCCGCCGCATAATGGACAAGCCATACTCTTCCTCAACCAAAATAATTTACCGTTTAAAAATGAGTGCGGTTGGTATCAACAGACTATGGCACCATTATGGCGTCAAATTCTTAATTTTGTTTTTCACTCTCCATAGGCCGGAGACCGCCCTTGTCGATAATGAAATTCGCGACGGCCGCAACCCCGTTGCCCGCCTTGATATTGGTGAAAACAAACGGCCGCTCGCCCCGCATTTTTCGTGAATCCCTGTCCATCACATCAAGAGACGCTCCCACATGAGGCGCCAGATCAATCTTGTTGATCACGAGCAGGTCGGATCGTGTAATCCCCGGGCCGCCCTTGCGGGGAATCTTGTCGCCGGCCGACACGTCAATCACATAAATCGTGATATCGGCCAGTTCCGGACTGAAGGTCGCCGCCAGATTATCGCCGCCGGATTCAATCAGGATCAGTTCCAGCCCCTTGAATTTTTCAGAAATATCGGCAACGGCCGCCAGATTGATGGAGGCATCCTCGCGGATCGCCGTATGCGGACATCCCCCTGTTTCCACCCCGATGATCCGTTCCGGCGCCAAGGCGCCTGATCGGGTCAGAAATTCCGCATCCTCGCGGGTGTAGATATCATTGGTGATGACAGCAATATTGTAATGATCGCGCAGGAACTTGCACAGCGCATCGGTCAGCGCCGTCTTGCCTGATCCGACAGGCCCGCCGATGCCAACCCTCAATGCTCCGTTATATGCTGATGTCATGATCTGAATAACCTCGTATATTGTGTTTCATGCAGGGCCGAACACCAGTCAACCATCAGTGTCGCAGAGCCCAAACCCTCAACTGTTGAATTCTCCGCCTCATTTGTCAGACGGGCCACCTCTCCGGCCAGTGCCGCAATGGCCCGCTGCCCGTCCGTCTGGCCGAGAGGGACAAGCCGCACCGCCGCAGACACCAGATTGGAGACAAAGCCGTGGAGATAGGCGGCAATCGTCTGGCTGAGCGGGATATCATGGTCCGCCGCGGCAATCCCGACAGCTACAGGATGTATAACTGGCCCCGACCAATATGCTTTCAGCTTTTCAAGTGACCGGGCCTCTTCGCTGATATCCATCATGACACTGATGAACGCCCGGCCCTGTTGCGTCGTTTCAAGGGCAATTTCCTTTGTCGGGGCATTGGCATGCCCGATTTCGGCAATATCTTTCAGCGCGGCCATATCCATTTTCTTTGTCGCGCGATATGCCGCGGCAAGCAGGATCGCATCCGAGCGACCGCCGCCAAATTCCAGAATATCGGCAATCCACGGAACCAGATCGTCCCGCCGCGTGATCAGCCCCGCCTCCACCGCATATTCAATGCCATGGCTGTAGGTATAGGCGCCCACAGGGAATGAAGGCGACATCCAGGACAGCAGATGAAACAGCGCGTTATTATTCATGGTCATGCGAATGGCGATGCTCATGATCGTGTGTATGAGAGTGAGAGTGAGAATGGGAATGCTCGTGGCTGTGCCCTTCCGTCTCCCCATGGCCGTACGCGCCACCTTCGGGATTGAAGGGAGCCTGAAGCCGCGTGACCACCGCCCCCAGCACTGTCGCCATCTCTTCAATCACATGATCCTGACGTATCCGCAGGCGATCTCCCATCAACTGCGTTGGCAGATGGCGATTACCAAGATGCCACGCAACCCGCACCAGATGCCCGACATCCTGACAGGTGATGTCAACGACCGCCTCATCCTTCGCCCGAACCTGAATGCCGCGCCCATCTTCAAGAATGAGGATATCGCCGTCCCGCATGGTTTTCAGTTCCGGCAAATCCAGAAGAAACCTCTCCCCGCCATCCGTTTCCAGCTTCAGCCGACGACGGCGGCGATGGTCGAAATCAAGTGTGACCGTATCCACAACCTCACCGTCAAAATCGGCATCCGACGGGCTTATGTGTATTGCATGTTTCATAATCTTCTCAATACATAAAATAGCGTTGCGCCATAGGAAGGACAGTCGCCGGTTCGCATGTCAACAATTCCCCATCCGCATGCACCAGATAAGTTTCCGGATCAACGTCAATCTTTGGTGTCGCGCTATTATGAATCATGGATGCCTTGCCGATACCCGAGCGGGTATTTTTCACGGGCAGCAATTCCCGGTCGAGACCAAGAGCGCCTTTCAGGTCATATTGCAGGGACGCCTCGCTAACAAAGGTGACCGCATTTGCCGTCACGCTTTTGCCAAAGGCACCGAACATCGGCCGATAATGCACCGGCTGCGGGGTGGGGATGGACGCGTTGGGATCCCCCATGGGCGCCGCAACAATGGTGCCGCATTTCAGAACCAGATCCGGCTTGACCCCGAAGAAGGCCGGCGACCAGAGCACAAGATCAGCGAGTTTGCCCGCCTCGACCGAGCCGACATACCCCGCCACCCCTTGCGCAATGGCCGGGTTGATCGTGTATTTGGCAATGTAGCGCTTGACCCGGAAATTATCATTCTCACCGGTTTCCTGGGCAAGGCGACCCCGCTGCTTTTTCATCTTGTCGGCTGTCTGCCAGGTGCGGATAAGTACCTCACCCACCCGGCCCATCGCCTGGCTGTCCGAAGAAATGATCGAAAATGCGCCCATGTCATGCAGGATATCTTCGGCCGCAATCGTCTCCTTGCGGATGCGGCTTTCGGCAAAGGCCACATCTTCGGGAATATTCGGGTCCAGATGATGACAGACCATCAGCATATCGAGATGCTCATCAATCGTGTTGACGGTAAATGGGCGCGTCGGATTGGTGGAGGAGGGGATGACGTTCGGCTCCCCCGCCACCTTGATGATGTCAGGCGCATGGCCACCGCCCGCCCCTTCCGTGTGAAAGGCATGTATTGTCCGCTTGTCAAAAGCGCGTACTGTATCCTCGACAAAACCGGATTCATTCAGCGTATCCGTATGGATCAGCACTTGGATATCCATATCGTCGGCAACGGAAAGACAGCAGTCAATGGCCGCCGGTGTCGTGCCCCAGTCCTCATGGAGCTTGAGACCACAGGCACCAGCTTGAATCTGCTCTACCAATCCGTCGGGCAGGCTGGCATTTCCCTTGCCAAAAAAGCCGAGGTTCATCGGGAAGGCTTCCGCCGCCTGCATCATCCGGCCGAGATGAAAGGCCCCCGGCGTACAGGTCGTTGCATTCGTGCCGGTTGCCGGCCCCGTACCACCGCCCATCATAGTGGTGACGCCGCTGTAGAGCGCCTCTTCAATCTGTTGCGGGCAAATGAAATGGATATGGACATCCAGCGCCCCTGCCGTAAGGATCTTCCCTTCTCCCGCGATCACTTCGGTGGACGGGCCGATGATGATTGTCACATCGGGCTGAATGTCCGGATTACCCGCCTTGCCGATGGCCGCAATCCGCCCATCACGCAGGCCGACATCCGCCTTGATAATCCCCCAGTGATCAATAATCAGCGCATTGGTTATGACCGTATCGACAGCGCCCCCGGCCCGCGTGACCTGGGACTGGCCCATGCCGTCACGGATCACCTTTCCGCCGCCAAATTTTACTTCCTCGCCATAGGTCGTGAAATCCTTTTCGACCTCGATAAACAGCTCCGTATCGGCAAGGCGCACCTTGTCGCCAACGGTCGGCCCGAACATGCCCGCATAGGCGCCGCGTGAAAAGGTTACCGCCATCTTATTCCCCCTTGTCCAACGGGCCCATCACGGCCTGATTAAACCCATAGATTGTCCGCGAGCCGGACAGCGCGACCAGTTTCACATCCCGTGTTTGCCCCGGTTCAAAACGAATGGCCGTTCCAGATGGAATGTCGAGGCGAAATCCCCGTGCTGCCGAACGGTCGAAGTCAAGCGCATTGTTGACTTCGGCGAAATGAAAATGGCTGCCGACCTGTATCGGCCGATCGCCCGTATTGGCAACTGTCAGTGTCATGGACTGACGTCCGGCGTTGAGTTCAATGTCACCCTTGGCGGGAATAATCTCTCCTGGCTTCATGCTGCGCATCCTATCGAATGGGGGCGTGGACGGTCACCAGTTTGGTGCCATCGGGAAAAGTGGCTTCGACCTGTACGTCATGGATCATGTCGGCAATCCCGTCCATCACCTGATCGCGGGTCACCACAGTGCCCCCCTCACTCATCAAGGTGGCAACTGATTTGCCATCCCGCGCGCCCTCGACCACAAAGTCGGTAATCAAGGCAATGGCTTCTGGATAATTCAGCCTGACCCCACGCGCCAGCCTCTCGCGCGCGACCATTGCCGCCAGCGAAACCATCAATTTATCCTTTTCCCTTGGTGTCAATTGCATCATCCACCCCTGTCACATGTTTTCCCATACTTTCGGCAGCATTGCCGGATGTCCGGGCAAGGCCCGCCGCAGTTCAATGAGTATTCCGACCAGCGCCTTTCGCAAATCATATCCATTAGTGGCGATCAGGCGCATAATAAGCAGGCACCCACGGCATGTCACCGCCGCCCGGACACCACAGTTGCGGGCTGCCGCCCGTGCCGTTTCCAGATACAGCTCCGCCATATCATCGACGAGAAGCACTGTCGCCATCCCCCTCGCCCCATCGAGCAGGGCCGGATGCCGCGTCTTCGCCTGGATGTCACCCTCCAGCATGAAATTATCATACCAGATCAATGCACCGTCATGATGGATACGCCAGCCATCCCGGATGCTGGCCGAACAGATCGTCTCCCCATGCGCCGTCCGTCCGAAGAGGGTTGCTTCCAGCGCCAGAAAGCGGCTGCCTTTTTCCAGATAGACAGTATTGATCCGTTTAAAGCGGCTTTGATCGAACAGGATGGTCTCCTGCGGCAGCCATTCCAGCGTCGCGCCGTCGGCAACCGTCATCTCCGCCTCGATGATCGCCGTGGTGCCAATGGAACGATATATTCGCTCCGCCGCCTGGCCGGAAACGGTCAACCGTGCCCCCGCCTCCAGCGAAATATCAAACGCCATATGATCGCCGCCTGTCAAACCCCCTGCCGTGTTGATCAGGACGGCTTCGGGATAATCCGGATTTTCGACGGCCGGGAAGCGGACCCGTCCGCAGCCACGCTGATAAAGATGAGCAAGCGAAGAAACCGAATTGCGTTCCCTGAACCTCACCTCTACCCGGCCTTCCGATCGGGCCAGCGCAGCAGGGGCGGCTAATATCGACGCGCCCGGCCTGTCGGACGGATCTGTATCAGACCGTAAGGTATTTTCGAACGTCACTTTCCAGCATATCCCTCTTCGCGCCCGCCAGCATGACTTCACCGCGATCCATGACGGCAAAGCTGTCGGCCAGGTCACGGGCGAACTCGAAATATTGTTCCACCAGCAGAATAGCCATATCTCCACGATCGCGCAGCAATTCTATGACCTTGCCGATATCTTTAATGATCGAGGGCTGAATTCCTTCCGTCGGTTCATCGAGAACAAGCAGCTTCGGACGCATGACCAGCGCCCGGCCGATGGCCAGCTGCTGTTGCTGCCCACCGGACAGGTCGCCCCCCCTCCGTTTCAGCATGTCTTTGAGGATCGGAAACAAATCGAATATTTCCGACGGAATGAATCTTTCCGCGCGGGGAAGAGCGGAAAACCCGGTTTTGAGATTCTCATGAACCGTGAGCAGCGGAAAGATTTCCCTCCCCTGCGGGATAACGGCAATGCCTTCCCGCGCCCGCTGATGGGAAGTCATACTGGTGATATCCTTGCCATCCCAAATGATTTTACCGCCCGTGACCGGATGCTGACCGACAATGGCGCGGAGTGTGCTGGTCTTGCCAACACCATTGCGACCGAGCAGCGACGTGACCTCTCCGCGCTTGACGGTGAGGGACACATGACGCAGAGCCTGGCTGGCCCCGTAATGCAGATCAATATTTTCAACTTCCAGCATTCTTAACGCCCCAGATAAACTTCGATAACCCGTGAGTTGTTCTGCACGGCTTCAAGGCTGCCTTCGGCAAGAACCGACCCTTCGTGCAGCACCGTCACCCGCGAGTTGAGGGCGCGGACGAACTCCATGTCATGCTCAACCACGACAACCGAATGATTCGCTGAAATCTCGCGCAGCAGGATGGCCGTCTGCTCCGTTTCCGCATCGGTCATCCCCGCAACCGGTTCATCGACCAGCAGCAAATCAGGGTCCTGCATCAGCAGCATACCGATTTCCAGCCACTGCTTCTGGCCATGGGACAGGCTGCCCGCCAGATTATTAACCTTGTCCGTGAGACGGATAATCTTGAGAACCTCCATAATTCGCGCGACCTCCGCATCGGTGAGCGCCGCGAACAGGGTGCGCCTCACACCCTTGTCGCCTTTCAAAGAAAGTTCAAGATTGTGAAAGACCGTCTGGCTTTCAAAAACCGTCGGCTTCTGGAATTTCCGGCCAATGCCGAGATTGGCGATAAACGCCTCGTCATGTTTTGTGAGATCAATATCGCCTTTGAAAAAGACCTCCCCCGTATCCGGCTTGGTTTTGCCTGTGATCACATCCATCATCGTTGTCTTGCCTGCGCCATTGGGCCCGATAATGGCCCGCATTTCGCCGGGCTCGATGACAAAGCTGAGGTTGTTGAGGGCCTTGAAGCCATCAAAGCTGACGCTGACGCCATCGAGATACAGGATTGAGCTGACTTCCTGAATTTTACGCTCATTCATTTGTGCTGCCATCATTCTTCTCTTACCGATGCGGGCGATCCGATATCCATTTTGCTCTGTCGCACCGCCCTGAATTTATCCATCCATATTCCGGCAGTTCCAACGATGCCCTTCGGCAGGAACAGCGTCGTGAAAACGAATAATCCGCCCAGCATATAGAGCCAGGCCTCGGGAAAGGTGCCGGTAAAATAGCTCTTGCCCCAATTGACAATGAAGGCGCCCAGAACCGCCCCCCATAATGTGCCGCGGCCGCCGACGGCCACCCAGATCACCACCTCGATGGAATTGGCGGGGGAGAATTCGGAGGGGTTGATAATCCCCACCTGCGGCACATAGAGCGCCCCGGCGATCCCGGCGAGAACGGCCGAGACCACAAAAACAAACAGCTTGTAATATTCCACCCGGTAGCCGGAAAAACGCGTCCGGCTCTCCGCATCTCGAATGGCGATCAGGACACGGCCGAGCCGGGACTGCGTAATGAAGCAACAGACAAGATAGCCGAAAGCCAGCGCAACGATCGACGCCACGAACAGGCCAAGCCGCGTACTCGTTGCCTGTAAATCAAAACCCAGCAGGTCCTTGAAGTCCGTCAGGCCGTTATTACCGCCAAACCCCATATCGTTGCGGAAAAAGGCGAGCAGCAGCGCATAGGTCATCGCCTGCGTGATGATGGAGAGGTACACCCCCGTCACCCGCGATCGGAACGCGAACCATCCAAACACAAAAGCCAGCAACCCCGGTACGACAATGACCATCAGCATGGCAAAGGGGAACATGTCAAATCCGTGCCAGTACCAGGGAAGCTCCGTCCAGTTGAGGAACACCATGAAATCGGGCAGGAGCGGATTGCCATAGACCCCTCTGTCGCCAATCTGGCGCATCAGATACATGCCCATGGCATATCCGCCGAGCGCGAAGAAGGCGCCGTGACCAAGGCTGAGAATACCCGCATAGCCCCAGATGAGATCGACGCTGAGCGCCAGCAGCGCATAGCACAGATACTTACCCAGCAGGCTGACCATATACGTCGGCACATGAAAGGGCGAGTCCGGGGGAAGGAAGGTATTGCTCAAGGGAACGAAGAGGGCGGCAACAAGAAGAATCCCCAAAAACGTCTTGCCGCCGCCCGGAAGGCCCGTCATGAGGGAAACAAACGGGCCTTGTTGTGATCTGCCTATTACATCCGCCATGGCTCAGTTCTCCACAGCGCGGCCTTTGAGGGCGAACAGGCCCCGCGGACGCTTTTGAATAAACAGAATGATAAAGATAAGGATGCATATCTTGGCCAGCACCGCCCCCGTATAGGGTTCGAGAAACTTGTTGGTGATCCCGAGGCTGAGCGCACCGACGAGCGTGCCCCACAGGTTCCCCACGCCGCCAAAGACCACGACCATGAAACTGTCGACGATATAGGATTGGCCAAGGTTGGGGCTCACATTGTCGATCTGGCTGAGGGCCACGCCTGCCATGCCGGCAACACCGGAGCCAAGCCCGAAGGTCATGGCATCGACCCAGCCAGTGCGGATCCCCATCGAGGAGGCCATTTTCCGGTTCTGCGTCACAGCCCGCATCTCCAGTCCAAAAGCCGTCTTGCGCAGGACCAGCATCAGCATCAGCAAAACGGCCGCCGCGAACAGGATAATGGCAATGCGATTGTAGGTAAGGGCCAGGCCGCCCGTGATTTCCCAAGCCCCGCTTAACCAGTCAGGAGACGAGACCTCCTTGTTGGTCGGGCCAAAAACTGTCCGTACGAACTGTTGCAGGATCAGGCTT
Organism: Sneathiella sp.; assembly: GCF_002694385.1. GTDB lineage: Bacteria > Pseudomonadota > Alphaproteobacteria > Sneathiellales > Sneathiellaceae > Sneathiella. The sequence goes on from NZ_NZMB01000012.1 coordinate 181,307, forward strand.
ATGCCCCAGGTGGCGAGCAGGGTTTCAAGCGGCCGCCCATAAAGAAAACGGATCACGCTGCGTTCAATCGCCATCCCGGCAAGACCGGCAACGATGAAGGCAAGCGGCACCGCCGCAATCAGCGAGTAAGTCAACATGTCCGGTGCGAAATTGCGGCACAGCTCCTGCACCATATATGTGGTATAGGCACCAATCATGACCATTTCGCCATGCGCCATGTTAATCACACCCATAACACCGAAAGTGATGGCAAGCCCGATCGCCGCGAGCAGCAGGACCGAGCCGAGAGAGATACCCTGGAAAACATTTTCGACAAGGCCCAGCATGGCGAGACGTTCTTCCACCTTGTCGAGAGCCTGACGTACTTTGGCAGCAAGCGCCTGATTTTCGGAGGACGGGTTTTCAGCTGCCGCCAGCCTGTTCAACTCGGCACTGAGCATGGATCTGACTTCGGGATCGGGCTGCTCGCCAAGAATGACGAGAGCGTCGGCCTGAACATCCGGCGTTTCCCCATGGGCAAAGTTGAGAGCCGCGAGCGCCCGGCGCATGACGGCCGCCACTTTCTCGTCCGTTTCCATCGCAAGCGCCTCCGTGAGCGGCGCGACCATCTCGGCCGGCCTGCTTTTGAAGATCGCATTGGCGGCATTTATGCGGAGCGCGGGATCCTCATTCAAAAGCGTCAACCGCCCCAGCAGATCCTTGATCAAACCGCGCATCCGGTTATTAATTCGAATTTTTGATATTTCGGTGCGTTCAATCGGGCCAATCTCCTCGCCCGTTACCGCATCACTTGCTATTTGCCGGTCTCCATCTTTGACTAGGAAAACCAGCCGGTCATCTGCTTCGAGAGCATAAAGATCGCCACTCAAGAGTATTTCGAGCAGGCGCACCGACCTTTTATCGCCAGAGGCGGCAATCGCTTCCGTCGCCTGAATTTTATCACTGTAGCTTTTTGACAGCAGACCCTTTGCGGCATCCGCCAGATCCGCCTGCGCGGTTGCCTGACCTGCCAAAAGACAGAAAAAGGCCGCAATGATGGTTTTGAGTATAATCCGCATGGGGGTACCGGATGCTTGTATAGGTGAAAGGTGAAGGAGGGCGGTCAGGAACCGCCTCTCCCGCTTATTCGCTCTCGATCAGTACATCGGTTTTTCGCAGCCGCCGCAGACATAGGGATAGGTCCAGTCGGCAATCAGCTTCGCGCTTTCGGGGATGTAATCGCTCCAGGCGTCGCCCACGACAACATCGTCCGTCCGCCAGACCGTTTCGATCTGGCCGTTATCCTGAATTTCACCAATCAGAACCGGCTTCGACAGGTGATGGTTGGTATTCATGACAGCCGTGCCGCCGGTCAGGTTCTTGACCTTCTGGCCATACATGGCCTGACGCACCGCATCCACATCGGTAGTGCCTGCCTGCTTGACAGCCTGCGTCCACATCTTGAAACCAAGATAGGTGGCTTCCATCGGATCGTTGGTAACCCGCTTGTCATCGCCGATGAAGGCTTTCCATTGCTTGATGAAGGCGTCGTTTTCTTCGCTTTCAATGCTCATGAAGTAGTTCCAGGCGGCAAGATGACCAACGAGGGGGGTGGTATCAAGACCGGCCAGCTCTTCTTCACCAACGGAGAAGGCAACAACCGGTATGTCGGCGGCATCGATGCCCTGGTTCCCGAGTTCCTTGTAGAAAGGCACGTTGGCGTCACCGTTGATGGTGGAAACCACGGCGGTTTTCTTGCCTTCAGAGCCGAACTTCTTGATATCGGAAACAATCGTCTGCCAATCGGAATGTCCGAAGGGCGTATAGCTGATCATGATATCCTCTTCGGCAACACCCTTAGATTTCAGGAAGGCTTCCAGGATCTTGTTCGTAGTGCGCGGATAGACATAATCGGTACCGGCGAGCACCCATCGCTCAACGCTGCCGCCCTCTTCACTCATCAGATACTCAACCGCCGGGATTGCCTGCTGGTTCGGCGCGGCGCCCGTGTAGAACACATTGCGGGAGCTTTCCTCGCCTTCATACTGCACCGGATAGAAGAGCAGACTGTTCAACTCCTCAAAAACCGGCAGAACGGATTTACGCGATACGGATGTCCAGCATCCGAAAACCACGTCAACATCACTAACTTCGATGAGTTCACGCGCCTTTTCCGCAAACAGCGGCCAGTTGGACGCCGGATCAACGACAACCGCCTCTACCTTCTTGCCCAACAGCCCGCCATTCTTGTTCAGATCGTCAACCATCATGAGGACGGCGTCCTTCAACGTGGTTTCCGAAATTGCCATCGTGCCGGTCAGGGAATGCAAGACCCCGACCTTGATCACGTCATCGGCCGCCTGAGCCGTGCCCAGACCGAGAGCGCTTGTTGCCAACATGGCAGCGCCCGTAAACACACCTGCGACTTTGCGTAGTCCTAACATTTGATGTTGCCTCCATAAGCCCATTGTTATTTTGCAGTGCATCAACAAGAGCAAAGGCCATGCCAGAAGTCGGTGTCCACGCGACGATCTATTTTAAGGCTATGATTTAAATGATTTTTTCAGAGCCAAGATAAAATTCTGCGAAATTTTTGGAGGTTGTCAGCACTCTGAAATGCCTTATTTTTAATCATTTATCCGCAAACTCCATCAAATGCAGTATATTTTGTCTATTTTATGTGCATTTTCGGTTTTCTTCTCCCTGCTCAACGACACGCCAATGCTTCACGTGAAACATTTGTGGCGCTTTATCGGGCATCTAAGGGGCAAACAAGGGCCGTAATCGGGGAATCCTTCGCCCGGTCAGATCCGTCGCAATGAAACACCGGGGAGAAAGAAAGAGCATATCTTGCGTGACAATAAAACCTCTGCGTGATAGAGAAAATGCCCCGCCGTCATTCATTAAACAATTTGCAATATATCCCGGTTTAAGTTGAATTACAGATTTTACGCGATTGGCAGCACGCCCTGGAAGGAGCCGGGCCGCCTGCGACATATCGAAAGTACAAAATGAACATTCGTATTGATGCAAAAGTAACCACGGCTTTTCTCTTCGGCATTCTCGCTTTATTGGTTTTCGGCCATTTCTTCTCAGTTATTATGGCTTTCCGCTTCGGCTATCATAATGATGTCATCTTCGATTATATAAATCTGGATGATGAAGAGAATCTGTCGACCTTTTTCTCGGCGTCCATGCTGCTCTTCTCCTCAATTCTGCTGTTCGTTATTTTTGCCTTTCACCGGCAGGACAAAAATGGAGAGTATAAATACTGGCTGGCTCTCGCGTTGCTGTTTCTGTTTCTCGCCATAGATGAAAGCTCAAAGGTGCATGAGAAGGTGATCGATGTCTATTGGGCGCTTTTCGGGCAGCATGAGAATTCAAAGGCGGATAATTACATCTGGGTGATTGCCTATGGCGGCTTCGCCCTCGTTATCGCCGCCGTCTATTTGCGCTTCGTTCTTTCCCAGCCAAGAAAAACCTGTCTCCTGATTTTTATCGCCGCTGCGCTTTATGTCGGCGGCGCTTTGGGAATGGAGGTTCTCGGCGCGCTTTATGTGGATCAATCATATTTCCGGGAAAGTGCCACATATGATTTTTCCCGGTTCAACGGCAAATATTTTCTGATTTCCGGCACCGAAGAATCCATGGAAATGCTCGGGGTCCTGACCTTTATTTATACGCTGCTTGCCTATATTGAAACGAAATGGCGGGGATTATACATCATCAACCGCCCGTCCAGTGGGAAAGCATCCCCAAGCTGAAGACCATTCCAGCGATGATCCGCCCGTCAGTCAGTCAAGCGCCACCTTGCCGCGGGCTTTCTTGATCACACCGCGCCGCTGTTTTGTCTGCAAGCGCCGGAGTTTAGATGAATATGTCGGCTTGGTCGGCCTGCGGAATTTGGGGGCGATGGCCGCCTGCCGGATCAGCAGGACAAGCCGTTCCAGTGCGGCCTTGCGATTGCGATCCTGAGAGCGGAACTCGTCCGCCGTCAGGACAAGCACGCCCTCCTTTGTCATGCGTTGCCCGGCCAGCTTCTTCAGCCGGGCAAATATCGCGGGGGTCAGATTGGGACTCCGCCCGGCATCGAAACGGAGTTGCACGGCCGTTTCAACCTTGTTGACATTCTGCCCGCCCGGACCGGACGCACGGATAAAGCTTTCCGTGATTTCGCTGTCATCCAGGGTAATATGTCCGTTGATCCTGATCATGCGTTCCGGTTAACCGAAAGAAAGGGCGAAAGCAAGCCCCAAGCCGTCCATTACTGCGCAGCCCCACCTGTTAGTCGAGATAGCTGCTGATCTCATCCTTCAAGGCGAGCCGTTGACGGCGGAGCTGCTTTTCATATCCCTCATCGGCGGGGTCAACCTTGGTTTCGATGCGGTGAATCTCGCGATTTACCGAATGATACTCCTCCGTCAGCTTTGCAAAATGCGCATCAGATTGCGTCAAGGAACTAATCCGATCTTTCGCGTCGGGAAATTCCTCGGCTAGTTCATGGGGGACATGTGACATGGCAATATCCTCATTGATCCATAACATTCGTCTATTTTTTACACCTATGCATATTCAAGCCGGAAACAAGCGGCGCAGCATTGATTAAACGCAAATCCCGGACAGAGAGGCTTACGATCCCGGCTCTTTCATTATAAGATGATCCTTCCCCGATATGGACAGACATCACAGAAGGAAGGCTGCCCCTCGCGATGACCCTCGAAACCGATACGCGCCCGCCGCCCGACGGCTTTGTCCGCAGCCTGCACCGCGGCCCCTTCTCCCTGCATAACGGCCCTGTCTTTCACAAGATCGATGGAGACCGTTTCTGGCATGGCCTGTTTATTACGGAACGACACAGCAATTCACGCGGACGCCTGCATGGCGGCATGATGACCGCCTTTGCCGATGGTCTACTGGCGACCGCCGTCGCGCGGGCCAATACGGCAATGGCTGTCACCGTCAACCTCAACTGCAATATCTGCGCGGCGGCCGACATCGGTGACTGGCTGGAAGGCACGGCGCGCCAGACCAGCGCTGCCGACGGCTTCGCCTTCGTCGAGGCGGAGGCCTGGGTCGGCGAGAAGATCATCTTCAACGCCACCGGCGTTTTCCGATTTCTGGAGAAACGGTAAAATCAAAAAAGCCCCGCCATCTCTGGCAGGGCCTTTTGAAATAATGGAGCGGGCGAGGCGATTCGAACGCCCGACCCTAACCTTGGCAAGGTTATGCTCTACCCCTGAGCTACGCCCGCTCGAGCGGCAACATCAGTTGCGAGGCGGGATAATACGTAATTAGTCCCCGATTGCAAGCGTGTTTTTCGAAAATTCCCGCTTTTGCCATTTCTTTATTTTAACCTCCTTGAAGAGCCGTTAATTTCCCGCATGCATGGAAATACATAAGGAACGGAAAAATGCCTGCAACACCCGAAGATCTGCTCGCCAGACTGGACGCACTTGGAATCATCCATGAAACATATCACCATGTGCCGGTCTTCACCGTCGAGGAAGCGCAGGAGCATACCGGACATATCCCCGGCGGCCATTGCAAGAACCTGTTTCTGAAGGACAGGAATGGCGATCTCTATCTCGTCGTCTGCCTGCAGGAAACCGCCGTCGATTTGAAAGCTTTCCGACCGCTGGTCGGGGCGAAGAACCTCAGCTTTGGCAAGCCCGAGCTGCTCTATGACACCCTTGGTGTCGAGCCGGGCTCCGTCACGCCGTTTGCGCTGATCAATGACACCGGACAGGCTGTGAAGGTGGTGCTTGAGGAGAAAATGATGGCCTGTGAGCATCTCAATTATCATCCCCTGATCAACAGCATGACGACCCGGATCACCCCTGCCGATCTCGATGCGTTCATCCGGGCCTGCGGACATCAACCAAGGGTCCTTGCGCTTCCGGAGAGAGACTGATTTTCCGGTGCATCTTGACTGTTACTCCCCCCGGCCTAAATCATCCACAGGACCACTTAACAAAACCGCCGGATGGTGCTATCCCATGATGCGGCATCGGCTTGCCTGAGGGCGCGCTCCTATTGCAATAAGAACGGATTTGGTAAACAGGACTGATGGAAACTCTGATTAGCGAGAGCGCCGGTACGGGCGACAATTTGATCAAGGACGGCTCGACACAGACCTTCATGCAGGATGTGGTGGAAGCCAGCAAGGAACGGCTTGTTCTTGTGGATCTCTGGGCCCCCTGGTGCGGCCCCTGCAAACAGCTTGGTCCGATTATCGAAAAAGTGGTGAAGGGCGCCAAAGGCGCTGCCTCGCTGGTCAAGATCGACATTGATCAGCATCCGCAGATTGCCCAAAGTTTGCAGGTCCAGTCCATTCCGGCCGTTTTCGCCTTCAAGGATGGACGGCCCGTTGACGGCTTCATGGGCGCTCTGCCGGAAAGCAAGGTGAAAGAATTTGTCGAACGGCATGCGGGCCCCATTGGCCCGTCTCCTGTTGAGCAGGCTTTTGCTGCCGGAAGCGCCGCGCTTGAGGCGGGCGAGACGGATGTGGCGCTGACCGCTTTTGCGAAAATTCTTGAGCTGGAGCCGGATAATGTCGAGGCAAAAGCCCAGCTTGCACGGGTTTATGTCAAACTCGGTGAAATCGACGCAGCAAAAAGTCTGATGGAGACCATTGCCGATAACCAGAAATTCGCACCTGCCGTGAGCGCGGCTCTCGCCGCCATTTCCATGGCGGAAAATGCTGCAAATGCCGGTGAGCTGGAACCGCTCCGCCAGCGGGTCGAAGAAAACCCCAATGACCTCGATGCGCGTCTGCAATATGGCCGCGCCCTCGTCGGGCATGGCAATTATGAGGCGGGCGGCGAAGAGTTTCTTGACATCATTCGCCGCGACCGTGACTGGAACGAGGCGGCGGGACGGCAGGAGTTGCTCAAGCTGCTGGACCTGATCGGTCCCGCGAACCCGCTGACCAAAAGTCTCCGCCGACGGCTTTCATCGCTTTTGTTCTCATGACCGATACGGGCGCGAATACGGGGCTTGAAGAGCTCCCTCCGGTTTTGCCGATCTTCCCGCTGACCGGCGCGCTCCTGCTCAGTAACGCCCACCTGCCTCTCAATATTTTCGAACCCCGCTACCTCGCCATGGTGCAGGACGCCATGGCGACGCACCGCCTGATTGGCATGGTCCAGCCGCGTGATCCAAACTCCCGGCTGATGGAACCGGAGATATTCCGCATCGGCTGCGCGGGAAAAATCTGCGAATACGGCCAGCTTCCGAACGGCATGCTGCGCATTACCCTGGAAGGGTTATGCCGCTTTGAAGTGATTGAAGAGCTTGATGTCACAACGCCCTATCGACAGGTCAATGCCGCATACGAAAAATTCCGTCACGATATGGAACCCCTTCAGGGCAACCATGTCAACCGTCAGGCGCTGCATGATGCCCTGCAACATTTTCTTGAATTCGAGGACGGCGCCAGCGACTGGCAGACGCTTGACAGTCTCGAAGATGACAGCCTGATCAATTCCCTCTGCATGATTTGTCCTTTCTCGCCGGTGGAAAAGCAGGCGCTGCTTGAAGCCCAGGATGTCTGCATCAGGGCCGAATTGCTGATCAGCCTTCTGCATATGATGATACAGCAGGTGGAAACCCACCGAACGTTGCAGTAATCCCCGTTTGAAAGAAACCTCCATGACCGACACCAAAGCACCGGCCGTTGATCCGAAACTTCTCGAAATTCTCGTCTGCCCGCTGAGCAAAGGGCCGCTTGTCTTTGACCGCGAGAACAATGAATTGATCAGCAAAACCGCGGGGCTCGCCTATCCCATTCGCAATGGCATTCCCATCATGCTGGTAGATGAAGCGCGCGAACTGGATCCATTGAGCGAAAAATGAGCGGTGAAATCTACGACCGGGCCGGGCGGCCCAAACCAACGGAAGTCCGTCTGAAACAGCAGGAGAAAACGCTGATCATCACTTTTGAAGATGGCAACAGCTTTCATCTTCCCGCCGAATTGCTCAGGGTTGAAAGCCCGTCCGCCGAGGTGCAGGGGCACGGCGCCAGTCAGAAGCAGATAGTCGCCGGACGGCGGCATGTCGGCATCATGGGGCTGGAGCCGGTCGGCAATTACGCCATCCGCCTGAAATTCGACGATCTGCATGACACCGGCCTGTTCTCATGGGCCTATCTTTATGAACTTGGCCTGAAACAGGACAGCCTCTGGCAGGGGTATCTCGACAACCTTGAAAAGGCGGGCCTCAGCCGCGATCCGTAACGGGCCGCGCACGCGTTAGAGCGCCTCTCCCCGCAGCAGGCGCGGCATCTTGCCAACCGTGCCGCGCGCATGTTCCATGAAAAAGCCTTTCAGCCGCGGCATTTTATTGACGGCGGCAAGGCCAATGTCCCGCGCCAGGCGAACCGGAGCGACGTCATTGGTGAAAAGCCGGTTGAGCCCGTCCGTAATGGCCAGCAGGGTGATGCTGTCAAAGCGCCGCCAACGCTGGTAATCCTCCAGCGGCATCGCGCCGCCGATATCCTGACCGAGCCGCGCGGCGTCGATCACCACCTCCGCCAGTGCCGCCACATCACGCAGGCCAAGGTTAAGTCCCTGTCCCGCAATCGGATGCATGCCATGGGCCGCATCGCCGATCAGCGCCAGCCGCTCCGCCACATAGCTTTCCGACTGATGCAGGGTGAGCGGATAGCTCCAGCGCGGGCCGACTACTTTCAGCGCGCCGAGATAGTCGCCAAAGCGCTTGGCCATCTCCCGCTGGAATTCAGCCTCCGGCAGCGCCATGATCACTTTCGCCCGCTCCGTTGGTTCTGTCCAGACGAGGGAGGAACGATTACCCGTCATCGGCAGAATGGCAAAAGGACCCGGTTTCAGGAACCGTTCCTGTGCAACCCCGTGATGGGGAATTTCATGGGCCACGGTGCAGACAATCCCCATCTGATCATAGGACCAGCCGACTGTTTTGATCCCCGCCGACTGGCGCAGCGGTGAATTCCGCCCATCTGCCGCCACAAGCAGCCGCGCCCGCACTGTCCCGCCGCCCACAAGCCGCGCCGTCACGCCGGAAGAACCGCGGATCACCTCTTCGTATTCCGCAGGCGCCATGACTGTCAGCGTCGGAATTTCGCCCGCCCGCCTGTACAGCGCCTCCCGCAAATGCCGGTTTTCGACCATATGGCCGAACGGCTCATCCCCAAGCTGCCGATGGTCATAATGCAGAAAGCATTTTGACGGGCCATCCGTGATGCGGATATCGAGCATGGGCTCTTTTTTGCGTACATAGTCCCAGACACCGGCGGCCCGCAGCAGGTTACGCGAGGCATGAGCAATGGCGGAAACACGCCCGTCAAATTCTGCGTCGAGAAGATGCGACGGTTCTTCGCGCTCCAGAACCACCACTTTCAAACCCGCTGCCGCAACCGCGATGGCGAAGGGAAGGCCGTTCAGCCCGCCGCCAACAACCAGGATATCCGCATCAATATGTTGCTTTGCCATTCTCTCCACCACCAGATGAATTCTTCCAGGTCCGTCTTGCCACAAAGTGGATATAGTCCTAATCTCATGTCATGACAAAGCCCTGGCATGAGATGACGGCCCTTGATCTGGGCCATCTTATAGAGGATGGATCGATTGATCCAACTGATCTTGCGCAATATTTTCTGGACCGGATCAAAACCACCGACCCGGATGCGAAAATCTTTGTACGCCTGACGGAAGAACGGGCGATGGGTGAGGCGAAAGCCGCCGCACTTCGCGCCCGGCGTAAAGAGCGGCTGAGCCCGCTGGATGGTGTGCCCCTTTCATGGAAAGATCTGTTCGATACGGCGGGCGTGGCGACGGAAGCGGGTACGAAGCTGCTTCAGGGACGCACGCCCGATACGGATGCCGCCTGCCTGACGCGGGCCACCCGCGCCGGGCTAGTCTGCCTTGGTAAAACCAGCATGCCGGACGTTGCCTTTTCCGGCCTTGGCCTCAATCCCTGGACTGGCATTGCGCCCAACCCTTACGACCGCAAGACGGAAAGAGTAACGGGTGGCTCGTCGGCAGGGGCCGCACTGTCAGTTGCCCTTGGCCTTGCGCCCGCCGCGATCGGCTCGGATACGGCCGGGTCCGTCAGAATACCCTCCGCCTGGTGCGGCCTGACGGGGTTTAAGCCCACCTTCGGGCGCATCTCGCTGGACGGTGCCGTCCCGCTTTCCTATACGCAGGACAGCATCGGCCCCCTCACGCGCGATGTTGCGGATGCCAGCCTGCTTTACAGCATTCTCTCCGGCACGCCCGCTGCGGATCTGAGCGGCGCGTCCCTGCAAGGCGTCAAAATCCTGCGCGCCACCAGCCAGTTCGATGACCTTGCCGATCCCGCCATCACGGCCCGGATCGGCGATGCTCTTGCGCTGCTTGAAGCGGCGGGCGCAGAGGTGACGGACGGCGCAATCCCGGCTTTTGACGACGTTATTGCCCTGTCTTCGCGGCACGGCACACCGGCGGCCATTGAAGCCTGCATGATGTATCGCGACCTGATCCGCGCAAAACCGGGAGACATGTACGGCCCGATTGCCGAACGTATTCTGGCCGCCGAAAAATTTTCCGCCATCGACGCCGCCGCGCTTTATCGTGGCATGGAGCGGCTGACGCAAGAGTATCTCACGCAAACGGCGGGATTTGATCTGGTCGTCGGCCCGACACAGCCGGAGCATCCCCCCGCGATTGCCCCGCTCCTTGAAGATATTGATGCTTTCCTGCGCGCCTCGCTGATGTCGATCAGCCTAACCCGGCTTGCCAACCTGCTGCGGCTTTGCGCCATCACCCTGCCCTGCGGTAAGGATCAGGGGCTGCCCGTTGGCCTGATGCTCATGGCGCCCGGCAATGCCGAAGGTAAGCTTCTGCGCCTTTCCGCTGCTGCTGAAATGGCCCTCACTCCCCTGAATGTCTAAAATTTATGCATCTTTGCCATTTTGATTAAAATTTGTGCAATTAAATATTGCATCTGCACAGTGCGCAAGCTCCCTAAAATTTTAACCTTCTGATAATAAAAGAAAAATATCTCCAGCCCTCTTCTGGCACGGGTCTTGAAGAACAAGATCTGAAATCGGGTATTTCGTCCCGGTCAAAATAAGTCGAAGAGGTGAGCATCATGAAGCTGGTTATGGCTGTAATAAAGCCCTTCAAACTGGATGAAGTGCGCGACGCCCTGACATCCATCGGTGTCGACGGGCTGACGGCAACAGAAGTAAAGGGCTATGGCCGTCAGAAAGGACATACGGAGATATACCGCGGCGCGGAATATGCCATCTCCTTTCTCCCCAAAATAAAAATCGAGGTTGCCGTCAAGGACGAGTTGGCGGAACGGGTGGTCGAAGCCATCACAGGCGCCGCCAAGACCGGTCAAATCGGCGACGGGAAAATCTTTGTTTTCGATCTGAAAAATGTGGTCCGTATCCGTACGGGCGAAACCGACGCAGACGCGCTCTAGGAGATTATCGATGCGTAAATCAACATTAATGAAAACAACCGCAACAACCGCAGCGATCTTTGCACTGATCGGTGCCGCTCCGGCCTTTGCGGAGGTTGAAACAGAAACAGCCTATGTTCTGAATACCTTCTCCTTCCTTATCAATGGCGCGCTCGTCATGTGGATGGCGGCCGGCTTCGCCATGTTGGAAAGCGGGCTGGTCCGCTCCAAGAATACGGCGACGATCTGCCTCAAGAATATCGCCCTTTACGCCATTGCCGGTATTACCTTCTATCTGGTCGGTTATAACCTCATGTATATGGATGTCAGCGGCTTCATCGGCTCTTTCAGCCCCTTCTGGAGCCCGGATGACGCCGAAGCACTTGCAGGCACCTTCGCCAGCGACGGCTACTCCGCTTCCTCCGACTGGTTCTTCCAGATGGTGTTCGTGGCGACGGCAGCCTCCATCGTTTCCGGAACGCTGGCCGAACGGACGAAGCTGTGGTCTTTCCTGGCCTTTGTCGTCCTGCTGACGCTGATCATCTATCCGATCCAGGGTTCCTGGACATGGGGCGGCGGCTGGCTCTCTGAAATGGGCTTCTCCGACTATGCCGGTTCCACAATTGTGCATTCCGTCGGCGGCTGGGCGGCTCTGACCGGCGCTATCATCCTCGGCGCGCGTAAGGGCAAATATACCGCGGATGGCCGGGTCAACCCGATCCCGGGCGCCAATCTCCCTCTCGCCACGCTTGGCACATTCGTTCTGTGGCTCGGCTGGTTCGGCTTCAATGGCGGCTCCGTGCTGGCTCTTGGCTCGGCGGCGGCAGCCATCGAAATGGCCAATGTTTTCGCCAATACCAATATGGCGGCCGCAGGCGGTGTCGTTGCCGCGATGATCGTCACGCAGATCCTATACAAAAAGGTCGATCTGACGCTGGCCCTCAACGGCGCCATCGGCGGTCTTGTCTCCATCACCGCAGAACCGGCTGATCCGACGATCGGCATGGCGATCCTGATCGGTGCTGCTGGCGGTGTGATCGTCGTTCTTGCCGTTCCGCTGCTCGACAAGCTGAAAATCGACGATGTTGTCGGCGCCATTCCCGCCCATCTTCTGTGCGGCATCTGGGGCACGATTGCGGTCACCTTCTCCGATGCGGACGCGACGCTGGTCACCCAGCTGACCGGTATCATCGCTGTTGGTATCTTCGTTATCGTCCTCAGCTCGATCTTCTGGCTGCTTCTGAAGTACACGATCGGCATCCGGGCGAGCGAAGAGGATGAGGTCAACGGCCTCGACAAGGCAGAACTCGGCCTTGAAGCCTATCCGGAATTCGGTCAGGGCTCCAAGAGCATGTAACCCGATCTGAAACGGCCTGCGGGGATCACCGTCCGCGCAGGCAACCCGACAGCAAAGCCCGAATTTCCGATCTCAGGATCACCGGAATTCGGGCTTTTTCTTATCCCCCTGCCAAGCCGCTTGTATCCCTTTGGCTCTTCCCCTAAATTCGGGGGCCAATTATCCCTTTGCTACCGGTATTCAGGGCATATGATCAATTCCGAACTGTCCCATTTGCGCGGCTCACCATTTGGCGCCCTGCGCAGTCTGCTTGACCCGCTTCCCCCTGCGCCCGGACTGGAGCCGGTTCTGCTGACCATCGGAGAGCCGCAGCACAAACCGCCGCAACTGATGATCGACGCACTCCGGGCCAATGAGCATCTGTACGGCAAATATCCGCCCATTGAAGGCACCGCCGACTTACGCGCGGCGATAGCGGGCTGGCTGCGCCGCCGCTATGCCCTGCCGGAAGATATGGTCGATCCGGACCGGAATATCGCTCCCGTCAATGGCACCAAGGAAGCGCTCTATATGATCGCCTCCGTGATTACCGAGCGGGCCGCGACCGGCGCGACCAAGCCCGCAATCCTGTTGCCGACGCCTTATTACCATGTCTATCATGCCGCCGCGATCATGGCCGGGGCAGAACCGGTATTCCTTCCGGCCGGTGCGGAGACCCATTTCTTTCCGGACCTTGACGCACTGGACCCGGCGCTGCTCAATCGAACCTCTGCCTTTTATTTGTGCAACCCGTCAAACCCGCAAGGAACTGTCGCCAGTGCCGAGTATCTCAGGAAAGCCCTCTCCCTTGCCCGCAAGCATAATTTCATGCTGATCGTTGATGAGTGCTATTCGGAAATTTACGACACAACGCCCCCCACCGGTATTCTTGAAATCTGCCGCGAGGAAGGCGGAACGCTTGACCATGTCATGGCGTTTCATTCGCTCTCCAAACGGTCCAGCGCCGCGGGCTTGCGCTCCGGGTTCTGCGTTGGCGAAGCATCCCTGATCAAGACTTTTTTACATCTGCGCAGCTTTGCCGGCGCCGCCTCCCCGCTTCCGGTCTGTGCGGCCGCGGCCGCCCTCTGGAATGACGATACACATGTTGCGGAAAACCGCGCGCTCTATCACCAGAAATTCGATATGGCGGAGGAAATCTTTGGCTCCCGCTTCGGATTTTACCGGCCTGAAGGCGGGTTCTTCCTGTGGCTCAATGTCGGCGACGGGGTCGAGGCGGCAAAACGCCTGTGGACCAAGGCCGCCATCCGCGTCCTGCCCGGCCGTTATTTAAGCGTAGCCGGAGCCGACGGCATCAATCCGGGAGACCCCTACATCCGTGTTGCACTTGTCGCAACGCCCGAAAGCAGCAAAGAGGCTTTAACTAGGCTGGCCGATAGCTTATAGAATATCCGTATGATGTCTAAATCCAAAAGCTCCAAATCAGTATCTATATTACCCAGCGGAAGTGTGGATTTTTTACACCGACGGCTTGTTGAACTGGGCGGATTTGTCCTGCTGCTGCTGGCGCTGGTCTGCACCCTTGCGCTGGTCACCTACTCCGCTGGCGATCCGAACTTCAATCACGCCACCTCCACTCCGCCGAGCAATCTGTTGGGCAGCGCCGGGGCGCATCTCGCCGATCTGCTGTTGCAGACCCTTGGCTTTGGATCTATCGCGCTCATTCTCGGGCTTATCGCCTGGTCCTGGCGGGTCATATCTCATCGGGGCTTGCGCTGGGGCTGGATACATCTTGCGGTGCTGCCTTTCGGCCTGTGCCTGACTTCCGCCACACTTGCCGCTCTTCCTGTCTCTGACGCTTGGCCGCTCAATGCCGGTTATGGCGGCATTGTCGGCGACGTGATTTTCAACTCCATTATTGTTACTGGGCAGAAAATCGGCGTTACCCTCCATCCGGCCATACTGGGGCCGATCCTGCTGCTGCTGACAGTGGGCCTCCTGCTGGTCTCCTTTGGCGTTTCCCCCCGGGAATGGCGAACCATCGGCGGCACCATCGCCCGCATATTCCGCACATTTCTGGCCGTTCCCGCCTATCTTCGCCAGCTCGGCGAGCGTCGCCGGGAGACCAGGGAGTTCAGTAACGACGACAGGCCGGAACCAGCGCCGCGCAAGAAGAAATCCTTGCTCAAGAAAGAGAAAAAACCTGAAGTCCGCAAAACGCCGGAACCGCAGATTGAACAACGCAAGACGGCAACGGCCGTCGGCAAACGGGTCGCCGCCGAAAAGCAGCCCGCGCTCGACCTTGGTCCCGCCGGGGAATACCAGCTTCCTCCCCTCGATCTTCTCGCCCTGCCCGATGCAAAGCTTGTCTCCAAACCGGTGAGCGAAGAGGCGCTTTCCAAGAATGCGCGGCTGCTGGAATCGGTACTGGATGATTACGGGATCAAGGGGGAGATCAGCCGTGTCCGGCCCGGCCCGGTTGTGACCCTGTATGAACTGGAGCCCGCGCCGGGCCTGAAAAGTTCCCGCGTTATTGGTCTTGCCGATGATATCGCCCGCTCCATGAGTGCGATTTCAACCCGTATTGCCGTTATCCCCGGCCGCAACGCCATCGGAATCGAGCTTCCAAACCAGCGGCGCGAAACCGTATTCTTGCGTGAACTGCTGTCCGCCGCCGCCTATGAGAGCACCAATTCAAAGCTGACGCTGGCCCTTGGCAAGGATATCGGCGGCGATCTGGTGGTGGCCGACCTTGCCCGGATGCCGCATCTGCTGATTGCGGGGACGACCGGCTCCGGTAAATCGGTCGCCGTCAATACCATGATCCTGTCCCTGCTTTACCGCCTATCGCCCGAAGAATGCCGCTTCATCATGATTGATCCGAAAATGCTGGAGCTGTCCGTCTATGACGGTATCCCGCATCTGCTGGCCCCGGTCGTGACCGAACCCGGCAAGGCCGTGGTGGCGCTTAAATGGGCGGTCAAGGAAATGGAAGACCGCTATCGCAAGATGGCCGAGCTTGGCGTGCGCAATGTTGATGGCTATAACCAGCGTATCCGCGAAGCACAGAAAAAGGGCGAAGTGCTCAAACGGACCGTGCAGACCGGATTTGATTCAGCGTCGGGCGAACCTGTGTTCGAAGAACGGGCGCTTGATACGGAGCCCCTGCCCATGATCGTCATTATCGTCGATGAAATGGCCGATCTGATGATGGTTGCGGGCAAGGATATCGAGGTCGCTGTCCAGCGCCTCGCCCAGATGGCGCGTGCCGCCGGCCTGCATGTGGTCATGGCGACGCAGCGTCCATCCGTTGACGTGATCACCGGTACCATCAAGGCCAACTTCCCGACCCGTATCAGCTTTCAGGTAACGTCCAAGATCGACAGCCGGACGGTACTGGGTGAACAGGGCGCCGAACAGCTTCTCGGGCAAGGTGACATGCTGTACATGCCGGGCGCAGGGCGTGTGCAGCGTGTGCATGGCCCCTTCGTTTCCGACGAAGAGGTGGAACAGGTGGTCAGCTTCCTGAAATCACAGGGCGAACCCGATTACAAGCAGGAAGTCACGGAAGAGGATCAGGGCGAGTTTGACGGGATGATGGGCGGCGGTGCAGGCGGTGGCTCCGGCGACGAGCTTTATGACCGGGCCGTCGAGCTGGTCTGCCGGGAGCGCAAGGCCTCCACCAGCTTTGTCCAGCGTCACCTTCAGATCGGTTATAACCGCGCCGCGCGGATCATCGACCAGATGGAAAAAGAAGGGGTGATCAGCTCCGCCAACCATGTGGGCAAACGGGAGGTCCTCGCCCGGGATATCGATGACCGGGAATACTGACGGCGCGTAAAATACTGGCAATTCCTCTGGGCATCGCCCATATCAGGAAAAGCAGACCCTGAAATCCGAAGTGAGAACATGCAGTACATGCCCAAGCCCCTTTATGCGTTTTTTGCGTTGATGATCATGGTGGTCGGGATGACGCCTGCCCATGCAGCCCTGAGTGATGACGACAAGGCGCAGATTGCCCGTGCCGAAGCCTATCTCGATACGCTCAAGACCTTCAAGGCCGACTTCCTGCAGATCGACTCCTCCGGTGGCATCGCGGAGGGTGATGTCTATATGCGCAAACCCGGCCGCATGCGGTTTGAATATAAACCGCCTGCGCAAATTCTGGTGGTTGCGGACGGGCTCTGGCTTGTCTTTCACGACAAGGAGCTGAAAGAAACGACCCGTCTGCCGCTAGTCGCAACGCCGGTCAATATCCTGCTGAAAGAGAATGTCTCACTAAGCGGGGATGTGACGGTAACGGATGTCCAGCATGACGCCGGAACGCTGCGGATAAGCATTGTCGATACGGAAAACCCGGACGAAGGTAACATCGTGTTGATCTTCAGCGACAAACCCTTCGAGCTACGCCAGTGGCTCGTCACCGATGCGCAAGGACAGGTCACCAGCATCAGCCTCGGCAAGATCGAAAAGAACGTCCAGTTGAAACCGGAACTCTTCACCTTCTTCGACAGCGATTACGAATAAACATGAACGGACCATCAAATCCATGTTAGATATCCTGTAAGCTGCAAGGATAGACGAGCCCGATATGGATTATGACGCCGAGTTTGATGACGACCTCCCCGATATCGAGGATTACCCGACCCTGCGGTCGGTCGTCCGCTTCAACAAGCTGATCCCGGCCGTTGCTTGGTTTTCCGCCATTGGCGAGCCGCTCGCACGATCTGTATTTCCGATTGCGCGCGCCTATATGGACACTCTCGGCTTTCCCGCCGCATATGTTGCGGAAGTGGCGGATTGGGAAGATGCGGCCTATGCCGCCGCCAATCCCGAGTTTAACAGCGACTGGTGGGAAGCGGAGGAACAGCTTCGCATGGCGCTCACCGATGCGGCCCTCGAACTCATGAGCGAGGAAGACCTCACCCTTGCCCTCACCCATGTTTCCGCCACCGCCTCCAAAGTCATCACAGACGCCTTTGAAGCCGTCACTGATGATGCGGGGATTGATGATCAGGAGCTTGTCCGCGCCGCCATTGGTTCGGCCGTCCAGGCCTGCCATCAGGCTGCCCTCGTCCTCGCGGCAGGGGAAGAGGATGACCATCCCTTCGCACTCAAATACCGGCTGTATGAGCAGGGCCACTGGCCGATTGCGCTGACCGGCGGCAGTTTCCATATTTTCTGAAAGACAGGCGAAACAGAGATATGACAGCAACAGACACCCCGCCCGCTCAATTTTATGGCGTCCTCCGCCAGGATAATCCCGCCTCCCGCCACGCGGAAATTGCCGAGCAAATCCGCCGCCTGGGATATGCTCTCCTTGATTCCGGCTTTACAAAGGACGAGCTTGCCGCCATTTCCGATGATTTCAATACCACCCGCGCGCGGTATGTCGAGAAATGGAATGTGGAAAAATTAAAACAGGCAAACGAATTTCACACGATCCGAGCGGCTGTGACGCATGGCGGGCCCGCCTTTTTAAAACTCATCATGAATGCAAATTTGCATGCAGTTCTTGGCCAGTTGATCGAAGGGAAATATTTCCTCAACCAGCAGAACGGAATCGTTAATCCGCCCGGGGAAACATACAATCAGGCCATCTGGCACCGTGACCTGCCGTATCAGCATTTTACATCCAGCAGACCGCTCGCCATCAATGCGCTGTTCTGTGTCGATGATTTCACCCGCGAAAATGGCTCCACTTTCGTGCTGCCCGCCTCCCATAAAAGCGAAAGCTTCCCCTCCGACAGCTATATCCGCGATCATGCCCTACAGATAGAGGCAAAAGCCGGGCAATATATCCTGCTCGACTGCATGACTTTCCATGGCGGCGGCTTTAATAGCACCCAAAAGGAACGCCGCGCCGTCAACCATCTTTTCAACATTCCCTATTTCAAGCAGCAGATCAATCTCCCGCGTGCTATGGATGCCGCCAGCCTGACTGATGCGGAACGGGAAATGCTCGGCTTCGTCTATCAGGAACCGGGCTCAATCGAAGACTATTTGGCCGCCCGCAGCGGAAAATAATCACATGACTAATGCCGTCGGGCGTTCATCCCGGCCGTATGAATGAGACAAGGGCATAACCGCCGATACGCCCGCCAACCGATAGAGGATTACAAGTGAGACTAGCCACCTGGAACATCAACTCCGTCCGCGCCCGCCTTGACCATGTGGAGCAGTTCGTCACCCACCACCAGCCGGATATTCTCTGCCTGCAGGAAACCAAGGTGACCGACCATGACTTTCCCCTCAAGGCTTTTACGAAGCTGGGCTATGAGCATTCCCTGATTGCGGGACAAAAAAGCTATAACGGCGTCGCCATCTTCTCCAAACTGCCGTTCGCGCCCGCCGAAACCAGACTGTGGTGCGGCCGGGATGACAAACGGCATATTGCAATAACGCTGGAAAACGGGGTGGAGCTGCATAATTTCTATGTCCCGGCCGGAGGCGATATCCCGGATATCACCCTCAATGACAAATTTGCTCACAAACTGGATTTCATGACGGAAATGAGCGACTGGTTCGCCGCCCGTCGGTCGGATAACAACCGGATAATTCTTGTCGGGGATCTCAATGTCGCGCCCTTTGAGACAGATGTCTGGAATCACAAGCAGCTTCTGAAAGTCGTCAGCCATACCCCGATCGAGGTGGAGCATATGGCGCGTATTTATGCATCTCATGACTGGATCGATGCCATGCGCCATTTTGTGCCGGAGCCCGAGCCGCTTTATTCATGGTGGAGCTACCGGGCGAAAGACTGGCGCGCCTCCAATCGCGGACGGCGGCTGGATCATGTCTGGATCACGCCCGCGCTCAAACCGCATCTCAAGGCCATGCAGATTTCCACAGAGGCGCGGGATTGGGAAAAGCCCTCCGACCATGCGCCAGTAATTGTCGATTTCGAGTTTGCGGATTTGAAATAATCCGGCTTGCTTATTGCTTGCCCTTTGCGGGGAAGGCCGGAATAATCCGCAAATGACGACTGTCGAGACATCGCAAAGCGATACGGAATTATCTCATCGGCTGCTGGTTCTGGCCTCCCTGATGATGACCGTTGCCGCCCTTTTGTGGGGCGCTATATTCGCCTGGTTCGGGGAATATGCGGCCGCCGCCATCCCCTGGGCTTTTGCCGCCATTTCCTTTGTCATGCTCGTCTTTTGCCGTCATGAAAAAGGCTATCCACTCCTGAGGACAAGCCAGCTCCTGCTTTCTCTCCTCATGCCGTTTCTGCTGATGTGGGAGCTGGGCGGCTTTATCAATTCATCAGCGGTTGTCATCTGGTCACTGACCAGCCCGATGGGAGCCCTCATCTTCTCGGGACGGAAGCAGGCGGGCTATTGGTTTCTTGCCTTTCTCCTTCTGATCGGACTTGGCGCCCTCATCGACCTTCAGCCATATCATGACAATTTCCGCCTGCCTGATCATCTGATCACCCTGCTCTTTGTCATGAATTTGACCGGCGTCTCCCTCGTTGCCTTTATTCTTCTCACCTATTTTCTTGGTCAGAAAGACCGAACGCTCACCCTGTTATCCGCCGAAAGACGCCGCAGTGACGGGCTGCTACGCAATATGCTGCCGGAAGCCATCGGCGAACGGCTGAAACACAAGCAGCACCCTATCGCGGACCGGCTCGACAATGTAACGATCCTGTTTGCGGATATCTCCGGCTTTACCAGCTATGCCATGCACCGCAAGCCCGAAACCGTTGTCAGTTTCCTCGACAAGGTTTTTTCAAGATTTGATGAGATGTCCACTGCGCGCGGCCTTGAAAAAATCAAAACGATCGGGGATGCCTATATGCTGTGCGGTGGCCTCACCAATGATGCGGCAGCAGGTGCCCGCGAGGCCGCCGCGTTTGCGCTCGACGCCATGGCCTATGTCAACACCCTCGCAGGGGAGGAGCATAACGAGCTCGGTCTCAGGGTCGGCCTCAATACGGGCCCGGTTGTGGCGGGCGTGATCGGGCAAAGCAAATATTCCTATGATATCTGGGGTGATGCGGTGAATGTCGCCGCCAGGCTTCAGCAGGCCGCACAAACAGGCGATATCCTCCTCTCTGACAAGACAGCAGGCTTTTTAGACGATCATTTTTCTATTGAATTACAAGGGGAAATGGCGCTTCGCGGCCACACACCCGTAAAGACATACCGATTACTGGGTGAAATTACCGACGCTTAAGACTTGCTCCCTGTCGTCGCATACGGCAGAGTTTCCCTCAACTATAACATGGGAGACAAACATGGCAGGGGCACAGCAAAACACAGGGCGACTTCAGGGAAAGGTCGCCCTTTTGACGGGGGCGGCATCGGGCATTGGCAAGGCGACGGCTCTCCGGTTTGCCGAAGAAGGGGCAAAAGTCGCCCTCAGTGATATTGAACCCGAAAAGGGCGCCGCGCTCGTCGCAGAAATGACGGCCGCTGGACATGATGCTTTTTATCAGGACCTCGATGTGACAAATCCTCAAGAATGGCAGCAGGTTGTCGATGCCGTAAGCCATCGCTGGGGGAAGCTGGATATTCTGGTCAATTCCGCCGGGATAGGCCGGGCCAAGGGTCTTCTTGATATGACCTACGATTTCTGGCAGAACACAATGCGCATCAATATGGACGGCACCTTCCTTGGCACACAGGCGGCGGTGGACCGCATGAAAGACGGAGACGGCGGATCCATCATCAATATTTCATCGGTTCTTGGAATCTCCGGCATGACGAACCTGACAGCCTATTGCGCCAGCAAGGGGGCCGTGCGCCTCTTTAGCAAGGCCGCCGCCATCGAATGCGCCGAGAAGGGATATAAAGTGCGGGTAAACTCCGTACATCCCGGCTATATCGAAACGCCCATGGTGATGCGACGCTTCGACAAGATCGCCACCAATGACCGGGAGGCGGAGGAAACCCGCCTGAAACAGTCCCACCCCTTGGGGCGGCTCGGCAAAGCAACCGAGATTGCCGATATGATCCTGTATCTGGCGTCGGATGAAGCGGCCTTTGTCACGGGCGCGGAATTTGTTATCGACGGTGGATATCTCGCAAGGTGATCTGACTAGAGCTGGCGGTAGAGGTGATAGCGCCCCGCCGCCACGCCGTCGGGCAGCGGCCAGGGCTGCCAGTTAGCCACATCAAAAGGCTGATCGCTGACGATCACCGCGCCGGGTGCCAGCAGCTTTGGCAAACTATGTGCGAGCATCCGGGCAAGCGCCACGCTCGCTTCCTTGTCACCGGAGCCAATGTCACAATGGGCGAGCACGGCTTTCGATTTCATATGTTGAAGGGCCTTCGGCACCGTCTCCAGAAAGTCGCCGACAATCATATGCTCCGTATCCGGGATACAATCGGGATGGGCCTTCACATGACGGTCAAACACATAGATATCGCGATCCGGCAACAGGCTGCGGAGATGATCATAGGTACGGCCATTGCCAAGGCCCAGCTCTATCACGCTGCCGGATGTGTCTTTGATAATTGCCGCCGCAAAATTTAGGCAATCCCGTTGGGCATTCATCCGCCGGATAAAACTGTCAAGCCTACTCATTCTTTACCCCCGCTACTTAATCTCCACTCCTCGCGGACATCGTGGTCCGACTCATTATCGTATAGCCTATCACGTAACTGCCAAAATTGAGAACCCTCCGCAATCCGGCCAAGCGCCCAGACCGCCGCAAGCCGGACAATCGGTGAGGGATCTTCCAGCAAATTTTCAATGAGAGGCAGATATTCCCCGTCTTCACTATTGCCGATGGCAATCAGGACATTGCGGACAAACCGATTGCGTCCGAGCCGTTTGACCGGCGATTTGGAAAAGAGCGCCCGAAAGGCCGGATCATCCAGGACCGCCAGTTCCGCCAGCATCGGGGCCGTCAATTCCGGCCGTGGTTCAAACCCAAGTTCGGAGGCTTTTTTCGCATATTTGTTCCAGGGGCAAACAGCCAGACAATCATCGCATCCATAAATCCGGTTGCCGATCAGAGGGCGCATTTCGCGATCAATATGCGCTCTTGTCTCGATTGTCAGATAGGAAATGCAGCGCCGGGCATCCAGTTGATAGGGCGCCGGGAAAGCTTTTGTCGGGCAGACATCGAGACAAGCAGAGCAGGAGCCACAACCACCATGTCCCGGCGGATCGGGCATGATTTCATGAGTTGTGAAGATACTCCCAAGAAACAGCCAGGAGCCAAACTCGCGACTAACGAGATTGGTATGCTTGCCCTGCCAGCCGAGCCCGGCCGCCGCCGCCAGCGGCTTTTCCATAACCGGCGCAGTATCCACGAAGACTTTTACATCGCCGCCATACTCACGGACAAGACGGCGCGCCATGCTTTTCAGCTTCTTTTTGAGAATATCGTGATAATCGCGGCCCTGCGCGTAAACGGAAATGATACCCCGGTCCGCGTGCGCCGCCAGTTCCAGCGGGCTCATTTCCGGGCCATAGTTGAGACCCAGCATGATGACAGAGCGCACCTCCGGCCACAATGCCTGTGGATGGCGTCGACGGTCCGCCTTCTCGGCGATCCAGTCCATATCCCCCTGCCGGTCCAGCGCAATGAATTCATCAAGGCGGCGGCCCGGCAGATCGCCGAAGTCGGCGGCGGCAAAACCGACGGTATCAAACCCCTCTTCCCTCGCCAGACGGCGGAGCAGACCCGCAGTCAGACCCTTTTTTTCCGGATCAGAAGTCGAGGTCGGCATAATGGGACGGGGCGGGCATTCCGGGCAGGTTATCCGCCAGAATGGCGCGGAAACTCGGTCGGGATTTTGCGCGGGCGTACCAGATTTTGGCGGTTGGATGCTGTTCCCACGGCACATCACCCAGATAATCAACGCTGGAAAGCTGCGCGGCGGCGGCGATATCGGCGAGAGTAAAATCATCCCCCGCCAACCAGGAGCGTCGCTCCACCAGATAGGTGATATATTCCAGGTGGTAATGGATATTATGATGGCCCGCGCGGATCGCCGCCGTGTTTGGCGTGCCCGTGCGGGTCAGCCGCTTCATGATCTTTTCTTCGACCAGATTATCCGTCACTTCGAAATAGAATTTGCGGTCAAACCAGCCGATCAGACGGCGCGCCTCGGCCCGCTCCACCCGATCTTTCGGAAGTAGCGGGACTTCCTTGTATGTTTCTTCCAGATACTCACAGATCGACTGGCTGTCGGAGAAGACAATATCGTTCTCATCGACCAGCACCGGTACTTCACAGGCCGGATTACGGGCCAGGAATGCCGGTCGTCGCTCCCACGGCTTTTCAATTTTAAGGTCGAATTTGAGGCCCTTCTCCGCCATGGCCAGCCGGACTTTACGGCAGGCGGGAGAAATCCAGAAATGATAGAGTGTTCGCATGGGGCGACATTACCCCATGAGAGATAAATGGAGAATAGGCTGTTTGCAGGATTTTGCTAAAAATCTTGCAACCCGCCCCGTTCAGTCAGTTGATGGGATGAATCAGCAGCTTTTCACTCTGCTTCAGAAGCCGGGCGCATTCGTGGCGGATGCGATCAAACATCTCGGCCACACGGATTTTGCCCTGCTGGTCAAGGTGCGTGACCTGACTTTGCGCCACATCCGGCGCCTCTTCGCCATAGATCAGGATATAGCGCCGGGCCGCCCATTTGACATCTTCGGGGTTGATGATGGGATCAGCACAGGATGCGGACAGGCCCTCCGGCGCCGGTGAGGTGGAAATTGTTGACGAATCCATGTCTGCTTCTCCTGACGACTGCAAATATTTGCATGAAGAGAAGCAAACCGCGTGCCACTATCGGATATCAGATAATACCGGTTTTCCGCAGTTCTTTATACGCAGACGCCCGGAATTCTCTGCTGGTGGGCAGAAATTTCCTGATAAAAAGCCGGAGAATTTCTTCCCCGGCTTGTAATGGGCGACAGGTTGATCGTCAGGCGGATTGCTGCGCCATCTCATCTGACAGCGGTTGCGCCAGCTTGTTGATCATTTCCTTCGGGCAGACCTGATAGAAATGCTCCCGCTCCCAGCTCCAGTTGGCCAGCAGGGATTCGGCAAACGGCGACTGGGTATGTTCCACGTGATCCGCGATCATGCCTTTCAGCACCTCTTCCCAGTGACGGGAGGCAAGCCGCTGATAAACAACCGATTCGTCATTGATATGCACCGGCAGCAGATTATCCGCATCATAAATAAATGCCATTCCCCCGGTCATACCGGCGGCGAAATTATCGCCCACCGATCCCAGAATGGTCACCATGCCACCGGTCATATATTCACAGCCATTGGTGCCGCAGCCTTCCACGACGGAGATTGCACCGGAATTGCGCACGGCATAGCGTTCCCCGGCCTGTCCCGCCGCGTAAAGATAGCCGGATGTCGCACCATACAGAACCGTGTTGCCGATAATGGCGTTTTCATTCCATTTCAGCGGGCTGGAGGTGAGCGGCCGGACAACAATAGAACCGCCGGACAAGCCCTTGCCGCAATAGTCATTGGCATCGCCCAGAACTTCCAGTTTCAGCCCCTGCACAGCGAACGCGCCAAGCGACTGACCGGCGGAGCCCCGCAGACGCACCGTGATATGACCAGGCTCCAGCCCGCGCATACCGAAAGTGCGGACGATCCGCGAGGAGAGCTTCGTCCCGATGGCGCGATGCGTATTGCGAATGCTATAGGCAAGCTGTTTCTTTTCCCCGCCCTTGGTGAAAACACTGGCCGCATCCAGAATCATCTGCGCGTCCAGCGTTTCCGGAACCGGGATCGGCCCCTGATTGACGCAATAGCGTGGATTGTTGCCTGCATCCGCCTCGGCAAGAAGCGGATTGAGGTCGAGATCATCCAGATGCGCAGATCCACGGCTGACCTGTGAGAGCAGGCTGCTGCGACCGATGATTTCCTGCAATGACCGGAAGCCGAGCTGCGCCAGAATTTCACGCACCTCTTCCGCAAGGAAGCTGAAAAGGTTGACGAGCTTGTCGGCGTTCCCCTCATACTTCTTGCGCAGTTCCTCATCCTGCGTACAGATGCCGACCGGACAGGTGTTGGAATGACACTGCCGCACCAGAATACAGCCCAGCGCCACCAACGCGCCCGTACCAAGCCCGTATTCCTCACCGCCCATCATCGCACTGATGACGATGTCGCGGCCGGTCTTCATGCCCCCGTCGACGCGCAGCAGAACGCCGTGGCGTAGCTTGTTGAGGGTCAGCACCTGATTGACTTCCGGCAAGCCCATTTCCCATGGCACACCGGCATATTTGACCGATGTCTGCGGGCTTGCACCCGTTCCGCCGGAATTGCCGGAAATCATGATCACGTCGGCTTTGGCCTTGGCGACGCCTGCCGCCACAGTGCCGATGCCCACTTCCGCCACCAGCTTCACGCAGACACGCGCATCCGGATTGATCTGCTTGAGATCATAGATAAGCTGCGCCAGATCCTCGATCGAGTAGATATCATGATGCGGCGGCGGGGAGATGAGTGTCACACCCGGCGTCGAATTCCGCAGGCGGGCAATCATTTCCGATACCTTGAAGCCGGGAAGCTGTCCGCCTTCACCGGGTTTCGCCCCTTGCGCGATCTTGATTTCGATCTCTTCGCAGTTATTCAGATATTCCGCCGTCACGCCAAAGCGGCCTGATGCGATCTGCTTGATTGCCGAGTTGGCGTTATCGCCATTCGGCTTTGGCTTGAAGCGCGCGACATCTTCGCCGCCTTCACCGCTGTCCGACTTGCCGCCGATCCGGTTCATGGCAATAGCGAGGGTTTCATGGGCCTCCGGGCTGAGTGCCCCGAGGCTCATGGCGCCGGTCACGAACCGCTTGCGGATTTCCGTAATACTCTCCACCTCGTCAATCGGGATGGGTTTGCGCGGTGACTTAAAGTCCAGCAGATCCCGCAGATTGACAGGCGCCATCTTGCGCAGCCCTTCGCTATACTTTTTGTAAAGCGAATAGCTGTCCTTTTCGACGGCAGTTTGCAGAATATGAATCAGCTCTCCGTCAAAGGAATGTACTTCACCGGAGGCGCGATAGCGGTAGATTCCGCCAACTGGCAGACTGATGACATCGCTGCGGAACGCCTTTTCCTGCTGCTCCAGAATCTTGTGCTGGATGCCCGGCAGGCCGATGCCGGAAATGCGCGACGGCATGCCCGGGAAAAACTCGGCAACCAGCGCCCGCGACAGGCCGACAGCTTCAAAATTATAACCGCCGCGATAGGAGCTGATGACCGAAATGCCCATTTTCGACATAACCTTGAGCAGGCCCTGATTGATTGCCTCCTTTGCGCGGGCAAGGCAGGCTGAAACATCAAGCCCCGGAAACAAGCCACGGTCATGCCGGTCAACGATTGATTCCTGAAGCAGATAGGCATTCACCGTTGTCGCGCCAACGCCGATCAGCACCGCAAAATACTGCACATCCAGACATTCACCGGAGCGAACATTGATCGATGTAAAAGTGCGCAGCCCCTCATTCACCAGATGCGTATGCACACCCGCCGCCGCCAGAATAGACGGGATTGGCGCCCGGTTCAGGCCGATATTCATATCATTCAGAATGAGATGCGCACAGCCGCCCCGGACTGCGTTTTCAGCATCCTTGCGGATACGACGCAACGCAGTCGAGAGAGCTTCCGGCCCGTCGGCGATATCAAAGGTGCAATCAATCTCCTGCGCCGTGTTCCCCATGTAGACCTGCATGGCTTCAAATTCACCATTGGTCAGGACCGGGGATTCGAGCGCCAGAATTTCCGCCTGGCTCTTGTCCTCGTCAAGGATGTTGTTGAGGTTGCCAAGACGTGTTTTCAAGGTCATGACGCTGCGTTCACGCAGGCTGTCAATCGGCGGATTGGTCACCTGGCTGAAACGCTGGCGGAAATAATGATGCAAACCGCGATACTGCTTGGACAGAACGGCCAGCGGGGTGTCATCGCCCATGGAGCCGACGGCTTCCTTGCCATCCTCCGCCATCGGCTGGATGATCAGCTCCAGGTCTTCCAACGACCAGCCGGCCGAAAGCTGCCGCTTACGCAGTTCCTGACGGTCAAAGCGGCGGACCTCTTTGGCGCCGGCAATCTTACTGCCCAGATCGACAGTATTTTCGATCCACTTGTCGAAGGGCTGGGAATTCGCCAACCGGTCTTTCAGTTCGCGGTCGAAATAAAACCGGCCCTTCTTCAGATCGACACCGATCATCTGGCCGGGGCCCACCCGCCCCTTGCGCACAATCTTCATTTCATCAACCGGCACCATGCCGGTTTCCGAGCCGACAATCAGCATGTTGTCCTGCGTCAGGGTATAGCGAAGCGGCCGGAGACCATTACGGTCAAGCCCGGCAATAACCCAGCGGCCATCCGTCGCGCAGATGGCGGCGGGTCCATCCCACGGTTCCATGACCGAGTTGCAATAGGCGTAAAGCGCCTTGTGCTTGACCGGCATATTTTCCTTGTTGCCCCAGCTTTCCGGGATCAACAGGGTTTTCGCCATCGGCGCGCTGCGACCGGCGCGGACCAATACCTCGAACACCGCATCCAGCGCGGCGCTGTCGGACCCGCCCGCCTGAATAATCGGCTTCACATCGTCGGAGCGGTCTCCGAACGTGTTGGAAACCATGCGGATTTCATGGCTTTTCATCCAGTTGATATTGCCGCGGATGGTATTGATCTCGCCGTTATGCGCGAGCATACGGAACGGCTGCGCCAGATTCCAAGTGGGGAATGTATTGGTCGAATAGCGCTGATGATAGATGGCAAAGCTGGAAACAAACCGCTCATCCAGTAGATCGGGATAGAAGCTGGAAAGCTGTTCCGCCAGGAACATGCCCTTATAGATGATCGACCGGCAGGACAGCGTGCAGATATAAAATCCGCTGATATGCGCGGCCAGCACGTTCTTCTCGATCCGCCGCCGGATGATATAAAGATCCCGTTCAAATTCATCATCGTCAACACCGCGCGTGTTGGCAATCATGATCTGCTCGATCTCCGGACGAGTCGCATTGGCCTTTTCGCCGATGATCGTTGCATCAACGGGAACCTGCCGCCAGCCATAGATATAATACCCGAAAGCGAGAATCTCGCTTTCAACAATCGTGCGGCAGGTCTCCTGCGCTTCGAAGTTGGTTTTCGGCAGGAACACCATGCCAACGGCCAGCTTGCCGTCAATCGGTTCATGCCCGGTGCGCATGATATGTTCCTTGAAGAAATCATGCGGGATCTGGACATGGATGCCGCAGCCGTCGCCCGTCTTGCCATCCGCATCGACAGCACCACGGTGCCAGACCGCCTTCAAGGCGTCAATGCCCGCTTCGACCACAGCGCGCGAGGGTCTGCCGTCAATCGCCGCCACCAGGCCAACGCCACAATTGTCCCTTTCCTCCGCCGGGTCATACATGCCGTTTTCGGCCAGAAAGGCAGCGTTATCCGTCCAGGATTTGACGAATGCTTCGCCTTGCGAGAGACCCGCCGACAGATTCTTGATGTTTTTCGTCATATCGTCACCACCTTTTTATCAGGACGCCAGCGCCCGCTTTTCACTTGCCGCTCTCTTTTCCAGATATTGATGCACGGAAGCCGCTGCATCCCGGCCATCGCGAATGGCCCAGACCACGAGGGACGCCCCGCGGACAATATCGCCAACGGCAAACACGCCGTCGAGATTGGTCATCGCCGTTTTGAAATTCACCGAAATTGTGCCCCAGCGCGACACGTCCAGCTTCGGTTCATTGAACAGGGTCGGAATATCCTCCGCATCGAAACCCAGCGCCTTGATGGCAAGATCGCAGGGAATATCATGCTCCGAACCGTCGATTTCCACCGGCACCTGACGGCCCGTTGAATCGGGAATACCTAAATGCATGTCAATCGCCCGGACGCTGGTCACCGATGTGTCGCCGAGAAACGCCTTCGGCGCGGAGAGCCAGACAAATTCGACACCCTCCTCTTCCGCATTGACCACTTCCCGCAATGATCCGGGCATATTCTTGCGATCCCGCCGGTAAAGGCATTTGACGGACTTTGCGCCCTGACGCACGGCTGTCCGGACACAGTCCATTGCCGTATCACCGCCGCCAATGACCACAACATTTTTGCCCGTCGCATTCAGCGTGCCATCCTCGAATGCAGGCACATCATCGCCAAGACCCTTGCGATTCGATGCCGTCAGATATTCCAACGCCGGGACAATACCGCCAAGGCCGCTGCCCGGCACCGCGATATCCCGCGACTTGTACACGCCCGTGGCGATGACAATGGCGTCATGGCGCTCTCGCAGCTCAGCAAGGGTTGCATCGCGGCCTACTTCGAAATTCAGATGAAAGGTGATGCCGCTGTCCTGCAGCAGGCGGGAGCGGCGTTCGACAACTTCCTTTTCCAGCTTGAAGCCCGGGATTCCATAAATCATCAATCCGCCTGCCCGGTCATAGCGGTCATAGACATGCACCTGATAGCCCTTCTTGCGCAATTGATCCGCCGCCGCAAGCCCGCCCGGCCCCGCGCCGATCACCCCGACCGACTGCTCGCGTTCAACGACAGGCTTGGTCGGCTTCACCCAGCCATTTTCCCAGGCCGTATCGGTAATATATTTTTCCACCGCACCGATGGTGACGGAATTGAAGCCCTTTTCAATCACGCAGGACCCTTCGCACAGGCGGTCCTGCGGGCAGATACGGCCGCAAATCTCCGGGAAATTATTGGTTGCCTGGCTGACTTCATATGCTTCTTCCAGCCGCCCGGCCGCCGTCATCATCAACCAGTCGGGAATGTTATTCTGGACAGGACAATGAACCTGGCAGAAGGGAATGCCGCATTGTGAACAGCGGCTTGCCTGTTCTTTCGCCCGATCCTGATCAAACTCGTCATAGATTTCATTGAAATCCTGCCGACGGTTGTCAGCCGCCCGCTTGGGCGGCATCTTTTTTTCGAGCGATACAAATTTCAGCATTTTTTCTGTCATCGGGCATTCCCATTTCGAGCGCACAGAGCCGCGTTCAACAATGAATCATGAACGTCAGGCGCACTTACCAATCAGTCAGGTTATATTTATTCCGCCCCTCACGACAGCACGGCACAGACGAAGAGGCATTCGGAATCATTCTAAAGACCGACGTATTGGATAACGCAAAATTTAGGGGATGACCAGCGAAAAATGATATTTATGTCAAAGTAGCTGACATATTTTTTTACTTCATTATCATTTTGCCTTCATTTTTTATCAACAATGTCATGGCGCTCATATTAATAGGTCCGAATCGGACTTATTAATATGAGACATGCGTCAGACCGCCCCCTCGCCGGTATCGCCTCAGATATTCGGGGACAACGGCATCGATTGACGCCGCCGTGATTCCCAGCGTATCCAGATTGGGAAAATCGCCCTTCGCCACATTATCATATTTCAGCAGCGCGACCTGATCAGCGGTCAGCGGCGGCCGTCCCGGCAATAGGGACATGACAGCCCCCATCGCGCGCATGACGCCGAACGGCACCGGCAACAGCAGGCATTTCCGTCCCGTAAATTCCAGAACCTTTTCCATCAGTTCCCGGAAACTGTAGACATCCGGCCCGGTCAGCTCGTAAGTCTTGCCCCGCGCCGCGGGCGTTTCAATGATCCGGACAATGGCGTCGGTCAAATCTTCGACCCAAATCGGCTGCATCTTCGATTCCCCGCCCCCGGCGAGAGGAAAAGCCGGCGCCAGGGACAGAATGCCGGCGAAGCGGTTGAAGAAGTCATCATCATTTCCAAACACCACAGACGGGCGAAGAATGGTTGCCTCCGGAAACTCGGCCTTTGCCAGCTCCTCACCGACGGCCTTGCTGCGGGCGTAAGCCGCTTCATGATCCTTTGAGACCCCGAGAGCTGACATATGTATGAGTTGAGCAACCCCGGCCTTGCGGGAGGCGGCGGCGATACGCTCCGCCGCATCAACATGCAGACGGCCAAAGTTCTGCGCCCCCTTCTCGAAAAGGATGCCGACAAGGTTGATCACAACGTCGGCCCCGGCAACCGCGCGTTCAACTGACGCCTGATTCCGGACATTGGTTTTAAAGCCGACAATCTGACCGACATTCCCCTGGGTCATCAAGGGCGCCGCGCTTTCGGTATCGCGCACCGCAATGCGGACCTGATACCCTTTGGCCGCAAGACGCCCCACCAGATGACGGCCGATAAAACCGGATCCTCCGAAAATGGTTATCAATTGACCCGACATTGTTTTTTCCTCTCGTCAAAGGCAGCGGACAGGCGATGTCCAATTTGTCCTGTTTTATGCCATTATCTACCCGCATAAAATAGGCTCGCCAAGAGCAAACCACAAAATTCTTTGAAAGTTTCGACGAAGTTAGTTGACATCCGTCCAACTGCTTTATATCAGAAGCAACGACGAGATGCCCAGGTGGCGGAATTGGTAGACGCGCTAGCTTCAGGTGCTAGTTTCTGTATGGAAGTGGAAGTTCGAGTCTTCTCCTGGGCACCAATTTCAGCATATATTTACGGTTATGCTCCTATCCTTCAGACTGCGCTGGCCGTACCGGAGGATGACTATGGCGATATATGTGCATCAGGGCGACCTGCCCGATGACGTCGATCTCGGCCCCGAGATTGCAATCGACAGCGAAACCATGGGCCTGCTGCCGCAACGCGATCGGCTCTGCCTGGTCCAGCTTTCCGCCGGCGATGGCAATGCCCATCTCGTAAAGTTCGACGGGAAAAGCTATGCGGCGCCGAATCTGTCCCGTCAACTGGCTGACCCCGAGCGGCTTAAAATCTTTCATTTCGGCCGTTTCGATATCGCCGTTATCGAACATTACCTCGGCGTGACCTGCACGCCCGTTTACTGCACCAAGATCGCCTCGCGGCTGGTGCGGACCTATACGGACCGCCACGGCCTCAAGAATCTGTGTCAGGATCTCCTCGGTATCGACATTTCCAAACAACAGCAATCCTCCGACTGGGGCGCCGCAGAATTATCTGATGCGCAGAAGGAATATGCGGCGTCGGATGTACTCTATCTGCATCGTATCCGGGAACAGCTTGATGCGATGCTCAAGCGCGAGGGGCGGCACGAGTTGGCCCGGCGTTGTTTCGATTTTCTGCCGACCCGCGCCCGGCTGGATCTGGAAGGCTGGCCGGAAACCGATATTTTCGCCCATAGCTGAATAGAGACAGGCCCGCTATTAACCTTGTGAAGAAGACGCAATTTTCTTATATATTGAGAGACTTCAGCGATGGAGTGTCAGCCCGGCCATAAGCACATCGGGAAATGTAACCAGACGACGGATCGATTAATGACAATTTCGAAGGAAGCGGTGACAGCCAGGGTTGATGAAAACCCGGATATCGTTGCCGCCCGGAAAGTCCTGAAAACGGAGGCGGAGGCGCTCCTGCAACTTCAGGATGACCTCGATGCAGAATTCGTCAAGGCGCTTGATTACATATTTGCCGCAAAAGGCCGGGTTATCGTCAGCGGCATGGGGAAGAGCGGTCATATCGGGAACAAGATCGCTGCCACCCTCGCCTCCACCGGCACTCCCGCTCAATTTGTGCATCCCGCCGAGGCCAGCCATGGCGACCTGGGCATGATCACCAACAATGATGTCGTCCTCTGTCTTTCAAATTCAGGCGGCACGAAAGAGCTGAGCGATATCATTGCCTACACCCGCCGGTTCAATATCCCGCTGATTGCGATCGTGGGAAAGGCCGACAGCACGCTTGGCCGACGCGCGGATGCTCTCCTGCTCCTTCCTGATGTACCGGAGGCCTGTCCCATGGGCCTTGCGCCGACGACCTCGACAACCGTCACGTTAGCGTTAGGCGATGCGCTGGCCGTTGCGCTTCTTGCCCGTCGCGGTTTCAATGCAGAGAAGTACCGGGTTTTTCATCCGGGCGGCAAGCTTGGCGGATCGCTAGTCAAGGTCGAAGACCTCATGCATACGGGCGATGCCATGCCGCTCGTCCCGGAGGGCACCCCGATGAGCGAGGCGCTGATCGAAATATCGGCGAAAAGTTTCGGCTGTGTCGGGATCTTGAGTTCGGAACAGGCGCTAATCGGCATTATCACGGACGGCGACCTACGCCGTCACATGGGTGCTGATCTTCTGGAAAAATCCGTCAGCGAGGTCATGACCAGAAACCCGCAAACCATCCGGCCAACTGCGCTGGCGGGGGAGGCGCTCGCCCAAATGAATTCTACGGGGTTTAACGGCATCACCTGTCTTTTTGTTGTGGAGAACGGCATACCAATCGGCGTGATCAGCGTCCATGACTGCCTGAGAAGCGGGGTTGTATAGAAGATGAAGCCCGCGGATGCCATACCACCGGAAGAAAAAATCTCGAACAAAACCCTGTCGGGCGCGAAGGATTTCCTTGGAACGCCATCGCTTGTCGAAGCGAAATTCAACGCCCGCTACAGCCATTTTGTATCCATTATAAAATTCATTCTTCTTGGGCTTGCAATCCTGTTGATTGGCCTTGCTTTTATCCTGCCAAATCTCGATCAGCCGGAGGGCTTCACCCTTGATTACGCTGATGTGACGGTTTCCGATGACGGGCTGACCATGAAAAACCCGCAGTATGTGGCCAGCGATATCAACGAACAGCAATATGTGGTGACAGCCGATACGGCAACACAAAAGTCGCCGACAGCGACCCTGGTTGCCTTGAAAAACCTCCAGGCCGATATCACCCTGACCAGCGGGGACTGGATTTCCATCACCGCCCCCGAGGGAGAACTCAATACGGAGACCGGCATTCTCGATCTTTATGGTAAAATCGACATATTCAGTGATAGCGGCAACCAGCTTGCCGCCAACTCGGCCCGGGTCGATCTGAAACAGCAAACTGTTGTGAGCCAGAACCCGCTCAAAGGGCATGGTCCGCTCGGCACGATTGAGGCCGACAGCCTTGCCGCAGACCAGATAACTGGTAACATACGCTTCGACGGCAATGTCAAGCTCACCATCAACCCCTGAACGGCCACGAAAGACCCCCTTATGAAGAAGCTGACCCATGGATTGAAATCGCTGCTTCCTGCCATTGCGCTGTCACTGGTGATCGGCCTTCCGGCAGCCATGGCGCAATCCCAACCCGGCGGCGGTTTTGACAGCAATCAGCCCATTGAAATCACAGCCGACTCACTGGAAGTTCAGCAGGCCGAGCAGATCGCTATATTTGAGGGCAATGTACAGGTCATCCAGGGCGAAATCCGCATGCGCGCGGCGCGGCTGATCGTTCATTATTCGGACCAAAAACAGCAAAATCAGGGGGAGCCCGCCAATATCCGCCAGATTGACGCCATCGGTGATGTTTTTATCTCCAACCCGCGTGAAACGGCTCAAGGTGACAAAGGCGTTTACCGGGTGACAAATAAACAAATTGATTTAACGGGAAATGTGGTATTAACCCAAGGTAAGAATGTGTTGCGCGGCGACAGTCTCACCCTCAATCTGGCCACCGGCCAGAGCCGAGTGGAAGGCGGAACGGGCACGAATGGAAACCAGGGCCGCGTGAAGGGGATATTCGTTCCTGAAGAAAAAGCCGGCGAGTAAAGTATGAAACACGGATGACGACAGGTATACAACCTCCCGATAATCGTCCCCGGCTGGTCGCCGAGAATACGGGGCTGCGGGCACAGAATATTGGCAAAGCCTTCAAGAAACGCCCTATACTCCGCGGGGTGGATATCACCGTCAACCGGGGCGAGGCGGTCGGCCTTCTGGGGCCGAATGGCGCGGGCAAGACGACCAGCTTTTATATCATTTCCGGCCTGCTACGCCCCGATTATGGCACGATATATCTTGATGGCCGCGATGTGACCGAACTGCCGATGTATCGCCGGGCGCGTCTTGGCATCGGATATCTGCCGCAGGAAGCCTCCATCTTTCGCGGCATGAATGTGGAGCAGAATATCCGCGCCGTTCTGGAACTGATCGAAACCGACCGCGAAAAACGCGAGGCCATGCTGGAAGGGTTGCTGGCGGAATTTTCCATCTCGCATCTTCGCCGCACACCCGCCATTGCGCTTTCAGGCGGTGAACGGCGACGTGTTGAAATTGCCCGGGCGCTTGCCGGCAAACCCAACTATATCATGCTCGACGAGCCGCTGGCCGGGATTGACCCGATCGCCGTCGGCGATATTCGCGATCTTGTTTCCCATCTCAAGGATCGCGGAATTGGCGTTCTGATCACCGAGCATAACGTACGCGAAACGCTTGATATCATTGACCGTGCATATATTCTTAACGAAGGACGTGTCATAAAAGAAGGCAATCCGTCGGAAATCGTGTCCGACGAAGGAGTAAGACGCGTTTATTTGGGGGATCGCTTCAATCTCTAGGCTACAGAGACTGACGGGATCGGGAGAAAAATGGCGCTAACGCCCAGACTTGATCTAAGACAGAGCCAGCAGCTTGTCATGACGCCGCAGCTGCAACAGGCCATCAAGCTGTTGCAGCTCTCTAATCTGGATCTCGCGGCATATGTCGAGCAGGAGCTGGAAAAAAACCCCCTCCTCGAACGGGCTGATAGCCTGTCGGGGGACGATGACTATCTGTCATATGATGAGGGAACCGATTTTGATAATGACGCGGAAGCGCCTCCTCTGGAAGAGTGGCGCGTCTCTGACGACATCCCTCTTTCCGCGGCCGAAAACACCGCAATCGATACTGATTACGATAATATCTATACCAATGACGCTGCCAATGATGCGCCGGGTGACAGCATCGCCGCGGATGCCGCCAATACGGGGTATCTCGCCGCCAGTACGGGAAGCGCCTCCTATTCCGGCACCGACCTCAGCCTTGAAAATACCTTGAGCGACGATCTCTCTCTCCAGGATCATCTGTCGCAGCAAATGGCCCTGCTTTCCCTATCGCCGACCGACAAGATAATCGCCGCCTATCTGATCGACCTGGTCAGCGAAGCGGGCTATTTTCTCGGCGACCTTCATGAGATTGCCGACAACCTGGGATGTCCGCACCAGCGTGTCTTTGAGGTGCTGGAGAAGCTGCGCGGACTTGAACCCACTGGCGTCTTTGCCGCCAATCTCGCCGATTGCCTCGCCCTGCAGCTGAAAGAAAAGAACCGCTATGATCCCGCCATGGCGACCCTGCTTGATCATCTCGAAATGTTGGCAAATGGCAATCTCAGGGGGTTGCTCGATATTTGCGGCGTTGATCAGGAAGACCTCGCCGAAATGATCTCGGAAATCAAGGCGCTGGACCCGAAACCCGGCCTGAAATATGGCGGCGAGGTTGCCCAAACGGTGGTTCCCGATGTGTTCGTCCATCGCCGTCCGGATGGGGGCTGGCATGTGGAACTGAACAGCGAAACCCTGCCCAAGGTCCTTGTCAACAACCGCTATCATTCGATTATCAGCAAAAAATCAGGCGGCCGGGAAGAGAAGGAATTTCTATCTGAATGCCTTAATTCGGCAAACTGGTTGGTAAAATCACTGGATCAACGGGCACAAACCATCCTGAAAGTGGCAACCGCCCTGGTGGAAGAGCAGGAGATGTTCTTCACACAGGGGATCGAGTTTCTCCGCCCGCTTAATCTCAAAACCATTGCCGAAGCGATTTCCATGCATGAAAGCACGGTCAGCCGGGTGACATCCAACAAATATCTGGCGTCATCGCGCGGGGTGTTTGAGATGAAGTATTTCTTCACCTCGGCCATCGGCTCCACCTCGGGCGGCGATTCCCATTCTGCGGCGTCCGTCCGCCACCGGCTGAAACAGCTTGTGGATGATGAGGCGCCAAACCGCATATTGTCCGATGACAAAATCGTTGAATTGATGAAACTTCAGGGGATTGATATTGCACGGCGTACCGTTGCGAAGTATCGTGATGCTATGAATATACCGTCTTCCGTAGAACGCCGAAGACTGAAAAAGCAGTTGATTGCTTCCTAGGGAGGGATGCAGAAAATGCAATCACCACGCCAAATCCCCATTTCATTTCGCGTGTATTGACATTGCAATACACAAAAACTATGGTCCCGCCCTCATATGGCTTTGAATGCCTGTGTGGCGGATTTTGGTCTCACTTCAGGAATGGATCTTTGTGATGCATGTGATTGTTAAAGGTAAGCAGATTGATGTCGGCGATGCCCTGCGAGAGCATATTGAAGCGAGCCTGGAAAATGGCGTTTCAAAATATTTCGACAATGCCATTGACGCCCAGGTCACTCTGAGCCGGAAAAATCATAATTTCCACACCGAATGCAGCGTCCATATCGGTTCCGGCATTGATGTCACGGCATCGGCCGACCATGCGGACCCTTACGCCAGCTTTGATTCGACCCTTGAACGCGTCGAGAAACAGCTTCGACGTTACAAGCGGCGTCTGAAAAGCCATCATGGCAAAGAGCGCTATCAGGCTAAGCTGGCCTTCGCCGCCCAGAGCTATGTTCTCGCCCCCGAACCGGAAGACGAACGGCCGGAAGAGGAAACGCAGGATGACTGGCAGCCCATGATCATTGCCGAAAGCAGCGCCGATATCCCGGATTGCTCCGTAGGGGAGGCCGTGATGCGGATGGACCTCGCAAACCTGCCTGCCATGATGTTCCAGAATTCCAAAACGAAGGAATTGAACGTTGTCTACCGGCGTCCTGACGGCAACATTGGCTGGATCGATCCGCGAATCGAAAAACCGGGCAAGTCGGTCTGACTCCCGTGCTTTTTGCCGTTATAATGACCTACTGGTTCAGCTACCATGGAAATTAGCGATCTTATTCAGCCGCATACGGTCTTTGCGGACGTGAAAGCTACAAGCAAGAAACAGGCATTGCAGGAGCTGGCGCGGCGAGCGGCAACGATTACCGGCTGCCCGGAGCGCGATATCCTTGATGTCTTAATCGAGCGTGAACGCCTCGGCACCACCGGGATCGGCAAGGGAATTGCCATCCCGCATGGAAAAATATCAGGAATTGACAAAGTGCATGGCATCTTCGCCAAGCTTAGCCACGGCGTGGATTATGACGCCATGGACAATATGCCGGTCGATCTGCTGTTTCTTTTGCTGGCACCGGAGAGTGCCGGTGCCGACCACCTGAAGGCACTCGCCCGGGTGTCCCGCACCCTGCGCGACAAGGGGCGATGCGAAAAGCTGCGCGGCAGCCATGACGCCGACGCTCTTTATGCCATCCTGACAGAAGAAGCGCCACAGCCAGACGCCCAGGCCAAGTCCTGATCCGCCGCTTGCTATTTAATTGATAAGAAACGCCTCGAAATCATTCTGACGTGCAACGACGAGCGCCGCCGCCGCTGTCTTTTCCTCACCAAGCCGCTGACCATTGGCCGCAAATATGCGGAAAACAATCGAGCCATTCTCCGTTACCGGGCGAATATAGGCCATATCCATTGATCCCAGCATTCCGAATGCCGCAGGACTCAAATGGCGAAGTGTGGCTTCCTGATATAACATTTCCAGAACTCCTTAACGCGACCCCATGAATATTAGTCAATAAATTCCGACGGATTGACCGTCTTCATTTCTTTTTTTGAATTTTTCCGATTAATCGCTATCTGACGGCTTTCGACTTTCGGCGTCGGCAGCTCCAGATCAATATGGAGCAAGCCATTTTCTATTTCGGCGCCTGCAACCTCCAGCCCTTCTGCAAGAACAAATTTACGCTGGAACTGGCGGGCCGCAATACCCCGATGCAGAAATACGCGGTCTGTTTCATCCCGTTGCTTACCATGTATGATCAGCTGGCTTTGTTCCAGCGTTATTTGCAAGTCATTTTCCGTAAACCCGGCAACAGCAAGGGTAATACGCAGGCGGTTATCACCCATCTGTTCAATATTATAGGGGGGATATCCGTCGCCCGATGTTTTTGAAAGCTGGTCAAGCATCTGCTCAAAGCGGTCAAAGCCCAGCATCAGCGGATGATTGAACGACAGGGGACGCGGCATCTGATTCCTCCTCCTTATGAGCGAGATGTCTGCCGACCGGTCACCGGCAGCAGCGGTGAATAGCCCAATAAGGCGTTATCGCTTAGTTATGTAAGGATTGTGCAGCGGGGCATCAAGGCGGGCTTTTACAATTTTAATACGCGGGGTATAACAGCCTCACATTTTCGACAAGAACAGGATAGGACGTAATGAGCATCGACCCGCAAAAGCAGGACTTGAAAATAGGTGTTGTCGGCGCCGGAGCCATGGGGCGCGGCATCGCCCAGGTATCCGCGGCAGGCGGCATGTCTGTCTATATCTTTGATGCAGCCGATGGCGCCGCCGCAGCGGCGCGGGATTTCATCGCCTCAATGATCGAACGGTCCGTCGAAAAGGGCCGCATGGACAAGGCCGAGGGAGCAAGTGCTGTCTCCCGTCTCAATGTGGCGGAAAACATGGAAGGCCTTTCCGATTGCGACGTGGTAGTGGAAGCCATTGTTGAGAATCTCGACATCAAGCAGAAAGTATTCCGGCAGCTTGAGGAAATTGTCCGCCCGGATACAATCATCGCCTCCAATACCTCCAGCATCCGCATTTCTTCCATCGCCTCCGCCTGCACACACCGCGAACGCATTGCCGGACTGCATTTCTTCAACCCTGTGCCGCTGATGAAACTTGTTGAGGTCATCAACGGTACGGATACGAGCGAGGAGGTGACCAGCGCCCTTGAAGTCATCGGCAAGCGCATGGGCCGTGTTCCGGTTGTCGTCAAGGATGCCCCTGGCTTTCTTGTCAATCTCGGCGGACGGTCCTACACAACCGAAGCCTTGCGGATTGTCTCCGAAGGGGTGGCAACGCCGTTTCAGGTGGACGCCATCATGCGGGAGGCCTGCGGCTTTCGTATGGGCCCGTTCGAGCTGATCGACCTCACCGGTATCGATGTCAATTTCCCGGTCAGCCAGATCATCTACAACGGCTATTTCCAGGACAAGCGCCTTTCCACCTATCCGCTGCATGAAAGCATGATGGAAGCAGGCCGTCTGGGCCGCAAGACCAAAGCCGGCTTTTACAAATATGAGGAGGATGGCACGATCCTCCGCCCCGAAGTTGATGAGAAGATCACCGCAGAACCGGCCCGCCGCGTTGTTCTCGCAGAACGCTCCACCGCACTTGAAACGCTGCTGCGCGACCTTGGCGTGACCATTCTGGCAGAAGATGACGGCAAGGCCCCGATCCTTGCCGATCCCATCGGCGAAGATTGCACCGCGCTCGCCGTTCGTCTTGGCATTGATGCCAAGCGGCTTGTCGCCATTGATACGCATACAGGTGTTTTTTCCCGGGCAACCATCATGGCTGCACCCGGTGTCAATGAGGACATCGTGCAATCGGTCATGGCCATGCTGAAGGCCGTCTCCGGCGGGGTGACCCGGATCAAGGACAATCCCGGGTTTGTCGCGCAGCGTATTCGCGCCATGATCGCCAATCTCGGCTGTGAAATGGCGCAGATCGGCGTTGCCACTCCGGAAGATATCGACAAGGGGATGAAGCTTGGTCTCAACTATCCCTTAGGCTCGGTCGAGCTCGCGGAACATCTCGGCACTCGCAATTGCCTGAAAATCCTCGAAACCATCCAGAAGNTCACCGGCGAGGAGCGCTACCGCCCGAGCCAGTGGCTGCGCCGNCGCGCCCTGCTGGATCTGCCGATCCACACGCCGGACTGATTGACGNCGGATATTGGNATNTCGNATGANGGAGCGCCCGTCTACTGGACGGGCGTTTCGNTTTCTTTCTGNTTGGCCATCTGNGCCATTTCTTCGAGCGCCCCGGCGGCATTTCCGCCAAGACTGGTTTCCACCGCCTGCATCATGGTGGCAATAACGGCGGCNGTAAAATGCTCACGCTCCACGCCTGCNGCNAGNCAATCCTGCAANGCCTTGTCGAGATGAGTGGTGATTATTTCNGCCGCCTTCTCCAGCTTGCTGCGGGTATCNNTGTCGGGCAGTGAAGATGCAAATTCGTCAGACACGGGCTTTCCATTTATTGTGATGATCATTGCCCTGACACATAAAGTCTGGANGCGNGAAGCGCAAACTTATTCCGACAANGGCGGCGCAGGACCCGGCAGAATGCCNCAATNANCCGNTTCATTAACAATTCGTTAATCCCNTATCGTCAATTATGACNANAANTAGCAGATGCTGNNCGCCAGCAAAGGGGAACTATGACCTGGATCAAGACTATCCCGCCNGANAANGCCGGAANCACCCTCAAACATCTTTATGANCGAGCAACNGGACCCGATGGAGAGATNGANGACATCATNAAGGCGCATTCCCTGCGCCCCCATATGCTGGAAAGCCATCTCAGCCTCGCCGGAAATATCCTGAANAACAATGCCAATGCTCTGGCCCGNTGGAAGCTGCTCATTGTCGGAGTTTATGTCAGNTATCTGAACGGATGTGANTATTGTGCGGATAGCTATTCCCGGCAGCTNCAGCCGCTGATGGATGCNNATACAGATCTGGAAAGANTCCATNCCGCCNTNAANGCCGATCAGCCGGANCAGGCTTTCGCTGGGGTNGATCTCGCCATNATGCTCTATGCCAACCTGCTGACAACGCGGCCCGACCGGATTTCNCTGCGCATGATTGANGAGCTTCGNCACGCCGGACTGGAAGATGGNGAGATTCTCGAAATCAANCAGGCCGTTGCCTATTTTTCATATGTCAACCGGACCGTTCTGGGGCTGGGCATTCAATAGGCCCNTATCCNNTCAGGATACNCGNCCTGAAAAAGTGAGGATCATCACATTTTCAGTCTCTGAAGGCTTGCGAAAGGNCGGATATCCTCATACCCTCCCCTGCCTGTTTTTCAAGAGGGAGCCTCCCTCTTTCCCCGTTGAGGTNTAAGAGGGTCCCATGGACAACACCGCCGTCATTGCCGCCCGTAATCTTGTCAAACGATACGGCCCCCTNGAAGTGGTCAAGGGGATAGATTTTACCGTTCCCANAGGACAGTGCTTCGGCCTTCTCGGACCCAATGGCGCCGGTAAATCCACCACCATGCGAATGATCATGGGCCTTGCCGANATNACCTCCGGCGANTTGACCGTNTTTGGTGCGTCCGCCTCNCATATGACACGNGAGGTNAAAGCAAANATNGGCCTGGTCCCGCAGGACAGCAATCTCGATCCNGACATCACCGTNCTCGAAAATCTTCAGGCGTTCGGTCGATACTTNGCCCTGTCCCCTGCTGTTNTCGCGGAACGCAGNGAACGNCTNCTCGATTTTATGCANCTCGGCGACAAACGGCATGCGCCNGTGCATGCNCTNTCCGGCGGCATGAAGCGGCGGCTGACCATNGCCCGNGCCCTCATNGGCAATCCGGAGCTGGTTATTCTTGACGAACCGACGACGGGCCTTGANCCGCAGGCCCGNGTGCTGATCTGGAAACAGCTTGGCGAGCTTAAAAAACAGGGGCGGACACTGCTNCTCACCACCCACTATATGGATGANGCGCAACGNCTGTGCGATCAGATTGTCATNGTCGATAANGGCACCGTCCTCGATCAGGGNACGCCGGANGAGCTGATCGCCCGACATGTGAANGGNTTCGTCTTCGAAGTGCAGAAACCGGCGCTGGCGCAATCGCCTGACAGCCGCTGGGATCAGGAAGATATCGGNGATTCCGTCCTNTATTTCGTGGACGAGACAGCCGAGTTTATTGCCGATCTGCCGGAGAATGCGGTCTATCTGCATCGCCCCGCNAANCTTGAAGATGTATTCCTGCGCCTGACCGGGCGGATATTGAGAGAGAATTAAACCGATGAGAATGCCGGAATTTGNNTATGTNCTGGCGGTCTGNGANCGTCAGTACCGCGTNTTCAGAAAACTGNTCGGCTCNTCGCTCGTCTCCAANGTGGCGAACCCGATCCTGTTCCTNTTNGCCTTNGGCTTCGGNATGGGCGCNTTTATCGACACCATGTCCGGNATGAGCTACCTGACATTTGTCGTGGCCGGCATGATCGGGTATTCGGCGGCCTTTACGGCCAGCTTNGAAACCTCTATCGGTGCTTTCACCCGGTATTTCCTGCAAAAGAACTGGGATGCCATTCTCTCAACTCCGGTAACGCTGACNGAATTANTGCTTGGCGAAGTGTTCTGGGCCTCCGCCAAGGCNCTTTTTTCCGCCATCTGCGTGTTGATCGTCGGCTGGATCTGGGGCGGNGTNCCGCATAGTTTCCTGCCGCTCTTGACNCTGCCGATCGTCTTTATNGGTGCCATCTGTTTTGCCTGCGCCGGGCTTGTCGCNACCGCCTATGCGAAGGGATATGAATTCTTCGCNTANTTCTTCACATTCTGGGTGACGCCNATGTTCGTCTTTTGCGGCGTCTTCTTTGAAATTTCGCGGTTTCCTGAGTTTATTCAGTATATCGCCTGGATATTCCCAATGACACATCTCGTTGCCGCNCTGCGGCCACTGACCGCGAATATNGGCATTGATGCNGCAGTGATCCTGCTGCATGTCGGGTATGTCATCCTGTTCAGCGTTGCGGCGTTCTGGNTTGCCCACCGCAGGCTGAAACAGCGACTTTACGACTGATCGTCAGCCAGAGGCCGGTTTACTGACCGGCCTCATGGGCGGCAAGCGCCG
Source organism: Sneathiella sp. (assembly GCF_002694385.1). Classification (GTDB taxonomy): domain Bacteria; phylum Pseudomonadota; class Alphaproteobacteria; order Sneathiellales; family Sneathiellaceae; genus Sneathiella. The sequence goes on from NZ_NZMB01000012.1 coordinate 225,507, forward strand.
CCATATTNACAAGATCGGANACCGTTGCCCCGATNGGNACNATCTGCACCGGCTTCGANANCCCGACCAGCAACGGCCCNATCACCTTGCTTTCCCCCANNACCGGCATCAGCTTGGAGGCGATATTGGCCGAATGCAGCCCCGGCATCACNANAACGTTGGCCGGGCCCGACAGGCGGCAGAAGGGATAGAANCTCTGCATCAGCTCNGGGTTNAGCGCNACATCCGCGGAAATGTCCCCTTCATATTCGAAATCCAGTTCTTCCTCGTCCATCAGCGCGATTGCTTCACGTACACTGTCCGCAGTGTAATGCTTTGGATTGCCAAAATTGGAATAGGACAGCAGCGCAACACGGGGTTCGTGCCCAAGGCGGCGGGCAACTTCCGCCGTTTCCTTGGAAATCTGGACAAGTTCTTCGGCGGTCGGCAGCGTCGTCACCGTCGTATCGGCCATGAAAACGGTGCGGTCCCGGCCGACAATGACGGACACACCAATGACCAGCGCGCCCGGCTTCGGATCAATCACCTTCTGTACTTCCTTGAAGGCAATGTTGAAACGGCGAGTGATCCCGGTCACCAGCGCATCTGCATCGCCCATGGCAACCATACAGGCGGCAAAGGTATTCCGGTCCTGATTGACAAGGCGGGCGCAATCGCGCAGCAGATATCCCTTCCGCTGCAGCCGCTCATAGAGAAACTGATAATATTTCTCGCGGTTTTCCATCTCCCGGGCATTATAGATCTCAACACTGTCAAGGCCATCGACGCCAATCTCGGCCATTGTATTGCGCACTTCGCTTTCGCGCCCGATCAGGATCGGTATGCCATATCCGGCTTTCTGGAATTCAATCGCCGCGCGGATGACTTTTTCTTCTTCGCCTTCGGCAAAGACGACACGGCGCGGTGAGGTCCGCGCCTCATCCAGGATAAGCTGCAATGACCCGGCCGTCGGATCAAGGCGCGCCCTCAGGACATTCCGGTAGGCCTGCTCGTCAATGATGGGGCGCCGGGCAACGCCCGTATCCATCGCCGCTTTTGCCACCGCTGTCGGCACATGGCTGATCAGACGCGGATCGAACGGCACGGGGATAATATAGTCCGGGCCATAAATCGGCCGGTTTCCTTTATAGGCCGCCGCGACTTCATCGGGAACATCCTCCCGCGCCAGCTCGGCAATCGCTTCCGCCGCCGCGATCTTCATTTCCTCATTAATCGTCGTCGCCCGCACATCAAGGGCGCCGCGGAAGATATAGGGAAAGCCGAGAACATTATTGACCTGGTTGGGATAATCGGACCGCCCCGTCGCAACGATGGCGTCACGACGCACCGCGGCGATTTCCTCCGGCGTGATTTCCGGGTCCGGATTGGCCATGGCGAAGATGATCGGCTTGTCCGCCATGGAGCGGACCATTTCCCGGTTGACCGCATCTTTTACGGAGAGACCGAGGAATATATCCGCGCCCACCATCGCTTCTTCCAAAGTGCGCGCGTCCGTCTTGACGGCATGCGCGGATTTCCACTGGTTCATGCCGTCTTCACGGCCCTGATAAATCACACCCTTGGTATCGCAGAGGATGGCATTGTCATGAGGCAGGCCCATGGCCTTGATCAGTTCAAGGCAGGCAATCGCTGCGGCACCGGCCCCGTTCACCACCACTTTACAGTCCTGCAAAGTCCGGCCCGTCAGATCCAGCGCATTGATAATCCCCGCCGCGCAGATGATCGCCGTGCCATGCTGATCATCATGGAATACCGGGATATCCATAAGCTCGCGGAGGCGCTGTTCAATGATGAAACATTCCGGCGCCTTGATATCTTCAAGATTGATACCGCCAAAACTTGGCCCCAGCAACCGGATGCAGTTGATGATTTCATCCACATTCTCACTGTCGATTTCCAGATCGAAACAGTCGATATCGGCGAAGCGTTTGAACAGAACCGCCTTCCCCTCCATCACCGGCATGGAGGCCAGCGCACCAAGATTACCAAGACCCAGAACCGCGGTTCCGTTCGAGATTACGGCGACACGGTTTCCCTTGGATGTATAGTCATAAACGGCGTCAGGGTCGGCTTCGATTGCAAGGCAGGGACCGGCCACGCCCGGTGAATAGGCCAGCGACAGATCCGCTTGCGTGGCGACGGCCTTGGTCGCGACAATTTCAAGCTTTCCCGGCTTGCCTGTTGCGTGATAGCGCAGCGCTTCTTCATACTGGCTCAAATCCGGTTTGTCACTCATCGACCCCTGTCCCCATATTTCTCTAGCTATTCAGATTTCAAGTTAAAAATTTAAGATTAAGCAGTTGGCAAAATGGCCTGCTATGGTAGTTTTCCCCCATGCCTACCCTAGACAAAACCAAGTCGCAACCGAATAAATCGGTGACCCCTATGATGGCCCAATATCTTGCCATCAAGGAGGCGCATCCCGAAAGCCTTCTATTTTACAGGATGGGCGATTTTTACGAACTTTTTTTTGATGACGCAGAGGCGGCATCAAAGGCGCTCGATATTGCGCTGACAAAGCGGGGGAAACATGCCGGGGAAGATATCCCCATGTGCGGCGTACCGGTCCATGCCGCGGACGGCTATTTGCAAAAGCTCATCCGCAAGGGATTCAGGGTCGCCGTCGCGGAACAGACAGAGAGCCCGGCAGAAGCAAAAAAGCGCGGTTATAAATCCGTTGTCGCACGGGAGGTAATCCGGCTGGTCACCCCCGGCACCATTACTGAGGACAGCCTGCTGGATGCCCGGAGCCATAACTTCCTGCTCTCCCTCGCGCGTGCCGGTAAAGACCATGCCATGGCCTGGCTCGATATCTCGACCGGGGAGTTTTTCGCAGGCCCCATAAGGCTGGAAGACCTGCCTGCGCAGATCGCCCGCCTGCAACCGGGTGAAATCCTCATCTCTGACAAATGGCTGGAGGAAGAGGCTTTTGCCGAGCTGTTTGATGAATGGGGGAAAAGGCTGACGCCGCTCCCCTCCGTCCGCTTCGACAGTCAGAACGGGGAAAAGCGCCTGAAAGCTCTGTTCAATGTGGCAACACTCGATGCCTTCGGGGCGTTTGAGCGGGCGGAACTGGGCGCCGCCGGTGCGCTTGTCGATTACGTAGAGCTGACACAAAAGGGCAAATTTCCCCTGATCAAGGCGCCAGTGCAGATGGCCGCCGAGGATGTCATGTCGATTGACGCCGCGACCCGCCGTAACCTGGAATTGACCCGGACCATGAACGGGGAACGCGGCGGCAGCCTTCTCGCGACCATCGACCGAACCGTGACAGGCGGCGGGGGACGCCGCCTTGCGGCGGATATTTCCAGCCCGCTGACAGCCCCATCACAAATCAATCGCCGCCTTGATATGGTCAGCTATTTCACGGACAACACGACAAAACGTGAACGACTCCGTGACATCCTGCGTCGCTGTCCGGACACCGAGCGGGCCCTTTCCCGCCTCACGCTCGGCCGCGGCGGGCCGCGTGATCTTGCCATCATCCGCGACGGACTTGGGGAAACCGCCAATATCCGTGCCGCCATCGCCAGCGGCGATCTCGATGCCCTTCCGGAGGGATTGCAGCAGGCAAGTGAACAGCTTGGGTATCATTCCGAACTTGTGGAAGTCCTGAGCGCGGCGCTCGCGCCGGATGTCCCGCTGCTGGCCCGCGACGGCGGATTTATCGCCAAGGGCTACCGTCCCGATCTGGATGAGTTGCGGCTGCTGCGCGATGAAAGCCGCCGTCATATCGCCAATCTGCAAGCCACCTATGTGAAAGAGGTGGATATCCCCTCCCTTAAGATTCGGCACAATAATGTGCTTGGCTATTTTATCGAGATTACGCCCCGCTTTGTCGACCGGATGACAGAGAATTTCATCCACCGCCAGACCATGGCCAATGCCGTGCGCTATTCGACAGTCGAGCTTGGAGAGCTGGAAGATAAAATCTCCCGTGCGGCGGATCGCGCTCTCGCGCTGGAACTCGAACTTTTTTCCGAGCTGGTCGCCAAGGTGAGCGAAGCAGGCCCTGCCATTCTTGAGGCCGCCGAAGCCATCGCCCGCATCGATGTCGCCGCCAGCCATGCGGAGTTGGCGAGCGAGCAGTCCTATTGCCGCCCTGTCATTGATGACAGCCTCAGCTTCCGGATAACGGGCGGACGGCATCCAGTGGTCGAAGCCGCATTGAAAACCGGCGCCGAGGCGGATTTCGTTGCCAACGACTGCTGCCTTGACGAGGAGCAACGCCTGTGGCTGCTGACCGGGCCGAATATGGCCGGTAAAAGTACCTTTTTGCGCCAGAACGCCCTGATTACCATACTGGCGCAAATGGGAGCTTTTGTGCCCGCATCCTCCGCCCATATCGGCATTGTCGACCGATTGTTCAGCCGCGTCGGGGCGGCGGATGACCTGGCCCGTGGCCGCTCGACCTTTATGGTGGAAATGGTGGAAACCGCCTCCATCCTCAATCAGGCCGGGCCGCGCTCCCTGGTCATTCTTGACGAGATAGGCCGGGGCACGGCCACATTCGACGGGCTTTCCATCGCCTGGGCAACGGTTGAAAATCTGCATGAAGTCAACTGCTGCCGCGCGCTTTTCGCAACCCACTATCATGAACTGACCATACTTGCCGCACAGCTTCCGGCGCTTCGTAATCACAGTATGCGCGTGCGTGAATGGAAAGGTGATGTGATTTTCCTGCATGAAGTCGCAGAGGGCTCGGCCGACCGTTCCTACGGCATCCAGGTGGCAAAACTGGCCGGACTGCCCAAAACCGTGATCAGTCGCGCGGAAAGCGTTCTGAAGGCACTCGAAGAAAAGGATCAGGGCTCCGCCGCAACGCGCCTCGCCAATGATCTCCCGCTCTTTTCCGCCATCGTCAAAAAGGCCGCCTTTGAGGAGCAGGAAGCATTGCCATCCGCCGTTGAAACACGCCTCACAGAAATGAATATTGATGATTGCTCCCCCCGCGAGGCGCTTGCCCTTCTCTATGAGTTGAAAGATTTGGCAAACAAACGAAAATCTTCTTGATGACAAGAAACGCCCGGACAGGTAGCTTTCATCATACACAGCGCTCAATCGGGCAAAAAAAGAAAAGGGAGAATATGAATGTTCGATATGACAGGCAAGAATGTCATCATCACCGGATCCAGCAAGGGAATTGGCAAGGCGATTGCGCATCGCATGGCAGAGGCAGGCGCCCAAGTCACCATTTCCAGCCGCAAGGAAGATCTCTGCCAGCAAGTGGCCAAGGAGATAAATGACAGCCTGCCTCAAGGATGTGCGGGCAAGGCATTCTCCATTCCCTGCAATATCAACTCGAAGGAATCATTGCAGCATCTGGTGGATGAGGCTCACAAGCAGCTGGGTGATATCCACGTCCTTGTCTGCAACGCGGCGCTGAACCCCTTCTTCGGCTCCTCCATGGATATTCCCGATGATGCCTTCGACAAGATCATGAGCGCCAATATCAAATCCAACCACTGGCTTTGCAATATGGTGCTGCCGGAAATGAAGGCGCGCAAAGACGGGGCAATCATCATTATTTCCTCCATTGGCGGTGTGCGCGGCAATCCGGTTCTTGGCGCCTACAGCATTTCCAAGGCGGCGGATATGCAGCTTGTGCGCAACCTCGCCGTTGAGCATGGGGCGGACAATATCCGCGTCAATGCCATCGCGCCCGGCCTGATCCAGACCAACTTCGCCCGCGCCCTGTGGGAGGATGAAGAAATTCTCGGACGCGCCACGTCCCGCGCACCGTTGAAACGTATCGGCCAGCCGGACGAGATTGCCGGCGCCGCCATCATGATGGCATCCAAGGCGGGAACGTTCCTCACCGGGCAAACCCTTGTCATTGACGGTGGACAGACGATCGCCTGAACCTTCAGGCCACGTTCAGCGGGAAGATTTCTGACGTTTGCGGCGGTGATAGGTCAGCGCGGAACGGATGAAATCTTCCAGCAGTTCCCTCGGCGCCTCGTCATCGGGGCCAAACAGCAGCGCCCGGGTTCCGCTGTAATGAAACGCATCGGGATAACTTTCTCTGAACTCGTTAATCAATGTTGTCCCGCAATGAACGTAAAGGCCGTAATGGCCATCGGTCTTCGCCGGGGCGATCCGCAAGGGTGTTCCGATTTTACCGCTTGCGCTATAACTAGGCTCACCCCATTTGAGGGTTTCGGTTATTTCAAGGCCGTCCATGCCTCTCGCTGTCTCCAGGATCAGCCAGCGCAAACGCAGCAGTTTTAGCCTGACAGCCTGAGGATAGGACTTGAAAACAGCAGCAACGGACAAATCCTGAATTTCTGTGGGGTCCATGGTTGCTCCTTTGGCGGCCAGTAAGCCCTGTATGTCGGACAGCAACATATTTTCGGGCATTCATCGTCATTTTTTGCTAAAAGCTGTCAACGGAGTTTATGAGGCTGTATGCCGCAAGGCAAGAACAGCCGGTTATCTGGATGTTATATGGAAAAAATTCCGAATCGTAAGGAAATCATCGACCGTCGCGCCCTGGTGCAGGCAATTGCCGCAATTGCGGAGACGCAATCTCCCGCCGGGTTTGAATTTCGCCGTGACCTCCTCGGCCTGCTAAAAAAGACGCTCGACGACGGCAATAAGGTGATAGAGACGCGCTTCATGCAGTCCAGCAAAGGCCGGGCGATGATGTATGCCCAGTGCTTTCTGGTCGACCAGCTGATCCGCACCATCTTCGATGTGGCCACCCAGTATGTCTATCGGCTGAGCAACCCGACACCTGAGGAAAAGCTGTCTCTGGTGGCTGTCGGCGGATACGGGCGCGGAGAACTCGCCCCTTACTCCGATGTGGACCTGCTGTTTCTCTATCCCTACAAACGGACCCCCTGGAGCGAGCAGGTCATCGAATTTGTCCTCTATATGCTGTGGGACCTTGGCCTTAAAGTCGGTCATTCCACCCGCAATGTGAATGAATGTATCCGCCTCGCCAAAAAGGACACCACCATCCAGACCGCCCTACTGGAGGCGCGCTATGTCTGGGGCGACCAGGAAATGTTCCGGGAAATGTACCGCAAATACATGAAGGAAGTCGTCGTCGGCCACAGCCGGGAATTCATCGAAGCCAAATTGCAGGAGCGGAAAGAGCGTCATGAGCGCTTTGGCAATTCCCGTTATCTTGTTGAACCAAACATCAAGGAAGGCAAGGGTGGCCTCCGGGATCTGCAAACGCTTTTCTGGATTGCAAAGTTTGTTCATGGTACGACCGATATCTCCAAAATGGTTGGTCTCGGCGTTTTTACGGAGAAAGAACGGCGCAAGCTGACCAAGGCGTCAAACTTCCTGCGCTCTATCCGCTGTCATCTGCATTATCTGACATGCCGCCCGGAAGAACGCATCACTTTCGATGTCCAGACTGAACTTGCCAACCGGCTGCATTACAAGGATCATGCGGGTTCGCGCGGCGTCGAACGGTTCATGAAGCATTATTATCTCGTCGCCAAGGATGTCGGCGATTTGACCCGCATCTTTTGCGCCAAGCTGGAAGCGGAGCAGCAGAAGAAAAGCCGCCTCGCCATTCCGCGCCTCGGTCTCGCAAGGCGCAAGCTGAAAGGCTATATTGTCGAGGGGGGGCGGATCAATGTTGCCGAAGAGGATGACTTCAAAAATGATCCCGTCAAGATGCTGGAAATGTTCCATCTGGCGCAGGAACGGGAACTTGACGTCCATCCGAACGCGTTGCGCCTGATCCGTCAGGATCTGCGGCTGATCAACCGCGGCGTCCGGAATAATCCCACGGCCAACCGGCTGTTCCTTGACATGATGACCAGTCACAAGGACCCGGAAACCACTCTGCGGCGGCTCAACGAGGCCGGTGTCTTTGGCAAGTTTATTCCTGATTTCGGGCGTGTCGTCGCCCAGATGCAGCATGATATGTATCATGTCTACACGGTGGATGAACATACGATCCGCGCCATCGGCATCATCTCGCAGATCGAGCGGGGCATGTTGAAGGAAGACCATCCGCTGTCTCACAATATCATGCCGAAAATAACCTCGCGCAACATCCTTTATTGTGCTGTGCTGATCCATGATATTGCCAAGGGACGCGGCGGGGATCATTCCATTCTCGGCGCCGAAGTCGCGATGAAACTCTGCCCGCGGCTCGGCCTATCCCCCTCGGAAACAGAAACGGTTGCCTGGCTCGTGCGGCATCATCTTGTCTTCAGCAGCTTTGCATTCAAGCGCGACATTTCCGATCCGAAAACGGTCGAGGATTTCGTCAAGATCATCCAGAGTCCGGAACGGCTCCGCCTGCTTCTGGTGCTGACCGTGGCCGACATCCGCGCCGTTGGTCCCAATGTCTGGAATGGCTGGAAAGGTCAGCTCCTGCGCGAGCTTTATTACGCCAGTGAAAATGCGCTGACCGGCGGGCATATATCGGAAGGCCGGGGTGAACGGGCCAAGCATTATCAGGAAGAACTCCGCAGCCGTCTGACGAACTGGCAGGAACAGGACATCAATGCCCATATCGACCGTTTCTACCAGTCTTACTGGATTGCGACCAGTAGCGATGATCGCGTCTCCCATGCCGAGCTGATGCGCAAGGCGGACAAGGAGGGTGCGCTCTTCACCGTCACTTCAAAAAGCGACCCTTTCCGCTCCATCACTGAGGTGATCATCTATACAGCCGACCATCCGGGCCTGTTCTCGCGTATTGCCGGCGCAATGTCTATCAGCGGCGCCAACATCGTCGATGCAAAGATTCATACCACCACCGACGGGATGGCGCTGGATACCTTCTTCATTCAGGATGCGCAAGGACAGGTCTACGACCAGCGCGGGCGTATGAAAAAGCTGCGCCAGGCGATTGAAGATACCCTGAAAGGCACCCGCAAACCGCATCTTGAACTGATCGACCGGCGCGACTCCAGCCTGCCGAGCCGGACCGAGGTGTTTACCGTCCAGCCGACCGTCATTCTCGACAATATGGCGTCCAATACCCATACGGTGATCGAAGTGCGCGGCCGGGACCGGCCCGGCCTGCTGGCGCATCTGACCCGCACTCTGTTCAGCCTGTCCCTGTCCATATCCTCGGCGCATATCGCCACTTATGGCGAGCGGGCAGTTGACGTCTTTTATGTCAAGGACAGCTTCGGTCTCAAAATCACCAATAAGGTAAAACTCGCAAATATCGAAAAGAAACTCCTCGCCGCCCTGTCGGACGAGCAGGAAAGGCAGAAAAAAACGGCGGCGGCCAAAAAGACCGCCAGCGTCGGAAGCTGATGGGCATTTCAAATCCGGTGGTGATATGGGATCAAGATGAGTTTGCTTAAATCCGTTGCCACCGTTGGCGGCTACACCATGATCAGCCGCGTGCTTGGTTTCCTGCGTGATATTCTGATGGCGGCCATCCTTGGCGCCGGGCCTGTGGCGGATGCTTTCCTTGTCGCCTTCCGCATCCCTAACATGTTCCGCAGGCTTGTGGCAGAAGGCGCTTTTTCCGCCGCCTTCATTCCGCTGTTCGCCCGCAAGCTGGAACAGGAAGGCAAGGATATGGCGCTTGAATTTGCCAGCCATGCCCTCTCCATTCTGGTCGGGTTTCTGTTGATATTCTCGGCGCTATTCATGATTTTCATGCCCTTCATGATGCAGTTTCTTGCGCCCGGCTTCGGAACGGAAGGATTGCGGTTCGAACTCGCCGTCGATTTCACCCGCATTACCTTCCCCTATCTGCTGGCCATGGCAATTGTCGCCCTTCTGGGCGGCGTGCTGAATGCTTTCTATAAATTCGCAGCCATGGCCGCCGCACCAATCCTTCTCAATATTGTTCTGATTGCCTTCCTGCTGTTCGGTATCGGCAAGACGGAAAGTGATGTCGGGCTGCTGCTGTCCGTCGGTGTCGCCCTGGCCGGTCTGGCGCAGGTGGTGTTTCTGGTCATTGCCTGCAAACGGACGGGGGCCCGCGTCCCGTTACGCCGTCCCGTTTTCAATGCGGATATCCGCCGGTTGTTCCGTCTGATGCTGCCCGGCATCCTTGGCGCGGGGGTGATGCAGATCAATATCCTGGTCGGGACCATCATTGCTTCCTATCTCGCAACCGGCGCCATTTCCTATCTTTATTATGCCGACAGGGTCTATCAGCTTCCTCTTGGCGTGATCGGCATTGCGGTCGGCACCGCCCTGTTGCCCATGCTGTCGCGGCAGCTACGCAGCGGGGAGGAAACCACCGCCCTTTACAGCATGAACCGCGCGCTGGAGCTTGCACTACTGCTGACCCTGCCCGCCACCGCGGCCCTGATGGTCATCCCCGAGGAAATCATCTCCGCCCTGTTCCGGCATGGTGAATTCACCGCCGCCGCCAGCGAAGCCACCGCCATGGCGCTTTTTGCCTTTGCCAGCGGGCTTCCGGCTTACGTTCTGGTGAAAATTTTCGCGCCCGGTTTTTTCGCTCGGGAAGACACAACAACCCCGGTGATTGTCGGGGTAATCGCCATGATCCTGAATGTTAGCCTCAGTCTGCTTCTTATCCAGTCATTTGGTCACGTCGGTATCGCCCTCGCGACGTCCCTTTCCTCCTGGTTCAATGTGATGGCCCTGTTTATCATTCTGCGGCGCCGGGGCCATTATGCGGCCGATGCTCGCCTGCTGCGACGGCTGGTCGGCATTTTCCTTGCCTCCCTCGTTATGGCCGCCGGACTGTATGTCGCCCGCCGTTATCTGGACGGCCTGCTTGCGGATGATCTTGCAGCACGGATCACCCTGCTCGCCCTGCTTGTCGGCGGGGGGATGGTGCTTTATGCCCTTGCCATCCTTGCCTTCGGTGGCGCAAAACCGAAGGAAGTGAAAAACATGCTGAAACGCCGCCCATCGAAGTAAGGAGTTGACGCAAAGACAGCGGCCTGCAATAAGGCCGAGGCAACAACCGGGCCCAGCCCGATCCCAGCCCCGGCAGCCTGATGGTCAGCCTGTCAAAAGGGGCGCGTGTCCAAAGCGTGAGGAGCTTTTCGGAAATGTCTCGTATTTTCTCCGGCGTCCAGCCGAGCGGTAATCTGCATCTTGGCAACTATCTCGGCGCGATCCGCAATTTCGTGCGCCTGCAACAGGAGTATGAGTGCATCTATTGCGCCGTCGATATGCATGCCATCACCGTCTGGCAGGACCCGGCCGAGCTCCGCAAGAACACCCGAGAGGTCGCCGCCGCCTATATCGCGGCGGGCGTCGATCCGGAACGGTCGATCATTTTCGCCCAGAGCACTGTGCCCGCCCATGCGGAACTTGCCTGGATTTTCAACTGCGTCGCCCGTCTCGGCTGGCTGAACCGCATGACCCAGTTCAAGGAAAAGGCCGGCAAGAATCGTGAAAATGCGTCTGTCGGTCTCTACGCTTATCCCAACCTGATGGCGGCGGATATCCTTGTCTACAAGGCGACACATGTCCCGGTTGGCGAAGATCAGAAACAGCATCTGGAACTGACCCGCGATATCGCCCAGAAATTCAACAATGATTTCGGGACAGAAACTTTTCCGATGGTGGAGCCGCTTATTTTCGGGGCGGCAACACGGGTCATGTCCCTGCGTGACGGATCGAAGAAAATGTCAAAGTCGGACCCGAGCGATTATTCCCGCATCACCTTTATGGATGATCGGGACAGCATCGCCCTGAAGCTGCGCAAGGCGCGTACTGATGCGGAACCAATCCCCGAAAGTGAAGAAGGCCTGAAAGACCGCCCCGAGGCGGCCAATCTGGTCGGCATTTATGCGGCGCTTGCGGATCTCAGCAAGCAGCAGGTTCTGGATGAATTCTCCGGGGCGAACTTCTCCATCTTCAAACCGGCGCTGACTGATCTCGCTGTGGATAAATTCGGGCCGATCGGTGAGGAAATGAAGCGTCTCACAGCTGATCCCGGCCATGTGGATGCCATCATGAAGAAGGGGGCCGAACGGGCTGCCGCCCTTGCAGCACCGGTTCTTCGGGAAGTGAAGGATGTCGTTGGATTTTTGCAGCCATAACCCCGGCTGCTTGTAACTCAACATCAGACGACATACATCTTGCATCATGGCCTGACAAAATATCTTTACCTGGCAATGGGACGCAGAGATGAGCGAGATCGGCAGTAACGGGACGGAAACAAAACGCCTTGGCAGAAGTACCCAGGCCGTCAAGCAGGGGGTGAAGCGCAGCTGGAAACCCGTCCTGCTGATCTTTGTCCTGCTTCTGCTGTTATATTATCCCATCGGTATGATGATGGTCCATAATGTCGAAGACGATACGGAATTTGTCCCGTCCGGCGCCAATGTTGTTGCGGGTGGCAGCCATGCCGTGAATATGATGGCCGGGCTTATCGACCGGGAAATCAATGTCAACCGCTGGACGGCGAATGATCCCTTCTTCATGCCCTCCTCCGCCCTCGATAATATGCCCAACTATCAGCAGGGCATCATTTCCGCGCTGGCGCGTTTCAGCTTTGAACTGACCGACCAGATCGGCCGGACCCGCGGGTCCAGCCAGACGGACCGCGATTTGCAAGAGGCGGCCGGGCTGTTGCAATATTCCGGGACGAAATGGGCATGGGACCCGACTGTTTCCCTCTTGCCGACTGCCGCCTCGGAAGAGCAATACGAAAAAGCCCGTGCCTCCCTTATTAGCTATAACAAGCGACTTGCCGCGGGAAATGCTGTCTTTGAACGGCGGGCGGACAATCTGCTCGCCACACTTGATCGCATCGCTCTTGATATCGGCTCGTCAACCGCGACAATCGACAAGCATATTGATGAAAATTCCGGCCAGATTATCGACTTCCATGCTGACGATATCTTTTATGGCGTCAAAGGGCAGGCTTATGGCTATTATATGCTACTGAAATCCCTCTATCAGGATTATGAAGGCCTGATCAAGGAACGGGGCCTGATAAATGCCTGGAATCAGATGCTTGCCAGCTTCAAATCGGTAATTGCCCTTGATCCCTTCATTGTTGTCAATGCGGCGCCGGACTCCCAACTTTTGCCTAACCATCTGACTGCACAGGGTTTCTATGTTCTGCGCGCCCGTGCGCAGCTTCAGGAGATCAGCAACATTCTCTTGAAATAACTGCGCCGATAATGGCAGGATAACGTCATCGAGAACAATTGACGGAGCCTTTATGTCAGACGAAGCTACGACTGGCGTACGCAACAAATTCCTGGTCGTCGTTGACGAGACGCCGGAATGCAAATCCGCGATCCGCTTCGCGAGCCGTCGCGCCTGGCATGTGGGCGGTGGAGTGATTTTGCTGTATGTCATAGAGCCCCCGGAATTCCAGCATTGGATGGGCGTGGAACAGGCCATGCGGGAAGAAGCCCGCCAGGCCGCAGAAGAAATCCTGCAAAATCTGGCAGAGGAAATTCAGCGCGAAACAACAATCGTGCCGGAATTTGTCATCCGGGACGGCTTTAAAAAGGAAGAGGTTCTGGCGCTGATTGAGGAAGATTCGGATATTCGTGTGCTGGTGCTTGCCGCGTCCCCCGATTCCGGCGGGCCCGGCCCGCTGATCAAAAGTCTTGTCGGTGAAATGTCCGGCACATTCGCCATCCCCATTACGGTTGTCCCCGGCAACCTGACCACCCGGCAGCTTGATGCCGTCACCTGAGTTTTGGCAATATGCCCTATCGCGATTCGCCAAAGCAGGCGGAAAGCACATCCGTTCGACACCCCCTTCCCTGCAGTTCATTTACAAGCGACTGAATTAACTGGCAAAACCGTCCCATTGATTAAACACTTGAATTTGCAGGTGACTGTTCACATATTCCGGTTCCTGACAGTCGTGAGAGACCGTTAAAGTCCTGTTTCATTTGATGTGATGAGGGTTCGGGCCTGTTGCCTGCGGAGTGGTTCATCCGACAACAGCGCCGAGCACAATTTAGGTAATGCAGCTACTGAAATCCGGTTTCAGATCGGGCAAGATCGCAACATTTGCGGGTCTTTCACTTGCCGTTCTCTATGTCGTGCCCGAATTTATTGACGGCGCCAGGGAATCGCATACTCAATCCACATCGGCCGGGGTCGTCGTTCAATCGTCACGTCAAGACGCTTTCGATCTTGCGAAGCTTGATGACATCCTCTCCCGCGTTGATTACCGGCTGGATGATATCCGCCGCGGGGAGCCTGTACCCCGCCTTTATGTCGAGCAAATACCCGTCGATATCGACAGCATCCCGGATGTCGATGAACGCAAAAATACTTTCATCAAGCTTGTCCTGCCCCTGATCCTCAACGTCAATGAGCAAATCGCCGAGCAACGACAGCGGCTGAATGGCCTTCTACAGGTAAAAGCAGTTGGCAAATCCCTTGCCGAGACTGACCGCCAATGGCTGGAAGAACTTGCCGCCGGTTATCGCACGGACGCGAGCGATCCTTTCAAGTTGCTGGACAGGGTTGATACTGTGCCGGTTTCCATTGCGCTTGCGCAGGCGGTCGAGGAATCAGGCTGGGGCGCGTCACGCTTTGTCCGTGAAGGCAACGCTCTTTTCGGGCAGCGCACCTGGGCCAGCGGAGACGGGATTGTGCCGGAAGAGCGGGAGCGCAGCGATACCCATGAAGTCAAAAGCTTTGACAGCGTCGCCGAATCAATCTCGGCCTATGTCCATAACCTTAATACCCATCCTGCCTATGAGGACTTCCGCAAAGCGCGCGCCGCGTTGCAGGATGGTCCGGACATGAGCACCGACAGTCTCGGGCTCGCTGCAACGCTTCAGGCTTATTCGGAAAAAGGCCTTGAATATGTAAATAACCTTCGCAATCTTATCAAAACCAATCGCCTCCAGGATTTTGAGACGGCGGAACTTGCCCCCTGACAGACCGTATTACGGCCCCCCTACCGCATACATTCCATCTCGCAAAATTGCTGTTGATGTGAAACTATGATTACGGAGACAGCAGAGCCTGTATCAGTTCTGTCTATCGGCCGTCATACATAAAAAGGGGGAGGGCATGGATCGGCTCAAAAACAAGACTGCCATAATCACAGGGGCGGCGGCCGGCATCGGACTGGCGACAACCCGCCGCTTTGTCGAGGAAGGCGCTTTCGTCATCATGACAGATATCAACCGGACTGCGGGCGAAGCAGCGGTTCGGGAGTTTGGCGAGCGCGCAAAATTCATCCCCCATGATGTGACGCGTGAGGAGGACTGGCAAAAAGTCACCGCAACGGCAAAAGAGACGGCGGGCGCGATTGATATACTGATCAATAACGCCGGTATTCTGGCGATCAGCGATCATCAAACGATCGAGGATACGGATCTCAATCACTGGCGCGCCATCCAGAAGGTGAATGTGGAGGGCGTTTTTCTCGGTTGTCAGGTAGCTATCGGCGCCATGAAGGAGCGGGGCGGCGCGATCGTCAATGTGTCGTCTATTGCCGCGCTGATTGCAACGCCAACGCTTGCCGCCTATGGCGCATCGAAAGCGGCGGTGCGTCAATTGACGAAGACGGTTGCCCTTCACTGCGCCCAGAAAGGCTACAGGATTCGCTGCAATTCTGTTCATCCCGATCCCGTTCGCACGGAGATGGGAGATGAATTGATGGGCATGTATGGCGGGGACGTGGCCAAAGGATGGGATAGCATCGGAAGTTTCGTCCCCCTCAAAGTTCCGAGCGAGCCTATCGATATCGCCAATGCTATTGTGTTTCTCGCCTCGGACGAGGCCCGCCATATCACCGGCGCCAAAATCGTCATCGATGGCGGGGCCACGGCAATCTGAACGCTGCACAACAAGGGAATAAAAAATGCGTATCAATCATGATAAACTGACCCGCTTTGTCGAGGCGATTTTCACAGCCGCCGGAAGCACCCCTGAGGAAGCTGCCATTGTCGCCAACCATCTGGTGCTCGCCAATTTGTCAGGTCATGACAGCCACGGCGTCGGCATGGTGCCCCGCTATGTCGAAAACATCCAGAACGGCTATCTTCATCTGAACGAACATGCGGAGCTGATAAAAAAGGACGGCTCTATTCTGGTGTTCGATGGGCGGTCCGGTTTTGGACAGGTCGTCGCCCGCGAGGCGGTAGCGGAAACGATCGCCACGGCACAGGAAACCGGCCTGGCCCTTTCGGCCCTGCGTAACGCCCACCATATCGGCCGCGTCGGCACCTATGGGGAGCAATGCGCCGATGCAGGTCTTGTGTCCATTCATTTCGTTAATGTCGTCGGGCATAAAGGTATTGTCGCCCCGCACCATGGATCTGATGCCCGCTTTGGCACCAACCCCATCTGCATCACCCTGCCGGACACGGCAAACGAGCCCCGCATTGTTCTCGACTTCGCCACCAGCAAGGTCGCCCTCGGCAAGATCCGGGTCGCCAACAACAGCGGCAAGAAAGTTGAAGAAGGGCTGATCATCGACAAGGATGGGAATGCGTCTACCGACCCCTCCGTCATGTTTGCCGAACAGTCGGGCGCCTTGCTGACAATGGCGGATCATAAGGGTTATGGGCTGGCGCTGATGTGCGAGTTGCTGACCGGCGCCATTGGCGGCGGCGGCACCATTCAGCCCGAAAATGTGCGTGATACCCGTATCATCAACAATATGCTGTCCATCGTGATCGATCCGGGCCGCCTGACAGATACGGATTATATCGCCAGTGAAATGAAAGCCATGTGCGATTATGTCCGTGCCTCCCCGCCGCGTGAGGGCTTTGGCAAGGTTCTCGTCCCCGGCGATCCGGAACGGGAACAGCGTGACATACGCCGCGCAGACGGCATAGAAATTGATCCGGAAAGCTGGCGTCAGATCGTCGAGGCGGGCGCGAAATTCAATATCTCTGCGTGAGCGGCAAAAGAACAGACTATGGATACATCTTATATATAAGATGTATCCATATGAAAATATTCACCTTTTCAGATTACTGAGGAGATCTTTTGCGGCCGTCGCCACCAGATTGGTATCACCCGCGCAAAGGAGAAAGTCATAACCCTCGGCGAACAGCTCATTGGTCTGCTGCGCGCCCTTTGAGATACAGCCGAGATAGGCGGGGCTGGCCTTGATACGATCCCGCGCCTCCTCCAGCAGGGCCTTGACTTCCGGGTCATCGAATTGGCCAAGCTTCTTGATGCTGCCCGACAGGTCATTCGGTCCGATAAACAGCATGTCAATGCCGTCAACGGCGGCGATGCGGTCGATATTCTCGACCCCTTCTTTCGTCTCGATCTGACAGATGATCATCATATCCTGATTCATATTTTCAAGATATGCGCGCGCGTAGCGCCCATATGTCCCCGCCCGGGCCGCACCAACACCGGCACTGCGAATACCATGCGGCGGATACCGGCAGGCCGCGACAACGGCCTCTGCCTCCTCCGCCGTGCTGACCGACGGCACCATGATGCCGTCCATACCGGTATCCAGCGCCCGCTTGATCAGCACCGTATCATTCCACGGCACCCGCATCAGGACCGGTGCGTCACTGACTGTGCGAACGGCGCGATACTGATGGATCGCCATCTCCAGGCTGCCCGAGCCATGCTCATGATCAATCATCAGCGCATCAAAGCCCGTTGAGGCAATGATCTCCGCCATGTCCGGAGAGTTGGAAAAGAGCCAGCATCCGGTGGTTTTTTCCCCGGCCTTCAGTTTTTCCTTAAGTTTTCTGGCAAAACTCATGTTCCCCTCCCCTGTTATTATGATTGTTTAGCCCGGTATATAGAACAGTGAGCCGAACCAGCGCCAGCGCCGCTCCGGCCCGAGAAGTGTGCAGTTGATCCGCCCACGTCCCGGCTTGAAAGCCGAGGAAAGCCTGATCTCGATACGGGAGTCGCCTATTTTCTCAATCGGCACCGCCCCACCCGTCTGGTTGGACGAGAAGCAGGACAGCCCGCTCAGATTTCCGTAATCCTCCACAAGGGTGAAGCCGAAATTCGGCGGATTACGCGTTAGTACGTTTTCCGAAGGGGTTACATCCGTCACCCGTAGCGGTAATGCATTCGCCGCCAGACGAAACCGGCCGATACCGCCATAATTCTCGCTCATGGTGAAGCGCGGCAATTCAAGCCGGTCATGGCCGGAAAAGGCAACGCCGGACTGCTGACCGAACGCCGCCTTGAATCCAAGTTGGCGGATGACGGATTTAACGTCATTGCCATATTCGCCATAAGGATAGGCGAAGATTGCCGGCACGAACCCGAGTTCGGCCTGATAGCGCTCGCTGGCGCGATTGATATCCGCTTCGATTTCCTCCGCATTCATGGTCGGCAAATGCGAATGGGAATAGGTGTGATGCCCGATATGCACGCCCGCATCGCGAAGCTCCCGCAGTTGATCCCAGTTCATGATGCCCGGAAGCTGTCTGTCGACCCCTTCAACGGCAACAAAAACCGTAAACGGGAGGTTCGCTTCTTTCAGTAAAGGCCAGGCAATCTCATAAACCGAAAGATAGGCATCATCCATTGTCAGCGCGACCGTCCGGTCAGGCAGCGCTTCGCCGCTTTCAAGCCGATCAACGATTTCGTTGAGGGGCAGAACGGTATAGGGACCATTTTTCAATTCTGCGATATGTTCCCTGAACTGCTCGATCCGGATGTTGGTGGACGGATACTGATCTTCACCAAAGCGGTGATACATGATCACGCTTGCCCAGTCGGCCGCCATGACCGCCGATGCGCCCTGCACCATCGCCAGACACAGGGAAAGCGCCCCGCAAGCTGCCATAAACCTTTTTCTTGCTCTTCTCATCGGTTCATCACCCGTTGTTAATCGCCGCCCCCGGTCATCATCCGGCTTCCGGCTGCCTTGTCAGAGAGCGTAGGGTAACGACGAGGCTTAAACAATTGGTAATGCCACCACTCATTCCGGTAAAAATCCCAATCGGCCGCCGTCATGATCCCAAGAAGTAACGCGCGATTACGCTGCGCTTCGGCTGAAACATCGAGAGATCCATGGTAGGAGGCAACCGTCATGGCATCAAAACCGGTTCCCATGTCCAGCTCCTGACCTGACCTGTCGATAAGCGTAAGATCAATGGCCGCGCCTCTGGAGTGAGGCGAACCGTTGGCGGGATGAGAGAGAAAGTCCGGATTTGGGGTGTGATCCCAGAGCGCCTGCACCGCTTCGGTCGGCCGGAAGGCATCAAATATCTTGAATCGAAGCCCAAGCGCCGCCGCCAGCTCAACCGCACGGCGCAGCTTTTCCGCTGCCTCCAAATTGAGGTAACAGGCTCCACGATAATAGATGGGCGCGCCTGTGAAATTATTCGAACCTGCATAACGGATATCCAGCTCCACATCGAAGCGGTCAGGGGTGATTTCCGTTAACATCTCATTCAGGGGCATCTTGAACCTGCTGACTTGAAATCATGCCGCAGAGAGCGTAACACTCGGGGCGCATCACGACCCTACATGGCCCGAATACGGAAGGCAACAGAATGAAGATACTGGCGTTTGACACGGCCATGAATGCCTGTTCCGTCGCCATCACGGACGGGGCGGTGGTGCTTGGCCATGTGCATGAAAAGCGCCGCCGCGGCCATGCGGAAACGCTGATGCCGCTAATCGAATCGCTGATGCGTGAAGCCGACATCCGATATGAAATGCTGGATCTGATTGCCGTTTCAATCGGCCCCGGNACCTTCACCGGTCTCAGGATCGGTTTGGCCGCCGCCCGCGGCATGGCCCTTGCCGCCCGCAAGCCCGTTGTNGGCATTACNACGCTGGANGCATTGGCNGCCGCNGTGCCTTNNGANNTCGNCGGCNATCAACCCGTCATCGTCGCGNCGGACGCACGGCGGGGTGAANTATANCTTCAGGTTTTTGAGCGCCTTGCGACACCCGCNCTGATNNTCCCGAAAACAGACCCCATGGCCATCCGGCCAGAGGANGCCCTGCCGATTATCGGCNCCGATCCGGCTGTCCTGCTGGGATCNGGNGNNNCCCTNCTTGCACANCTGCCCGAGTTTCATTCCAGCCAATATCACCTTCCCGCCCTTGATCACGACCCCGATGCATTGCACATTGCNCGGCTCGCCAAAGCGCGGGGGCTTCCGGCANCGGNCACCCCTCCCCCCGCGCCGCTNTATCTNCGGGCGCCNGATGCCAANCTGCCGGGCGGCATTGATCCGGCAATGAATGATCAGGGCTGAGTATGGCANCTGANCCGCTTTCGACAGTNTTTTTCAGCGANGCATCTGCCGCGGCCCTGGCCGCCGCCTTACATGCNGAATGTTTCAGCNCGCCATGGAATGAAGCGTCCTTCCGATCAGCCCTCAATGTTCCCGGCACGANCCTGCAAATNCTGAGCCNTGNAGANACACCCGTCGCTTTCGCGNTGTATCGNCAGGTGCTGGATGAATGTGAAATCCTGACGCTCGGAACCTGNCCCGATTANCGCGGGCGNGGNTATGCGGGGCAACTGCTCGAACTGGGNGTGGCATACCTGCGGGAGTTAAAAGCCGAACGGCTGCTGCTTGANGTGGGGGCGCAGAACCTGTCCGCCCGGAGGCTNTATTTATCAAGCGGATTTAAAGAAATCGGCCAGAGACCGGGATANTACTTGCATGGCGAGACCCNGGAAGANGCCATTTTGATGCTTAAAAATTTGCATTAACCTATAAAGCAGGAAATAAACGTTAATACGTATCAATAAGTTCTGCCGATTAANTTTTTGCTTTATTTTATTTTATATTCGATTTTAAAATATATATTGTCTATACACTGCAAGNCGTTTTTGGGTAATGGAGGTTCNATTACAATGTCTGAGAAAATAGAAAAGCTAGAACTTCTCGCGCTGACAACGGATATTGTAACNTCTCATCTGTCACGCAATCCGGTAAGCGCCANTGANATTTCGACGCTTATCAACGACGTTTTCAANACGCTGTCAACCGTCGGCGAAGCANCCGAGGAAGATGACAAGCCGGAACCGGTCGTGTCNATCCGGAAATCTGTCCATCCGGACTATATCATCTGTCTTGAAGACGGCAAAAAGCTGAAAATGCTGAAACGGCATTTGAAAACATCCTANGACATGACNCCGGAAGAATACAGGGAACGCTGGGGCCTGCCGGCAGACTATCCGATGGTGGCNCCGAANTATGCGGAACAGCGCCGCAATCTGGCCAAGAAAATCGGGCTGGGCACTCGCCGNAAGAAAGCGANAAGCAAGTAATCCCTACTTTCGCTGGCCCNAAANAATAATTTGTATAAAATCAGACCTGCCGNAGAAGATTCGGCAGANAATTTGCANTCAGAGGTTCACATGCCAACTCGCCTGGAACAACTTTGCCTCGACAAAGGCTTGCGTATGACGGAACAGCGCCGTGTTATCGCGCGGGTGCTGTCAGANTCACAAGACCATCCGGACGTGGAGCTCGTTTATAAACGGGCATCGGAAATAGATGATACGNTCAGCATCTCAACGGTTTACCGCACCGTNCGCATGTTCGAAGAAAANGGCATTCTGGANCGTCATGATTTCGGAGACGGCCGCGCCCGTTATGAGGANGNNTCGGACGAACATCATGACCATCTGATCAANGTNCAAACCGGGCAGGTGATCGAATTCACCAGCGATCAGATTGAAGAGCTGCAAAANAAGATTGCGGAGGAGCTGGGATTCGAGCTGATCGACCATCGTCTCGAACTCTATGGCAAGCCGCTATCAAATTCTGCGGTGAAGGAGGTTCCGCCGGAAGAATCCGTTGTTAACATCCGACAGTCCTTTCATGGCCGCAAGGCCGATTGAGAGCTAATCCCGCGCCTCTGGAAATGAACAAAATCAAAGCCACTCTCACCATTCTGGCCATCTTCATCTGGGCCGGCCTTCTGGCGCCTGTCCAGATGATTATCCTGCTGTTTTTCAAGCAGCACCGTTATTGCATTCCCCGGATATTTCACAAGGGACTCTGTCGTCTTCTCCGGGTCAAGGTGGTTACCTCGGGAACAATCGAGAAATCCCGACCGACGCTTTTTGTCCTCAATCATATTTCATGGCTGGATATTCCTGTCATCGGCAGCGCCCTGCACGGGAGTTTTGTCGCCAAAAGAGAGGTCGAAAGCTATCCCCTGATTGGTCCGATATCAAAATTGCAGCAGACAATTTTTATCGAACGCAGCCGACCCGCCATCAAGGGGCATAAAGGCGAAATGCAGGAACATCTTGAAAAGGGCGATAATCTGTTTCTGTTTCCTGAGGGAACATCCTCAAACGGCATTATCATCCAGAGTTTCAAAAGCGCCTATTTTGGATTGGCAGAACGGAAAATAGGTGACCGGCATTTGCCGGTTCAGCCCGTGACGCTGGCCTACAGCCGCATGAACGGCATTCCCCTCACTCGCGGCACCATGGGGATTGTCGCCTGGGTCGGAGACGAGGAACTGCTCAGCCACGTTTGGGAATATCTCAAGCGCGGCAAAATCACCGCCGAACTGCGGTTTCATCCCCCGGTCACGATCGATGATTATGATTCTCGAAAAACCATGGCAAGCGATTGCCAAATGACCATTGCCAAGAGCCTGAGCCGGGCGCTGACCGGCCGGGACGAGCCCGAAAGACCCGAATCACGGACCGTCAGGTGATTTTTCCGGCAAAATGCATCCCCTGCTTCTCTATTTGTCATATTACTGCTAGTTTATTCATGGTAAGAAACGGCCTTCAAATCAGCATTTGAGACGAGTAAATCCGACGAGGTTGGCAAGGAAGCGTGAGCAAAAAACTCTATATTTCGACATATGGCTGCCAGATGAATGTATATGATTCAGCCCGCATGGCAGACCTGATGGCCCCTTTGGGATATTCCCTGACAAATCAACCGGCTGACGCGGATATGGCAATTCTGAACACCTGCCATATCAGGGAAAAGGCGTCTGAGAAGACCTTTTCCGAGCTCGGCCGCTTGCGCAACATGCGCCGCGACAAAGAGGCGCGTGATGAAGGCGGCATGATCATTGCCGTCGCAGGCTGCGTGGCCCAGGCCGAAGGGGCGGAGATTATGAAGCGGGCGCCCTATGTGGATATGGTTTTCGGCCCGCAATCCTATCATCAGCTTCCCCAGATGGTGGCGCAGGCGACACGTGGCGTCGGACATATTCTGGAAACGGATTTCCCGCCGGAGCCGAAATTTGACCATTTGCCGGAGGAGGCAATCGACAAAAACCTGTCCGCCTTTCTCACGGTGCAGGAAGGCTGCGACAAATTCTGCGCCTTCTGCGTGGTTCCCTATACGCGCGGCGCGGAATTTTCGCGCCCCGCCGCCGCCATCATTGATGAGGCGAAACGCATGATCGCGGCCGGGACGCGGGAAATCACCCTGCTGGGCCAGAATGTGAACGCCTATCATGGTGACGGGCCGGACGGCAAGCCGGTGAGCCTGGCAACCCTCATCCATATGCTGGCGGAGCTGGAGGGGCTGGACCGGCTCCGCTATACCACGTCACATCCGCTGGAAATGACGGAAGATCTGTGCCGCGCCCATCGCGATGTGGATATTCTGATGCCCTATCTGCATTTGCCGGTTCAGGCGGGGTCTGATCGCATCCTTGCGGCCATGAACCGCCGCCATACGGCGGATGAGTATCGCCGAATTATTGACAGGCTGCGCCACTTCCGGCCCGATCTGGCCCTTTCCGGCGATTTCATTGTCGGCTTTCCCGGTGAGACGGATCAGGAGTTTGAAGATACGCTACAGCTTGTTCGCGACGTCGGCTATGCCCAGGCCTACAGCTTCAAATACAGCCCGCGACCGGGGACACCAGCCGCGGTCCTTGCCGATCAGATGATCGATGAAACCGTGAAATCGGAGCGACTGGCCCGCCTTCAGACGCTGCTGAATGAGCAGCAGCTTGCCTATAACCAGGGGTTCGTTGGTCGGGAAGTTGACGTCCTTCTGGAAAGAGAAGGCAAACGCGAAGGCCAGCTCGTTGGCCGCAGCCCCTATATGCAGTCCGTTTTCGTGCCCTCCCCGGCGCACCGGATCGGACGCATCGCAACCGTCATCGTTCGGGAAGGAAACGCTAATTCCCTGCGAGGCGAATTGAAACCTGGAAGTGTCGCGGATGCGGCATAGGAACAGACGTGGCAAAACATCCATCGAGCAGTAAATCTCCCAAACCCGCACCCGATCAGAATAACGCGATCATTCTCGAATTTGATGACAACCATCTGCTTGCCCAGCTTGTCGGCGAGCATGACAGGTATCTGGCCCGCATAGAACAGGGGCTTGACGTATCCGTTGCCTCCCGCGGGAATAAAATGGCCATCACCGGCAGCAAAGACGCGCAATCCGCCGCAAAGTCCGCCCTTCTCGATCTTTATGCACGGCTTAAAAAAGGCCTCGATGTGACGGAGGGGGAAGTGGATGGCGCCATTCGCATGGCGGGCAGCGCCCCGGCGGAGGATGGCAGCCGCGGTTCTGTCTCCGGCAACAGCGAAATGATCGTCACCAAACGGCGGCGGATCACACCACGCTCCACCAATCAGGCGGTCTATGTCAAATCGCTGCGCACCCATGAGCTGGTCTTCGGCCTCGGCCCCGCCGGGACGGGCAAGACCTATCTGGCGGTCGCCAATGCCGTTGCCATGCTGATCGAGAACAAGGTGGACCGGCTTATCCTGGCCCGCCCCGCAGTAGAAGCCGGTGAAAAGCTCGGCTTTCTGCCTGGCGACATGCGTGACAAGATCGATCCCTATCTGCGCCCGCTCTATGATGCGCTCTATGATATGCTACCCGCGGAAGAGGTGGTGAAGCGCCTTGAAAATGGCGAAATCGAGGTGGCTGCCCTTGCTTTCATGCGTGGTCGAACCCTTTCCAATGCTGCCATTATTCTGGATGAGGCGCAGAATACAACGCCGGTACAAATGAAAATGCTGCTGACCCGGATGGGGGAAAACTCCCGCATGGCGGTAACCGGCGATCTCAGCCAGATCGACCTGCCGCTCGGGGTGCGCTCCGGCCTGCACGAAGCTGTCGATATTCTGAAAGGCGTGAAAGGCATCGACTTCATCCACTTTGGAGAAGCCGACGTAGTGCGCCATCCGCTGGTGACCCGTATCGTCAAGGCATATGGGGAACATGACCGCGAAAAGCAGCTGGCCCTCAAATCCCGAAAATCCTGATTGCCCCATGACATCCCTTCCCTTCTCATTCGATCTGGCGATCAGCATTGAGGACCCGGTCTGGCAGGATCTTCTGCCCGATCTGAATGAAAGGGCAAATCTTGTCACACGGACGGCTCTTGCCGCGCTCTGCCGTGAATTTGGTTTGAAATCAGCGCCCGGCAATGCGGTTCCGGCAGTGGAAATCAGCCTGCTTTTCACCAACGACGCTGCCATCCGGGAGCTCAACCGCGATTATCGCAGCAAGGACAGCCCCACCAACGTTTTGTCCTTTCCCGGCAACCCGATTGAGGCCGGCGAACTGGTACAGGCCGCCCGGACAGGCGAACCGCTCCTCCTTGGGGATATTGTCATGGCCCGGGAAACCCTTCTGCGCGAGGCGGAAGAACAGAGAAAACCCCTCACCGACCATATGGCGCATCTGCTTGTCCATGGCGTTTTACATCTTGCCGGTTTCGATCATATCGACGAAAATGAAGCCGAAGAGATGGAAAATCTTGAAATCATAATCTTGCGACACCTACATATAGCCAATCCTTATGAAATATATGATCCGTCGCCACAGGAGACCCCCGACAAAAAATGACCGATAACGTGTCGAGTACGAGCCTGTCCGAAAACCCGGACAGCCCGACAACGCAAAAACAATCGAACGCCGTACTGCATATGCTGAAGCGTGTTCTGGGGATCGGACAGCAGACAGAAAGAAGCGTCCGTTCGACACTGGAAGAGCTGATCGAGGAACATGACGATCCCGAACAATCCATAAACCCTTCCGAAAAGCTGATGCTGACCAATATTCTCAGTTTCAGCGAACTCAGCATCAGCGATGTGATGGTTCCCCGCGCCGATATCGAGGCGATTGACGCCAGCCTGACCCTTGAACAGGTGGCTGAACGCTTCAAGGCAACCAACCATTCCCGCATGCCTGTTTATGAAGAAACGCTGGATAATGTTACCGGCATGTTTCACATCAAGGATTTAATCAATTTCTGGGGTAAAAAGAATCCCGGCCGCTGGCAGAACTTTCGCCGCGAAATCCTGTTCGTTCCGCCCTCCATGTCGGTGCCTGACCTGCTGCTGAAAATGCGGGCTACGCATATTCATATGGCGGCGGTGGTCGATGAATATGGCGGCATTGACGGCCTGGTCACCATTGAAGATCTGGTCGAAGAAATCGTCGGCGATATCGAGGATGAGCATGACGAGCAGGAAGGCCCGCTAATCATCGTCGCCTCCAACGGCACCATCGAAGCCGATGCCCGCGCCTCGATAGAGGAACTCGAAGCTCTCGTCGAGACTGATCTGCTGCCCGAGGAGGAAGATGAGGATGTCGATACCGTTGGCGGGCTGGTGTTCCAGCTTGCCGGACAGATACCGGCGCGGGGGGAAATCATCTCTCATCCGGACGGTCTTGATTTTGAAATCATTGATGCGGATCCCCGTAAAGTGAAACGGGTGCGAATCCACCGCCGCCCGCCTGAGACTGACGCTGCGGAATGATCGCACTTAATCGCTGGATATCCGGGCTGTCGCCTGTCAAAAGATACCTGTGTGCCTTTCTTCTGGGAGCAATGGTTGCGGCGGCGCTGCCGCCGGTCAATCTGGCTTTCCTGCTGCCGCTCAGCTTTACAGTACTTGTCTGGATACTCTCCGCCGCATCGACAAAGAAACAGGCCTTCCTCGCGGGGTGGTGGTTTGCCTGGGGACAGTTTATCGCCGGGCTTTACTGGATCGGCGTTGCCTTTACCATCGACGCAGACACCCATGCCTTTCTGATGCCCTTGCCCGTCATTGTCCTGCCGGCATTTCTGGCGATCTTCTCCGGTCTTGCCACGCTGGCCACCCACATGACCGGCGCCCGCGGACTGTCCCGTATCCTTCTGTTTACCGGATTCTGGGTGGCCTTTGAATATGTGCGCGGTGTCATTTTCACCGGTTTTCCCTGGAACCTTGTCGGATATAGCTGGAGCGTTGTTGACGTTATCCTGCAATCAACCGCCTATGTCGGGATATATGGCCTGACGCTGCTCACTGTCTTCCTCGCCAGTCTGCCTGCCCTTTTCGGAGAAACGGAAACACCACGAAAAACCGCGATGGCAGCGGTCGGGGGAATGATTGCCCTGTTTGTCATCCTTGCGGGCGCCGGCTATGTCCGCATCCCCGCCGGGCCGGTTGCCAGCTTTGACAATACCAGCCTGCGGATCGTCCAGCCCAATATACAGCAGACCGACAAATGGAAGATGGACCGGCTGCTCGAACATTTGCAGAAGATTGTTTCCCTCAGCCTGATCGAAGAAGGGGAAAAGCCCCGTTTTTATATCTGGCCGGAAACGGCGGTGCCTTATTATCTGACGACGGCGCGCCCGCTGCAAAGGGAACTGGCGCAGATCCTTTCCCCGGGTGGCGCAATTTTTACAGGCGCACCGCGGCGGGACCCTGTGCAACAGAAATACTGGAACAGTCTGAATGTTCTGGGGGCAAACGGCGAAATTCTTGATATCTATGACAAGCAGCATCTGGTTCCCTATGGCGAATATATGCCGCTTCGTCCATTGATGGAGGCAACCGGGCTGACGAAACTCATTCCTGCGCTGGATAATATGTCGGA
Source organism: Sneathiella sp. (assembly GCF_002694385.1). Taxonomy (GTDB): domain Bacteria; phylum Pseudomonadota; class Alphaproteobacteria; order Sneathiellales; family Sneathiellaceae; genus Sneathiella. The sequence continues at coordinate 253,151 of NZ_NZMB01000012.1, forward strand.
TTTTGCGACGCCTGACAAAAGGGCAAAAAAAGTGATCTCCGTCCCCGGCATGCCGCCCGCCCGGGCCCTTATTTGCTATGAAATTGCCTTCCCCTGGGAAATTGCGCCGGATAGACCCTTCTCGTGGATATTGAATGTCACCAATGATGGCTGGTTCGGCAATACATCCGGACCGTATCAGCATCTGGCCATTGCGCGCACCCGCGCCATTGAACAGGGCGTGGCCGTCATCCGCGCCGCCAATACGGGTATTTCGGCCATCATAGATCCCTATGGCCGCATCGAGGAGAAACTCTCCCTCAACCAGACCGGGGTGCTGGATGGCAGCCTGCCCATGCCGATCACGGAACGGACGGTTTATGCCCGTTTCGGGGAGATGATCCCGCTCATCCTGACCGGACTATTCCTCTTGTCGGGCCTTCTGCTCAGTCGACGAAATCCGAAAAACATCCGCAAGTCGTCTTGACTACTTATCTCTTTTGAACATACTGGATAAATCAACTTTTAAGATAATTTTCCAAAGTATTTGTAAGAGTATTGGGGTCCCTCTGTTTCATCAGGCAAATCTTGATAAAAGGAATTTAGATGGCAAATCATCCGGTGGACGTGCATGTCGGAAGCCGACTTCGGATGCGTCGCACGTTGCTTGGCCTCAGTCAGCAGAAACTGGGGGAGCGACTCAGCCTCACCTTTCAACAAATCCAGAAATATGAGCGCGGCGCCAATCGCATTGGCGCGAGTCGCCTGTTCGAGTTAAGCCGGATACTGGATGTAAAGCCCGCCTATTTCTTTGAAGAAATGCCGGAGGCCGGGACAAACGCCGTCGCCGGGCTGGGAGAGCCGCCGGATGAATTCGAGCATGATTTCCTTGGCAAGCGTGAAACTCTGGAGTTGGTGCGCGCCTATTACAAGATTGATAATCTGGAGATCCGCAAACGCCTTTTCGACGTGATCAAGGCGCTCGCCGCCGAAGAGGGTGAGGCGCGGGATCCGGATGGCGGAGCCGATTGACCATATCCTCGCCGGCGTCCCGGATTTTCTTGACCCTCTGACTGTTTTTGCTAGAGTGCGGCAGGTTTATTCTACCCGTATATGCTTTTCCTGATCGAATGCCGTCTATGGGTGCCGCCATTAGATAAAGAGGATGTCCGCGTGCCAGCTAAAAACTTTCTTTTCACCAGTGAATCAGTCTCAGAAGGACATCCGGATAAGGTATGTGACCGGATCTCTGACAGCATCGTCGATCTGTATCTGTCGCAGGATCCTTATTCACGCGTCGCCTGCGAAACCCTGACGACGACGAACCGCATTGTCCTTGCCGGGGAGGTTCGCGGACCCGAAAGCATTACCAAGGCCCTGATTGAGGAAACCGCCCGCGCCGCTGTCAAGGAAATCGGCTATGAGCAGGACGGTTTTCATTGGAAAAACGCGGCGGTCGATGTCTACCTGCATGCTCAGTCCTCCGACATTGCGCAAGGCGTTGATGCCGCCGGCAACAAGGATGAAGGCGCGGGCGATCAGGGAATCATGTTCGGCTATGCGGTTAATGAAACCGATGTTCTGATGCCCGCACCGATTTATTATTCCCACAACATCCTCAAGGCGCTGGCGGATGCGCGCCATAGCGGCCGGGAAAAAGGCCTGGGGCCGGATTCCAAAAGTCAGGTCACCCTGGCCTATGAAAATGGCAAACCCGTGCGGGCGACATCCATTGTTGTGTCCACCCAGCATAATGCAGACCTGTCCACCGATGATGTGCGCGAAATTGTCCGTAAATATGTGATGGAAACATTGCCGGAGGGCTGGATGTGCCCGGAGGATGAATTTTACGTCAACCCGACCGGCAAATTTGTTATCGGCGGCCCGGACGGGGATGCCGGGTTGACGGGCCGCAAGATCATTGTGGATACTTATGGCGGCGCGGCGCCCCATGGCGGCGGCGCTTTTTCGGGCAAGGATCCGACGAAGGTTGACCGTTCCGCCGCCTATGCGTCGCGTTATCTTGCCAAGAATGTGGTGGCTGCCGGCCTTGCCGAACGCTGCTGCATACAGGTGTCCTACGCCATTGGCGTCTCCAAGCCGCTGTCCCTCTATGTCGATCTCTATGGCACCGGGCAGGTTTCCGAAGACAAGCTCGCGAAGGTACTGCGGGACGTGATGGACCTGAGCCCGCGGGGTATCCGCGAGCATCTGCAATTGAACAAGCCGATCTATGCCCGGACGTCTGCATATGGCCACTTTGGACGGACAGCCGACGCCGATGGTGGATTTTCCTGGGAAAAGACCGATCTTGTGGACAGCCTGAAATCCGCTTTTTCCTGACCGGCGAATTATGAGCAGACCACAGGCGAAGGACCGGCGCATCCTGTATGGGCGGCGCCGGGGAAAACCGCTTCGCAAAGGACAGCAGCGGCTGATCGAACATGATCTGCCGCGGCTCCAGATTACCATCGAGGAAGAGGAAATAGATCTCCCCTCCCTGTTCGGCGGTGAGGCGCGGGCATACTGGCTGGAAATCGGCTTTGGCGGCGGCGAACATCTGGCGTGGCAGGCAAATGCCAACCCGGATGTCGGAATAATCGGCTGCGAACCCTTCGTCAACGGTGTCGCCATGCTGCTGGCCAAGCTTGAGGAAAACGGCGCCCAGAATGTCCGGCTGCATACCGATGCCGCTGAACGGCTGATTGAGCGGATCCCTTCGGAATCCATTGATCGCGCCTTTATCCTGTTCCCCGATCCCTGGCCCAAAAGCAGCCATCATAAACGGCGATTCGTATCCGGGGAAAACATCAACGCCCTCGCCCGGATCATGAAATCCGGAGGCGAACTGCGTATTGCAACGGACCATACCGACTATGGCGCCTGGATTCTCTGGCATATGCTGCGCTCCGATCACTTCCTCTGGCAAGCGGAAAGCCCGGATGACTGGCGCAGCAGGCCCGCCGACTGGCCGCCGACACGCTATGAAATGAAAGCCGTCGGAAAGGGGCTGCGCCCGGTCTATTATCGATTCTTGCGCAAAAATCGCGCGTAAAGCCCTTTGTCTCAAGAAAAAGCTTGGAATTCCCGGCATCTCGTCTATTATATACAAGGTAAATACTGTTCGCTCACCATCCGGATGAGCTTTGGAACGGTGGGTCTCTGGCCCGCTGTTTTTTTATGGTTTGTCGGTTAGACGAGAAGTACACTGAACGCGATCGAGAAAATTGAGCAGCTGATCATGCCGCCCCTCCACGATATGGGGTATGAGTTGGTGCGCGTGCGGCTGACGGGCAGTGAGAAAAAAGTGCTTCAGATCATGGCCGAAAAGGCCGATGGCACGATGACAATCGACGGCTGTGCGGAAGTGAGTGAAATAGTATCTGCCCTTCTGGATGTCGAGGATCCGATCAGCGGAGCCTATGATCTGGAGGTATCTTCGCCCGGAATTGACCGGCCGCTCACGCGGGAAAAGGATTTTGAACGCTGGGCCGGGTTTGAGGCGAAGGTGGAATTGGAGCAGGCTGTTGACGGCCAGCGCCGGTATCGTGGCAAGCTGTTGGGGTTGAAGGACGGCATAGTCCGGATGCAGGCCGATGACGGCAGCCATGTGGAACTGCCTTTCTCCGATGTGAGAAAGGCGAAATTGATTTTGACAGATGAACTGATCGCTGCGAGCATGCGCCGCACCTGACGTTCACAGACAGGTTTTTTAGGACGGATATTTGGTCATGGAAAACGCAGCTAGTTTGAACCGACTGGAACTCTTGCAGGTCGCCGATGCGGTCGCGAGAGAAAAGGTCATCGACCGCGACATCGTGCTCTCGGCGATGGAAGAAGCGATCCAGAAGGCCGCGCGGGCCAAATACGGGCATGAGAATGATATCCGCGCCAATATCGACCGCGGCACCGGCGAAATTCGNCTCGCNCGNGTGCGGGAAGTGGTTGAGGATGTCGANAATGAGGTNACNCANNTCACGCTNGATCAGGCAAAGCGCGAAAAATCCGATGCCGTCCTTGGNGATTTTCTGATTGATCCGCTGCCNCCGATNGATTTCGGCCGCATCGCCGCCCAGACGGCAAAGCAGGTCATTGTCCAGAAAGTNCGCGAAGCGGAACGCGAACGGCAGTATCAGGAATANAAGGACCGGGTTGGCGAGATCGTCAACGGAATTGTCAAACGGGTCGAATATGGCAATGTCACTGTTGACCTTGGNAAGGCCGATGCCGTCGTGCGGCGGGATGAGATGCTNCCGCGCGAGACCTTCCGTCAGGGGGACCGGATCCGCGCCTATATCTATGATGTCCGGCAGGANCCGCGNGGNCCGCAGATTTTNCTCTCCCGCAGNCATCCCCAGTTCATGGCCAAGCTGTTCGGNCAGGAAGTGCCGGAAATCTATGATGGNATTATTGAGGTAAAAGCGGTCGCGCGCGATCCCGGCAGCCGGGCGAAAATTGCNGTGATNTCCAATGATCCGAGCATTGATCCCGTCGGGGCCTGTGTCGGNATGCGCGGNTCNCGCGTTCAGGCCGTGGTCAATGAACTNCAGGGCGAGAAAATTGATATCATCCAGTGGTCCCCCGATCAGGCCAGNTTCATCGTCAACGCCCTGGCTCCGGCAGAGGTTGCCAAGGTTGTCCTNGATGAAGATGCCAACCGTATCGAAGTGGTTGTCCCGGATGATCAGCTCTCTCTCGCTATCGGCCGCCGCGGGCAGAATGTNCGTCTTGCNTCGCAGCTTTCCGGCTGGGATATNGATATCCTGACCGAAGAAGANGAAAGCAACCGGCGGCAGGCTGAATTCTCNGAACGGACGCAGAATTTCATGGCNGCCCTTGACGTTGATGAAACGATTGCCCAGCTATTGGCTTCCGAAGGNTTCACCTCTGTTGAAGATATTCTGTATGTCGACCCGGCCGAAGTTGCCGATATTGAAGGGTTTGACGAAGACATCGCCGGTGAACTGATCCGNCGGGCGCAGGAATATGTCGAGCAGACCAATTCCGAGCTTGAAGAAAANCGTCAGGAAATGGGCGTCAGCGACGATATNGTCAATCTCCAGCTTCTGACCCCGGCTATGATTGTTGCCCTTGGTGAGGCTGGCGTAAAAGAATTGGACGACCTTGCCGATCTCTCCGGAGATGAGCTNATCAGCAGCGANGACGGCATTTTGAAGGATTTCGGTCTNACGGCNGACGAGGCAAATCAGGTTGTTATGGCNGCGCGCGCNCANTGGTTCGAAGATGANGAACCGGCNGCGACNACCGAAAACGACGAAGAAATTCCGGCAGGCTGANGCNGNANGCGGAGAAGTAGACTTGAGTGATCCGCAACGGCGGTGTATAGCCACTGGACAGATACTGGAAAAGGACCTGCTTCTCCGGTTTGTTNTATCGCCCGACGGATTNCTGGTCCATGATATTGACCGGAACCTGCCGGGTCGNGGCATCTGGGTAANCTGCGATGCCNCTGCGGTGGANTTGGCAGTNAAGAANCGGCTGTTTGCCAGATCGGCNAAGCAGNCGGTGACNGTACCGGAGGNATTGGTCAGTTCGATNGATCGGGCCNTGTTGCGNCAATGCCTTGCGCTGTTNGGTCTTGCCCGGAAGGGCGGAATGNTCACAACNGGCTTTGCCAAGGTTGAAAAGGCGTTGCAATCTGGCAAGGCGGNNCTGCTGGTGGCNGCCTTTGACGGCTCGGAAGACGGGCGGCAGAAACTTCGGCGNATGGCCGGGTCGCTGCCGCAGATTAACCTGTTCAGCAACGCCGAATTAAGCCAGGCGCTGGGCCGGGAGAATGTTGTTCACGCTTGCCTTGCAAAGGGCGCAATGGCAACGAAAATTATGACTGCGGCCTCCCGATTGGCACAATTCAGGGGCCGGAGCGAAACGAATACCGAAGTGCCGGAGTAAAAATGACTGAGACAAATGACAAGGATGGGCGTAAGTCGCTTAGCCTGAACAAACCGTTGGAAGCGAAAAAATCCGCTGGCGGGAACAGTCAGGTCCGTCAGAGTTTTACCCATGGTCGTTCNAAGACCGTGCAGGTCGAGGTGCGCAAAAANCGCAGCACGCTTGCCCTTGGCGGACAGAAGCCNGCGGCANCGGCNGCGCCCACGNCNGCNCCCNGCNCGAAGANNCCNCCCGCNCCCAAACCCGNGGCGGCCAAACCAAAACCGNCGGAAAAGCGCGCGGCGGATTCCAAAGAATCTCCGGATTATCTGACCAATGANGAAAAGGCGGCCCGTGCTGCCGCNCTTGCCGANGCGCGCGAGCGCATGATCCGNGAAGAGATGGAGCGNAAGACCCGCGAACAGGCGCGTGANCGGGAAGCGCANGAAAAGNCTTCTGNCGAACNCGCCGAACCGGCGANTGCGGNNGCGTCTNCCGAANCGGCGGAANANGTTGANGAANCCCCTGTCAAAGCGAANCGCCGNTCCCCGGAAGAACGNCGCCTTGCGGAAGAGGAAGAGGCGCGCCGCCTGCGGGAAGAAGCAGCNGCGACCAANAATGCCCAGGTTGCNGTNCATCGCGAAAAAGTCAAATCGACNGAACGCGAGGAAGAGTTGCGGCGTGAAGCNAGAACCCNGCCANCTCGCCAGTTCGNNAGCCCNGATGAGGAGGACACTCGTGGCGGCGNTCTNGCTNGTGGNCGCAAGAGNGGGAANCATGTACGCAGCCCNGCTGAAGAACGCTATGCNCCGGTNCGCAAGCCCAGNGATCANCGNCGCCGTTCCGGCCGCCTGACGATCGGTGANGCCCTTGATGACCGCGGACCGAAGCAGCGNTCNCTGACCTCTATCCGNCGNGCNCGCAAGAAGCAGCAGCAGNTNAGCGAGCCGCCGCAGAAAATTTTCCGCGANGTGACAATCCCGGAAGCCATTTCCGTTCAGGAACTGGCNAACCGCATGTCNGAACGGGCNGTTGACGTGATCAAGGTGCTGATGAAGCTNGGCATCATGACNACGGCAAACCAGACAATAGATGCGGATACAGCGGAGCTGGTNGTNGATGANCTCGGCCACAAGGCGCGNCGTGTCGCCGCCTCNGATGTGGAAATNGGTCTCGGTGGNGAAGATCAGGATATGGNGGAAGANCTNTTGCCCCGNGCGCCTGTNGTCGCCGTNATGGGCCATGTCGATCATGGCAAGACGTCCCTTCTCGATGCGNTGCGCAAATCCGANGTCGTTTCCGGTGAAGCGGGCGGNATTACCCAGCATATNGGNGCCTATCAGGTCAAGCTGGCCAGCGGNGAGGTTATCACCTTCCTGGATACGCCCGGCCATGAAGCCTTTACCGCCATGCGGATGCGGGGNGCNCAGGTGACGGATATCGTCATTCTGGTGGTTGCCGCCGATGANAGCGTGATGCCNCAGACNATAGAGGCGATCAAGCACGCCAAAGCCGCAAANGTTCCGATCATTGTCGCGATCAACAAATGCGANAAACCGGCCGCAAATCCGCAGAAAGTCCGNCAGGAATTGCTGCAACATGAAATCTTNGTCGAAGANATGGGCGGTGACGTNCTGGATGTGGANGTTTCCGCNAAAACCGGCGCTGGTCTCGACAAGCTGCAGGANGCCATTCTGCTTCAGGCGGAAGTGCTGGAACTGCGGGCGAANCCGNACCGNTCNGCNCAAGGGACGGTTATCGANGCCAAGCTTGAAACNGGCCGGGGTATGGTCGGCACCGTTCTGGTCAGCCGCGGCACGCTGCGNGTTGGCGATTTCTTCGTCATGGGACCNGCCATGGGCAAGGTNCGCGCCCTGCTCGATTATCGTGGCCAGAATGTCGAGGAGGCAGGTCCGTCCGTTCCGGTCGAAATTCTNGGCATCCANGGCACGCCGACNGCNGGCGATGATTTCGTGGTGACGGAAACGGAAAGCAANGCCAAGGAAATTGCGTCCTACCGTCAACAGCTCGACAAGGAGAAAAAGGTTACGGCGACGGCGCGCGGCACGATCGAACAGATGTTCAGNGCCATCCGNGAAGGCACTGTTGATGAATTGCCCGTTGTCATCAAGGCGGACGTTCAGGGCTCTGCCGAAGCGATTTCCAGCGCCCTTGAAAATCTTGGCACCAGTGAAGTCGCGGTCAAGATCCTCTTCTCCGGTGTTGGCGGCATTACCGAATCCGATGTCTCCCTCGCCGCGGCATCGCGCGCCATTATCATTGCCTTCAATACCCGCGCCAACAAGCAGGCCCGGGATGAAGCCGAAAATCAGGGCGTCGATATCCAGTATTACTCGGTGATCTATAATGTTATCGATGACATGCGGGCGATGCTGTCCGGGATGCTGGCGCCGACACTGCGCGAGAATTTCCTCGGCTATGCGGAAATTCGCGAAGTCTTCAATATCTCGAAAGTCGGCAAGATCGCGGGCTGTATGGTGACGGAAGGCAATGTCAAACGCGGCGCGAAAGTGCGCCTGCTACGGGATGATGTGGTCATTCATGAAGGCACGCTTTCCACCTTGAAACGCTTCAAGGATGAAGTGAAAGAGGTCCGGGCCGGCATGGAATGTGGTATGGCGTTCGAAAATTATCATGACATTCAGGTCGGCGATTTCATCGAATGTTTTGAAGTCGAGGAAGTGGCGCGCGCGCTTTAAGCGCCCTGACCTGACTGGCTGATGACGTTCAATCGCGGGAGAGACCCCCATGGCACAGACGAAACGCGGCGCCAAACCTGCCAGCAAACGGCAATTGCGTGTGGGAGAGGAATTGCGCCATATCCTCTCCGAAATTCTGAGCCGCGACATCATTCACAACCCGGATGTCGCGGGCGCATCTGTGACGATTTCAGAAGTAAAGGCAAGCCCGGATATGCGGAACGCCACGGTTTTCGTCACCACCCTCGGCGGTATCAATGAAGACGCCGCCATTGCCGGACTGAACCGCGCGGCAGGCGTTATTCAGGCGGAGATGGGGCGTCATTTGACCATGAAATTCACGCCGAAGCTTATCTTCAAGCGCGATGATTCTTTCGATTATGGCAGCCATATCGACGAGCTAATCCGCAAATCCCGGCGCCCGGAAGAGCCGAACTAGTCACGGATGGCGCGTAAACGGCGAGGAATTCCCATTCACGGATGGCTGAATATCGACAAGGACGCGGGGCTAAGCTCCGCCCATGTTGTCGCCCGCGTGAAACGCCTGACCAATGCGCAGAAAGCCGGACATGCCGGGACGCTGGATCCCTTCGCGACCGGCATTCTCCCCGTCGCCCTCGGAGAAGCCACGAAAACTGCCGGTTATATTGTCGATGACACAAAGGAATACCGCTTCACCGTCCGCTGGGGAGAGGCGCGCAATACCGATGATATCGAAGGGGAAGTGACCGAAACCTCTGATAGTCGCCCCACACGCGAGGATATTCTGAACATTCTGCCGCATTTTACGGGCACGATCCAGCAACGCCCGCCCATTTACAGCGCCATTCTGATCAATGGCAAACGCGCCTACAAGCTGGCGCGGGAGGGCGAACACCTTGATATGCCGGAACGGGAAGTCCATATATATGCCTTGAAACTGGTTGATATCCCGGATATCGACCATGCCATACTCGAAGTGACCTGCGGCAAGGGGACCTATATCCGCGCACTCGGCCGCGATATGGCGCTGAAACTCGGAACTGTTGCCCATTTGTCAGCCCTCCGGCGTATCCGTGTCGGCCCTTTTTCCGAGGCAGATGCGATTTCGCTGGATAAGTTGGCGAAGCTGTGGCAGTGTCCCGCAGAATTTGAGGACTTGCTTCCCATCACGACCGCGCTGGACGACATCCCGGCCCTGGCCGTGACGGAACCGCAGGCACAACGCCTTCGGCACGGCAATGACGTGGCAGTCCCGGATCAGGCAGACGGCATGGTCTGCGCCATGGACGGAAATACGCCGGTTGGTCTTGCAAGAATAGAGGCCGAACGGTTGTATCCTGTCCGGATTTTTAATTTTTAAATCAGGAGAAACCGATGTCGATTACTGCAGAACGTAAAGCAGAATTGATCAAGGAATATGCGACCAAGGACGGGGATACAGGTTCTCCGGAAGTACAGATTGCCATTCTGACCGAACGGATCGGCAATCTGACAGAGCATTTCAAGGACCATAAAGGCGATATTCATTCGCGCCGCGGGCTGTTGAAAATGGTCAGCCGCCGCCGTCGCCTGCTTGACTATCTTCGGAAGGTTGAGGAATCACGTTACCAGGATACGATCAAACGCCTTGGCATTCGTAAGTAACATCAATCTGTCGAGGTCCGTCATCCGGACCGCATAATCCGTAAACGCCGGTGGCTGTCTTGGGTCTGCCCAATGCACATCGGCGTTTGCCGCATTTAGGGAGCCAGGCTTTCGTAAGTGCAACAGTAAAAATGGAACAAAGACCGGGGCATAGGGCTCTGGATATGGGCAGGACGGCATGGGGCCGGGCCTGCGTTGGAAGGAAAAAAAATGTTTGAAGTACATCGCAAGGAAGTGATGTGGGGCGGACGTCCGCTCATTATGGAAACCGGTAAGGTCGCCCGTCAGGCCGATGGCGCCGTTATGATCACCTACGGCGGCACGCAGGTCCTATGCACAGCCGTTGCCGAAAAGACCCAGAAGCCGGGATTGGACTTTTTCCCGCTGACGGTCAACTATCAGGAAAAAGCCTTTGCCGCCGGTAAGATTCCGGGCGGCTTTTTTAAACGCGAAGGCCGCCCGAGCGAGAAGGAAACGCTCACCTCACGGCTGATCGACCGGCCGCTGCGGCCCTCTTTTGTGCGCGGTTTCAAGAATGAAACCCAGGTTATCTGTACGGTTCTCGCGCATGATCTGGAAAATGATCCGGACGTTGTCGCCCTGATCGGCGCCTCCGCCGCGCTGACCATTTCCGGCATTCCGTTCCTTGGTCCGGTTGGCGCTGCCCGCGTCGGCTTCATCAACGGCGAATATGTGCTGAACCCGGTTGCCTCCCAGATGGCGGATACCCGTCTTGATCTGGTTATTGCCGGCACGTCAGAAGCTGTTCTGATGATCGAATCCGAAGCGCATGAGCTCAGCGAGGAAGAAATGCTGGGCGCCGTCATGTACGGCCATCGGGAAATGAAGACGGTCGTCAATGCGATCATTGAACTTGCCGAAGCCTGTGCAAAGGAACCCTGGGATTTCGCAGCTGATGAAGTCGATGCGAGCCTTGAAGCCAAAGTGAAGGCGGCAGCGGAAGCGGCCCTGACCGAGGCGTATAAGGAACAGGTCAAGCAGACCCGCAGTGACAAGGTAGCCGCGGCCAAGGAAGCCGCCATTGCCGGGCTGGAAGACGGCGAAAAGGAAGCGGCCTCCGGCATCCTCAAAAAGATCGAGAAGAAAATCGTTCGCGGCAACATCATTGCAACGGGCGAGCGGATTGACGGGCGCGACACCAAGACGGTGCGTCCGATCCTGGCGGAAATCGGCATTCTGCCCCGCAGCCACGGTTCCGCCCTCTTCACCCGCGGTGAAACGCAGGCGTTGGTTGTCGCCACACTCGGCACCGGCCAGGATGAACAGATCGTCGATGCGCTGGAAGGCGAATATCGTGAAAACTTCATGCTGCACTACAATTTCCCGCCCTATTCGGTCGGGGAAGTGGGCCGCATCGGCTTCACCGGCCGCCGCGAAGTCGGCCATGGCAAGCTTGCATGGCGCGCCATCCATCCGCTGTTGCCGACCAAGGACAAGTTCCCCTACACCCTCCGGGTTGTCTCCGAGGTCACGGAATCCAACGGCTCCTCCTCCATGGCAACGGTATGTGGTACATCGCTCGCCCTGATGGACGCCGGTGTGCCGCTGACACGTCCGGTGGCGGGGATCGCCATGGGCCTGATCCTTGAAGATGACGGCAAGTTTGCCGTTCTTTCCGATATCCTCGGCGATGAAGATCATCTCGGGGACATGGATTTCAAGGTTGCCGGTACGGGCGAGGGCATTACCTCACTGCAGATGGATATCAAGATTGCCGGGATTACCGAGGAAATCATGCGCATCGCCCTTGCTCAGGCAGGCGAAGGCCGCCTGCATATCCTGAAGGAAATGGGCAAGGCCATCGACAGCGCCCGTGACGGTGTGCGTGAAGGCGCCCCGCGGATCACGCAGCTGCAGGTCCACAAGGACAAGATCCGTGACATCATCGGCACCGGCGGCAAGGTCATTCGCGAAATCTGTGAAGTGACCGGCGCAAAGATCGATATCGAAGATGACGGCACGGTCAAGGTGGCCGCAACAACGGCCGAAAGCGCAGATGCCGCCATCAAATGGATCAAATCCATCGTTGATGATCCGGAAGTCGGCGAAACCTATACCGGTAAGGTCGTCAAGGTTGTCGATTTTGGCGCCTTTGTAAACTTCTTCGGGAACCGGGACGGCCTTGTGCATATTTCCGAGCTGGCGCCGCAGCGCGTCGCCAAGGTGACCGACATTGTCAATGAAGGCGATGAGGTGCGTGTCAAGGTTCTGGAAATTGATGGCCGGGGCAAGGTTCGTCTGTCCATGAAAGCCGTTCAGGCGGACGAGGAAAAAGCGGCGGCGGCGCAGGACTAAACGCCACCTTCCGCAACGTATCATTTCGGGGGCGGAGCCGGATTTAACAATCCGACCGCCCTCGATTTTTATATGTCTCTTGATGCTTGGGCTGCCATGCTCTAAGTGTTAGATTAGTGCTTAGGTATGTAGCCATGGGAATCTATTCGTGAAGTCGTTAAATTCGATCATCATGTCCGGCAAGGAAGTTCTGCCTCTCATTGAGGGAGGCAAGGGAATTGCTGTGTCTTCGGGACAAAGTTCCGGGGCCTGGGCAGCCGCCGGCGGCATTGCGACCTTCTCGGGCGTAAACGCAGACAGTTTTGATGAGAACGGCAATATAATACCGCAGGTCTATCATGGCCGGACACGCCGCGACCGGCATGAAGAACTTGTCGCCTATGGCATCCGGGGCGGCATTACACAGGCGCAGATCGCCCATGAACTCGCGGGCGGCGAAGGGCGTATCCATATGAATGTCCTGTGGGAAATGGGCGGCGCCGAGCGCATTCTCCACGGCGTTCTGGAGGGCACCAAAGGCCTTATTCACGGGATCACCTGTGGCGCCGGAATGCCCTATCGGGTGGCGCAGATTGCCGCCGATTACAAGGTCCACTATTACCCCATCATTTCGTCGGCGCGCGCTTTCCGCGCGCTCTGGAAGCGGGCCTACCATAAATTTTCCGACTGGCTGGGCGGTGTCGTCTATGAAGACCCCTGGCTCGCCGGGGGCCATAACGGCCTCAGCAACAGTGAAGATCCGATGACGCCGGAGGATCCCTATCCCCGTGTCGCCGATCTGCGCAAGTTGATGAATGAGATCGGTCTTAACAAAGTCCCGATTATCATGGCCGGCGGCGTCTGGCATATTGAAGAATGGGAACACTGGCTCGACAATCCGGAAATCGGCCCGATTGCCTTTCAGTTCGGCACCCGGCCGCTTTTGACAAAAGAAAGCCCGATTTCGGATGCCTGGAAGAGAAAACTCAGCACCCTCAAGAAGGGCGATGTCTTTCTCAATAAATTCAGCCCCACCGGTTTCTGGTCCTCCGCCGTACGCAACGACTTTCTGGATGAGCTGAAAGCCAGGTCCGAACGTCAGGTCGCCTATTCCAATGACCCGGTCGGCGCCCATGATACCGCCTTCGGCGTCGGCGCCCGCAAGCGGGAGGTGTATCTCACCGCCGAAGACAAGGCGCGGGCGGAAAGCTGGGTTGCCGCTGGTTTTACGGAAACGATGAAAACACCGGATTCAACCCTTATCTTCGTTTCCCCGGAAAAGATGGCCGAAATCCGCAAGGACCAGATTGACTGCATGGGCTGTCTTTCCCAATGCTCCTTCTCCAACTGGTCGGAAGGGGAAAAAGGCACGACCGGCCGCAAGGCGGACCCGCGCAGCTTCTGTATCCAGAAGACATTGCAGGATGTCATCCATTCCGAATCGAATGTCGAGAATAATCTCATGTTCGCCGGACATGGCGCCTATCGCTTTGCCACGGATCCTTTTTATGCAAATGGCTTCATTCCGTCGGTAAAACAGCTGGTCGAGCGTATCATGACGGGGAAATAGCGAAAAAAACGGCAAAAACCGTTAGTGCGCATTTGAATTATTAAAAAACATCCTATATATTCCGGGAGAGGCTTCTCGTCGTGAGGAGCATGAATGATAGAGTGTGTGCAATGATGCCGTCAGAGATCAGCGATCTGGAAATGAAACTCAGGGATGCTCAACTGCGCCCGACGAAGCAGCGTCTGGCTTTGGCAGAGCTCCTGTACTCCCGGGGCAATCGCCACATAACGGCGGAGCGTCTGCATAGCGAAGCCATGGAAGCCGGGGTCGCGATCTCCCTTGCGACCATCTACAACAATCTGCATCAATTCACCACGGCCGGTCTCCTGCGCGAAGTCGTGGTTGATTCCAGCCGTTCCTATTTCGATACCAATGTCGAACCGCATCATCACTTCTTCCATGAAGAAACCGGCAGCCTTGAAGATATCGACAAGAGCGACCTGACCGTTGCCAACATCCCTGCCCTGCCAGAGGGAACGGAAATCAGCAGCGTCGATGTCATTGTTCGGGTTAACTCTCGCCGCAATTGAGAATGATTTTCATTCTCTGAATTATTTTATTTAGAATAATTCCAATTTATTGACAGTCCATTTCCCGCGCCATATATTTATGGGGTAATCCTGTTCATGCGTGAACAGTACCAATTCCATAACCCATCCAGGAGGACATCATGTCACTAGCGGGAAGTAAAACCGAACAGAATTTGAAAGAGGCATTTTCGGGTGAATCTCAGGCAAACCGCCGCTATCTTTATTTCGCGCAGAAAGCCGATGTAGAAGGCTACAACGATGTCGCCACCGTTTTCCGTTCGACTGCCGAAGGCGAAACCGGCCATGCCCATGGCCATCTGGAATATCTGGAAGCCGTCGGCGATCCGGCAACCGGGCTGCCGATTGGCGGAACCGAAGCAAATCTCAAGGCCGCCATTGCCGGTGAAACCCATGAATATACGGATATGTATCCGGGCATGGCCAAAACCGCCCGCGAGGAAGGCCATGACGAGATTGCCGACTGGTTCGAAACGCTGGCCAAGGCCGAAAAGAGCCATGCCGGCCGCTTCCAGAAAGCGCTCGACAACCTCGACGGCTGACCCCGTTATAAATTGACCTTCCCGGGGTAGCGGCTTGTGAGATCGCTACCCCCTGCAAATCAGTTACATTCAGGGGGAAAGCTATGCGTGAAGGCAGCCTCGATGCGCCGGTACGGCACATCATTGACTGGACCAATCCCGATTTCTATGACGAGCAGAAGCTGGACGAGGAGTTGCGCCGCGTCTTTGACATCTGCCATGGCTGTCGCCGCTGCTTCAATCTGTGCGATTCATTCCCGCGTCTGTTTGATCTGATTGACGAATCCGAAACAGAAGAGCTGGATTCCGTCGCTTCCGAAGATTTCAAACCGGTCGTCGATGCCTGCACATTGTGCGACATGTGCTTCATGACCAAATGCCCCTATGTGCCGCCCCACGAATTCAACCTTGATTTCCCGCATCTGATGTTGCGCTATCGCGCCGTCGAAAAGCGCAAGGGCAAGGACAAATTCGTCAGTCGGGAACTGGCAAAAACNGANCGNAACGGCAAGCTGGCCTCTTCCGTTGCCGGGCTCGCCAANTGGGCGAGTGATACATCCAACGGCTTCACCCGCGGCATCATGCAATCGACCCTCGGTATTGATAAAAATGCCGCGCTNCCAAAATACCAGTCCAAAACGCTGGTGAANCGCGCGGCGGAAACTCCNCTTGAGATCAANACGGCTGCCCCGGCCTATGGCCGCAAGGCGGTGATCTACGCCACNTGNTTTGGCAATTACAANAATCCGGCCACCGGCGAGGCNACCCGCAAGGTTCTCGCCAAAAACGGCATNGANACNGAAGTNGTCTATCCCGGATGCTGCGGNATGCCCCTGATGGAGCAGGGCGATGTCGCCGCCGTNGCCGAAAATGCGAAAAAGGTCTCTGCCGANCTCACCACATGGATCGACAAGGGCTATGACGTGATCGCGCTCGTCTCCTCCTGCGCGCTGATGCTGAAATTCGANTGGCCNNTGCTNGTNCCNGGCGATGAAACCNTCGAAAAGCTGTCAAAATCAACTTTCGATGTNTCCGAATATGTCATGGAGTTTGCNAAGAANAANGGNATGGCNGANGGCATGCAGCCCATCGGNGAAGATATGGCCGTTCACCTCGCCTGCCATGCCCGGGCNCAGAATATGGGCGCCAAAGGNGCGGAAGTGCTGCGCCTCATNCCNGANGCAAAAGTNACGGTNGTNGANCGCTGCTCCGGCCATGGCGGGTCATGGGGNATCATGAAGGNCAATTTNGAAACNGCGCTCAAAGTCGGCAAGCCNGCCGCCCGGGCTGCCCTTAAATCCAANGCCAGGTTCATCGCTTCCGAATGCCCGCTCGCNGCNGAACATCTGNTNCAGGAGTTCGAAANCCTGGANCCCGAAGCCGCNCCTGAAAAACAGGCCCTTCACCCGATAGAACTGCTGGCCAAAGCATACGGCCTCTGAAAGGAAGAATGTTATGTCCGCCTCCCGGAAACGCGTCATTNCNCCTGAAGATATCCTCCCCGTTGAGGAATACAGNAAAATNCGCCGGGAACATAAGCAGAAGCTGATCCCGATCAAGAAAAACCGCCGGATAGAAATNGGCCCNTACGCCACCTTCTATTTTGAGAATTACGACACCATGTGGTCGCAAATTCAGGAGATGCTNTATATCGAGCAGGGCGGNGATGAGCAGTTGCAGGATGANCTCGCGGCNTACAACCCTCTCATTCCCAATGGATCNGAGCTGGTCGCGACCTTCATGATCGAAATTGACGATCCGGTNCGNCGCGATTTCACGCTNCGCCANCTTGGTCACATTGAAAAAACAATTTATCTNTCCATTGGCGGCGAAAAAATNTACGCCGTNCCGGANGAGGAAGTTGAACGCACGACGNGCGATGGCAAGACATCCTCGATCCATTTCCTGCATTTTCCGCTNTCCGCCGGACAGATCNNCGCCTTTCNCGATCCGTCAAAGGATGTNCAGCTCGGGATCGAGCATGANAAATATGGCCATATTGCCNTTGTNAAAGGAGANGTNCGGNCCGCNCTCGCAGAGGATNTGGACGGNGCCTGANCCCGTCAGCGGATCTTNTCATTCTCATAGACACCNTAAAAATNGCTGGCGAGCAGCCANCCNGTCAGNCCGGCAATTTCGATTTCACACCACCGTCCGTCACACTCTTCCAGNNTGCCGAGGACGCCNGGCTCNGCCAGNAGCACAACNGGGCTGTTCTCGTCAGGGTCTTCATAAACGGGGCGTACGTCACCGGTAATAACCAGTGTCCGGCGACTGCTGATCAGATTNCGNTGCACCCAGCCGGTATCGCCATCGATATCGCGGATCTNNCGCCAGAGTTCATATTCCTCGATNACCTCGACCGGCCAGCCGCGNCGGAGAAAAACCCACTGGATCGGATAACGCGTGCCGGGACCGGTCCGGATGTTCACTTCATCCGCAGAAAGAGAGACGAAGCGGGGCAGCGGCAGCCCCGTCTCGGCGCCTGTGCGGTTCGCCATGGATTGCAGCGGCAGAAGGGTCAGGCAAAGAAAAATAACAATAAGGATACGGCGTTTCACCATGAGGTCCCTTCCATTGAAAACAGAAGCCTATCTCTTATGCCGCGCCGGTGGCCTTCGGGTCAAGGCTTCAAAAGCCGCCCTATTAACCTAAGGTCGCAATTGTAACCGCCCGCGCGATCTGCTAGATAAAGTCTGTTGGTCTTGCCGGAAAATCAGGAACAAGAGAGTCATCAGATGCCGCAGAAAAAACCCGTTGTCGTTGTTACCAGAAGACTGCCGGATGTTATCGAAACCCGCATGATGGAGCTTTTCGATACCAGGCTGAACCATGACGACNCGCCGATGACNCAGGCCCGGCTTATTGAAGCCGTCAAAACGGCCGATGTTCTGGTGCCGACNGTNACCGATAAAATCGANCTTGGNGTCCTCAGCCAGGCCAATCCCAATCTNAAACTGATCGCGAGNTTCGGGACCGGNGTTGATCATATTGATCTTGCCACNGCNCGCCAGCGCGGCATTACCGTCACCAATACGCCGGGCGTNCTGACCGAAGACACCGCCGATATGACCATGGCCCTGATCATGGCCGTGCCGCGCCGCCTGACGGAAGGGGAGCGGNTGATGCGCTCNGGCAAATGGACCGGATGGTCGCCCACCAGCATGCTNGGCAANCGCATCTGGGGCAAGCGNCTCGGCATNATCGGCATGGGACGTATCGGACAGGCCGTTGCCCGCCGCGCCCGCGCCTTNGGNATTTCCATTCACTATCACAANCGCAACCGCCTTCCNGATTATGTGGANAATGAGNTGGAGGCGACCTATTGGGAAAGCCTCGACCAGATGCTGGCGCGGATGGATATCGTNTCGNTCAACTGCCCGCATACCCCGGCAACNTTCCATCTGCTGAANGCCCGNCGCCTCGCCCTGCTGCANAAAAACTGNTACGTCGTCAATACATCGCGCGGCGAAGTGGTGGATGAAAATGCCCTGACCCGCCTGCTCCGCAACGGCAAGATTGCNGGCGCNGGCCTGGATGTGTTCGAACATGAGCCCGCCGTCAACCCCCGCCTGCTGGAGCTGGANAATGTCATTCTGCTGCCGCATATGGGGTCGGCAACAATCGAAGGGCGGGTCGATATGGGCGAAAAGGTGCTGATCAATATCAAGACCTTCATNGACGGGCATACACCCCCGGACCGGGTGATCCAGGCGATGCTGTANNACGGCATTCTTGCGCTTTTCCCGAAACTGACGGATGATCCCCCGAACTGGAGGGAGACATCATGTTTGCGGATTTNATTGTCATACTCGATCTGATCGGCGTTGCCGTTTTCGCCGCNACNGGGGNGCTGGTCGCCAGCCGCAAGGAGCTCGACCTGATCGGCTTCGGCATGATGGCNACNTTNACNGGCATTGGCGGCGGCACGCTGCGGGATGTCATNCTGGACCGNCCCGTTTTCTGGGTTAGTGANCCGCGCTATCTGCTNGTCTGCCTCGNGATTGCGCTGNTGCTGTTTTTCTTCGCCTCCCGGGTGCANCGGCGCTACGTCGCNCTNCTATGGGCCGATGCCGTGGGTCTTGCCGCCTTCGCNGTGATGGGAACGGAAATCGCNCGGGNGGCAGANGTNAANCCTCTTATCGCCATTGTCCTCGGATTGATGACGGCAACATTTGGNGGNCTNGCGCGGGATNTGGTGGCCGGGGAAACGCCGCTGCTGCTNAAACAGGAAGTCTANGCNACCGCCGCNCTGGCCAGCGCCACGGCCTATNTNATCNCCGTCGATGNCGTCGGNATTTCCCGNCTCATTGCCGCCTGCGGGGCGATCATTATCGGATTTGGCCTTCGCGCCGGGGCGATCCATTACGGCTGGTCCCTGCCCCGCTATCGCCAGCGACCNGGCCGCACNTACAAATAAAAAGAAAAACGGCGGCCTCAAAAGCCGCCGTTCTCTATAGGANTAGGGTATGCGTTACCGGCTCANGCCGCNGCTGCCGCCTTGCGACGTTTGCGCCAGCCGATAAAGCCGAGNGCCGCAAGNCCGGCNCCATAGAGNGGCAGNGCCGCCGGNAGCGGGACGGCCGAAACCGTCATATTGGCATATTCAAAGGCGTTGGTGCCCGACGTAAANCGGATTTCATCAAACAGGCCGGANGCCATGACGGANGCGACAATAAAGCCGACGCCCTTGGTCACGCTATCCANCTGCGCNTCGTCCCCATAAAGCGCGTCCACCCAGCTTCCCTGATAATANAATTCAAGGCCATTATACTCATCNACGGAGCNCCAAAGNAAATCGACCGAGCTGTAGGTNTGATCGAAGACATAGGAAGCGTAGGAATCCTCCTGAACGGCGGTNTANGTNCCGACNCCGTCAAGCGCCGTTCCCTGCCANGGGGANCGATANTCATTCACAACCGANG
This sequence comes from Sneathiella sp., assembly GCF_002694385.1. Lineage (GTDB taxonomy): Bacteria > Pseudomonadota > Alphaproteobacteria > Sneathiellales > Sneathiellaceae > Sneathiella. The sequence continues at coordinate 273,227 of NZ_NZMB01000012.1, forward strand.
ATGTCTGATTTTCAAGAACNGAGCCAACTTTAGTCGTCGCAGCGATAACGCCGCTGTCTGCGGCCGGNGNATCCGTCGTCCAGTTGATGGTTGCCGAACTGGCCGGTGCNGCGAACGCAAGCCCGAGCCCGGCCGCCACAATAAAGGTTTTAACNAGTTTGATCATAATNAATACTCCCATTTACTGGACTTTACGCCGCANCTGGTGACGAAAGTCTTAAATTAATGTGCCTCNCGGCAGAAAAAANCATCTGTATTTTAATAAATCCAGCTCCCTGCCCGAAAATTGAGAAGGAAACATTCGATATATGNCATGAAGTTGACGATTTGCNGCCCAATTGTCAACATAATTTGCCCGACATTCTCCTAAAATTTTATNNAATTNCAAGAAAACCNGCAGAACTCCCNGNCTTNGCNGTTCTGNTGNGTTANTTATGTATGTTGTTGAAATGGTTAATTTATTAACCGNTATGGTTAATATTCGGACTGATTCANCGGCTAGCCAAGCANNCCGCTGTCCCTGATCCCATTGAAGATGAACTGCACCGCCAGAGCGGCAAGNAAAACACCAACAATGCGGGAGATCACATGCAGCCCGGTCACGCCGAGCAGTTTCTGAACCTGTGTCGCCAGCAGCATGAGAACGAANGTCANNAGGACAGTTCCGAGCATNACCGCAATCACAATCGNCGCATGCACCGCATCGTCTCCCGCCTCGGCCACCAGCAGGACCGCCGCCCCGATCGCGCCCGGACCGGCAATCAATGGCGTCGCCAGCGGAAAGACGGACACATCCTTCTTGCCCTTCGCCTCCGCCCTCTCTTCATCGGTGGTGGTGCTGCTGCCGGAATTGCGGGCAAATACCATATCAATGGCAATCAGCAGCAGGAGAACCCCGCCAGACGCCTGCAAGGCGGACAGCGTGATGCCAAAGCTGGCAAGCACAGATTTTCCAAACAGGGCAAAAAACAGCAGGATGACACAGGCAATGAGCGCGCCTTTGAGCGCCATCTGCCGCCGTTCCTTTGGCGTCGCCTGAACGGTCAGGGCCGCAAACAGGGCCGCCACATCGAGCGGGCCGATGGTCGCAAAAAAAGTCGTGAAGGCGACAAGCGCGGTTTCCAGCATGAATTTCCGATCACGGTCAGACGCAGCTCCCGCATCCTAACCAGCGGGCGATCAGGGGGCAAGGCTCATTCCTGCCCGGCCGTTGCCTCAATGCGCCTCGTTCCAGTTATCACCAGCGCCCGCATCCACGGTCAACGGCACGGAAAGCTCCAACGCAGGCAGCGGCGCCTTTTCCATAACACTTCTGACAAGGGCGGCGGTTTTCTCCACCTCTTTTTCCGGCGCTTCGAAAATCAACTCGTCATGAACCTGCAACAGCATCCGCGCCGTCAGCCCCGCGTCGCGCAGCGCGCCCGGAATGCGGATCATTGCCCGCTTGATAATATCGGCGGCCGATCCCTGAATGGGCGCATTGATGGCGGCGCGTTCGGAAAAGCTGCGACGGGCGCCGTTCTTGTCGTTGATCCCCGGCAGATGCACCCGCCGACCGAACAGCGTTTCCACATAGCCATTCTCATGGCAGAATTTTTTCGTCCGGTCCATATAATCGCGGATGCCGGGATACTGGACGAAATACTGGTCGATATAACCCTGTGCTTCGGTCCGGGAGATGCCAAGCTGCCGCGCCAGGCCAAAAGCGCTGATCCCGTAGATGATCCCGAAGTTGATGGCCTTCGCCCGGCGGCGCATCATCGGGTCCATGCCCTGGATCGGGATGCCGAACACCTGCGAGGCCGTCTTGGCGTGAATGTCGAGCCCTTCGGCAAACGCCTCCTTCAGGGAGGCAATATCGGCAATATGGGCGAGAATGCGTAATTCAATCTGGGAATAGTCGGCGCTGATCAGCTTATGATCGGGTTCGGCGATGAAGGCCTCGCGCAGTTTGCGCCCCTCATCCGTCCGGATGGGAATATTCTGGACATTCGGCTCGCTGGAGGCCAGACGACCCGTTGACGCGGCGGCGAGCGAGAAGGAGGTATGGATCCGTCCCGTATCGGGGTTGATCTGGCCCTGCAATGCATCCGTATAGGTGCTTTTCAGCTTGGCAAGCTGACGCCAGTCGAGAACTTTCTGCGCCAGCTCCACCCCTTCGGCGGCCAGCCCTTCCAGCACATTGACATCCGTTGTATAGGCGCCGTTCTTGCCTTTCTTGCCACCGGAAAGCTGCATCTTGTCGAACAGGATTTCGCCCAGCTGCTTCGGTGATCCAACATTGAACTCTTCCCCGGCAAGGGTATGAACTTCCTTGACCAGCGCTTCCATGCGCTTGCCGAAATCAATGGAAAGGGTGCTGAGCAGCTTGGCATCGATCTTGATACCGGCGCGTTCCATTTCAACGATCACCGGCACAAGCGGCCGCTCGATCGTCTCATAAAGCGTCACGGCCTTGCGCCTCACAAGCTGGCGCTTCAATATCTGGTGAAGCCGCAGGGTGATATCGGCGTCTTCCGCAGCGTAAGCGGTCGCCTTGTCAATCGGCACCTCGGCGAATGTCACCTGCGACTTGCCGCTGCCCGCCACTTCCTTGAAGGGGATCGGCGTAATGCCGAGATGGAGTTCTGACAGTTCGTCCATGCCATGGCCATGCAGCCCCGCTTCCTGACAATAGGACAGCAGCATCGTGTCATCGATGGGACCGAGGGTGATCCCCTCCCCGGCGAAGACAAGCTGGTCATATTTGATATTCTGTCCGATCTTGAGAACCCCAGGATCCTCCAGCAGCGCTTTGAGCGCGCGGATAACCGCCTCTTTCGGAAGTTGCGGCAGTGTCTCTCCGGCATCGCCCTTGTCCGCGCCCTCAAAATCAAAGCCATCCTGCGATGTCGGCGTGACATGGCCAACCGGAATATAACAGGCCGATCCCGGATGGATGGACAGGGAAATTCCGACCAGTGACGCCTGCATGGCGTTCAGGCTGGTGGTTTCGGTATCAACAGCCACATGGCCGATCCGCACTGCCTCCGCGATCCAGGCATTGAGCGCATCCATGTCGGAAACCGTGGAATAGTTGACTTTGTCAACTTTCTTCTGGACTGAGTCCAGTAACTCCTCCTCCTCCGGCAGGGCGGCGACATCGGCGCGGAACCCTTCACCGAAAAATTCCATGACCCGGCCGGTAAGCTGCTTGAACTCATTTTCCCGAAGAAAGGCCATCAACTCCGCCGCGTCGGGCAGGCGGACATTGAGCTCCATGATATCGGAATCCAGTTCGACATCATTTTTCAGCGTCACCAGATCACGGCTGATGCGGGCCATTTCGGCATGTTCGATCAGCTTTTCCCGGCGCCCCTTTTGCGGGATTTCCTCCGCCCGTGACAGCAGGCTGTCGAGATCGCCAAATTCGTTTATCAGCATTGCGGCGGTTTTAATGCCAATGCCCGGAACGCCCGGAACATTATCGACGCTGTCGCCGGCCAGCGACTGCACATCAATCACCTTTTCAGGCGGGACGCCGAATTTTTCCAATACCTGATCGACACCGATTTCCTGATTTTTCATCGGGTCAAGCATGGTCACATCGCCGCCGACAAGCTGCATCAGATCCTTGTCGGAGGAGACGATGACGCATTCCATGCCCCGCGCGCGGGCCTGCGCGGCATAGGTCGCGATGATATCGTCGGCTTCAAAGCCTTCCTTTTCGATGGCCGGAATATTGAAGGCGCGCGTCGCCTCCCGCACCAGCGGAAACTGCGGGATCAAATCTTCCGGTGGCGCATCCCGGTTGGCCTTGTACTCGGGATAGATGTCGGAGCGGAAGGTTTTGCGGCTGGTATCGAAGATGACGGCCAGATGGCTGACCCGCCCATCCTGCTGCGTGTCCTGTATCAGCTTGAACAGCATATTGGAAAAGCCGAGAACCGCCCCCGTCGGCGTGCCGTCGGAACGCGACATCGGCCGTCGCCCGCGAATCATCGCAAAATAGGCACGGAAAATATATCCCGATCCGTCGACCAGATAGATCCTGTGCTTTTGATCTGGATCGCCCGTGACGTCCGGTTCGGTCATTCCGCCTCGCTTGCTGCTTGTTCCATCCGCTGCGGGCTCAGTGACCGCCGGAAACCTTTGCGCCCGCCTTCAGGACATATAACCGGCTGCAATAGGGGCATTCGACCTGATGCTTGTCTCCCATATTGAGAAACACACGCGGATGGCCGAGCGGGCCCCTGCCGCCATCGCAGGCAACCTTCAGACTGTCCACTTCAATTGTCTCAAACGCTTGCATAAAGCCGTCTCACTTCCTTGGATGATCATCTGTCCCGCAGACTGTCCTTATTTGCGGGGTCTCCGGCACCGCATGGATGATATCCATTGCGGCCGGAGACGCAACCGATTAATGCCTCTGGCGCCGTCGAAAATGCCCGCCCTTGTGCTTGTCAAGCCGCCCGGCCATGTCTATATGAACAGAAACCTGTCCGACAGCCCCGGATACTGTCATCGGCCGGCATTCCTGATTATCAGGGCGCGTGGCAATGAGCCACCCTTGGGGAGGCCGGGCAGCATGTACCGGTTTGGCGATATTCCACCTAACCGGAGAGATGGCGGACACCCGGTCTGCCTTATATATGATCGAGCAATAAGAATGACTGAACCCATCCCCGACGCCCCCGCCCTGCAAGTCCGCAATCTGGTCAAAAATTATCGCGGCAAAGGATCCGCCCCGGACAAGCTGGCCCTGAAAGGCATTGATCTGGATGTCCCGCGCGGGTCTTTCTTCGGTCTGCTGGGGCCGAATGGCGCCGGGAAATCGACCCTCATCAATATCATTGCCGGGCTGGTCAACCGGACGAGCGGCGAGGTGAAAGTCTGCGGTTATGATATCGATAAGGACATGCGCGCCGCCCGCAGCGCCGTTGGCGTCGTTCCGCAGGAACTCAACCTCGATGCTTTCTTCACCCCGCGCGAAGTGATGGAATTTCAGGCCGGGCTTTATGGCGTTCCGAAATCAAAACGCCGGACCGATGAGATTCTCAAAGCCATGGGCTTGTTGGACAAGGCCGACGGATATGCGCGCACCCTCTCGGGCGGTATGCGGCGGCGACTTCTGGTGGCAAAGGCCATGGTCCACAGCCCGAAAGTTCTCATTCTGGACGAACCGACCGCCGGCGTGGATATCGAGCTCCGGCAGCAGCTCTGGTCCTATGTGAAAATGCTGAATGAAAATGGCACCACGATCATCCTCACCACCCATTATCTGGAAGAAGCGGAAGAGCTCTGCGATACCATCGCCATCATCAATCACGGTGAAGTCGTCGCCTGCGAAGCAACCGAAACCCTGCTTGGGCGGCTTGATATGAAGAATGTATCGCTGCTGCTCGGCCGGGATATCGAAGAGATTCCGGACAATCTGAAACAGTTTGGTGCAACCCTCTCCCACGGACGGCGGATCAATATCGCCTATCGGCCGAGTGAGACGGAAATGTCCAGAATCCTGAAAGCCGCGGCGGACGATGATCTCGATATCATTGATCTCACAACCCGCGAGCCCGACCTGGAAGATGCTTTCCTGCAGATGACCGCGACGCGGGAATAAACTCTCGATTTACCCGCTGAATTGCGGTATCGTCCCCCGAATGGTTTGAATTCAAACAATGGTGGGGAACTACAAATGACAACGACCCTTTACAGCGGCGGCCATGTGTTTGACGGCACGGGCACCCTTCTTGAAAATCACGCGGTTCTGGTGGAAGGCGACAGCATAGCCGATGTCGCCCCGGCAGAAAAATTCACGGATTATCAGGGAAATCGCGTTGATACGAGTGGCGGGACCGTCATCCCTGGCATGGCCGACTGTCATGTGCATCTCGTCTATAAGGGGGAGGCCGACCCGCGCGGCAGTATCGAGGGCGTCAACCCCGGCGAAATCACCCTGCGCGTCCTTGAAAACGCACAGACCTCCCTCAAATCCGGCATTACGGCCGTTCGCGACTGCGGCGGACGGGAATATCTGGAATTTCCCGTGCGCGACGCCTGCAACAGCGGGCGGTTTTTCGGCCCCAACATCATGGCATCCGGCAAGATGATCTGCATGACGGGCGGTCATGGCAACAAGAACGGCCGCGTTGCCGATGGCTGCGACGAGGTTGTGAAGGCGGTCCGCGAGCAGATCCATGCGGGCAGCGACCTGATCAAGATCATGGCCACCGGCGGCGTCATGACGCCCGGCGTCAATCCGGAGGATGCGCATTATTCCGCCGATGAAATGCGCGTCGGCGTCGCGGAAGCCCGCCGTTTTCACAAAACATCCGCCAGCCATGCGCAAGGGGCCGAAGGCATCATGAATGCCGTTCTCGCCGGGATCACCTCTATCGAGCATGGCATCTTCATGGACCAGCAATGCCTTGACGCCATGATGGAGCGGGGCACCTATCTCGTCCCCACCCTGTCGGCAGTCATGAATATCCTCAACAATGCGGACAAGGGCATTGCCGATTACGTGGTTGAAAAATCCCGCCGCGTTTATGAACGGCACCGGGAAAGCTTTACCATGTATTATAAAGCAGGCGGCAGGATTGCCATGGGAACCGATGCCGGCACCCCCTTCAACCTGCATGGCGAGAATGCCATGGAGCTGGCCTATATGGTCGATTGCGGCATGACCACGGCCGATGCACTTTCCAGCGCCACTTCCGTTGCCCACAGCCTGATGCAATATGCGGACCGCGGCCAGGTCAAAGCCGGGTTCAAGGCCGACATGGTTATCGTGAACGGCAATCCGGTCGACAACATCCTGATGGCCGCGGCGAAGGAAAATCACCGCCTGGTCGTCAAGAATGGCAAACAGGTGGCATTTCCATAAACCATTGCGCCGCCGGGAAGGCCATTCACAGAAGTGATTGGCCTTCCGCGCGCGACTTCCTACATTGATATATGCAACGCATACAAATGCTGGAAAGGAGTGTTTCATGTCCATGAAATCCGATAATGAACGCCTTCAGAAACAGAACCTGCGCCGCCGCCACCGGGAAGAAGGGGAGAGTAATCTGAGAAAAAACCTCTCCGAACCGCATGGTGATGACCTGTCGGCGACCGTTACGTTCAACCGGAACCGGGCGGCGCAACAGGAGAAAATTGACCGGATGAAACGTCACCGCTGACCCGGCGGGCGAATTGACGGGCAAGCGTTCTAAAATCATTGCAACCGCGGACCGCTTGAGCTATAGCAGGGACCTCATCTCAGCACCCGTAGCTCAGCTGGATAGAGCGCTGCCCTCCGAAGGCAGAGGTCACACGTTCGAATCGTGTCGGGTGCGCCAATCTTTTCAATGAGTTAGCATAGTTTCAATATGCTGGTCTTTTGCCTAGCAATCAAATAGCAATCACAAGATGTCGGTAAATGTCTATTTTGGCAGGTTTTTGCTTTAAGAAGAAACAAGCCAAGAAACAGTTATGCGTGAATATAAAAATTGAAAATTTGCACAGAAAGTTTATATGACGACGACATATGTCAACGGAAATTTCATACTTATGGTAGAAACTAGAGCGTGATTAAGTAAAAGATTTTACGTGCATTTTTTATAAGAAATGTTAGTATTTCTCTTGTTAAGTATCTGAGATTCAAAGGATTTCAAGTGGCAAGCAGAATTTCGCGATTCAAAACAAGGGCTTATGAGGATTGCGAAACTTGAGATGAATAGGGGAAACCATGCAAAATAGCCGATTCGGTGAAGCAGCTCCCAAAATCTCCGATAAGGAGATTTTCATTAGCGAAGATAATCAGACCGTCTTACTCTCTGGCTGGGAAGTTAGCGAAGAGACATTAAAGGAAATTGATGAGATAGACGCCAACATCCGTGCTGCTGAACAAAAAAGCGGAATGTTTCTGATGGGTTGACGTTTCATTACAAATACTAGAAAAAGTAAGGGCAGTCTTCAACGACTGCCCTTTTTCGTTCAAAGTTGTTGCGCATATGAAATTTAGCACAAACATTCACCCGCTTGCCGATAATAAGGATTGGGAAGCATTAAAAAATTCTATTGATATTTCAAAGCGATTGCGCATCGTTTCAACTCTAATTGAACAGTTGAAAGCGTTATCCGCGACTTATGTATTGATAGAAAACGAGTATATTGATAGAGATTTTAGCGCATCATTCTCGGAATTTTATTCGACTGTTTTCAAGAGACACAACAAGTTTTGCCGTAGAATGCATTTTTTTAAATCAGACTTGGGGAAAATTTTTGCGCAACATGATTCACCTGAAATAATCAGCCGATCAATCCAAACTGCCGCCGATAACGGAGAATACTTGGGATTCGTAGTTGTTCGGCCTATCGCTCATGCCCCAATCGGAAGTGCTGTCATTAAATTCTCGCATTTGCACGCAAATTTGGTGGCTCATCTTTTAGTCAAAGCAAGGTATGAAGTCCACTTGCTAGGTGCCACGTTGAGTGTTGATGGAATACCACTTACGCAACAGGATTCACGAGTAGGTTCATGTGCCCAAGCATCCATTTGGATGGCAGGCCGACATTTTCACACGCGGCATCGTGGCAAATGGTTCTCTACAGTAGATATAACTAAGGCTGCAACTCAATTAGGTGAGTTTGGCCTGTCACGAGCCTTGCCAGCGGGCAGCGAATTTCTCGGCGTTAATAATATGGTACAGGCCCTGCGTGCTTTGGATCAAGAACCTCTTACCTATGCAGCGCTTGATAAAAAGGGGAATTGGGGGCCGCTTAGACCATACGATGTAATTAATCGTTATGTAGATTCCGGGATTCCCGTCATTTTAGGTCTGCGAAACAGCGGAACTATTGGCCATGCGGTTGTCGTAACAGGACACGTTATAAAAAAGGTCGATGAAAAAGTTAAATTACCAAAAGAGCCGACTAGAGCGGAATTATGCGAAGCATTTTTAGTCAATGACGACCAAAGAGGTGGCAACCTTCTGATGCCAATCGAAGGGTCAAGCAAATATGGCGAAACAGAATATTCTGTTCTAAAAGACATAGAGTACATCATTGTACCATTACCTAATAAAGTGTTCACCCCAGCTGAGCACGCGGAAAAAATGGCATGGAGCCTTCTAAATTATTATCGGTCAAAATGGGAAGATTTTAAGAAGGCCTATACTGACACTCTAGGCACGTCCGCAGCGTGCGGCGATGACTTTGTCAAACATATTGATCAAAACACTGTTTTGTCACGAACATACTTGACTTATGGCTGGAAGTACAAAGCTCGTATGTTAAAAAATTGTATTGGAAGCGATTTTAAAAAGATTCTGCTATATCAAGAATTTCCAAGATTTGTATGGGTTACAGAGTTTGGAACGTTACCTTCTTTAAACCATTTAAATTTTAAACAAAGGCGTGTTTTCGGCCATGCTGTAATCGACGCTACTGGGTCGAAGCACTGGGGAAGTGCATGTATGTTTCATGCTCCTGGAGCTGGTTATAGATTTATCCCCAACGATGCAGATATTTTTGGAGGATACCAAATGGCCTTCACTCCAATAACAGACGACAGAGGTTACTTCCCAAAATTGCGAAGTGAAGACAACTTCGAAAGCTATACGATCTAGGTAATTTTATTGTCAATCAAGCCGCCAAACGCTCATTTAGACAACCCGCTCGTGCGATTTTATCAAAACCCAATCCCAAACCTCCGCGCCGCCATTGTATTGCAACGCTGCTCATATCGCAGGCCCTTTGCCCTTAATTTCTCGTACGTCTTCCAGTGCATGCCTTTAGGCTTTTCCGGGAACCAATCATCAATGCAAGTACTCCCGCCAAGCCGGTGCCGGATAGCTTGCGCTTGCGATAGATAGCGAAACATCGGGCTTTCCTGCTGGCTCTCATATCCGAGCCTGTAAGCCGTTCTACTGGCGAAAAGGTCTCCACCTGGGGGAGAGTGCAGTTTTGCCACCCTGGAGCCATTGGCCGGGCAAATAAACCACCATCGCAGCCCACCGTAATGGGGCCGGGTGGTTGTCAAACGAACCTTGTAATCCATTGGCTTGCCATTGTGGGTATAATGCAGCCGCATCCAGGCCGCATTCTGAGTGAGCATGTTTGCTTCATAGCCAATGCTAGCGGTCTTTTCTCCTGTTCTCACGCTTCGCCAGGTGAGGGAGCCTGAAACCTGTTTGCCGGGAATGATTGCCTTTTCCCGAACCAGCTTGAAAATATTCAACGTCAAGCCATCCTCAACAACCGACTTCTTGTCCCACCGATACCAAGTACCGGAACCAATACCACCCATACTCAACCCAATTCTTTTTTGTCGAAATCAATAGGAAATTATAACACAAACGGCAGATTTCTGCATCTTACGATACCTACATCAGGGAGTTTTCTCGTACCAATCGAAAGTCTATTTTCTCTACTTTAGACAAGCGCTTTGCAAGGCTCTGCTTGCTTTTATTCTCCCTTACCCTTTCTCGAAGAATCCCGGGTGGTCCTGGTGCTCTCCATACTTCACCATGCGCTCCCCAAAGCGGCGGTTGATATGGTCAATAACGGTGGCGAGCTTTTCAGGCTTGTTTGGCATTCCGGGCGAGAGAGGCGCGAACAGGTCGCCATTACGCTCTGCTAGCAGGATCAAATTCCCAAGGTGAACGGTAATCGACAAAACATCCCCGTTGCTGCGGCGGCTGATGTCTCTCCAAAGCCCCTCATAGAGCGAGAGTAAGAACCGCGTATCCCGCGTTGCCTCGATCTTCTTTCCTGCCTGTCGTGGGCCGTCGGTCAAGCGGAGAGATAAATGAAAATGACGGGTGCAATAACCGTCCCGCCGCATGCGCTCCGATGCCTTCTCAACCAGCCAGCGCCCGACCAGCTTCGCCTTGTGCGGCGGACGGTGAACCGGGGCCAGCACCTTGCTATTGCCATAGCCATTCCGCTTGGTCGGCATCAGCGGGATATCCATCCCCTGCAAAGCTCTGACAAATCTCTCTCCCTCCACAGAATGCCAAATCATTCTGGCGTGACGCGGATCGAGATTGTAAAGCGCCGTGACATTATAAATCCGCGCACCTAGCAGCCTGTCTTTGATACCTTTCGAAATGCCCGGCAGGTCATCAAGGGTTAGATGCTTGATAGCCTCCGGCATATTCTCGGGGGCAAGCCATTTAAGACCGTCCGGCTTCTCCAGCTTGCCCGCTATCTTCGCCAGTAGATGATTTGGACCGATGCCAATGGAACTGCGAAGCTCCGAACCGACCTTCTCCCGTATCGCGGCCTTGATCTCGCGGGCAAGATCCAGCGCCCGCTCCAGCTTGGCGCTATCGCCTCCCAGCGCTACCTGGAATTCATCAATGGACCGGACAAACTCCAATTCCGCTATCTCATCAATGACGCGGGCGATTTTCTGATTAACCCGCACATACAGCCGATGACGGGAGGGGCGGAAGATAATACCGGGGCAAAGCTCCTTTGCCGCATAGATACGGGTACCGGTTTTGATGCCATATGCCTTGGCCTCATAGCTTGCCGCAACACATGCCCCTGATTCATTATCAATTGCCGTTATCGCAACCGGCTTGCCCCTAAGCGCCGGGTCAATCTGCTGTTCGATGCTCGCAAAAAAGCTATTCATATCAACATACAGAGACCGCATGGGCGTCATGGCATAAAAATCCGTCTTGCAAAATGAAAGCAAATGTTCTCTCTTTGTTCCCATGACGGAAAAGAAAAAGCAACTCGGAAATGTCGCCTTTGGCGGCAACTGGTCGGAAGAGCTGGTCGATAAAGACCAGCTTCAAAGAACGCTGTCGGTTATCGAGCGGGCAGTGCGGGATTGTGCCCGTCGGGATGTCCGCAGCCGCCAGCTAGAGAAGGCGCTGGAAGAGATAAGCCGGACCATCGAGAAAGGTCCGCAACTGACACGGCGGTTTATGAGGTCGCTTGCAGAACCCAACCCCAGCTTGAGGTATATGGAAGCGGGCAGAGTGGCGCGGATTATCAGAAGGTCAGTTGGGGGGCTGGGAGGCTAGGCAGGCTTGCATAATGCCGCGTCATGCCAGACAAAGAAAAAGCCCCGCTCCACGATGATTATACTACCGCTTCAAGGGGCTGATGACGTTTCCGCCACATAGCTTGCAAGATAGGTGAAATTGCCGCAATGTCAATCATGGACCGTTTGCCACAATGCTTTGCGCATTGATTTCTTCTTCCTATTCCAATAAACGAATGTGGTTCCATCCTCGACGGACGGCATATATCGGGGGCTGGATTTTCGGGCAACTTCTTATTTCTGTGGATGCCGCCGTCTCCGGTTGAAGCGGACGGTTGCCCGATATTTCCGCCCAAATTACTAAGCAGTTTCTCAATAGTGAGAATTTTGCGCCCCTGATATCAGCCGGAAAGTTTTGTCTAAATCAACAGGAAATATCTTCTTAAAGGCTGGATTTCTGATGCAATTCGCTCGCGATTCAGGGGCGCAATTCTCGCCATAAGACTATCTATTTTATACTACTTTAGTGGAATAGAGCGGGACTTTCTTTCAATCGAGCGGCATTGTCACCATATAACTGTTATGTGGTTCCTAAACTATATCGTCATTCTGCCCACTGTGACGCTTGTCGCTGTCATGGAGTCGCCTTCCTATACGCTGATGTACCTGTTGACGCTATGGACAGTGCTAGGGCTTTCCTACGTTATCCTGCGACCGATCTATGATTTTATTGTCGATGAAATTCGACTTTTCATGGAGTACTAGGTTCACAAAACCTAACCCCATACAAATCAATTCAATCTAGTTTATAGTTGTCCCAAAACTTCTTTGCCTCTCCCTCTGCTTCATTTCGAATAGCTTCTAGAGCTTCTTTTCTCCTTACATCAATTGCTATCAAAAATTTCTGGATTAAGTTGACAAATTCTTCTTTTAATCTCGCATCAAAAGACGCCTTATTCCCGGAAATTAATCCGCTCTGACTCCAAAGTGCTCCTATACCGCCGCCTTTTGCAAGGTGCCCATCTGAGAAAAACATTTCTTGCTTATAACCAGACACGTAAAGCTCATAGCTTACAACACATCCCGTCTCAACATCACCCACTTTCAAGGAGTAACCAATTCCCGAGATAAAAACATTCCTAGCCCTAAAACGCTCCTCCTCAATATTAGCTATGTTATAACCACTCCTCTTTAACTCCAACTCAACCGCAGTTTTGACCGCATCTGAATTTGTCCAGCATCCGTCTTTAACACCGTCATCAATTATAACATTAAATAAATTGTCTGAGCTGATCATCAACCACTCTACATCTGCTCCCCAAGCATATGTTTCAGACAAATATTCAGCCTTAGCATTTTCCAACACGAGAAAATAACCTAGAGAAGCAATAAGCACCGCTGAAAATTTATTCATAACTACCCCCACAACTAAGTTTACCGGTGGCTTCCAAGACCAAGACTCACCCGTTAACATCGTTTTATTTATATATTATCTAATCTTTAAGTTACCCACAACATCGCTGCTAAGTAAGCCTGTGAACAGCTTTTATGAATTCATAAATATCAATTTATATCAATCGCTTACAAGTTATCACACGAGGCTTGAGAAGTACGTTATATGGTATGCCGGACTATTTAGAATGCCTCGCTTTGCTGTCATCGGGGGTCTGGTCACGCTCATACATGCCATAGTCGCGGATGACGCTGGCGAGACACGTATGCGGTAATCCCTAAAGACGGAGGCGCGGCCCTTGGCCTGGGCATTCCTGTGGGCCGATATGTTGCGCCACTGTTCAACCGCCGTCTCATCACGAAAGAAGGATATGGAGAGGATTTTATTCTCGTCAGTCAGGCTATGAAATCGCTCGACCGATAGAAATCCGTCTATTTCATCAAGGGTCGGGCTGTTTGCTACATTGCATTAAAAAATGAAAATAATGAAAATAAGGGAATGCGCATTATCACCTGGACTTCTGAATTTGAGTGTGTTAGTTAATAAAAAAAGAGAGGTTTGCTGCATGCTGAATATCGCCGATTCTCCTTCCCAAAATAACTCACAAGTTACTACCAGTGGAGCACCATTGAAGCAAAAAAATGGGCGAATCTATTCAATGGTAGATCTTTTTGCCGGGTGCGGCGGACTATCGCTCGGTTTCGAAAATGCCTCTTTTACACCTGTCTTTGCTAATGAGCTAAACGAAGACGCCATGTCAACTTACTTATTGAATCGTCACCACAGCCTTGGAGGAGAACTGTTTTCTAAGAATTCCGACCTTCATTGTAATGATGCTCATGATTTAAAGGGACAAAGACTAGAAAAGCTGATAGCGGATCTAAAAAGTGTTAGCGAAATTGACTTTCGTTTTGACTCTACTGCCTCCAAAATAAGTGGTGCAGGAAGCACACTTGACGTTCTGGCTGGAGGCCCTCCCTGCCAAGGCTATTCGGGAATAGGAATTAGACGTTCCTATGCTGTCGATCGAAGCGAAATTCCATCAAATCGCCTTTATGGTCGAATGGCAGAAATCATTCGTCACCTAAGGCCACGCATTTTCCTTTTTGAGAACGTTCGCGGCTTGCTCAACGCTCGTTGGACAAAAGAAAAGGGAGATTTAATTTTTCCTGACGTGAAATCTGAATTTCGCCGGATAGAAGGATATGAAGTACGCTGGTCTTTGGTATATGCTAAAGATTATGGGGTTCCGCAGAATAGGCCCAGAGTGCTGCTCGTTGGTATTCGCAAAGATATACTTGAATCTTGTGATTTCTTGCAACCAAATGAAGACCCAGAAGACGCCGTTAAATGTGGTTTCCTGCCAGCAGGTGATCCGGGTAAATTCCCTGATCTAACAGACCTCCTAAGCGACTTGATCGATGATAGAATAGCAAACATGTTACGGGCTGGTGAATTCCCAGTAGGATCAATGGAAACTAAAAGCTATCCCAGCACAGCAAAGACCCAGATACAAAAAAAGTTGCGAAATCCACCTTATTGGTACGATAGCGACCAGATAAATTTGACAGAGCAGCAGTATAGCAAGCACAAGAAATCAGTGGTCGAAAAATTCGACTACATGATTGCGAATAACGGCGAGATACCGGAACATTTTAGAACGAAAAAATTTTCTCAACGACTCCTAAAATCACGATGGGGAAATCAAGAGCCCAATATAACCGCTACTTCCTTGCCCGACGATTATGTGCATTTTACTCAACCGAGAATTCTCACGGTACGAGAATGGGCGCGATTGCAACTTTTTCCAGATTGGTATCGATTTGCCGGAAAACGAACAACTGGCGGTATCCGTCGAGCTGGTAATCCGCTTGAAGGTATATTCGACCGCGAGGTACCCAAGTATACGCAGATCGGTAACGCGGTACCCGTAGGTCTTGCAGAAGCAGTAGGAAACCACTTCAAGCATATCCTAGACGAAGCGCTAAAATAAGATGCTTGAAAAAAGCGATGTCAGCATTAGTCAAACACTTAAGCGATTTAACACTTATGATCTTGAAGTCGCCCTGCTAGTTCCTACAGAAACTGGCATACAAAAATCAATCATGGATGCAACAGCCTCTGTGAGAGATTATCTTAAAGACGTCTCATTTCATGACTATGATAAACAAGGGCAGGGCACCGATAACAAGATATTGCGCCGTGCATACTATGTTTTTCCGGACAGGTTAGAAGAAACAACCGTATCACTTTACCGGCCCAATACTAAAAGTGGCGATCCTCGTATTTGGTTTGGAAAATTGAAACAATATGCAGAACCATGTAATTTGCTTGCTCTAATTGTACGTGACAATGATATCTACGTCATAAATTGCAGTGTTCCCAATATCTTGGCATCGCTTCAGGATCCCGCAACACCACTCGGTTCATTCGCTGCGGTAGACAAGAAAGATCTCGATCCAGCAGTTTCTGAACTTCTCAATCTCATTCAAGATATTTCTAGAAGAGGTTTTATTCCGACATTGCGCCCTGGAGACACTGGCATCGGAATGACATTGGAAACACTTTTAGGTATTTCAGCGAATTCGAACAAAGCCCCAGATTATAAGGGTATTGAAATTAAGGCTAAACGACTCCGCAAGGGTCGCGGAAATCGCGTGACCCTTTTTTCTCAAGTGCCAAATTGGGATATAAGTCCAATTGGATCGGCTTGGAACTTATTGTCAACGTATGGATATACGAGAAATAACAAGCTACGCCTGAATCATCAAACCGATGCGATAGCTCCAAATTCAATCGGCTTCATGCTGGAAGTGGATGCGGCCCGCGACTGGTTAAAGCAAAATCACATTGATCCAGACACTGCTGCGAAGAAACATGTAACTACTTGGGAAATGGAAACACTACGGAATCGACTGGCTGAAAAACACCCGCAAACTTTTTGGGTAGGTGCAAAGTGTCGTGGAAAACGTGAAACAGAAGAGTTTCACTACATACAGGTGGAACATACTAGGGAGCCAAAAGTACGTAACTTTGATGCTCTTCTCGAAGGCGGCCTAATCTCTGTCGACTACTTAATGTCACAAAAGCAACCGGAACGGCAGACCGTTCGAGATCATGGTTATCTATTCAAAATAAAGCCCGATGATTTTGATGCGCTATTCCCGCCCTCAGATATCCATGTCTTCGTGTAATCCTCTCTCAAAGAGTGAGAAAGCCAAAATTACTCGTCTTAGGCGGAAACTGCTTGGTTGGTATGACGAAAATGGAAGGGATTTTCCGTGGCGTCGCGAAGAAGCTGGAACATTCGAAAAGATTTGCGTAGAAGTACTCCTTCAACGCACCAAAGCTGAAACTGTCGCTGCCGCATACCCTAAGTTCTTCAAAAAATACAATTCTTGGTCACAGATTGCAAACGCATCAATTGCAGAACTAGAGGAAACACTTAAACCCTTGGGTCTTTGGAAAAGAAGAGCGCAATCTATCAAAATGCTGGCGACATATGCACATGAACATCGCGGAGTTTTTCCTGCCACAAAAGAAGAATTGCTCAAGGTAACTGCTGTCGGACAATATGTTTGCAATGCTATTCTTCTTTTTCAACACGGCAAAGCAAGACCACTCATCGATGTCAATATGGCACGCGTTATCGAACGTTACCTCAGACCGCGAAAACTTGCTGATATACGCTATGATCCCTGGCTTCAGGCAGCTACTCTTTGGTTGGTCAGCGACAAAAAAGCTATCAATGTGAATTGGGCAGTTTTAGACTTTGCAAATTCAATATGTCGTTCAAAAAAACCGCGTTGCTGTATCTGTATTCTGAATAAATCTTGCAGTTATAGAAAAAGAACAATTTTGGAAGAGCCAATCTAAATATTGCTTGTTCCAACTCTTTTCCCATAGATTACACCTTGTGGCGTCGCGTTAATGTCGAGTAGGCCTGCAACCTCCGGGCGGATGCCTTTTAGGAGGTAGTTCTCAAGATTGCCGCGACTCTGTTCATAGCTTTGGAACCATGTCCTGAATTTACAAGATCGGATAGCGCGGGGCGGCGGCTTAAGTTGATTGAAAGCTTTCAGAACCAGCACCCGAAACGCTCGCCAGTCGCTTATCAGGGGCGGGTTACGGTGGATCAGGATATGCGCATGAACGCCGTTCCTTTTGCTATTCTCCAACACCCACGCGACGCACCAGGGGCACCCTTGCCTCTCGAATAACTTTCGAAGCTTCTGCAGTGAATATCTAAGATAGTGAGAACACTCAACGGGTGGAATACCAAGCTGTTCCAGATTTACGGTCGTGAGCGTATTGACCGGCCTGCCCGCCAATTGGCTTTGCTCCACGGCGACCAAAAACCGGCAGGCTTCCGGATAATGTATGTAGTGAGACACCTTCATTTCATGCTTACGATCATCAGACAACTATATAAAGTAATGGGCCGTCGACCATCTTATTAATCAATTGAATTTCCTATATTTTTTACAATCGATAAAATGAAGAATATCTTCAGTAATGGCGGCCTATGGCGGAAACATCCGGAAATATAAAGAGTGGTTTCCAAATGACCTCAACCTTCAAACGGTTTTGTTTTCTTCACACCATCGATTGAGCTCCGCAACGCTATAGAGCACCCGCCTGCCCAGCCGGAGAAAGACCGGGCCGGTCTTGTTCTGGCGATGACGCTCTAATGTTCTGACTGAGATTCCGAGTCTTCTCGCGGCTTCATAAGTTGATATCAGCCGCGATACTTCCACGGATCAAAGCGATGATGAATACTCAGAGGTTGAGCGATGCTTCTTGCTGTCTAGCCATGCGTCAAGATCTTCAACATCATAGACAACAACCCGGCCAATCTTGGCATAGGTCGGGCCGTCGCCGACTAATCTCAATTTTTCAAAAGTTGATTTGGTAGAACCGCAATAACATGCGGCATCACGGGTTCTTAGGCGGCGGGAGTAAGATACTGTTTTCTTCAAATTCTGTTCCTCTGGTAGTTAACGAAAGCCTGTATGGCCTGCGGAAAACTATGGAACATCCTGCCCGTGTTGCGCTAATTATTTCGTCCGCAACACCCGATACTTCATCGGATGAAAATCTTCGACATTGGTCAGTTTTCTTATTCGTTGATACTCTTTCAGCCGCTCATCCGGACCACCGGGAAACTCAGGGTAAAAACTTTGACGGGGTTCGTTTTTCCACCTTAATATCGTTGTCGGATTAACCCCAAGCTTGCGCGAAGCTTCTCTTATTCCGACATTTCCTGAAAGTCTGGAAAACGCTTCTCTTTCTTTATTTTTTCCTCTCTTCGAATTGAGATGCTTACAGCCCATCAAAAGATAGATTGCATGACATAGCTCAAGTGGGGGCGTAATTCGATATTTGAAGCAATCTTCGAGAACATTGAAGGTCCACGCTTTCATGATCGACATTGGCGCCACCAACCCACGGCGCTCGATAGCATGCTCTCCCTCCTTTTTTACCTGCTCATATCGGCTAATTTCGCTTAGAAGGAACTCTCCATACAACCTCGCTCCCTTGTATGCCTCTCTTTTTGATCTGGCTGTTCCGGTCGTGAAATCCCATAGAAAGAAGAAAATCTCATCATAGATATCGAAGTAAGGATTGTTCTTCTCCATGGCAAACCTGTCATTTGTTTTTGATTAAACCGATTACTTCCACTCTGCTAGAGTCGTGTTCATTCATCGCATCCGCAAGCCGCCCTGCTGTTCGATCCGCTGCCGCCTTTATCGGATCGTTCGCAATATGCGCATACCGTCCTGTTGTTTTCGGGTCTGAATGCCCTAACAGCTTTCCAAGCACCTGCAGCCCGACACCGCTTCCCGCACCAGCACTCGCAAAAGTATGCCGTAAATCGTGAATGCGCACATCCAACAAACCTGCGCGTTTTCGAATTCTATTCCAAGCCTTCGGCAATCCAACATAATGCCCTTCCCCTCTTAATGCCGGAAAAACGAAAGGTGACTGCTCATCGCGTGATAATCCGGCCAGTAATTGCAAAGCTGGGGCACCCAGCATGACAATTTTCTGCCCGGTCTTGGAATCATCCAGACGCAGGCAACCAAATTCAAAATCGACTTCATGCCATTTCAAAGAGAGGATTTCCGTCTTGCGGCATCCTGTCAGGATCAATAGGCGAATGGCGGCAATCGCCATCTCATTTTCCCCTTCCTTTGCCAAGGCGTTTATCTTGCTACGAAGCGCAGCCCGTTCCGTTTCAGATTTTGTATGGCCTAAAATACGCTCCAGTTCGTTGCGTTCTTTTTCGGCGGCTTCGGCAATGCGCAAGGTTTCACCAAGTTTCGCCAGTTCTTGAGAATTGAGAAAGCGTTCATTCTTCCGGTCAGGAAATCGCTTAACGCCATGAGCCGGATTATCGCTTCGAATTCCCTCGGCAACGGCAAAGGAGAGAATACCGCCTAAAAGTCCGGTTGTCCGTGATGCTGTCCCTTGCCCGCCAACGACGCGCGCGCGTCCACGCGGCCCGGTTTTCTCATCAATGGCCGTTTTACCCTTTGCGATATCCATCATGAAGCGTTTTATGTCATTTACGGTAAGATCCTTGATCCGTCGCCTTCCCAACAAAGGCTTGATATGCCGTTCTATCCGCCCTTTATCAGTCGCAATCGTGGACGCCTTTTTGGTTGCACAGCCTTCTTCTAGGTAACGGTCACAGAGCTCCGACATCGTCATCGCGGCTTTCTCTGTCATTTTGACCTGCTGCGGATCTTGCCCGTCCGCCACCTCTCCCAAGACGCGCTTCGCCTCTGCACGCGCTTTTTCAGGCGTCCAGGGCGATCCATGCTTTCCGATTGTGAGACGCCGTGTTGGCATGCCGCGTCCGCTCATCCGGTACTGAACAATGTAAACACGGTTTCCGGAACGGGTGACTTTAAGGCCGAATCCCTTAAGTTCCGTATCCCACATAAACCAGTCCCGTTTCTGCGGACGTGCTGCGTCGACGTTTCGCTTGATGATCTTTGCCTGCATGCTCGCTCTCCCGATTTTCGGCTCCAGCAATCATATAGCAATCACCAGCAATCACAACACAGGAAACAAGCGGAAATGTGGGGAAACTAATTTATTGATTTATATGAAGTAATAAAATATCAGAATATATCAGAAAGCGTATACCACCGCCCTCCGAAGGCAGAGGTCACACGTTCGAATCGTGTCGGGTGCGCCAATATTTTCAATGCTGCAATTAAAAAGGGTGAGGATACGCGCGTATCAGGGGAACTTTCCGTGGTCATGGCCGGGCACACTCAAAGTGCCGAGCACCTGGCAATCGGAAATATTTTCCTGACGGCATGCCGTGACGGCTCGCTGCAGCTCTGAGCGCAATATTTCAAGATGTTCAATCCGCCGGTCAATATCGGCGATATGCCGCTGGGCAATTTCATCCACCTCTTTGCACGGATATTCCGGCCGGGCACTCATGGCGAGCAACTCCCGAATGGCTTCAACGGTAAACCCGAGTTCCCGGGCATGGCGGATAAAATTAAGTCGGGAAACATATCCGGCATCATAACGCCGTTGCTGCCCGGCCGTGCGCAGCGGCAGGGGAAGCAGCTTTATCTGCTCATAATAGCGGATTGTCGGCACCTTAACCCCGGTTTGCCGCGCCAGCTCTCCAATTGAAAAATCCATAACAAATCCTCTTGAACCTCTAGTCACTATAGGGGTTAGGGTGGGTTTTGCAAAGGAGAGATAAATGTCCAAAGACTGTTGCCCGAACCAGCCCGACACCCGCACCGCGCAGCCGGAGCCATCGCCTTCAACATGCGACAGCAACCGGGACGGCCTGAATATCTCCATCTCCTGCTGTTCGGACAAGCTGCCTGTGTTCGATGGAATGAGCCGACGCTATAAACGCATCCTCTGGTCTGTGATCGCCATCAACGGTCTGATGTTTCTGACAGAAATGATCATGGGAACACTTGCCGGCTCACAGGCCCTGAAAGCCGACGCGCTCGATTTTCTTGGTGATACCGTCACTTACGGCCTCAGCCTTGCGGTGATCGGAGCCTCCTTACGGACAAGGGCGACAGCGGCGTTGCTGAAGGGACTATCCCTCAGCCTGATGGGAATATGGGTTTTTGCCGCGACACTTTACCAGACGCTTGTCCTGGACATTCCACGCGCGGAAATGATGGGCGCCATCGGCTTTCTGGCCCTCGCCGCCAACCTCGGGTCCGTTCTGCTTTTGCTGCCCTATAAAGACGGCGATGCCAATGTCCGCTCGGTCTGGTTATGCTCACGCAATGACGCCATCGGCAATGTGGCTGTAATGCTGGCCGCATTTGGCGTCTGGGGCACCACGACGGCCTGGCCGGATTTGCTGGTTGCGGCGATCATCGCCAGCCTTTTTCTGTTTTCTTCCCGGCAGATTTTACGCCAGGCCTGGAAAGAATACCGGCAGACGGATCCTCAGCCGACCGCAGAATATATAAAATGACAGGATTAAAATGATGCTGTGAAAACAGCGCATCACCTTGTCTAGCGTTTGCCATAGGCCAGCTTTTGCGCCTCGGGCAAGCGGCGCAGGATATACATGCTCCATGCGCCCAGAAAGGGCCCCGCGGCCAATATCGCAAAAGCATATTTCCATGTCAGCATATCGACCAGATATGGAATCAGATGAATACTGGCAAGCGTCAGCAGGAAACCCATGCTGGTCTGCATGGTCAGCATTGTCCCGACACGGTCCGGATCCGACAACTCCGCCATGCTGGCCGAAAACTGGGCGGAATCCGCCACAATCGTAATCCCCCATATCAGACAGACGGCGAGCAGGATTATTGGCGGGCCACCAAACAGGAAACCGACACTGATGGCGCAGCTTCCGCTGATCAGCATCGCGGTGATGGTAAGCGCCGTGCGGCCGATGCGGTCCGCCAGATATCCCCCCGCCAGACAGCCGATGGCCCCGGCGGCTACTGTCAGGAAGGTAGAGGCATTCGCAAGGCTCCCAATCCCCGCTCCGCCCCCGAACCATAGGCTGTAGCTTGCGTGGAAAAACGCGCCAATCCAGGCCCACATGGCATAAAGCTCCCACATATGGCCGAGGTAGCCGATATTGACGAGGCGCAGGGAGCGTCGGCGCCAGCCATCAAATGCATAGCTCATATTGAAGCGCGGGGACGAGCCATACGCCGGGCCGAGCGGGACGAAGGGGATGATCAGCCCCGCGAGCAACGCCATGGCGGAGGCCACAGCGAAGACAACATGCCAGTCAAACTCGCCGATAAACGGGAAGAGATGCGGCGCCGCCGAGCCAAGCGTCAAGGCGCCCACCAGAATACCAACCAGCAGGCCGATATCCCGCTCCGCCCAGGTTGCCACCATTTTCATCCCGACCGGATAGATACCCGCCATGCAGGCCCCGGTCAGGAAGCGTAGCAGGACAGCCGGTAGAGTTGTCGGATCAACCACCGGCATCATGCCGGTCAAGAGTGCCGCTGCCAGCGCGCATATGCTGAACAACCGGCGCGACTCCAGCCGTTCGGGGACCGCGAAAATGGCACTGGCAAGACTTCCCACGACAAATCCCGCCTGGACGGAACTTGTCAGCAGGGAAATCTGCAGATCATCCACCGGATAGGCCGCACGAATGCCCGGGATCGCCGCCGCCGCGGCAAACCAGACAGCCAGCGCCATAACCTCACAGAGTGAAATCATGGTGACGGCCTTCCATTTTTCAGAAAAGATCAATGCTGACACCGCTTTTCAGGCCTTTATCCGCAACATTATCGCAGACAGCCTATCGGGCCGCAATATCCACTATAAGGGAGTTTGCCCGCCTGTCATCGCCTTGCGGGCCGGCAGGCCAACAACTTCAGCGCCAGCCTGAACGGCAGAACTGACGCGGCGGCAGCTAGTCACTCTGGAAAACTCGACTTAGCGCCCGCGATGATCGCGCGTCTCGCCCATTTTCTTAGGATGTGCATAGCCGTGAACATATTCGGGCTCGTGATGATCGAGCTGCTTCATTTTTTCAAACGCTTCATCCTGCAGGGCGATCAGGGCATCCTCGATGGCATATTGCGCGCGCACTTCCGCCGCGACGCTTTCGGCCGGCGGATTTTTCATATACCACTCGACCGTGCGGCGCAGCCCTTCCAGCGGATCGACATTATCGCGATAGCCAAGATCGTGCTGCAACGGGAAGGTATCGAACATGCGGTGGTAATCCTCGTCATTAAAGACCTGCAAGACCCGGGCGTGGGACGCGACGGCATCGGGCACGGAGACGATCTCCATCTTCTCGCCCACGGCATCAAACAGCACCTCGCCGATCTGCGCGAGGGTGAACTGGCGCTGATCGGCGCAGTTATAGAACTTGCCCGCCGACGCCTCCGGCTTATCAACGCCGAGCAGGACGGCATGCGCCATATTCTCCGCAAATCCGTTGCTGATAATCGTCAGCCCGCCGTCCGGCAACGCCACGCGGCGGCGCTTGTCGAGGGCGCGCTGGAGAAACCACCAGAAACGAATGGGCAGAACCTGCCCCTCCCCGTAAATCAGCGGATAGCGGAAATGGCTGACATTGCAGTCCTTGCCATGATGCGACATGACATGCCGCTCGGCCTCAAGCATCTTATAGCCGAAGGGATGATCTTCAGGCGATCGGAGGAGCGGCGTTGTCTCACTGAGCGGGATGGTCGCACCGGTCGGAAAGACGGATGCGGGATGAGCAAAGCCCCGGAAAATCGCCATCCCGCCGATGGTGATCAGACGATCCGTCAACGGCGTCACAACGTCAGCGACAATTTTTATCCGGCCATAGGCGCCGATAACAACATCGAAGCGCCGCCCTTCCAGCGCCGGGGCGAGCGATTCCGCAAAATGCGGGTCCGCCTTGATCCGTTCAACCTCCGCCGGGATATGGCTGTCATCCCGGCCGCCGCGGTTGAGCATGGCGACCTCATAACCGCGGTCTAGAAGTCCCTTAATGAGAAACCGACCCGTCGGGCCGGTCCCCCCTATCAACAAGGCTTTCATGCTTTCCTTCTCCATTGTCTAGTCTGCGGCGATCCTCAACCCTTGCCGAGAAAACTCCGCGTTGAGGCCCGGAAGCCGTCGCTCGCAAGGGCTTTGAGGTTAAGCGCCTGCATTTCTTTATTTTCCTCAACCAATTGCAGGGCGTGGGCGATGGATTTTTTCACGAAGGAATAGGCCGCATTGCTTTGCGACATGATCTCCGCCGCAAACCTGGCAAGGCCCGCGTCAAATCCGTCATCCTCGACCAGCTCATCCACAAGGCCGATGGCCTGTGCCGTTACCGCGCTCAAATCCTTGCCCCGCAGCAGAATGGCGCGCGTCATCGAAAGCCCGACGAGGGCGATCAGATCTCCCGCCGCCGGTGCCGGATAGGGCAGCCCGCGTTTTATCGCCGTTACCGCGAAATGGGAGGATTTCGTGCACAGGCGAAAATCACAGGCCGCCGCTATCACAACGCCCGCTCCGACGCAGTGCCCCGATATGGCGGCGATCGTCGGAATGGGAAGCGCCCGCAGCAGGGCGGACACATCATGAATCCCTACAACGGCGTCTTCTGCGTCCGTAACATCTTCGAAAAACCCTTCATATTCAGTGATATCGCCGCCGGAGCAAAAGGCCCGCCCGCCCGCGCCGCGCAAGATCACCAGCTTGACATCATCCCGCGCCTGCGCTTCGAGGAGGCAATCAAAAAGCTGCTGCCACATCGCCCGATTGATTGCATTATGCTTTTCCGGCTGATTAATGATGATGAGCATTTGCCCATTTTCAACCTGCTTTTCAATCATCGTTCTTCACCTTGTTCCCTACCCGCAATGCGGCGCCAAAGTCCATCCGGATCAGTTGGTATGGCGATTGACCACGATCCCGGCCTCCTCCCGGTCCCAGATCTGGTCGAGCCTTCCTTGCGCACTTTGCTTGAGCTTATACTTCTCGACCTTTTCCGTCATTGTTCTTGGCAGGGCGGGGACAAACTCCACATAACGGGGCACCATAAAGTAAGCCATGTTGGCCGCGCAATGGCGGATCAGCTCTTCATGACTGAGGTCATGACCCTTCTTGCATTCAACACTGACCATGACTTCATCTTCGCTCATCTCGGAACTGACGGCATAGGCGGCCACATCCTCCACCGCCGGGTGGCCGAGGATAATCTGCTCTACCTCATAAGAGGAGATATTCTCCCCTCGCCGCCGGATGGCATCCTTTTTGCGGTCAACGAAATAGAGAAAACCATCTTCGTCGAGATAGCCACGATCCCCCGTATGAAACCAGAGATTCCGCCGCGCCTCCGCGGTCGCTTCCGGCTTTTTGTAGTAGCCCTGCGCCGTCACCCAGGGCACATCGCAGCGCACGCATATTTCTCCGGGCACGCCGGGAGCCTGCGGGTAATCATCATCATCGAGGATGGCAATCGTCATATTATCGCGCACCTGACCGGCGGATTTCCATTTAGCGGGCGGATGTTCGGGACTTAGGAAGGTCACGCCGCCAAAATCCGTCAGCGCATAGACCGAGGTGACCTTGAGGCCATACCGCTTCTCGAACTCGCGCGCGAAATCGGGCACCGGCACCATCATGCACATGCGGGCCTTGTTGTCCTTGTCCTCCGGGCTTTCCGGCTGCGCCCAGATAATATTCGCCATTGCTCCCAGAAGATTGAACTGGGTGACGCCATTATCGCGCACTTCCTGCCAGAAACTGCTGGCGGAAAAGCGGGGGGAGACAACCAGCGTCGCATCGGCAATCAGGGCCGGCAGGGCGCAGGTATTGAGGGCGTTGCCATGGAAGAGCGGCAGACAGGTATAGAGCACATCCTCCGGCTGATAGCCGAAATATTCCACGTGATCGAGTGACCCGGACACCATCATTTCATGGGGTTCCATATTGCCCTTCGACGGGCCTGTCGTGCCGGAGGTATAGAGCAGAAAGGCAAGATCCCGGCTCCGCACGATATCGCCGGGCAAATCTTCGGCCGACGCTTTCAGCAGATCTTCATACTCGGCAATTTCCGGGCGCAGGGCGGCGCGGATCGCGTCGCTTGCCGGACGCCCGTCATCGACAATAATCAGCTTGCCAATATCCGGGCATTGATCCTGGACGGTGAGAAACCGATCCACGAGGCCACTATCGGAAATCAGAACGGTCGAATCCGATTGCGTCAGATAATAGGTGAACAGCTCGCCCTTTGCCGCCGTATTTACAGGAACGCAAACCCCGCCAACCTTGGCCACGGCAAAATAGAGAAACAGCAACTCCGGCTTGTTATCAATCATGAAGGCCACATGCTGGCCCTTTTCAAGGCCGCCTTCCTGTAACGACCGGGCAAGGCGGTTGCTGATCTCCTGAATTTCCCGATAGGAATA
Organism: Sneathiella sp.; assembly: GCF_002694385.1. Classification (GTDB taxonomy): domain Bacteria; phylum Pseudomonadota; class Alphaproteobacteria; order Sneathiellales; family Sneathiellaceae; genus Sneathiella. The sequence goes on from NZ_NZMB01000012.1 coordinate 300,033, forward strand.
TTCCCGATCCAGGAATTTCAGAAAGGTTTTGTCGCCATTCTTCTCCGCCTTGTGACGCAGGACGCCGCCCAATGTTCGGGCATCTGCTGGAATATTTGCATCGCGTAATCTTTTCATGGCGCGCGGCCTCCCCTGTTCCTGCTTCAGACTAGTTTGTGTGACGATTAACGATGATGCCCGCCGCTTCCCGATCCCAGATATCATCAAGCCGTTCCTGCGCACTTTGCTTGAGTTTGTATTTTTCGACCTTTTCCGTCATCGTTCGCGGCAGCTCCGGCAGAATTTCGACGTAACGCGGCACCATGAAATAGGCCATGTTCGCCGCGCAATGCCGGATCAGATCGGCGGGGTCGAGCGTCATGCCTTCCTTGCAGGTGACGCTGACCATCACTTCATCCTCGCTCATTTCCGAACGGACGGCGTAGGCCGCGACGTCTTCCACCGCCGCGTGCCCAAGAACGATCTGCTCCACCTCATAGGAGGAGATATTCTCGCCCCGCCGCCGGATCGCATCCTTCTTGCGATCGACGAAATAGATATAGCCGTCTTCATCGAGATAGCCGCGATCTCCGGTATGGAACCACTGGTTGCGGTTTGCCGCGACCGTCGCCTCCGGCATCTTGTAATAGCCAAGCGACGTAATCCACGGCACATCGCAGCGGGCGCAGATTTCGCCAGGCGTATTGGCGGGCAGCGCATTGTCATCGTCATCGCGGATGGAGATCACCATGCCGGTCGCCGCGAGGCCCGCAGATTTCCATTTTGCGGGCGGATGTTCCGGGCTGAGAAGGGTGATAAAACCGTAATCCGACAGCGCATAGACCGATGTAACCTTGAGATCATAGCGCTTCTCGAACGCGCGGGCGAAGTCGGGCACCGGCACCATCATGCAAAGACGCACCTTGTTGTCCTTGTCGCGCGGGCTTTCCGGCTGCGCCCAGAGGAAATTGACCATGGCGCCCAGCAGGCTGAAGGCGGTCACGCCATACTCCCGGATCTCATCCCAGAAACGGCTCGCGGAAAAGCGCGGCGAGATGACGAGGGTGGCATCCGCCACCAGCGCCGGAATGGCCGAGGTGTTGAGCGCATTGCCATGAAACAGCGGCAGGCAGGTATAGAGCACATCCTCCGGCTGATAGCCGAAAATCTCCACATGGTCGATCGCGCCGCAGATCAGCCGCCCGTGCGGCACCATATTGCCCTTCGACGGGCCGGTCGTGCCGGACGTATACATCATGATGGCAAAATCGCTGATGCGGGCGATATCATCCGGTAAATCCTCCGCCGGGGCGTCGAGCAGGGACTGGTAGTCATATACCTCCGCCTGCAGCGCCGCGCCGACCGACAGATCCGCCGCGCCCCCGGCTTCATTCAGAAGAATGACCTTCGTGATATTCGGACATTGCGCCTCAATCGCCTGAAAGCGATCAATCAGCCCGGCATCGGAAATCAGGACAACGGAATCCGACTGGTTCAGATAATAGACAAACAGCTCGCCCTTGGCCGCGCTGTTCACCGGAATGCTGACCCCGCCCATCTTGCCAATGGCAAAATAAAGCAGAAGCTGCTCCGGCTTGTTATCCATCATGAAGGCAATATGCTGCCCGGCCTTAATGCCGATATTTTGCAATCCATGCGCCAGGCGGTTGGTGATTTCATGAAATTCGCGATAGGAAATTTCCCGCTCACCAAAGCGAAGGTAGGTTTTATCGCCATTTTTCTGCGCTTTATGACGGACGATATTCCCCAGCGTGCGGGCGTCTTTCGGAACGTCCAGAATTCTCTGTCGCTTCATGATTTAACCATTCTTTCCAAGAAACAGGGGCAAGGGCGTCCCGTCGTCGCACTCCTGCCATGTCAGGCGCAGCGGCATGCCAATACGCAGCTCGGACGGTTCCAGGTCAATCACGTTACTGATCAGCCGGACCCCGAGGCTCGGAAAGGCGACAACGGCAATGTTGTAAGGGACGTAAGCTTTCAACGCTTCACTGACCGCATTATGAATAACGGTATAGCTGAACAGTTCCGCCTCCTCCGGCGCGGGCACCCACTGGCATTGATCGGACGTGCAAAACCGGCAATAGGGCGCCGGATGATGGCGGCACCGTCCGCAGTTGCTGCATTGCTGGAACCGCAGTTCCCGCTTGCGGCACCAGTCCCAGAAGGGCACGGCCTCCATCGGCGGGTTGGGTGGCGGCGTCGGCAGATATCTGCTCATTATTCTCTCCCCAGGATGGCGGCCGATGCTGTGTTGGCCAGAAGGCAAAGGCCCGCGTCCGTCACCTGCGATGTTGAGGTGCCGCGCAGCTGCCGCACCCCTTCCACCGCCAGATTGAGGCCATGGATATAGGCCTCCGACATATGGCCGCCGGATGTGTTGATCGGCAGTTTTCCGCCCTTCCAGCGGATGTTTCCTTCGGCAACGAAATCCCCCGCCTCGCCGCGCCCGCAAAAGCCGTAGCTTTCCAGATTCATCAGCACGAAATAGGAAAAATGGTCATAAAACTGCGCCGTATCCACATCATCGGGCGTAATACCGGCCTTCGCGTAAAGACGCTTTGACAGGCTGCTGCCGCCCCCGGCGCGGTAATCCTCCAGCGGCATGTTGTGCGAGCCGAGCCCGCCGGAACCCCATCCGGGTTCCGATCCCTGACCGGAGGCGAGAATGCGGATCACCGGGCCGTCCAGATCACGGGCCCGTTCACGGGTCGTAATGATCAGGGCGCAGGCCCCGTCATTTTCCTGACAACAGTCATAAAGGCGGAACGGATCGGCCACCATGCGCGAATTAAGATAGGTTTCAAGATCGAGCGGGCGATCCTTGAAAACGGCGCGCGGATTGCGCGCCGCATTCTCCCGCGCATTGAGGGCAATTTCCGCCACCTGCTCTTCCCGGATACCGAAATCATGCTTGTAGCGCTGGGCGAGTGGGGCCAGCATGAAGGGCGGGGCGAACATGCCGAACGGGTCGAGGAACCCCGGACTGTGCGGCACCGCATAGCCCTGCCCGAAGCGTTTCCGCTGTCCCTGGCAAAGGGAGCGGAAAACCGCGACATAATCAGCCGCCCCGGACTCGACGGCCGCCGCTGCCTGCGCGATAGAGGCATAACACCCGCCACCGCCGCCACCCCAGGCCATGGTAGCGGACCGCAGATCGGGCAGGCCCAGCGCCTCCTGCATCAGCCAGGGAACGCTCTCATCATTCGCATAGGAAGCGAGGCCGTCGATTTCTTCAAGGGAGATTCCGGCATCCTGCGCCGCCTTGATAACGGCCTCACAGGCCAGCGCCAGTTCGCTTTTGCCCTGGATACCGCCGCGCCGCGTATACTCCGTCTCCCCGATACCGACGATACAGGCGTGGGATTTGGCATTAACTGTATCACCCACAATTCCTCATCTTTCAGCACAGTAAGGCACCGCGCCTCCCGCACTCTTTTTGATTGTCATTCAAGCTGTCCCGGATCATTTCACAGGCCATTATTTATGTCAATATATGAAAAATATATTCATGTAATGAACACTTTGTGCTAAACTGCCGGTCGTTACTTTTTGTGGATATTTATGCCGCAATGCGATATGTGATAATGCTTTCGGTGAAACAGCCTTGATGTCGTACCCGCTATAGAGGTTCTGTCAGGCTGTCCCCCGTAACCCGCCCGCCGGTCGGAATTTCATGCCGTCGCGGGCATTCTTGTGAGAGGGAGACATCGTGTGGGCCCGCCCGCCGAGAGTGGACCCTGCGCAGTATGACTGGATGGAGAGATCATGGCCTCATTTGAACCGGTAACTTCAGTTGTCAGGGCCCTGACGGTGCTGCGGATCGTAAATGACCTCGATTTTGCGTCCATCAAGCAGATTCACAAGCTCTCGAAACTTCATCGCTCCACCGTGCTCCGTATGCTGGAGACATTGATGCATGAAGGATATGTCACGCGCGATGAGCAAAGCGGGATGTACAGGCCGACCGGCAAAACACTTTTGTTAAGCCGGGGATTTGATGAAAAGCGCCAGCTTTCACAGCTTGCCTCCCCGACCATGCTGGCGTTTCGCGAACGGATTGGCTGGCCCTCTGACCTTGCCATTCTCGATGGGCATGAGATGATGATTGTGGAGACAAGCCGTGAATATAATATCATGGCGATCAACCATCAGGCGGGCGTCCGCGCGCCCCTGCTGCTCACCTCATTGGGGCGCGCCTATCTCGCTTTCTGCACACCGGCAAAGCAGGAAAAGCTTCTCGCCACCCTGGCCGCCTCCAGCCGGTCGGTCAATGCCGCCGCCCGCAACGATCCGGCCGGTGTTCAGAAAATGCTGGAAGACGTCCGGCAAAAGGGATACGCCATTCCCGACCCGGACTTTAACAGCTCCAGCTCTTCGGGATCGGGGCTGATCACCGGTTTCAGCGTACCCGTCTTCTGCGGCGGGGAGGTTTTCGCCAGCCTCAGCACCTCTTTCCTGATCAGCGCCATGTCCCTGGAAAAGGGCGTTGAAACGCTGCTCCCCGCTCTCAAGGAAACGGCGGATACGCTTAGCGAGCTGATCAGCAAAAACTACGGCTGATGCGCGCCCAGCGTATCCTCTCGCGTCTTATCCCTTTTTGAACAGGGGAATGGTCTGGCCATTGCCGGATTTGCCCCAGACAAGACGGACCGTCATGCCGATTTCAAGATCCCCCGGGTCCGCATCGACGATGTTGGTGATCAGCCGCACCCCGCCAAGCGTCGGAAAGCTGACAACCGCGACATTATAAGGAATTCGCCCGCGGACCGCCTCATGCGCCGGATGATAGATAAATGTAAAGCTGAACAGCTTGGCTTCCTCCGGCGCCGCCACCCAGTCAATCTTGTCCGACTGGCATTTGGGGCAGAAGGGGCCCGGCGGATGCCGGAATGCTTTACAGCTTCCGCACTGCTGGAATGTCAGTTTTTTCTCCGTGCAATTGGCCCAGTAGGTCGCATCGTCGAATGACGGCTCCGGCCCCGGTACGGCATCTGGCATATACTGCATGTTATTTTTATCCTTATCTTTTCAATTTAATTCCCAACCAGGAACATGGCGATTTCAGGGAATGTGATCAGCAGCACGATGATCAGCAGCTCCATCAGAACAAACGGAAGGCAGCCCTTGAAGATTTCCCCGAGCGGCGCCTGCGGCACACTGCCCTTGACCACGAAAACATTGATCCCAACCGGCGGCGTGATACAGCCAAGCTCAACGGCTTTCACCACGATGATGCCGAACCAGATGGGATCATAGCCAAGCTGGAGAATGATCGGAAAGACGATCGGCATGGTGATCAGGATCATGGAAATGCCGTCAACCAGCGCACCCAGCACCAGATAAATCAGAATGATCAGGCCAAAAACCGCATAGGTCGGCAAATCCATATGCACGATGTAATCGGCAACCACAGTCGGCAACTGGGACATATTGAGGGCAAGGCTGAACAGTCCGGCACCGATAATCAGCAGGAATATCGCCGAAGTGGCGGTCCCGGTCTCCCAGAGGCCTTCCTTAATGTTCCGCCACGCATTCTTGCGCGCCGCCACCATGATCAGGCTGAGAAAGGCGCCAAGTGCCGCCGCTTCCGTCGCTGTGGCGATGCCAAGGTAAATGGACCCCATGACAACTGCGAACAGCACCATGACTTCCCATGACCGGCCGAGGGCGACAAACCGTTCTTTCCAGGCGGCGGCCTGCACCCTGTCCCTGTCCATTCCGGCCAGCTCGGGCTTCATCTTGACCCAGATATAGATGCCAATCATATAGATGATCGCCGTCATGATGCCGGGCACAATGGCGGCAACAAACAGCTTGACCAGCGATACTTCGGTGATGAAGGAATAGATCACCAGAATGCCACTTGGCGGGATCAGAACGCCGAGCGTCCCGCCTGCCGCGATGGACCCGCCAGCCAGGGAATATTGATATCCCCGCTTTATCATTTCAGGCAACGCCACCCGCGCCATTGTCGAGGCCGTCGCGACGCTGGAGCCGCACACCGCCGAAAAGGCGGCGCAGCCGAAAATCGTCGCCATGGCGAGGCCGCCGGGGATATGGCCGAGCCAGCGCTGGCCCGCCTCAAACGCCCGTTGCGAGAGATTGGCTGAAAAGGCCATATATCCCATGAACAGGAACAACGGCAGGACAGTGAAAGAGAAATGCGCCGTGAAGGAATAGGGGAAATTGGCGATCAGATATTCTGCGGCGCCCCAGGGACGCATTGCAAGGATGCCGACAAGCCCCGTCGTTCCAAGAGCAATGGCAATCGAAATACCCGACAACAGCAGGATCAACATCATGCTGACCAGCAGGGTACCAATAAGCACAGGATCCATCTAGATACTCGCTTTCTCTTCTTCGTCCGGCTTTTCCGGCAGAACTCCGGCCGCACGAAGAAAATCGAAGAAAAACTGTAAAGTCAGGCAGACGAGACCGATCGCCAGAATGATACGCGACGGCCAGATCGGGAAAGCGATAACGCCATAGCTGGATTCACCGCTCAAGGTCATGGCGTGCGCGATATCGATGGTCAGCCAGGCCAGCAGGCCGCAGACAGCCGTTGACACCGCGGTTGCAATGAAATTGGCCACGCGCAGCGGCCCGGGCGGGAGGAATCCCGTCACCAGATCAATGGAAAAATTATGCTTCTTCTGCTGCGCCGCGGCCATTCCGAGAAAAATGAGGCCGACCATGATCAGCACGGCAAGTTCGTTCCCTCCGGGGATCGGCTTGTTGAAAAAGCCACGGCCCACAACATCCGCCACAATGATCAGCATGGTCAGCAGCGTCAGAAAACCACTCGCCACGCCCAGCCGAAGAAGGAAGCGTTCGATGAACTCCACTATTCGTATCAGCATGTTCAGCCCCTGTTAGATGCCAAAATGCGAAAGAGACAGAATGCCTCTTTCGCGATTTATGTTATCCGGATGCGTCAGGAGCCGCACTCTTCCTGATAAATTTCCCAACCGTTTTTATAGGTTGAGGTGGCTTCATGCTTGCGGATGAGCGCGATGTAGTCATCCAGTACCTTGCTGGCATCGACATTGGCGGTCTTGGAGGCCCACTCAATCCAGCCATCTTTAATCTTGTCATAGGCAAGATCACGCACTTTCGCGGCTTCGGCGTCATCAAAGAGGTGGATCTTCACAGCGCCTTCCTTGGCGGCGATTTCACACAGCTGAAGCGCATTCTGGCGCACCTCGTCCTGGCGCATCTTGTTGTAGTGAACAATCATTTCCTCGGCGACGTCCGTCAGAATTTTCTGATGTTCCGGGCTGAGCTTGTTCCAGCGATCCAGGTTGATGGCAACGATATTGATGGCGTAAACACCCATGCGCCCGCCGTCAGAACCGTATTTAGACGCTTCCGCAAGGCCGCCCTTGACGGACGAATCAAAGGGGGAGGCCGTCATGGCGTCAACAACACCGCGCGCCATGCCTTCGAGGGCTTCCGGATAGGGCACCGAGACCGGCGTTGCCCCCAGCGCCTTCACCGTATCGGCGATGGAGAGAACAGCGCGAATTTTCAGGCCGTTATAGTCTTCCGCCTTGGTAATCGGCAGACGGGAATAGATCGTGTTGACAGAATAGCCCCGCGCATAGAGCACCCGTGCATTGCGGCTTTCATATTCTTTACGCAACGCGTCATTGGTATAGAAAAGCTCCGTGAAGGCGCCGGTGACGGCATCGCTGTCATTTGTGATGAACGGCAGGGTCACATTCGACAGGGGGTAATCATTGCGGTTATAGGCACTCGGCACCCCTGCGACAACATCCGCCGCGCCGCGTGACAGACCCGGATACAGGTCCGGACCGTTCAGCAGCGAGCTGCTGAAATAGCGTTCGAAAACGATTTCGCCATTGCTGCGTTTCTCGACCTCATCCATGAACCAGATGTCCCCCTGGGAGGTCGTGTAGATTTCCGAGACGTAGTTTGCGTAAACAAGCGTCTCCTTTGCCTGGCTTGTGGCCGGGGCGCCGGTCGCGATGACGGCGACAAGCCCCAACGCGCCGACAATGAGCTTCGACATTTTCATGTGTGTTTCTCCCTTTATTTTTTGTGGGCGGACCCTATCGGCTGCCGTCAGAATTATTCCGAATGGTAATTTTGCTACCAAACATGTTGATTATTCCATATCATTGCGCGTATAGTCAACAGATGAAATAACTGTTCAACAAATGAACACAAATGATAAAATCCTGATGTACCGGAATTCCGGAAACAGGGCAGTAGCGAGGAAGCTTAATGGTCAATAATAACAATCGCGCATGTATCGTCGGCATCGGGGAAACCCCTTATCGGCGCTGGGGAACCGTGACGGAGGAAAGCGAGTTCAGCCTTGCCTGCAAAGCCATCATGGCGGCGGCGGAGGACGCCGGTCTGCCGCTCAGTGAAATTGACGGATTCGCGGCCCATTCCGATGACCGGAACGATCCCGCCCGGCTTGAGGTGACGCTCGGCATCAAGCAGCTTCGTCTTGCCTCCATGGTCTGGGGCGGCGGCGGCGGCGGCGCCTGCGCCTCTCTTTCCAATGCGGTGGCCGCCGTCGAAAACGGCTCTGCCAATTATGTCGTCGTCCTGCGGGCGCTGTGTCAGGGGCAGCAATTCCGCTACGGACAGTTCCACGAATGGAGCGCGCATCAGAAGTTTTCCTCCCCTTACGGGCTTTTTTCTCCGCCAGGTCAGGCGGCCATGACTTTTCGCCGATATGTGCACCTGTATCAGCTTGAAGAAGAGCAGCTCGCGCGGGTCCCTCTCGCCTGCCGGGCCAATGCAAACCGGAATCCCAATGCCGTGATGTATAACAAGCCGCTTGACCTGGAAACCTATCTCAACGGCCGCATGATCGCCGAACCGTATCGCGTTTATGACTGCTGCCTGGAAACGGATGGCGCCTGCGCCCTGATCGTCACCACCCGGGAACGGGCCGCTGATCTCAAGGGCAAACCGGCGCATGTCCTCTCCGTCGGGCAGGGCGGCGATGGCCGCTGGGGCACCGGCAACTTCGGCAATTACAATATGCCCGACGATATCTTCTCCCTCGGGCCGCAGCGCGGCCTCGCCAATGAGCTGTTCGCCAAGGCCGGGGTGAACCGCGATGATGTGGATGTCGCCCAGATTTATGATGCCTTCAGCGGCAGCGTCTTCACGACGCTGGAAGCGTTCGGCTTCTGCGGGGAGGGTGAGGCTGGCGCCTATATAGATGACGGCAACATTGATGCGGGCGGGTCTCTGCCCATCAACACATCGGGCGGCCTGTTGTCGGAGGCCTATGTCCATGGCCTCAACCTGCTGGTCGAGGGCGTGAAACAGGTTCGCGGTATCTCGACGTCGCAGGTCAAGGACGCCAAAGTGTGCCTTGTCACGGCCGCGCCGGTCACACCGTCCAGCGCAACCATTCTCGGCAGCGAACCAAACTAGAAGAAGTCAGCCGGGCATATAAAGGAGATTGTCACATGCATTATGATATCATCATCCGAAACGGATCTGTCGCGGATGGGCGCGGCGGAGAACCCTTTCAGGCCGATGTCGCCATTCTGGACGGGAAAATTGCGTCCGTCGGCACGGTTGACGGAACCGCCGATGAGATCATTGATGCCAGCGGCAAGCTGGTCACGCCCGGTTTCGTCGACATCCATACGCATTATGACGCGCAGGCTACCTGGGCGGAACGGCTGACCCCCTCCTCCGCCCATGGCGTGACGACGGCGGTCATGGGCAACTGCGGGGTCGGTTTCGCGCCCTGCCGCCCGGACGACCATGACAATCTCATCCGTCTGATGGAAGGGGTGGAGGATATCCCCGGCGTGGTGATGGCGGAGGGGATCCCGTGGAAATGGGAATCCTTCCCCGAATTTCTCGATTTCCTGGGCGCGCGACAATATGACATGGACATCGGCGCCTATATCCCCCACGCGCCGCTGCGTGTCTATACCATGGGGCAGCGCGGCCTCAATCGGGAACCGGCCAACGCCGATGATCTTGCGAAAATGTCCAACATTGTCTCGGAGGCGATGGAAGCGGGCGCGATGGGTTTCTCCACCTCCCGCAGTCTCAACCACCGCTCCAGCGACCAGAATCTGATGCCCGGCATTTCCGCTTCCGAAAGCGAGCTTATGGCCATCGCGGGCGGTATCCGCAATTCAAAAAAGGGGCTGCTGCAGTTCATCACCGAATTCACGGAGGCCGAGACCGATTTCGCCATGCTGCGCCGGGTGACGGAAAAGTCGGGCGTGCCCATGACTTTCTCGCTCTCGCAACGCAGCGCCACCCCGACCTTATGGCAGAAAATCCTCGAACTTACCGCAGAGGCCAATGAAGCGGGCGTCGAGATCATGCCGCAAGTCTATTGCCGTCCCATCGGCCTGCTGCTGGGTCACAAGCTGCATTATAATTTCTTCTCCTTCTCGCCAAGCTATGTGGCGATCAAGGACCTTCCGGCAGACGAGCGACTTGAAAAAATGCACGATCCGGCGATCCGCCGCAAGATTATCAGTGAATTCCCGGCCGATGCCGCCGATTCCGTCATCAACCGCTCGCTGGTTGACCTCGCGAATATCTATCTGATGAAAGATGGCTTCGATTATTCGCCAAAGCCGAAGGACAGCCTCGCGTCCCTTGCCGCGCAGAAGGGTATGCCGCTGGCGGAGCTGGCCTATGACCTGCTGATCGAGAAGGGCGGGGAGAATGTCTTCTACGCCCCGGCCCTTAATTTCGCCGACAAGAATCTGAAGGCCGTCGAAGCAATGCTGAAGCATCCGAACACGCTGTTCGGCCTTGGCGATGGCGGCGCGCATGTGGGCATCATCTGCGATGCCAGCGGCCAGACTTTCATGCTGCAACACTGGGCCAACGAAAAGACGGAGGGGCATATTCCCATCGGCCAGATCATCAAGAGCCTGTCCCATGATAATGCCCGGGCGATGCATTTACATGATCGCGGCGTCATCGCGACAGGCTACCGCGCCGATATCAATGTCATTGATCTCGACGCCCTGAAGCTTCATCGGCCAGAGATGTGTTACGACCTGCCGCTTGGCAGCGGCCGCCTTGTGCAGCGGGCCGATGGCTATGCGGCCACTCTCGTTGCCGGTGAAATCACTTATCGGAACGGGGAGCCCACGGGTCGGCTGCCCGGCCGCCTGGTCCGCGGCGCGCAGGACGCGCCCGCTCTCTCCGCCTGACGGAACACCCGTCGCAGACACCACGGCGTGAGAACATCTGCTCTTATGCCGTTTGCATTTGCGGCGGCCTTTTTTATCCGCTATTCCGGTCAGGCCCCGATCTTTGGGTATTCTTAACCCATTGCTGTTATCTGTTGTCCTGATCGGTGCGGCTTGATCCTTTGCCATGAATAGGGTAGGAGATTCGGCGCTGCCCGCCGGGATGCCCGTCACCCCGGCCCCTGTCATGAAACAAGACCGGTCGAATTGCATGAAACCGGCATGAGGAAAGTCCAACGGAAATGCAGACCTTTGCCCTTACCGTCAAATGCCGGACGACGCGCGGCATCGTTGCGGCCATTTCCGGCTTTCTTGCGGACAATGGATGCAACATCACCGACAGCGCCCAGTTCGACGATCAGGAAACCGGCAATTTCTTCATGCGTATCAGCTTCCAGAGCGAGACGGGCGCGAGCCTCGCCGCGTTGCAGGACGGCTTTTCCGTCATCGGCGACAGCTTCAAAATGGAATATGATTTCCATGACGAGGCGGAGAAAATGAAGGTCGTCATCATGGTATCGCGCTTCGGCCATTGCCTGAACGACCTGCTGTACCGCTGGCGTATCGGCGCGCTGCCCATTGATATCGTGGCGGTCATCTCCAACCATCTCGATTACCAGAAGCTGGTGGTCAATCATGATATCCCCTTCCATCTCATCCGGGTCACGAAGGAGAACAAGGCGGAAGCCGAAGCCGCGCAGATGGCGGTGGTTGAGGAAACCGGCGCGGAACTCATCGTGCTCGCCCGTTACATGCAGATCCTGTCCGATGACATGTGCCGCAAAATGCCGGGCCGCATCATCAATATCCATCATTCCTTCCTGCCGAGCTTCAAGGGCGCGAACCCTTACAAGCAGGCGTTTGAGCGGGGCGTCAAGCTGATCGGCGCCACCTCCCATTACGTGACCGGAGACCTTGACGAAGGGCCGATCATCGAACAGGACATCATCCGCGTCAGCCATGCGCAAAGCCCGGCCGATTACGTCAGCCTCGGCCGCGATGTGGAAAGCCAGGTCCTGTCCCGCGCCATCCATGCGCATATTCACCGGCGGGTGTTTATCAATGGCAACAAGACCGTCGTTTTCCCGGCAAGTCCGGGCAGCTATGCCTCCGAACGGATGGGCTGAGCCCAGACGGCCCCCTGCCAGGCACTCTTTCTTTGACGTAACCGCCAATTCTTCGTAGGTATGGGGCGAATAACCATCAATTTGCGGGAAGAAACTGTGACCGGTTCCGAAGCCGTGGCAGGCAAGAACACAACCCTTAGGAAGCTCCGGCCGATCTGGCTCAATCTCGCCCTGATGGCGGCGTCCCTGATCCTGCTCGCCATTCTCATCTTCGCCCTGTTTTTTCCCGATGGCACGCTCGGGCAGGTGGCGCGGGGCGGCGGCAAGGCCCTGCCGCTGCTGCTGTTCACGCTCCTCGTGGCGGCGGTTATTTTTTACGCCTTTGGCGGCATCAATATTGTCAAGACCATCAAGCACCGGGGGAAGGCCAGCTATCGCCGCGAAGAGACGGAAGGCCGCCTGCAGATTTATCATACCACCCCGACCCGGATATCGCTGGTGACGCTGCTGTTCCCGCTGGTCACGGGCGCGAGCTGCTACTTGCTGATTTCCTTTCTCGCCCTTGGTCAGGAAGCGGGCTCCAATTGGGCCTCGCTTTATTCTCTGGTGGGTTTTACCATCCTGCTGATCGCGATTGTCGTCACGCTCTGCTGTATCCTTCCGGGCGCGCGATATCGCAAACCCGCCGTCATTGCCATTACGCCCCATGCGGTCGAGACCGAGGATATGCGCCTGTCTTTCGAGGATATTTCCGGTTTTGACATGATCTGCATCACCGGGATTGAGGAAACATCCGAACCGATTCGAGGACGCGAAGAGGGGATCGCCGACGCGGTTGTGTCAGACCACGGGCTCACGGGGCGGATGGCGGCGCGCAATTTCATGATCCGCGCCCACCGGGAAGACGGGATGGACGCCCTTCCCCTTGCCGGCGGCCTGACCGAAGACTGCGCCCGCCGCCTGCTCGATGATATTGTCCAGGTGACCGGCAAAACCGACTGACAGCAAAGCCCTGATCCGGCGCCCGGCCGGTTATTCCGGATAGGCGAAGCCCTCCAGCGCCGTGGCAATCTGCACGGCGAAACGCGCTGAGGCCACGGGCAGGGTGCGTCCGCGTTTTTGCCCGAGAATCAGATTCCCCGGCTGAAGATCCTTATCCGATATTTTCCGAAATACCAGGCCATCCCCCGCCTGATCCCGAAGGCCGATGGGAATCTGAAAGCCGATCACATTTTCATGCCGCACATAGTGGCGGATCAGCTCGAAGCTCTCCGTTTCGACCACCGGCGTCAATTTCCGCAAATTGCGCCGGGCCGCATTATCCAGCAGATAGCGCACGCCATATTCCGCCGTGGGGGCGATATGCGGCCATTCAAGGCAGTCGCGCAGGCGGATTTCCTTTTTCTGCGCCAGCGGATGCCCCGCCTGCAGTATGGCGCAGACGGGCTGCGGCACAATCTGGATAACCTCGAAATCAACGAGATAGAGCGGCTCGAACACCAGCGCCAGATCACTGGAATAGCTGGCGAGCTCCTGTTCCGCCTCGGTCCGGTCGCGGACATTGACCGCAAAGCTGACCCCCGGATGCTCGGCCCGGTATTCGGCAATCTGCTGCGGCAGGAAATAGGGCAGCAGCGCCTGCGAACAGGCAATCGACACATGCCCGCGCCGCACACCGGAAAGATCCGCCACCTGCCCCTGCACCCGCGACAGATCCGACTGCATCACCCGGTAATGATGCAGCAGCAACTCCCCCGCCGGGTTGAGCCGCACCCCGCCCGGGACGCGTTCGAAGATCGCCGCGCCGAAATCCTCCTCAAAGCGGATAATCCGCCGGGTGAGTGCCGAGGCCGTGAGGTTCATATCCTCCGCCGCGCGCCGTATAGAGCCCGCCCGCGCCACCGCTTCGATAAGCTGAAAGGTCAGTAAGTGTCTCATAAATATCGACTTCTTGTTGCGCGGTGCATTTTTTGAACCGGATTGCTGAAATCTTAGCAGTTTTATGTACCGTAAAACATCCTATGCTGGCCTGCAATTGAATTCACGTTGCGAAAGGGCACAACATGACTATGAACAGGCGTCAATTTCTCCAGGCCGGAACGGCTGTCCTCAGCGCGGTCCCATTTGCCCGCAGCTTTGCGGCCATCGCGGCACCTGCCGATCAGATCGTCGTCGCCACGGGGCAGACCATCAACAGCCTCGATCTGCACCGCACCGGTACCAACCGGCCGAGCTATCAGATCGCCATCAACTGCTATGACCGGCTGGTCACCTTCGGCACCAAGACGCTGGAGAATGGCGATGTCTCCTTCGATTATTCGAAGATCGAGCCGGAGCTGGCGGAAAGCTGGACCATCTCCGACGATGGCCTTGCCATCACCTTCAAGCTGAAACCCGATGCCGTTTTCTGGGACGGGCGCAAAGTCACCGCGGCCGATGTCAAATGGTCCTTCGATCGCGCCGTTACCGTCGGCGGTTTCCCCACCACGCAGATGCGGGCGGGCGGGTTCAGCCGCCCCGACCAGTTCGAAGCGATTGACGCGGAAACCTTCCTTGTGAAGCTCGATAAGCCGTCCAAGCTGTCGCTGCCCGATCTTGCGGTTCCCGTTCCCTTCGTCATCAATTCCGAAGTCGCCAAGGCAAATGCCACGGCGGAGGATCCATGGGCAACCGAATATCTGCACACCACGCCCGCAGGCTCCGGCGCCTACAAGGTCGCGCGCTGGGATTCCGGTCAGCAGATCGTGTTCGAACGGTTCGATGGCTGGGTAGGCGGGCCGCTCCCCAAGGTCAAGCGGATCATCCAGCGCGAAGTGCCGAGCCCGGCCACCCGCCGCGCGCTGATTGAGCGGGGCGACGTTCAGATTTCTTTCGATATTCCGGATAAGGACGCGGCGGAACTGGCCAGCAAGATGACCGTTCACTCCACGCCGATCGCCAACACGATCCATGTTGTCGGGCTGAATTTCAACTTCGAGCCGTTTCAGGACGCCAATGTGCGCAAGGCCATCGCCTACGCCATTCCCTATGAAGAGATTTTCAAATCCGCCGCCTATGGCCGCGGCGCGCCGCTGTGGGGCGCGACGGAGCCGATTGAAGATACCGTCTGGCCGCGCAAATCCCCCTATTTCACCGATCTCGACAAGGCGAGAGAACTGATGGCCGCCTCAGGCTTCGCGAACGGCTTTGAGGTGCCGCTCTCCATCAGTACGGACCTCGCCACCTGGATGGAGCCGACGGCGCTGCTCATCCAGGAAGCCGTCGGCAAGATCGGCATCAAGACGGAGATCGAGAAGATCCCCGGCGCCAACTGGCGGACGGCGGTCCTCGTCGAGAAGAAGCTGCCCTTCCATCTGGAGAATTTCGGCGGCTGGCTGGATACGCCCGACTATTATTACTTCTGGGCCTATCTGAAGGGGAATCTCTTCAACTCCTCCAACTATCATAATGACGAGGTGGCGAAGCTGACGGAGGAAACCCTGCCCATGGCGCAGGATGATCCGCAGTATCTCCCCAAGATCAAGCGCATGTTCGAGATCGCGTTCGAGGATCTACCGCGTATTCCGCTCTATCAGCCCGCGCTCAATGTCGCGGTCAACGGCTCGGGCGGGTATGAGTTCTGGTTCCATCGCCAGCTCGATCTGCGTAGCCTCGGCGCGACGGAGGCCTGAGCCATGAACGGGCGCGGCGCGGCCATATCCTTGCGTATTGCGCAGGCCATCCCTGTCGTCATCGGGGTGATCGTCATCAGTTTTCTGCTGACGCGCGCCCTGCCGGGGGATCCGGCCGTGCAGTTCGCCGGGGCCGCCGCCACGCCCGAATCCATTGAACAGGTTCGCCAGTCCCTCGGGCTCGACAAACCGCTGCCCGAACAGTTCATCATCTATGTGGGGCAATTGCTGCAAGGCGATCTCGGCCAGTCGGTCTCGACAGGCAGGCCGGTTATCCAGGAGCTGGCCGCCCGCCTGCCCGCCTCGCTCGAACTCACGCTGGTGGCGCTGATCCTGTCCTGCGCCATTGCCATCCCCCTTGGCATCCTCGCCGCGACCCGGCCGGGAAGCTGGGTGGATCAGCTCTGCCGCCTGCTGGTGACGGCGGGCGTCTCGCTGCCGACCTTTTTCACCGGCCTTGTGCTGATCTATGTCTTCTATTATCTGCTCGGCATTGCACCCTCCCCCCTCGGGCGGCTGGACTTCATCTATCTCGATCCGCCCCATGTCACGGGCTTCTTCCTGATCGATTCCCTGCTTGACGGTGATCCGGCAACCTTCATGGGCGCGCTGCGCCAGCTGATCCTGCCGGCGGCCACGCTGGCGCTCTTCACCCTCGCGCCCATTGCCCGCATGACCCGCACCGCCATGCTGTCGGCGCTCGGCGCCGATTATATCCGCACCGCCCGCGCGGCGGGGCTTAATCGCGGCAAGATCCTCTATGGCTATGCCTTTCGCAATGCCCTGCTGCCGGTCGTGACCACGCTCGGCATGGTGTTTTCCTTCGTGCTCGGCGCCAATGTGCTGGTGGAGAAAGTCTTCGCCTGGCCCGGCATCGGCTCTTACGCGGTGGAGGCGCTGGTGGTGTCCGACTATGCCGCCGTGCAGGGCTTCGTCCTCGCCATGGCGCTGCTGTTCGTTGTTCTCAACCTGGTGATTGACCTCGCCTATTCGATCATCGACCCCCGATTTGGAGCCGACGCCAAATGACAGACCAGACATCGACAGCGCCCGCCACGCCCGCCGCCCGCCACGCCATGGCGGCGCATATGCTGTATGTGTGCCGGGAAAATCCGGTGACGGCGGCCTCTTTCGTGATGTTCGCCTTTTTCATCCTGTCGGCGCTGATCGGCCCCTATGTGGTGCCGTATGATCCGCTCGCCACCAACTCCGCCATTGCTTTGCAAGCGCCGAGCCTCGCGCATCCTTTCGGCACTGACAACCTTGGCCGCGATGTCTTCAGCCGGGTGATTGTCGCCACCCGGCTCGATCTGATCATCTCGGTCCTGGCGGTGGCGATTTCCTTCGTCATCGGCTCTATCCTCGGCGCCATATCCGGCTATCGGGGCGGCTGGATCGATAGTGTTCTGAACCGCGTCCTTGACACCATCATGGCCTTTCCGCTGTTCGTGCTGGCCATGGGAATTGTCGCCGCGATGGGCAATTCCGTCACCAATATCATTATCGCAACGGCCATCATCAACATCCCCTTCTATGCGCGGCTGGTCCGGGCCGAGGTCAGCATCCGCCGCGAGGCGGGCTTCACCCTCGCCGCCAAGCTGGCCGGCAATTCCGACTTGCGCGTCCTCGCCCTGCATATTTTCCCCAACTCCCTGCCGCCCATGATGGTGCAGGTGTCGCTCAATCTCGGCTGGGCCATTCTCAATGCGGCGGGGCTCAGCTTCATCGGTCTTGGCGTCAAGCCGCCGACGCCGGAATGGGGCATCATGGTGGCGGAAGGCGCCAACTACATCATCTCGGGCGAATGGTGGATGGCGCTGTTTCCCGGCCTGTGGCTGCTGCTCGCCGTTTTTACCTTCAACCTGATGGGCGACGGCCTGCGCGACATCGTTGATCCCCGCCGGAGGACCTGAACCATGCTCTCGATCCATGACCTCAATGTCTCCTTCCGCACCCGCCGGGGCGATGTCAACGCCGTCAAGGGGATCAGCTTCGATCTCGCCAAGGGGGAGCGGCTCGGCATTGTCGGGGAAAGCGGATCAGGCAAGTCCGTCACCTCCTACGCGCTGATGCGCATTCTCGATGCCGGGGGGCGGATTGCCGCAGGCGAAGCCGTCTACAGCGGGATCGACCTCCGCCGCGCCAGCGAATCCGCCATGAAGGACATTCGCGGACGGGAAATCTCGATGATTTTCCAGAACCCGCGCGCCGCCCTCAACCCCATCCGCAAGGTCGGCCATCAGATCGAGGATGTGTTGCGGCAGCACGCTCAGGCGACCGCCGCCAATGCGAAGGAAAAAGCCATTGCGGCGCTGGAGGCCGTTCGCATCAATGACGCCGCCGCCCGCTATGAGGCCTATCCCTTTGAACTCTCCGGCGGCATGTGCCAGCGCATCGTCATCGCCATCGCGCTCGCCTGCAATCCGAAACTGCTGATCGCCGACGAACCGACCACCGGCCTTGACATCACGACGCAGAAAACGGTGATGGATCTGGTCGATGATCTGGTCCGGGCGCGCGGCATGTCGTCGATCCTGATCACCCATGATCTCGGGCTGGCGTCCCAATATTGCGACCGCATCGTCGTGATGAAGGACGGGCTGATCGTGGAAGAAGGCGATCCCGTCGCCCTCTTCACCAATCCGCAGCATCCCTATACCAACCGCCTGGTGGAGGCGACGCCGCGCCGGGGCGTCCGCATCCGCTCGCTGCTGCCTGAAGACCAGCGAACCCCCGAACCGCCCCGCACAATCGGCAATGACCCATTGCTCGACGTGATCAACCTCAAGAAAACCTATATGGGCAAATCCGGCCCGGTGCATGCCGTCAAAGGCATCAGCTTCACCATCCGCGAGGGGGAAAGTGTCGGGCTGGTCGGCGAATCGGGCTGCGGCAAATCGACCACCTCCGCCATGATCGTGCGGCTGCTTGAGGCCAGCTCCGGCCAGATTCTCTACCGGGGGGAGGATCTGGCGACCCTTCCGGCGTTGCAGTTTGCCCATCACCCCCTGCGGTCGAAAATCCAGATGGTGTTTCAGGATGCGACGGACAGCCTCAACCCGCGCCATACGGCCCGGCAATCCATTGCGGAACCGCTGCTGCGCATGTCGAAACTGCGCGGCGACAAACTCCGCGCCCGCGTTGAGGAACTCGCCACGCTTACCGGGCTGCCCACGCATCTGCTGGATCGCTTTCCGCATCAGCTTTCCGGCGGGCAGAAGGCGCGCGTCGGCATTGCCCGCGCCATCGCCCCCGATCCGGATCTGCTGATCCTCGATGAGCCGACGGCCGCGCTTGATGTGTCCATCCAGGCGCTCGTCCTCAACCTGCTCTGCGATTTGCGGGCCCGGCTCGGCATGAGTTACCTGTTCGTCAGCCATGATCTCAACGTTGTCCGCCTGCTGTGCGACAAGGTGGTTGTCATGAAGGGCGGCGCGATTGTGGAGGCGGGTTCGGTCAGCGACGTGATGGACGCCCCGTCCGATCCCTATACCCGCGAGCTGTTATCGGCCGCGCCACAGGCGCCACAACGCTCGATTGCCTGAATATCCCCAAGTGTAAAGACGAAGACCCATGACTATGATTGCCAATATACCCGACCAGATCGACAAGCTGCGCCAGGCCTACCGCACCGGATTGCGGCCCGAAACCGTTATTGCCGACGTCTTCCGGCGGCTTGAGGCCGTGGATGACCCCGGCATTTTCATCCATACCGACCGGGAGGCGGCGCTCAAGGCGGCGAAAGCCCTCGGCGATTATGACGGGCGGCCCCTGTGGGGTATTCCCTTTGCCGTGAAGGACAATATCGACGTTGCGGGCATGCCGACCACCGCCGCCTGTCCCGATTTTGCCTATACCCCCGATCAGGATGCCTTCGCCGTCGCGCGCCTGAAAGCCGCCGGGGCCATCTGTATCGGCAAGACCAATCTTGACCAGTTCGCCACCGGTCTGGTGGGGGTGCGCACGCCCTATCCCGCGCCCCGAAACGCCGTTGATCCGGACATCGTGCCGGGGGGCTCCTCCTCCGGCTCCGCCGTTGCGGTGGCGCAAGGGATCGTCGCATTCGCCCTCGGTACAGATACCGCCGGTTCGGGCCGGGTGCCCGCGGCGCTTAACAATATTGTCGGCCTCAAACCGACCCTTGGCGCCCTTTCGACCAGCGGCGTGGTTCCGGCCTGCCGGTCGCTCGATACCGTGTCGGTTTTCGCCCATTCGGTCGCCGATGCCTGGGCCGTCTTCGATGCGGCGGCGGCCTTCGATCCGGAGGATGCCTATTCCCGGCCACTGCCCGCCCCGCGCCTGTGCGGCGTGCCGCCGGTGCTGCGCATCGGCGTTCCGGACGCGGCGAGCCTGGAAACCTTCGGCGACACGATCCAGAAGGACAGCTTCCGCAAGACGCTGGCCATGCTGAAGGTGAACGGCGCCATCATTTCCGAGATGGATTTCTCGCCTTTCTATGAGGTTGCGCGGCTCCTCTATAACGGGGCGTGGGTGGCGGGGCGCATCGCCGCCATTGGCGACCGTCTCACAACCGCCCCCGACACCCTGCATCCCGCCTTGCGCGCCGTTCTGGAACCCGGCCTGAAACTCACAGCGGCCGATGCCTTCCGCGATATCTATCAATTGCGCGCGCTGGAACGGCGCTGCCGCGATCTCATGGCCGATATCGACCTGCTGTGCGTGCCCAGCATTCCGACATTTGTAACCGTCAAGGAGGTCGAGGCCGAGCCCATCGCCGCCAATTCGAAGCTTGGCACCTATACGAATTTCGTCAATCTTCTCGATCTATGCGCGATCACCGTGCCCACGCCTCCGCGCGCCGACCACCGCCCGGGCAGCGTGACACTGATTGCCGGGAAAGGCCGCGATGCCCTCTGCGCCGCCCTCGCCGGTCGGATCGAAGGGAATTTCGGCCAAAGTTCAGGAAGCCAGCCCGTGACCGATGTGCAGGAGGATGAAATCGCCCTTGCCGTCTGCGGGGCGCATATGTCGGGCCTGCCGCTGAATGGGGAACTGACCAGCCGCAATGCCCGCTTCCTGCGCCGCTGCCGGACCGCGCCGCGTTACAGTTTTCATGCCCTTGCCGGCGGCCCGCCCAAACGGCCCGGCCTCGTGCTGGAAAAAGACGGTGGCGCCGCCATCAGCGTTGAGATATGGGCCCTGCCGCGCGCATATTTCGGAGACTTCATCGACGGCATTCCCGCCCCTCTCGGCATCGGGACGATCCATCTCGACGATGGCGGCACGGTCAAAGGTTTCATCTGCGAGGCGGGCGGCCTCGACGGCGCGGAGGATATCAGTCCCCTCGGCGACTGGCGCAGCTATCTCAGCCAACATATGTCCCGCGGCGCATGAACAGGGGATCAGAAACCGGCCTGCATGTTGCGGCGGCCTGATTACCGATCGGTCAAAAACAGGGGAATGGTGCCGCTGGCCTGACTCGAACAGGCGACCTACGCATTACGAATGCGGTGCTCTACCAACTGAGCTACAGCGGCTTATCGCGTTTCGCGGCAACATATAATCCGCCCGCAAAAGAGAAGCAAGCGTTTCCTCGCTTCCCTTGCATTTTACACGCGGCAGAGCATGCGGAACGGTGGCGCCGATCCTGCGTCGCAACGAAGGCCCGCATGGCCGGAGATGTGAAAAGTTTATGTCCGGGTCGCTTCCCTCCTGACCGCTGGAATGGATAAAATGCCGCGTTGCCTGTTCCTTGACAGGCGGGGGCAGACATGCTGCCGGTCCGTCTTCTGGCTGAAAACGCTCTCTCCCTTTCCGTTGGCGCGAAAAGAGCGGACCTTAATACCGCGGCAACCAAAGTCGCCTGCTATCCTTGATGCTGTTGTTATGGAATGTTGAAACGGCGGGGCGTTCAGCCCTCTGTCCGACGCGTATATTATACGCCATATACGATCATAAGTCCAGAAAAATACGCATTCGCCGGCGCGGGCGCGGCGATGACGGGAGCCGCGGCGACGGGGATAACCCGCGGATCGCCGTGCCTTAGGTGCTCGCTGAAATTTCCCGGACGATTTCCGCCTCGATCACATCCGGAGAGTGCGTCCCGCGATCCACCGTCCGCCATTCGAAGCTGTCGAAGCTGTCACAGGCCGGGCAGTGGGCGTGCCAATCCTCCTCCTGACGGCCGCAGGAATTACAGATCCAGAGGGGGTCCTGCGGGGCGACGCTGCTTTTCACAATCCATTCCCGCGCCGCGAAGGCATCGGCGTTGGCCTTTTCCTCCAGCTCCGCCAGCAGGCGGAGAATTCCGGCGGTGGGATTGTCCCCGCCCGCCTTCAGCAAATGCTCCCGCGCCAGACCCCAATCGCGTGAGGCCAGGGCCGCCCGGCCCAGCATTAGATGGGTTTCCTTATGATCGGGGTTGCCGGGGGCGACGGTTTCCGTGGCCCGCCGCAGCCAATCCGCCGGCTGCTCGCCCGCGACGCTGTGCCGGATGGCTTCGGCAAGGTCCTGATGCGGCGCATGTTTCCAGGTTTCCGCCACAAGCTTGCGCAACTTGCGTGAATTTCCCTGCACCTCCGCCGCCAGCTTCATATCGAGCACGGCCGCCGGAACAAAGCTCGGGTCCAGCGCATGCGCCTGCTCGGCCAGCGGAAGGGCTTCCGCATCGCCTTTCAGCTTTTGCGTCGCCAGCGCCCGTTCATAGGTAATCACGGCCTTCGCCCGGCGCACCGCGTCGCTTTTCGCCGCCTTGCCGCGCGCCATTTTGGCGAGCAGCCGGTCCGCCTCGTCCCAGTCGCGCATCTTGAGCGCCAGTTCATACAGGTCTTTCTGGACCCATTCGGTGCCGGGGCGCAATTCCTCCGCCCGCTTTGCGAGGCTCCGCGCCTTTTCAAGATCACCGTCGCGAATGGCGCGGTTGATCAGCCCGCGCAGCCCGAGAAATTCCGTATCCCGCCGCTGCATCATGCGGTCATAATAGATATTGGCCGCCCGTTCATCGGCGTTCAGCTCCGCCGCCTGCGCGGCGAGCAACAGCGTCATCGGCTCCCCGGAAAGATGCTTTTCCGCCGCCACGGCCTGTCGGCGCGCCTCATCCGCATCACCTGCGGCAATGGCGACCATGCCGCTGGAAATGGCTTCCAGCCCCTTGTTGCGGCGGCGTTCGGAAAAGACATCGCCGATCCGCCCCGGACTGTGCTTCAGCCAGATCCAGAAACGATAAAGAAGCGCGACGAGCGCCGCAAAGACCAGCGCCAGCAGACCCACCACAATGACCGAGGTTTCAACGATATATCCGCCCCATGTAAGGCGGACATCCCCCGGATGATCGGACAGCCAGACCGCGCCAAGCGCAATCAGGACAACCAGGGCAAATATGAAAAGAATGCGGATCATGACACCCTCTCTAGTTTGCCGCCGGGGGCGTTGCCGCCGGAGCCGTCGCCGCGCTGGCCGTTACGGCCTGCAACAACCCGGTAATCGCGCCTTCAACGGCAAGGCGGCGCTTCGCTTTTTCAAGCCAGGGCGCCGCCACTTCGGCCGCCGCGCCCTGCAGGCTTTCCACCTCGGCCACCGCGCCCGCCAGATTGCTATCGGCCAGGTTTCGCTCGGCCCGCGCGACAACCGCATCCACATCGGCACTGTCATTGTCATCCACCCGGCGGAAACGGATGGCGGAGGCGATGCGGTGCAGCGCCTTGCCATACCAGGTCTCGTCAGACGGCAGGCGCGCGGTCTGCGTGATATCGCTTGCGATACTGCCAAATTCCTGACGCAGCGTCGCCACCGTCGGCGCGCCATCGGCCGCAATGGGTTGCAGCGTGCCGATCAGATCGGCGAACTTGCCATCCGCCACCGCCGATACCTGCTTCATGCTGCCATCGAAAGGATTGCTGCTGCGCGTCTCCCGCTGCAATTGCCCGACGGCCAGCAGCATCAACGTACGGCGACTTTCCTCGGCCCGGCTCGCCTTGGAGTCAATTTCGGATTTCAGCGCCCCTTCCAGCGCCGCAATCTGCCCGGCCTGCGATTTCACCGTGTCGCGTTCTGCGGTCAGCTCTGTTTTAAGATTGCCCAGTTCCGATTTCAGATCGAGAAGGCTCGTCTTGAGATCGACAATCTCGCCCGCCACTTCCGGGCTCGGCCCCGGGGCGACCGGCTCCGCCGTTTCCAGCTTGACGATGCTGTCCTGCTGGGCTTTGACCTGCTCTGTCGCCGCGGCAAGGGCCTGCTGCTGCTCTTCCAGGCGGGCGGAAAGGGAGGCAATCTCGCCTTTCAACGCCTCCGTATCGGCGGCATTGGCGCCGTTGCCATCCGGAGCGCCACTTGCGCTCTGCTGGGATTTCACCTGATCTTCCAATGCGGCCAGTCGGTCCGTCAGCGCCGCATAGTCGGCCTTTAGATTTTCCCGCACCGCCTCAATGGCTGCGGTCGCGTCCGTCATGCCCGTCGCATCAGCGGCCGGGGCCTGACCCAAGCGGCCGGAAATAATCTCTGCGGTCCGCTGCGGAAGATAGGGTTCGACAACCGGATAGAGGAGCGGCCAGGCCGCGAGGCCAATGAAGAACAGCACAATCAGCGCTGCCGCAATCAGTCCGGCGCGGGATTTTGTCTCCCCCTGCGGTGCCTCTGCCGGTTTGGGTTTAGGTTTGGGATCGGGATCGGATTTGGGTGCGGGATCCGGGGCAGTCGCGGCCCCCGGTGCAGTGGTTTTCGCCTTTTCCTGCTTATCCGTACCGGCAGCGGGGACGGCCGTCTTGCCGCTTTCCTCAGTGGTGCCAGATTTCTTGTCGGACATCTCTTGCTCCCTTGACCTGTCGGGGTTGTCATCCTGCCTGCCAGCTTGGCCGACTGGCGGCAGCAAGGCAAGCAGCTTTTCCTGATCGGGTTCCGTCGCGATTTTCACCTCCTGCCACCGCAGGGAGGAAATCTTGTCGGCGATGGCCGCGCTCAGGCAATAGGCTGTCATGGATTCCATGAAGGGCGCGAGGCCCGCCGCGGTGACGATGCCGGTGAAAATGGCCGCCGTGCGCGGCGAATAAAACAGGACGGCCGGAATGCTGCCCGCCTTGATCTCGCGGGTGATTTTGGCATCGAGCGACGTGACGGGCAGCGCCTCATAAAGGACCAGCCGCTCGCAGTCAAAGCCCTGCTCGGTGAGCATGCCGACCAGATCGCCCGCCACCTCGGACCCGGAGACATGGATCAGGCGGCCCCCGTCCGGCGTTGCGGCATCAATGATCACATCCCGAAGGGAATTCACATCGCCGCCCGCGGCCGTCACATGCGCATAGCCTTCGGCGCGCAGCGCCTCCGCCGTTGCGCGGCCGACGGCAAAGCAGCGGATATTCTTATCACCGGCGAGGCGGCCGAGCGCCCGCGCGCCATTGGCGCTGGTGATCAGCAGCGCCTGCGCCCCCGCCGTGTCCAATGTCCGGTTCGGCAGGTTTTCGATAAACATCATCGGGGCGAGGCGCGGCTCATGCCCCCTGCCGGAGAGAATATCGGCAAGGGCGCTGGCGTCAGGCTCGGGTCTGGTGATCAGTATTTTCATGATCAGGCAGTTTACAGCCCAAATGTCAGATTGGCACCCCTGGCGCGCATCTTTAATTCCGCGCCGATTTCCTCGCCCAGCCTGACGGCCTCCGCAATGTCCGCGCGCCCGTTGGCATCGAAGCGGATCGAGCCGTCTTCGGCGAGCAGGCTGGCCCGGAAATAGAGGCTGCTGCCCTCCACCAGCTCCGCATAGCCCGCGATGGGCGTCCGGCAGGAGCCGTCGAGCACGGCGAGCATGGCGCGTTCGCAGGAGATGCGGGCGTGGCTGACCGAATCATTGATGGGGCTGAGCAGCGCGGCAACCTCCTCATCGCCTTCGCGCCGTTCAATGCCGATGGCCCCTTGCGCCACGGCGGGCAGCATATCGTCAACGCCGAGCAGTTCCGAAATCACCCCTTCCTTGCCAAGGCGTTTCAGCCCGGCGAGGGCCAGCAGCGTCGCATCCGCCTGCCCTTCCGCCAGCTTGCGCAAGCGTGTTTCCACGCTGCCGCGGAAAATATCGACCCGCAGATCGGGCCGCCGGTTGAGAATCTGCGCCTGACGCCGCAGGCTGGCCGTGCCGACCAGCGCCCCGGCGGGCAGCTCGGCAAGGCGTTTGCCACTCGCCGAGATAAAGGCGTCGCGCGCATCTTCACGGGGCAGGATGCAGTCAATGACCAGCCCCGGCGGCAGCGCCGTTTCCATGTCTTTCATGGAATGCACGGCAAAATCAATCTTGCCCGCCATCAGGGCTTCCTCAATCTCCTTGACGAACAGCCCCTTGCCGCCCGCCTCGCTCAGCGCGCGGTCCTGGATGCGATCGCCGGTGGTCTTGATCACCACGACCTCAAGCTGCGCCGGATCCAGCGCCTCCCCATGCGCCGCCAGAAGCCGCATCCGGGTTTCTTCGGCCTGCGCCCGGGCGAGCGGGCTGCCCCGCGTGCCGATCTTGTATGTTTTGACAAAGGTCATGATGCGCGATATTCCGTCAGAGTGAGAGAGCCTTGTACATTCTGTATTGCCCTGTACATAGAAAACAAATGCCAAACAGACAAGTGATAGTCCTCGGGCTGGAGAGTAGCTGCGATGAGACCGCCGCCGCCGTGGTGACGGGGGACAAGCGGATTCTCGCCAATGTCGTGCGCTCGCAGAATGACGCCCATGCCCCTTTCGGCGGCGTGGTGCCGGAGATTGCCGCGCGTGCCCATGTCACGGAAATGGACCGGCTGATTGATCAGGCCATGACGGAGGCCGGGGTGTCCTACGGCGAGCTTTCTGGCGTCGCGGCAACGGCCGGGCCGGGCCTGATCGGCGGGGTGCTGGTCGGGCTGATGACGGCGAAGGCGATTGCCTCGGTCGCGGGCGTGCCGCTGATCGGCGTCAATCATCTGGAAGGGCATGCCCTGACCGCCCGCCTCACCGATGATGTCGACTTTCCCTATCTGCTGCTACTGGTCTCCGGCGGGCATTCGCAATTGCTGATCGTGGAGGGGGTCGGGCGCTACCGCCGCCTGGGCACCACCATTGACGATGCCGTTGGGGAGGCCTTCGATAAGACCGCGAAGATGCTCGGCCTCGGCTTTCCGGGCGGCCCCGCCGTGGAGCGGGCGGCAAAGGCGGGCGATGCGGCCCGATTTGCCTTCCCCCGGCCGATGAAAGGGCGGGAGGGATGCAATTTTTCCTTCTCCGGTCTCAAGACCGCGGTGCGGCAGGCACGGGAGAAGCTCGGGGACATGGCGACGGATCAGGATATCGCCGATCTTGCCGCCGGATTTCAGGCCGCCGCCGTCGACAGCCTGATGGACCGGGTGGCCCATGCGATGGAAATCTTCACTGAACGCCATGGAGCCGGAGGCGCCCTTGTCGTCGCCGGGGGCGTTGCCGCGAACCAGTATCTGAAAACCTCCCTCACCGCCCTTTCGGAGGCAAGGGGCGTCCGCCTTGTCGTGCCGCCGCCGCGTCTTTGTACGGATAACGGCGCGATGATCGCCTGGGCCGGGGTGGAACGGCTGAATGCGGGATATAGCGATCCGCTGGATTTGGCCGCGAAGGCGCGCTGGCCACTTGACCCCGATGCAGAACCGGCGCCCTTCGCCGGATATAAAGCCTGAATTATAGGAAGAACCAGATGACCGAAGACGAACAGAAACAGGCCGCCGCCGCGAAGGCGGTTGACTATATCGAAGATGGCATGGTGCTCGGCCTTGGGACAGGCTCCTGCGCCGCCAAGATGGTTGACCTGCTTGGGAAAAAGGTCGCGCATGGACTATATGTTACCGGCGTTCCGACGTCGGAGGCAACGGCCGCCCAGGCCCGCGCCCTCGGCATTCCCATTGTCGGGCTGGACGAAGTCAGTGTCATTGACCTCACCATCGACGGCACCGATGAGGTGGACCCCGAAGGCCGCCTGATCAAGGGCGGCGGCGGCGCGCATCTGCGGGAAAAAATCGTCGCCTCCCTCTCGGACCGGATGATCGTCATTGCCGAGGCGAAAAAGAAAGTCCCCCAGCTTGGCGCGTTCAAGCTGCCGGTCGAGGTGATCCGCTTCGCCGCGCCCGCCCTCAAACCGAAGCTGGACGCGCTTGGCGGCGCCCCGACGCTGCGGCTGGGCAAGGACGGGGCGCCCTTCGTCACCGACGAGGGCAACTACATCTATGACTGCGCCTTTGGCAAAATCGACGATCCGGAGGGGCTTGCCCTCACCCTCAGCACCATGCCGGGCGTGGTGGAACACGGGCTTTTCATCGGCTTTGCCGACCTTATCCTGATCGGAACGAATGACGGCGTTGAAGTCATTGAGGTCTGACAGTCCAATCCGTTCCGGCGGCGGAAAGCATTCAACTCTTCTGATTGTCGCCGGAACATGTTAATCACACCTGACGGACACAGGGACGGATCAGGGCAATACGGATGACGAAGGTTCATGTTATCGGCGCAGGCGCCTGGGGGACGGCTCTCGCGATTGTCGCGCGCAAGGGCGGCAATGACGTCCTGCTCTGGACACGGCAGGCCGACCATGCCGATGCCCTCAATAGGGAGCGCAGCAATGCGAAATATCTTCCGGGCATTACGCTTCCCTCCGGGATTGTCGCCAGCAGCGATCTTGCCCGCGCCGCCGATGCCGATATCCTCCTGCTGGTTGCCCCGGCGCAGCATGTGCGCGAGACGCTGGGCGCGCTGAAGCCTTTCCTTACCCCCGAGACCGTCCTTGTCATGTGCGCCAAGGGGATCGAGCAGGACAGCGGCCGATTGATGAGCGAAGTAATGGAGGAGGTCACGCCGGAAAACCCGGCGGCCATCCTCTCCGGCCCCAATTTTGCGCGCGAAATCGCCATGGGCCTGCCTGCCGCCGCCACCCTCGCCGTGGCGGATCGCGATATGGGAACCGCCCTAGTGAGAGCGATTGGCCTGCCCGCCTTTCGGCCCTATCTCACGGATGACGTGATCGGGGCGCAGATCGGCGGCGCCGTCAAAAATGTTCTCGCCATTGCCTGCGGGGTTGTGTCGGGCGGCAAGCTTGGCGAGAACGCCCGCGCCGCGCTGATCACTCGCGGCATGGCAGAGATTCTGCGGCTGGGCGACCGGCTGGGCGCGCGGGCGGAAACCCTGATGGGATTGTCCGGCCTTGGCGATCTGGTCCTGACCTGTTCCTCCCCGGCCTCGCGCAATTTCTCCCTCGGCGCGGCCCTCGGTCAGGGCGACATCCTGGGCGAGATTTTGCAGCAGCGCCGCGCCGTCACCGAAGGGGTCTATACGGCCTCCGCCATCTGTCGGCTGGCGGAAAAGTTCAATATCGAAATGCCCATCTGCTTTGCCGTTAATGAAATCCTGAACGGCGGTGTCGCGGTTTCCAGCGCCGTCGAAGACCTGCTCGCGCGGCCCTTCCGCGATGAACGGCTCGCCGGATTTTAATCCCTAAAAAACAAGGAGAAAACCATGTTGTTCATTGCCTGCTGCACGGACAAGCCCGATCATCTGCACGTCCGTCTGGAGACGCGACCGGCGCATCTCGCCTTTCTTGCCGAGAAGGGAGACGCGCTCAAAGTTGGCGGGCCGACACTCGGCGATGACAGCGAAACGCCGAACGGCAGCCTGCTGATCTTTGAAGAGACGGACCTTGAGGCCGCGAAAGCATGGGTTGCACAGGACCCCTATGCGAGCGCGGGGCTGTTCGAAAAGGTGGTTGTCCGCCCCTGGCGACATGCCGTCGGCAAGGGGCTTTAAGGTCCGGGCATATGTTGCCTTTGCCCCCGGATTATGATGTATTAACGGCGTTCAAATAATAATAAAAAAAGAGGATACCAACATGCTGTTCACAGAAGAACATCTGGCGCTCAAGAATACCGTTCAAAAGATTATGGATGAGCATATCAATCCCTATGTCAACGAATGGGAAGAGGCGGAGATATTCCCCGCGCACAAGATTATGAAAATCATGGGAGATGCCGGACTTCTAGGCATCTCGAAGCCGGAAAAATATGGCGGCCTCGATCTCGACTTCACCTATGAGATGGTGCTGGCGGAAACTCTCGGCGGCTGCCGGGCGAACGGCGTTTCCACCTCGATCGGCGTGCAGACATCCATGTGCACCCCGGCGCTGGCGAATTACGGCAGCGAAGAGCTGAAACAGGAATTTCTGGTCCCGACCATTGCCGGTGATCTGGTGGGCTGCATCGGGGTGAGCGAGGAAAGCGCCGGTTCGGACGTGGCGAGCACCAAGACCTATGCCCGGCGCGACGGCGATGACTATGTCATCAACGGCCAGAAAATGTGGATCACCAACGGCGTGCAGGGCGACTGGATCTGCCTTCTCTGCAACACATCGCAGGACGCAGGGCCGCATCGCAACAAATCGCTGATTATTGTGCCGCTGAAGACGAAGGGCGTCTCGGTTGCCCGCAAGCTGGACAAGATGGCGCTCAAATGCTCCGACACGGCGCAGCTTTTCTTCGACGATGTGCGGGTTCCCGCCCGCAATCTGATCGGCGAGGAAAATATGGGCTTCATCTATCAGATGCGCCAGTTCCAGGAAGAACGGCTGTATATCTCCGCCCGGGCGCTGCGCGGCTGCGAGGTGGCGGTTGAGGATACCATTGAATATACCGGCATGCGCAAGGTGTTCGGCGAAACCCTGCGCGACAAGCAGGTCGTCTATCACAAGCTGGCCGAGTTGCAGAGCCTTGTTGAAGCCGGGCGCGCCCTGCTCTACCATGCGGCGGAAGAGTATAAGAACGGCAATGACGTGACCAAGCTGGCCTCCATGGCGAAGTACTTTATCGGCACCTTGTGCAACAAGATCCCGAACGAGTGCCTGCAATATTGGGGCGGGCAGGGTTTCATGAACGAAACCTGGATTTCCCGCGGCTATCGCGATCTTCGCCTGTCATCGGTCGGCGGCGGCGCCAATGAGATCATGCTGGAAATCATTGCCAAGCAGATGGGTATTTTCCCCGGAAAACGGAAAAAACAGGAGACCTGATGAAATACTGGCTTGTGAAATCGGAACCGGGCACCTGGTCCTGGCAGGATCAGCTTGATGCCGGAGAGAAGGGCACCCATTGGGACGGGGTGCGCAACTATCAGGCATCGAACAATCTGAAAGAGATGAAGATCGGCGATCTTTGCTTTTTCTATCACTCGGTTTCCGAAAAGCAGATTGTCGGTATTGTGGAGGTCATCAAGGAATATTATCCCGACCCGAGCGATGCAAAGGGCCGCTTTGGCATGGTGGATGTCAAGGCGGTCAAGGCATTGCCGAGCCCGGTGACACTGGCGGACATAAAAGCCGATCCGCGGCTTGAGGATTTCGGCCTTGTCCGCCAGAGCCGCCTGTCAGTGGTTCCGGTGGATGACAAGGCGTGGGCGCTGATCAACAAGATGGGCGGTCTCTGACCCTCCCCTTCACGGGCGAGCTATGTGTGTCACTCAGGCCAGCCCCGTTATCAAAGCGGTTGGCGATTGCGGACTTATGGCATAAGGTTTCCGTCCAATCCGCGACGATTTGAAAAAGTGCCATGTCTTCATCCAATCCCACGCCCAATCAGGCAAGCAATCTCCGGGCCTATCTGCTTCTCACCCTGACAACTGCATGCTGGGGAATGAATGCGATTCTGGGCCGTGTCGCGGTGGGGGAAATTTCACCGATGACATTGGTGTTCCTGCGCTGGATGCTGGTCGTTTTAATCCTGAGTGGGTTTGCGCACCGCTATTTGTGGCGGGACCGGCACGTCCTGAAAAAGCATTTCCTCTATATCCTGATCATGGGCGGGTTTGGCTTCACGACATTCAATATCGTGTTTTACGTTGCGGCGCATTCAACAACGGCAATCAACATCGGCATTCTTCAGGGCGCCATTCCGGTGTTCGTCCTGATCGGCGCCTTTCTGGTTTTCAAAACAAGGGTCACGCTGCTGCAATATGTCGGTGTCGCCACCACGATCATTGGCGTCATTATCGTCGCCGCCGCCGGATCGTTCGAACGGCTGGCCAGTTTCCAGATCAATGAAGGGGATGCAATGATGCTGCTCGCTTGTGCGCTGTATGCCGGTTATACGGTTGCCCTGCGCTTTCGCCCCAACATTTCGGCCTTCTCCTTCTTTACGGTCATGTCCATTGCGGCGATGATCACATCGGTGCCGTTTGTCGCGATTGAGATCAGCATGGGGAATTTTATCATGCCGACGGTCACGGGCTGGATCGTTGCCCTGCTGGCGGCGCTTTTCGCCTCCATCATCTCGCAAATCGCCTTCATGACGGGGGTCAGCCTGATCGGGCCGGGCCGGGCCGGTGTCTTCGTCAACCTGGTGCCGATTTTCGCCTCCATCTTCGCCGTTGCCTATCTCGGGGAGCCGTTCGAGATGTTCCACGGCGTCGCGCTGGCCCTTGTCCTGTTCGGCATCTGGCTGTCAGAGCGCGGAAAACCGGCAAGCTGAGGCGGACGGATCAGAAATCGCTGACAATGCCCTTGCGTTCCCAATCGCCATATCGTGTTGGTTCAAGCCCGCTGGGACCGCCGATTTCCTTTAGGGTCGTTTTCTTCTCCGGCGTTTTTTTCTGCGCGTCGTCCTGTGTTGCGTTCTTTTCGGCTTTCTTATCGGTCATCACATCATATTTCCTGACTGGACGGGAAAAGGCAGCTTCGGCTGCCGTCGACAGTATTTCCGATGCCTATCTGGACCGCAAGGCAAAATTCCGCTAGAAGCCGATCATGCAATCCAAATCCGTCAACAGCTCCCGCGCCGCCGCCATTCAGATCCTTTCCCGGGTGCTGCAAAAGCATCAGGCGCTCGAAGATGTGCTGGATGAGACCCTGAAAGGCCTGGACGGCCGCGACAGGGCGCTGGCCCGCGCCATCGTTTCGACAACGCTCCGGCACCTCGGCGTGATTGATGCGCTGATCGACCGGATGCTGGAACGGCCGCTGCCCGAAAAGATTGTCGATATCCGCCATGCCTTGCGGATCGGTATTGCGCAGATCCTGTTTCTGGACATCCCGCCCCACGCCGCCGTTCATGACACCGTGGCGCTCATCCCCGAACGCAGCAAATACAAGGGGCTGGTCAATGCCCTGCTGCGGCGCACGGACNGGCAGGGCGCCAAGCTGCTGTCCACTCTGGATGCCGAAAAACTCAACACGCCGGACTGGCTGTGGCAGGCGTGGCAGGACCATTATGGCGAAGATGTCACGCGCCGGATTGCCACCGCGCATCAGATGGAAGCCACGCTGGACATCAGCGTCCGGGATAATCCGGAAAAATGGGCGCCCTTGCTGGCGGCCGATATTCTGCCAACCGGCACCCTGCGCCGTAAAAGCGGCGGCGATATTCCGCAGCTTCCCGGTTTTGAGGAAGGAGAATGGTGGATACAGGATGCCGCCGCCGCCCTGCCCGCCCGCCTGTTTGGCGATGTCCGGGGCAAAAATATCCTCGATATCTGCGCCGCGCCCGGCGGCAAGACGGCACAGCTCGCAAGCGGCGGCGCCCATGTGATTGCGCTCGATCGCTCCAAAGGGCGGCTCAAGCGTTTGCAGCAGAATATGGACCGGCTGAAACTGGAGGTGGAGGTCATCGTCGCGGAGGCGGAAAAATACACCCCGGCAACGGCGCCCGACGGCATTCTTCTCGATGCCCCCTGTTCCAGCACCGGTACCCTGCGCCGTCACCCGGATGTAGCCTATCTCAAATCACCGGAGGATGTGACGAAGCTCGCCGCCCTGCAATCCCGGCTGCTGGATCATGCGGCGGATATGCTGAAACCCGGCGGGATGCTGGTCTATAGCGTCTGCTCCCTCCAGGCCTCAGAAGGCGAAGAACAGATCAGCGCCTTCCTCGCGCGGCATAGCGATTTCGAACGGTTGCCCGTCACGGCGGGGGAGGTCGGCGATGTGGCGGAGCTGATCAATCCTCAAGGGGATCTGCGCTGCCTGCCCTTTCATCTTGGTGGAATGGATGGGTTTTTCGCCGCGCGTCTGCGGAAAATATCATAAGGGTTGCTTGAGCGCCCCCGGCTGTCATGCTAAAGAATTTCCTAACCTGAAGCGTTACATCTGTCATCTTTCGATTTAAGGAACATCATGCAGAAACCGGTCAGAATATCCCCTTCCATTCTCGCGGCCGATTTTGCAAAACTCGGCGAGGAAGTCCGGGATGTCACCCGCGCCGGCGCCGATTTCATCCATATTGACGTGATGGACGGCCATTTTGTGCCCAATATCAGCTTCGGCCCCGCCGTGATGAAGTCTGTTCGCGGCTATTCCGACTTGCCGTTTGACGTTCATCTGATGATCTCCCCCGTCGATCCCTATATTGCCGAGTTTGTTGAGGGCGGCGCGGATATCATCACCGTGCATCAGGAAGCGGGGCCGCATCTGCACCGCACATTGCAGCTCATCAAATCTCATGGTGTGAAGGCGGGGGTTTCGCTGAACCCCTCCACCCCGGCCGCGACCCTTGAACATGTCATGGATATCGTCGATCTTGTGCTGGTGATGAGCGTCAATCCAGGTTTCGGCGGGCAGAAATTCATCCCTTCGCAGATTGAGAAAATCCGCACCCTGCGTCAGATGATCGACGCATCGGGCCGCGATATCGATCTTGAGGTGGATGGCGGCATCAATGCGGAAACGGCCCCGCTGGTGATTGAGGCGGGCGCGGACATGCTGGTGGCGGGAAGCGCCGTCTTCAAAGGCGGTGCCGAGCAATATGCCGCCAACATCAACGCGGTGCTGGGGCGGAAATGAACAAAGCCGCGATCATGCCTGCGAAAGAAGGCTTCCCGTCGCGGCGACTTGTTTCCGATGTCATCTATGCGAGCCGGGCCTATCAGGCGCTTTTGAAAAGCCGGGTGCCGAAGCGTCTTAATCTGGCGCCAACCGATATCTTTCCCGGCAATGCAGAGCGGGCCGACCATATCTTTCAGGGACAATTCGAATTTGCCGGAACCATCCATGAACAGGATGATCAGAATCCCTGGCGGATTGAGGGGATGCCGCTTGCCTGGTACAGGGAATTGCACGAATTTGCCTGGCTGCGCGATTTCGCCACTCATGGCAGCGACGCGGCGAAACGCCACGCCCGCGCCCTCATCCTTGCCTGGATTGAAGAGTTTGACGCCTATCATCCCTACTTCTGGGACGAGGAGGTTCTCGCCCGCCGCCTGATCGCCTGGTTCTGCCACAATAATTTCCTGTTGGAGCAAACCGAGGGTGATTTCAATTATCCCTTCCTGCGCTCGCTGCGCCGCCAGTATATCCACCTTGGCCGGCTGGCGCGGGCAAAATCGCGGGGGGAGGATCGCATCGCCACATGGCAGGCCCTGCTCTATGGATCTCTCGCCTTTCCCGATATGGCGAAAAGCGCGTCCAAACACCTTTCCCAGATGGAGACGGAGCTCGGCCGTATCGTGCTCGCGGACGGATGTCATATCAGCCGCAACCCCGAACGCCACCTCACCCTCCTCGGCGATCTTGTCGGCATTCGCAATACATTGATGGCGGCCAATGAGATGGTACCCGTGGCCATCAATAACGCCATTGACCGGCTGGCGCCCGCTATTCGCTTTTTCCAGCATGGCGACGGTCGGCTGGCCCTGTTCAATGGCGGGCTGGCGCTGCCGGAGGGCTATTGCGACAATATCCTCAGCCTGTCCGATGCGACGGGCCGTGCGCCGCACCGGTTTCCGCAAGGCGGCTTCGAACGGCTGAAAGCGGGCCGCGCCCTGCTGATCCTTGAAAGCGGCGAAGGCGGACGGAACAAGGGCGAGCAACGCCATGCCGGGCTGATGAGCTTTGAATTCAGCTATGGGCGGGAGCGGCTGATCGTTAATTGCGGCGGTGTCCGCGACCCCTCCTCCGCCTGGGCGCGGGCGCTGGCGGCAACGGCCGCACATTCAACGCTCGGCTTCGATAATATCAACGCGGCCTATGCCCCGCGCAATTCCGGCGATGAGACGCGGGCCAATGTCGTCCGCAACGAAGATGAAGGAAATATCTGGCTTGATCTTGAAAGCCACGGCTATCGGGAAAGCGTCGGCATTCTGCACCGGCGGCGGCTCTATCTGGATGCCACCGGCCTTGCCCTCCGGGGCGAGGATCAGATCATCCCCGAACGCATGCCCGAGGACGGACGCTCGCATTTCAGCCTGCGCTTTCACCTGCATCCGGATCTCAGCATTTCCCGCAGCGCCAGCGGCAAGAATATCCTGATCCGCACGGCAAGCGGAATGGGCTGGAAATTCCTGACCGGCGCGGCGCGGCTGTCACTGGAAGAAAGCGTCTATTGCAGCGAGCCCGGCGAACGGCGGCATAATCAGCAAATCGTCATCGGCGGGCAGCTGATTGACCAGGAGCCGATCCTCATCAAATGGGCGCTGACCCGCCTGTCGGATTGACGGCTTTTGGCTGACTGCCTTAAAGCTGCCAGCGTTTGATGGCCGGGGAAAATTCTGTATTGCGCCAGATCCCCTTGACATCGGCAAGCAGCCCGTTGCCGCCGACCATTTCCTCCAGCGCTGCCGGAGACAGATCGCGATAAACGGAATGCGCCACGGCACCCACAATCGCATCATAGCCTTTGAGGTCGGAGAGGTTTTCAATCAGGTCAATATCGAGGAACTGGCTCGCCTCATCCTTGTCCGCCAGCGGATCATGCACATCCACCTCATGACCGAGTTCGCGCAGCACCTGGATGATATCAACCACCTTGGTATTGCGAAGGTCCGGGACGTTTTCCTTAAAGGTCACGCCAAGGACAAGGATCTTGCTCTTGCCCGACAGGTTGGAATGCACACTTTCGGCGATAAACCGGCCCATATTCTCATTAATCCGCCGACCCGTGAGGATGAGATCGGCGAAATGGCCGACTTCATTGGCCCGATGGGCGAGATAGAAAGGATCAACGCCAATGCAGTGCCCACCCACGAGGCCGGGCGTGAAATTGAGAAAATTCCATTTGGTGCCCGCCGTCTCCAGAACGTCATAGGCCGAAATGCCAAGCTTCTGGAAAATCATCGTCGCTTCATTGACGAAGGCGATATTGATGTCGCGCTGGGCGTTTTCGATCACTTTCGCCGCTTCGGCCGTCTTGATATTGCGAGCGCGATAGGTCCCCCCGGTGGTCGCCGCCCCATAGACATCGGCCAGAATATCGGTCACTTCCTCCGTCTGGCCGGAAACCACCTTGATGATCTTGTCCACCGTATGCACCTTGTCGCCCGGATTGATCCGCTCCGGCGAGTAGCCGAGGTAGAAATCGGCGCCCGATGTCATGCCCGATGTTTCCTCAAGAATAGGGCCGCAGACATCTTCGGTAACGCCCGGATAAACCGTGCTTTCCACAACAACAATAGCGCCCTTCTTCAGAACCGGGCCAACCGCCTCACATGCGCCTTTGAGCGGATTGAGATCCGGCTTGTCATCCTCATCGACCGGTGTCGGCACGGTGACAATATGGATATCCGCATCGCGCGTATCGTTGATATCGGTCGTGAAGCGCACACTGCTGGCGCGCAAGGAAGGCGTATCAATTTCCATGGTGCGGTCATGGCCCTGCCGCAGCTCCTTCACGCGATTCGCGTTTACGTCATAGCCGATGACGTCAAAACTTCTCGCGAGGGCGACGGCAAGAGGCAGCCCGACATAGCCGAGCCCCACAATGGAGATCTTCGTCTTGACGCTGACCTTGTTGCCGCCTTTAAGTGCTGCGGGAGCTGTATGTACCATAGGATAGAATGTCCTGTATAAATATGTCCGTAGTTTGGTAACGCCGCGATATTAGTTTGTCCAAGTTTTTTTTTCGTTAAAAGGTTCCGCAAATCCGCCCTGCGTGCTATAGGGCGCATACTCCCTTAAATCACCTCACAGAGGATGAAATCCGTCGATGTCCCGCACCGATTTGCAACCCGTTTCCCGCGCCCTCATTTCCGTTTCCGACAAATCCGGCCTGGTTGAG
Source organism: Sneathiella sp. (assembly GCF_002694385.1). GTDB lineage: Bacteria > Pseudomonadota > Alphaproteobacteria > Sneathiellales > Sneathiellaceae > Sneathiella. The sequence goes on from NZ_NZMB01000012.1 coordinate 337,940, forward strand.
CTCGGCAAGGCACTCGCCGCGCTCAATGTTGAAATCCTGTCCACCGGCGGCAGCGCCAAAATGCTGATGGAGGCGGGCGTCAAGGTGACCGAAGTCGCCGATCACACGGGCTTTCCCGAGATGATGGACGGGCGCGTCAAGACCCTGCATCCTACGGTCCATGGCGGCATCCTCGCGCTCAGGGACAATCCCGATCATGCCAAGGCGATGGCGGATCACCAAATCGGCGGGATCGACCTTGTCGTCGTCAATCTCTACCCCTTTGAAGAGACGGTCGCCAAGGGCGCGGATTTCCATAGCTGCATCGAAAATATCGACATCGGCGGCCCGGCGATGATCCGCTCCGCCGCCAAGAATTACGGCTTCGTCACGGTTNTNGTGGACAGCAGCGATTANCAGAGCGTGATTGACGAGNTGNNGGAGACCGGCGGCAAGACATCCCTTGAGCTGCGCAAGAAAATGGCCGCCAAGGCCTATGCCCGCACCGGNGCCTATGANGCNGCCATTTCNAGCTGGTATGCCGCACAGCTCGGCGAAACCTATCCGGACCGGCTGGTTCTGGCGGGCACCCGCCAGCAGATCCTGCGCTATGGNGAAAANCCGCATCAGACGGCCGCTTTNTANGCCAATGATGAGAAACGCATCGGCGTNGCCAGCGCGCGCCAGCTTCAGGGGAAAGAACTCTCCTATAACAATTTCAANGACACCGACGCNGCNTTTGANCTGGTTGCCGAATTTGCNCCCGAANGTGAGCGGCCCGGCCTGCGCCATTATCAAGCANGCCAACCCNTGCGGCGTTGCCANGGCGCCGACGCTGGCNGANGCCTANCGCCGCGCCTTTGCCTGCGATACCACTTCGGCCTTTGGCGGGATCATTGCCCTCAACCAGACNCTNGATGCGGCGACGGCAGAGGAAATCGTCAANATTTTCACCGAAGTGATCATCGCCCCCGAGGCGGATGAGGCCGCGCGNGAAATCATTGCCGCCAAGAAGAACCTGCGCNTGCTGCTGACNGGCGGTCTGCCCGATCCCAAAGCCGCCGGNCGCGTCATCAAGTCCCTCGCGAGCGGNTATCTCATCCAGGATCGTGACAATGCCCTGACNGCCCAGCCGGAATTGCAGGTGGTCACCAAACGCGCACCGAGCGAACAGGAGATGAAAGACCTCCGCTTCGCCTTTACNGTNGCCAAGCATGTGAAATCGAACGCCATTGTCTATGTCCGGGNCGGCGCNACGGTCGGCGTCGGCGCNGGCCAGATGAGCCGCGTNGATTCNTCNAAAATTGCCGCCGCCAAATCGCTGGAGGCNGCGCAGAATGCCGGCGAGACAACCGCCTGGGCCAAAGGCTCCGTTGTTGCCTCCGACGCNTTNTTCCCCTTCGCGGATGGCTTGCTNGCCGCCGCCGAAGCAGGGGCAACNGCGGTGATCCAGCCCGGNGGCTCCATGCGCGATAATGAAGTCATCGCCGCCGCCGATGACGCCGGGCTTGCCATGGTCTTCACCGGTATGCGACATTTCCGTCATTGATCTTNTNNNAGGGGGAATGNNCCGNCATGATTATCACGACAACNGGGTCNATTGAAGGCNGNNATNTTGCCTCCTANATCGGCATCGTCGGCGGNGANGCCGTCATGGGNTCNAACTTNGTGCGGGANTTCTTCGCCCGCGTNCGGGACACGTTGGGCGGACGCTCCGGCTCCTACCAGAAGGAAATCCGCAATGCCCGCGCCCACGCCCTTCAGGATATGAAGGATGAGGCCGCNGAANTGGGCGCNGATGCNGTGATCGGCATTGCNNTGGATGTCGANGTNNTCGGCGACAGCATGCTGATGGTCACTGTTTCGGGCACCGCCGTCAANCTCGCCTGAGCCTCAGCGGGANCGCNCNGGCTCCCGCACAAAGCTCATCAGTGCCGCGCCGATCATCAGAAGCGCAAAAATCACGATCATCGCCGGGCGCTGCTGCCCGGTTGCGGANGTCACGATCCCGATNAGCANNGGCGCGACAAAAGCCGTTGCCTTGCCTGACAGCGCGAAAAGCCCGAANAACTCNCCNGCTTTTTCCGGCGGGGACATGCGGGCAATGAGNGTCCGGCTNGCGGCCTGCGCGGGGCCGAAGAAAAGCCCCATGANGAAGGCAAAGATCATGAAAACAATCTCNGCCGGGCTGGCGAACAGCGCGCCGCCCTCCACNGGCATGGCNGCNGGCAGGCCNAACAGCACCTGACCNTTGCTGATGGAGAGNACCCCGACGGAGGCAAAGGCAAGCCCCAGCACGGATATCACAATGGTGGGTTTCGATCCCAGCCGGTCATCGAGATATCCCCCCGCGAAGGANCCGCCGATGGCAAAGAAATTGATCAGGATGCCGAAGATACCGAGCTCTGTCGTACCCCATCCGAAAAGCCCCGCCGCATAGATGCCNGAAAACCCGATGAGCGCGAGAATGCCGTCGTTATAGAACATGCGCGCAATCAGGAAATAGACAATATTNCGGTAATCCTTGAGCGACTTCAACGTGTCAACCAGCGTTGATATTCCCTGACGNACGGCNGCGCCTTTTGCAATNCCCGTCCGNGCCCGGTCCGGCGTGAACAGCATCATGGGAATGATGAAGACAAGGAACCAGANGGCGGNAATGGGGCCNGTAATGCGGTCCTGTTCATGCATTTCCTTATTCAGACCGAACATCGCCGTCTCCGGCAGGGAAAAGCAGAGCAGCACGANAAAAAGNACNATCAGGCCGCCGATATAGCCNAGNCCCCAGCCAAAACCNCTGAGCCGCCCCATGCGGGCCTGCGGNACAAGNCTTGGCAGCATGGCNTTNTTGAANACAATGGCAAATTCNACGCCGANCGTGCCGATGATGATCCCGNTGAGGATCCAGAGGATACCGCTTTCCTGNCCGGGCANNGCCCACCAGAGNGAGAANGCGCCAANGGCGCACAGCAGGGTGAANNANANNATCCAGGGTTTCCGCGCNCCGCCCGCATCNGCGATGGAGCCCAGAACCGGGCTGAGNATGGCAATCAATATNCCGGCAATNGCCTGGGTATAGCCCCAGTAGGCCTGCCCCTCCGCCGGGGTGGCGGCNACAAAAGTGGTGAAATAGGGGGCAAAGATAAAGGTGGTGACGACTGTAAAATAGGGCTGGTTCGCCCAGTCAAANANCGCCCAGGAAAATTTNCCGAGCCTGCTTGCNTCCGTGGCCGGATGGCCGTTCTCCNCCGTCATNATCACCCCCTGCACATCACNAGCCGGAATGTCACGCTACGCCAAAGCGAGAGGATAGACAATCAGCTNCTCCATGANTTTTTTCAGACAAGTCCGTGCAGCCGGGCAAACGGGTCGCGANCTGCTTCTTCCTGCCACTCATATTCGGCGGCAATGGCAATTTTGCGGGCAANCTCGACNCCATGCAANCGGGCAATCACGGCAAGTGACATATCCATGCCCGCCGAGACGCCGGATGAGGTGAAGATCTTNCCATCNTCGACCCAGCGCGCTTCCGCCACCCAGTCAACNCCGGGNCCNACCGAACAGACCCAGTCAAATGCCATCTTGTTGCTGGTCGCCCGNCGTCCGGCCAGCAATCCCGCCTTTGCCAGCAAGGCACTCCCCGTACAGACACTCATGACGATATCCGCCGCGNCTTCNGATTTTTTCAGCCACTCCAGCAACCGGTCGTTAGCAATTTCAACCCGNGTNCCCATNCCACCCGGNACAAGCAGCAGATCATATCCGGCAGGTGAGTCAAANCCGGNGTCCGCCATAACGACAGGACCGGCATTGCTGGCNACCGGCCCANGGGCTTCCGCAATGATGTCGATCTGGAAAAANTCNTTTGCCATACCGAACATTTCCAGCGGNCCAAACAGNTCCAGAAGCTCAAANCCCGGAAANNCGAGCGCNCCGATCTTTTTCAATAGATGCCCTTTCAGCCGACGAGTGACCGGAACTGCTGATTTGCGAAAACCAGCTTTGGAATATCNAGCGATCCGNCAGATTTCAANTCCTTCACAAGATCNNCNAGNCGNGCNATCATCCGGTGATTGTTGCTTGCCCAGAAATCAAATGCCGCNCGTCCNGTATGNCCGTTCGCGGCGGCAAGGGCGGCNGTTGTNATNGCCCGCTGCTGNCCATACAGGTCATCAATCAGCGCNGTNACGGCAAGGCGATCCCANTCATTATCNGGTTCAATCCCNTCCGCGGCGGTGCGCAGCCAGTCGAGATTGAGGTCCGCCCCGACAATGAAGTANACCTCNCCCACCTCCGTGATCGGCTTTCCGGATGTTTTTCCGGCCTGCACCACATCAAGNGCGGAACGCAGCGGACCCAGCGCCGCCACNCGNCGCGCCAGCGTCTCCGGCACGCCCTCCGCGACAAGCAGATCCGCNCGCATGGTNTANCGGTTTTTGCCTTCCGCACTTANCAATCCGTCCAGCCCTTCTTCAAATTTACGAACATCGGCAGTCAGCAGTTTTATCTCGCCGCTGATGTCGCCAAAGCGGCTGAGATGGCGCAGGCACCAGAGCGTCGCCCGCCGCGCAAGGCGTTGCGTGACGTCGATCATTCTGCCCTGAACGTCGGTGTCCACCTGATTATCCAGCGCCTCGATCCCGGCGGCAATCTGTCCCAGATCGAAGACCGCCGTGACAAGCGCAAAGGCGCGGGCAACATCCTCGGGCCCGCAGCCCTGTTCCTCCATCATCCCCATGACAAAGGTCGGGCCGGCCCTGTTGACAAGCTGATTGACGATAATGGTGGTGACAATTTCGCGCCGGAGCCGATGACCGGCAATATAGGCCGCATATTTCTTGCGCAGTTGCGGCGGGAAATAATCCGCCAGCCATAGATCATAATAGGGATCATCGGGCAGCCGGGTTTCCAGAATATCGAGATAAAGCGTCATTTTGGCATAGGCCATCAATACCGACATTTCCGGCCGCGTAAAGCCAAGCCCGGCGGCCTGCCTGCGGATAATCTCCTCATCATCGGGGAGGTTTTCAACAGCCCGGTCCAGCCGCCCCTGTTTTTCCAGGGCGCGCATGAACAGCACATTTTCAGAAAAATTGTCGATGCCCTGCCGTTCCGCGGTACTGAGCGCCTGCGTTTGCAGATAATTATCCACCAGAACATGGGCGGCCACATCATCCGTCATATCTTCAAGCAGCCGGTCGCGCTGCTTTTCCGTCATCTCCCCGTCATCAAGAACGGCCCGCAGCAGAATTTTGATATTCACTTCATGGTCAGAGCAGTCTACCCCGGCAGAATTATCGATGGCATCCGTATTGAGCCGTCCACCAACCAGCGCATATTCAATCCGGCCAAGCTGCGTCACGCCGAGGTTACCGCCTTCGCCAATGACTTTTGCGCGGACCTCTTTGCCGTTGATACGGATCCCATCATTTGCTCGGTCCCCGACATCGCCGTTACTCTGATGGCTTGCCTTGATATAGGTGCCGATGCCGCCAAACCACAGCAGGTCAACCCGGCTCTTCAGAATGGCGGAGATCAACTCGTTCGGCGTCACCTGATCCGCCGATATATCCAGCAGCGCCTTGATCTCGGGGGACAGGCGGACGGACTTCGCCTTGCGGTCAAAAACGCCGCCGCCCTTGGAGATCAGCTTCTGATCGTAATCCTCCCATGAGGAACGGGGCAATGCGAACATCCGCTTGCGTTCCTTGTAACTTTTCGCCACGTCAGGCGTGGGATCAATAAAAACATTGCGATGATCGAAAGCCGCCACCAGGCGGATCTTTTCGGAAAGCAGCATCCCGTTGCCGAACACATCCCCCGACATATCGCCAATACCGGCAACCGTGAATTCCTGTGTCTGGGTGTCAACCCCGATTTCCCGGAAATGACGCTTCACCGATTCCCAGGCGCCGCGGGCGGTAATGCCCATTTTCTTGTGATCATATCCCGCCGCCCCACCGGAGGCAAAAGCATCCCCAAGCCAGAAGCCATAGGAAATGGCCACCGCATTGGCAATATCGGAGAAGGTCGCCGTTCCCTTGTCCGCCGCCACGACGAGATAGGGATCATCCATGTCATGCCGGACCACATCCTTGGGCGGCACGACATCGCTGCCGACATAATTATCCGTGATATCGAGAAGGCCGGAGATGAAAATCTTGTAGCAATTCACCCCTTCGGCGAGAAACGCATCCCTGTCTGCCGGATTTGGCAAATTCTTGGGGTAAAACCCTCCCTTGGAGCCGACCGGCACAATGACGGTATTTTTTACCATCTGCGCCTTCATCAGACCCAGCACTTCGGTGCGATAGTCCTCCCGGCGGTCGGACCAGCGCAAACCGCCGCGCGCCACTTTGCCACCGCGTAAATGCACACCTTCGACCCGCGGGCTGTAGACAAAAATTTCAACAAACGGACGCGGCAGCGGCAATTCCTCAATCTTCTGACTGTCCAGCTTGAAGGAAAAATACGGCTTGCCCTGCTCATCCAGGCGGTTCTGGAACAGGTTGGTGCGCAGCGTATTGAGCACAAGATTGACGAACCGGCGCAGGATCCGGTCTTCATCAAGGCTGCTCACCTCGTCCAGTAAGGGCCAAATTCCTTCCACAACAATTGCCGACTTTTCATCACGATCTGTCTCCCCCGCCGGATCAAAGCGGAGGTGGAAAAGCTCGACAAGCCGCCGGACAATCTCGGGGTTTCCGGCCAGGGCATTCATCATATATGTCTGGCTATAAGTGATTCCGGCCTGACGCAGGAACTTTGCATAAGCCCTGAGGATCGTGATATTCACCCAGTCCAGACCGGCCCGGAGAACCAGCCGGTTGAAGCCGTCATTCTCCATGTCACCGGTCCAGACGCGCCGGAAGGTTTCTTCGAAATTCGCCTTTAATTCATGCAGGTCGAGGGCATAGCCGCCCGGCTCGATCAGCTCGAAATCATGAATCCAGACCTTGCCAGACAATTCCTCCGACGTAATGAGATAAGGGTTTTCCGCCAATACCTTGAGCCCCATATTCTCAAGCATCGGCAGGCAATCGGACAGGGTGAGTGGCGTGTTATGGCTGTAGACCTTGAAGCGGACCGTGCTGTCGGCATCTTCCACCCAGCGATAAAGATTGAGGGTAAGGGCGCCGGTTTTTAAGGTCGCTTCGATCTTTTCAATGTCATAGAGAGCAAGATCGGCATTGAAGCGTTCGCGATAGGCGGCCGGAAAAGCGTGACCATAGCGGGCGCGCAGGCGCAGGCCCTTCTCCTCCCCCCATCTTTCCAGAAGCGCATCGTCAAGATCATCCGCCCAGCTACGGGAGGCCGCGACCAGCCGCCGCTCCAGATCCGTTTCATCCACCACGGGCTTGTGCTTGGATTTGAGGGCAATGATGTAATGGATGCGCGCCAGCAGATCATCGCCAACCAGCGCGTAATGGGAAGACAGGCTGCCATTATGCGCCTCGGCCAGCACATCGCCGAACTTCCGGCGCAGGTCCGTGTTGAACTTCTCCCGCGGAATATAGACAATGGCCGAGACAAACCGTTCGAACCGATCCCGGCGCAGCAGGACACCGATCCGGGGACGTTCCTGAAGCGACAGGATTTTCCCCGCATTGATCAGAAGATCCTCAACGGATATCTGAAACAACTCATCCCGGGGGTAGCTTTCCAGGATATGGGTGAAGGCTTTTTCGTCGTGACTGTGTTTGGCAAACCCCGTCATTTCCAGCGTCTGGCTGACCTTGCGCCGGAGATAGGGGATATCACGGGGAATACGGTTATAGGCGGCAGAGGTGAACAGGCCGGTAAAGCGGCATTCGCCGATCACCTCCCCCTTCTTGTTGAATTTCTTCACACCGACATAATCCAGATGCACCGCCCGGTGCACCGTTGAACGGACATTTGCCTTGGTGACGATAACCAATTCACGCCGCCGCAGAAAATCCTTCACTTCCGGCGACATTTCCATACTGCCGCTCATAATCCGGCGGGACGGGTCACGCAGAATTCCAAGACCCGATCCTTCCACCAGACCCCAGCGATCAGACTTTCCCTTGCCATCGGAGGCAAATTCAAATTCACGATAGCCAAGAAAGGTGAAATGATTGTCCGACATCCATTGAAGCAGGGCCTGCGCCTCGTCAATTTCTCCCTGATCGAGCGGCGGCGGGTTTTTCTTCAGCCCGTCCCTGATCGCGTCCACCTTCGACAGGATCGGTTTCCAGTCCGCAACAGCGATGCGGACATCCGCGAGCACGCTGTTCAGGTTCTTTTCGATATCCAGCAGGATGGCCGGATCGGATTGCTCGTCGATTTCCACATGCATCATGCTTTCCCGAAGCGCAGACGATTTTCCGGACGGTTCGGCATCCAGCGTGCGGATACGGTTGCCCTCCTTATCCCGTTCCACATAGACAACCGGATGAATGACCTGATGCACGGTGAGGCCCCGGCTGTTGAGGGCCGCCGTCACGCTGTCCACCAGAAACGGCATGTCATCATTGACGATTTCAATGACCGAATGGGTGGTTTTCCAGCCGTGTTCTTCCAGATCCGGCGTGAAAACCCGCAGTTTTGTCGTCCCCGGAAGGCGCGTTGCGGCAAATTTGTAAAGCGACAGGGCGGCGCCATAAAGATATTCCGGCAAGACGCTCGTTACATCTTCAGGGGATGGTCTTTCGTAAAACTGACGGACAAATTTCCCGGCATCGGACGCCGTTTTCTTGTCAAGCCTGCTTTCAACTATAGAGAGAACATTATCAATCTGTTCCGATTTCAAATCCTGTGCTTTTACGGCCATCGTCCGAATCCTACCCCTTCAGATTGCTGATCAACTTCAAACCACTATAGACATGTAAAATTAAGACATTCCTTAGAGACTTGTCCCAAAATAAAACAATAAATAAAAACCATGATTTTTCAATGTGTTACTTAACCATCACGGAAAGCATATAAAGGACCGGGAAATATGTAAAGAAGTGAAGCGGCATCGCCAAAGAATTACGGTCCGATTTTACCAGATTATCAGACTGTCCCGGATTGGCGCGCAGGGTCTATATAAGAGAATTGTTTTACAAATATAACAAACGTTTGCTTAATATTCTGTGTGACCCCCGGAACGCCGGATCATCACTTGCACGCCATGGATCGGGCGCGAGGGTTTTTCCACACGGCTATTTGCCCGTCTGCGGGCAATTCGCGCCGCCGTGCGGAATTTTGTAAAGATGCACCGCGTAGGGACCAAACTCATCTTTAAACTGCCCTTTTTCCAACCGCACGTCCCGCCCCTCGTCCAGCACGTCGGCCCTATCCGCAGGCACAGGCTCCGACAGGCGGAACCGGGCGGCGGTTGGAAACCGGCTGATGGACCCGGCAAAGATATATAAATCACACTCATCCCGGCGGGAAATGGCGACGATGCTGCCGGGGAGCGTCATAGCGTCCGGTTCAACCGTCACCAGTTCCGGCAGGGCGTCACTGTTCAAAACCGTGGCAAGGGACTGCAACCGGGTGTTAATCCGCGTGATGTCCTGGCGCAAGCGGTCATTCTCCAGCAATGATGCCTCGACAAAACGCGGGCTGAACTGATGTACGAAATAGATAATCCCGCGCGCACCATGAATGATGCTGAGCCAGACAAGGCGGCGGACATCCTCGCCATCGGGCATCCGCTCGGCATTCGAGACACGGCTCGCCTCGATCACGCTCCAGACAGGTTTCGTTCCGCCCGACCATTTCAACAGGCGGTCCACACCGCGCGCTACATAATCAAGCCGTCCGCGCACCCCGCTGTCCCGATGCGTCACCGGATAGATATCGAAGGAAAGAATATCTCCGGCCTTTACATATGTCTCATAATCTTCCGGGTGATTACTGCGCGTTCCCCGGCCATACCAGCCATCCCACGCAACTCCCTGACCAAGATTAAGGAGGATGGGCCGCGACGAGTCGCGCGCCTTCATCTGTTCATACAGCCTGATGACCTGCTCCGGGGGGACGGGCGGACCAAATCCGCCGCCTTCCTGCATTTGCGCATTATCCGGCTCATCGGGCATGATCCAGCCCGCGATGATGTCGTTATAGGTTGCTTTGAGCCCTTCTTCATTCTGCGGAGAAAAGACAGCCATTTCCGCCTTCTGAAGCTGCCGGAGCTGCCGTTCCGTCGGACCTTTCCACAGCCCCGCATAAAAATTGACGCCAATCGACTTGAAGGCGGCCGCGTTTACCGGGTCCTGTAACCAGATACCGACCGGAAAGACGTCCGGCCTGCTCAGAAACGCCGCCGGTGAAGCTGACCGCTGTTGCGTCGCAGCCGATATGGAAGGCAAAAAGAAGAACAGGCATAACAAAGCCGGAACAAGGCGGAAAAAAAGCCGAAATCTCATAGGATTTCCTTGCGATCTCCCTCAAGCACAAGGCATGTCAGCACATTGGAATAAAAGGCGCCCGTATCAATTCCGATGCGGTTTTCGCGGAATTCCGGCTCCGGAATAATGCTGTGGCCATGCACGACCACCTTTTCATACAGCCCTTCGTGCGAGAGAAAGCTATCCCTGATCCAGAGCAGATCATGCTCCCGCTGCCCGTCGATAGGGTTAGTGGGATCAATGCCGGCATGAACGAAGAAATAATCGCCAAGCGTATGGCTGCTGTTCAGCATCCCGATGAATTGCAGATGCGAATCCGGCAGGCTTTTCTTGAAGCTTCGGGTAATCCTGTGAATTGATTTTTCGTCCAGCTTTGCCAGATCGACATCGACGCCATAGCTTTTGAGCGTGGCGTCCCCCCCGTAATGCAGCCAGCGCTTCCCCTTAACCGGATCCTGCAGAAAGGTCATCATCGCCGCCTCATGATTGCCTTTGAGGGTGATGATGCTGTTTTCCGCCTCCATCAGCTCCAGCATCTTGTCGATGACCCCGGCGCTCATCGGCCCGCGATCAATATAGTCACCCAGGAAAATCAGATGATTTTTGGCATCCCTGTGGCGCGCCCTGTCCGCGTCGATGCGATCCAGCAGGGGCAGCAGCAGATCTTTCCGGCCATGAATATCGCCAATGACATAGGCGCGATGCCCGTCCGGCATTGCGGCTCCGTTCATGGAAATCTGCTGACGGGCGGTGGTTTCACCGTCTTTTTCACCCACGTCAGCCGCGCGCCTTGATATCAGTCTGCTCAGTCGAGCCAGGGGCATCGAGAATATCTTCCGGTTCTGTTGTTGTCGTAATCCGTTATCGGTTAAAATCGGGAACGTACGCATGTTACTGACATCAACCTTCATATTCTATCAACAAGCCCGTGAACATTCATTAGATAAAAAAAGTGGCGGTCATATGACCACCACTTCTAGATGGGTACTATAATGATACTCTGAAGCTGGCCGGAACGGGCATGGCTTCGACTAAAAAATTACTGTATGAAATTTTCTGACACTCAAAATTCATTTATTCCCAGTTTGAATTATCCGGATTACGCTGACGACCAAGCCAGAATATGGCCCCGATTGCACCGCCAAACAGCAGAAGCGCCGGTGACAATGCCTCAAACCCGGCCAAGCCGGCGGACGCGCCGCCTGTTATGCTATTGCCGGTATTCTTTTCATTCAGCAGGACAAAGCCGGATGTCTGATGCGCCACGGATACGCCGCTATCCGCGACCCCCTCGGCCGTGACCGGGGAGATTTGGGTTTCCGCGCCAACGGCAAGGGGGATCCCTGAAATGGACCCGATGACCAGATAAGCCGCCAGAGCTGTCGTGACATATTTCCGAAACATCCCGTATCTTTCTCCCGAATGGTTGCGGCTTCTATCGCCAAGCACGACAACCAGATATTCCTGATTGAATACAGAAATATGACCATGCGCCCTTTCCCGCATCCCTCATATGAGTGATAGGTCAAAAAAAATTGCATTATTTTAAAATTTGACGAAACAACGCCCAAAATGCCGTCGGGATAGCCCGGAACTTATGCCTGACTTTTTCGCTGGTGGTGGCTTCTATAAAAGTTATCTTGTCGCCCAATCCGCTACGTCATACTCAAAAAGCTGTTTATCTAACCGTAAAACCATTCAAATATCACCATCATGCAAAAGCTTTGGTCGATACATCTTTTACTTTAGAGTATGAACTTACTTGATCGTGCTGCCCCGCCAGTCGCGGTCTGATTTTTTCTCCTGCCGGTAGGACAGGCCGAGGCCTATCGCGCCGAGGAGGCCCGCCGTTTTGAGGCTGGGGTGGGAGAAAAACTCCTGAATAAGCATCTTGATCGCCGCTCCCCGCTCACCCGATGTCGACAGGATCTTCGCGCAGTATCTGATGGCCGAATGCTCCGCCTCGATCAGCATTTTCCAGCTCTTTTCCGAGACCGATGCCATCGCCGGAGCTTCGCGCAGAAACTGAATACTTTCCGCCCGGCTCTGCCAGAGCGCAACGCGATCCCCCGACATACTGTTCGCCCGCAGACGCCAGATGCCGCACCGGTCCTCGATATAAGCCATGCTGAAATTGAGAAGAAGCTCCAACATATAATTGAAGTCCGCTGTCAGCTTGACCCGCGGATCAAACGCCAGCCCGTCTTTCAGGATATGCTCGATGGCGCTGCGACGAACCAGGCCGAAATTGATCAGCGGCGTGGATGAATCATAAAGATAAGGCTTCAGGATTTCTTCCGGCTGATAAATGCGAACAGTCGGGGGCGCGGGGATGGACCGATCCGCAATCTCGGCAAACTGCTCTTCGAACGCACGGTGAAAATTGGCGAAACAAAGCGCGGCGTCCTGTTTTTCCGCCAGAATGCCGCTCGCCCGCTCCATAAATTCGGGAAAGAAGATATCGTCCCCATCAAGAAAAGACACCAGACTGCCTGTCGAGGCGGTAAAGCCGGTGTTGCGGGCAGAGCCAACCCCCTGGTTTCGTTCATGCCGAATGTAAATAACGCGATCCATCCGCGGCCCAAGCGCCGCAACCGTATCATCGGGACTGCAATCATCAACGACAATTATTTCGTCTGGCACACGGGTCTGGTTCAGCACGGAATCAACTGTTTCACAGATCGTATTTGCCGACTTATAGGCCGGAATAATTACTGAAATTGTTTCTTTGTCTTTTGTCATGACTAATATTCCAGACCACCATATTTTATCTTTTTCTTTTGCAACCCACATAAAGTCAGTGCAAGAAGCGCAAATGTTTTCACGGAGGGAGCCCGTCTTAATTCCCCCCACAGGCATTTTGCCGACCGGCCGCGTTCGCCGTTATTATCGAGAAGCCGCGCATACTGCCGGACTGCCGACGCGCGCATCTTTTCAAGAAAGGCCCGGTGATAGGCTGATAGAGAGAGCTGATCCGCCATTCCCAACAAGGAGGAAACGGCCGCCTCACGGGACAGCCACATTTTAAGCTGATTGCGTGACAGGCTGTCGGGGCGCAGAAAATAAACCCCCATGGGGGCTTCCATATGCAGCGCCTCATTTTTGGCGAGCATCCGGGAAAACAGGTGAAAATCCTCATTCGCCGCCAGATGCGTTGAATAAAGCTCGTCATGACTGACAAGATCATCAAGGGCGGTTTTGCGCAGAATGCTGAACGACGGAATAAAAGCGCCGGTATTGTTGAGATAGAAGGTCAACCCCTCTCCCTTTGGCAGCACTCTGGGATCAACCGTCTTTTCCATATGGGCCGCCAGTATCGGGGCGGCCTCGCCATCAAAACATTTATAAAACCCGGCGAAGCAGGCGCCGGCTGCCGGATGCGCCGTGAGCGCCAGATAGGCCGTATCAAGAAATTCGGGGCACAGAATATCATCCGCATCAAGAAACAGGACATAATCGCCTGTCACTTCGCGAAAGCCGGTATTGCGTGCATTCTGAACGCCCCGATTGACATCATGACGGAGGATACGGATGCCCGGATAGCGGTCCTGCACAATATCCCGGACCGGAATGTCGCTATGATCATCGACAATGATGATCTCATCCGCAGGGCGGCGCTGAGCGGCGAGCGAATCCAGCGTGACGCATATCGTCGCCTCGCAATTATAGCTTGGGATGACAACGGAAAGACGACTATCGGAATTTTGCGTCACATTCATCTCCAGGGATGCCGGAACGGAAGATGTCACTTGGCGCTACGCACGCGGGGTTCCGCCTGATCTGTCATTTTGTTGTCCTGCAAAGACTGAAGCAGCCCGTCAAAATCACTCCGCCAGCGATCCCAATTCAGATCCGTCGCATATTTTTCACGGCCATGACCGGCCATCTCCCGAAGGCGGCCCTTATCCTCCCAGAGGGCGGCGATCGCATCGGCATATTCCCTGCCACCGGCTGAATGGGGAAGCAGAACGCCCGTCCTGCCATCATCGACGACGGACGGAATACCCCCCGTATCCGGCGCAATGACAGGGGTGGCAAAGGCCGCCGCCTCGGCAAAAACGAGACCGTAAGCCTCCGCCCGCGTCGGCAGCACAAAAAGGGCGGCGTCGGAAAACAGGCGATTATAGAGATCGAACTCAGCCGGATCGCTTTTGCGAATATGCGTGTAAACCGTCACCCCGGACGGCGGGTTGCCCTTGAACGGATCGCATCCGACAATATAAAGATGGGCGTCAAGCCCGCGTCCCTGAAGGTCCTGGAAGGCGGAAAGAATAATCTCGCCGCCTTTTCTAGACCAGTCTTTCCCCATGAAAAGAATATTGCACCGCCCGGAGAATTTGTTATCAAAATAAGCCTCATCCAGGGTCGGCAGCAGGCCCACATTCCCGCCCAAGCGGATGAGCCGCAGCTTTTCTGAGGCGGCGCCATAATCATCGCGGGCGGACGTCATCGCCCATTGCGAGGGGAAAATCGAATAGCGCGCCTTATCGATCACCTGCTTCTCGATGGCATTTGCTTGCTCCCAGAGCCAGCGCGGAACACGGCTGACCTCGGGGTAATAGTCCGTCATGATCGTGTAGGTCGCATCAGAAATATGCAGGATCGGCACCTTCGTGTGGATATTCGCAAGCTCGGGGGACGCCGCGATACCGACAATCACATCGGGATTGATCGCCTCAAGCTCCCTCTGGATGACCCGGCCGACCGCCCGACTGTAAGCATGTGTCGTGGAGAGGTCGACACTAATCCCAAATATTCTGATAACCCGTTGCAGAGCCCGTGTCAGAAGCAACAGCCAGGTAAGCTTTTTCGCCCTCACCGCGACAACATCGCCAGACAGCTTCTTGACTTCACGCATAATGAAATAGGGCGTTCCTGACCATGCGGAAACATTGGTCGGGTCATGACGAGATACTATCGCAATTTTCATTAAGATGCGCTTTCCACTCCAGGGGCCGTGTAGTCAGAAATTACAGATGTTTGGTTTAAAAAACGTAAAAAGCGATATATGTGCAGTTTGTGCGGATACAATTCTGATATCGGACATTTTTACAAGAAGCCAATGACGCCGCTTCAGCCATCTGACAAGCTGGCATGGCCATATGGTCTGTATCAATCTATATGACGCAAATTCTGTTTTCCGGATATTTTATAGCAAAGCCCGATGACAGGGCAAGTATCAGCCCGCCCACAGCTTCCCCGCCCGTCGGCGAGGAAGCCAGACCGCTCTATATGATAATTAATCTTCCCGGAGCGCCCGGTTGAAACTCAGAATGATCGGATTGACAAAGTAGTCGAGCGCCGTCCGCTCTCCCGTCGAGATCATCACATCCGCCTGCATACCCGGCCGAAGCTGCGTCACCTCGATATTTGCCTCGTCAAGATTTTCAATCTGAATACGGGCAAGGTAATAAAAATTTCCGGTTCGCTCGTCTTCCAGACTGTCTGCGGAGACGCTCAAAACTTCCCCCTTGGCTGGCAGGGAGAACCGCTGGCTGAACGCCGGGAACCGGATTTGCGCCGGCGCCCCGATATAGACAGAGTCAATATCCTTGGTGTTGACCTGCGCCTCGACGATAAGCTGGACATTATCCGGGACGATATCCATTACCGTCTCTCCCGGTTTGATCACGCCCCCTGTGGTATGCACCTGAAGATTGACGACAAAGCCATCGGTCGGCGCGCGGATTTCCGTACGCGACAATACATCCTCGGAGGCGCGCATCTGTTCTTCAAGATCAAATATCTGTGATTGCACCTCTTTCAGCTCGGAGACCACCTCGTCCATAAGCTGGTTCGACATTTCGCCGATCTGCAGCTCAACCTCGCCAATCGCCTGGCGGGTCTGCGCTATTCTTGAGATACTTTGACTCTGGTTTCCATTGAGCTCTGCAAGATTGCGCTGCAAAGCGCGCAGCCGTGACACCGGCGCCAGCTTTTTATCCACCAACGAGGCGACGTCCCGGATTTCATCGCCGATCAGGGCTATCTGGCGCTTGCCCGATTCCACCTGACCTTCAAGACCATTGATCTCTTCTCCAAGCTGAACCGCCTTCTGTTTCAATATCGTGATCTGGCCTTCCCGTGATGTCTGGCGGGAATCAAAAATATTCTGCTGTCCCAGCATGGCCTGTTTTGCGTTCGGATCGTCTTTGCGCTCAACAAGCCATTCCGGATATTCGATTTCGGTGCGCCCGTCCCGTTCCGCAAGCAGCCGGGCTTGTTGCGCAAGGGCAATGGCGTAACGGCTACGGACGATTTCCGTCGAGGCCCTTGACTGTATTTCATCAAGCACAATCAGCACATCGCCCTGCTTGACGGTTTGGCCGTCTTTTACGCGGATCTCGGAAACAATGCCGCCTTCCAGATGCTGGACAGACTTGCGATTGCCCTCAACGCTGACCACGCCCTGCGCAATCGCTGCACTGCCGAGCGGGGCAAATGCCGCCCAGCCAACAAAGGCGCCAAAAAACAGGAAAATGACGACAAGGCCAAAAATGACGGGTATGCGTACATTCATCATTTCTTCATTTCCTCAATATATTTGAGCGCACCTGCCTGATCACCCTGTACAAAAAGGGCGTAGATTTTTGAAATATCCGCATCGCTCAAGGGTTGGGGAGTGAGAGATTGGATTTTCGCCTTGATTTTCTCGCTTGGTCCCATGGTGAGCACGGCCGGTCGTCTTTTGACCTTGCCGTTTCCATTCAGGCCGCCGTTTACGTGATGACCATTGGCCTTTTTGGTTGCAACGGGAGTGATTGTCACCGGGCCCGGAGAAGACGCCTTGCGTGACACGTCCCTTATATTGGTCACGTCATCCGATGCCATGGGCCGAACTATTGTTTGCGACCGGGTGGCTGCCCCATTTTCTTTTCGCACCTGAATTGCCTGATTGGGCCCCGGCAGCGCCTTCTGCGCCCCCTGCAGTTTCATCATCACTTCATCACGCGGCCCGAATTCCTGCATGATGCCGTCTTTCAACACCAGAATCTTATCTACATGACGAAGGATATTAGGCCGGTGCGCAATCACAATAATCGTCATGCCTTCCGCACGAAGATTATCCATGGCATGCATTAGTGCTGATTCCCCGACACTGTCGAGATTGGCGTTCGGCTCATCCAGAACCAGCAGGCTCGGGTTGCCATAAAGCGAACGGGCGAGTGCAATTCGCTGCCGCTGCCCCCCGGAGAGAGCGGCGCCGCCTTCCCCGATCTCGGTCTCATAGCCCTTCTCCATGCGCAGGACCATATCGTGAATGCCCGCCTTTTTGGCGGCGGCGATCACCTCTGCCGGATCGCCATCCCCCATACGGGCAATATTTTCACGGATCGTGCCGGAGAAAAGTTCGATATCCTGCGGGAGATAGCCGATATACTGACCGCGATCATCGGCACTCCATTCGGCGACATCCATCTCATCCAGCCGGGCATGACCGAAGCGCGGCTTCAGATTACCGACCAGCAGCCGGACAAGCGTCGTCTTGCCTGCGGCCGTCGGTCCGATAATGCCGAGTATTTCGCCCGGCGCCAGACGGAAATTGATATTGCGAAGGATTGGTTCATTCGAATTTATATGGGTATAGCTAAGCCCCTCGACCGAGACGGCGCCTTTGGGGCGGGGGAGCGGCATCAGATCCGTTCCCACAGGCGGGCTGGCTTCAAGCTGTGCTTTCAGGCGGCTGTAAGCCGCGCGCGCGGAAAGAAATCCTTTCCATGAACCAATCGCCTGTTCGACCGGCGCCAGCGCCCGACCCATGATAATCGAGCCCGCAATCATGGCGCCGGGACTCATCTCGGCCTGGATGACAAGCCACGCACCGGCGCCCGTCACGCCGATCTGCAACATCACCCGCACGAATTTTGAGGCCGCCGAAATAATCCCGCCCCGATCACTTGCCTGCGCCTGCAGGGCGAGCGAGTCTGCATTCCGGGCATTCCAGCGTTTGATAAGCTGCGGCATCATGCCCATGGCTTCGATCACATCCGCATTACGCGACGCCGTTTCCGCCTGTTTCATCGCGACCATCTGCTGTCCGCTTGATTCCGACAGCAGATTACGGGTTACCTTCTCGTTGACAATACCAAGGCCGAGCAGGATGGCCGCACCGATCAGGGCGATCCAGCCAAGGATCGGATGCAGTAGAAACATCACCCCCAGGAAAATGGGGGCAAAAGGCGCATCCAGTATGGGAAAAATGCCCGGCCCGGTCAGGAAGGAGCGAAATGTCCCAAGATCGCGCAACGCCTGAATGCTGGCTTCCCGGCCTGTTGTCAGGGTGGAAAGAATGCTGGCCGTCAGCGCCGACCCACCCACCTGGCTATCCATCCAGCGGCTCATGCGGACAAGTATAAAGGTTCGCACCCCCTCCAGTAACGCCATGGTGAGCAACGCAAGCGCCGCGATCAGCATCAAAAGAACAAGGGTATCCGTATTACGGCTGGTGATAACCCGGTCGAACACTTGCATCATGAAAAGCGGCGCCGTCAGCATCAGCAGATTTATGGCAAGCCCGAACACTGCCAAAATGATGAAGACCCGGGAACATTTATCTAAAGTTTCCTTCAGAAGCGGGTTTTTTTGTATGCTCACGCTTCCCTCTAATTAACCATAACCAGCAATGTGCCGGATCATATTGATTGTCAGCGCCTTTGCCAATGCTCGATAGGCGCTAATGATACAAAAAAACTTTGAAAATTTTTTAAGATTTTTAGTGATAAAACGTTCTGGCAATTGAAAATGTGATGCTATCACCCGAACATGGCCATATACTATTGTTGCATTATGGCCATTTTTAGGGGAATAGTGGAATAAAATATGGCGTTACCCTTAGATAAGCCGTTATAGCTGTGTTACAAAGTCATATTGTCGGAATTAACCATTTCTGATACCTATATCAGAATATTATGAGAAATAGGGGGAGGCACTTAACGTGTTTACACTTCTGAAGATAAAGTCCGTTGCCGCCCGGACCGCCTTGATTTCACTGGCGCTGTTCGTTTCTGCATGTGCCGCCCAGAACCAGGCATCCTCGGTCGCTCCGAGCTCACTTGCCGAGGCACCCCAGTATGTGATTGGCCCGCAGGACGAACTCAATGTCTTCGTCTGGCAGAACCCGGATCTTTCCGTCACTGTCCCGGTCCGCCCGGATGGCCGGATCTCGACCCCGCTGGTTGATGACATGATGGCCGCTTCGAAAACATCGCAGCAACTCGCCCGCGATATCGAGAAGCAGCTGGCCAAATATGTCAAGGATCCGCTCGTCACCGTTACGGTTCAGACTTTCAATGGTCCCTATGACCAGCAGATCCGTATCGTTGGACAGGCCGCCGAGCCAAAAGCCATCCCCTATCGCAACGATATGACGGTTCTGGACGCGATCATTGCCGTTGGCGGCATGACGGAGTTTGCAGCCGGCAACCGGGCTGTCATCGTCCGCAAGGAAGGCGGAGAGCAGATGTCCTATAACGTCCGTCTTGATGACCTGATCGTCGGCGGCGATGTAAGCGCCAATGTACCGCTCCTGCCGGGGGATATTCTGATTATTCCGCAAAGCTGGTTCTAGTAGCGTGGCGGCAATCTCGATTGCCGTATGTATTGAGGGTGGAAACAGATAGAAGGTAGTCGCATTGTGTTAAATGCAAACCAGCTAGTTTTCGGAAAAAATTCATGCTCTTCGCTGGCGCTCGGATGTGCCGTCGCCAGCGGGGTCCTGATCATGGCCGGAAATCTTCAGGCCGCAGAATGGATTTTCAATCCATATATCGGCATGAGTGAAACTTATACGGACAACGCTTATGGTACGGCAAGTGACGAGCAAGACGACGCCATCACAACCCTCCGTGCCGGCTTTGAAGTTGAAGGGATCGGTCGCCGCCTGCAACTGAGGGCCGCTTATGATGTCGGGTATAATGTCTATGCCCGGTTTTCGGAACTGAACGGTTTCGACCATAACCTGCTGGCATCGGGGAATGCGGAGCTCATTTCTGACAACCTGTTTCTTGAAACCGACGTCGCCCTGACGGAAGAACGTTACTCCAGTGACGGAACAACCGCCTATTCCGACCGTTCCGGCACCGGCGACAATACGCGGGTTCTAAATACCCGCATCAGCCCTTACTACCAGCATGATTTTGGCGGCTATGCGACGGGTATTATCCGCTACACCCACAGCATGGTCAGTTTTACCAATACAAATTCCCGCATCTCCGGTTCGGAGCCGAATGATTCGGATACCAACCGGATTGATCTCACCCTGCAGAGCGGCCGTGAATTTTCTCGCACCAAATGGGCGGTGGAAGCATTTGCCTTCGACAATCAGGTCGACAACGGCGACGATCTGAAACGCAGCACCATGAAAGCGGACGGACAGGTGCCGATCAATCGGTATGTGGCGCTGCTGGCCTCTGGCGGTTGGGATGAATTTGATGGCGACAATATTAATAATGACAAAATCAGCGGGGCGTTCTATGGCGCCGGCGTCCGTCTGACGCCCGGGCCGCGCACCGATCTCAGCCTGCAGGTCGGGCACCGTTTCGGCGGCGGCGTTGTTGATGCGGACTTCACCTATCTTATTTCCAGCGAAGCGCGATTCATTGCCGGGTATCATGTTGATGTGGCGGGTTCCGGCTCATCTTTTGCCAATGCGCGTATCCTCGATCAGAATGGTGATCTGGTGAACCCGAACACTTTTGCTGGCGGCTACTCGGATTCTATTGCCAAGACAAAAACCTTTTCCATGGGATTAAGCGGAGAAAAAGGCCGGAACAGCTATTCCGCTACGGCGAGTTACATTACGCGCAAATTCCTTTCGTACAGTGCGGATGAGTCGGTCGCTTCCTTTGATGGCAGTTTTACCCGCCAGCTTTCCCGTCGATTGGGCTGGGATCTCGGCGGTGGATATTCGGAAATAATTGATGCGCAGTCTGCTGGCGGGAAAGAAAAAGCCTTTTATGGCCAGACCGGCCTCAGCTATCAATTCACGCCGACTTTTATCGGCAGTCTTGCCTATGGCCACTATAATCGCGACAGTGAGAACAACGTCGACAGCCTTCGGGAAAACACGGTTTCGATTTCGGTCAGAAAAGAATTCTGAACCTCAATCCAACGCCCTGATTTCAGCCGGTTTTTATCGGCCCGGAAATCCGGGCGTTTTCTTGACTACCCGTTTGAGCGGAGCTTCTTGAAAATCCGCTTTGCCAGTTCTTTGTCATGAATGACAAGTTCGGATTTCTCTTCTCCGGCCTCTTCTTTTGTCTGAACCGGAAGACGGCTGGCCCTGGTTTCCTCAACGCCTTTTGGAGTTGATACCCCGAAAATTCCATGTGTCTGTTTGTCGCGAATAACTTCGCCGACAATCTTCCCGTCAATCTCTGGCGCCATCCGGGCAAAACCATAGACCAGACAGGTATCGGCAAGAATATTGATAATGCGGGGAATGCCGCGGCTGGCTTCATAGAGTTTCTGGCAGGCATCCATTGTGAACAGCGGCAGATCTCGTCCCGCGATATGAAGCCGGTGCTTGATATAGGCATCAATATCTTCGACCGAGAGCGGCGAGAGATGAAAGTCGGAGGCGATACGCTGTGCGAACTGAACCAGCTCCGGCGCCTGTAACAGTTCTTTAAGCTGTGGCTGACCGACGAGGATAAGCTGAAGAAGCTGGTCATTGTCCGCATTGATATTGGAGAGAAGGCGAAGTTGCTCCAGCAGTTTCGGACCGAGATTCTGTGCCTCGTCAACGATCAGGATGGTACGACGCCCGTCTGCATATTCACGAATCAGAAATTGCTGCAATTCATCATGCAGCGCGACGTGAGATTTTCCCTCATAAGGCTGACCGAAAGCCATCAAAACCCATTGCAGCAGGTCACCGTCCTGAATATTGGAAACAAGACCAACCGTGAAATCTTCATCCAGCCGATCGAGCAGATGGCGAATAAGTGTCGTCTTGCCGCAGCCGATCTCGCCGGTGACGACCGTAAATCCGGCACGATTCATCACCCCGTATTCAAGCATGGAATAGGCGAGAGAATGGCTGTGTCCCCAGTAGAGATAATGCGGATCCGGCAGAATCGAAAATGGCTTTTGGGTAAGTCCGTAAAATTCTCTGTACATTATGTCTGCCTTCGCCCGTTAATCCGGATTACTTTCAAATAATAAATAATATAATGATTTCAACTAATTCGTTTTTTGTCCGGCTTTCAGCTCCTCAAGCGCTTTCTCCACCTCGGCCGTTCTGGTGAACTTCTGCGATGCTCCGAGTGCGAGGGCTTGCTCAAGCTCCCTAATCGCCCGGTCCTGGTTGTTTTCGGCCTTTAAGGACATCCCAAAATGATAGCGCAGCAATGCCATATTCGGGTCACGCTCCACGGCCCGCCGCAGGAGTGGCGTTGCCATTTCATATTCCCCAAGGCGGTAATGAATCCACCCGAGCGTATCCAGGAAATTCGGAACCTTGGAGTTGCGGAATCTTTTTGCAAGAGTGTAGGCCCGTCGCAGATCTTCTTCATTATTGGACGTCTCGGCAATCAGGCTGGCAAGATTATTTGCCACAATTTCAGAGTTTGGCCGCTCTTCAATCAGCCGCTCATAGATTGCGATGGCCTCGGGTATCTTGCCTTCACTCTCCAGAAGTCCGGCCTGTGTGATATTGAGGAGAAACCCGTCCGGCGTCACCTCCAGGCCTTCTTTCAGGATCGCCTCCGCCTTGTTCACCTGCCCCTTTTCCAGATAATGACGGGCAAGCATGGCATAGCCCGACGGCTCTGTAGGCGCGCCCGCAATTGCCTCACGGATCAGTTTTTCGCCCGCCTCTGTCCGGTTGTTCTGAAACTCAATCCGCGCCAGCAGCGTTTTCGCCAGATAATTATTCGGGCTTTTCTCCATGACACTGCTCAGAAAACTTCTCGCCTTTTCTATCTCGCCATTCAAAAGATAGGATTCGACAAGCGCCTTTATGGCCGTTCCGGCATCCGGCGTGATTTCATAAGCCTTTTCATAGGCGAGACGGCTATCCTCCGGATTTTGAAGACCTGCCAGCGCGGCGCCGCTGATCTGATAGGCATCCGAATCCGTTGCATCGAGAGCGCGCAGTTTGCCGGCCAGGTCATCTGCCGCAATCCAGTCATTCTTCTTCAGCATAATTTCTGCCAGCAGCTTCAAAACATCCGCATTCTCGGGATGTCTCTCGGAGAGCTTTTCAAGGATTCGTTCCGCCCGTTGCAATTCTCCATGGCGAAGAAAAAACTGGGCATAAATAATGCCTACTTTCGGCTCTTCCTTGCTGAACCGATAGGCGGCGGCATAACGGTCTTCCGCCAGTTCCAGGCTGCCGTTGATTTCATGCGCCTTGCCAAGAAGAAGCGAGGCGCGGACGGACTGCGGCTGCTGGCGCATGGAGGAGCGCAGATTGGAAATAGCAGAATCAATCTTGCCCTCATCAATCTCGATGGCGCCAATCAGGATAAGGGCATCGGTATTGGACGAATCCATTTCCAGAACATCGTAGGCGAGGTAGCGCGCCTCCTCAAAATCACCATTTGAAAAATATAGCTGCGCCAGCTTGTTGTACGCTGCCATCATGTCTTCAATAGGGATCTCTTTATCAATGATGGAGCCCAGGATAACCATGGCCCGTTCATCATCCCCTGTCAGTTCGGCGAGCGTCGCCAGAGCAAACCGATAATCCAAAACATCCGGATGCTCTTCTATCAGACTCTCAAGTTCGGCAGCGGCCGCCTCATCCCCTTTTACGGTTCTGACAAAGCGGATCACATCCAGATTGGCATTGGCATCCGCTGGATTCTCCTTTGCAATATTCCGGATCTCTTTTTCCGCCTCTTCCTTTCTGCCATGCTGCAGATAGAAATGAACAAGGCTCTTACGATAGGTGATATCTTCGGGGTTGCTTTGGATAAGCTCCTGAAAAACCCGGACGACATCCTCATTGCGCCCCAATTCCTCAAGGGCGCGGATCTTGACGATCTGAAGCTGCGCATTGCCCTTGTTATGGACAAGCCCCTCATCAATAATCTTGACTGCCGCTTCCGCCGTTCCGGTGGAAATTTCCTCAGCCGCCAGAACAAGAACGGCATCGATATTTGACGGATCCGCCGCAAGCGCGGCTTTCGCCGCGGCCACCGCTCCGCTCTTGTCGCCAAGCCGGAACATGACTGCCGATTTAAGCGCCAGCGCCTCCGCGCTGCCAGGCGCCAGTTCACTGACAAGATCGCTGACTTCCAGTGCTTTCTCCAATTCACCGGAAAGCAGCATGATTTTACCATAGCGGACCTGCGCCGGCAGGTGACGGGGGTTAATTTCAATCACCTTCAGAATATCACCGGCATATTTTCGGAAATTGCCCTCATGCTCCTCGACAAGCGCCAGACCATACCAGCCATCCGCAAAATTTTCGTTGAGCTGAAGCGCATTGCGAAATTCAATGCCCGCCTTGACGAAGTTTCCTTCTTCAACAAAAGCCATCCCCGCCTCAAAATGAGCCTGAGCCTTTTCCTCTGGTGTATCACAGGCAGAGAGCGTCAGAAGGATGATCACAAGCGCCACGGCGCCCGCAAAACCCGATTTCACAAACGCATTAAAATTTCCAAGGCTCATCGATCAAACTTTCTGTTGCCCATTACGTCAGCAGGGCCGAACGCATACATATATATAACGACCGCGGCCATCTTTCCTGCAAAATCCGACCCCTTGCAGGCATAACATCAAACGCTGCCCCATGCAAAAAACACAGAATACAATTGACCGCATTCCGTGGCTGTCAGTCTAGAGCCGATTTCTCAAAATATGCTTAATTTGCCGTATGACAAATTCACAGATCCGTCAGGGGGAGGGGCGACCATCAAGAATAAATCCGCGAATGGCCTCAACCAGTTTTGGATCGGCAAAGGGACTTGCCGCGGTACTCATGGCCGGGGGCGGGTTTTTGATCAGCTTATCAAGCTCCGCCCCCAGTTCCGTTTCATCTCTGGCCACATAAATGCCTTCCCGCCGGGCGAACTGTTCAGCGGTGGCAAGCTGGTGATCGTTGCGGGTTTCCATCAGCCGCTCCTTGCGCGGCAGGATCAGCAGCGGCTTCTTCATGGTCAGCGCCGTAATGATGGTTCCCATGCCCGCATGGGCAACAATCAGGTCCGCCTGATCGAAATTCGTCTTGAAGGCGTCCGGATCGAGAAAGCGTTGCCATTGGAAATTCTGCGGCGCATAGCCATCGTCCCCCAAATCGGCAACCTGGGCAAAAATATCCTTGTATCCGGTTGTCCCCGCCCACTCATCCAGGGCGCGCATCAAACGATCAAAGCGGAGTTCGTGCCCGACGGTTACAAAAATCATACNACCGATCCTCTATACTGCGGGCCTTTATCCCCTTCGCTTCCGGCCAGATGCTCCCATTGCGTCAACCAGAGNTCGGCGCAGCCNGCCGCTTTCTTCCCGGAAAGGGACATCGTTTCNGCATTGGCGATGCTGTCCACCCAGATGGTNCGGGCCCCCATCAGCTTACCGAGGCGNAGNGCAAAAAAACCTGCCGCCGCACCNGTCGAGATAATCACGTCNGGCCGCTCNCGCAGCAGGATAATCACGATGCCGAAAAGCTGTCGCAAGAGGCGAAGCTTCTGCCAGCGGTTGGCATCCACCACCCGGTAAAACCGCGGCGCGGNTTGACCGCGATGAGCNGCATCCGCAATCAGATCATCCCGNTANCCTTCCTTGGTCGTGACATAGGCCNCATCACAGCCATCCCACGCCACACGCAAGCGCTGAAGCTGCACCCAATGCCCCCCGGCCGAGGAAATTGCCAGAANTTTTGGATTTTTCGCCATTACTTAGCCTTAGTCGCTCCGTAGAAGATCCNGCCCGGTATCAANGATACACANTGGTTNGGATNCCTAGAATNTTAGGNAATAATTTTCAGTCTGTATTTTATTAAAATAATAATGTTGTGTTACCATNTACTTAATAAANTNTCTGANACTTTATATATAANAAGCCTGTTGGNAGCCGNAAATATCAATGNTCNGGAACCNCTGATCATATNNCNCAAATGNAGNAAAGCCAACATNGCCGCATATGCAGAANANNTGGCGTATANTCATGGGAGACNCNCATGCAACATGNCGCACAAGATCNTATTTCNAGCTTAAAACTTTTCAAGTGGCATNGTTTGATGTAATACGCAATGAATTNTGATTTTAGGTTAATATATTTTTTAACGTTNCGGNCTACAGTGATTGACGATTGCAACCATCAGGACNATNTGGNCTGATTAACAATCCGAAATTCAGGTGAAATAANTTTGACGAACCCACAAATTATATTGGCATGGACGGTNTTGGCCATCGATATGCCCNGGNNNGAGCATAAGNATGGATAGCTGGTATGGCGTAACAACAGCACANCCGGCAGGCATNGNAATTCTTGCNTGCTGNATCATCGCGACTTTNATTCTTCCANGAAAATGGGCGATAATTCCACTTGTCATTTTGATGATGGCNATACCAAGCGCCCAGAGATTTGTGCTTGCCGGTCTCGATTTCAATTTCATTCGNNTGACAGTATTGGCNGGNTTTTTACGCGTTCTGATCAGAAAAGANTATNTTGGGTTTACGTTNCAGCTNCCAGATAAGATAATTTTACTTTGGATGATCTGGGGAATTATTTCCTATACCATTCTCATAAATGGATTCTCAGGNTTTGTAACCCGTTCCGGCTATATGCTTGAAGCTGTCGGCTGCTATTTTCTGGGCCGNATTTATCTTGTTAATATGTTTGATTTGCGCCGCTTGGTGGTTGTNNTNGGAATTGCATCCATTCCCATGTTTGCNGTCTTCATGATGGAGAGANTTAGNGGACGCAANCTGTTTGCTCAGTTTGGCGGNGTTCCCGAGTTTACCAAAATACGCCANGGNCGACTGCGTTGNCAGGGGCCATTTTCCCACCCNATCATGGCNGGAATATTTTGGGCGAACACACTNCCNTGGGTGGCTGCCATGTGGTTNACTCGCGGNGTTTCGAGAGCGGANCTCATTTTTTATACGGTTTGTATCTTTGGTATTATTTTCAACACGGCATCAAGTACCCCNGTGATGTCGATAATATTNACAATCATTGGGCTTAGCTTCTTCTATTTCCGCCGTTATATGAGTTANTTTCGCTGGGGCCTNGTCGCGCTTGTCATNTCACTCCATTTGGTGATGAATGCGCCGGTCTGGCATTTGATCGCCCGNATGAATATCGTTGGCGGGTCAACCGGNTGGCATCGTTANCANCTNATGGATAANGCNATATCAAATTTCTGGGAATGGTGGCTTGTCGGNGTCCAGTCAACGGCACATTGGGGNTGGGGCCTNTTCGATGTNACCAANCAGTATGTATTGGAAGGGGTGAGAGGTGGCATCCTGGGGTTAATATTATACGTNCTNTTACTTGGTTCAATATTCTGGATTCTTGGAAAAGCGATGCGCCATGCAAATTCAAAGGCAGAGCTTATTGTCTTGTGGGCATCGGGCACATTNGTCTTTATTAACGTCGCNGGATTTTTTGCNGTGTCCTATTTTGGNCAGACCGAAGGNGCATATTTCCTGTTTCTCGGCGCCTGCGTCTCTCTTGCGGTAACCGCAATACAAACACGCCGCAGCCGCCTCNTGAAAGAGGTTCAAAATGCCCAGCCTGCTGCAATGAAATCTGCACCGGCCTTCAATTCGGAACCGCCGCTTCACCCAAGAAACCAAAGGTGAAGACAAGCAAAGCGTTTATGAAAAATTCATGAGTTTTTGCGACCCTGATCATCAAGTCCTATGAATGCGAGTTTCGTTAATTTGAGGAACTGCGCAGGAAAGCCTCAATGAACGACTTTGAACTCAGCATTGTTATACCGCACTTTAATGATCCATCGGGTCTTGCCGCCTGCCTCGCGTCGCTTGAAAGACAGACATATGACAAAAGCAGGTTTGAAGTCATAATTTGCGATAACAACTCGGACATACCGCCTCAAGGTTTGGAACAATATGCCCTAAACCTCCGGCTGGTGGTTGAAAAGAAGCGAGGCGCCGGACCCGCACGCAATGCAGGCGTCGCCATCGCCCGCGGACAATTTATCGCCTTCACAGATAGCGACTGCAAAACCCACCCTGATTTCGTGGAAGAAGGGCTGAGCCAAATGCGGGATATGGGTGAACGAGGCGTGCTCGCAGGGAAGATTGTCTATCGCCCGAAAGATGAACGCCCAAACAGTATCGAAGCTTTCGATATCGTCTTCGCTATGGATCAAAAATCTCATGCGTTGAAAGGGGATGCCGCAACGGGCAATCTCTGGACAAGCCGGACTCTTTTTAACGAAGTGGGCCCATTCGTTGCAGATTTGGCAGAGGACACGGACTGGTGTCAACGCGCCTATGCAATTGGGGCTGAATTCCGCTTTGGCGATAATTGCATTGTCGAGCATCCTGCTCGTTCGACATTTGAAGAGCTGAAAGCAAAGTGGAAACGCCAATCCGCGATGACATTCAATGCTCAAAAAAAGAGCGGCTTTTTTTCCGTCAAATGGCCGCTTCTTTGCTTTGCAACCGCAATGTCTGCAATTCCGCACAGCATCAAGGCCTTGCGAACGGACAAACTATCACATTTCTCTGATAAGCTGAAATCGATATCAATTTTGTTCTGGTGCCGGTGGTTCCGCGCAAGAATAATGGCGGGCTTCTATTTTAGTGGCCAAAGCCATATTGATCCGAACAAGTATTGGAAAAATAGCTAATAAAAAAATAAAGTATAAGGCAATCACTTTCAACAATCGGCTCGACAACAGCAATCTCCGACCCGAAAATAAGTCAATATATAATAAAATATTCTACATATTTACGAATATTAAAAAACTATATAGTGATATAATCCCATATTATTTATTTTTTGTTTACAAATTTTTAACCATATGTAGTATAATTTAATTATATATTTACCATTATCTATATATTTGTCAGTTTTTTGTCGTTCTTTTTATATAAATTGGAAAATCTAATTTCAAAATTTATACCAAATCGAAAAAAAAACTGATTTTTTCAAAAAAACAATCAATTGTGGCCTTATTGTTGCCCAATTTGAAAAAGAGTATGACAGCCTGTTGAGGAATCGACATACAGATGCCTCACATGAAAGCTTTTATTAAAATTTCATTAATTTTTTTTAAATAAAACTTTCTTTGTTAGAAAAATGGTAACTAAATACTTTTTGAAAATGCATTATTTAACAGAAAATATGGAAAATAAATTTAAGGTTAACATTTTATTTCTATTGGCTATTAATTTTTTTACATATGTCTTTCGATTGATAGCTGCTGAGGTAAAAAATTTCAGCAAATATCCAGCGAAAAAAAATAGAATAAAATTATCGGCAATTTGTAACCCGATCTTAAATTATTTCCGTTTATATGATTTAAACGATATCACTATGTGATGCTTGGAGCACATAAAAAATGGCAATTGAACTAACACAATCCGACCTCGAAAACTTGGAGACTGAAGCAAGCGCGTTCGGTTCCGGCACCCAGAACCTCGGTCGGGGTGATAAATATTTTTCGATGACGAGCATGACTCTCAGCGCCACATTCAGTTTGAATGATCTTACCGGCGGCCGACAGTACATATATAACAATCACCTTCAAACCGCTCTCTATGTCCATAATGACGATCTCGTTGTTCGGCTCAATACAGAAAATGGTTCTTTCCCGCAGATTACTCTCAAGGATGTCATCACTGACGCCGGCTGGCATGATGTTCAGGTTATCCTGGACGATGAGGCAGAAACCCTGGAAGTATGGCTTGATGGCAAAGAAGTCTATTCTGGTTCCGGCGCCGATTATGTGGTTGGAAACGCCTCTTATTGGGATGTAACCGCTGGAGGAACGCCATGGGGGAGCGAGCTGAACGGTCAAATTGCAAATGTCACCGTTCTGGATCATGCCGTGACGATTGATCCTGATGACAGCCTTGTTGAACGCATGGAAAATATCAAGAACGATGCTTATGTGTCGGTTCCGGATGATTCAACCGATACACCGGATGAAACTCCAGAAGAAGATATCGATCAGCCGGATGTCACCCCTCCAACAGACACGAATAAGCCTGACGTCGAAATTCTGGAGTCTGCCGCCTCTCAATTCGGCAGTAGTTATCAAAACCTCGGTCGGAGCGCAGAATATTTTTCAATGACGAACATGACCATCGGGGTCACGTTCAGCTTGAACGATTTGTCTGGCGGACGTCAGTATCTTGTAAACAATCATATGCAATATGCGCTTTATATGCAGAATGATGATCTGATCGTCCAGCTCAATACGGAAAGCGGCCAATTTTCGAAACTAACATTCAAGGATGTCGTTACCGAGACTGGCTGGCATGATGTTCAGGTCATTGTCGATGCGGACAATGGGACGTTGAAAGTCTATTTCGACGGGAACGAGATTTATACAGGTTCCAGCGAAGGCATTATGATTGAAAATGCCAAGTACTGGGATGTCACGACCGGCGGAACGCCCTGGGGGAGTGCTCTCGATGGACAAATCGCTGACGTTACCATCTTGGACAAAGCCGTTTCGATCGATTCCAATGACAGTATTGCCGAACGCATGCAATCCGTTCAGGAGCAGGGTAATGAAACAGGCTCCAAAACTCCCACCGACCCAGAGCCGGACAATGGAAATACAACTGATCCGGATAACTCCGATGGCGGAAATAGTGAAGCAACCATTTCGGGGGTCCACACTGGTGAAGTAACTGAAGATGTTGATCTGACAAGCAGCGGCAAACTGACGGCAACCGATCCGGATCCTGGGGAAGGCGGCTTCCAGGAAGCGACCATGGATGGAGATTATGGTGAGTTTGTCATTGATGAAAAGGGCAATTGGACTTATACGCTGACCGAATCAGATGATCTGGACTGGCTCGACACTGGCGACACGGTAACTGAGACCTTTACCGTTAAAACTATCGACGGGACGACCGCAGAAGTGGTTGTAAATGTTAACGGGCGGGACGAACCGGGAAGCAATACGGGCGGCTCAAACAATAACGGCGGCGGCAATGGCGGCGGATCTCCGTCGGCCGGGCAAATCCAGGTCAGCACAACAGCAGAGCTTCTTCAGGCACTTTCCGGTGATGTTGCAGGCTACACGATTGTTCTCGCGCCGGGCGAGTACAACACGATCAACCTGAACGGTTATAACTTCTCGTCACCCGTTACCATTACATCGGCTAACCCGAACAACCCTGCACATTTTGAATCGATCACCGTCAACAATTCTTCGAATATGGTTTTCGATAATCTTGAGATCAGCTCCTACGATGCGGCCTCCGCCGCATGGGGAGAAAATATGTTCTCAATCAACAACAGTTCCGACATTGTTGTTTCTAACAACACATTTGGAAACGATGTTGACGGTGCAATGTATAACGGTTTCTACGGCATCAGGGTAACCGCATCGGAAGACGTCACTGTTGAAGATAACGAGTTCAAGAACCTACACACAGGCGCACATTTCCGTGATTCAAATGGATTGACGGTCACCGGTAATGAATTCCATGATCTGCGGACGGATGGTGCTACCTTCACCGGCGTCCAAAATGTCATGATCGATGGAAACTCCTTTAAAGATTTCTATCACGTGGAGGGAGACCATTCTGATTATGTTCAGTTCTATGCAACAACAGGGCTCCAGGCGAATACGGACATTACCATCAGCAACAACCTTATGGTTCAAGGTAATGGCTACGATGCACAAGCCATCTTCATGACATCCACCGCCGCTCTGCCAATGGAGAATGTTGCCATTACCAACAACATTATTTATCAGTCCGGTTGGCATGGCATTACGGTTGGAATCACTGACGGCCTTGAAATCTCAGAAAACACTGTCGTTTCACCACCCGATAGCGCGTCTGGATATATTGTCTGGATTCAGGTTAATGGCGTAACCAACGGTGTTATCGAGAACAACATATCCAACTCATACTATATCGAGAATAGCAGCGTCTCGGACAACGGCAATATTGTTGCTTACATTGATTCACCGCCATGGAATGTGGGTAGCAACCCCGCCTATTCATACAGTGAGCTGTTTAACAGCAATCTAACGATCCGATCCGTTGATGCTGATGATTTCGAGACGGGTTCCCGCTTTAACGTGGGTGTAGATATCAATCTGCTTTCTGCCGCAAATAGCATTACAGACCTTTTTTCAACAGCATTTGCCGATCTGTCGACAAACTCTATCGATGACCTCTGGGACATCGCTACAGGCGGCAATGACTATATCGAAGGAACATCGGCAGTAGATGCAATCTTCGGATTTGACGGTAACGATGAGCTGTTCGGATTTGACGGCGACGACATTTTAGTCGGTGGTAATGGAGCTGATAAGCTAACGGGTGGCAAAGCCGCTGACACGTTTGTCTTCTCTGACCTAGATGACTCGGGCATCGGTGCCGGGAACAGAGATGTCATTACTGACTTTAATTCAGCTGAGGGCGACATTCTCTCATTCGAAGGACTGGCGACCGATAACTTCGACTATTCTTTCGACAATAACTCTAAAGTGCTATCTGTAGATCTGGATGGCGACTTTGTGATTGATATGGAAGTACAGCTTCTAGGGGTAAACGAGCTGGATAATAGCGATTTCCTCGTCTAAATGATAATCAAGCTCACCCATTCGGTGAGCTTGATTAATTACGGATGCTAAAAAAGCCCCTTATGAAAAATCATAAGGGGCTTTTTGTTGCGTAATTAGATAATGCTGTCGGCGCTAAGACTCAAAACCAGCCAGCCATATCTTTCGCCGAGACCAAATTTCCTTCCAAGTATCGGCATTGGTTTTCCGGTCTTTCCGACGTAGCAGAGTTGAGTAAAGCCAATGCGTCAGGATCTTGCTCAAGGGTAAACTGTAAAACAGAATATAGCCAAAAATCTTTGCAACAGGAGACCAATGCTGCTGCATCAAGGTTACCTTCGCTGTCAAAAGCCGTATCATCTTATCTGCAACGACTTTTTCCGACTGTCCACCGTAGTGAACAATCGTCGCCGTCGGCGTCATTATTGGCCGGGCTCCCTTATTTTTTGCCCGCAGACAAAGATCTGCATCCTCCCCATACATGAAAAACCGGCGGTCAAAACCACCGAGATCATTCCATAAGTCTCTTTTAATTAGCAGAAAGCAACCGGTTACAATATCTACCTCACGTTCTGTATTCCGCGGCCAGCCGCCGTACCCTTCGGTGTTGAACAGGGCGCTGGACGGGAAAATACCGCTCAACCCCGTAACATAACAGAAGAGAGACCAAACCGTCATCCGATGCCAGCAGGAGGTCGGATTCAAACTGCGGTCTCCAAATAATGTCCGGCCGCCCCAGACACCAGCATCCGGGTTGGATTTTGCAAATTCTACAATCCTCTCGATTGCATGATCGAGTACCACCGTGTCAGGGTTTAGCAATAGAACAAAATCCCCCATCGCCTGTTCGATTGCCAGATTATTACCATTGGCAAAGCCGACATTATCCTGGGAAGCGATAAGATGAATATCCGGGAACTCGTCGGCAATAGCAGCCGCGGAACCGTCATTGGACGCATTATCAAGCACAATCAGCTCAAAAGAAACGGCCCGTGTCTGCTCGAAAACCGACCTTATACAGTCGAGTGTCAAATCTCGTGTATTATAGCTAATGATAATTATGGAAACTTCTGGATTTGTCACTATTCTCTCTTTCGCTACTCAAGAGCTCCAATGGATGACGGTACTTTTCTCGGCTGGGCCAGCGCATCCACTTTACTGAAAGGATTACTATTGCGGTTACGTAACGGCGATCCCGGCACCGGCCGAAAATCCCCCCTGTCATCGTCAGCAAACCCGGCATCTCCCGTTGTAATATCGATCCCATCAACACGCATTCCGGTGCCTCGCGTGTCAATTATATGATTATGCCGTAAACTAATGGCGCCTTCTTCAAAACCATAGCCTTTGAAAGTCGTACTCAATCTGTAGAAAACAGATCCTTCAATCAAAACATTGCGAACATCGTTATTACGCCAGAGAAAGGTCGAATTCGGCATCGTGATACCGGAAAAAATAAGATGGTTCGATTTAACATTCCATTGTGACAGTAGTGGCTGATTTGATAAAAGCGGCCGGATAAGAAGAGCATTGACCACGGCAACATTGTCGAGAGAAGAACATCCCCCGGAGAAAATCCCCTGTGCCTCTGCATCCCGCGCAACAAGGCCATAGACAATAAAGTTCTCCAATGACTTGCGCCCGCAGTAAATCTGGTAAACGTCCGGATGAAATTGCGTTTCTCCGCGATCAATACCGTTTACATCGCTGTTAACAACCAGGCGGGTGCCGCTGAAAGCGTCCGAGCCAATATTGGACACGGTGACATTACGTGCAAGCGTGAGGTGAGTCGCGCCGTTGACAAAATCGGAGATGAAAACATTAGTAAAATAGAGGCCATTCCAGTTCGATCCATGGTAAAAAGCCTCTCCCTCCCATGGTCCAGAGCCATATATATTGGATTTATCGAGCCATAATTGGCTGACTTTGTTTTTCGATGGGGTGATAGAGATTGATTCAAAACTGGCGCCCGTAATTTTAAGCAATAATGGCTGGAAGCGCCCTCCCTCGGTGCTCATAAACATCACATCATCCGGTTTAACATCGGGTGCTGCGGATATATTTACCCATCGCGTATCGGCCATTGGAGAGGGCTCCCCCGCAGACCCCCAGACATAGTTACCTTTTTTCAGATAAATCGTCCCGAAGACAGCATCATTGCGGCGATTTTCAACCTCTTTCAACAACCGCAGTGCACGGGCCGGCTGACGAAAAGGCTTGCTCTCCGAACCATCGCCCCGAACATCATCACCATCTCCAGATACCCAGACTATCGCATCCTGGCGACCGTCAGTGGCTTTCACGTTCAGTGCCATAGGAGGGAGTTCACGCTCAATACCCGCATTCTTTGGAAAAGCGGTCGCACGGATTTCGATCAATGGCTGTTTAGGGTCAATTTCGCCAACATCCGTTGGGTCAACAGTCGTCCAATACTCATTGGTTCCCGTACGTGGATTATGAGACATCTCCGTTATATTACGGATTTCTCCTCCATTGATCTGAAACTCTACCCGATCAATGCCATTAATATGAAATGCAACAACTCCAACATTGAAGGGGGCATCAATTGCCTGAAAAGGCACAACATTCCAGTGCGCAATTACCTGCGCATCCCGACCTGTCGGCTCCGCCCTTGCGATTTCAGCAGTCAAATATATGCTGCACGCCATGATATACATCATCAGTCCGATGAAGCGTCCAGAACACATTCTTTTTATCATGCTGTCTGCTATCGGGGGTCGACCCATGTCATCCTTTCCTGTTGGGGAATTTCCCGTCATATTAGGTTATAGTTTCTATCATCCGCATTTACTTAATTTCACATTGGCGGGGTCCATCTCTCAACTTTAATCCGCCTGTTAAGGCGCTTTCTGAATATTCGGCGGACTGTTCCGGTTATCGAGCTTCGCTTTTCATTCAAACCAAGATAGCTCCACCAGAATTTTGCCATCTTGAAGCCAGTATACTTTGGAATTGCCGCACCAAACAAACGAAGCATAAGCAAACGTGCCCAGACGCTTCCTCGCGTGCCAAGAAGGTTTGGTTGCGACCTTGGAAACAGCGACGCGTCATGATTTTCAAGTAATATATAACCCGCCTCTGCCGCTTCCAGAATATATTGGCGCCCCTTTTCTGTTCTGGCAACAATCAGGGATTTCCCAGGCTCCCCTTCTTCAATCGGACGGTACCATGGATCCCCTACAGAAATATCTGCAAACTCACCTGTGTGATCAGGACAGATATAACAGCGCCACTGACGATATTTTTGCAAAAACCCCCATGATTCCGCATAGGTCATTTGAGCGGACTTTTCCTGGCCTGTCTCATCCAGATAGGTTGCCGTCCACATTCCCGGCCAGCCATTACCGCGGTACCGCAAGGATTTGAGCTTTTCCGGGTCTTTGACACCCATCTTTTTAAGCAATTCAAGATTGCCTTTTAAAGAAGGAGCGCCAGCACAGAAAAATGCTATGGTAATCCCGATTTTACTATCCAATTCAGGGTCACTTTTGCGGGCCTTTTGAACTGCCGCCACATCGCAAGGCTTCCCAATAAACGCGGACGGCGCCTCTTCCTGCACAATCATATCAAGACCGTCACAGGGACTTGCCGGGGCGTAGCGTGAACCTGTTCTTGCTGTTGCTTCAGCCCGGCTCTTACTCATCACTGTTTCATTAAGATAAGCATGGTCTTCACGGGCCGCGATATGCAGAATTCCGGCATAGCCCTTCTGCTCCAATCCGAACAAGGCGAGAGTTGTGGCCGCGCCGCCACTCGAGCCGCCGTTACGGATTTCTCCGTCTGTCGAATACCCTTCCCAGACATCAAGGACCGGCCCCCAGCCATCTACCAGTTCCTTGTTTATGGCGGGATCCTCGACATCAAAATCATGCATCAAGCTGGCGCCCGGGCACGCATTTAAGGCCTTTCCTGTTTCATCTACAGTCCGTTCACGGACAAAGGGTCGGCGTCCCAGTTCCAGGGCATCGCCCATCTGAAATCTGTCTGGTTCAAGATATGCGCAGACACCGCATCCTGTACAAAGCTGATTTTGGGTCACATCTGTTATTTGGGTTATACGCTTACTCACAATTTAATCCCTGCATGTCATCATCGAGCATTTCAGTCTTTATAAGACAACCCATATTTATCGGTAATATATATACCTGCGCATCGTCCCGATAAACGCCATTGCCATAGCAATACACTTCGTCCGAGAAGATTAAAGCTACGACAGCTTTGTTAAAGTAAAGATAAAATAGCCAAAACAATGGCCAACCCAACATTTTGCGAGAAGATTTTACAAGATTAGCTTGTAGCAGAATCGGCGTCATGGTTTCGATCTGATGTTCTTACCCAGTTGATAAGATCTCTCGCAAAAACCAAGGATAGAAACAGAGCGAAAAGAGAGAAAAGGCATGCTCCCAATATTTCCAGAACCGGATTCAAGGCCGTTACAAATTCCATAGAGACCAACAGGGCGACGGCTATAAGCAATGCAATGATAAAATAGAATAAATAGAGGCGTGAAAAGTCGACTTTAGTTATACGGCGAAGCAAATACATAAAACACATAAAAGAGAGAACCTCCCCCGCTATACCACTCATGACTATCCCGAAAACACCCCACCCTTTCCAAACCGAGAACAAAGCAAGAGGGATAGCAAGGCTGCGAACCATATTCGAATAAAGCGGTAATTTGGTCATTCCGCAAGCGATCGCCACAGTCGTTGGTCCTGCCTTAATCATTCTTATACCCTGCATCAACGCCAACCAGGGAATGATATAGGCTCCTGCCAGATACTTTTCACCGAAGAGAACGACCGAAAGAGAAGGGCCTCCAAGGCCTAGGCCGACACAGATCAACATTCCCAATATCAAAAATGCCTTGATCGAGGCAACCGCACTCAGTTCAAGTTGAGCCGTATCGTTCTGATGTCTGGAAATCATCGGCGTCATCAGATTCTGTGCGGTTCTCATAAAAATTATCGTAGGAAACAAAGTGAGAGTAAATGCCGCACTAAACCAACCAAGGTCCTCCATACTATAGGCAATGCCAACAATGCCGCGGTCTGCCTGAAAAATGCCGAACATGAGCAGCCCATTCAGCATTAAAGGCCATCCAAACGAGAATATTCTATTCAAATAGACTTTATTCAGTCTTATCGAAAAGCGGCGTTCGGCAAAAACGAATGAGAGAATAACCGTCGTCACTGCTTGGATCGTAATAATCCAGAGCATTACCCGGTAATCTTTAAAATAAAGAGCCAAAGGCACAGAAACGATAAGGGCAATGACCTGCGGAACGCTTTCAATGACCACAAGAGGGGCGAAGCGCATCGTCCGCTGGAACCGCGCTGAATCCATATGGACAAAGCCCGTTATCAGTGGCAAAACTGCAAGCCACTGAAAAGCCCAAACGACCTCTGGCAGATTGAACAGGTGGGCCACAGGGCTGGCAACCGCATAAAGAACCAGCGCCAGAATTACACCACGCAATATATTAAAGGCTTGCGCCGTTGCCTGGAGACGGGGCTCGTTTCCATCAGTTGCTTGAACAATCAGCCTGTCAACCCCCAGCCCCGTTGACATCTGAATCAATGCCATGGTTATCCCAAAGGTTGCTGCAATACCATAATCTTCAACGCTAATGAGGCGGGTTATCACAATATTGCGGCCAAATGTACAAAGCGCCCCAATAGCGCTTCCCAACGAAAGCAACATGCCGCCTTTGATGAACTGGTTTAGCTGCATTTAAATGCTTCCGATTTTAATGTCATTGCTCAGAAGAAAGGAGTTTGATCTTGTCTGCAATCATGTGCAGTTGATCGTCTGCACGGCCAATAATTTTGGGAAGAGCTGCAGTCAAACCCGCTTCAACTTTTCCGCGATGTGAGAATGAACCGATCAGCCCCTCTACTAACGCCTGTGTTTCCAATACTCGTGGATCGTAGACCTCGCTCCCCTGCCCGCATGTTTCGAACACGCCCTTTGTCTTGTCGCTATAGGCAATGGCTGCTGTTGGCACGCCGCGGGAAAGCGCTGCGATGGTGGAATGCATCCTTGTGCCACAGAACCAGTCCATTTTCGAGATCAGCCATTTGACCTGATTCTGGTCCAGTGAATTGGGCGATACAAATACACGCTCCTGATATTCATCCGGGAGGCTGGCCGCAACCTTCTCGCAGGCGGCAAAGTCGGATTCCGTATACAGGGGATGACTCATGACATGAGGGATCAGGACCAGTTTCGCTCCGGTTTCGGTCAAGAGCCAGTTACTGAAGCCATGAATGATTTCCTTGTAGTCCGCCTTGAAACCATATTGCGACGTGGCCGCCTGCGGATCGTTGTAAATAAGGCCGCTGACATTAAGGCCGACAACAGGTGTATTCGCATCCCTTTCGGAGATCAGCCGGGCAAGCGGCGCATCAATCAGATCTTCCGCACTTCTTGCACCAAGAGAAAAGGCGAAATCGACACCGCTTTTATGTTTTTCGGGATCAAAATTCTCACCCAGCATGGTTTTCAGAATTTCAAAACTGTTCGGATCACGGGCCCAGGCCATATCCGCCCCCCGCACGGCCTGGTTTGCCAATTCTCCGAGTTTCGGATCGTTATAGGGACCATATGTCTGTGGCAGCAGAATGAGCGGGACCTGTCGTTTCAGGGCAATCAGTTTCGGGCGAACAACGCTCATAAACCGTTTTACGCCATATATGTCACTGAAGCTGTCCCCCCCGGAAATATCCAGCATCACATCGAAATGATCAATGTCCCGAATAACCGAATTGAACATCGCCCCCAATCCACCGAAGTGAGAGAACAAGGAAATAGTCGTAAGATTTTCCTGCAGATAATACCGATGCCCGCCCCGCAGACCGATATGCTCAACCTCGATATGGTTACCTTCTGAAAAATGATGAGTCTTCGTTCGTTTTCCGAGCTCATTGTCAAAAACGGAAAAGCGCGCATTGGGAAGAAAGCGGGTTATTCCCTCAACGGTTGACGCAAATAATGCGGAAACCCCCATATTCGACGTATCGGGAGCCGCTCCGAACAGGCCGATTCTGATCACAGACTTCATATCCGACATTACACGTTATCCACTCTTCAACCAATCAACTCTAGTCCGGCACATATGCCGGAAGCACGGTAAACAATTCCCGAGCGAACTCTGTAAGCTTCGCATCCGCCGCCGCGGCTGATGTCGAGGCATCCACCGGCATCGTAAGGCGGATCAACGCCCCATCGGTTCGTTCCGACGACAGGCTCCCCCACAAAAGGTTGAACTTTGCCGCATATTCGTTGGCTATATACTTTCCGCGCTGCTTGAACCAGTAATAAACAAGCAGCCTGTTTTCGCCATGCGTGACCATGACACGATTGGCTGGCACTGTTGTCTGGCCATTCATCAGCGTGATTTCGGAAAGCTCTTCTATTTCCCAGCCACCCGATGGAATACAGACCCGCGGCGAATGCGGTGTACTGCCCGCCGACTGCTGATCATAATACGCGACAAACAGGGTGACAGGGGCCGCATTTGCCTCGCGGTAGTGACCAAGAAAATAATCACTCATATTGAGGATTGTCTGCTCAACACCGGGCAGGACATCCTCTTCCGCAATCATATTATCAATTTTCAATGGAAAGCTGTTGAAGGCGCGGCGCTCGGGAATCTCCGGCTCGATATTCCGGATCATCAGAACCCCCGGCACCAGAAGTGCAAAAAATATCATGGCGCCAATGATCGGCGCCCATCTTGTCGGCTTTTCCGGTTGCAATTCCCTTGGGGCGGAAACCTTCAACACCCCACCGCCAATCGTTGCCTTTTCTTTGCGGTTCAGCGTCAGATAGCAGACCCCCAGCATTACAATGAATGAGAAAAGAAAGAAAACCCATCCTTCGAATAAATGAAAAAAACCATCTGAAATGGCGGTATCCGTCCATTCGGCAAAGGCGCCGGTCAAAAAAATCCGCACACTGTTCATAATCACGGACACAATGGCGGCCAACACAACGAACAGCGCCCTTTTCCAGAGCGGAATATCAAAAATCATCGCCAGCAGAACACCGAGACCAATCATCGGATAAAGATAGCGAAGCCCGGCGCAGGCCTCGACTACGGCGAGCTTGATATTTCCCATGTCGATGATATTTCCATCCTGAAACACCGAAAGACCGGCAAAGCGCAGCATACCGACGCTCATATCTGTCGACAGAAGCTGCAAACCATAGGTCAGATTGGCATTCAGAAACGCCGGTGGAGGCACAACAAATGGCAGGAGAACGAGGGAGGGCAAAACATAACGGCCATAGGTTATGCCGCCAAATATAACAAAAAGCCCGAGAATCATGAGGAACAGGCTGAGGTGCCTGAGATTTTCAATCCCCGCCTTGATAGCAAGGGCATAGACCGCCCCAGCAATACCGCAAAAGACAAGCCCGACCCAGTTTCCCCTTGTATCAAAAGAGTCGAGCAATGAACGCCGGGCCCAAAGAAGATACAGCGCCACCGCGAGCATCAGCGGACCGTGACTGAATTCCTCGACATTCACCCAGGCGCCCCATAAAAGCGCGCCATCGGGGATATACAGCAGGAAAAGCAGACAGAGAAGAACTGGCAGCAAAAGCCGCGTCCGCTCAATCCGTTGCAAAGCCAGTTCCATTCGCCCTCTCACCCCGTCTTGCCTGCACTCCTTCGAGGCGGACCTCAACCGGGTCACACATCCCCGGGGCTCAATAATAATATGTCTTTGCCACTTCGGTAGACTTGTTCAGAACGACCCCTAAAAGGTTGCTCGATTGAAGCTGACGGCGGCAATCCTTGACCTCGCCCGGCTTGGTTTCGCCGCTGGCAACCACCATCAATACGCAATCCGCCTGAGGCAGGAAGGCAATGGCATCATCGGTCGATTTGAGGGGTGGCAGATCGAAAATGCAGATGCGCTTTTCATATCTGTCGCGCAGTTCCGCCACCAGGGCCTTTACCTTGCGGGACGTCAATATTTCTGTGGAATTCTTTACCGGACGGCGGTTTGGCAGCACAACAAACCGCGGAACACCCGGATTGACCAATGCATCATTCAGTTCAATTTTACCGTCCAGATAGTCGGCCAGATCGTATTCTCTGGGCAATCCCAGATAGGACGCCACCTGCGGGCGGCGTAAATCGAAATCAACCAGAAGCGCCGTATAATCCGTCTGCTTGGCGATACTGAGAGCCAGGTTGATCGCAACAACTGTCTTGCCACAGGCCGGGGTCGGCGACGTTATCGCCAGTGTTTTCCAGCCATTCGCCTCCATCTTCGCCAGAATTTGCGTTCTCAAAATATCGAAGCTGATGGAATTCGGATCTTCCGTATCCATTGTAATAATCCGGTGATCTTCGAGATGCGCCGGATCCAGATCGACAACACGCGTTTCCTTATAGACGATCGGACCCTCGACCACCTCGGCACTTTTCAGGGCCTTTCTGGTCGTATTTTCACGACCGGAGAAAGCACCGTCCTGTTTTTCCCGTGCCTTCGCGATGGCTTCTTTAATACGTTCCAAGGTTACCCCCTTTAGAATTGCAACAAGAGTCTGTCAAAGGAGACCCAAAGCTGGTAGAAAATCTCATCCAGGGGCCGATAGAAGAAATGAACCAGAACAAGCAGTACAGCAAACAAGACAACAACCGACAATAGATAGAGAATAATTTTCATTCTCTGGCGTGAGGTTTCCATTTTTGTCTGAATATATGGAATGGAAACGATTGGCGGGTGTTTGAGCACGGCCTCCAGTTCAGACGCGCTGTGAATGCGGCGGTCCAGAAGTTCAATCAGAAATACACAGGCAATTCCCAGCGCAATTCCGAACATTGCCCCCACACCAAGGATTTTTTTGCGATTTGGTGAATAGGGATCTGTCGGAACGATTGGCGGCTCCAGCAAGACGAAGCGTTCTGCCTTTTTCCCTTCTTCAAGATTCTGGGATAGCTGAGCCTGAGCCTGTCTGGATTCAAGATCATTCAACTTATTCAGCAAGTCTTCATAAGTCCGGTTTAGACCCGCCAGCCCCCGCTCAACCTGAGGAATCTCAATAATTATGGCTTCCAGTTCTGCGACTTTTTTGGACGTCGCGGCAATTTGATTACGGATTGCCTGGATCCGGTCATCCGTTCCCGCAATACGGATCTGCAATCTCTCAACGACAGGATTATAAGCATTACCTGCCGAGGACCCTTGCGCAGCACTTGCCATGGCCTGCCGGGTTTCCTCTTCGACCTGCTGTTCCAGAGCAGAAATCCGTTTTTTAAGAGCAATTATCGTCGGATGATTATCCGTCAACCGCGTCGAGGCCTCCAGCAGCTGATCTTTAAGACTGGATAGATTTCTAGCCAGCTCCGACTGTCCTCCTGTGCTGGCGGTCAGCCCGGATCGCGCGGAGGTCAGCTCAATCTCCAGATAACGCTTTTCTTCTTCAAGCGTCCGAAGGTCACGGCGGAGATCCCGAATTTCAGTTTCTGATCGATCCAGCATGTCCTGACGCAATCCGAGGTGCTCCGGAAGTGCATTCCCATACTTCTGTTTGTAGACAACAAGTTCATTTTCGACCTGGGCCAGCTGACGCCGAACTTTGTTGGCTTCCTCGGCAAGAAATGCGGTTGCCTCAGTGGCGCGTTCAGTGCGGGTGCGAACATTCTCGCTTAAGAAAAGCGTAACCAGCTCATTGGCCACATCGGTTGCGATTTGCGGGTTTTGATGATTGAATCCAACAGTAAAAGCAATGGTCGTTTCTTCTCTGCGGTTTCCGCTGAAAGAAGATGTAATCACTTCGATCCCGATCTCGTCTTGCATTTTGCCGACAAGATCCGAAACCGTCAGAACTTTCCGATCTTCGCCATAGACATTATATTTATCAATAACTTTTAGCAGGTTTTCGCGCGTCATCACCCGCTGCTGGATCATTCGGATGCGCTGATCCGGATCAGTTGTAATGGTCGATTCAACCAGATCCGGAGAAATCTGCTGGGTTTCAACAAGGACCGTACCCCAAGAAGAATATTTCGCTGGAAGAAGCATTGCCAGCGCAACACTCCCCGCCAAGACCAGAATAAACGGAATCAGAAAAAACAGAAACCGCCTTTTGGCTGCGGAAAGTATTCGCTCGAAATTAATCGGCGAGGCTTCTTCTTGGTTTAAGCTAAATTCCTGACTCATATTCACCGCTCAAATCGTTCAAATCAATCAGCATTCATAAAATATTTTCCCGCGCGATCGCGCATGATTATGGTTAATATTTTACATCCATCGACATTGATTAACAAAGATCATTATGTCCTTCTTATGCCCAAAGGGTTAAGGAAAGGTTGGAAACCGATATAAATTGGCAACATTGCCTAAAATTTTATTTTTCCAATCCGCCATTGGCGCCCAAAACCGGGTAGACACAAGAAAAAATCTATAAAATAACTCTCATTTATCACAGGCCCAGAACTTTCTATCGGACCATTTTAGGATCAATAGGCGTT
The DNA here is from genome assembly GCF_002694385.1 of Sneathiella sp. Taxonomy (GTDB): domain Bacteria; phylum Pseudomonadota; class Alphaproteobacteria; order Sneathiellales; family Sneathiellaceae; genus Sneathiella. Next base: position 382,470 of record NZ_NZMB01000012.1, read on the forward strand.
TTTATTCACAAAACCAACAAATACAGTCATTACCAGTATCTGAAGATCAAAAAACAGTGACCAGTTTTCAACATAGTAAGTGTCGTAGTTAACGCGGGCTTCCATCTTTTCAAGGGTATCTGTTTCCCCGCGATAGCCTTTGACCTGCGCCCAGCCTGTAATTCCGGGCTTAACCTTGTGCCGGGCGAAATACCCATCAATCAGAGCCGAATATTCTTCATTATGGTCAATGGCATGAGGTCTTGGACCAACCAGCGACATGGTGCCATTCACCACATTGAAAAGCTGTGGCAGTTCGTCCAGGCTGGTGCGGCGGATAAATTTGCCGACGCGGGTTATTCGCGGATCATGTTTTGATGCCTGGACGGTTTTCTTCGAAATCTCTCCATTGTGATACATGGAGCGAAATTTATAGATTTCGAAAATCTGGTTGTTATAACCGTAGCGCTTCTGCTTGAATAAAACTGGCCCCTTGCTTTCCAGCCTGATGGCAAGTGCCACCAGAATAAGGATTGGAGAAAATAAGAGCAACGCAAGCCCGCCAAGGATACGATCCTCCAACGCTTTGATAACAATCTTAAAGCCGGAAAGCGGCGAATTGACGACTTCGATCATCGGCAGGCCGCCGAAATGGTTCGGCGAAGGCCGATGGGGGAAACGAAACCCCACCAGATCGGAGACAAGATGCACATGCGCCGGCAGTTCGCGAAGGCGGCTCACAATTTCGAGCTGTCGTTCATCCGCATTCCAGGGAAGCGCGACAATGATGTCGTCTACATGATGTTTCCGCACAAAGCGAATCAGCGCTTCAAGATTGCCAAGCAGCGGATATCCGCCAACCGTTGGTCCAACACGACCGATACGATCATCAAATATTCCGACAACCTTATTCACGGATGGCTTCTCACGATCAAGTTGACGGAGGAGCTGCTCCGTCTGCTTGCCGCCCCCCAGAACCACGATTTTACGGGTGCAAACACCGCGCTCTGCCAGATAATTTATAATAAAGAAAGCGACAAGCCGGTAACTCACAATCACCATGAAGCATGATAAACCAAAGCTGTACATCCAGATGCGTGAGTAATCATCGGAAACTTTGAGCGAAAAGCCGACCGCCAGCAGAAGCATGAAGGTCGTCAGGCAGACAATTGCCAGATTGGGCAGGTTTGTCAGCGGCGCCAGCAATGTGGAAAAGGAATAGATCCGGGCATAACGACCGATGAAATGAAGAAAAACTGCCGCAAGCACGACCGCATACAGATATTTCTCATTCATGAACAGGTTGCTGCCGATGACAATGTAATGGGTTACAATCCCTGCAACAAGCAGCCAGAAAACATCAAGAACACTGAAAATACGGGATAAAACACGTGACGAGAGCGGATATCCATTGCCTTGATGGGATATCTCTTTCACGGTGATATGTTTATCTTTCAATCCGCTTTCAGATATCTTGTTCACCGAAATTCTCCAAAATCAGGTATTCAGTCATGGAACCTCAATTCTCGCTCGGGAATTTATCGGCGAAACCCGGTCTGGACTGGTACCTGAAAAAAATACTACAAACCAAAAATGACTTGTTGGTAAGGTACAATGTTATCGTTAATTTTTCCTAAAATTGCGCGGTAATCGTAAATTCAAATGTTCGTTATAAAAAATAAACTTCGCACCACGTCCCATATTGCCTTTTATTTATGGGTCATCGGCATGATCGCCCTGACAATACTATCCTTGCTCCCCCCAGGGAATGAGCCTTCCCTTGCAGGTCTTGTTAATGACAAAATACGCCACTTCACGGCTTATGCCATTCTCGCCCTCATCGCATGTCATGCCGGGCGAAACTGGCCGGAACGTTTCATATTATGCCTGATCAGCCTCATGTTAAGCATTACCATTGAATTTCTCCAGCCTTTAACGGGCCGTGATTTTGAAGTTTTGGATATTGTGGCAAATATGTCCGGAATCCTCGCCGGTATGGGCATGATGACATTTCTGCTGCGCCGCAGATTGCGGCGGCGACTGTCTCCGCGAAACTGAGTTTCAGCCGCAGAGAATCCATTTTTCGCCCATTATGCCGCCGCCATCGCCCTTTGTTCCATTTTTTTGACGACAGCCATGATATCACGGGGGTCGTCAAAACGGCGGATTGCCATAAACAGATCCGTCGCCGCCGGATAGGTCCGGCCCAGCAGTTTAGTCCATTGCTTGAGACGCCCGGCCTCACGCGGCGGATTCCCCATTCCGGTAATTAATTGTCGATACTCCCCGATCAGGGTGACAATTTCCGGCCACCCGAAGGCCGGACTGTGAATTGATCCCTTCCGGGATGCCATGATCTCGCCGCCTAGCCCGGGGCGGGCAATCACCCCGCGCCCAACCATCACATCATCACAGCCGCTTATCTCCCGGCATTTTTCATAATCGGCCACTGTCCAGATTTCTCCATTGGCGACAACCGGAATACATAGCCGCTCCCGGATCGGGCGCAGATATTCCCAATGGGCGGGCGGGCGATATCCTTCCATTTTTGTACGGGCATGAATGGTGAGTTTTCCGGCACCCGCCGCCTCCACCGCAAGAGCATTTTCAAGAGCCAGCGACTTATCCGCAAAACCAAGCCGCATTTTGGCGCTGACCGGGACGCATTCCGGCACGGCACGGCGCACCTTCGAGACAATCTCATAGAGCCTATCCGGCCATTGCAACAATGTTGCCCCGGCGTCATGCCGATTAACCGTTTTCGCCGGGCAGCCGAAATTGATATCAATGCCCGGAGCGCCGAGTTCCGCAGCAAAAGCGGCATTGTCCGCCATCACCCCGGCTTCCCCGCCCATGATCTGTACATGCACGGGCACACCTGCGGGCGTCCTGCCGCCATTTTTGAGTTCCGGACAAAGATGATAAAAAACGGAGGCCGGATAACGCTGCTGACTAACCCGCACAAACTCGCTCACGCACAGGTCGAATCCGCCGATCCGTGTCAGCATATCCCGCATATAGACATCGACAACCCCTTCCATCGGGGCCAGCGTCAGGGTCGCCACCGGTTGTTTCCCTTGTTTTCCCTGCTTGCGTTTAATGCTAGAATCAGGNCTCTCCAGAGAGTGAAAGATACGAGCTGTCATAGGGGCAGTTCAACGCAAAGGAAAGCAGAAAATGAGTGATTTGCTGAATGGCCTNACCGGCCCTCATGGAAATGTCACGGACCTTCAGGAATTCACCGATGAAACNGCGGCATATGAGCGCATCAGAACTCTATACGCGGAAAACGCCAAAAAAGTAAAACGGCGTTTCTCNGAATTTGAGGCCGGAGACAAGACAAGCCCCGCCGAGGCCGGTTTCTATCCCTATCTCGGNCTGACNGTGGAAAANACNGATATCCGTNGNTCCGGCAAGCGCGCNTATGGCAANATTGATGCNGCGGGCACNTTCGGNACNACNNTGACGCANCCGGAACTGTTTGAAAGCTATCTGAAGGAGCAGATTCGNCTGATNATCGGCAATCATCAACGTCCCGTCTATGTCGGNTTNAGCGATCGNGCGATGCCGCTGCCTTTTGTGATCGAAGCNGCCTCCGCCNGNGTNTCCGCCGATGACATGCCCGCCCTGCAATCCATTTTCACCATGCCGGAACTGGGCAATATCAATGACAGCATNGCCAACGGCACCTATGTTCCCGTTGACGGNCTNCCNCGNCCGCTGGCGCTTTTCACNGCNGAGAGAGTGGATTATTCCCTTGCCAGGCTGTTCCATTACACCGGCACCATCCCGAANCATTTNCAGCGGTTTGTNCTGTTCACCAACTATCAGCGCTATGTGGATGAATTCATCGACTATGGCAAGAAGCAGGTGACGGAAGGAACGGCATACAGNGCCTTTGTGGAGCCGGGCAATGTCGTGACNCCCAACCCCCGCCTCACCGATNCCCCGCCCACCGGCCAGGCNCCCGCCCATCTGCCGCAGATGCCGGCCTATCATCTGGTGGCGGACAAACATATGGGCATCACACTGGTCAACATCGGNGTCGGNCCGTCCAACGCCAAGACAATCACNGACCATATCGCCGTTCTCCGGCCGCATTGCTGGCTNATGGTGGGNCATTGNGGNGGCCTNCGNCACAGCCAGCGGCTTGGTGATTTCGTNCTTGCCCATGCCTATGTGCGTGAAGATCATGTCTTGGATGAAGATATTCACCCCTCTGTNCCGCTGCCCGCCATTGCGGAAATCCAGGTGGCATTGACNGAAGCCGTNGCNCGGNCGGAGGNNANCCCGNCAAAAGGCGCNGNNATNAAGGAATATTTCCGCACCGGNACGGTTTATACGACNGANGACCGGGATTGGGAGTTACGACACCGGGAACTCGCCATCCGNTTCAACCAGAGCCGCGCCATCGCCGTNGATATGGAAAGNGCGACCATTGCCGCCAACGGCTTCCGCTTCCGNGTNCCCTANGGCACNCTTCTCTGCGTTTCNGACAANCCGGTCCATGGGGAAATNAAANTGCCCGGCATGGCCAACAAATTCTATCAGGACCGGACGGCCAAGCATCTGCATATCGGCATTGATACACTGCAACATCTCCGCCATCAGGGNGTGGAAAGCCTGCATTCCCGCAAACTNAGNAGTTTTGACGANCCCGCCTTCCGNTAGGNGCGATCCNATCAGCCGGTCCGGTTGGCNACAAGATGNGGGATAANAATGCCCGCAAGATGATCGCACAGCGCAGGCGACAGATCATGTCCCATTCCGTCCACCANCTCCAGCCGCGCGCCNGGGATAAGCCGCGCCGTATCTTCCCCCGCCGCANAAGGNACCAGCGGATCATCCTTTCCATGNATAACCAGCGTCGGNGCNGTGACATGGGGAAGNTCCGANACCCGCGGNTTNGAGGCCAGCACCGCCGCATATTGCCGCATATAACCGCTCGGGCTATAGCTGCGCCGGAAACAGGCGCGGATATGCGNCTCCAGCGCCTTCCGGTCCCAGCGAAANCCCGGGCTGCCGATCACATCATTCACCTGCAGGCCGAAGGCNACCACATCATCCTCATTCTGGCTGGCCGGGGCGGACATCAGNACNGATGTNGCNGCNGGNGTNGGCGGCGGCAGATGACGNTTGCCGCTGGATGACATGATAGAGGTGAGAGANNANAGTTTTTCCGGATAAAAAATCGNCATAAGCTGCGCAATCATCCCNCCCATGGACATNCCGGCGATATGCGCNCGTTCAATATGCAAGGCNTCCATCAGCCCNGCGACATCCGCCGCCATGTCGCTTAAATGATAGGGAACNNTNGGCGCCTGCGTCATCTGCAACTGTTGCAGGATNCNCGNCATNTCGGGNAGGCCCGTCTGCTCCATTTTCTGGGACAGGCCGATGTCCCGGTTATCAAACCGGATAACACGGAAACCTTTTTCCGCAATGGCCTTACAAAAGGCGGTGGGCCAGTCGATCAGCTGAAAGCCGAGACCCGCAATCAGGATAACCGCCGGATTGCCGGTCTCCCCAAACATCTCATATTCAAGGGAAATACCGTTGCAGATCAGCTTCGTCATCTATCAGGTCCTTCAGCGAATAAAAAAGCGGGCCCGAAGGCCCGCTTTCATTTTTCCCGGAGATCATCCCCCCGTCAACCGGCGGATTTGATCCATTCCTCAATTGCGCTTTTCGGCGAGGCGCCGACTTTCGTCGCCGCAATCTGTCCATCCTTGAACAGCATCAGCGTCGGAATACCGCGGACGCCATATTTCGTCGGCGTTTGCGGATTTTCATCAATATTGATTTTCGCAACCTTCAGGCTGCCATTCATTTCCTCGGCAATCTGGTCAAGCGCCGGGGCGATCTGTTTGCAGGGACCGCACCATTCCGCCCAGAAATCGACCAGAACAAGGCCAGAACTTTCCAGGACATCTTCCTTGAAGGAAGTGTCGGTGACTTTTGTAGTGCTCATAATTATCCTCTTTCAGGCAAAATTTCTGAGCCTCCTGCTCCCCAACGGAAACTCCTTACTCAAGAATGTACGTATCACATATCGTAACGTCAAGTGAACAAGGTCACATAAATTCCGGCGGCAGGACCATCAGATGCNGGCCCTCTGTCCACAGCAATGCGCATTTGACATCTCTNCCGGGATGCATGTCCTGCATCGCCCGCCGGTAATGNGCCATCTGNCTTATATATAAGGCGGGAACTTCCTTGATGTCNCGCGGNGACGGGCGGTTTGTCTTGTAATCAATNATCAGTATTTCCNTCTCGCCAATCAGCANCCTGTCTATCTGGCCNGACATGACNCGTCCATCNAANACNCCGCTGACCGGCACCTCGGCAAGGCTGCCCGGGCCGAATATGGCNGCAAATTCGGGATCNTTNATNACAGNCAGCGTCTCTTTCAGAATTTCTGTCTGCCGCGCCNCATCCAGCGCATGCAGCGGCCGCGCCAGCCATAGCCGCGCTGCNTGCTCCCGTTTTTCCGGCTCAATGGAGGGCAATATNTCNAGNAGNCGNTGGATCAGCAAGCCGCGATGAAAGCGCCCGCCCCCATCNTCNCCNAGGGGAGANCTGCTCGCCGTTTCATCNTCATCACGCGACGGGGTCAAGGGTCGGGGCGGGACCGGCTCATCTGGNGCTTTCTCGGNGANCCATGCTGGAAGNGGCACCATTATGGTNTTATTTTCCGTCTTTTCNGGTACNATCTCGCCAATTNCCCCGCTTGACCAGCGTCGCGCCACCTNTCCCCAGGGAAGCGCCACCTCCTCAACNCCNTCNCCGAAGGCCGGATCAATCAGNTCGTACCAGCAATCCGCGGGNCGCTTNTTNNNNCCCTCCCANCCNCAGATATAAAGCCGGTCTTCCGCCCGGGTGAGGGCCACATAAAGCANNCNTTTCTTCTCATCAAGCTGGCGTTCTTTTGCANTTTCCCGCATTCTGGCGGTCAGCGGATCATCNTTTATCGACTTCACGGGCCATANGGGGAANGCCGTCTCCTCTTCCGTCCAGAATACCGCCTGATCCATGCGTGACCCCTGGCAGGTATCGGGCAGGAAAACAATCGGCGCCTGCAGNCCCTTTGAGCCATGAACCGTCAAGACGCGGACCTCNTCCCGTCCCTGCTCCATATCACGCTTGATTTCGGCNGCNCCGGCCTCGATCCAGTGCAAAAACCCCTGNAGCGAGCTTGCTTCCGTCCGNTGATAGGCAAGNGCGAGGGAGAGAAATTCNTCNANCGGTTCCGCCGCCTCCTGNCCCAGACGACGCAGCAGCTTNCGCCGCCCNCCGAGCCGCCCCAGAATATCNGCNAAAAATTCATAGACGGGCACAAAATCGGCANGGGCNAGGAGATCGGACAGAAAGCCCCGCGCGGTCTCAAACAGNGAAANNCCGGTTTTGTTTTCCCNAAGGGCNCGCCANAGGCTNCCNTTNCGGCCATAGGCAAGCTCGAAAAGCTGGTTATCATCACATCCGACAAAGGGNCTTTTCAGCACAACGGCCAGGTTGAGATCATCCTCCGGCAGCAAGACAAATTTTGCGACCGCCATCAGATCCATCACNGCAAGCTGATCCGTCAGNACCATCCGGTCNGTGCCCGCNACCGGAATATCCGCNAGCTTCAGTGCCCGCACCATGGCCGAGAAAAAGGCGTTGCGTTTCTGCACCAATATCATGATGTCNCGCGGCGCGATGGCGCGNCCGGTGGCGCTTAGNANCTCACCGCTCTTCAGCCAGTGGCTGATCTGGCTCGCGATNAGACGGGCGAGTTCCGCCGCNGGNTTGCCGTCNGGAGACTGCGCCGCNGGCATNTCCCANGGATCGGGATGAGTTACTTCCGGCGGTTTGACCGTNGGCCAGATTTCGACCAGCCCCGCGGCNCCCATACGGCGGACAAGATGCCGGACCTCNTCCCCCGCCGAGGTGAGGCCTCGGCGGGTCTCGACCGGCTCAAAAACCCGGTCCACNAGATCGAGCACCCGCTCCGTNGANCNGAAAGAAAGGTCGAGGGGGACGTTGCGCCATTCCCGTGCGGCNGCACCNGCCTTTTCNTNAAATCGTTTNCGCATCACATCGAATGTCGCCGGGTCCGCCCCCTGAAAGGANTAGATGGACTGNTTTTCATCGCCCACGACAAAAAGCGTGCGNTCCANNTCCACNGCGCCNANNCCNGAGAAAAACTCCTCCGCCAGGGCGGCGATCACCTGCCATTGCTCCGGGCTTGTATCCTGCGCCTCATCNACAAGGATATGNTCGATCCCGCCATCGAGCTTGTACATGACCCAGGGTGTCACATCCTCACCGGTCAGCAGATCGCGGGTTTTCAGGATCAGATCNTCATAGTCAAGGCGCCCNCGCCGCGCCTTTTCCGCTTCATACCGATCAATCANGGCAAAGCCGAGCCGCAGCAGCGCCGATGTNGAGGCCAGCACCCGCGCCTTTTTAATNCGTTCCAGAAGCACAACAAGCCGNTCCGCCTCTTCCTGCAGCACATCAAGGATCGGCGGCCAGGCTTCGGCGACANTNTTGGTNGCCAGACGNTTTGGGATTTCTTCCTTNTGAGTGAGGAATGCCGAAAAATAATCCTCCATCAATTCCGCCCGCTGGTCCGGCTGACGGAGCCAGGACGCCATCTTTTCCGCCCTTTTNACGTCNGTNTCCGTTCCCATCANCAGGTAATCCACAGCCCNGCGCAGCGCAGCNCCATTNAANANCGTCTCGTTACNGNCGCGGNCGATGAGATGCGCTTCCGTTTCCTCCGCATCAATGCCGATCTTGTCTGCCAGCGCAAGGATCACCGCATTCATGCCCCCAAAGCGCCGGTGCAGGCCGAGAAAGCGGCTGCGCTTTCCGCTGACGATCTTCAGCAGCTTTGCGAAATCCTGTTCATTTACCTTTTCGCTGATCAGGCCCAGCGCCTCCCCCAGCGCGACATTCTCAGGGCGCTGGCAGGCAAACAAAGTATCATCGCGGGCAATCTGCATGATTTCATCGGCCGTCCGCTCATCCATCACTTCAAAATTGGGCGTAAGCCGGGCTTCCAGCGGAAACCGGCCAAGGACGGATTCACAGAAGGAATGGATGGTCTGGATTTTGAGCCCGCCCGGCGCGTCCAGGACGCTCGCAAACAGACGGCGCGCCCACACCCGCTCCCGGTCTTTTGGCACGCGGCCCAGAAGATCGACAAGACTTTTATCCAGGGCCTCCTCATCCATAACAGACCAGCCGCCGAGTATGCCGTTCAGCCGGTTCGACATCTCCGCCGCCGCGGCCTTGGTAAAAGTGATGCAGAGAATTTTTTCAGGCGGCGTCCCGGCGAGCATCAGACGAAGGCAGCGTTCCACTAGCACCCGCGTTTTGCCCGATCCGGCGGAGGCGGACACCCAGACGGAGCTGGCCGGGTCGGCCGCCCGCTTCTGGCGCGCAATCCCGTCTTCGACAAGCGCATTATGGCTCATTCCCCATCCCCCTCTTCACCGCTCGACCATTCCTTGACACGGGCCAGATGCTCATACTCATTGAACCGATAGGGCAGATCCGGGCGCGGCAGGCTCAGGTAAGGCGTGGCCTGCCGGTCAAACTGCGCAATCAGCCGTTGCAGGCCCTCATAGGCCGCCTCGGCCAGCTCCTCCGCCGGAGGGGATTTTGCGCCGCCCGCATTGGTGAATTTTCCGGCCGGGTCTAGTCCATTCAACTGCACATAGGCAAGTTCCGTGACCGGAGCCGGTGGAATATCCGGAAATGCGCCACGCGCAAGCATCGCGGCCTCAAGGGCAAGCTGCGGCGCGACACCGGTTGTCACCTCCGTCACCGACGGCGGCGCGCCGGTCTTGTAATCAAGGATCGAATAGCTATCTCCGGCGAGCGTCCTGTCAATCCGGTCCGCCGTGCCGCTTAGAATAAACTCCGCCTCAGGCGCCGCTAGTGCAACAACCCCCTTTGCTTCGGTCCTGAAGGGTTTATATTTTTTGCGCCGCTCCGTCTCGAAGCGGACGAACCAGTCGGCGACCCGCTCAAATTTTGGCCACCAGAAGGCCCAGACCGCCGGATAGCTGAGCGCATCCCCAAAAGCCTCGCGGCCGAAGTCGATCAGTTTTTCGCGTGCGTCCGTTGGCATCCGGTCCGGATATGCTTTGATAAAATTCTCAAGCGCCGCATGAATGAAGGTGCCCCGGTCAGCAACGGACGGATCCATGGAGATATCGTCGAGTGGGGCGAGCTTCAGGATCTGTTCGGCAAAGATTGAATAAGGATCCTTGATCCATTTCTCTATTCTAGTCACGGACAAACGGCGCGGGCGGGCGGCAACCGGCGGCGTCGGGCGCGGGGCGAGGACGGGCGCGTAGTCCTGCGGCTGGTCGAGCTGCCGTTGCCAGCCCAGAATGCGCGACGCCTCTGATTTATCAAGGGAGAGATCAAACTTGGCGAGCAATGTTTCCAGCCGCAAGAGCCAGCGCGAAGGGACAGCCGGTGTGCCATCCACCTTGGCGGCGCGGGTCATCACCACCTCCGCCGCGCCAAACGCCTGCTGGAAATCATGGGCGGACAGGCCGATTTTCTGTTCCGGGAGGGGCAGGCCGAATTTCTGGCGCATCGGGCGGCTCATCCACGGATCACTGCCCGCATCCGGCGGCCAGCTTCCTTCATTGAGGCCGCCAAGGATCACAAGACCGGCGCGGCCAAGCCGCCCTTCAATCGGGCCCCAGATGCGAAGCCGGGGATGCAGGCCATATTGCGGGCGGACCATCCGCCCAAGCATGAGATTATCGAGAAGCTCCGGCCAGGCCGCCGGGCTAAAATCATCCAGCACATCCGCCGCCCGGAGCAATTCGGAGAGAAAGTTTGCCGCCGCCTCTCCGAAACTGCCGTGCCAGAGGGCAGAGTTCTTCTCTTCTTCCACTGTGGAAAGCTGTTCGGCAAAACGGATAAAAACGGTCAGAAATTCTTTGAAATCAACGCTTTTCTCGCGGGACAATCGCTCGATCGGGGCCGCAAGATCACAAAGGCCACCAAACCAGCCTTTCATTTCCTCAATCGCCTCACTATGGTCAAGAGCGCGGGCAATGCCATCAAAGCCCGGCGCGGGCCGGGGTCCCCGCAAAACGGTCATCTCCAGATCACGCACATAACGGCGGAAGACGTCAGGCGTTCCGCCAAATGTGGCGAGAGGATGCTTCAAGGTGGAAAGCAGGGCAACAGGCTCCGCCTCGCTTTCAATCATCCGCGCCGCAAGCCGCAGAAACACACCCGGTGGCGACTGGGCAAGGCTGATCCCGGCGCTGTCATCCACCTCTACATTCCAGCGACGCAACTCCGCCCCAACACGGCGAGACAGATCGCGATCCGGCGTGATGAGAACCGCCGTTTTCTCAGGCGTTTCCAAGGCTTCGCGCATCAGCAGGGCGATGAATTGCGCCTCGCTCTGGGCATTCTCGCAATCCAGCAGGCGTACCCCTGCAAGCGCCGACATGTCCGGTTTGCTTGCCGCCTGCCACTGGTCGCTGGTGGCGGCAGGGCGCAGGGCTTCCGCCAGAAACTGCATCCGCGTGGGTGAGGATGAAAGCGCGTTTTCATCCCCAAGGTCGATCACATCATCCCGGGTTACACCGATCCGTTCGAGCAATAAAGACAGGCCGTGCTGGGCGTGGGTCGCATCCTGTTGCACCGCCTGCCAGCTTTTATCATCGAGATGTCGATCAAGACCCGGCAGGATGATTGCCCCGTTTTCAAGCTCCGCCACTGTCTGCAGGAGCAGTGCCGTCGCCGGGATTGATCCGGTGGAGCCAGCCGCATAGACAGGGCCCTTTGGCGGCCTTTCCTGCCAATGGCGCACCTGCGCCCGCAACAGCAAATCCCGGCGAAGCGCCGGATCAATGGCGCCTTCTGCGGACAGGATGGCAGGCCAGTTGACACTCAGTATTTCCAGAAAGCGAAGGGTGACCTGCCAGTGCTCGGCATATTCCGATGGCACCAGATTTTCAAGGTCCTTCAAATCCAGCCCTTCCGTCTGAACCTGATCAAGAAGCCGGGCCAGCGCCGCCGCAAGGCCTGCTGCCTCGGCAATTCCCATCCCCCCGTCCGTCCGGGCCTGAACCAGACGGCCAAGTAAAAGCTGGCGGCGCATCGGGTCAATGGCCGGCGGCAGGGAGAGCAGGGTTTCCCCCACACCTTCAACGCCCAGCTCACTTTCCAGCAGAAGCTCATCCTCCTCCACATCGCCGATCGGGCGCATCCGCGGCAGGATCAGCGGTTTTCCCGCCGTCTCTCTCAGAAACGCTTCCTGCAAGGCCCGGGCGGCGCGACGCGTTGTGGTAAGAATGGTCACATCGCTCAAATCCGCAGACCTGGCGCCATGGCGCCGCAGCAGTTCCCGCGCCAGCACATCGACAAAACTGTATTCCGGCGGAATGTTGAAAACCTGCGGCTTGCGTTTCCTGTCCGGCATTAGTTCCCGCCAATCCTCCGGCTTGCCTCACTCACCGCATCGGGCGTTCCCACATGCAGCCATTCCCCGTCATGGACAAGCCCGTAAAGCCGTCCGGCCGCCAGCGCTCTGTCATAGATCACGTTAAGGGAAAAGGCATCCATCGTCGTCCCGGCAAACAGCCCCGGATCAAGAAGCTGCACGCCGGTGAAAAGAAACGGCGCCGTTTCCCCTTCGCGCCGCCGCCTGATCCGCCCGCTTTCCTCCAGGTGAAAGTCTCCGCTTCCCGCATAGCCAACCGCCGTTTCCACCGGATGCAGCAACAGAAGCGCGTCCATTTCACGGTCGTCCCAGCGATCATGCATCACTTGGAGGGAACTGTCCGCCCGGTCACGAACGATCACGTCCGAGTTAAGCACGAAAAACGGATCCGCGCCCAGAAAGGGGAGCGCCTTTTTAACACCGCCACCGGTTTCAAGAAGGGCCTCTGTTTCATCCGAGATTGCAAAATCAAAGCCGGTCACATGCGAGAGATAGTCGGAAATCTGGTCACCGAGGTGATGTTTGTTGACCACCACCTGCCGGATGCCCGCCATTCGCAGAAGATCAAAGCAGTAGTCAATGAGCGCCCGGCCCGCCACCCTGACCAGCGGTTTCGGGGTGACATCCGTAATGGGACGAAGCCGCGTGCCTAGCCCCGCCGCCAATATCATGGCCCGCATATTGTCAATTTCCGGTAATGGCTTCATGCTCTCCCCTCCCCGACCGTCAGCAACAGCCAGTTTTGCAAGGCTGACAACCCCGGATGCGCGGTATTGGCGGCAAGATACCCGCGCATCCGGGGGATCATTTCCAGATATCGCGGCTTACCCTTTTCTTTCGCAAGGCGGATGAAAATTCCCATGATGCGCAATGCCCGATGCGCCCCGAGAGCCGCATAAGACAAACGAAAGGCGTCCGCCTCCAGCCCGGTCCGGTCGAGATAGCGATATATCATTTCCTCGGCCAGTGTGTAATTCACGTCACGGCGGGCATCCTGCAACAACGAGACGAGATCGTAGGCGGGCGGCCCTTTCAGGGCATCCTGAAAGTCAAGCAGACCAAGCGCTTTCACGCCCTCGCGATCTTTCAGATACAGCAGGTTTTCCGAATGAAAATCCCGAAGCAGCATCACTTTCGGTCCGACATGCAGGCGCGGAAGAAGATTGCGCCAGATATCGCTGTAAAACTCCCGCGCCGTGGCGGACAGGGGCGTGCCAAGCTTTTCCGGAACATAGTAATCGAGGAACATCTCATTTTGCGCCATGACATAATCGTCTGAAAAGTCAGGCAGAAATTCGGGCGGCGGCAAGGTGGCAAGATCAACCAGAAAATCGACGGCAAGGCGGTAAAGCGCCTCCTCCGGAGCGCCCTTTTCAATCAGCCGGGCGATAATATCATCGCCCAGATCTTCCAGCAGCAACAGGCCGTTTTCCCGATCCTCGGCCATGACTTCGGGGGCGCTATAGCCACGCAGGCGCAGCGCGGTCGCCATATCGGCAAATATACCAACATTTTCGGGCGGTGGCGCATCCATCAGGATCAGGCTGCCCGCATCCGTCCAGAACCGGGCATAGCTGCGGGAGGAGGCATCCCCGGCAATCGGTCTCAATTCCGCCCCCGCATATCCTGCCGATTTGAGGAAGGGGACGATCAGGTTGTCACGCACCAAGAATCTCCTCGAGTGTCATAAAGCGTGAACGCCAGCTTTCATCCCCCGTCAATTCGAACAGGCGCGACCCGCTGTCTTCCATCACCGTAATGTCGATCCGAAGATGACCCGCGGGAAGATACCGGCCGAGCCGGTCCGGCCATTCAATCAGGGAAACCCCGTAATCGAACGCTTCGTCAATGTCCAGCTCCAACGCCTCTTCCGGACTTTCAAGCCGATAAAGATCATAGTGATAAAGGCAATAGTCGGGAAAATCATAGGTCAGCAGCAGGTTGAATGTCGGGCTTGGCACGTCAATTTCCTGCCCAGCGAGGGCCCGCACCAACGCCCGGACAAAAGCCGTCTTCCCTGCGCCCAGCGTACCGCCGAGAGCAATAACATCTCCGGGCCGCAAGACCCCGGCCAAAGCGGTGGCCAGGCGGGAGGTTTCCGATAGGGAGGCCGCGGGAAAGCGGAAGATAACTGAGTCTGTCATGCCCACCGTCAGGAATTATTCGCCAGCGCCTTTTCAGCGACGGCAACGGAAAGCGGCAGATGGCAGAAAACTGTTGTGCCGACATTTTCGCGGGAGGTCAGCTCCACATATCCGCCATGCAGCTCGACAAAACTTTTGACCAGCGACAGGCCAAGGCCGGCACCGGCGTTTTGCTTGGTCGTATCGCCTTTTGTGAAACGTTCAAAGATATGCGCGACCTGATCTTCAGCAATCCCCTTGCCATTGTCACACACGGATATCACAAAGCTGTCCGCCGTTTTGTGCGCGGCAAGAATAATTTCCCCCCGGGAGGGCGTAAATTTGATGGCATTGCTGAACAGGTTGAAAATCACCTGCTTAATGCGCCGTTCATCCACCTCGACAAGGCCGATATCGGGATCAATCTCGGTGCGGATTTCCAGATGCCGCCTTGCCGCCCGCTCCTGCACCATGGCAACCACATTCTGAAGCGCCGTCTGCAGATCGACGGGCGCTTTTTCGAGTTCCATCCGCCCGGCCTGAATATTCGCCATGTCGAGAATATCATTGATCAGCAACAGAAGATGGCCGGAGCTGTCGAGAATCCCCTTGCCATATTCCGCCTGCTTGTCATTGAGAGGACCGAAAAATTCCTTCACCAGAATTTCGGCAAAGCCGATAATGGTATTGAGCGGCGTTCGGAGTTCATGGCTGACGCTTGCCACGAATTCGGTTTTCATCCTGTCCGCCGCTTCCAGCGCCTCATTCCGCTCCCGAAGCGCCCGCTGCGCGCGGAGTTCATGGGTCACATCGACATAGGTGAAGAGGACATTGCCATCCGGCAACGGCACCCGGTTGAAATCAATGATGGTGCCGCCCGGCTGCTCCAGCCGTCCGCTCGCCGCATCGCGCCGGGTGACATTTGCAATATATTTTTCGCGCAGCTCCGCAGGCCAGCTTTCTCCCGTTTTCTCGATATGCCTATCGATAAGCTGCGAGATATGAACCTCACCGCGCAGGAACTCATCATCCAGTTCCCAGATGGCGCAGTAGGCCGCATTAAACAGCTTGAGTCGCGCATCGGAACCGAACACCGCCACCCCTTCATAGAGATTATCAAGCGTCGCCCGCTGCACGGCAATCTGGGTGTTGCGCGCCCGCTCCAGCGCCACCTTGTCCGTCACATCCTCAAACAGGAACAAAAGCCCGCCAAAAGGATGCGGCGTGATGATCGTTCTGAGAACTGTCTCGTCAGGAAGCTGCACCAGCTCTTCACGGGTTTCGATCACATTGGTAAAAAGAGCCCGGCGTTTTTCCTTGTAGGAGGCAAAGTCCGCCTGTTCCGGAAGACGGCGCAATTCGCGCTGCTTGTCGAGAATTTCGCTGAATGTCGGCTTGGCATAGAGGAAATCATTGCCCAGACGCCAAAGCTTGGCATAGGCCTGATTGAAAAACTCAAGATGCTGATCCGGCCCATAGATGGCAATGGCCGTCCCTATATTTTCCAGAACATCGGCATGGCCGTCCACATGCCGTTTCAATTCCGCCGCCAGCTCCGCCTCTGCCGTCGTATCCAGGGCATACCCCGCCAGTTCGTTATCAAATTCAAGCGGCGTCTCAACAATCCGGAAACTCACCCTGTCTCCATCCACGATATATCGGCGTGTCTCGCTCTGTGTCAGTCCGGTGACCCGCGCCTTTGTCGCCAGTTTGCGCGCCTGATCCGGATCACGGCTCGAGGCAAGCTCCGGAACCTGTTCCGTGCCCTCTTCCAGCTCGACAACATCTTTATATTTGCGGTTCTGCCAGATGATTTTCGAATTCTGGTCTCGCCGCCAGATCGGAATCGGCGCCGCATCGAGCAGCTCGATAAAGCTGTCCCGCTCCTCGCGGGCCGTAGCAAGGGCGGATTTAAGCGAGATGATATCGGAGCCAAGCTGCTCACGTTCCGCTTTCAGGGCATCAATCGTCCGCCCGGACGCGCGCAGCTTCTCGCTATCGCCGTCACTCTGCGCAAGCAGCGACAGTGCCTTTTTCCGCATCACATAGACCGCCATCAACAAGCCGACAACCGCCAGCGACAGCACCCAGAAAAGCATGAGCTGCGTTGTAGTGAATTCTTCTATCATACCTGTCGGTACATGGCCTTATCTGTATCCCCCTTGCATCCCCACCATTATGGCGCCGATTGTGATATCTCCGCCACCCTCTTGGTGTGTAGATGCGTCAAAGAATAGAAAAAAAATGGCCGGAGGGATAGCCCCGCCAGCCATTTCTCTCAATGTCGCCGTTTCAGACTGCCAGAGGCCTAGTAACGGTAATGGTCCGGCTTGAACGGACCGGCCTGCGGAACGCTGATATATTTCGCCTGCGCCGCGCTGAGTTCGGTCAATTTTGCGCCAAGTTTGCCAAGGTGCAGACGCGCGACCTTCTCATCAAGATGCTTGGGCAGCACATAGACTTCATTCTTGTATTTTTCGTGCCGTTCCCACAGTTCGATCTGTGCCAGCACCTGATTGGTGAAAGACGCGCTCATCACAAAGCTCGGATGGCCGGTCGCGCAACCGAGGTTGACCAGACGCCCTTCCGCCAGAACGATCAGCCGCTTGCCATCGGGGAATTCGACTTCATCCACCTGCGGCTTGACATTGTGCCAGGTGTAGTTGCGCAGCGCCCCGATCTGGATTTCGCTGTCGAAATGACCAATATTGCAGACAATCGCCCGGTCTTTCATATCCCGCATGTGATCGAGGGTGATCACGTCGATATTGCCGGTGGTGGTGACGAAAATGTCGCCATGTTTCGTGACATCATCAAGATGCACCACCTCATAGCCTTCCATTGCCGCCTGCAGCGCACAAATCGGGTCAATTTCGGTGATCAGCACCCGGGCGCCCTGGCTGCGCAGTGACGCGGCGGATCCCTTGCCCACATCGCCATAGCCGCAGACTACGGCAACCTTGCCCGCAATCATCACATCCGTTGCGCGCTTGATGCCATCGACGAGGCTTTCGCGGCAGCCATACAGATTGTCGAATTTCGACTTGGTGACGGAGTCATTGACATTGATTGCCGGAACTTTCAGGGTCCCGGCCTTCGCCATTTCATAAAGCCGGTGCACGCCGGTGGTGGTTTCCTCCGACAGTCCGCGGACATCGGCGAGCAGTTCCGGGTAATCCGCATGCATCATATGGGTCAGGTCACCCCCGTCATCGAGGATGAGATTGGGACGCCAGCCGTTCGGCCCTTCGATTGTCTGAACAATGCACCAGTTGAAGGCTTCTTCGGTCATGCCCTTCCAGGCAAATACCGGAATTTCCGCGGCGGCAATGGCCGCGGCGGCCTGATCCTGCGTCGAAAAGATATTGCAGGAGGACCAGCGCACTTCCGCGCCGAGGGCCGTCAGCGTCTCGATCAGCACCGCCGTCTGGATCGTCATATGCAGACAGCCCGCAATGCGCGCGCCTTTCAGCGGCTTGCTGTTTCCAAATTCCTCGCGCAGCGCCATCAGGCCGGGCATTTCAGTCTCGGCAATGGCAATTTCCTTGCGCCCCCAGTCGGCCAGCGACATATCCGCAACCTTGAAGTCATCAAATTTCGTCATGTTAAATCTTTCGCCTTCTTTCTGAACATAGCGGAGCGCCCGCCCCGCGGGGCTGGCCTATTGGCTGACTGTATAGCAACCCCGCCTTACATTATCAATAGCGATATAAAGAAATACTTATATCATTATAAGAATTTCTCGGTGCTGATGTCGAGAGCGCCTCACTCTTCCCCGAATTTGTCAGAGACGAGCCCGGAAATGGCGCTAAGCGCCTTTTCGGCGTCAGGGCCGGAAGCGGAGACGGAGATGGTCGATCCATTGGCGGCCGCGAGCATCATCAGCCCCATGATGGAAATGCCGGAGACTTCATTCTCTCCCCTGGTCACGAGAATATCCGCATCAAACTGCTCGGCGCATTTGACGAATTTCGCCGCCGCCCGGGCATGTAGCCCGCGGGCATTACAGATAACAAGCTCACGCTTCACGGTCACAGGCCCTTTTATGGGGGTATGGGGCATGGACATTTCAGGATTTGCTGGCCAGCAAATGCGACGCGACATTGATATATTTGCGGCCTGATTCCTGAGCGGCGGCAACAGCATTCGGCATATTGTCATCCCCGCGCACACTGGCCAGCTTGATCAGCATCGGCAGGTTGATGCCCGCAATCACCTCGACATTCGCCTTGTCCATCACCGAGATGGCCAGATTGGACGGCGTGCCGCCAAACATGTCGGTCAGAATGATAACACCGGCGCCGCTTTCAACCTCTGCAACCGCGCTCAGGATATCCTGGCGGCGCTGCTCCATATCGTCATCCGGTCCGATGGATATGGCGCGCACCTGGGTTTGTGGTCCGACCACATGTTCCGTCGCATTGACGAACTCTTCCGCCAGCCGCCCGTGGGTCACCAGCACCATTCCGATCATATCGCCCCCGTTATTTATTGAAATGGTCTATGTTATATCGCGTTATGTCTTATGCCTCGGGCAGATCCCGATGCGCAAGATTTGCAAAATAGCCGGATTTTGCAACTTGGTCATGGATTTTTTCTGCAACGCACACAGAACGATGCCGCCCGCCCGTGCAGCCAAAGGCAATGGTCAGATAGGACTTCCCTTCTTCCACATAGCGCGGCAGCAGAAACAGGATCAACCTTTCAACCTGCGCCATGAACTCATCATAGGCGGGATCGGCCGAAACATACGCCACCACCTCCCGATCCCGCCCCGTCAGGGGGCGAAGATTGGCTATGTAATGCGGGTTTTGCAGGAAACGAACATCAAACATCAGATCCGACTCTCTTGGGATGCCGTTTACGAACGAAAAGGACATGACCGTAACATTAAGGCGCGCCATGCGTTGCAGGCTGAAAAACCCGGTCAGGATGCGTTTCAACTCCGGTAAGGACAGGTTGGTGCTGTCGATACGCACATCGGCCGCGCTTTTGAGCCCGGCAAGCCGCTGAATTTCCTGGCGGATACCGTCGCCAACAGGGCGGTCGGACGCCAGCGGATGTTTGCGCCGCGTTTCCGTAAAGCGCCGCTGCAGAACGGCCTCATCGCAATCAAGAAACAGCAGCCGCACGGGGCTGTTCCCGGCGGCGCGCAGCTCCCCGATCACCTCCAGCACCTGCTCGGTTGAAAAGCCCCGTGTCCGCAGATCGACACCGATGGCCAGATTGACGCCGCCGCCCCGGCCCGCTTCCTCCACCATCTTGGTCAGCAGAAACAAGGGAATATTGTCCGCAACTTCCCATCCCATATCTTCAAACTGGTGCAGGGCCGTGCTTTTCCCGGCGCCTGACAGCCCCGAGACAATAACCACCTGATTTGGCACCGGATGCGCCGTATTCATGTCACTCATATCCTGTCAGCAACGGGTCCTGCCGAAGGGCAAGACGAATGATCGCCGGGGCCGATGCCATGAACGGGTCAATTGCCCGGCGCGGCACCATGACATCTTCAAAAGCCACGGTGTCCGGCTCGGGCATCCGGTCAATCCTGTCATGAGACATCAGATCAACAACCAGCGCCAGGGGAATGTCGGAGATGGCCTCAAGAGACATCAGACCAAAACCGCGCACCTCGATTCGGCCGCAAATCTCGGCGGGTGCTGTCAGCAGCGCCTTGCCGTCTGCGACATGAATGTCTGTATAATCATCGGAGATCAGCCGTCCGCCACCGTCCACAAGACGAAGGGCAAGGTCGGACTTTCCGGCTCCCGACGGCCCCCGCAACAGAACACCCCTGCCGTCGATTTCAACGGAACTCGCATGACATCTGATCATGCGCCGAAGGTACGTCAGCCACCCTATTTTGGCAACTTTATTAGGAAGGTGGCGCCCTTGATCACGCCCTTTTCATCACATCGGTTGCGCGCGGTAATGCTGCCGCCATGCGCCTCGATAATCAGCCGGGAAATGCTGAGACCGAGGCCGGAATGACGGCCGAATCCCTCCGATTTCGGACGTTCGGTATAAAACCGGCTGAAAATGGCGTCGAGCTTGTTCTCCGGTATGCCCGGACCGTCATCCTCCACCGTCAGCTCCACCCCTGTTTCACGTGAAACAAGGCGGATCACGACATGTCCATTCTCCGGCGAGAAGGAAATGGCGTTATCAACCAGATTCCGCATCACCTGTCCGATGCGGCCCGGCAACCCATTGATCACAATCGGATCCGCCGGACGGTCAAAATCGAATGACAGCGATGAGAACATCTGCGTCGTCCGGTAGCTGTCCAGCACCCCTTCAATCAGCTTGACCAGATCAACCGGCTCTCCTTCGGAACGGGACAGCTCTGCATCGATCCGGCTGGCGGCGGAAATATCCGTAATCAGCCGGTCCAGCCGTTTCACATCGCTGGAAATAACGGCGCGTAACTTCTCGCGCGTTGCCTCATCCTTTACCCGCTCAAACGCCTGCACCGCCGTCCCGAGAGAGGTCAGCGGATTTTTCAGCTCATGCGCCACGTCTGCGGCAAAGGCCTCGATGGCGTCAAGCCGGTCATACAGCGCCGTCGTCATCGCCCGGAGCGATGTGGAGAGATCGCCAATCTCATCTTTCCGTTTGGAAAAATCCGGAATGACAATACGCCGTCCGATACCGCGCCGCACCTTGTCCGCCGCTTCGGCCAGCATGTGAATGGGCGCCGCGATGGTCCGCGCCAGAAACAGTGACAGCAGCAGCGTGATTACCAGGGTCACGGCAAAAACGATCAGCGTCGTGACCTGTGCGGATCGCACCGCATCATCGATGCCATTCCCATTTTCCGTCAACAGCAACCCGCCGAGAATATGCTTGAATCCCTGCACCGGCACCGATACGGAGAGCATCAGCTCCCCCTTTTGGGTTTGCCGGGTCATGCGGGCATTATCGCCATTGATGGCAACCCCGATTTCCTGAAAATCCGCCCCGCTCGGGACTGGATTCGTCGGGAAAATCGGATAATCATATTTGTCGGGAAAAAGCTTTTCCCAACCGTCATAAAGTTCCTCGAAAAACAGGCGGACCGGGCTTTTCACCTCGGGCGGCGGCAACTCCTCGGAAACAATATTTCGGCCCGCCGAGATAAGCCTGCGGCTGTCCGCAATCAGTATGCCTTCGCGGTCAAACAGCAGCGCCGGGGTGCTGGTGATGATGGAAAGGCGCCGCAGCACCCGTTTTATCTGGGGCGAATCAAGTGTCAGGGACTGCACCTGCCCATCAATTGACACCTCCTGAAGCGCCGCTTCGCCCAAGGCGCCGGCAATCATCCGCCCGTTGGTGGTCAGTGCCTGGAAGCGTGCCTCGATCAGGCCATCGCGGAACTGATCCAGATACAGAATGGCGCCCGCCAGAAAGACAACGGAAAACAGGTTGATCGCCATGATCCGGCGACCAAGGGAAGAGAAAGGCCCGCGCCGGACCTTCTGCACCTTTTCCTTTTCCCGTTTTTCCGTTTTTATGTCCGGTACGGATTTTCCGACATAGGGCTTCGCTTCTGCGTTCATAGAATAGGAACAGCTCCGGGCTTATTTTTCCTTGAACCGGTACCCAACGCCATAGAGTGTTTCAATGGCTGAGAATTCGGAATCAACCGACTTGATCTTCTTGCGTAACCGTTTGATATGGCTGTCAATCGTCCGGTCATCCACATAGATATTGTCATCATAGGCCGCATCCATAAGCTGATCGCGGCTTTTCACATGGCCGGGCCGGAGGGCAAGGGCATGTAACAGCATGAATTCGGTCACCGTCAGCGTGACTTCCTTGCCATCCCAAAAACAGGCGTGGCGGATACTGTCAAGCTTCAGCTTTCCGCGCATCAGCACATCCTCTTCCACCTCGCCATTGCTTTCCTTCGCCACCCCGTGTCGGCGCAGCACCGTGCGGATGCGCTCCACCAGAAGGCGTTGGGAAAAGGGTTTGCGGATATAGTCATCGGCGCCCATCTTCAGCCCGAGAAACTCGTCAATCTCGTCATCCTTCGACGTCAGGAAGATAACCGGCAGGCTGCTGGTCCGGCGGAGACGGTTCAACAGCTCCATTCCGTCCATGCGCGGCATCTTGATATCAAGGACAGCAAGGTCCGGCGGATTTTCCGCGAGGCCTTTCAGCGCTTCTTCACCGTCCGAATATTTGTCCACCTCAAACCCTTCGCTTTCCAGCAGAATGGAAACGGTGGTGAGAATATTCTGATCATCATCGACCAGAGCAACCTTTGTGGCCATATCAGTCCCCAGAGTCATGTCATCACCCTATTTTATGATCTGTCGCTGTTCTTTGCATTACATTTAATCAAAATAAGGCAATTGCATGTCCAAGGCCGAAAACGGCAGTTATTAGGGAAATAAATCTCCTCGATAACAACGAAATTACCGCAGATGAAATTTCTTTCTTGCGCTTTTGATAATTATTCGCAATTACTGGCTCATGACTGACTTATCCAAATCCGAAATCCGCGTCCGCAACATTCGCGGCCTGATCAGAAAAGCCTCCACCGTGTCCCTGGGCACCCGCATGGCCGAGGATGGCAGCGCCTATACCTCTCTTGTCCTGATGGCAACGGATCCGTTGGGCCGCCCGCTCCTGCTGCTGTCCGACATGGCGGTTCATGGACAGAATATTGCCAAAGACCCGGCGATATCCCTGTTGGTGGCGGAAGATCCGAAGGGCCGCGACCCGCTCACGCTCTCCCGCGTGTCGTTACAAGGCACCGCCGAGGTAATTGATGATGCCCGCCTGCTGGAACGGTATGTCCGTCGCTTCCCCTCTGCGCGGATGTATTCGAAGTTCAAGGATTTCAGGCTGTACCGTGTCAATGTGGCCCGCGGCCATCTGGTCGCCGGATTTGGCGATATTCATTGGGTGGATGCCCCGGAATTTATTCTTGGCCCTGAGGCGCTGGATGATGCCGATGTTGAAAATGGCGTCATGGATCACATGAATTCGGACCATGCCAATGCCGTGCAGGAGCTTGTCTCCTCGGTTTCCGAGATCGGCGGCGAATGGGAAATCTGTGGTCTGGATGAAGAGGGAATGGATTTCCGCAGCGGATGGAATTACGAACGTCTTCTGTTTGAAAAACCCGCCCTGAGCGCCGAAGAGATGCGAATCCAGATGATCCACCTGCTGAAAAAGATCCGAAATTAACTAAAATTTCAGCTCCTCCATGGTAATTTTCCCCGTATCGGATCAACTGATCCGCCCGACAGGGAATAATTTCTGATTGGGGGTCGCTTTCGCGATAGATTGGTTGCGCCTTTATTTTGCCCCCATTATTCTGTAATGAAAGCCTTTTGAAGGGCCCCTCAAATATAGCAGTGGAGACATGAACGTGGAGCAATTGGGACACCATAAAAGCCGTTTCGGGCTGGAAACAAACGGCCTGGAAAAGGTTGGCAGGGCATATTGGAACCTGTCGACGCCCGCCCTTTATCAGGAGGCAATCCGGAGGGGGGAGGCTTCCATCGCTGCAGGCGGGCCGCTCGTCGCATTGACCGGGCAGCATACCGGCCGCTCCGCCAATGACAAATTCATCGTGCAGGAACCGGGCAGCGAGAAGAATATCTGGTGGGGCAAGGTCAACAAGCCCATTGCGCCCGAAAAATTCGGCGGCCTGCACAAGAAAATGCAGGAGTATCTGACCGGCAGGGATGTTTTTATCCAGGATTGCTATGCGGGCGCCGACACCGGTAACCGTCTCCCCGTGCGGATCATTACCGAATGCGCCTGGCACAATCTTTTTGCCCGCAACATGTTTATACAGCCGGATCCTGCGGAGCTGGCGGATTTCAAACCCGAATTCACCATCCTGCAGGTCCCCTCTTTCGAGGCCGACCCGAAAGTGGATGGCACCCGGTCCGAAGTTTTCGTCCTGCCGAATTTTGCCGAGAAGCTGGTGATTATCGGCGGCACATCCTATGCCGGGGAAATCAAAAAATCCGTCTTCTCCATCCTGAACTATCTATTGCCTGAAAAAGGCATTCTGCCCATGCATTGCTCTGTCAATGTTGGCGGCGATGGCGCGTCCAGCGTTTTCTTTGGCCTTTCCGGCACCGGCAAGACCACCCTGTCCGCCGATGCCAGCAAGATGCTGATCGGGGATGATGAACATGGCTGGTCAGACGACGGCGTGTTCAATTTCGAAGGCGGATGCTACGCCAAGGTGATCAAGCTGTCGCAAGAGGCGGAACCGGAAATTTTCGAGACCACGCGTCGCTTCGGCACCGTTCTTGAAAATGTGGTGATGGACCCGGCAACCGGCGAGCTGGATCTGGATGACAACCGCTATACGGAAAATACCCGCGCCTCCTATCCGATCGAGTTCATTCCGAACGCCTCTGAAACCGGCGTTGCCGGAAATCCGGCCAATGTGGTGATGCTGACCGCCGATGCTTTCGGCGTCCTGCCGCCCATTTCAAAACTGACGCCGGAACAGGCCATGTATCACTTCCTGTCGGGCTATACAGCCAAGCTGGCCGGTACGGAAAAAGGCCTCGGCAATGAGCCGCAGGCAACCTTCTCCACCTGCTTTGGCGCCCCCTTCATGCCGCGTCATCCGGCTGTCTATGCCAAGCTGCTCGGCGAAAAGATCGCCAAGCATGGCGTCAACTGCTGGCTGGTCAACACCGGCTGGACGGGCGGTGAATATGGCACGGGCCACCGTATGCCCATCGCGCATACACGCGCCCTGGTAAATGCCGCCCTCGATGGCACGCTGGCAGTGGTGGAGACGGAGAAAGACCCGTTCTTTGGCCTTGCCATGCCCACATCCTGCCCCGGCGTCCCGTCGGACATTCTCAATCCGCGCAACACCTGGGCGGACAAGAACGCCTATGACGCCAAGGCGCGTGATCTTGTCGCCCGCTTTATCGAAAATTTTGAACAATTCACCGATTATGTGGATGAAGACGTGCTGCAATCCGCCCCTAAAAGCGCATAAGCAGGACGGACGATGAATAACAGCCCTGCCACCATCAAGGTGGCGGGGCTTTTTCATGTCAGCGGCGGCGCAAGCCCTCCGGCTTCATGATCAGAAATAATGTCAACACGCAGAAGGCCGCCACATCGCGATAGGCAATCTCGAAATAGGCCGACCAGAATGTTTCGAAAAACGCCAGCGCCACTGACGCCGCCAGCGCGCCCTGAAGCGACCGCAGCCCGCCAATGACCGCGATGAACATGGATTTGAGACCAATGATGGTTCCCATGGCGAAGCTGGCGCTGCCATACAGAAGCGCGATCATCGATCCGGCAAGTGCCGCCATTATGGTTGCAAGCACAAAGGACAGGCCAATAACGGCGGACAGGCTGATGCCACAGAGCGCCGCCATCTGCAAATCATCCGCCACGGCCCGCCAGCGCAGGCCGAACGGATGCCGCTTCATCATCAGGATCAGCAGCAACACTATGCCGAACCCGAGCAGCAGTACCGCAATTTGCAGGGGCGTTATCTGAACGGGAAAGGCCCCTCCCGTAACCAGGGGCACCGGATCCGCAAAGACAGGCCGCAGCCATAATTCCCGGGAATCATTGATAAGGCGCATGGCCTCTTCCAGTATGATGGCGATGGCGATGGTCGCAATCAGCATCGTCTGCATCCGCGCGTTGATCAGCTTTTTCACAACAAGATGATGGATTGAAAAACCAAGCAGGGCGGTATTGAAAATCGCTATTGCAACTCCCGCGGTGATCACGATGATCAAAGGCCAGAAAGTCACGCCCTCCAGCAGGGAAACCATCATGATGGTGAGATACGCCGCCCACATGGCCAGCGCCCCGAACGCAAGGTTGATGCGGTTCGTGACCCCGTAAAAAAGAACAAAGGCGGCCGACAGTAACGCATATATCACCGTCACCTGTAGCGCATTCAGAAGCTGTTGCAGGATATATAGCAAGGACAAGCGAGACGTCCCTTCCCTCTTGTGGACAGTATCCCGTAGGAAGCGTATCATATTCGCCGTTACTGGCCAGAGAGATTCCCGCAATGAAAAGAATGGCCTTCATGATACTGGCTGTCGGCCTCCTGCTCTCCGGCTGCGGTGATGAGGCGGACAAGCCCTATCTGGAATTTACCGGCGGTGGTTTCATTTTCAATTACCGCATCGGGGAAGCCTTTTATGGCTTCGTTGCAAAACCACGCCGCGACATACCCGAGGGAACTGAAATAATCGCTGAGTTCGAAAACCCCAAAGGCGGCGCGCCGATTACCGTTACCACCAAGGCGAAACCATCACAACTTCAGTATATGCTGCGCACTCCGGGCGTTGAAGGCGTTATCAAGGATCGCCCCTACAAGGTTGTTATAACGCTTAAGGCACCCGGAGAGGTTCAGCCCCTTGCCGTCTATGAAAAAGAATATGTCTCCAGCCTCAATCAGTCGGACCTGCCCGGAGTTGCGCTGACGGTCGGCCCCGGATATCATCCGAACCCGGCCCTTTATGATGACAAGGAAAAAGCCTTCGTTTTCCCCAAAGCTGAAAAACAATAACCGGCATATTTTTCTGGCCAGACGCCGCATTTTGGCTCACAAAAGGGTGATCGCCAAAATCGCAACACGAGAATTGCAAAGGATTCCTGAGTATGTGGGAAATATCGCTCTCCGTCATGCCGATATTTCTATTGCTGGTGCTTGGCAACCTGCTCCGGCGAAACGGCTTCCCGGGTGGGGACTTCTGGCATCATGCCGATCGGATGGTGTACTGGGTACTGTTCCCGGCGCTTCTCTTCTTCAACACCACCACGGCCCCGTTCAAGGACGATCTGGTCGGCAGCTACGCCCTCGCCCTTCTCGGCGCGCTTGTGATCACCGGTCTGCTGTCCCTGTTGACTGTCCGGCTGCTTAAAATTGATCCGCGCATTGGCGGCTCGGTCTTTCAGGGGGCGGTGCGTCATAACACCTTTATCGCCTTTGCGGTTGCCGATTATCTGTTCGGACCGCAGGGTCTGCTGCTCGCGGCCGTGGCAACGGCCGTTCTGGTGCCGCCGACCAATCTTTTCTGCATCACGGTGCTTGTCGGTTATCAGGGCAAGATAGGGGGACATTCCCTCAAACGGCGTCTGGCGCAGGAGATTTTGCGCAATCCCCTGCTGATCGCCATCGGGCTGGGCGCTTTTCTCAATTTGTCCGGTATCGGTCCGCTGCCCATCATCAATAACTTCGCCGGGCTGCTGTCCAAGGCCGCGCTCCCCTTCGCACTGCTCTGTGTCGGGGCCGGGCTGCAAATCCGCTCCATTCATACAGGGGCGGGTTATGTGGCCCTCTCAACGGTGATCAAGCTGGTCATCTTTCCGCTGATCGTCGCGGGCGCCGTTATCCTGACCGGGCTTGAAGGGGTCACAGCCATGATCCTCATCGTTTACGGGACGATTCCGACCGCCAGCTCCGGCTATGCGCTCGCCAAGCTGCTGGGCGCTGATGCAGAAGTGATGGCTGGCATTATCACCATCCAGACGCTGATCTCCATGGTCACCCTCCCCCTCTCGCTCAGCCTCGCGGCCGCCTATTTCATGTAAGCCGGGGCAAGTCCGTAATCGTGGGATTCTCGCCGCAAAGCGGGCATGCCGGGTTTTTCGGCACCCTGATTTTGCGAAAATCCGCCGTGAGGGCGTCATACAGAAGAAGCTGGCCCGCCAACCCCTCACCGATACCGAGAATCTCCTTCACCACTTCCGCCGCCTGTAAGGAGCCGATGACACCGGGGAGCGCGCCGAGAATGCCGGCCTCACCGCAGGTCCGGGCAATTTCAGGCGGCGGGGGCGACGGATAGAGGCAGCGATAACAGGGTTTTGCCGCCTCATACGCCTTGAAACAGCTCACCTGCCCGTCAAATTGTAACATCGCCCCGGAGACCAGAGGCTTCCGGGCGAAGTAACAGGCATCATTCAGCAGATATCGCGTTTCAAAATTATCCGTGCCATCGGCAATCACGTCATAATCGGCCAGAATGGCACGGGCATTTGCTGGCGTCAGACGCTCCCGATGCGGAATAACCGTTACATCCGGATTAATTCGGTCGGCCGACCTTGCGATGCTGTCTGTCTTGAACGCCCCGATTTCCGCCATTCCGTGAGCAATCTGCCGTTGCAGGTTGGAAAGCTCCACCCGGTCATCATCAATAATGCCAAGAGTGCCGACACCCGCCGCCGCCAGATAAAGCGCAAGCGGGGAACCCAGCCCCCCTGCCCCGACAATCAGGACCCTGGCATCCAGCAACTTCCGCTGTCCCGCGCCGCCAATCTCCCGAAGGACAATATGGCGGGCATAACGTTCGAGCTGATCGTCGCTGAATGCCATCGCTCAGAGACCGTCAAATAGCGCCGTCGTNAGGTAACGTTCTGCGAAGGATGGAATAATAACCACGATTGTCTTGCCCGCCATCTCGGGTCGTTCGGCAATCTCCAGTGCCGCAGCAACCGCCGCACCCGATGAAATGCCGACGGGAATCCCTTCCAGACGGGCCACTTCCCGCGCGGTTTCGAAGGCCGTTTCATTGCCGATGGTCAGGACTTCATCAATCAGGCTTTCATCCAGGTTTTTCGGCGAAAAGCCCGCGCCAATCCCCTGAATCTTGTGCGGGCCCGGCTGTCCGCCGGAGAGGACGGGGCTGTCCTCCGGCTCCACCGCGATGATGCGAATGGCCGGATCCTTCGCCTTCAGGATCGATCCAACGCCGGTCAGCGTTCCCCCGGTGCCGACACCCATGACCACTACATCCACCCTGCCGCCGGTATCGGCAAGAATTTCCTCCGCAGTCGTCACCTTATGAATGGCCGGGTTGGCCGGGTTTTCAAACTGCTGCGGGATGATCGCATTGCCGATCTCCGCCTTCAATTCTTCCGCCCGCGCAATAGCGCCATTCATGCCCTTGGCGGCCTCGGTCAGCTCCAGGTTGGCGCCAAGCAGCTTCAGCATCTTGCGCCGTTCCATCGACATGCTTTCCGGCATGACCAGCGTCAGCTTGTAGCCCTTAGCGGCGCAAACGAAGGCAAGCCCGATGCCGGTATTGCCCGAAGTCGGCTCGATAATTGCCGTATCCTGATTGATGACGCCCGCCTCTTCCATGGATTCGATCATGGCCGCCGCGATGCGGTCCTTGACCGAGGCCAGCGGGTTGAAAAATTCCAGCTTCAGGAGAAGGTGAACCTCATGGGGAATATCCGCCGCCAGCCGGCGGGCGCGGACAAGCGGCGTTGCGCCAACGGTATCAATGATCGAATCGTAAATTTTGCCTCGCGGCGGATCTGTCTTCATTTTTCGCCTCAAATAACCATTTCAATTATCATATTTCGAAGTGAGAGCCATCCCCCGGCGCTTCGACCCGGCCCTTATCCAGCGCCCTCTGGCATAAATCTTCCAAGGTTACCGCATCCAGCTGCGCCAGCAGGGCGGCCTGCGCCTCTTCCCAGAGCGGCCCCACCACATTCTGGCCGATTTCCGAAGCGAAAATCTGCGTTTCCTCCTCTTCCGTCTCGGCGGAGCTGATCACTCGGATCACATCGCCCGCCGTAATCCGGCGGCGCTCCCGCGCGAGACGATAGCCCCCGCGCGGACCGCGCACACCCTTCAGGATACCCCCATGCACAAGCTGCTGCATGACTTGTTCAAGATAGCGGAGCGGAATGCCCTGCCGTTTTGTGATTTCCTTGGACTGAACCGGGTCGGGCCGCGCATTGAAGGCGATATCCACTACGGCTTCCAGCGCATAGAGCATTTTTTTCGGCAGATGCAGCATCGTCATCCGGCCCTTTCCGCAACTCCGGTCGAACCAAACCCGCCCTCACCGCGCGTTGTTTCATCCAGTGTCTTCACCTCCTGCCATCGGGCCTGCAATACCGGGGCGATGATCATCTGGGCAATACGGTCACCCCGTTCGATCCGGAAGTTTTCCTCTCCCATATTCATGAGGATAATCCCGACCTCGCCGCGATAGTCCGCATCAATGGTTCCCGGCGTATTGGGGAGCGTGATCCCCTTCTTCAGGGCCAGTCCGGAGCGGGGCCGGATTTGCGCCTCATACCCCCGCGGCAGGGCCATTTTAAACCCGGTCGGGATCAGCGCCCGTCCACCAGGCCTGATGTCAACGGGTTCGTCAACCGCGGCCCGAATATCCATTCCGGCGCTGTCCGCCGTCTCATAGGCCGGAAGCGGCAAATCTGCGCCATGGGGCAGGCGGGTGATGGATATGGTCACGTCATTCATACTACTTAATACCTTGAAAATACTGATATATCTTGTCTGCCAGAGTGCTGGCGACATCGCTCTTGCTCTGTTTGGGCCAATCCTCAACTGTGTCACGGGTGATCAGGAAGATGCGGTTTTCATCGCCACCGAAGGTGCCGGTTCCGCTACTGACATCATTCGCGAGAATCCAGTCGCACCCCTTTCTGTCAAGCTTGACGCGGCCATTTTCGACGATCTTTTCCGTCTCCGCCGCGAAGCCAATCACCAATGTGGGGCGATGCGTCCCATGATGGCCGACCGTCGCCAGAATATCCGGGTTTTCAGCCAGGCAAAGATCCGGCAGGCATCCATCCTGCTTCTTGATCTTCTGTGTCGCTTCCGTGGCGACCCGCCAGTCAGCAACCGCCGCCGCAAAGATCGCCGCATCGGCGGGCAGGGCCGCCTCGCAGGCGGCCAGCATGTCTTTCGCCGATTCGACCTCCATGCGCTGAACGCCCTGCGGTGTGTCAAGCCGCGTCGGGCCCGAAACAAGCGTTACCTCCGCCCCGATATTGGCGAGCGCCCCCGCAATGGCATAGCCCTGCTTACCCGACGAACGATTGGCGATATAGCGAACCGGATCAATGGGCTCATGGGTGGGACCGGCTGTCACCAAAATTTTCCGGCCTTTCAGCGGCTGATGGGCAGACCTTTGAAAATAATCGGTAATTGCCTCACAAATCGCCGCCGGTTCCGCCATCCGTCCCGGCCCGTATTCACCGCACGCCATGTCGCCATCGTCCGGGCCAACCGTCATGACACCGTCATTTTTCAGCGTTTGGAGATTACGCTTTGTCGCCGGATGCTGCCACATGCGGACATTCATCGCAGGCGCGATCAGGACGGGCTTATCCGTAGCGAGCAGAGCCGTCGTCGCCATGTCATTGGCCAGTCCCGCCGCCATTTTGGCCATCAAATCCGCCGTCGCCGGGGCGACAACCACAAGATCGGCGCTGCGCGATAGCTGGATATGGCCCATCTCCGCCTCATCTGTCAGGGAAAACAGATCATCATAGACTTTCTCCCCGGTCAGCGAGGCAACGGAGAGGGGGGTGACAAATTCCTTCGCCGCCGCCGTCAGGATGGCGCGACTGCGAATTCCCTGCTTTGCAAGCAGCCGGATCAGCTCAAGGGACTTATAGGCGGCGATGCCACCCCCGATAATCAGCAGAACTGTTTTATTTTCCATATTTGCGCCCAGATCAGACAATTTGATGATTTTACTTGTCTTTTATGTGAAAAATAAATATTCCACACTGGGCAGGCAAGAAATTTTTTGTGCTTTTTGAAATAAAGCGTGGCGGCGCCTGTTTTTGCCTCCGGACTATGCCAGCAGGACGATCAACCAGACAACAAGCCCGCCGATGACACCGCCGCCGGCAATATAGGCGAGATGGTCCCGCCGTTCCTTTGCAAGCTGTCTTCGCGTTTCCAGAATATGTTCCCGCGCCTTTTCCCGCGCTTCCATCTCGAGCAGCAGCGCATCCGCCTTGTTGACGATGGCCGGAAGCTTCCGGAGCAGCGCAATACCGTCCTTCACAACTTCGGCAGCATGCGCCTCAACGCCCATATTCTCCCGCATCCAGTGGGCCACCGTCGGTTCGGCAGCCTCCCAGAAATTGATATCCGGGTTGAGGCTCTGCGCCACACCTTCCGCCGTCACCATGGTTTTCTGGAGCAGGAGAAGCTGCGGCTGGGTTTCCATCTCGAAAGTTTCGGTGATCTGGAAAAGCTGGACCAGCAGCCGGGCAATGGAGATTTCACTGACCGGACGGCCAAGGATCGGCTCCCCAATGGAGCGGCAGGCCTGGGCAAAATTGTCGAGGGATTTGTGCGGCGGCACATATCCGGCTCGGAAATGCACGTCCGCCGCGCGGTGATAATCACGGGTCAGAAAGGCATGCAGCATTTCCGCCATAAACAGGCGCGTTTCCCGGTTCATTCGCCCCATGATCCCGAAATCGACGGCAACCAGACGCCCATCCGGCGTGACGAACAGGTTGCCATGATGCATATCCGCATGGAAAAACCCGTCGCGCAGCACCTGATGCAAAAAGACGCGGATCACATTATTGGATAGCGCCGTCAGATCATGCCCGGCGGCGAGCAGCTCTTCTTTCCGGGCAACGCTGACACCTTCCACCCGGCTTTGCGTCATGACGCGCCGCGCTGTCCGCTGCCAGTCGATTTCGGGAACATCGAAATCCGCATCATCGGCAAAGTTTTCTGCCATTTCCGAAGCCGCCGCCGCCTCCATCCGGAGATCCATCTCCAGCTCGACAGAATCAGCCAGGGTTTCAACAATCTTTGTCAACCGCAAGCGACGCGTCTGCGGCTGATATTTCTCCGCAAGGCCCGCCAGCCAGAAGAAAAGCCGCAAGTCCCGCTCGAACGCCAGCTCGATTCCCGGACGTAATATCTTGACCGCCACATCCCGCAGCACTTCCTCCTCGGCGTCCGGATCATCATCAGTCGGGGCCGGCCGCCTCTCTCGCACTTTTGCGAAATGAACCTGCGCAATGGAGGCCGCGGCAACAGGTTCGCGGTCAAATTCCACGAACAAGCTGTCGAGCGGCGCCTGCAATTCATATTCAATGGTCTCTTGCGCCTTCTCGAAAGGGAAGGGCGGCAGCCGGTCGCGGAGATTGCCCAGATCCTGCACCAGATCCTCGCCGATCAGATCGGCGCGGACGGACAGCGCCTGCCCGAGCTTGATGAAGCTCGGCCCGAGATCACGCAAGGCATTGGCGAGCCGCTCTCCCTCCCTGAGGCCCTGGCTTTTGGGCGAACCGAGAGCGAACACCGGCATAACCTTGCGCACCACCACAAGCGGCAGCGGCAACCGCGCGAACCTGTCGAGAAAAAACAGCGCATCATGGCGCGCAAGCGTGCGGGCGGCATAGAGCAGACGCAGGAAATTAAGGGTGGTCCGGATCACTGAATACCGCTCCTCAATACGCCAGCCTAAAGACGCCAGCCGGAATGCAGGGCGGCAATGCCGCCGGACAGGCGACGGTATTTGACCTGACCCAGGCCCGCGTCGCGCAGCATATCTGCAAAATTTTCTGCATCCGGAAACTGCCTTATACTTTCAACTAGATACTGGTAGGACGGTT
The DNA here is from genome assembly GCF_002694385.1 of Sneathiella sp. Lineage (GTDB taxonomy): Bacteria > Pseudomonadota > Alphaproteobacteria > Sneathiellales > Sneathiellaceae > Sneathiella. The sequence goes on from NZ_NZMB01000012.1 coordinate 416,412, forward strand.
TATCTCTGGCGACAATACCACCGATTTCCGGCAAAAGTTTGAAGGAATAAAAATCATAGAATTCCTTCAGGATCGGCGCCTCGACCTTGCTGAACTCAAGGCACATGAAGCGCCCGCCAGGTTTCAGCACCCGCCGGGCCTCTCTCAGCGCGGCCGGGATATCCGTCACATTGCGAATACCGAAGGCGATCGTGTAGGCATCAACCGACTTGTCTGGAAGGGGGAGGGCCTGCGCATCGCCATTGACCCAGTCAAGGCCCTGAAGCCGCCCCTGATCAATGGCGCGGTCCTGCCCGACGCTCAGCATGGCATGGTTGATATCAAGGACGGTCACCCGTCCATCCCCCGCCACCGCATCCAGGAAACGGAAGGCGATGTCACCGGTGCCACCCGCCACATCCAGCAGATGCTGCCCCTTTCGCGGCATCAGCCAGTCGATCATGGCTGACTTCCAGAGCCGGTGGATGCCCCCGCTCATCAGATCATTCATCAGGTCGTAATTATCCGCGACACTGTCGAACACCCCGCGCACCAGCCCGGCCTTTTCGTCCCGCCGCACCTCGCGAAAGCCGAAATGGGTATTGTCCGATGAATTATCCGTTGCAGCCATAGCGCGTTCCGTCCGCCCGTCGATCCGATGCTTCTGTTTGGTCGAAACAAGAGCATAGCGCAAGGCATAAAATAAGGCTACTGTCGCGCCATGCCGGAATTACCCGAAGTTGAAACCGTCTGCCGCGGCCTTGCCGATGCCCTGATCGGCGACCGCTTTACGCGCGTCACGCTGCGCCGTGCGAACTTGCGCTTTCCCTTTTCTGATGGCTTTATCGAGACATTGACCGGACGGCGGGTTGAGACAATTCACCGCCGTGCAAAATATATTCTCATGCAGATGGAAGGGGAGGCGGCCCTGATCGGCCACCTCGGCATGTCAGGCAGTTTCCGGATTGAGAAAAGCCCGATCCCCGAACACCCTCTTGATCGTCATGATCATGTGGTGTTCGAAACGGAAAGGGGCCTGCGCATCCGCTATCATGATCCGCGCCGCTTCGGTTTCATGCTACTGACCGAAAGGGCGCTGCTGGAAACCCATCCGCAGCTTATCAACATCGGGCCGGAACCCCTTGGTAATGAATTTAACGGGCCCGCTCTCGCGGAACGGCTCGCTGGCCGTAAAACCCCGATAAAAACCGCGTTGCTGGACCAGAGGGTCGTCGCCGGGGTCGGCAATATCTATGCCTGCGAAGCCCTGCACCGGAGCGGTATTTCCCCAAAGCGCCTTGCCGCCAATGTGACGGGCGCGCGGGCCGACCGGCTCGCCGCCGCTATCCGCCAGGTGCTGGAGGAAGCCATCGCCTCGGGCGGATCGACCCTTCGCAACTACAGCCACACATCAGGCGAGCTTGGCTATTTCCAGCATCGTTTCGAAGTTTATGATCGGGAGGGGGCCGCCTGCACGACTCCCGATTGTAACGGCGTCATAGGCCGAATTCCGCAGGCCGGACGCTCCACCTTCTTCTGTCCGAAATGCCAGCGCTAGAACCGGGGTTTGACTGGACAAAGGGCCGCGCTTGCCCATAATGTGCGGCAATCAAATTCTGAAACAAGGGATCAAGAATGGCCTATAACAATATCATTACCGAGACCAAGGGCGCGGTCGCGATCATCCGCCTCAACCGGCCGAAAGCGCTCAACGCTCTCTGCGCGGAGCTTTTTCAGGAGCTGGCGGACGCTCTGGACAATTTCGAAGCGGATGAAGCCATCGGCGCCGTTGTCCTGACGGGCTCCGACAAGGCCTTTGCCGCCGGTGCGGATATCCTGGAAATGCAGCCCAAGACCTATATGGATGTTTATAAGAGCAACTTTCTTTCCAATGACGCCGAACGGCTGTCCACCTTCCGCAAGCCGGTCATTGCTGCCGTCGCGGGATATGCACTTGGCGGGGGCTGCGAAGTGGCCATGATGTGCGACTTTATCCTGGCCGCCGATAACGCCCAGTTCGGCCAGCCGGAAATCAAGCTCGGCACGATCCCGGGGCTTGGCGGAACCCAGCGTCTGACGCGCGCCGTCGGCAAGGCGAAGGCCATGGAAATGTGCCTGACCGGCCGCATGATGGGTGCGGAAGAAGCCGAGCGTGCCGGGCTGGTCAGCCGGATCGTTCCGCTGGAAGATCTGGTGGATGAGGCCGTCAAGGTCGCGGGCGAGATTGCCAAGCTGTCGCAGCCCATCGTCATGATGTGCAAGGAAAGCGTCAACAAGGCCTATGAGACGACCCTGAAAGAAGGAATCATGTTCGAACGGCGCGTTTTCCACTCCACCTTTTCGACAGAAGACCAGAAGGAAGGCATGTCCGCCTTTGCCGAAAAACGCTCTCCGGAGTTCCGCAACCGCTGACTTTCCCGCCATTTTCGGGCGAAAATTGGTATCTTTACGACAGGAGGCCGGAAATTTGCCGATTCCGGCTCTTTTGTCCCATTCTTCTGTTGACGGAGAAAATTCCGCTGGTTATAACCCGGCTTCCGAATTTCGAAGCTAAAAGACAGGATTGTCATGGCGCATCATAAATCTGCACTGAAACGGATCCGGCAGACAGAGGTCCGTACCGAACGTAACCGGGCGCGTCGCAGCCGTATCCGCACCTTTGTGAAAAAGGTGGAACTGGCCGTGACCGAAGGGGACCACGCGAAAGCAACCGAGGCCCTTCGCGCTGCACAGTCTGAACTTGCCCGGGGCGTCGTGAAAGGCGTTCTGAACAAGAACACGGCATCGCGCAAAATCTCCCGCCTCAATGCACGGGTAAAATCCCTTTCTGCATAATCGCGGGAATCGCAAGAATCAAACCGCGGCGCCAAATCGGCCCGCGGTTTTTTGTTGCCTGATGTCGCGCAAAAAGCGCAGATAACCTGCCTGTTTCGCCTTCATTTTTACCAGTTAACGCGGCTCCTGTGGAAGCCCTCACCATATCTTGTAGGTCAAGGGAATGTTCGGCCAATTGCAAAATTTATTTTTGCTAATTTTGTCACCCCTCCCTTGCGCCCCACCTGTGGATAAGATTACTCTGCCCCGTCTCTAAGGGAGAGCATCCTAACCGCAATCACACACAGGGTTGAGTGGTCAAGGACGGACAATCCGTCCGGGTCCGGTTGTCTCCGGTAGCTTGTTTAGTCATGAGTGAAGGCGTTGCGTATATTGTCGGCGGACCTCGGGGGAGGGGCCGCTCAAATCGGGTTCTCGTCAACCATGTTTATACATATCTGGACTATTCCGAATTTTAAGCGAAGGAATTACGAATGACCAACGGGGGGATGTCCGGCGCCAACGCCACCTATGCCGGGGATATCACGGTTCAGGAAGCCTGGGATATGCTTGAAAGCGACCCGGATGCCGTCCTGATCGATGTCAGAACAAATGCTGAATGGGCCTATGTCGGCCTGCCGGATCTGTCGGCGCTTGGCAAAGCCGTGCAACGGGTCTCCTGGGTTCTGTTTCCCGATATGGCCAAAAATCAAGGCTTCGTTCAAGAAATATCCGATCTACAACCCAAGAAATCCGCCCCCATGATCTTTCTCTGCCGGTCCGGCGTCCGCTCCATCGCCGCCGCCGAAGCGGCCACCCGCGCCGGTTACAGCCGCGCCTATAATGTTCTTGAGGGATTCGAAGGCGGCCCGGACCCTGAAGGCCATCGCGGCACGGTGGGCGGCTGGAAGGTCGCCGGTCTGAAATGGAAACAGAGCTGATGACGTCAGGTTCCGGGGCCTCCGCCATGACAGACACTGAAAATTGGGACAGGATACGGGAAAAGCTGCGCGCCGAATATGGCGAAGCAACCTTCAATTCCTGGCTCAAGAATATCGAACTGGACAAGATTGACGGCGATACTGTTTCCCTGACGCTGCCGACCCGCTTCCTTCGGGACTGGGTGCTCAACAACTACGCCAACCGGCTACGCCAGCTCTGGTGCGCGGCCGACGGCGCCATCAAAAGCGTCAATCTCCGGGTGAAGCCGCTTGATCGCAAGAATGGTGTCGCGCAAAAAACCTCGATCGGTCTTGCGGAGGCAACCGAGCCGTTCACAGACAAAGCCCCGGGCGCCTTTGAGGCGGCGAGCCCTGACCCCTCCCTGATGGCGCCGCTCGATCCGCGGTTCACTTTTGATAATTTCGTCGTCGGCAAGTCCAATGAGCTGGCCCACGCCGCCGCCCGCCGCGTGGCGGAAGCCAAGGATTCCGTGCCGTTCAACCCGTTGTATCTTTATGGCGGGGTCGGGCTCGGCAAAACCCATCTGATGCATGCCATCGGCCATGCCATCGCCGCCAACAGCCCGAAGAAGAAGGTGCTGTATCTGTCGGCGGAAAAATTCATGTACCGTTTCATCCGCGCCCTGCGCTACAAGGACACCATGAATTTCAAGGAGCAGTTCCGCTCCGTCGATGTGCTGATGATCGACGATGTGCAGTTCATTGCCGGTAAAGACAGCACGCAGGAAGAATTCTTCCATACCTTCAATGCGCTGGTGGATCAGAACCATCAGATCATCATCTCCGGCGACCGCTCGCCGACGGATCTTGAAGGGATGGAGGAACGGATGCGCTCTCGCCTCGGCTGGGGCCTTGTCGCCGACATTCACCCGACCGATTATGAACTCCGCCTCGGCATCCTGCAATCAAAGGTCGAGCAGGGGAAAATCGAGATTGATCCCCGCATCCTCGAATTTCTCGCCCATCGCATCACCTCCAACGTGCGGGAGCTCGAAGGGGCGCTCAACCGTGTGCTCGCCTATTCCGATCTGGTCGGGCGCGCCGTCACTCTTGAAAGCACGCAGGAAGTGCTCCGCGATCTTTTACGCGCCAATGACCGGCGGATCACCATCGAGGAGATCCAGAAAAAGGTCGCCGAGCATTTCAATATCCGGATGTCGGACATGCATTCGGCCCGCCGCGCCCGCGCCGTTGCGCGGCCCCGTCAGGTCGCCATGTATCTCGCCAAGCAGCTTACGTCCCGTTCCTTGCCGGAAATCGGCCGGAAATTCGGGGGCAGGGATCATACAACCGTCATGCACGCCCTGCGCAAGATCGACGAGCTGCGCCAGCAGGACATCGCCCTGTCGGAAGATATCGAACTCTTGCGCCGGATGCTCGAATAATAGCTGGTGCCGATTTGCTTTCGCGTCTTCCCTGAGATATAGCTTCAGAAACAACCGGGGCTGGAAAATCCATTGCCCCTGATCATTGTCTGGTGACCGGACAGGAAATTCATGGCCCCTCTTCAGGAAGACACTGCCGTTCGCTGGCGCGAGATTCTCAATCGCGAACACGGCCTGTCATTGGCGCTGGTCTGCCTTGGCATTTGGCTGCATGCGGCGGACAGCCTGCTTGTTGCCACCATGGTGCCCGCCATTGTCGCCGATATCGGCGGGGAGGAGCTGATCTCCTGGACCGTCGCGCTTTATGGCATCGGCTCCATCGTCGCGGGAGCGGCAAGCGGCCTTCTCGCCCTGCAATATGGATTGCGCCTGCCGATGACGCTGGCGTCCTTTCTGTTCATGCTGGGCTGCATGGTGAGCGCCCTGGCACCGGACATGTGGGTCATGCTGGCCGGACGATTATTGCAGGGAATTGGCGGCGGCGGCCTGATGGCGCTGTCTTTTGTGGCGGTCAGTTCCCTTTTTCCGCGTCGGCTGATTGCCCGCGCCATGGGCGCCATCAGCACGCTATGGGGTGTTTCGGCCTTTATCGGGCCGCTGGTTGGCGGGCTATTTGTCGAATATGGAAGCTGGCAGGGCGGTTTCTGGTTTTTCACCCTGCAGGCGCTCTTCCTCACTCTCTGGGTCTGGTTTGCATTGCGGCGCCATGGCGCCCCCGTCGAGAAAATCCGGCTTCGCTTCCCCTTCTGGCGGTTGCTCTGGCTGTCTCTCGGTGTCTTGCTGATCGCCTATGCAGGGATTGAGGTCGCCGCGCTGGAAACATCGCTGCTGGTCAGTCTCGGGATCCTGGCCCTGATGGCCTTTCTATATTTTGACGGGCGCGAAGATGAGACCCGCCTTCTGCCGCGTAGGCCCCTGTCCCTGAAAAACCCGATCGGCGGCGCGATGATCCTGGTGCTTGGTTTTTCGATCACGACGGTCGCCATTTCCGTTTACGGCCCCTATGTCATCACGGTCCTGCATGGGGAGCCCGCCATTGTCGGCGGATATGTGATGGCCTGTATGTCCATCGGCTGGTCCGTCACCTCCTTCCTGCTCTCTGGCGTTCCGGAAAAGCGGGACAGGGCGATGATTCTGGTCGGCATGCTGCTGATCACCCTCAGCCTGCCCGGATATGCCTATAGCCTGCCGTTTGGCCCGGTTTGGCTGATTGCCCTCTTCGCGGCCCTTCAGGGCGCCGGGTTTGGCGCCGCCTGGACGTTTATTCTGCGCCGCGCCATGCACCTTGCGCCAGAAGCGGATCACGAGCGGGTCTCCAGCGCCATTCCGACGCTGCAACGGCTCGGTATTTCCATCGGCGCGGCCTATGCGGGTATTCTTGCCAATGCCGCCGGAATGGACGGGGAGGCGGACGGCAGCGTGATTTTCACCGTCGCCTGGCTGATCCCGGCTGCCTGTCTGCCCGCCGCCGCCATCGGGCTGCTGGGCACCTTTGCCTTCATTCGCGACAGAAAGAAAGCCTGACAGCCCCCGCAGAACGGCGAGCCTGCCTGCAAGCTGCCGAGGGGGCGGCTCTCATGGCCTGCCGCCTGCTTCTTTCAACCCCCTGAAATCAATGGCAATTTCAGACCGGATTCGACGCCCCGCAAGCGCCTCGCCCGACCCTGAGCCGAGCGCCCTTGCGACAGGGAACAGCCATCCCTGCCCGACCGCATTGCCATTTCGATTCAAGGTTAAGAATCAAATTCTTAACATTAACTGTAAATCCCGCATCAAGGGGAGAAATCAGTTGATGTTCGCGGCTACTTTCGGGCATAATGGCGGACCTTTACGAGTAACAAGATCAAAGCCGACCGAGCCCATGAAACTGACTATTGAACGCACCGCCTTGCTGACCTCCCTGAGCCATGTGCAAAGCGTTGTCGAGCGCCGCAATACCATCCCGATCCTTGCCAATATCCTGATGGATGCGCGGGATGGCTCCCTTGGCCTGACGGCAACCGACCTTGACATCGCGATCAATGAGAAGGTCGCCGCCAATGTCGCCAGTGAGGGGGCCACAACCGTTCCGGCGCATCTGCTCTATGACATTATCCGCAAACTGCCCGAAGGCAGCCAGGTAGAGCTTGATTATGCGGCCGACAAGGGAAAGATTTTCGTGCGCAGCGGACAGTCGAAATTCGAACTGGCCTGTTTGCCGCAAGATGATTTCCCGATCATGGAAACAAGCCAGCTTCCCGTGAATTTCGTGCTGCCGGCGAATGTTCTCAAGCGGCTGATCGACAAGACCCGCTTTGCCATCTCGACGGAAGAAACCCGTTATTATCTCAACGGCATCTATTTCCATACGGCAGAGGCGGACGGCACGCAGATGCTGCGCGCGGTCGCGACCGACGGCCATCGCCTCGCCCGTGTTGAAACACCGGCCCCGGCGGATGCGGTGCAGATGCCCGGCGTTATTGTGCCGCGCAAGGCCGTGAATGAACTGCTGCGTCTGCTTGATGAATGCGATGACCCCGTGTCCATCTCCCTGTCGGAAACGAAAATCTGCTTCTCCTTCGATGATACCATTCTCACCTCGAAGCTGATCGACGGCACTTTCCCCGATTATGAGCGGGTGATCCCTTCGAATAATGACCGGGTATTGGAGCTGGACGGCAAAAGCTTTGCGCAGGCCGTTGACCGCGTGTCCACCGTCGCAACGGAAAAAACCCGCGCCATCAAGCTGTCGCTCAGCAGCAACCTGATTACCCTGTCGGCAACCGGTGCGGATGCAGGCAGCGCGACGGAAGAAGTCAACGCCTCCTATGGCGCGGACAGCATGGATATCGGTTTCAACTCGAAATATCTGCTGGATATCACGAGCCAGATCGACGGGAATAATGCCCGCTTCCTGTTTGCCGACGCCGGATCACCAACCATTGTCCGGGACACCGCCGATGACGGATCGCTGTATGTCCTGATGCCAATGCGGGTGTAGGGGGAAACCATTGCCCGCCTCTGAGACGGGTATCCGGATCCCGGGTGTCGCCATAGAGGAGCCGTTTGTGTCGGCCTATGTTATCACGCGCCTGATTTTGACAGATTTTCGCAATTACACGCATCTGAAGGTAGAAACCGACGCCCGTCCTGTCGTTCTCACCGGCGCGAACGGAAGTGGCAAGACAAACCTGCTGGAAGCGATTTCCTTTTTAACCCCCGGCCGGGGGTTGCGGCGGGCGAAGCTGGTGGATGTCGCCAAGACAAGCGGCGCAGGCGGCTGGGCGGTGGCGGCAGAAGTTCATTCCGATGCCGGAGAGTGTCGGATTGGCACGGGTCTTCTGGCGGGAGGCGGCAGCACGGAAGGCGAGCCGACGGAACGACGGCAGGTCCGCATTGATGGGCAGACCATGAGTGGCGCGGCGGCCCTGGCGGATCATTTTCGCGTCAGCTGGCTGACGCCGCAGATGGACCGGCTGTTCCAGGAAGGGGCGAGCGGGCGACGACGCTTTCTCGACCGCCTCACCTTTGGCCTTGATCCGGCCCATGGGAGGCGCATGACCTCGTTCGAAAAGGTAATGCGAGAGCGGAACAGATTGCTGAAGGAAGGACGGTTTGACCGGCACTGGCTGGCCTCCCTGGAACGAACGCTGGCGCAGACGGGAACGGCCATTGCGGCGGCGCGACGGGAAGCGATGGAACGGCTCAATGGCGTCATGAGCGCGACGGAGCAGGATGCCCCCTCCCGCGCCTTTCCAAAGGCGGAGCTGGGCGCAGAGGGTTTACTGGAGGGCTGGCTGGAAGAGATGTCCGCCCTTGCTGTGGAAGACAGATACCGGGAGGAACTCGAAACCGCCCGGCGGCAGGATGCGATGACGGGTAGTACGGGACAGGGGCCGCATCGCAGCGATCTCGCCGTTCTGCACAAGGATAAGGGGATGCCGGCGGCGCTCTGCTCGACCGGCGAGCAGAAAGCGCTGCTGATCTCCATCATTCTTGGCGATGCGCGGTTGCAGGCCGGCCTGCAGGGGCGCGCGCCGGTCTTGCTGCTGGACGAGATCACGGCGCATCTCGATGCACGGCGACGCACGGCGCTGTTCGACGAGATCGAGGATATGAAGACACAGGCCTGGATGACAGGCACCGATTACGCCCTGTTTTCCGAACTTGGAAACCGGGCGCAGTTTCTGACGGTCGAAAATGGCGCACTTTGCCAGACGGCCGGTCGCTAAAGGGAAAGACGACGTAATGAGTAACAGCGAAGGTCAGTTGCAGACAGAGGAATATGGCGCGGACTCCATCAAGGTTCTGAAAGGCCTTGATGCCGTGCGCAAGCGTCCCGGCATGTATATCGGTGATACCGATGACGGCTCGGGCCTGCATCACATGGTCTATGAGGTGGTGGACAACGCCATTGACGAGGCGCTGGCCGGTTATTGTGATCTGGTCTATGTGGCTCTGAATGGCGACGGATCGGTGACGGTGCGCGACAATGGACGCGGCATTCCGGTGGATATCCATCAGGAAGAGGGCGTGTCCGCCGCCGAGGTGATCATGACGCAGCTGCATGCAGGCGGAAAATTCGACCAGAACTCCTATAAAGTCTCCGGTGGCCTTCATGGCGTTGGCGTCTCCGTGGTCAACGCGCTGTCCACCCGGCTTGATCTCACCATCTGGCGAAACGGCAAGGAACATCGCATCAGCTTTGCGCATGGCGATGCCCTGGGCCCCCTTGAAATTGTCGGCGATGCGGCGGGCAAGACGGGAACGGAGATTACTTTCTTCCCGTCGCCGGAAACTTTCACCAATATCAAGTTTGAATTCGCGACGCTGGAGCATCGCCTGCGCGAACTGGCCTTCCTCAACTCGGGCGTCTATATCCAGATCAATGATCTGCGCTCTGCCGAACCGGTAAAGACGGACCTGCATTACGATGGCGGCATCGCGGCCTTTGTCAAATATCTCGACCGGTCAAAAAACGCGCTTATGTCCGAGACCATCAATCTGATGGCGGAGAAGGAAGGGATCACGGTAGAAGCATCGCTGGAATGGAACGACAGCTATCATGAGAATGTGCTCTGCTTCACCAACAACATCCCGCAACGCGACGGCGGCACGCATCTTGCCGGATTTCACGCCGCGCTGACCCGGGCGATCAACCAATACGCCACCTCCAGCGGCATTGCGAAAAAGGAAAAGGCGACAATTACCGGCGACGATGCGCGGGAGGGGCTGACCTGCGTCCTCTCGGTCAAGGTGCCGGATCCGAAATTCTCCTCCCAGACCAAGGACAAGTTGGTTTCCAGCGAGGTACGGCCGATTGTCGAAAGCTCGGTTTTCGACGCTCTCAGCCAGTGGTTTGAAGAGCATCCGGCGGATGCTAAGAATGTCATCGGCAAGGTGGTTGAGGCCGCCGCCGCCCGTGAAGCGGCCCGCAAGGCGCGGGAGCTGACCCGGCGCAAGGGCGCGCTTGATATCTCCAGCCTGCCCGGCAAGCTGGCGGACTGCCAGTCGCGCGACCCGGCGGTTTCCGAGCTGTTCCTGGTCGAGGGCGACAGCGCCGGTGGCTCCGCCAAGCAGGGACGGGACCGTTTCAATCAGGCCGTCCTGCCCCTTCGCGGTAAAATTCTCAACGTGGAACGCGCCCGCTTTGATCGCATGCTGTCCTCCACCGAGATCGGCACCATGATCACCGCACTCGGCACCGGCATCGGACCGGAGGAGTTTGATATCGAAAAGGCGCGGTATCACAAGATCATCATCATGACCGACGCGGACGTGGACGGGTCCCACATTCGCACCCTGCTGCTCACCTTCTTTTACCGGCAGATGCCGGAACTGGTCGAACGGGGCTATCTCTATATCGCCCAGCCGCCGCTTTACAAGGTGACGAAGGGCAAATCCTCGGTCTATCTGAAGGATCAGAAGGCGATGGATGATTATCTGATTGATCAGGGTATGGAAGAGGTGGTGCTGGAACTGGCGTCGGGAGAACAACGCAGCGGGGAAGACCTGCGTGCCCTTGTCGGCCGCGCCCGCCAGGCCCGCGACCTGATCGACGCCATCGCCCGTGTGCAGAACCGCGCAGTGGTCGAGCAGGTGGCCATTGCCGGCGCGCTCAGCGACGACGTCTTGAGCGATGCCGCCCGTGGACCCGAAGCCGCCGCTTTTGTCGCCCGCCGTCTGGATGCCATCTCGTCCGAAACGGAACGCGGATGGAAAGGAGAGATCCTGCCGGACTTCAGCCTGAAATTCAGCCGGGAAGTCCGCGGCGTGACCGAAGTGCAGCTTGTGGACAGCAATCTGATCCATTCCGCCGAGGCGCGCCAGCTCAACGCCATGAAGGAGGAGTTGCAGGCGATTTATACGAAGCCGTCTGTCTTCATCCACAAGGACAAGCGCCAGACCATCAATTCCCCGCTGGATCTGATGGAGGCCGTGACCACACTCGGTAAACGCGGCCTCACCATCCAGCGCTACAAAGGGCTTGGCGAAATGAACCCTGAACAGCTTTGGGAGACCACGCTGGATCACGAAGCGCGCACCCTGCTGCAGGTTAAAATCAATCACGGCGACGAAGCCGACGAGGTCTTTTCCACCTTGATGGGCGATGTGGTGGAGCCGCGACGCAACTTTATTCAGGACAATGCTTTGAAGGTCAGCTTCCTCGACGCCTGACCGGCGTCATCTGTAATGGGGCGGCATCAGTAAAGGAGAAAATGCCATGCCATCGACATCTCTGAAAGATGCAACGCTGGTTGCGGCGACGCCGGTTCTCGCGTCCCTCGATATCCGGAAAACCGTCGATTTCTACACGTCAAAGCTCGGCTTTACGGAAATATATGCCGCCGCGAATGAATATGCCGTCACTCTGCGGGACCGGATTGAGCTGCATTTCTGGTATTGTACGGACCTTGGAATTCCGAAGATGACAAGCTGCCGCATTGAAGTGGACGGCATTGATGCGCTTTATGAAAAATGCCAGGGGGAAGGGGTTGTTCACCCCAATGCGCCGCTTCACGAAACACCCTGGGGCACACGGGAGTTTTCCATTCTCGACGAGGATGGCAACTGCATCGCCTTTCATCAACGGCAGGGAGGCAGATAACCCGTCAACGCATAGAAAGCGGGAAAAATCTCATTTTTGCCTTATATGTTGAGTATTGCTGCTCCCGTTCTGGCGGCTGGAGCCATGAGTAACGATTGAGTTTGGTATGAAGAAGGCATCAAAAGGATCCGGCAGCCCGACGCGGACCGGACGGGCGCGCCCCGCAGGCAATAAAAGGCCGGGGCCGGGCGGCGCGACGCGGCGCAGCGCGAAAGGCGGCGCACGGAGAACGTCCAACCCCCGTTCACGGCAACGCAAGGGATCAAAAAAGGGCAACGGCGGCCTCTTGACGCCACTTCTCAATTGGGGCGGAACGCTGCTTGTCTGGTGCTTGCTGATCGGCGGGCTTTTCCTCGGCTATTTCGCCCTGACCCTACCCGACATATCCGGTATCGGCGTGATTGAAAAGCGCCCCTCCATGGTGCTGGAAACACGCGATAATATTCGCTATTCCACCTATGGCGATCTCTATGGCGACATGCTCACCATCGAGCAGATTCCCAACAATATGAAACTTGCCGTCCTCGCCACTGAAGACAGCCATTTCTATAGCCATTTCGGCATCAATCCCATGAGCCTCGCCCGCGCGGCGATCCGGAACTATCAGGCCGGACGCATCGTGCAGGGCGGCAGCACCATCACGCAGCAGCTCGCCAAGAACCTGTTCCTCACTCCTGACCGCACGATGGGGCGGAAAATCCGGGAAACCCTGCTCGCCTTCTGGCTGGAAGCGGAATATACCAAGGATGAAATCCTCGCGCTTTATCTCAACCGCATGTATTTCGGCTCTGGCACCTACGGCATTGATGCCGCCTCCCGCAAATATTTCTCGAAACCGGCACCGCAAATGAACACGGCCGAAGCGGCCATGCTGGCCGGCCTTTTGAAGGCCCCCACCTATTACGCGCCAACCCGCAACCTGAAGCGGGCGCAGGATCGGGCGAGTGTTGTCCTTGCCCGTATGGTGGATGAAGAATATCTGTCAGCAGCAGAAGCGGAAAGGCTGCGCGCAAACCCTGCCGTTCTTATCAACGCCAGTCAGGATTTCCGCAATGTCCGGTATTTTTCCGACTGGGTTGTCAGCGAGGTACAGGCCTATATCGGGCGCACCGAGAAGGATCTGATCGTTACGACAACGCTCGATCTTGATATGCAGTCCGCGGCGGAGCGGGCGCTGGAAGCGCGCCTGAAGGCCGATGGCGCACAGATGGATGTGAGTCAGGGGGCGGTTGTCGCCATGACGCCCGGTGGCGCGGTCAAAGCCATGGTCGGGGGGCGTTCCTATGCAAAGTCGGTTTATAACCGTGCGACCCTGGCCCGCCGCCAACCGGGATCGGTCTTTAAAACGGTTGTCTATATGGCCGCCTTTGAAAACGGCCTCGCTCCCGACGATGTTTTCAATGACGGGCCGATCAATATCAACGGCTGGACGCCCGGGAACTACACCCGAAAATATAATGGCGACATGTCATTGCGCGAAGCCTTTGCCCGGTCCATCAATACTGTTGCGGTCAAGGTGACAGAACGCGTCGGCCGCGACAAAGTGGCGACAATGGCCCGCAATCTGGGGCTAAGCGGCGATTTTCCGCTGCACCCGTCCATCTCGCTCGGCACCAATGAGGTGTCACTTCTGGAAATGACCGCCGCCAATGCGGTCATTGCCAATGGCGGGATAGCGGTCCTGCCGTTCGGCGTTCTTGAAATCCGCGAGAAGGACGGGGAGGTTCTTTACAAGCGGCAGTCATCGGGGCAGGGACGCATCGTCAGCGCCGCCACCATCAACAAGATGCAGGATGTGATGAGTGCCGCGATCAACTGGGGAACAGCAAAGGCCGCCAACCCCGGCTTTGCCGCCGCCGGAAAAACCGGCACGACGCAGGATTACCGCGACGCCTGGTTCATTGGCTTCACACCGGAGCTTGTCGCCGGTGTCTGGTTCGGCAATGACGACGGTTCCGCGACCAAACAGGTCACCGGCAGCAGCCTGCCCGCCGTCGCCTGGAAGGATTTCGTCACCCATTCGGAAACCGGCCAGGCCGTCGCCTTCACCCGTCTCGAAGAAGAAAAGAAGGACGGTGGCAGCCTGTGGGATAAAATTGTCCAGGCTTTCACCGCGCAAAATGCCGAGACGACAAAGCCCGCCGCACCGGATACAGGCGGGACCGCCGCCCCCGCCAAGCGCCCAAACACGTCCTCATTTCCGGGCGACAGCCCGCGGCCCTGATCCGCAGCTCAGGCTGCCTCATCGTGGCTGCCCTTGCGGATCAGCAGACGGAAAACAATTGCGGAAAGGCATCCTGTCAGCACAATGGCATAGACAAGGGAATATTGCGTGCCATCGTAAAACGCCGCAACGATATAGCCGAGCAGGGCGGAAAATCCCAGCATGATAAAGCCTGACAGGGCCGAAGCCGATCCGGCCATCGTGGGGAAGGGCGCCATGGCGCCCGCCTGTGTCTGCGGCAGCACCATTCCGATCCCGACCGCGGCAAGAACCATGGGAATGACGACGGAAAACTCCGTGCCGACCCCACTCCAGGCGGTGAGTGTCATGAGGAGGCCGCCCGCCGCGATGATCAGCGTGCCGATCCAGATGGAGGCGTTCAGCCCCTTTCGTTTCGTGAAATAGGGTCCGAGCAGCGTTCCCGTCATATAACCCAGCACCATGGCCGCGAAATAATAGCCAAACACCTCCGGCGCGACGCCATAGACATTGATCAGCACAAGCGGCGAGCCGGAAATAAAAGAAAAGAGCGCGCCGAAGGCAAAGCCGCCGGTCAGGGAATAGCCGAGAAATTCCCGGCTGCGGAGAAGGGCCGCGTAATTGCGGATGATATGCCCCGGATGCAGGGCGTTGCGATTGAGATTCTGGTGGGACTCATCGACAAACAACATCGTCACCAGCACAATGATCAGCGCCACAAGAGCCGGAACGATAAACACCGCCTGCCAGCCATAGAGCGCCGCCACATAGCCGCCGAGAACCGGCGCCACCGCCGGGGCCAGCCCCATGATCGTCCCCATGCGGGAAAGCTGCGTCGCCGCCTGCTCCCGCGCAAACAGATCGCGAACCATGGCGCGCGGCACCACCAGCCCGGCGCAAACGCCAAGGGCCTGTAAAAACCGGAAAAGAATAAGCTGTTCAATGGTGTCCGCGACCACACAGCCCGCGCTCGCGATGATAAAAATCGACAGGCCGAGGAGGATCACCGGGCGTCGTCCAAACCTGTCGGTCAGCGGCCCATAGATGAGCTGGCAAACCCCGATGCCGAAAGAAAAAACGCTGAGCGTAAGCTGCACCTCCGCCGCGCTCGCGCTGAAGAATTCCGCAAGGCTCGGAAATGTCGGCAGATACATATCCGTCGACAACGGCCCAAGCGCCACCGCCGACGCAAGGTAAAGAGTGAAAAGAACAGAAGAGGGATGCAGGGATTTCATAAGAGAGACTATTCGTTCATTGAGCCTCTCTCATACCCCCTCCTGCATGTCGGCGCCATATTTATGTAGCTCGGCGCCGTTTATTTTCAGCCATTTTCGCGCAGCGGGCACACGCGGATGCAGCATATCCACCAGCCGCCAGAACGCCGGGGAATGGTTCATATGGCGGAGATGGGCAATCTCATGAGCAACGATATAGTCCATCACCTCTTCGGGCATCAGCAGCAGACGCCAGGAAAAATTGAGCTGCCCGGTCGAGGAACAGCTCCCCCAGCGCGACGCCTGATCCCGGAGGGTGATACCCTTGTAACTCTTGCCAATACGGGCGGCATACGCCTCGGCGCGGCGGCTGATTTCCGTCTTGGCCAGCTTGCGCACCCAATCGCGAACGCGGCGCGGGAGATGCTCTTCCCGGCCGGCCACATAAATCCGGCCCGCTTCCATCCAGACGACGCCGCGACGGTCCGGCGCATGGGTGATCCGGTGTGGCGTCCCCATGATGGGCAGCAGGGCGCCATCGCAAAAAGGCACCGCCTCCGGCAGTCTGTCGAGGTTGGCGACAACCCAGTCGATTTCCTTTTCAATAAACGACAGCCCCGCCGCCACGGAAACCCGCAGTGGCAGATTGAGAACGATGCCCCGTTTCGGGTCAATCCTGAGGCGTATACGCGCCGCGCGCGTTGAATGCTTTACTTCCAGCGGATATTTCCGGCCGCCGAAAAGCAGATGCGGCCTTGGCCCGGAAACCAGAACCGGCACTGTCGCATCAGTCACTGTCTTCATCCGGCCAGTCCACAATATGCTCTTCCAGATCACCGGCCCGGCGTTCGGAAACCACACGCCCGCGCACGGAAATACCGGCCTGATGCACTGTTTCCGGATCATGGGAGACAAGCGGATGCCACCAGCGCAACGGCTTGCCTTCGGAAATCAACCGGTAAGCGCAGGTTTTCGGCATCCAGCGCAGGTTCGGAATAATATCGGGCGTCAGGGTGACGCAATCCGGCACAAGGCGGGATCGCTCCTCATAGCAGGAACAACGGCAGCTTCCCATATCCAGAAGGCGGCATGCCACATCGGTATAGGAAAGATCGAGGGTGTCCTCATCCTCCAGCTTGAGAAGGCAGCATTTGCCGCAGCCATCACAGAGGGATTCCCACTCTTCGCGTGTCATGTCCGCAAGTGCGACCGTCTCCCAGAATGGTTTTTCCGTCACCCCACCTCAGGCCTTTTCAGTTTGCTTCCCTGTCGTTCCTTTGGCGGCGGTGGATGTCGTCTTGCGGCGCGGTTTCGGGGCGACCGCTTTGGCCGGACCCGCCTTGACCGCCGGCTTTTTCACCGCCGTCTTTGCACCGGTTTTAGCGGTTGCCGGTTTTTTTGCAACCTCTGTCTTCTTCTTCGCCGGTGCGGCTTGCGGCTTTTCCGTTTTCACAGGGATCACCGCTGTTTCTGCCGCCGTTTTCCGGGTCCGCGCCCCCGGCTCGCTACGGCGAATGAAATCACTGATCCGCGGGGCAATCTCGGCATTGAAGCGACGGCCGTTGAAGACGCCATAATGGCCGACATTTTTCTGCTCGTAATGGGTTTTCATCTCATCGGGCAGGGCGGAGCAAAGATCATGGGCCGCAACGGTCTGGCCAATGCCGGAAATATCGTCCAGCTCCCCCTCAACCGTCATCAGGGCGGTTTTCGTAATCAGCTCGGGACGGATCAGATGGGTCTTGCGATACATCATTTCCCCCTTGGCCAGCGCCTGTTTCTGGAACACGGTTTCGATAGTCTGAAGATAAAACTCCGCCGTCAGGTCCATCACCGCATTATATTCTGCATAGAAGGCGCGGTGTCTGTCGGCGCTGTCGCCATCGCCCTCGACAAGATGGTCGAACTGCTTGATATGGGCTTCCATATGACGGCCGAAATTCATGCTGACAAAGCCGCAAAGCTGCAAAAACCCGGGGTAGACGCGGCGAAACGCACCCGGATACCCGACCGGCACATGATGGATCACCGTTGTTTCAAACCATTCGATAGAGTGACTCATCGCCAATTTACAGGGTTCCGTCGGGTGCCGGCGTGTATCGATGGGGCTTCCCATCAGCGTCATGGAACGCGGCACATTCGGACTGTTCCGCTCCGCCATCAGGGCAATGGCGGCCAGCACAGGCACGCCCGGCTGGCACACCGCCATGACATGCGTGTCCGGACCCAGGATATCGAGATAGTCGATAATATAATCGATATAGTCATCAAGATCGAAGCGGCCTTCATAAAAAGGCACATTCGCCGCATCGCGCCAGTCGGTGATATAGACATCGTGATTTTGCATCATCCGCTCGACCGTGCCGCGCAGCAGCGTCGCAAAATGCCCGGACATGGGCGCGACAATCAGAAGTTTGGGATCCTTGTTTTTAGTCTCGCGCTTGAAATGCTTGAGCTGGCAGAATGTCTTGCGATGGAGAATTTCCTCCGTCACCGCGACTTCCTTGCCATCGACAAGGGTGCTGGTCAGGCCAAAGGCCGGCTTTCCGTGATACTGCGTCGTTTCGGCGAACAGATCGAATCCGGCCGCAAGGGTCTGGGCCTGGGGCGTCTCCGATATGGGATTATAGGGGCTTTTCAGGACATGGGAATAAATCTGCGCCGCCATGCGGACAGGAGAAAGCGCCAGTTTCTGAATTTCTTTGAGTTGGTAAAGCACGACCTACTCTCCTCTTGTCACAGGATCCCGTTGCAGAGGAAAACTGTTATCTGTTGCAGGCAAAATTACGCTGCACCGCAACATAATATAGGAAAGCTTTCGGTCATTGTCAGTATTTTTTGCGATTTTGCCGAGAATTGAGTATGAATTGAGGCAATAATTGTGGAGAATTCGACACAGAATTGGGATGAGGGACCATTATGAGGTTCTGTTTTCTTATTATTTTCCTGATATTCGCGGCTGTTCCGCAAGGGGTTGCCCAGTCGTCTCTGCTCGGCCAGGACCCGGTTTTCCAGAATGCCGCCTATGGCAATGCCGATGCGGTGGAAAAATTCCTGCTGACGGGAAACAACCCCAATATCCGGGATCTCAAGAAAGTACCCCTGCTGCATCATGCGGCCATTGCCGGCGTGCCGAAAACGGTGCAGACCCTTCTTAAACACGGCGCGCAAGTAGATCTTGCCGATCCTTTTGGCAATACCGCCCTGATGCAGGCGGCCGCCTATGGTTCAACCAAGGCCGCGCTTTTGCTGATAGAAAGCGGAGCCAAGGTGAATGAGGAAAACCAGCAGGGGGAAACGGCCCTGATCAAGGCCGCCAAGACGGGCAATCTTGAAATTGTGGAAATTCTTCTGGAGAAGGGCGCATCGCCCAATCTGACCGATTTCACGGGAAGGACGGCGCTTGACCATGCAAGACAGAACCGTCATTCCCGTGTTGTTGAAAGGCTAGACAGTCATAAATCGTGACTGCGGATGAAGCGGTTATTTCCGCTCCACCTTCATCAGCTCGGCTTTCAGGCCATCGGCCTGGGGATTTGAAATCGTCCGTTCGATCACCAGCTGGCGCGCACTGACGGGACGGCCATAGTAGGATTCATTGGAATCCGTATTGGAAGACAGGATCGAGCCTTCAACCGAAGCGCCAATAAACAGCCCCTTGGAAATCGCAAAGGAGAACACATCCACCTTCATATTGGTCGTTGTGGACGCGCCGAGCGTCGTGCCAACCGGGCCAACCGCCGCGCTCAAATCACCGCCCAGCTTGACCTGATTGTTGATAATCGCCTGCAGGCCCTTTTCCGTCATGACGACCAGCACCAGTTCATTGACCTGCGCGCCGAATTGCAGGCCAATGCTGCCCTGACCCATGGTGTAAAAAGCCGGGGATGACCAGCCGTTTACGTCATCCTTGCCAAGCAGCACGCCACTGCCACCCGCGCCGCCAACGAAGAAACCGGCTTTCAGAACCTGCGGGAAAATAACAACGCCCTTGGCCACGGCCAGAAGCGAGCGGAACTGATCCATTTCCGAACGTGTGGCAAGATCGGCAATGGTGAATTTCGCTTTTTCCACAAGCTGGTCCTGCGCCTCGCCGGCAAGGGCGACATTGCCGGAGCCCAGCATGAATGCGCCGGCGCTGGCCCCTGCTAATGTCAGGAATTTGCGTCGGCTCGCCGTGAGTGTCGTATGCATCTTCTTCTTCCCTTTTGACTATTCGTTGGAAAACAGAATACTGCTATAGAGTAAGGGAGCAAAGATGGCATTTATATGTCTGATATTATTGTGATGACGAAAATGAGGCCCCCGGCGCCATGAGCATTCAGGCAAGCAGAGCCCGTGAGTGGCAAAATCCCGAGGACAGCAGCCCCATCTCTCTCGCCTCCAGCGGGATGCGCCTTAAAACCCTCGTCTATATCCGCTGGCTGGCTGTTCTCGGACAGGCGCTGACGGTGTTGATCGTCTTTTTTATCTTCGGATATGAATTGCCCCTGATCCCGGTCGGGCTGCTGATCGGGGCAAGTGCGATCCTGAACATCCTGGTGAGTTTGAACCGCAAGCCCGCCGCCCGCATTCCGGACCGCGGCGCCATCCTGTATCTGTTTTACGACATCCTGCAACTGGCGGGGCTGCTGTATTTCACCGGCGGGCTGACCAATCCCTTTTCCGTCCTGTTTCTGGTGCCGGTCACCATTTCCGCGAACAATCTGCCCCGGCAAGGCACCGTATTTCTCGGGCTGACCACCTTTGCCTGCATCACCTTTCTGACATGGTTTTTTGAGCCGCTGCCGCTACCACCGAACTCTCTTCTGCTGTCGGATACCTATCTGCTGGCCCTTTGGTCTGCGCTGGTGCTCGGCACTGCGTTTCTGTCCGGCTATGCCTGGATGATCGCAGCGGACCAGCGTAAAATATATGACGCGCTGACCATTGCCCGGGCGGAGCTGGCGCGCGAACAACAGCTTTCCGCCGTCGGGGGTATTGCCGCCGCCGCCGCGCATGAGCTCGGCACCCCGCTCAATACGATCCTGCTGGTTTCGGAAGAGCTCACGCAGTCCCTGCCGGAGGGGAGCGATGCCGCGGCCGATGCGGCGCTGCTGCACGATCAGGCGAAAAAATGCGCCGAGGTGCTGGCGCAGCTCTCAAAGGGGCCGGAGACCGGCGGATTTATCAAGGATTCCCCGCATCACAACTTCCTGGCCCTTGATAATCTGTTCTCCCTCGTTACCGAGAAATATCATGACAGCGGNAAGGAATTTGTCATCCGGACCCATGGGGANCCGTCGGATATTCCGCATCTTTTCCTGACTGCGGAACTGCGCCATGGCCTTGGCAACCTGGTCAGCAACGCCGCCGAATTCGCCAGAAGTCGCGTTGATATCGACCTTTACTGGAATGATCGGCTGGTGCGGGCGGAAATTCATGATGACGGCCCCGGCTTTTCCGAAGAAATTCTCGGCCGTCTGGGCGAGCCTTATATGTCGAGCCGCCGGGGCAAGGGCGGTATGGGCCTTGGCGTCTTCATCGCCGATATGCTGATCCGGCGCAGCGGCGGCGATCTCAGTTTTCGCAATCACCGGCAAGGCGGCGCGGTGGTGGAGATTATCTGGTCGCGCCGGGTGCTTGAAAAATCTGATCCTTTCAGTAGTTGAGAAATATGCTAATCTGTCCGCGACAGCGGATTGTCGACAAGTTCAAAACAAGAAGAGCGGATGAATGAACGACAGGAAATCACTGCTTATCGTTGATGACGATGAGGTTTTTCTGAACCGCCTTGGCCGGTCGATGGAGCGCAAGGGTTTTACGCCGACCCTTGCCAGTTCGGTAAGCGAAGGGAAGCGGCGCGCCGCCGAATCCGCCCCCGATTATGCCGTTATCGACCTCCGGCTTCAGGACGGCAACGGCCTTGAGGTGGTGGAGGCAATCCGCAAGGTGAATGAGGAGGCCAGCATCGTTATGCTGACCGGCTATGGCAATATCGCCTCGGCCGTGGCGGCGGTAAAGGCCGGCGCCATCGACTATCTCGCCAAGCCCGCCAATGTGGAAGATATTGTCAGCGCGCTTCTCGCCGAAAGTGACGCCCTGCCCACGCCGCCGGAAAATCCGATGTCGGCGGATCGCGTCCGCTGGGAACATATCCAGCGCGTCTATGAGCTCTGCGATCACAATGTGTCGGAGACGGCGCGCCGCCTCAACATGCACCGGCGCACCCTGCAACGGATCATGGCGAAACGGTCTCCGCAATAGCCCGGATGGATCAGCCTGTCCTGAAAAGCACCCTGATTTCCGGCGATGCGGCGTCGGAAATGGCCCGGCTCAAGGCGCAAAGCATCGATCTGGTCATTGCCGATCCGCCTTATAATCTCGGCAAGAATTATGGCAATAATGTCGATCTGAAAACCCGTGACGCCTATCGCCTCTTTACCGATAGCTGGCTGCGGGCGGCCGTCCGNANNCTCAAGCCCGGCGGATCGCTTTATTGTTTCATGGGCGTCAAATTCATTTCCCGCCTGTATATCATGATGGAAGAGGANCTGGGCCTGACGCCGCAGGGCTGGATCACCTGGCATTACACGCAAGGCATGGGGCGCAAGCGNGGGTTTTCCCCGCGGCATGAGGATATTCTGTGGTTCTCAAAGGGNCCGGAGGCNTGCTTCAACCTCGATGAGGTGCGGGTGCCGCAGAAATATTACCGCAAACGCAATAATATGGCGGGCGCNAATCCCGGCGACGTCTGGCANTTCAGCCATGTGCATTACTGNGCANGCGGANCGNCTGCCGCACCCCACACAGAAGCCGGAGGCCTTGATCGAGCGNATNNTNCGCGCGTCCTCCAANNCNGGCGACATGATCCTTGATCCCTTTNTNGGNAGCGGAACAACCGCGCGCGTCGCCCANATCCTCGGCCGCAACAGCATCGGCATTGATATTAATCCCGATTACATCGCCATGGCGAANACCCGCCTCAACCAGCCNTTCAGCGGCTTTGACAGCACNGANCCGCGCGCGGAACGCNTCTCNAAAGATNTNCCGAAAANNCCNNGAACGCCCAGATGAACATATTGTTTTTGCANAATAATTTCCCCGCGCAATACCGCCATGTTGCGCGTCATCTNGCGNCGGACAAGAACAACAGGGTCATTTTCATGTCGCAACGGGTTCCTGCCGGGATTCCCAATGTCAGTAATATTATCTACAAACCGCATCGGGAAATAAATAAGGCGACACATCATTATCTGCGGCCCGCCGAAGCGGCCGTTCTGAACGCCCAGGCGGTTTTCCGCAATTGTCTGGAGCTAAAGAAGAAAGGGTTTGAGCCGGATATCATCTGCGCCCATTCCGGATGGGGCAACAGCCTGTATGTCAAGGAAGTCTTTCCAAAGGCGCGGCTGCTCAGCTATGTCGAATGGTATTATCACGCGCACGGGTCGGATGCGGATTATCTGGATCCGTCTGCCATGAGCTATGACAATGCCGCGCGCATTCACAGCAAGAATATCCCCCTTCTGATGGATCTTGCCACATCCGACTGGGGGCAGGTGCCGACCCGGTTTCAACGCACGCAAATTCCCGCTGTATTTCATTCCAAGCTTTCGCTGCTGCATGACGGGGTGGATACGGATTTTTTCAGGCCAAACCCCGATGCGGTAAAGAAAATCGGCAATCTTGACCTCACCCATGCCGGTGAGATCCTGACTTACGCGACACGGGGAATGGAACCTTATCGCGGTTTTCCCGAATTTATGCGCGCCGCCGCAATGCTGATGAAACGGCGGCCGAAGCTGCATGTTGTGGTTGTCGGCGAAGATCGCGTCGCCTATGGAGCGAGGCTCCCCGACGGGGAAGGCTGGGGCAAGCGTATGGTCGCCGAGTTGAAGCCCGATCCTGAGCGCCTTCATTTTACGGGACCGCTTGCCTATGGCGACTATGTGAAAGTGTTGCAGTTTTCAACCGTGCGGGCCTATCTGACCGTGCCCTTTGTGCTAAGCTGGTCCCTGATCGAGAGCCTGGCCTGCGGCGGGCTTGTCGTCGGGTCCGACACCGCGCCCGTGCGGGAAGTAATCCGCCATGGGGAGACCGGTTTTCTTGCCCCTTTTGGCGATCCGGAAGCCTTTGCCCGGCAAATAGAGGAAGTGCTGGATAATGCCCCGGAGTTTCAGGATATCCGCAATGCCGCGAGGAAGCTGGCGCTTGAAAAATATGCACTTAAAAAGCTGCTGCCCCGCCAGCTTCGCCTCATAAAGGATGTTGCCGCGGGCCGGATTCCGCCGCATTGAATGAATTTGCAGTACGTTCACATCAACTCGGCATTTGCAGGGGCGGTAAGATTATACTAACTATGTCCAGTCTACTTCATTTTCAGGCGCGAGGCTTTTCTTGGATCCGCTAGATTACTTTAACCGCGAGCTGGACGATCACCGCGAGATTCTTGCTCGTACGCAAGCCGGGCTCGCGGAGCCGTTTCAGAAGATGCTCCGCCTCTGGGTCGCCGCCATTGAGAGCGGCAACAAAATCATGTTTTTCGGCAATGGCGGCAGCGCGGCGGATGCGCAGCATCTGGCGGCGGAGCTCGTCATCCGTTTTGTCGATAACCGCAAACCCATTGCCGCCCTCGCGCTTAATACCGATACCTCGGCGCTTACCGCCGGGGCCAATGATCTTGGCTATGATGAAATTTTCGCCCGGCAGATTGACGCCCTCGGCAAGTCCGGCGATGTTGCTGTCGGCATCACCACCTCCGGCACCAGCCCCAATGTGGTGAAGGCCCTTGAAATGGCCCGCAGAAAAGGCCTTGTCACCACCGCCTTCACCGGGCGCGATGGCGGACGGATGCCGGAGCTCGCCGATGTGGCGCTGATCGTGCCCGCCACCTCCACCCGCCGGATCCAGGAAATGCATATCACCCTTGGCCACATGCTCTGCGGGGCGCTTGAAAAATCGCTGAAACTGGTTGATTGACCGATGGAAAACCGTTCCTCTTTACTCAAAATCATGGACAAGCTCGCCGATATAGAGGCGCTGGTTATTGGTGATGTGATGCTCGACCGGTTTGTTTACGGCCGTGCCTCCCGCATCTCTCCCGAGGCGCCGATCCCGATCCTCAGCATCACCCATCAGTCGCAGATGCCGGGCGGGGCGGGCAATGTGGTGCGGAATATCGCGTCCCTTGGCGGACGGGCGCGCCTTGTCTCCGTCGTCGGGGAAGATGCCGAAGGCATTGAACTGGAAGCCCTTTTCAAAACGCATAATGCCATGATGCCACATCTGGTGAAATCGGTCGGTCGTCCGACCACGGTCAAGACCCGCTTTATCGCCGATGGCCAGCAGCTTCTGCGCGGCGATCATGAAGCCTCTCACCCGCTGCAACCGAAAACCGCCGGGAATGTTCTCAAAACCTTCCAGGAGGTGGCGGCATCCGCCGATATCATTGTGCTCTCTGACTATGCCAAGGGTGTTTTGTCCGATACGGTCCTGCGTCATGTCATCGCCCATGCGAAGGGGAAGGGCATCCCGGTCATTGCCGATCCAAAATCGCGGGATTTCAGCCGCTATGCGGGGGTCACGCTGCTGACCCCCAACCGCAAGGAGATGGTCGCAGCGAGCGGCATGCCCTGCGATACCAACTATCAGGTGGAAGAAGCGGCCCGCTCCCTTATGGCGAAAGCCGGGATTTCGGCCATTCTTGTCACCCGGTCGGAAGCGGGAATGAGCCTTGTCACCGCCGATGAGGCCCATCATATCCGCGCCGAAGCGCAGGAAGTCTTCGATGTTTCCGGCGCGGGAGACAGCGTGGTTGCCGCGCTCGCGCTCGCCGTCGCCGCCGGGGCGTCCCTAAAGGATGCGGCCCGCATCGCCAATCTCGCAGGCGGCATTGCCGTTTCCAAATCCGGCACCGCCGCCGTCACCAAGGCCGAAGTGAAGCAATCCCTGCATAACATGGAAATTGGCGGGCTGGAAATGAAGGTCACGGGGCTGGACGCCGCGATGGAGCGGGTGTCCAACTGGCGCTCCCGCGGGCTCAAGGTCGGCTTCACCAATGGCTGCTTCGATCTCGTGCATCCCGGGCATATCTCCTTGATCCGGCAGGCAAAAGCCCAATGCGACCGGTTGATTGTCGGGCTGAACACCGACGACAGCATCCGCCGCCTCAAAGGGCCGGAGCGCCCCATCACCCATGAAAGCGCGCGGGCCGTCGTCCTCGCCGGGCTGGCCGATGTGGATCTTGTCGTGCCCTTTGCCGAGGATACGCCGATCCGCCTGATCGAGACGATCCAGCCGGATGTTCTGATCAAGGGCGCGGATTACACGCGGGAAACCGTCGTTGGCGCGGATATGGTGGAGGCTTATGGCGGGCGGATTTTCCTCGCCACGCTGAAGGACGGCTTCAGCACCACCGGCACCATTCAGAAAATGCTCGGCAAAAAGGACGGGTAAGGAGGGAATATGGCAAATCTGGTCCTGGTCACCGGCGGCGCCGGTTTCATCGGCTCCAACATCGTCGCGGCCCTATCGGAGCGGGGCGAGAAAATCGTTGTCTGCGACTGGCTGGAAAGTGGTGACAAATGGAAAAATATCGCAAAATCAACGATTTGCGATTTTGTCGATCCGGACGATCTGGAAGGCTGGCTGAACCGCAATGATAGCCGCTTTCGCGCCATCATTCATATGGGTGCGATCTCGGCGACCACAGAGACCAATGGCGATCTGATCCTGAAGCGCAATTTCGCCCCCACCCGGATGCTGTGGCGCTTTGCGACCGACAACGCCATCCCGTTTATCTACGCCTCCTCCGCCGCGACCTATGGCGATGGCAGCGCCGGTTTCAACGATGCGGAGAGTGAGGAGGCGCTGAGCCGCCTGCATCCGCTCAATCTTTATGGCTGGAGCAAGCATGCCTTCGACAAATTCGTCGCCCGCGAGATAAAGCGGGGCGCCGTGACGCCACCGCAATGGGCCGGACTTAAATTCTTCAACGTGTATGGGCCGAACGAATATCACAAGGGCAATATGAAAAGCGTGATTGCCCAATGCTATCCGAAAGTTATAAGCGGGGAGGCCGTCACCCTCTTCAAATCCCACCACCCCGATTATGAGGACGGCGGGCAGCTCCGCGATTTCGTCTATGTGCAGGATTGCGTGAATGTCATCCTCTGGCTGCTCGATAATCCGGAGGTGTCCGGCCTGTTCAACCTCGGCACCGGCAAGGCGAGAAGCTTCAAAGACCTCGCCGCCGCCGTTTTTGCGGCCGCCGGTATGGACGAAAAGATTTCTTACGTCGATACGCCCGAGCAAATCCGCGACAAATACCAGTATTTTACGGAAGCCGACATGCAGAAACTCCGCGCCGCCGGCTTCGGCGGCAACTTCCGCAGTTTAGAGGACGGCATCACCGACTATGTCACCAATTATCTTTCAAAGGATGATATTTATCGGTAGTTTCTAAAACCCCTTCGGGTCCGCCGTTAGAAACTCAACTTCGATAAAGGCGCATTCGAAGTCGTTGCCGTTCAGAACATTATGTTCGACGCCGGTCTCGCGGAAATAGGGGATGCCGGTTTTAAGCTCGGCGCGGGTGCGGGTGCCGTCCGGGAGGTCGATATCAAGAAAGCCATCGAACAGCGGCACGACCACATAGTCATATTGATGTGTATGCCATCCCGTGGCATCGCCGCGCTTTTTAAATCGCCATTCGGTGACGCGGGTGCGGGGATTGTCGATAAAAACGGTGGGGAGGGCGGTGCCCTCGGGGGCGTTAGAACACATCGAACTTCTCCTTTATCGGGGTTTCGGCGTCAAACAGGCGGCGGGCGGCGATGCGGGCGAAGCGCAGCGTGACGTTGCGGCGCCGGGCAGCATTCAGATTGAAATCTGAGGAGGGGCGGAGAATGACCCCGCCGAAACTGTCGGCGACAATCAGGCCGTTTTCCGGCGGGATCAGCCCTTGCGGGAAATCCGCATCGACGGCGAAATAGAATTCATCACAGAAATCGAGATATTCGCGCCATTTCTCATCGACGCGATAGTCGGCGGGGCCGGATTTCACCTCGACAATGATAATGCGGCCCTTCTCATCTATCCCCATGACATCCACCCGGCGGCGGATGCGCAGTTTTACTTCCGTCAGGCTGTCATATCCCAAATCGAGCAGCAGCTTCTGCACCCCTTGCGCGAGGCGGACAGCCTTGTCGGCGCGGGGCGCGCTCATTGCCGGGTGCCGCCGCTGCCCTTCAGATAGCTCAGCATCTCGCGCAGTCGCAATTCGGGAAGCTGGCGTATCTGCACGGCGAGCAGGTTGGCGTATTCCGTCGCCGTCGGGCTGAGGCCGCTGGTATCAACGGTCACCTTGGGGTGGGAGAGGGAGGCGAGGCGCTGCAATTCCTCCGCATCGTCCCAGATGATGTTGAAATAATCGCAGATTTGCGCAACCAGGCTCCAGGACGGGCGGCCGCGATGGCCATGTTCCAGCGCCGAGAGATAGGCCGCGCTGATTTCAAGGTCGGCCGCCATCTGTTTCAGCGTAATGGAGCGGCTTTTGCGCAGGCTTCTTACGCGAAGGCCAAAAGGTGTCATTTTTCCATCCCCATATTGCGCCGCGCCTCATTTCCGGCTGCGGCGGAGCAGCACATACAGCGCGCCGCTGCCGCCATGTTTCGGCTGTGCGCTGCGAATGTCAATCACCAGATGCTGAAGATCCGGCGCCCGCAGCCAACTCGGCACCGCATCGCGGAGGACCCCGCTTCGTTCGCTTCCCATGAAAGGGGCATCCTCGGTTTTCTGCCGGGATGAGCCTTTGCCTGTAATCACCAGCACGCAGCGCAAGCCCCGGATCTGCGCCGCCGTGATAAACCGGCGAAGCTGCCGATGCGCCTCCGCCCGCGTCAGGCCATGCAGGTCAATCCGCCCGTCAATCTCCATCTTGCCCTTGCGCAGCCGTTCCGCCGTGCGGCGATCGAGGCCCGGCACGTTCTGACGGCGTGATGGAGTTGTCTCTGTGGCCGAACTATCGCCAGAAAACCCGGAATTCTGCCATTCCGTCATGGCTCTGGTAAGTTCATCCGCGCTCAGCGAGCGGCGGGAAGGAGGGGAGCTCGGCGCCGCGCCTGCCACCATATTGGTGCTGGGCGCGCCACCGCCAATATCGTTCTGCACCATAATGGTATCTTTCTCCTGTCCGGTGAAGCGGTTGGAGGCAATCGGATCAATGCTGCGGGCCACATGGTCCCAGAGATCGCGATCGGCTTTTGAGAGCCCCTTTGCCCGGTTAGTCTTTTTCGGCATCGTCAACAATCAGGATATGCAGGCGGCGCGGCCCGTGCGCCCCCATGATCAGGGTCTGTTCAATATCCGCCGTGCGCGACGGGCCGGAAATCAAGTTGAGGGTGCGGGGCAGGTTTCCCGCCCCGTATTTCGCCCGAAGCCGCGCCCAGCTTTCCTCCATCGTGCCGATGATCTGCGACCGCCTGAGAAGAACGATATGGTTTTCAGGCAGGAAATTGAGGGTGGAAGGTGTATCCGGGCCCGATGCCAGGCAAAGCGTTCCCGTTTCGGCAATTCCAGCAAAGGCCGGGGTGAGGCTGACGTCATCTTCCGCCGTCGCCGCACCGCGGGTGATGTCCAGCATCGGCGTCTGATCGAAGGGAAGGGCGTCCAGCGCCGCCTCCGGCGACATTTTGATCTTTGTTGCGAGATTATGATCGCTCAGATAACGGCTCACCGCCTCCGGCACCGCGTCCAGGGAGGATAGGCGGGTTACCGTCGCGCCAAGGGCTTCGGCCTTGGCCTGAAACAGATCGACTTGCGCCGCAGGGGAAATTTCCGTCCGCTTTGGTACAAGATTTGGCCTGTGCTCCTCAATCCGGGTTTTCAGCTCCGCGGCTTTTTCCGCCGATAGCGGGCCGCGCCCCAGATTATGGCGGATCCGGCCGAGGATGCGGCTGCGTGACGACATCATCTGCTCTCCCGCTGCTGCTTTTTCCATTGCTCCATAAAGGTTTTTCCCTGTGGCGCCGGAAAATCGCGGACATCGGTCCAGCCCTTGAGAAGCGGCAGGCGGCGGATAACGCCCTTCCTGCCCCCCATGATCTTAAGGGACCGCGCTGCAAAACGGGTCAAGGGCCGGTAAAGGGCGGGTCTTTTGGCAAAAAACGCCCACAGCCCGATGCCCCAGCGTTCCGGCTTAGGCGTCACTTGCGCTTGAAACGCCTCCTCCCGCCAGTGACGCATGATTTTCGGCAACGGAATGCGCACCGGGCAGACTTCCTCGCACCGCCCGCAGAAGGTGGAGGCGCTGGGCAGATGACGCGCTTCCTCCAGCCCGACCATATGCGGATTGAGCGCCGCGCCGATGGGCCCGGGATAGACCCAGCCATAGCTGTGCCCACCGACGGCCTGATAAACCGGGCAATGATTCATGCAGGCGCCGCATTTGAGACAGCGCAGCAAATCCTGCTTATTCGTGCCAAGCAGATCGCTGCGCCCGCTGTCCACCAGCACCACATGAAAATTGGCGGGCCCGTCAATATCATCCGTCCGGCGCGGACCCGTGGAAAAGGTGGTATAGACGGACATTTCCTGCCCCGTGGCGGAGCGGGCAAGCAGGCGCAGGAACAGGCTCGCATCCTCCAATGTCGGCACGACCTTTTCAATGCTGGACACCGCAATATGGGTTTTCGGGAGGGACTGGGTGAGATCGCCATTGCCCTCATTGGTGACAATCACCGTTGATCCCGTCTCGGCGATCAGGAAATTCGCCCCGGTAATGCCCACATCGGCGGCAACATATTTATCGCGCAGGATACGCCGCGCCTCGTTCACCAGCGCCTGCGGATCCGTCAGCCGTTCGGAAAACCCATATTTTTCATGATGTTGATGGAACAGATCGCTGACCTGATCCTTCGTTTTGTGCAGCGCCGGGGCGATGATATGGCTCGGATATTCATGGGCAAGCTGGATGATATATTCACCAAGGTCCGTCTCGATCGGCTCGATCCCGTTCGCCGCCAGATGATCATTGAGGGCCATTTCCTCGGTAATCATGGATTTGCCCTTGGTCACCGTCTTTGCCTCTGCCGCCCGGCAAATCTCCAGCACCGCTGCCCGCGCGTCGGCATAACTGCTGCACCAATGCACCTTCCCGCCCTGAAGCAGGACCTGCTCCTCGAAATATTCGAGATAATAATCCAGATTGTCGAGGATATGGTTCTTGAGATCACGGGCCTGATCCCGCAGCGCGTCAAATTCCGGAAGCTCGCCTGCCGCTTTTGCCCGGGCAATCGGAAAACCGCCCTTTACCTTGGAAAAGGCTTTCTGGATATTGTCATCCTGGAGCGCGCCATGAGCGTTTTTCTTGAAGCGTCGGGCAGTGACCTGCATCAGCGGGACTCCTCTCCAAGACCTGGCTCATCCCCCATACCGGCGAGGATTTCCGCCACATGCAGCACTTTCATGCGCTCTCCCCGCCGTTTCAGCCGCCCGGCAATATTCATCAGGCAGCCGAGATCCCCGGCGGCCAGCGTCTCCGCCCCGCTTTTCAGCAGATTGTCGATTTTCGTATCGACCATGGACTCTGAAATTTCCGAATATTTCAAACAGAAGGTTCCGCCAAAGCCGCAGCAGGCGGCGGCATCCTCCGCCTCCCGCAGTTCCAGCCCGTCAACGGCGGAGAGGAGAGCCCGTGGCTGATCGCGCACCTTCATCTCGCGAAGGCTGCTGCAACTGTCATGATAGGTGAGGGTCGCCGGATATTTTATACCCTCCGGATGATAGCCACAGACATCATGCAGGAAGGAGGTGAGCTCATATGTTCGCTCTGAAAGCGCCGCAACCTCCACCATAATGGTATCGTCATCTTCGAAAAGTTCCGCATAGTGGTGGCGGATCATCCCGGCGCAGGAACCGGAGGGGGCAACCACATAGTCAAATCCCTGAAAGGCGCGGATAACGGCGCGGGCAATGTCTTTGGTGCTTTTTTTGTCGCCAGAGTTATAGGCAATCTGGCCACAGCAGGTTTGCATTTCCGGCACCACAATGGTGCAGTTTGCGGCTTCCAAAAGCCGCAGGGCGGCAAAGGCAACTGACGGACGGTTCAAATCAACCAGACAGGTCACGAACAGAGCCACATTTTTTCTTGTGTCCGGGTCGGTCATGCAATTCTCCCTGATGCGCCCGGAAACTATACCGCCTGACACATTATTTCGCCAGAAAGTTAGCTGGAGGCGTCTGTTTTTATCGCCTGCGCCAGCGCGTTGGGAAGCAGGATCCACAGCCGTCCCTCGCTTTTCATGCCGCCGGACATGTCATAGGCATATTCCCCATGTCCCCAGAAGACATCACCGCGCACCGGCCCGCGAATGGCCCCGCCGGTATCCTGCGCCATCATCAAACGGTTGAATTTTTCAATTTCCAGCGGGCTGGAGGAGGGAGCAACTTCCGTTGACAGCCAGACGGGCACCCCCAGCGGCCAAAATTTCCGATCCACGGCGAGGCTGCGTTCTGGCGTCAGCTCCACCCCTTGCGCGCCAATCGGCCCGCTGGTCGCGAGTTCACGGAAAAAGACGAAAGACGCATTTTTTTGCATCAGGGCGCTGGCCTTGTCCGGGTTTGCCTCCAGCCAGTCACGGATGGCCTGCATGGACATATCCTCTTTGGCGACATAGCCCTGTTCGATCAGGTCACGGCCGATGGCGAAATAGGGATGCCCGTTTTGCGCCGCATAGCCAACACGGAGTTCGCTGCCATCGTCCATTTCGATCAGGCCGGAGCCCTGGATATGCAGGAAAAAGGCGTCTACATCGCTGTCCACCCAGACAAATTCGAGATCGCGGTTCTGAAGGGCGCCCTTGTCAATCCCGGCCCGGTCGGCAAAGGGAACTAGATTTCCATCTTCCACCTTGCCGGCGATGCGGTGGCCTTTCAGCTCCTCGCGAAAGCGGCCGAGCTCGACCATCACAAGTTCCGGCGGGCGCAGGTAAAGCGGCGTCAGGAAGGGGGGTTTCCGCTCGCGGCTGCCTTTGAGGCTGGCTTCGTAATATCCCGTGAAAAGCCCGGCGGGCCGATCGTTGTTCAGCACCGCAAAGGGGGTGAAGTTTGCTTCAAAAAACTGCTGCCATGCCGATGTTTCCGGCGTGAGCGCGCGGGCGCTTTCACACAGCGGCTGCCAGTCGCCGACAACGCCCGCCATACCGGTACCGCCCATTTTCCGCTCGGCCGGGAGATTTTCAAGCGTGTCGCAGGATTTGAAGAAAGCATCGGCGAAACCGCCAAGATCATCCTTATCCCAATCGGGAAGGTCGGCAAATCCGGCCCTGACAAGAACAAGGCGTTCTTCCGGCTCTTCGAAAATCGCCTCCTCCCGCAGCAGCCAATAGGCCAGCCCGGCAAGCGCGAGGAGAGCAAGGGCAATCCCCGCTCCCCATTTTCTGTTCAACTGAAGTGAGTTACGCCAACCCATGCAACGCGCCCGGGGCTATTCAGCGCGGCGGGTGGTGATAAGCAGCCAGTTCGGATTGCGGGATTTGAGATTGCGCGCGAAGGTCCAAAGTTCATGCACCATATGCGGCTGCGGATCACCGGCGATGACAACGCCTTCCTCATCCTTGGTCATGGTGATCATTTCCGCATCGAATTTTACGGTAACTTCCGCCTCGCGCCCTTCGAGCATCGCATCGGTAATCTCGGCCGAGTGAATGGAGACGATATCCGTCGACATTTTCTCATTCCGGTCTTCGCGATCCTGGATGGAGGCATCGAAATTCTCGAACACCTTCTCTGACAGCAGCATTTTCAGCGTTTCGCGATCCCCATTTGCAAAGGCGACAACAATCGCCTCATAGGCCGCCTGCGCGCCCTGGACAAAGGTTGCGGGATCAAAACTTCTGTCAATCCGGTGGATATCATTGAGCGTCTGCTGAAGCGGCGAGGCGGCAAACGGCGTTTGTTCGTCCGGGCGTGCCTTGTCACCGAGAAGAATAACATTATCTTCGGACGGTTTTTCTTCGAAATTTCCTTTATGGCCTTCGTTTACGCGGCGGGAATTATCCTCTCGGCGGGATTGTTCGTGACCCATCCGCCGGCCAAGCACGCTGCGCAGGCGCAGGAATATAAACCCGGCCACCGCCGCAAGCAGAATAATGTCCAGGAACTGAAAACCGTTGTCCATAATGATATCTTCAAATTGGGTTTGGTAAAACTTCCAACACCCCTTATGTAAGGGATAGGTCTGTACAAGAAGTTAATGGGTTAAGGGTCCGAGGTCCAGTACCTTGTATCATTCCAGCTTCTTGGGCATCTGTTTGTTACATAGAAGTTTATCGGGGATAAACAAGCTTGGCTTTGCTGTTTTTAGCGGCTTTGATCGGAATTCCACTGATCGAGATTTTTGTCTTTGTTCAGGTAGGAAGCGAGATCGGCGCCCTCAATACCATTATTATCACTATCGTGACCGCCGTGATCGGCGTCGCACTGATCCGCATGCAGGGTCTTGATGTGCTGATGCGGGCGCAAACGACCCTCAATAACCGGCAAAGTCCGGTCAATGAAATATTCGAGGGATTTCTCCTCGCCATTGGCGGGTTATTCCTGCTGATCCCGGGTTTTGTCACCGATACGATCGGCCTCCTGCTGCTGATCCCGCCGCTGCGCCGCCTGTTCGCAGGCTACATGGCGCGCCATTCCAAATTTGTGGCGACAGGCTTTCAGAACCGCAATGCCCAATCGCGCGATACCGTCATTGACGGAGAGTATGAAGTGATTGACGAGGATCCGGAACGTCTTGGCTCGGGAAGTGAGGCAAACCCGGACAGCCCCTGGTCCAAAGAAAAATAACAGCTTCGCCCTTGTCCCTTGCGGACATCCGTGATAGCCATTTTGGCGACATTTTACCGGCTTTCAGAGCCGCCTTTTCAAGGAGATATCCGTTCATGTCAGAGGAAGGACAGGCCAAGGCCGCCAATGGGGGCGCCGATGGACAGACCGCACAAAAGCAACCGGCGCTCGCCATTATCCGCCAGTATGTAAAGGATCTTTCCTTTGAAAACCCCAATGCGCCCGGCAGTCTGGATCCGGAAAAAGGCGCCCCGGAAGTGCAGCTTGGCGTCAATATCCAGGCCCGCGCCGGCGATAATGACCTTTATGAGATTGAACTCAGGATCGAAGTCAAGGCCAACCACGGCGAACAGGCTGCCTTTATCATCGAGCTTGTCTATGGCGGTTTCTTCGTGCTGCGGGATTTCCCGCCGGAAACCCTGGAAATGGTCTGCATGATCGAATGCCCGCGGCTGCTATTCCCCTTCGCAAGACGCGTGGTTGCCGATGTGACGCGCGATGGCGGCTATTCCCCGCTGATGCTGGAACCCATCGACTTCGCCAAGCTGTATCGCGATCACAAGGGCCAGATGGCGGGGCAGACCCCGCCGGTCGGCCACGCCTGATCCGGATATCCTACTCCTGCTGGGGGCGGCGGAATATCAGCTTGTCTGCCGCCAGAGGGGGTCCTTGATTTTTTCAAGAAATGCCTGATGGGCTGCGCGTTCCGCCTCGCTTGCCCTGTGGGGGCGTGGCGCCCGGACTTCCAGGGTGATGGACGCATTGACATCCTCGTCCCCCGCATCCAGCGACAGGCCATGCTGCCGCCCGCCGATCAGTTCCAGATACACTTCGGCCAGCAGTTCCGCATCGAGCAGCGCGCCATGCCGGGTCCGGGCTGAGTTATCAATGCCGAAGCGGCGGCAGAGCGCATCCAGATTGGCCTGCGCGCCCGGGAATTTCTGCCGCGCCATGGCGACTGTATCAATACTGCGGCTCATCGGCAGGACCGGCTTGCCAAGACGGGCAAGCTCCGCATTCAGGAATTTCATATCAAAGGCCGCGTTATGGATAACGAGCGGCGCATCACCGATAAAATCCAGAAATTCCGCCATTTCCTCGGCCATCACCTTATGGCCGCGCAGGAATTGCTCGCTTAAGCCATGCACGCGAAAGGCCGCCTCCGGCATATCCCGTTCGGGATTGATATAGCGATGATAGCTGTTGCCACTCGGGATATGGTTGATCAACTCGATACAGCCGATTTCGACAATCCGGTCACCTTGTTCCGGATCAAATCCTGTCGTTTCCGTATCGAGGACAATTTCACGCATCCGTCAGCTCATTCACCAGCTTTTTCACCTGTTCAAAGGTTTCATCGATACTGCAATGGGTATTGATGACAAAATCCGCGCGGCGGCGCTTTTCCGCATCATCCACCTGGCGGGCAAGAATAGCCTCGAATTTTTCTTCTGTCATGTCAGGGCGGGCGAGAACCCGCGCCCGCTGCACATCGGCCGGGGCGGAGACAACGGCGATCTTATGCACCCGTCCTTCCCCCCCGGTCTCGAAAATAAGTGGAATATCAAGAACAACCAGATGATGCCCTGCCGCCTCTGCCTCTGCGAAAAAGGCGGCGCGCCCGTCGGCCAGAAGCGGATGAATGACCTTTTCAAGACGCTGGATTTCAGCATCAAAGCCGACAACCAGCTTGCTGAGACGGGCGCGGTCCACCTGATCGTCAACAACCGCCTCCGGAAAAGCTTCCCGGATCGGCTCCACCCCTTTTCCGCCCTTGGCATAGAGCTTATGGATTTCCGCATCCGCGTCATAAACAGGGATGCCAAGTTTGCGGAACATCTCTCCGACCGTTGATTTTCCCATACCGATTGATCCGGTCAGTCCCAGAAGCAGCATTTTCTTATCCTTTTAATCCATCCAGAACATGGCGGCGTAAATTTTCATCCACTGCCGGTTTGACGCCGAACCAGGCCTCAAATCCGGCTTTTGCCTGATGCAGCAGCATGCCGAGCCCGTCAACCGTCCGGCATCCCCGCTTTCGCGCCGCCCGTAAAAGCCCGGTTTCAAGGGGAACATAGACGATATCCGTCACAATCGCCGATTTTTTGAGGGGGTCGAGACGGATATCGAGCTCCGGCTGACCTTTCATGCCGAGACTGGTGCAATTGACAAGGAGATCGGCCTCTCTCAGCAATTCCTCGCGTAAATCCCATGCCGCCGCCGTTGCGCCTGCGCCGATATGCCCGGCCAGCGCCTCCGCCCGGGCCAGCGATCTGTTGCAGATAATCACCTTCGTCATTCCAAGATCCGTCAAGGCCACAGCAACGGCCCGCGCCGCGCCGCCCGCCCCGAGCAAAACGGCTATCCCCCCGGAAAGCTCCGTCAAATCAAGATGTTCTGCAAGAGAATCCAGAAAGCCGATGCCATCTGTATTGCGGCCGGTCAAACGACCGTCCGTCTCCACAACCACCGTGTTCACCGCCCCGATCCGCACGGCGGAAGGGTCAATGATATCGACAATATCAAAGGCGGTTTCTTTCAGGGGGATAGTGAGGTTGGTGCCGCGAAACAAATGACCATTTGCCGCATATTCCGCTGTCAGGCGTTTTAAGCTGTCGCCGAGTTCTTCAGGGCGCACCGGCCAGGCATGATATTCCGCCGCCAGATTGTATTTTTCAATCCAGTAGCCATGCAGGCGCGGCGACAGGGAGTGGCTGATCGGCCAGCCCATCACGCCGGCAATTTTTTTTGATTGTTGCGTCATGGCGCCAATCCGATCTTGTGGCCGCGCAGGAAATCCAGCAGCGGCAGCAGGGGAAGGCCGAGAATGGAGAAGAAATCCCCCTCCACCTTCGCAAACAGATGCGCGCCCAGCCCCTCCAGATGATAGGCGCCGACGGATGACAGGATCGCATCGCCCGTCTGTTCCAGATAGGCATCCAGAAACGCATCCTCAAAATGGCGCATGGAGAGACGCGCAATATCCACATGCCGCCAGATAACTGTTCCGCCTTTCGCAACGCAGACCGCATTGGCAAGGCGATGGGTTTTGCCTTTCAGGGACAGCAGATGCGCGCGGGCATGTTCCATATCGGCGGGTTTATCAAACCATATATCATTGCATTCCAGGATCTGGTCGGCGCCGATAACAAAGGCCTGCGGGATACGTGCGGAAACCCGTGTTGCTTTCAGCTCCGCCAGCGCGACGGCAGCATCCCGGATGGGCGCCTTGGCGCCTTGCAGGGAAAATTTAACTTCATCCTCATCCACAAAGGCGGGCTGAATATGAAAGGATAATCCGGCATTTTCCAGAAGCCGCGCCCGCGACACACTCTGCGATGCCAGAACAAGCTCTTTTTCCTCATTCATGGCTAACGGCTCAACTCTTCCTGGCGGCGGTTATAAAGGGTGACGATCTGCGCCGCCGTTTCCTCCACCGAGCGGCGGGTGACATCAATGATCGGCCAGCCTTCGCGGGTGAACAGCTTGCGGGCGAAAATCACCTCTTCCTTGATCCGGTCACGGTCCACATAATCGGTTTCGACCGTCTGATTGAGGCTGAGCAAACGGTTGCGGCGGATTTCCGAAAGACGGTCCGGGCTTGTCGTCAGGCCAATAACCATGGTCCTGCGGTTCAGCGCAAACAGCGATTCCGGTAACGAGATGCTGGGAACAATCGGGATATTCGCCGTTTTAAAACCGCGGTGGGCGAGATAGAAGGAAGTGGGCGTTTTTGAAGTCCGCGACACCCCGACAAGGATAATCTGCGCTTCATAAAGATCGTCGGTCATCTGCCCATCATCATGGGCCATGGTGAAATTCAGCGCCTCGATGCGGCTGAAATAATTCTTGTCCAGCATATGCTGGCGGCCGGGAAGGCGGCGGATTTCCTTCCCCAGAAAGTCGGAAAAGGCCGTCAGAACGGGGTCGAGCACGGAAACGCAAGGCACGCCGACCCGCTGACAGCCCATTTCCAGCACATCGCGCATTTCCTTGCTGACCAGGGTATAAAGCACAAGACCGGGCTTTTTCATAATGGATTCAAGGATATCATCGAGCTGCCGCACGGTTCTTGTCAGCGTCCAGACATGTTCGACCGGG
Organism: Sneathiella sp.; assembly: GCF_002694385.1. GTDB lineage: Bacteria > Pseudomonadota > Alphaproteobacteria > Sneathiellales > Sneathiellaceae > Sneathiella. The sequence goes on from NZ_NZMB01000012.1 coordinate 454,979, forward strand.
GTCACCCCCTCAAACTGGACCAATGCGGCCTTGGTCATGGATTGCAGCGTTTCGCCGGTCGAATCCGAAACCAGATGAAGATGAAATTCCGCCATGTTGCCGTTTGAAAATCCTGTGAATAACGTGAATAACAGGGATAACACGGCTTTTTTGCAATGAGCAAAAATTTTCTCCCCATTCGCCGATTTTTTCGCCGTCAATTATCCGGCTGTGGATGATCTTCTTTTTACATGTTTAATCATGTGCACAACATCACCGACTGGACCCGAAATGAAACTTATCCCCGATATCCCCATCTTTTTGAACACCCTCTGACCTTGTTTTCCAGACGGATACCCCCATAACAGGGAAAGGGTGGATTTTATCCCCATAAATCCTATAAAGGGCGGGGATATTTTTTAATCCCCGGAACCCACAGCAACAAACAACAACAACATCCTTTTTATATAAATATATATTGAAAGGGATAACTATCCGGAAGGGACCCAAGTGAGCATATCAGAAACAAAAGCTCTGCTCCGAAGCCTGCAAGGGGAACAGATGGCAAGACCGCCCTTCTGGCTGATGCGTCAGGCCGGGCGCTACCTGCCGGAATACCGGGCCGCGCGCGCCGATGCCGGCAGCTTTCTCGATCTTTGCTATAATCCGAAGCTGGCCGAGGAAGTGACTTTGCAGCCGCTCCGCCGCTATGGCATGGATGCGGCCATCCTGTTCGCCGATATTCTCCTTATCCCCCATGCGCTGGGTCAACCGCTTGCCTATCGCGAAGGGGAAGGACCGGTTCTTGATCCCATCCGCTCCGCCGCCGAGTTGTCCAAACTTGATGTGACGCGCATCCATGAGACACTGGCGCCGGTGTATGAGACAGTCTCCCGCCTGTCACAGTCAATCCCGCAGAGTTGCACCCTGATCGGCTTTGCCGGGGCGCCCTGGACCGTTGCGACCTATATGGTCGAAGGGCGGGGATCCAAGGATTATGCCCATACAAAACACTGGATTTACAGCGATCCGGACGGATTTGGCGAGCTCATGGAAATTCTGGTGGCCTCGACTACGGAATATCTTCTCCGTCAGGTCGCGGCGGGGGCGGAGGTGATCCAGATTTTCGATACCTGGGCCGGGGTGCTTCCCGATGATGCCTTCCGCAAATGGGCCATAGAGCCGACGCGGCGCATTGTTGAGGGGCTGCGTGCCCGCCATCCGGATTTGCCCGTCATTGGCTTTCCCAAGGGCGTGGGCGCCAATATTATCGACTATGTGAAGGAGACAGGCGTGACCGCCGTCAGTCTGGATACGGGAACGCCGCTTCACTGGGCGGCGCAGGAAGTGCAGTCGCTTGTTCCGGTACAGGGTAATCTCGATCCGCTGCTGCTGGTGGAAGGCGGCGCGGCGATGGAGCGGAGAATTGCCGAAATCCTTGAAACCCTTGGGAAAAGGCCCTTTATTTTCAATCTTGGCCATGGCATCGTGCCGCAGACGCCGCCGGAAAATGTCGCACGGCTGGCGGCACTGATCCGCGGGGAATAGGCGATCCGATGGCGAAAAAAGCGGTCATTCTCTTCAATCTCGGCGGTCCGGACAGTCCGGAGGCGGTGGAGCCGTTCCTGTTCAACCTGTTTTACGATCCGGCCATCATCCGCCTGCCGACACCGCTGCGCTGGCTGGTGGCGAAGCTGATTTCCCGCCGCCGGGCGCCGATTGCGCAGGAAATCTATGCGGAGCTGGGCGGATCTTCCCCCATTCTGCCGGAGACGGAGGCGCAGGCCCGCGCCCTTGAAAGTGCCCTTGCCGGTCCGGGCGGGGCGGACAGCTACCGTGTTTTTATCGTCATGCGCTATTGGCATCCCTTCGCGGCGGAGGTGGCAAAGGAAGTGAAAGCCTGGCAACCTGACGAAGTGCTTCTTCTGCCGCTTTATCCGCAGTTTTCGACAACGACGACGGAATCCTCCTTCAAGGACTGGACCCGCGCCGCAAAATCGGCGGGGCTGACGGCAAAAACCCGCGCCATCTGCTGCTATCCGGTGGAGGCAGGGTTTATTGCCGCCCATGCGGCATTGATTGCACCAAAGCTGGATGAAATGGCCGGAGAGAAAGTGCGTCTGCTGTTTTCCGCCCATGGCCTGCCGCAGAAAATTGTCGATGCGGGTGATCCCTATCAGCGACAGGTGGAGGAAACCGCCGCCGCCATTGTGGCGACGCTGGGCCGCCCTGATCTCGACTGGCGCATCTGCTATCAGAGCCGGGTCGGCCCGCTCAAATGGCTGGAACCCTCGACAGAGGCGGAAATCGCCCGCGCCGGCGGGGAAGGGATCAGCCTCATCGTTGTGCCCATCGCCTTTGTGTCGGAGCATTCGGAAACGCTGGTCGAGCTGGATGTGGAGTATGGCAAGCTCGCGCGGGTTGAGGGCGTGGCGGAATATCACCGCATCCGCACCCTCGGTATCCATCCGGAGTTCATCAAGGGGCTTGCCGACATGATTTTTTCCCTTTCCGATGCATCAGAGCCGCAAAAGGAGCCGGGTTTTATGACGACCGATACCCCCTGCGACTGTTTATCTCTGGCGTCATGACGCTATTTCCCGTACATAATCCGCTATCCGCGGCGCGCGCGGCACAAACCGGACAACAGGGGATAAGAGCCATAAATCATGTATGATTTTCTTGCAGAAATGTACCCCTGGATCAAATCCCTGCATATCATTTCGGTGATTGCCTGGATGGCGGGCATGTTTTATCTGCCCCGTTTGTATGTTTATCATGCGGATGCGGAAATCGGCTCGGACAAGTCGGAAACCTTCAAGATCATGGAGCGGCGGCTCCTCCGCGGCATCATCAATCCGGCGATGATCATGACGTTTCTGTTCGGCGGGCTGCTGCTGCTGACACCGGGCATTATTTATTGGGGCGATATCTGGATCTGGCTGAAGCTGGCGCTGGTTTTCCTGATGGGCGGCTTTCACGGGGAACTGTCAAAATGGCGCAAACAGTTTGAAGCGGACAGAAATACCCGCCCGGCAAAATTCTATCGCATGGTCAATGAGATACCGACCATTCTCGTGATCGGAATTGTCATTCTGGTGGTTGTCAAACCTTTCTGAAATGCGCCAACTCTCACATATTTCATTTGACTAATGCCGGTAAAACTGGCATTAGATTCGAAAAATCTACGAACGTTTCCTGTTCACCGATCTCATTGCACCCTACATTCACAGGCAATCCCCATCGGACCGGTCGCATAAGCGAATTTTGAACATTTCCTTTATAACGGTTTTCTTTTAATCCTTTTCCCTTCCTCAGGCCGTAGAAAAAATACATGAATCTTCAAGAACTTAAGAAAAAAACCCCTTCCGAAATTCTGGAACTTGCAGAAGCGCGGGAGATTGAGAACGCGTCCACCCTGCGCAAGCAGGAACAGCTTTTCGCCATTCTCAAATATGAGGCGGAAAATGGCGCCGAGATCACCGGCGGCGGGGTTCTGGAGATTTTGCAGGACGGGTTCGGTTTTCTGCGCTCCCCCGATGCCAACTATCTCGCCGGGCCCGATGATATTTATGTGAGCCCGAGCCAGATCCGCCGCTTTTCGCTCCGCACCGGCGACACGGTGGAAGGGCAGATCCGCAGCCCCAAGGATGGGGAGCGGTATTTCGCCCTGCTGAAGGTTCAGAAAATCAATTTTGAGGATCCGGAAAAGGCCCGTCACAAAATCAATTTCGATAACCTGACGCCGCTTTATCCCGATGAGCGGATCAAGCTGGAAACCCCCGATCCGACGGCCAATAACATCAATTCGGCGCGGGTGATCGATCTTGTCGCGCCGCAGGGCAAGGGCCAGCGCGCGCTGATCGTCGCCCCGCCGCGGACCGGTAAGACGGTTCTGCTGCAAAATATAGCCAATTCCATCACCACCAACAATCCGGAGGTCTATCTGATCGTCCTGCTGATCGACGAACGGCCGGAAGAGGTGACGGATATGAAACGCTCCGTCCGCGGAGAGGTGATCAGCTCCACTTTCGATGAGCCGGCCGCCCGCCATGTGCAGGTCGCGGAAATGGTCATCGAGAAGGCCAAGCGCCTCGTCGAGCATAAGCGCGATGTGGTTATCCTGCTCGACAGTATCACCCGTCTTGCCCGCGCCTATAACACCGTCGTGCCCTCCAGCGGCAAGGTGCTGACCGGCGGTGTCGATGCCAACGCCCTGCAACGCCCGAAACGCTTCTTCGGCGCGGCCCGTAATATCGAGGAAGGCGGCTCGCTGACCATCGTCGCCACCGCCCTCATTGAGACCGGCTCGCGCATGGATGAGGTGATTTTTGAGGAATTCAAGGGCACCGGCAATTCGGAAATCATCCTTGACCGGAAACTCTCCGACAAGCGCGTCTTCCCGGCCATCGACATCACCAAATCCGGTACCCGTAAGGAAGAACTGCTGGTTGACAAGGCGACGCTGCAGAAAATGTGGGTCCTGCGCCGCATCCTCAACCCGATGGGCACCACCGACGCCATGGAATTCCTGCTCGACAAGCTGCGCCACAGCAAAACCAATGACGACTTCTTCGATTCCATGAATACGTGATTTAAAATACCACTAATGGTAAAAAGGAATCTAAATCAATGACTTACGAGTTATATTCGTATGTTATTGATTCTATTGATTTATTATTAAATTAATAGTATAATGAGAAAGTGGGTCGCCGGAGAACTCGGGTTGTTGGCTTTTATGTTCAATGGCGTCTATTGGGATGGTTGGAGATTATGATTCTGGCCTATTTGACCTTAGATTAGACGAGCCCGGGTCCCACCATTGATTTGGATAGCCGTAATATCTAAAAATTTCTTCCTGTTCAGTTTGTAAGTTAGCTGCCTTTAAGCTTGGAATTAGCTTAACTCCATATCCTGATGGCTTTGTTAGAGGCTGATCTTTATATTTTGCGATTCTTGGATTAAGTAATTTTGCAAATCGGGTATCACAAGAACCAGTATTATATATATCACAAGCTTTAAAAAAAGAGCTTGCTACAATATCTGCCAATTGTAAGCCTGCTCTTTCTTCAGCTGAATAAACCTTCAATAGTTTGTATTCTAATACGTCCCAATACATCCTACCAGATTTTATAAAAGTGTTTTCACCTTGTAATCGCATCCAATCATAATAGGCACTCATCTGCGAATAAGATAAACCCCCTCGATTACTATATTCAACTTTGAGTTTATGTGGTCTTCCTGTTTCTTTAATTGAGTGCCAATTAACAAAATTAGTTACTCTTTCGAGTAGTATTCTTGTCATCCAGCAATAGAACCAATTTTTAGATGGAATTTTTGCAGCGAAAGGATTGTTGTATCCTCTCATGTTTTTCTTATTAGAACATACTACAAAATATCGTGCTTCTAAATTTGCTAATTGATTACATACAAATAACTTTTTATTTTCATTAAGCTTTGCAAAATGCAGGATTTTTGAGTTATGCCGCCATAGGCCATCTTGAATATCTTTTACCCATTGTTTTACTTCACTTTCTCGTTCTGCCCTTACAAGAACGGCAGAAATAATTAACCATTCGCTGGAACCATTATTATCAATTGGTCTAATGACTTTAAGTCCGTCATCGCCAGCTTCATCAATATAAGCGACATATCTGTACAAAATAATATCCAATTACATGCGAGAAATATAAGTAATATCATACAATCATAAGATTCAAAATATTACATAAAAAGGCGCCACAATCGGGCGCCTTTTTGTTTGGGTTTCGGGAAAAAATCACACCGTAAACACCGTTGATCCGGTGGTTTTGCGCCCCTCAAGGTCTTCATGGGCCTTGCGGGCTTCACTAAGCGGGTAGGTCTGGTTGATGGTGACCTTGATCGCGCCGCTTTCGACAAGTTTCATCAGATCGCCCGCGGATTTTTCAAGATCGGCGCGCTTCGCGTTATAGGTCATCAGCGTCGGCCGGGTGATATAGAGCGATCCCTTGGCGCCCAGTACCCCGAGATCGAAATTCGTCACCGGACCGGAGGAATTGCCGAAAGAAACCATCAGCCCACGCGGGGAGAGACAATCGAGGGATTTTTCAAAGGTATCCTTGCCAATGGCGTCATACACCACGGGCACGCCCTTGCCGTCCGTTATTTCCATGACGCGCTTCTGGAAATCCTCCGTCCGGTAGTTGATCACATGGCTGCAGCCGAGGGATTTGGCAAGCTCGCCCTTTTCCTCCGACCCAACGGTGCCGATCATGGTCGCCCCGATATGGCGCAGCCACTGGCAGACGAACAGCCCGACGCCGCCCGCCGCCGCATGGAACAGCACCGTATCGCCCTGTTTCACGTGAAACGTCCGTTGCAGCAGATATTCCGCCGTCATGCCCTGCAGCATCATGGCCGCCCCGGTCTGATCATCAATGCCGTCCGGGAGTTTGATCAGATTATCCACCGGCATGATGCGCGCTTCCGAATAGGCGCCGATGGGGCGGCCCGCATAGGCGACGCGATCGCCGACATTGAAACCGCTGACGCCCGGGCCCAGCTCCTCGATCACGCCGGCCGCCTCCATGCCGGTGGTCAGCGGCAGCGGGGCAGGGTAGAGACCGGTGCGGAAATAGACATCAATGAAATTGAGGCCGACCGCCGTATGGCGCACGCGCGCCTCTCCCGCTCCGGGCGCACCGAGGGTGACCTCTTGCCATTTCATGACCTCCGGGCCGCCATGTTCCTGCTGGACAATTGCTTTTACCATTTCCCTCTCCTTTTTCCTGCGCCCTGTTCAGTCTTATATATCAAAGGATTGCTGCGCCGCTGGCAAGGCTTTTTCAAGCCGCAGCAGGGCAATCTTCGTTTCCACCCCGCCATCGCCGGAATAGCCGCCGATTTTCCCGCCCGCCGCCAGAATGCGGTGGCAGGGGATGAGGATCGGGATCGGGTTGGCGCCGCAGGCCGTGCCGACGGGTTGCGCGGCCGATTGCAGCAGTTTCGCAATTTCCCCGTAGCTTTTCGTCCGTCCCGCCGGAATTTTCCGCATCTCCGCCCAGACTTTTTTCTGAAATTCCGTGCCGGGCGGATCAAGCGGCAGGTCAAAATCGCCGATTTCCCCGTCGAAATAGCGGTTGAGCTGATCCCGCGCGCCCTCCAGCAGCGGCGTCGCGCTCTGCCATTCCGCGGGCACCCAGCCCCAGTCGAGGGAGATGATTTTCCCGTCCTCCTCCGTCACGGTGAGATCGCCGACGGGGCTGTGCAGGCTAAGCTGTGGCATGGCCGGTGGTCTCCTTCAGAAGGGCGGTGAACGCGATCACATCATTGACGGGCAGCGAACAACTCGGCCCGGTGCAGAGATAGGCGGTCGGTCTGCCGTCCAGGCGGCCCTTGCCCTTTGCCGGATGATCGAAGGGCAGCGCTTCCGTATCGGGGAGGATGTTGAGAACCTTCGCGGGCAGGCTGAAATCCTTCAGAACATTCACAAGATCAATGACTTCCGCCTCGCTCCGTTCGCCGATGATAATCACCTGCCGGGCGTTGATCAGCGTCTCGAAATTATTGAGAAGCGTCGCCAGCGGGAAGAAATTGCGCCCGAGTTCCGCGGAAAAATAGCGGATCGAGGCCATGGCCGCCTCAAACGGTGCGCGCGCGCCGGTCAGCAGATGCAGCTTCGCCAGCACTTCCAGCATCACCCCGTTGCCGGAGGGGACGGCGTTGTCCATGGCGTTCTTGGTGCGGATGATCAGCGCCTCCGCGTCATCGGCGGTGTAGAAATAGCCGCCCGCGTCATCTGCGAAATGACGGCCCAGAATCTCCGTCCATTCCTCCGCCCGGGCGAGGTAAAACCCCTTGCCGGTCACCTCATGGAGGGTGAGGGCGGCGCGCGCCATATTGGCGTAATCATCGAGCAACCCCGTATGCATTGCCCGGCCCAGGCGGTAGCTGTGCGAGAGGCGGCCGTTCTCTTCCATGGAATGCGTTGTCAGGGCGACGAAGGCCTTCTCCGCCGCCTCGATCCAGTGCGCCTCGTCAAAATAATGCCCGGCACGGGCGAGGGTGGCGATCATCAGGCCGTTCCAGTCGGTCAGCACCTTGTCATCGAGCCCCGGCCGAATGCGGGTTTCCCGCGCTTCAAACAGCTTTTGGCGCCCTCGCGCCAGCCGTTCCTCTGTCGCCTCGTCAAGCAATTCGGGATATTTCAACCGATTGATAATGTTGGTATTTTCCCAGTTTCCTTCGGGCAGGATGGCGTGAATTTCGCAAAATTGCGCGGCCTCATCGCCGAGAATTTCCTCAATCTCCGCTTTCGACCAGACATAAAACTTGCCTTCCACGCCTTCGGAATCCGCGTCGATCGTGGCGGCGAAACCGCCTTCCGCTGTCACCATCTCGCGCAGCAGCCAGCCGACCGTCTCATAGATGCGCGCCTCGAACAGCTCCGATTTCGTCTCGTGATGCACGGTCAGCATCAGATCGAGGATCTGCGCATTGTCATAGAGCATCTTTTCAAAATGCGGCGCGAGCCAGTATTGATCGGTGGAATAGCGGGCATAGCCGCCGCCCAGATGATCATAGATGCCGCCCTGCGACATGGCGGTCAGCGCCTTGATCACCACTTCGGAAAGCGCGGTATTGCCCGTCCGCAGATAGCTGCGCCAGATATTTTCCAGCACATAAACCTGCGGGAATTTCGGGGCGGAGCCGAGACCGCCATGCACCGGGTCGGCTTCCTCCGCATAGCGGGCGGCGATGCGGTCCAGCACCTCGATCGTCAGCTTCGGCCGCTCCCCGTCATTGCTTTCATTGAGCTTTTTCAGCGCCGATTTGAGGGCGTCGCGGTTTTTCGTCACCTTTTCAGGCTCGTTTTTGAAAATCTCCGCGACCGTGGTCAGCACATTCTGAAAGCTCGGGCGGCCATAGGCGGTGGTGGGTGGGAAGTAGGTGCCGCCCCAGAACGGCTCCCCGTTTGAGTTCAGGAACATGGTCAGCGGCCAGCCGCCCTGTTCGCCCAGAAGTGCGAGGGCACTCTGGTATATCTGGTCGATATCGGGGCGTTCCTCCCGGTCCACCTTGATATTGATGAACATCTCGTTCATCAGCGTCGCCGTCGCGTCATTCTCAAAGCTTTCATGGGCCATCACATGGCACCAGTGGCAGGCGGCGTAACCGACGCTGAGCAGGATCGGCTTGCCCTCTCTTTTCGCAAGGGCGAGGGTTTCCGCGCTCCAGGGTTGCCAGTGGACGGGATTGTCGGCATGTTGAAGGAGATAGGGGCTCGTTTCCGCGCCCAGCATGTTTTTCATGGCGGCATCCTGTTTTGCTGGTGGCATTGCCTCTCGGGGCGTTATATTATCCAGTTGTAGCAGAGCCGCCGCCGCCGGATCAATGAGGAGTGACCCGTTCATGAAAATTACTGTCGATATTGATTGCACGCCGCAGGAGGCGCGGACCTTCCTCGGCCTGCCGGAAGTGGAGCGCATGCAGGAAGCCGTCATGAAGGAGCTGCAGGCGAAGATGCTGGAAAATATCGCCCATCTTGACCCAGAATCCATGATGAAAACCTGGTTGCCGGCCGGTATGCAGGGGTTTGAGCAGATGCAGAAGATGTTCTGGTCGCAGTTCAATACCCCCGATAAGGCCGAAAAGTAACGGCGTCGCCCTCGGGAGCTGGCATGGGATTCTCAGAGACAATTTTTGCGCTGGCCAGTGGCCGGGGCCGCGCCGGGGTGGCCGTTGTCCGCCTGTCGGGGCCGAATGCGCGGGATGCGCTGGCCAGAATCAGCCGGAAAGAGTTGCCGGAGCCGCGCCGCGCGACGCTTCGCGCCTTATATAGATCATCGGACAATTCCATTATAGATCAATCACTTGTCATCGCATTTCCGGGGCCGGACAGCTTTACCGGCGAAGATGTGGTGGAATTTCACCTGCATGGCGGCCCGGCCATCCTGACGGCGCTGTTTGCCGAGCTCGCGGCGTTTGACGGGTTCCGACCGGCGGCGCCGGGGGAGTTTACCCGCCGCGCGTTTGAGCATGGCAAGATGGATCTGACGGCGGCGGAAGGGCTCGGCGATCTTGTCAATGCCGAGACGGAGGCGCAGGCGCGGCAGGCGCTGCGCCAGATGCAGGGGGAGCTCGGGCGGCTTTATGAGGGCTGGCGCGCCGCGCTGATTGCCGCCCTTGCGCATCTGGAGGCGGATATCGACTTTCCCGATGAGGATCTGCCGGACGGGGTGGCGGCGGCGATTGCCCCGAAAATTGCCGGTCTTCGCGCGGAAATCACGGCGCATCTCGCCGATGGGCACCGCGGCGAGAAAATCCGCGAGGGGCTGGATATCGTGATCCTGGGCCAGCCGAATGTCGGAAAGTCGAGCCTTCTCAATGCGTTGGCGCGGCGCGATGCGGCCATTGTCTCTGATCAGGCGGGCACGACGCGGGATATTATCGAGGTGCCCATGGATCTCGCGGGCTATCCGGTCACCTTTGCCGATACGGCGGGGTTGCGCGCCTCGGGCGATGCGATTGAGCGCGAAGGGGTCCGCCGGGCGGAGGCGCGGGCGGCGCGGGCGGATATCCGCCTTTTCATGACCACGGCGGAAAACCCGGACATCCCGGCCGATTTTGCCGCCTTATTTCGCGCCGGCGATTATCATCTGGTCAACAAGACCGATCTTGCGGCCTTTACGGCGGCGAAGGGGGGCGATGCGCGGATATTTCCCCTCTCCGTTACCTCCGGGGCGGGGCTTGAGACATTCCTCGCGGCGCTGGAGGCCGATGTGACGGAGCGGCTCGATCTTTCCGGCGCGCCCGCCCTGACAAGGCTGCGCCATCGTCAGGCCCTCGAAGAATGCGCGGAGGCGCTTGTCCGTTTTGAGCGGGCCGCGGCGCCGGAACTGGCGGCGGAGGATGTGCGCCTCGCCGTGCGGGCCCTCGGGCGGATCACCGGGCGTGTGGATGTGGAAGATATCCTCGATGTGATTTTCGGGGATTTCTGTATCGGCAAATAGGATTTTGGCCTGAAACCCCTATGCAATGTTTCACGTGAAACATTTTGGAGTATGAAGAGGGCGTTTCAATGTTTCACGTGAAACATTTTTGACCCCAGCCGCCGTCGATGTTTCACGTGAAACATTTTCTTGGGGTCGATTCTGCCCTTGTCAAAAAAGCCGAGTCTCTATATTTAGAGCCAGATATTGCGGAGTTTTTATGAGCAAATTTGATGTCATCGTCATCGGGGGAGGGCACGCAGGCTGCGAGGCGGCGGCGGCGTCCGCGCGACTCGGGGCGAAGACCCTGCTGATCACCCATAAGCTGGAGACCATTGGCGAAATGTCCTGCAATCCGGCCATTGGCGGGCTGGGGAAGGGACATCTGGTGCGGGAAATTGATGCGCTGGATGGCGTTATGGGCCGGGTGGCCGATGCGGCGGGCATTCAGTTTCGCCTTTTGAACCGGCGCAAGGGGCCCGCCGTCCGGGGTCCGCGCGCTCAGTCGGACCGCAAGCTCTATCGCGAGGCCATGCAGGCGGCCCTCATGGATCAGGAAAACCTGACCCTCCGCGCGGCAGCGGTGGAGGATCTGATGGTTCAGGACGGCGCGGTCACAGGCGTGATTACCGCCGACGGCACCGAGATATCCGCCGCGAAAGTCATTCTGACCACCGGCACTTTCCTGCGCGGCCTGATCCATATGGGGGAGAAGACGTTTCCCGCGGGGCGGATCGGCGATGCGCCCTCCATGGGGCTGTCCGCCACTCTTGAAAAGGCAGGCTTTATTCTTGGTCGTCTGAAAACCGGGACGCCCGCGCGTCTTGATCGGAACAGCATCAACTGGTCCCTTCTGGAAGAGCAGCCGGGCGATGAGGTGCCGGTGCCCTTCTCCTTTATGACGGACAGAATCACGACGCCGCAGATCTCCTGTCATATTACGACGACGACAGAGGCGACGCATCGGGTTATCCGCGATAATCTGCACCGCGCGCCGATGTATTCCGGGCAGATTGAGGGGACGGGGCCGCGCTATTGCCCGTCGATCGAGGATAAGGTTGTGCGCTTTGCCGACAAAACGGGCCATCAGATCTTTCTGGAGCCTGAAGGGCTGGATGATGACACCATTTATCCCAACGGGATTTCCACCTCTCTGCCCGAAGAGGTGCAGATGGCCTTTCTCAGGACCATTCCCGGCCTTGAAAAGGTGGAATGGTTTCGCCCCGGCTATGCCATTGAATATGATTTCGTTGATCCGCGCGAATTAAAGCCGACGCTGGAAACCCGGCGGCTCAAAAATCTGTTCCTGGCGGGGCAGATCAACGGCACGACCGGATATGAAGAGGCGGAGGCGCAGGGGCTGATGGCCGGACTGAACGCCGCGCGGGCGGCCGGTGGCGGGGCGGATATTGTTCTCGACCGGGCCGACGCCTATATCGGTGTGATGATTGACGATCTGGTAACGCGCGGGGTGACGGAGCCCTATCGCATGTTTACCTCCCGCGCTGAATACCGCTTGATTCTGCGCGCCGATAATGCGGATCAGCGGCTGACACCGCTCGGGGTCGCGCTTGGTTGTGTCGGATCGGCGCGGGCCGCGCATTTTAACCGCAAAAGCACGGAACTTGCGCGGGCGCGGGCGGTTTTTGACGGCCTTAAGCTGACCCCCAATGAAGCGCGCCAGCAGGGGCTGAATGTGAATCAGGACGGGGTGCGGCGCTCGGCCTTCGATCTGCTGGCCTATCCGGATATTGACGGGGAGGACATTCTCCGTATCTGGCCGCAGGTGGCGGAAATTGCCCCGGATATTCGCGAACAGCTCGCCATCGACGCGCTGTATAGCGGCTATCTGGAGCGGCAGAAGGCGGATATCCGCGATTTCCGCAAAGATGAGGAGCTGACCCTGCCGGAAAACATCCGGTTTGAAGAAGTGGCGGGGCTGTCCACGGAAATCCGTTTGAAACTGTCGGAGGTGCGGCCGACAACGCTGGGCCAGGCCGCGCGTATTTCCGGCGTCACCCCGGCGGCGCTGACGGCGCTGCTCTCCTATGTCAAGCGCGGCGTCCATCGCCAGCATGGGTGAGGGCGATTCCCGATTAGACGCGGCGGGATTTCAGGCCGCCAGCAATGTTTCACGTGAAACATTGGACCGGCTTGAGACCTATGCCGGGCTGCTGGAAAAGTGGCAGAAGGCCATCAATCTCGTTGGAAAATCGACGCTGCCGGACCTGTGGCGGCGGCATATGCTCGACAGTTATCAGCTCCTGGTATTGGCGGGCCGCGGGGCGGGATGTTGGCTCGATCTCGGCAGCGGCGCGGGATTCCCGGCGCTCGTCGTGGCGATCTGCGGTAATTATGACGTTCACGCCATTGAAAGCGATCATCGCAAATGCCTGTTCATGGGAAATGTTTCACGTGAAACATTGGCCGACCTCACCGTGCATCGCGGCCGGATTGAGGAAATTCCGCCCTTTCGCGCCGATGTCATCTCCGCCCGCGCCCTCGCGCCGCTTGAAAAGCTGCTCGAACTGGCGGCCCCTTTTGCCCATGCGGACACAGAGTTTCTGTTTTTAAAGGGGCAAGATGTAGATGAGGAATTGACCAAAGCTTCTAAATGTTGGATTATGAAGGTCGAAAAACACCGTAGTGTAACAAGTGAAGACGGCACAATCCTGAAAATCACTAATTTGCGCCGCCGCTCACCTTCAACAGAGGCAGTATCATGACACTGGACAAGGCAGGTCTCAAGGTTCCGGCAACGGCGCGTATCCTGGCAATTGCCAATCAGAAGGGCGGCGTCGGCAAAACCACAACGGCAATCAATCTGGCAACGGCGCTGGCCGCCATTGGCCAGCGGGTGCTGATTATCGACATTGACCCGCAGGGAAATGCCTCGACCGGGCTTGGGATCGAGCGTGATGACCGGGAGAAAAATGTCTATGGCGTGCTGATGGGGGAGACGCCGATCCGCGCCGCCATTCACAAAAGCAAGATTCCGCAGCTTGATCTGGTGCCCTCCACCGCCGATCTGTCAGGGGCGGAGCTGGAACTCATTGAACTGCCGCGGCGCAGCCACCGTCTTTATGATGTGGTGTCCGAAGTGCGCGGCGATTATGATTATATCCTGGTCGATTGCCCGCCGTCCCTCAATCTGCTGACATTGAACGCGATGGTCGCCGTTCACGCGGTGATTGTTCCGCTGCAATGCGAGTTTTTCGCCCTTGAAGGGCTCAGCATGTTGATTAAGACCATCGAACGGGTGCGCGCGACCCTCAATCCGGGGCTGGAAATCCAGGGCGTGGTGCTGACCATGTTCGACAGGCGCAACAATCTGTCCATTCAGGTGGCGCAGGATGTGCGCGATTTTCTCGGCGACAAGGTGTATCGCACCGTTATTCCGCGCAACGTGCGGGTCTCCGAGGCGCCGAGCCACGGCAAGCCGGTGCTGATCTATGATCATCGCTGCGCCGGAAGCCAGGCCTATATCCGCCTTGCCAGTGAAGTGATCCGGCGCGAACGACATCTCAATGCGGCCTGACGGGCCTGAATGCGGTTGACCCTATGAGCGACGATATTTCAAAGAAAAAACTCGGGCGGGGGCTGTCGGCGCTGCTCGGCGATGATATGGCCAGCGACTATGCGGATCTGGACAAGGTCCGCTCGACCAAGGAAGTGCCGGTCGAACAACTGCGCGCCAACCGCTATCAGCCGCGCCTCGACTGGGATCAGGAGGCGCTTGAGAATCTTGCAGCCTCTATCGCGGAGAAAGGCGTTCTGCAACCTATACTTGTCAGGCGGAACCCCACGTCCGACAGCGAATATGAAATTGTCGCCGGCGAGCGGCGCTGGCGCGCGGCGCAGATTGCGCAGCTTCACCAGGTGCCGGTCATCATCAAGGATCTGACCGACGCCGAAAGCATGGAAATCGCGCTGATCGAGAATATCCAGCGCGAAGACCTCTCTCCCATCGAGGAGGCGGAAGCCTACAAGCGGCTGATGGGGGAGTTTGACCATACGCAGGAAAGCCTCGCGCTGCATGTCGGGAAAAGCCGGGCGCATGTGGCGAATGTCATGCGGCTGCTGACCCTGCCGGGGTCGGTGCAGCGGCTGGTGCGCGATGGCAAGCTGTCCGCCGGGGCGGCGCGGACACTGATCAATCACGACGATGCCGAGGCGCTGGCGAAAAAGATCGTGGCCGAGGGTCTGAGCGTGCGGGCGGCGGAAAAGCTGGCGCAGCGCAAGAAGATAGACCCGCTGACCACCGACGGTTCCGGCCCGCCCGGCAAGATGGCGCGCAAATTCGCGAAAGAAATGGCAAAAACCGCCGATGTCCGCGCCCTTGAATATGATCTGTCCAACGCCGTCGGCATGGAGGTGGATATTGATCATTTTTCGGACGGCCACGGAAAAATCACCATTCTGTATTCCAATCTGGACCAGCTTGATGATGCGTGCCGCCGCCTGACGCGGGAGCCGCTGCATATGATCCGCGAGGAGGATCCTATTGAGCCGGGCTACAGCAGCGTGGATGACGGCGTATATCTCGATGATGAGCCGGATGAAAACGGCTATTATCCGAATCCCAACCTGCCGCGGGGCGACAGGGAGGCGAGCCGTGAGGACGCACCGGACGATGACAGCCCTGACGATGAAATCAGGGACGCCCTTGATGAGGCGCTGAAAGACTGATCAACCCATAAGGGTAATTTACCCGGTCAGTGTGGCGCCGCGCGGAAGCTTTCCAGCAGAAAATCGAGAAAAACCCGCACTTTCGGGGAAAGATTGCGCCGGGTGCAGTAAACGGCGAAGATATCCGTCGGTTCCTCCTCATATCCGGGCAGCAGGCGGATCAGACGCCCTGCGGCGATGTCTTTTTCCACCAGATAGGAAGAGAGCTGCGCAATGCCGAGCCCGGCAAGAGCCGCATGATACACGGCATCGGCGCTGTTGGCGGCGAAATTCCCGTCTGCATGAATGGTCCATTTGTGCGGGCCATCGCGAAAATGCCAGTCATTCCAATGCGACACCGTCGAGACGGAGAGGCAGTTGTGATCCGTCAGCGCCTCCGGCGTCTCCGGCGCGCCATGGGCGGCGATATAGGCGGGAGAGGCGCAGAGAATGCGCCGGCTGCTGCCGAGTTTGCAGGCGATGGCGGAGCTGTCGGTGATCTGCTCGGGAAAGCGGATGGCGAGATCAAAATCGGAATCGGAGAGGTTTACGGCGCGGTCCGTCAGCTCCAGCGTGATCGTCACCTCCGGATATTTCGCGGTGAACAGCGGCAAGATCGGCAAAAGCCGTGCCTTGCCGAAGGCAACGGTTACCGCCATATGCAGATTGCCCTTTGGCGTGCCGCTGAAAGACAGGGCGAGCGCCTCCGCGCGGGAGACTTCCGCCGAAATTTCCGCGCAGCTCTCATAGAAGGAGCGGCCTTCCGCCGTCATCGACACCTGCCGTGACGACCGGTTGAGCAGCCGCACGCCGAGCTTGTCTTCAAGCTGGCCGATCTGCTTGCTGACCGCCGAAGGGGTCAGGCCAAGGCTGCGGGCGGTCGCGGAAAAACTCCCGTGATCCACCACGCTGGCGAACAAAATCATCTGGCTGGCGAGATCCATCGAGACCTCCATCTATTCCTCTGAGGCAAAGCAGCTATGACAAAACAGGGGCTTATCAAATGCTGCGCTGCGACATACATTGATTGTGCAATGCAGCATAACTATGGCTGCGATCAAGGTCATTCGCAAGAGTAAAAGGAGCATATTATGACGAATATCTATCAGGATCGTCCTGCTGACGAGATTACGATTGCGGACCTTGCGCGACACATCCGGGAGGGCCGGCGGCTGCGCAGTGAAGAAGCGCACAGGCTGCTGGGATGCTTTAACGCATTGGTTCGCAATGGATTTACCACTGTTGGAAAAGGATTCGCGGCTATTGGCAGGCGGATTGCTTCCAGCATGGAAACAAAGGCCGCCCGCATGCAGAAAACGGGCATGTTCTATGAATAGCCAACCGGCGATAACGGGCTTGCCTGTACGTCCGGGCCCTCTCGCGCCTTTTTATCGCGAATTGCGCCCGGCCGAACATGGCCTGTTGCAGGATCATATATTCCGGCTCAGCCCGGAAAGCCGCATCCTGCGCTTCGGATATCCGACATCCGACTATACGGTCAGCCGCTATTGCGCCAATGAAAACCAGCCGCTGCCGATTATCTGCGGCGCGTTTGTCGGCGATGTGCTGCGCGGGGTGATCGAGCTGCGCTTTGGCGGCGAATTGCCGGAAAAGGCGGCGGAAATCGCCATCAGCGTCGAAGACGACTGGCGGGATATGGGCATGGGCACGGCGCTGATGACGCTCGCCTTTCGTCTCGCGCGCGATCACGGGCTGACGATGCTGGAGGTGAATTTCGTCCCGCATAATACGCCGATGCGCCGTCTCGCCCGCAAGTTCGGCGCCAGATTCTCCACCCAGACGGGCCTGATCAAGGGCAGCTTTTCCCTTACCGATCAGGGCTTTGCGGCAGTAGCCGGGTCCAGGACCGCCGCCTGAGCCGCCCGCTGGTGGCCCCGTCCGCCACTCAACCTGTCGATCCTCACCAGAGGGTGGATTGCTGGCGGGCGGGGAGCCCGGCATCATACGCATCCGCATCAAACCCGGGCAGGGCGCCTTTCGTCATCTGCCCGGCCGTCGGGACATCCCCCTTTGCTAGCTGCGCCGCCGCATCCCACAGTTTCGCGCGCTTGATCGCCCGCGCGCATTGGAAGTAAACGGCCTCAATCCCGATTATCAGCACGGTCACCGGCGCCTTGTCGCCAACGGTGAAACTCTCCAGAAGATCCGGATCGGTGGTCAGGCGGGCGCGGCCATTGACGCGCAATGTTTCCTCGATCCCGGGGATGAGAAACAGCAGTGCAACACGCGGATCGGTAACAATATTGCGCAAGGAATCGATGCGGTTATTGCCGCGCCGGTCGGGAAAGGCGATATGCCGGTCATCGAGGATGCGGAGAAGCTGCCCCGCCGCATCGCCGCGCGGGGAACAGTCAAGCCCGCCCGGCCCGCTGGTCGCAAGGGTGAAAAACGAGGCCTTTTCCAGCCAGCGGCGGTATTCCGGCGTCAGCGCCGCCGTTTCCTTGGCGATGGAATTGGGATTGACCGGGCCATACAGCGCCTCCAGCGCCGCGAGAGAGGTGATTTCGTCTGACTGCGCCATGCTGCGCCTTTCCGATTGAAAGTTTCAGTGTTCCGCCGCTGAGGACGGCCGATCCAGCGTCTCCGCCCATTCTTCCGTCCAGTGATCGAAAGAGGCAAGCTTTTTTACCAGTGTCACCTGTTGCGTTCTATGGCCAATATCGCCCGGATAGAGACAGAGGATTTCGCCGCGAAATTTCCGGATTAAATCCCGAGAAGGGCCGGCAGCGCGCTCATATCCTTGAAAATCGTTGCGCCCGCGGCGGCGAGTGTTGCGCCGTCGCCATGCGGCGCATAGCCGAGGCAGGGGATGCCCGCCCGCGCCGCGCCGGTGGCGCCAAGGGGGCTATCCTCCACCACGATGGCCTGATGGGCCGGAATGGAAAAGGCGGCGAGCGCGGCCTGAAACAGCGCCGGATCGGGTTTGGACACCCTGAGGCTATGGGCCGAGAAAATCGCTCCGTCAAAGCGGGGATACAGGCCAGGAAGGCCGAGGGTGATCTGCATTTTCGCCTCACTCCCGTTGGAGGCGACGCAAAAGGGAATACCTGCCGCCTCCAGCCGGTCAAGCACTTCCGGAATGCCGGGAATGGCCTCAACGCCCTGTTTTAAAGCCGCAAATTCCTCGCTATATACCTCGTCGATCCAGTTGTCCGGCAGGACGGCGCCCATTTTCTCGACGGCCGGGCGGATATTGAGCATGCTCCAGCCCGTAAAGAGACGGAGGCAGTCCTCCGTCGTGAGATCAAGGCCATAACCGCGCAGATTGGCGGCCAATGCGGCGCAGGAAACCGGCTCCGTATCCACAAGAACGCCGTCGCAATCGAAGATGACAAGTTTGGGCCGCGGCATTTATCGTCTCCGGTTCGCCATGGAAATGCGCATCAGGGCCCGGCGGCAAATCGCTTCTTCCGGATAACCCGTTGATTTGCATTTAATTTCCGCATCGAGAAGAATATCGAGACAAATCGCCATATGAGCGCTGGCCCGGCCGCCGATCTGCGCCGCCGCCTTTTTCTGGTTGAAAAAGGGAATCCCGGCCTTGCGGATGGCGTCTTCGGTGCGCAGCCCCGCATCGCGCAACGCCGCCGCCTTGTGCAGCTGTTTGAGTTGCCCCTGCAGAATGCGCAAGAGGCCGATGGGGCTTTCCCCGGCGGAAAAGGCCTTGTTCATCTGCCTCTCCAGCCCCTTGAGATCGCCGAGCAGCGTGGCATCAACAATGTCGAAAATACTCTGGGCCGAAGAATCGCCGATATTCGCCCGCACATCCTCGAGTGTGAGAGGTTCGCTGCGCCCGTGCATATACAGAACGAGCTTATCCAGCTCCTGGCGGGAAACCGCCCGGTCACTGCCGAGATTTTCACGCAGATAGTCGATAATCTCCCGCGCAGGGGCAAGCCCGGCCTCGCCCAGCACCTCGTTGATCAGCGCGAGGATATCCTGACCCCGGTCATGCTGGCAGGGAATGACAACCCCCTGTTCCGCCTTGCTGACCGCTTTGACGAGGGCGCTGTCTTTACGGATATCGCCCGCTTCGATCACGATGAGGCTGTCGGGCAGGGGGATTTCCAGCAGCGGTTCGATATAGCTTTTTGAGTTGGCGTTCGCGCCGCGCAGACGCACCACCCGCTCGCCCCCCATCATGGAAAGGGCGGTGGCTTCATCCATCATCCGGGCCGGATCGGCCGCGATATCGGCGGCCTCCAGCTCGCTATAGCGGAAAGGGTCATCCAGACTGTCCAGGACGGAGAGGCAAAGGGCGCGCGCGAGTTCGCGCACCAGCCCTTCATCGGGCCCGAAAAACAGGAAAACCCGATGTGTCGCGTCGCGGGCTTTGAGATAGGCGGGGAATCGGCTGCTGCTCATCTCCACCGGATCAGCGCCCCGAGAAGAAAACCGACAGCTGCTGGTTTATCTGCTCAGCCGCCACCAGCGCGGCGCGCCGCCGGGCGTTGTTGCCAGCGGACAGATTGGCAAACTCCGATTCCACCACGTTATAGGCGGCCAGATTCTGCGTTGATCCGGAATAGATGACCTGTTTCGTCTTGAGATCAACAAGGTCGAAATGACTGTTGAGCCGCATATTATAACGGGTCGTGGTGTCATCGCTCTGAATGGCGAGACCTTCGGACATTTCCTCGATCCGGATACTCAGACGATAGGACGGCTTTGCGGGAGTGCCATACGGATTGGCGAGATCCAGCAGCTCGTTGCGCAAGGTCTGGCCGGTGCGGCCGCGGATCGGTTCGATATAGGTGAGCGCCAGCTTTTCCTGCACATTGGCATTGCGCGTGGCGCTGCCATACAGCGGCTGGAACCCGCAGGCCGACAGCAGGCTTAAGATAAGAAAAACAAGGCTGACCCTAAATAACGACATTGACGATCCGGTTTGGCACGATGATGATTTTGCGAATGGCGGCATCGCCAATCGCATTCTGGACCGTTTTCTGCGCCAGTGCAATTTCTTCGATCTTTTCTTTCGTCTCGTCAACCGCCACCTCTATGGTGCCGCGCAGCTTGCCTTTGACCTGAACGGCGAGGGTGACCCTGTCTTCCACAATGAGGGAGGGGTCGGCTTCGGGCCAGCGGGTTTCCACCAATATGGTGTCATGGCCCAGCATTTGCCACAGCTCTTCCGCCAGATGCGGCATCATCGGGCCGACCAGCTTGACGATCATTTCCATGCTTTCACGCAGCGCCCATTTGATATCCGCCGCGTCGCTGAACTTCACTTCGCCCAGGGCGTTCATGAACTCATAGATGCGGGCGATGGCGTTATTGAAATGCAGGTTTTCAATATTTTCTGTAACCTGCAACACCGTTTTATGGGCGATCTTGCGCAGCTTCTTCGCCGCATCGGAAAATTCGCCGGGTTCCGCTGTGCCAATGGGGGCGATGGCGTCGACATTTTCAGTGATATAGCGGTAAAGCCGTTGCTTGAACCGCCAGGCGCCGGTGGCGCCCGCATCGGTCCATTCCATGTCGCGGTCCGGCGGGCTGTCGGACAGGACATACCAGCGCGCGGCGTCGGCGCCGAATTTTTCGATAATCGCGCCGGGATCAACGACGTTCTTCTTCGATTTCGACATTTTTTCGACCCCGCCGACGGTGACGGGCTTGCCGGTTGCGAGCTCCACCAGCTTGCCTGCGTCATTCTGGCCAACCTCATCCGGCAGCAGCCAGTCGCCGCTGGCCGATTTATAGGTCTCATGGGTGACCATTCCTTGCGTGAACAGCCCGGCGAAGGGTTCCGCCACATGCGACCAGCCGGTCTGCATCATGGCGCGGGAATAGAAGCGGGAATAGAGCAGATGCAGGATCGCATGCTCAATGCCGCCGATATACTGATCGACAGGCAGCCAGTAATCCACCTTGTCCCGCTCCACCGGCAGATCGGCGCGGGGGGAGCAGAAGCGCGCGAAATACCAGGAACTGTCGACGAAGGTATCCATCGTGTCGGTCTCGCGCGTCGCATCACCGCCGCATTCGGGGCATTTGACATGTTTCCATGTCGGATGATGATCGAGCGGGTTGCCAGGTTTATCAAAGGTCACGTCATCGGGGAGCTTGACGGGGAGGTTTTCTTCCCTCTCCGCCACCGTGCCGCATTTTGCGCAATGGATCATCGGAATCGGACAGCCCCAGTAGCGCTGCCGCGACAGGCCCCAGTCGCGCAGGCGGTAGTTGATCTTTTCCGTGCCCTTGCCCATTTCCTCCAGCCGGCGGATAATCTCGGACTTCGCGGCCTCCACCTCCAGGCCGTTCAGGAAATCGGAGTTGATGATCTTTCCGGGGCCGGTATAGGCGGTATCAAGGATTTCCGGCGCGGTTTCTCCGTCCGGCGAGACAACCGGCGTGACTTCAAGGCCGTATTTCCGCGCGAAATCCAGGTCGCGCTGGTCATGGGCGGGACAGCCGAAGATGGCGCCCGTGCCATAGTCCATCAGCACGAAATTGGCGACATAGACCGGCAGGGTCTTGCCGGGAATAAAGGGGTGGGCGACTTTGAGGCCCGTATCGACGCCTTTTTTCTCCGCCTTTTCGATGGCTTCCTCGCTGGTGCCCATCTGATGGCATTCGGCGACGAAGGCTGCGACCTTCGCATCATCCTTCGCTAGCTGTTGGGTCAGCGGATGATCGGCGGAGATGGCCATAAAGCTCGCGCCGAACAACGTATCGGGCCGCGTGGTATAGATATCGAGCGGGTCCTGTTCGTCAATGATCTCAAAGGCAATGCGCGCGCCCTGACTGCGGCCGATCCAGTTCTGCTGCATCAGCCGGACGCGGTCGGGCCAACGGTCGAGCGTTTCCAGGGATTTCAGCAGTTCCTCGCTGTAATCGGAAATGCGGAACATCCATTGATCGAGCTTGCGTTTTTCGACCACGGCGCCGGAGCGCCAGCCCTTGCCGTCGATCACCTGTTCATTGGCGAGCACGGTCATATCGATCGGATCCCAGTTGACCCAGCTTTCCTTGCGATAGACAAGGCCTTTCTTGAAGAAATCGAGGAACAGCTTCTGCTGATGCCCGTAATAGCCGGGGTGGCAAGTGGCGATTTCCTTGCTCCAGTCCAGCGAGAGGCCCATGCCCTTCAGTTCGGCCCGCATATTGTCGATATTGGCATAAGTCCAGTCGGCGGGATGGACGCCCTTGTCGCGGGCGGCGTTCTCGGCGGGCAGGCCGAAAGCATCCCAGCCCATGGGATGCAGTACGTTGAAGCCCTGCGCCTTTTTATAGCGCGCAACCACATCGCCCATGGTGTAGTTGCGGACATGGCCGATATGGATGCGCCCCGACGGATAGGGAAACATCTCCAGCACGTAATATTTGGGGCGTGAGGGGTCGGCCTCAACCTCGAAACTGCGCTTGTCGGCCCAGATGGCCTGCCATTTGGCTTCTACTTCTTTTGCATTATAGCGGGACATAGCTGCTTCCCGTTCAATCCTGATCAGTCGATGATAAAATATGAGGCCGCCTCACATCACCCTGCCGCAGGCAAGGGCACGAAAAGGGAGGCGACCTTGTTATTAAAGAGTTATTCGCCTTCCCGGGCGATGCGGAGATCCCGCGCCTTGGCAAGGATAGCGTTTTCGATATCCGTTGTGACGGTGGGTGACAGGGTAACGGGCACCCACTGGTTTGACACGTCGAGATTCTGCTTGAAGGCGGTGACGCGCAGGCCGTCGGCGCGCAGGCGCCGGTCGAGAATATAGACGGTCACCTTGAAGCGCTCGCTCGGCGAATCAGGGGAGGTATACCAGTCTGTAATGATGACGCCGCCGAACGGATCCGCCGAAGAGAGGGGCATGAAGGACAGCGTATCGAGGGAGGCGCGCCATAGATAGGCGTTAACACCGAGCCCACCGCCGCCGCCAACGCCATCCTGAAGGGACTTGTCATCGCCGCCCAAAATGCCGCCGCTGCCGAAGATCGTGTCCGTCGGCGCATTGCCTGTCTGATACACCTGCCCGCGCCGTGATGTCGGAAAAGTGGAATCGGCGCCCAGATCAGATTCGCAAGCGGTGAGCAACAGCGCCAGAAAGCAGGCCCCTGCAGAAACGAATATCCGATGTCGTGTCATAATCCTAGAAATCCTTATGTCTTTTGGCCATTGGACGTGTCAATTCGGGCGAAATAAAGGTGGCTGAGTTTATGCCAGCTTTCCTGTCCGGACAACAGCAGAAAATTAAGGAATCCGGCGCAATTTGATCAATGCCGCCCCGGCACCCGGAAACAGAGCCTGATCAGTTTGTGGCTTTTTTGGCACAGTCCGGCAATTTTGGCCAAATAGCCAACGTCTTGCGCTTGACCGGAGAGGCATTAACCGACTTTACTCCCTATTGACTAACAGGGCCGTCAGGTCTTGCGTCTGTATTTTTAATCTAGTTCTCTGGCTTTAATAGAGCAGAGGGGAGACAAAATGAAAAAAGCAATCTTGGGTACAACAGCGCTTGTAGCCGTTGGTGCGCTGGCTGCAGCACCGGCTTCCGCCGCTGAAAAAATCAAGCTCGGCCTTGGCGGCTACATGCATTCCACCTATTTCTATCAGGATTCGGATGAGCCGGCCGGTACGCCGAACCGCGCATCTGACCGGGTAACGCAGGAAGGCGAAGTTTTCTTCACCGGCGAAACGACGCTCGATAACGGTATCAAATTCGGCGTCAACATCCAGCTCGAAGCCTATACAAAAGCCGACCAGCTTGACGAAACCTACATCTATGTTGATGGTTCCTTCGGTCGCGTTCTGATCGGTTCAGAAGACAGTGCTGCATACCTGATGCATTACGACAGTCCGTCACCGGTTCCGATGTACTCCGCTGATTCGCCCAACATTTGGCCGACGGGTCAGGTGAACACCACCCGTCCGAACCTGTTCGGATTCCAGGACGTGGACAAGATTACCTATTTCACACCGCGTTTCGCCGGCTTCCAGTTGGGTGGTTCTTATGTTCCCGATGGAACCTCTGAAACGGGTTCCCTTGGAAATAGCCAGTATTCGGCCCCGAACCCCAAAGCCGGTCTTGATCGCAGTTGGTCAGCTGCGGCCAACTATGTCAACAAATTTGGTGCTGTTGACGTAGCGTTCTCCGCAGGTTATCAGGAGGGGAAAGTTTTTGGTGCTGCTGAAGATATGAGCGAATACTCTTTTGGTACTTCTATTGGCGTTGCAGGCTTCACAATCGGTGGTGGTTATAAACAGGTAAAGGACATAGCCGGTATTTCTGATAATGACAGCAAGGTATGGTCCGCAGGTCTGAAATACGGCATGGGTCCATGGGCAGTTGGTGTTCAGTACGCCAAGACGACTTTCGATCAGCTTCAGACTGTTGGTACGGGCACTCTTGATGATCAGGATACCTGGATCATCGGTGGTCAGTACACACTCGGCCCCGGAATCACGGCCTTCGGTGGTGTGCAGATGGACGACAACAACCTGACTGCAAGCTCGTCAACTCGTATGGCTGGCGAGACGAATACGTTCTTCGTTGGTACAGCTCTCTCCTTCTAATCTGAAGGTCGCTAGAGATAGAGGAGGGCAGGTTTTCCTGCCCTTCTTTTTTATTGTTTGCACTCATCTGGCTGACTATTTTCTCCATAGAAACGATCATCAGGGAAACGGCAATACTATGGGCGGAATAATCTGGCTGGCATCCTATCCGAAATCGGGGAATACCTGGGTTCGCACCTTTTTGCATAACCTGCTGCTCAATGCTGACCGGCCGGCGGACCTTAACGAACTCTCAAAATTCACCATCGGGGATGGCAACAAGGGCTGGTATGAGCAGGTGACGGGCAAGCCTTTCGCCAGTTTCAGCCCCGAAGAAATCGCCGCCCTGATCCCGAAGGTGCATCGGGCTTATGCCCTGTCGCGAACCGATTCCGTTTTCGTCAAAACCCACAATATGTTCGGCAAAATTCATGATGTGCCGCTGATCACGCCGGAATATACGGCGGGCGCGGTCTATATTCTGCGCAATCCGCTCGACGTGGTGATTTCGCTGTCCGATCATTATGGCACGGACATTGATCAGGGCGTCGAGATGATCACCAACCCCGAGGCGTTCAGCGCCGAGACGGATCGCAAGCTGGCGGATTATCTCGGCTGTTGGACGACCCATGTCACCTCCTGGCTGACCATGGAAAAATCGCGGCGGCATGTCATGCGGTATGAGGATATGCTGTTCAAGCCGGAGGCGGCGTTTGGCGGCCTCGCGAAATTTCTCGGATTAAAGCCGCCGAAGGACCGGCTGCGGCGGGCGATCAAATTTTCCTCCTTCAAGGAATCGCAAAAGCAGGAACAGGAAAAAGGCTTCGTCGAACAGTCAGACAAGGCGGAAAAATTCTTCCGGGTCGGCAAGGCCGGACAGTGGAAAACCGTTCTGAACAAGGCGCAGATTGACGCCATTGTCGCGGCGCATCGGGATATGATGGGAAAATTCAAATATCTGCCGCCCGGCTATAAATAGGCTTTTTGCAGAAAAATAGTCGTAAGCGGGACGATTTTACGCAATCTGCCTCTTTTAATGCAGGATACTGCAGAGTTTTCACATTAGCGAAAGGTCCGTCACATGGCCGCCGACGCCACCAGCATCAGAAAAGAAATCGCCGCCAATTTTTCAGAAATCAACGCCCGCATTGCAAAAGCGGCGGCTAAATGGGGGCGAGGCGCGCCGGGAATTGATCTGATCGCGGTCAGCAAGCGCCAGCCGGATGAGCTGGTGGCGGCGGCGCTGGAAAACGGTCACCGGCTGTTCGGCGAAAACCGGGTGCAGGAGGCCGCGGGCAAATGGCCCGCCTTTCGCGAACGATATCAAGGGATCGAGCTGCATCTGATCGGCCCCCTGCAAAGCAACAAGGCGAAAGAGGCCGTTGCTCTGTTCGACGTGATCGAGACGGTCGACCGAGTGAAAATTGCCCGCGCTCTGGCCACGGAAATGCAGGCGGCGGGGCGCATTCTGCCGGTCTATATTCAGATCAATACGGGAAAGGAGCCGCAGAAAGCCGGTATTTTCCCCGAAGAAGCGGATGCCTTTATCCGGCAGTGCCGGGAAGAATTTGGCCTGAATGTCGTGGGGTTGATGTGCATCCCGCCGGTGGAGGAACAGCCCGCACCACATTTCGCCCTGCTGGCGCGGATCGCGGAGCGCAATGGCCTTTCCCGCCTCAGCATGGGGATGAGCGCCGATTTCGAAACGGCGGTGCAGTTCGGGGCCACATCCGTGCGTGTCGGAACGGCGCTGTTCGGCCTGCGGGAGGGCTGACCCCGGCGGCTGTCAGAACAGGCTTCGTCGGATGCGTCGCCGCCGCGGAAGAAGGAATATTTGGCAAGGGCACTGCCCGGCGGGGGCATGGCGCGCTTATCCGGCATGGATATGCAGGGCGCTGTCTGCCTCAAGCGCGGCCAGGAGGGCGAGAAGATCCGCCTTTTTAAGGGCAACGCAGCCTTCCGTCGGGCCATAATCAGGGCGCGCCACATGCATGAAAATGCAGCTTCCCGCGCCTTTCACGGGCGGATCGTCATTATGGCCGAGCACGACAACAAGGTCATAGAGATCATCTCCCCGCCACAGGGTTTCATGACGCGCCGCAAACGGCAGGCGGACAGGACGGTTATAGGCCTCGCTCCCCGGATCATCGCACCAGCCATCCTCCGGCTCAATAGGGCGGGAGACCAGGGAGGTTGCGGGCGGAGACATCTTGTCCGCCCGGAAATGCAGCCCACGCAGCGGAAAGCGACCGGCCGGGGTGGCGCCGTCGCCCTCCCGCTTTTGCAGGGTGATGCCGGATTTGCCAAGGGCGCAGTCAAAGGCAAGCTCGCCAAAGCGGAGCCTGCCGCGCGTGCCGTCAGTGGCGGTTACATGCATATCCATGGGCGCAGTCTATCCGCAAGATGATGAAAAGTCATCCATGCGGGCGATTATGGCGAAACACCGCCTGCATCCGTGTCGGCGATGAACTCCGCCGGAACCACGCGGTTCATGGCGTTGCTGCGCTGCTGATAGGCGGCGCTCGCGGCTTCGGCGCTGATTGCCGGACTACCGGGCGCGGCGGGCGGCTGGGCGCGGAAACTCTGGAAGACCGCATGAAGCTGCTCTTCCGTCAATTCCGGCGTTTTGGCCTGTTCAACCTGTTGCAGGATAAGCGGCTTCTGCCCCCGCCATTCAAGCCCGCCTGGCATATCATGGGCGGCGGCTTCCGTTGCTGCAAGGCCTGCGGTCGCCGGGGGCATCGCCCTTTCGGGCGCTTTCAGAGATGCGGGAGGGGCAAAAGGGGCAATCAGGGAAGGGGTGGTCCCATCCGCTGTCGACATCAGGGCAGGCGTCACGGCGCCACCGGCAAGGGAGTTTCCGGTCATGTCGGCAGGCAGGGCGACGACCGTATTCTCAACAGGGGCATTTGTCGCAGGCGTATCGGCGATCAACACGTCGCTTTCGCCCTCCGGCGCGGTTTCGTCCTCTCCGGAAAAGAAGGCGACAACATGTTCCCCGACATCGAGGCCGGTGGCCTCTTCAATGGCGGAGTTGACAAGCGAGGCGGCAAAGCCGATCGCGCCGCCGTAAAGAGTGCCGCCGATCATGCGCGATCCGGGGCTGATCTCATCCCCGGTGAGTTCCCGGTACAGGGTTGAAAGACCGGGAATATGTTGCAGCGGATTAATGATATCGAGGAAGTCGGCAAATCCGAACCCATCTTCGCCAAAGCCGTCTTTACCGGCCACCGTCTCCCCCTTCGCGGCCCCGGATTCTTCCGGCACATAGCGCGCAAAGGAATCGCCCATCAGCGCACGGCCGAGATAGGCATAGGGGTCATGGGTTATGGCATCTGTATACATATCACTCTCCTCCCGCCTGTCTATGCAAGGAGGATGCCAGCCAGATTGCCGATTTTCCGGGACGGGCAGAACCGATAGAGAGAAGGGGCGGCAAAAACTGCCGTCCCGCGCGCGTCGCCTTACAAATAATGCCCACTTCGCTTTTTCTTGGTAAGCAGATACAGCTCGTTATGGGTGTTGGACGGGAATTTATGCGCGACGCGCTCCGTCACCTCGATGCCCTGCCGTTCCAGCCCCTCGACCTTTTCCGGATTGTTGGTCATGAGGCGGATCTTGGTGATGCCAAGTTGTTTCAGCATCTCCGCCGCCGGGTGAAAAATCCGTTCATCCGCATCAAAGCCGAGCCGTTCATTGGCGTCAATGGTATCAAATCCCTGTTCCTGCAGCTTGTAGGCGCGCAGCTTGTTGATCAGCCCGATGCCGCGGCCTTCCTGCGCCAGATAGAGGAGAACGCCGCCGCCTTCATCCCCGAGCGCTTTAAGCGCGCCGCGAAGCTGCTCCCCGCAGTCGCATTTGAGGGAGCCGAGAAGATCGCCGGTGAAACATTCCGAATGCAGGCGGGCAAGCACAGGCGAGCGGCGATCAGGGTCGCCAACAACAATCGCCAGATGCTCGATCCCGCCATCCTGCGGGCGGAAGGCATGAAAGGTTGTATTCTCGGAGGCCTGAAGCGGGACTTTGGCCGAGGCGACTTTTTTAAGCCGAAGGGCCGCCGTTTCCTCAAAGGACAGGATATCCTCGATATCAATAACGATCAGACCATGATCTTCGGCCAGTCCCGCCACCTGTTGCAGATCGAGCGGGGCCGCCAGGACGGACGGCAGCAGGCGCGAAAGCTTGGCGAGCTTGACGGCGGCGGAATAACTGGGCGGCAGGGGACCCTTGAGCCGCGTAAAAGGGCCGCGCAGCGGCTGGTCCAGATCATAGACCGCATCGGCAAGCCCGCGCATCATCGGCGCATCCATCCAGTCATCTATGCGGATAGACACAGCGTCATCGCCGGTCGGCAGGATATGCAGCACATTGGCGCGATGGGCCGTCAGCACGAGGACGGGGGTCTCCCCGCTGCGGGCGCCAAGGGCGGACAGCTCGGGATCATAGGCCATTTCAGTCGCGAGAATGAGCGCGGCCTCCTTGTCTCCCCGGACAATGAGGCTCAAGCCCCGGCGTAAATCCGCAAGCGCGCGGTCAACCGCGCGCAGCCGTCCAAGATCTGTTTCGTCGTTTTTATTCCTGGTCATTGTGCCTGAACCCGGTGCCAATGGAAGAATTGGTGAGTTGGTGAGAGAGTATTAGCAGGACGGAGCCGCTCGCCGCAAATGTTAAGTTATAACAATATCTGTTGCAGGCCGGATTTTCCGGCTTGTTGTGACAGGGGCTATGCTGCGGGATTTATGAATTTCCCATCACGTAACTGTGAAAAAGCATTGTTCCAAGGCGTTATTGCCCTTGAATATCCCGTCATGCTACCAATTTTTTAACAGAACGGGTGAAAAGCCCTGTAAGTTCATAACGGGAAGGAAGCCGATGACGGGGGCCAAGAAAATACTTCTGGTGGATGATGATGCCGCCCTGCGGGAGACGCTGGCAGAGCAGCTGGATCTGCATCAGGAATTTGACATCAGCCAGGCGGGCACGGCGGCCGAGGCGATGGCCAGCATCAAGGACGCCCATTTTGACCTGATCCTGCTGGATGTGGGCCTGCCGGATATGGACGGGCGGGAAGCCTGCAAGCTGATCCGCAAGGGCGGTAACCGGACGCCGGTCATCATGCTGACGGCGCAGGACAGCGATGCTGACCAGATTCTCGGCCTTGAGGCGGGCGCCAATGATTATGTGGCCAAGCCGTTCCGTATTGGCGTTCTGCTGGCGCGATTGCGATCCCACCTCCGCCAGCATGAGCAGAGCGAGGACGCCGTTTTCACCATCGGGCCCTATAGCTTCCGCCCGGCGTCCAAGCTGATGCTGCACAAGGAGACAAACCAGAAAGTGCGGCTGACGGAGAAGGAAACCTCCATCCTTAAATATCTCTATCGCGCCGGAAACAAGGTGGTGACGCGGGATATCCTGCTGAATGAGGTGTGGGGCTATAACGCCGGGGTCACGACCCATACGCTGGAAACCCATATCTATCGCCTGCGCCAGAAGATTGAGAAGGAACCCTCTGCGGCGACGATCCTGATTACGGAGCCTGGCGGATATCGCCTTGCCCCGGACGGGGCGGGCTAACCGTTTTCCCGCAAGACCTGCCCGGCGAGATAAAGGCTGCCGGTGATCAGCAGGCGGCAGGGCGCGCGCCTCAGATCATCTTGCAGCGCCGTCATCGCCGCCATGAGGGAAGGCATTGCCGCCGCGTCGATCCCGCCCGTGCGGGCAAGCGTGGCCAGCTCCTCTGCCGAGGTGGCGTTCGCTTCGCCGGGAATGGCGATGCAGCATCCCCGCGCGATCACGGGGGAAAGATTTCTGAAAAAGGATGTCTGATCCTTCGTTTTCAGCATCCCGGCCACCATAAAGGTGGGCTTTCTGTCTTTTTGGTTCCACTCATCGAAGCTGGCGGCGATTTCCGCTGCGGCGGCGGGATTATGGCCGCCATCGAGCCAGACTTCCACATGATCGGGCAGGCTGTTCATCAGGGGCCCGCGCGTCAGGCGTTGCATCCGGCCCGGCCACTCGACCCGTCGAAGCCCTTCGGCAATGGCAGCATCAGAGACGGTAAACCCTTTTAACCGATCGAGGCAGGCGATGGCCGTCCCGGCATTGGCAATCTGGTGACGCCCGTTAAGGGCGGGCAGGGGAAAGGTCCGAACGCCGCCCTCATTGCGGTAGCGCCAGCCCTCCTCCATGGGGTCCGCGAACCAGTCCCGGCCATATATATATGTGGGGGAGGCCAGCGTTCCTGCCGTTTTTTCCAGTACCTCACGGGCAATAGAGACTTGCGGACCAATCACGACCGGTACATTTTTCTTTATGATACCGGCTTTTTCCCCGGCGATACCGGCAAGATCGGTGCCGAGAAAATCCGCATGATCCTGGGAAATGGGCGTGATGGCCGTGAGGGCGGGGCGTGCCACCACATTGGTGGCATCAAAGCGTCCGCCAAGCCCGGTTTCCAGCAGCAGGATATCGCCCTTTGTCTCGGCGAAGGCCTTGAAGGCGGCGATGGTGGTGATTTCGAAATAGGTGATGGGCGTGTCGCCATTGGCCGTTTCACACTCGGCCAAGAACCGGCTGAGCTCCTCCTCCGCAATAATGTTACCGGCGAGGCGGATCCGCTCGGCAAAGCGGACGAGATGGGGGGAAGTGTAGACATGCACGCGGTAGCCGGCCGCCTCCAGCATCGCCCGGAGATAGGCAAGCAACGAGCCCTTGCCATTTGTGCCCGCCACATGGATAACGGGCGGCAGGCGAAGATGCGGATGATCCAGCTTTGCCAGTAGCGGCATCATCCGGTCCAGCGTCAGATCAATAATCTTCGGATGCAGCGACATCATCCGCGTGAGGATGCGGTCGCTCTCATTTTCCGTCATGCGGGAAAGGTCTCTATTTGCTGTCCCCGGATGCAGGCTGGGCGGATCCGCCCTTTATGTCGGAGACTTTTTCCGTCGCTGCCTTTTTGCCATTTCCCTTTGTTGTTGCGGGCGGCAGTTTCAGCGTGCTGGCGAGCAGATCGACCAGCCGGGCAAGAGTATCGCGCATCTCCCGGCGATGGACAACCATGTCCAGCATCCCGTGATCGAGCAGGAATTCCGCCCGCTGAAAGCCTTCGGGCAGGGTTTCGCGGATCGTTTCCTCAATCACCCGCGGCCCCGCAAAACAAATAAGCGCGCCCGGTTCGGCAATCTGGATATCACCCAGCATGGCGTAGGACGCCGTGACGCCGCCGGTCGTCGGATCGGTCAGGACAACGATGAAGGGCAGGCGATGTTCCTTAAGGCGTTGCACGGCAACGGTTGTCCGTGGCATCTGCATGAGGGAGAGAATACCCTCCTGCATCCGGGCGCCGCCTGCCGCGGAAAACAGGATAAGCGGCGCTTTTTGCAGGATGGCGAGCTTGGAGGCCGCGACGATGGCCTCCCCCACAGCGAGGCCGAGCGATCCCCCCATGAAATCGAAATTCTGCACCGCGATGACGGCGGCATTGCCCTTCAGCTTACCATGGGCGACTTTCATGGCGTCTTTATCGCCCGTCTTGTGGCGGGCTTCTTTCAGACGGTCCGTATAGCGCTTGGAATCGCGGAATTTCAGCGGGTCAAGCGGCACTTCCGGAAGTTCGATCTGGTCATATTTGCCGTCATCGAACAGCGCATCAAAACGTTCCTTCGGCGAGACGCGCATATGATAGTCGCAATGGGTGCAGACATTCTGATTGGCCACAAGGTCGCTATGGAAAATCATCTGGCCGCAATCCGGGCATTTGACCCAGAGATTGTCGGGCGTTTCCTGTTTCGTCGTCAATTGCCGGAATTTCGGCAGGACCTTGTTCGTCAACCAGTTCATAATCGCGTCCTGTTACGTCTTTTTTACACTCCGGATGCCCGCGGAAATCTCCCGCGCCAGATCAAGCACCCGTTTTACCGCATCTTTATTGTCGCTGCCAAGGGCGACCTGTTCCACCAGCGCCGTGCCGACAACGGCGCCATCGGCAATTTTGGCAATCTCCGCGGCCTGCGCCCCTGTCCGGATGCCAAAGCCGACGGCAATCGGCAAGTCCGTCGCCTTGCGGATGCGCTGAAGGGCGGTGGCGACATCGGCGGGCTTTGGGGCGGCCGCTCCCGTCGTTCCGGCGATGGAAACATAATAAAGGAAGCCCGAAGAATTGGCGAGAACCTTGGGAAGGCGTCTGTCGTTTGTCGTCGGGGTCGCCAGGCGGATGAAGTTGAACCCGGCGGCGCGGGCGGGCAGGCATAGCTCGCTGTCCTCCTCGCTCGGCAGGTCGACAACAATCATCCCGTCAATTCCGGCGGCGCGGGCATCTTTGAGGAAGCGATCCACGCCATAGGAATAAATCGGGTTGTAATAACCCATCAGGACAATCGGTGTTTCATCGTCTGTTTTGCGAAATTCCGCAATAAGATCAAGCGTTTTGCGAAGGGTTGTCCCACTCGCAAGGGCCCGCAGGCCCGCCTGCTGGATCGCCGGACCATCGGCCATTGGATCGGTGAAGGGAAGGCCGACTTCAATGATATCCGCGCCCGCCGCCGGCAGTCCCTTGACAATTTCGAGGGCACTTTCAAGGTCGGGATCGCCCGCCATGACATAGGTGACAAAGGCGGCGCGGCCTTCGGCTTTCAGCGCACGGAAGCGGCGGTCAATACGTGTTTCGCTCACAGATCAACCCCCAATGCGCTGGCAACGGTGAAAATATCCTTATCGCCCCGCCCGGAAAGATTGACGACGATAATGTGGTCTTTCGGCAGGTCCGGCGCGATTTTTTCAAGATGGGCAAGCGCGTGGGAGGATTCCAGCGCCGGAATGATCCCTTCAAGGCGGCAGCAAAGCTGAAATGCGTCCAATGCCTCCTGATCCGTGGCATTCACATATTTGACCCGCCCGACATCATTGAGCCAGGAATGCTCCGGCCCGATGCCGGGATAATCCAACCCGGCGGAGATGGAATGAGCCTCCAGAATCTGCCCATCGTCATCCTGAAGCAGATAGGTGCGATTACCATGCAGCACGCCCGGCCGCCCGCCTTTCAGCGACGCGGCGTGCTTATCCGTGTCGATCCCGTGACCCGCGGCCTCCACGCCGATAATCTCGACGCTTTCTTCATCAAGGAAGGGATGGAATAGCCCCATGGCGTTTGATCCGCCGCCGATACAGGCAAGCAGCGTATCGGGCAGGCGGCCTTCGGCTTCCCTCATCTGGCGGCGGGTTTCCTCGCCGATGATGCATTGAAAATCACGGACAAGCTGCGGATAGGGGTGCGGCCCGGCCACCGTACCGATGATATAGAAGGTATCGGCGACATTCGTCACCCAGTCGCGCAGCGCTTCATTCATGGCGTCTTTCAACGTGCGCGCGCCGGATTTGACGGGGATAACCTCCGCCCCCAGCAGCTTCATGCGGAAGACATTGGGTTTCTGCCGTTCGATATCCGTCTCGCCCATATAAATTGCGCATTTGAGACCGAAGCGCGCGGCGACGGTGGCGGTGGCGACGCCATGCTGCCCCGCGCCGGTTTCCGCAATGATGCGGGTTTTGCCCATGCGGCGGGCGAGCAGGATCTGCCCCATGCAGTTGTTGATCTTGTGCGCGCCGGTATGGTTGAGGTCCTCGCGTTTGAGGTAAATCTTCGCCCCGCCATAATGTTCCGTCAGCCGCTCGGCAAAATAAAGCGGGGATTCGCGGCCGACATAATGCTTCAGCAGGCCGGAAAGCTCCTTTGCAAATTCCGGGTCTTTTTTGGAGGCTTCATAGGCGGCGTCCAGCTCAAGGATGAGCGGCATCAGCGTTTCGGCGACAAACTGCCCGCCGAAAATGCCGAAATGGCCCGTTTCATCCGGCCCGGTGCGATAGCTGTTCAAATTTGACATGCCTTTTTATGCCTCAAACATCATTCTTCTGTTTCAATTTTTGCGACGGCTTTCAGAAAAGCCTCAATCGCGGCGGGATCCTTGCGTCCCGGTTCAAATTCCACGCCGGAGGAGGTATCGACAATCCTCGCCTTCGAAATGCGGATGGCGTCAGCAATATTTCCGGCATTCAGACCGCCCGCCAGCATCCAGGGTGTTGAAATCCTGATCCCGGCCAGCAATTCCCAATCGAAGGCAAGCCCATTCCCGCCCGGCAAGGCATTTTCCGTGTTTTTAGGCTCTTTTGCATCAAACAGCAACATATCCGCAATGCCGTCATAGGACGGAATGGCCTTGAGGGAGGCGGCGCTGTCAATTTTCACCGCCTTGATGACCGGAAGGCCGAAGCGGGTTTTGATGTCTTTAACCCGCTCCGGGCTTTCACTGCCATGAAGCTGGATCCAGTCGAGGGTCATTTTTTCCAGCACCTCTATAATGTCGGTATCGTCCGGATCGACGAAAAGTCCGACTTTCTGCGCGGTTCCCGTGGCTCCGGCGGCCAGTTCCGCGGCCTGCTCGGGGCGGATGCTGCGCGGGGAGGGCGGATAGAAGACAAAGCCGACAAAGGCAGCGCCATGGCGCAGGGCGGCATCAAGGGAGGCGGCGTCATTCAGCCCGCATATTTTGGCAAGGACGGCCATTCAGGCGGCAATGTCCCGGACAATGGCGCGGGCGGCGGCGGCCGGATCATCCGCTGCGGTAATCGGTCGACCGACCACGAGATAGCTGGCCCCGTCCCGGATTGCTTCGACCGGGGTTTTCACGCGCTTCTGGTCGCCGATATCACTCCCGGCCGGGCGAATGCCCGGAACCACCAGCTTGAAGTCTGGCCCGCAGGCGCGGCGCAGCGCGGCAATTTCGCGCGGACTGCAAATAACGCCATCGGCGCCATTTTGTTGCGCAAGTTCGGCCAGACGCAGAACCTGTGCCTCTGCGGTATCCGTTACGCCAATGGCGGTGAGGTCCGCATCATCCATGCTGGTGAGGACAGTAACCGCGAGGATCAGGGGGCGGTGATCGCCAAACTCCGCCGCGGCCTCTGCGGCGGCGCGGATCATGGCGGGCCCGCCGCTCGCATGGATGGTCATCATGGACGGATTCATCCGCCGGGCGGCGGCGCGCACGCCGCCTGCGACCGTGTTCGGGATGTCATGAAATTTAAGATCGAGGAACAGCGGCGTTTCCGCGCCCGCGACGGCCATGACGCCTTCCGGTCCATGGGCGGTGAAAAACTCCTTACCGAGTTTCAGCCCGCCGGAAATGGCGGCAAGCGTCTGGCCGAGCGCCATCGCCGCCGCCAGATCGGTCGTGTCGATGGCGGTGAAAATGGCATTTTTCGGCGGTTGTCTCATGTCCGGACCCTCATCCGCATAGATATAGGCGAAATCTGCCGCGATAATAGAGGCTTTTGCCAAAATGAAAAGCGATAGAGACGCTTTCCTGCCGCATTTTTGCGGTTATTTGCCGCTGCCTGACTCAAAGGCGAGAATGGCGGCGGCCAGATCTTCGAGCGCGGCGCCCGTTGATTTGAAGAGGGTGATTTCGGCTTCTGAGGCGCGGCCCGGATGGGCGCCCTGGCAAAGATCGAAAAGATCGGCGCGGAGATCGCTTTCGCGGATCAGTCCGACGGCCAGCGGCTGCACGATATCGCCCGCTTCCTTAAGGCCGCCCTCCCGGGTATCGACAAAAAGGCTGGTGCGCTGGACGGCCGTATCATCGCTTTCGCGCATGGCCGGGGTGAAGGCGCCGACGAGATCGAGATGCGCGCCGTCTTGCAGCCAGTCCCCCTGAATGAGAGGTTCGGTTGAAAGCGTCGCGCAGCTGATAAGGTCACTTGCGCGCGTGGCGGCCTCAAGATCGGTGACGGCGCGAGTCGGAAACCCTTCCTTCGCCAGCAATGCCGCAAGGTTCGCGGCGCGTTCCGGCCGGTGGTTCCAGATGGTGATATCGGAAAAATCCCGGACGCTGGCATGGGCACGGATCAGACAGGGCGCCATTGCGCCCGCGCCGACCATCAGCATTTTTGTGGCGTTTTTGCGGGACAGGTAGCCTGCGGCGAGGGCCGAGGCCGCCGCTGTTCTGCGGGTTGTCAGCTCTCCTGCATCCATGAGGGCAAGGGCGCTGCCTGTCCGTGCATCAAATAGCTGATAGGTCCCCTGAACGGACGGGAGGCCCCTTGCGCCATTTTCCGGCATGACGGTCACGGTTTTAAGGCCGAGATAGCCATCCGCCTGCCAGGCGGGCATGATCAGTAACGTGCCGCCCTTGTCGTTCTGCGGCTCCAGCGCGTGATGATGGCGCAGCGGCTGGGTACAGCCCGACTGAAACATACGGCGTAGCGCCTCAATCAGGGCGGGATATTGTAAAGCGGCGGTAATTTCCGCATTTTCAATAATCCGCATCGCCGGATCAGGACGCGGCGTGATGTTCAAGCTGCCGCGCGGGCGTGGATGGCGGCGGTGCGGCCGGGGCCGGGCCTTTGGCCCGTTCCTGCTCCAGCTCCGTGCCGAGTTTTTCATTCCTGGCGGTCATCTCGTCAAGCTTGCGATGCAGGCTGCGGCTTTCCATCCGGGCGGAGGTCCGGCGCAGCCAGCCCGACAGCGCGCCGATCAGCAGACCGAGAAATCCGGCGGCCAGCAGCAGAATATAAAGCGGCAGGTCAAACACGAAGGGAAGCGGATCAAGCGAGAAGGTAACGGTTTCCCGGTTCGCGATGCTGAGCATAGCGACGACAAGAGCAATGATCAAAAACAGGATCAGGGAAATGAATTTCAGCATGCCAGCCTTCCGGTTCGGATAAGGATCGCAACCAGATTTAACAAATTGAGGGCTGCCGGTAAAGCCGGTCAGCCGTTGCCGTTCAGCCTGTCCCGGAGCTCCTTGCCGCATTTGAAATAGGGGACATATTTCTTGTCCACCTGAACGGCCTCTCCGGTACGCGGATTGCGGCCGACACGGGCGGCGCGTTCTTTGGTGGAAAAGGCCCCGAAGCCGCGCAGTTCGACCCGGTCGCCGCGCGCCAGGGCATCCGATATCTCGTCAAAAATCGTGGTGACGATCCGCTCCACATCCCGTTGATAAAGATGGGGATTGTTTTCCGCGATGATTGTTATGAGCTCAGACTTTATCATTTGACTCTCCCCCGTCAGTAATGCCTATGCCGTTTCGTCCGGAATTTTCTGATATTTATTCAGGTTGCCAAAGGGAAAGCAGTCCGTCAAGTGTAAGCCTTTCTGGTAAAACGCTTTTCCCCATCATTTCACTGAAAAGCCGGGCAATCAGGGGTTTTGGCTCGCTGTAATCGACGGTCCGAAGCGGCAATCCCGCCGGGACATCCCGTTCCGATTCCAGCCAGCGTTTCGCTTCCTCAAGCCCCCCGATCTCGTCAATCAGGCCGTTTTCCACCGCGATCAGGCCGATCATGATGCGTCCGTCGGCCAGCTTGCGCGCGTCTTCCTCCGCAATCGGGCGGCGGTCTGTGACAAGGCCGAGGAACCAGTCATATGTCGCGCTCACCATCGCCTGAAGATTTTCCCTGCCCGCTTCGGAGATCGGCTTGAAGGGAGACGGTTCGCCTTTCAGTTCACCGGAGGTGATGGCCGTTGCGCTGACGCCAACTTTTTTCATCAACTCGGAAATTTCGGTCAGCTGCACAATCACGCCAATGGAGCCGACGATGGAGGATTCGCCCGCGAAAATGCGATCTCCCGCCAGCGCGGTCAGATAACCGCCGGAGGCGCCAACCGTTCCGATCACGGCGACGACCGGCTTTTCCTCGCTCACGCGGCGCAGCGCCTTGTACAGACGTTCGCTGCCGTAGGTGGAGCCGCCGGGGCTGTTGATATAGACAATCAGCGCCTTGGCGGATGGATCGTGCAGGATGTGATCGAGCGCATTGTGGCGGCGGTCATTTTCAACAATGATTTCCGTCACATCGAGACGGGCGATGTGATCCCTTGGCGTATCCGACTGCCAGTCGGTAAAAATCCAGACGCCGATGCCGATCAGCAGCAGCAGGGCGACAATGCGCCAAAAAGTCAGGCGCCGCTTGAGACGGCGC
This sequence comes from Sneathiella sp., assembly GCF_002694385.1. Taxonomy (GTDB): domain Bacteria; phylum Pseudomonadota; class Alphaproteobacteria; order Sneathiellales; family Sneathiellaceae; genus Sneathiella. The sequence continues at coordinate 494,087 of NZ_NZMB01000012.1, forward strand.
CTGACGGTATCATGATCGCTACCGGCGGACATCTTCGGCCTTTCGCAGGAACGGATGGGCGGTTGCGATCTTCATATGCGAATATCCTGTTATTCGGAGCCGGCGTTGTCGTCGGCCGCCTTGCGCATGGCAGCGCCCAGGATATCGCCAAGAGAGGCGCCGGCGTCGGAGGAGCCATACTGCGCGACGGCTTCCTTCTCTTCCTCAACCTCGCGGGCCTCGATCGACAGGGTGACCTTGCGGGTCTTGTTGTCGATGGCCGTGATCTTGGCATCAATCTTGTCGCCAACGGCAAACCGGTCGGGGCGCTGTTCAGCGCGGTCGCGGCTCAGGTCATTCTTGCGAATAAATCCGACCACGCCATCGCTGATTTCAACGTCAAGACCGGCATCCTGAATCTTGGAGACCGTACAGGTGACAACGGCGCCCTTCTTCAGTTCGGCGGCACCGGCGAAGGGATCTTCACCGAGCTGCTTGATGCCGAGGGAAACGCGTTCCTTTTCAACGTCGATATCGAGAACCTTGGCCTTGACGACATCGCCTTTCTTGTAGTCCTGAATGGCCTGTTCGCCCGGCGTGCTCCAGTCGATATCGGACATGTGAACCATGCCGTCCACGTCATTTTCAAGACCGACGAACAGACCGAATTCGGTGATGTTCTTGACGGTGCCTTCAATGGTGGAGCCAACCGGAGTTGTCTGGGCGAAGCTGTCCCACGGATTGTCCATGCACTGCTTCAGGCCGAGGCTGATGCGGCGGCGAGCCTGATCGACTTCCAGAACCATGACTTCCACTTCCTGCGAGGTGGAGACGATCTTGCCCGGATGTACATTCTTCTTCGTCCAGCTCATTTCGGAGACATGGACAAGACCTTCGACACCGGCTTCCAGCTCGACAAACGCGCCGTAGTCGGTGATGTTGGTGACGCGGCCCGTGAATTTGGCGCCGACCGGGTACTTCGCTTCGAGCGCTTCCCATGGATCTTCCTCAAGCTGCTTCATGCCGAGGCTGATGCGCTGGGTATCCTTGTTGAGGCGGATCACCTGAACCTTGACCGTCTCGCCGATGCTGAGCGCTTCGGACGGATGGTTCACGCGGCGCCAGGCAATGTCGGTCACATGCAGCAGGCCGTCCACACCGCCGAGATCGACGAACGCGCCGTAATCGGTGATGTTCTTGACGACGCCTTCCAGCGTCTGGCCTTCTTCCAGCGTGCCGATCAGCTCGGAGCGGGCTTCGGCGCGGCTTTCTTCCAGAACGGCGCGGCGGGATACAACAATGTTGCCACGGCGGCGATCCATTTTCAGGATCTGGAAGGGCTGCGGAATACCGCGCAGCGGGCCGATGTCGCGGACCGGGCGAACGTCCACCTGGCTGCCGGGCAGGAAGGCGACGGCGCCGGAAAGATCAACGGTAAAGCCACCCTTGACGCGGCCGAAGATGATGCCATCGACGCGTTCGTTCTTGTCGAAGGCGACTTCCAGCTTTTCCCAGGCTTCTTCGCGGCGGGCCTTATCGCGGGAGAGGACAGCCTCGCCAGCGGCGTTTTCAATTCTTTCCAGAAAAACCTCGACGGTGTCGCCGGCTTTAAGGTCGGCGTCCTGACCGGGGCTTGCAAATTCCTTCAGCGGAACCCGACCTTCGGATTTGAGGCCAACGTCGATGATGGCGAGGTCGTTTTCGATGCTGATAACCGTCCCTTTGATGACGGTGCCTTCAAGGCTGTCGCTGGCGCCATAGGATTCATCGAGAAGGGCGGCAAAATCCTCAATGGCGGGCATGCCTTCGTCGGCAAGTGATGTGTCTGTCATATTTGATTTCCTTAACGATCCTGCTATCAGGCCAAACCGGTCATCCGGCGGATCCATGGCCACTTGCTTCCCCAAATCTGGATACGCACGCGAGAGAAGCGTTGTTGATATCTGTTCCGGCGTGGTCGGAACCGTAACTCCTTAATATAAAGTCAGGCCGTGTCAATTATATGGCAGGCCGCACTGAATGCCGCTTCTATATCCAATTTCGAGGTATCTAGCAAGTGGGCATCATCGGCTTTTTTAAGCGGNGCNGCGCCCCGGCCGCTGTCGCGGGCGTCCCGCGCGATCAGATCGGCCAGAACATCTTCATATGTTGNGGGGANATTTTTTGCGGCAAGTTCATCATAGCGGCGNCGCGCCCGGATNTCGNCGCTGGCGGTGACAAACAGCTTCACATCGGCATCGGGGCAGACCACCGTGCCAATGTCCCGNCCGTCGAGAACCGCGCCGNCCGGNCGTTTNGCGAAGTCCCGCTGATACTGAAGCAGCGCGGCGCGCACCTTTGTATTCGCCGCGACGATNGANGCGGCCTCTCCCGTTGCTTCCTCCCNGAGGGCCGGATCATCAAGGGCAATCTCCCCGACATCNTGCGCGGCCTGGACGGCGGCGTCGGAATTGGCNGGGTCAAGCCCTTCGCGNCGAAGTTTCAGCCCAACNGCCCGGTACAGCGCCCCGGTATCGAGATAGGCAAGGCCGTAATGCGCCGCGATTCGCCGGGCCAGAGTCCCCTTCCCGGCGGCAACGGGGCCATCNACNGCAATGATCATTTGGCCGAGNCACGCGTCATTNNCGCGCCAAGGGAGGTGAGCAGCTCGATAAAGCCGGGNAAACTTGTCTCCATCACCCGNCCATCATCNACCGTGACCGGNTTCTTTGTTGCNAGCCCCATNACNAGGAAAGACATGGCGATGCGATGATCAAGATGGGTTTCGATGAACCCGCCCCCCGCCGGAGCATTGCCATCCCCGTCGATGATCAGGCCGTCNTCCAGCTCTTCGAATGTGACGCCGCAGGATTTGAGNCCCGCCGCCATGGCCGACAGGCGNTCNGATTCCTTNACACGCAATTCATGCAGCCCGCGCATGACGGTGCGCCCCTTTGCNAAAGAGGCGGCAACGAACAGCACCGGAAATTCATCNATCATGGACGGNGCGCGTTCGGGCGGCACTTCGATCCCGTGNAGCTGGCGGGCNCGGATACGCAGATCCGCAACTTTNTCGCCCGCTTCCTCGCGCAAATTCATNATGTCGATATCCGCNCCCATCTCGATCAGGGTGGTGAACAGCCCATCGCGCAGCGGATTGAGCCCGACATTGGTGATTGTCACNTCGGAGCCNGGCAGNATGNNGGCGGCNACGGCGATAAAGGCGGCGGAGGAGGGATCNCCNGGNACGNTGATNTCGGCGGCGGTGAGTTCCTGCTGNCCCATATATTCGATGAGGCGGCCGCCGTCCNNTTCCTCCTGGANGGAAATNTCNGCNCCGAAATGGCGCAGCATGTTTTCCGTNTGATCGCGGGTCGGCTTTCGGCTCCCGCACNCGNGTGAGGCCGGGNGTNTCAAGNGCCGCNAGCAGGATGGCCGATTTNACCTGCGCCGAGGCGACGGGAAGTTNNTAGTCAANCGGCATNAGNGCNNNGCCGNTGANGGCNAGCGGNAAGCGNCCGCCGGAGCGGCTGNTGATTTTCGCGCCCATTTCCTCCAGCGGCAGGCGCACNCGGCCCATCGGCCGCTTGTGCAGGCTGGCATCGCCCATNAAGAATGTCGTGAAGGGCGCGCTCGCCACCANGCCCATCAGAAGNCGCGCNGCGGTGCCCGAATTGCCCATNTCGAGAATACCGTCCGGCTCGGCCAGGGCGCCNACGCCGTTGCCGGTGANGCGCCATTTGCCGTCGCTGNCCCNTTCNACATTTGCGCCGAGCTGGCGCATGGCGGCGGCGGTNCANAGCACATCCTCCCCCTCCAGCAGGCCGGAAATATGCGTTGTCCCGATGGCGGTGCCNCCGAAAATCAGGGCGCGATGAGAGATGGATTTATCGCCGGGAACCGTTGCCACGCCNCNNAGCGGNCCGGANGAGCGGGCCGTCACCTGAACGGGGGCNGGANCAGCGGNCGGAACNGCGGCCGGAACAACGGAATGTGAATCAGGGGTCATGNGTACAGAGCCGGATTTGCTGCCGGTATTCAAAGAAAATGGAAACTGCTGATCCGGGGTTGTAGCAAGCTTTTCCCCCGATGTCACATAAAGCTGCAACCAAATGAAAGAAACTTTTGACAGCGACCCGTTATTCTGGCAATTCACCCCCTTCTAAGGTGAGTCGAGGCGCCATTTCGACAGGCATGGCGCCTGCTAGAAAGTGAGGTGACCATGGCAAAACCGGAATGGGGCGAGAAGCATCGATGCGGTGTTTGCGGCAAGCCTTTTTACGATATGAAGAAAACGCCGATTACCTGCCCGGCATGCGGGGCAGAACATACGCCGGAGCGCTTGCTGAAGCCGCGGCGGTCAGTCGGTGTCTCCTCTTCTGAAGCGACGAAAAAGGCGGCGGCCGTCAAGAAAAAATCCAGTGAAGAGCTGGAGGACGATACGGACGATGATCTCGATACCGATCTGGACGATGATCTGATTGATCCGGATACGGTCGATCTGGCCGACGACGATGATGATGACGACGATCTTTCCGGTGTCATCAGCGCCCCGAAATCAGATGATGAAAGCTGATTTTGACGGCGCTGCATTTTTGACTTGAATTAGAGCGGGCTTCGGCATAGGTTCCGATCCCGCGGCGGAAATTCCCGCCAATATGGGGCCATAGCTCAGTTGGGAGAGCGCTTGAATGGCATTCAAGAGGTCGTCGGTTCGATCCCGATTGGCTCCACCAGAATTTGAAAAAGCTCAGCCGGAAACGGCTGGGCTTTTTTCTTTATTAGGTATCCGTCAGGCCGGCGTTGGCAGCTCTCCCGCCACGAGGAAGAGGTCGCGGGGGAAGATGTATATATCGAATGCCTGTCTTATAATGACATGCTCGGGGCTCGTTTCGCAGTAACATTGGTGCTGCTCGACGGGCCGCCGTGACGTGAGTGCGTCAGGGGTAAACAGCGCGATATTTGTGCCGTTTTCGGGGCATCTTGCCGACGGAAAGTAAAACCCCTGAATTTCTGCATCGCGCAGGACCGTGCCAAGGTTCTGGGTTGGGCCGTAGTTTGTTTTGTGGCGGAGAATGTCGGCATATTCCACAAACGGCGCAGCCCGGAGATCGAGCCCCGGCTTCAGGGCGTATTTCGCTGAGAAAAGGGTGTGATTGGTCAAAAGGGTTTTATGAGGGAAATCAGAAACCATTCCGGCGCGGAAGATGAAACGATAAAAAGCGAGTTCCGCGAAAACAGTGTTCTTGTGCATCGCCCCATAGTAAAGCGAGGCTTCATGCGCGGTGCCGAAGCGGGATCCCCAAAATAAAGGGGGATACCGGAAAGGCGTTGAAAGGAGATAATCGAGCCGCGCCGCCTCCTTCGGCAGGTTCGGCTTGCTTTCCTCCAGCAACTCCTCCAGCAGCGCCTGTTCGGGGAGTGTATCGACGAGATCGCGCGTTGCGATGTCTTCCTGACTTTCGACAATGCGCCAGACGGTGCCGGAAAGCGCGCCCCGCGGGGCTTGCGCGACAACTGCCGCCCAGTCAGATTTTTCCACGCATGCCGTCCAGATACCTCAGGACGGTAACCAGACCCTCCACATTCTTGACCAGATCCTTTGGCGTGCCGCGAAGGTGCCTGTTCTCGGTTCTGAACCAGTGGGACATGTTTGCCCTGTCGCCGCCAAGCAGGGCGTAAAGCCCGCGATAGCAGCGCACGAAGAGCAGGGCCAATTGGCCGGATTTGGAAGAGGGACGTATCCCCTTGTTGAGGCTCGTCCGGTCCCGCCCGATAATTTCTCCCAGCTCGGCCCGCGTCAAACCGAGTGCGGCAGCGGCATTCCGGGCCGCCTTGCCGAGGACATCGCCTCTGTCAAGCTCTGGTATTTCTTTCGTTGCCAGCATATTGATCCGCCTCCATCTGCTCCAGACATGATTGTTGATAATTCAACATTCATACTAAGGAATGATGTATTTTCATCATTATAGATAGATCATATCAAGGGCATCGTCAATAGCCGTGCGCGCCTCATGCGACAAGTTGGTCACGTATGACGGGGGTTCTTGCACCCATAAACGACGAAAGGCCTGAGAAATCTCAGGCCTTTTTTGCGTCTGGTCGTGCGATAGAATGTTACGCGGCGACTTGCTGCGCTCCGCGGTTGCGATTTCTGTTGCGGCGGGGCTTGTTCGGGCGGGCCTGCGGATTGGCGGCCTGTTTGCTGCTTGCCGCGGCATGAGGACGGCGGGCTTTGTTGCCATTCCGTCGCCGACCGTCACCTGCGCCGCCGGTTTTCCCTTTTTCTCCTCTCACACGGTCCGCTTTTTCGGCCGGGTGGGTGTTTATCGCTTCCAGATGGAAGGGGTGGTCCGCCAAAACCGGCACGGGCTGGCGGATGCTTTTTTCGATACTTTTAAGCAGGGCGCGTTCTTCCGGATCGCAGAAGGAGAGCGAGGCACCCGCGGCGCCGGCGCGGGCGGTCCGGCCGATGCGGTGAACGTAGCTTTCCGGCTCGTTCGGCAGTTCGAAATTGATCACATGGGTGACGCCGTCAACATCAATGCCGCGCGCCGCAATATCGGTCGCGACAAGTGCCCGGATACCGCCCGCACGGAAGGTTTCGAGGGCTTTCTGCCGGGCATTCTGCGATTTGTTGCCATGGATGGCATCGGAAGGAACGCCGATTGTGTTAAGTTGCCGGGCGACCTTGTTGGCGCCATGCTTGGTGCGGGTGAAGATCAGCACGCGGCTCAGGTTTTTATCTTCCAGCACATGGGCGAGCAGCGCGCGTTTCTGGTCCTTGGGTACCATCAGCACATGCTGCGTCACCTTTTCCGCTGTCGTTGCCGCCGGGGCGATTTCTATGCGCAGGGGATTCCGCAGGATACTGTTCGCCAGCTTTTCCACCGATGTCGGCATGGTGGCGGAAAACAGCAGGGTTTGCCGCGATGACGGAAGCCGGGCGATAATTTTCTGGATATCGCGGATAAAGCCCATATCGAGCATCCGGTCCGCTTCATCGAGCACAAGAAACTCGGCCTTGTCGAGAATGATATGTTTCTGCGTCATCAAATCGAGCAGGCGGCCCGGCGTCGCAATGAGAATATCAACACCGGCCGCCATCGCGCGGATTTGCAGATTGGCGGAGGCGCCGCCGTAAACCTCGGCGGTTTTGAGGTGGAGATATTTCGAAAAGGCAGAAATATTTTCCGAGATTTGCAGAGCCAGCTCGCGCGTTGGGGCGAGGATCAGGGCGCGGGCGCTGCGGGCCGTGCGCTTGCCTTCCCCTGCCAGAAGCTTCTGGATCAGGGGAAGAGAAAAGGCAGCGGTTTTGCCGGTGCCGGTCTGGGCAATGGCAATCATATCCTTGCCGTTCAGAACGGCGGGAATGGCCTGTTTCTGGATCGGCGTTGTGTCCTCATAACCGCCTTCTTTGATCGCGCGAAGGAGGGAGGCGTTCAGACCGAAGTCCGTAAATTTTGTCATTTTATACTTGTCTTTCAATTCGTTAAACCGGGTGCAGTCAATCTCGCAATTCGCCGAACACAAACAAGAGCGGTTGGCCGACACTGTCGACTGCTCCCTTTTGATTGCTGTTTCGGGGGGTGGTTTCGAAAGGATTTTGTTGGCAATCGAAACTGGCGCCATGCGAAAGACTGCAACGCGACACTTCTCCGCGTCGCTTCGGCAATGGCGTATATATACGCTAATTTACTGGAAAATCAAGCAAACTCTGATGTTTCTCCGGATCGTCTAATCTTGCGGATGGTTTGTCAGCCGTTCCGCGGTTTCCGCGGACACCGGCGCGATAAAGGCGGCGCTGGCCATGTCGATCAGATTTTCAACCGCGCGATCAAAGTTGAACGCGCCGGTTTCCTTCAGTTTCCGGGAGCGCACCGCCTCGATATCGGCGACGGCGAAGATAAGCATTGATCTTAACGTCGCGATCCTGGCCATGCGGAGTTCGGCGGGGATATCGTTCAATTGTTTCAGCAGCAGCTCATTCATCCGCCGGATCCCGCTATCGGCTTTTCCGGCAATGATGGCATCAAAGCTGACCGTCGGGCTGCGATGCACTTCCAGCAGGAAGCGGTTATAGAAGCTCGGCTGTGCCGATTCCTCGATCGGGCGGATGAAGGGGATGACGGCGGTTTCGACAATACCGCGGATATCATTGCCGCGACCGGCGGCCAGCAAGGCATCGATCATCTGGTTGCGGTGGGTATTGATTTTGGTGACCCGCCAGAGAAGCAGGGTCTCGATCAGCGCTTCGCGTGAGCCGAAATGATAATGCATGGCCGATGAATTGCGCTGGCCTGCGCCTTTCAGGATCTGCTGCAGGGTCACGCCGTCTATACCGTGAAAAGCGAACAGCCGTTCCGCCGCTGTCACAATGCGAAGCTTCGTTCCCGCAAGCGCAAGAGATTCCCCGTCCGTGACATCCGGATAATCGACCGTCATCATTTCCGGGTCATTCATGTGGGTCATTGAATTGGTCAATGCTTCTGTTAATCCTCATCCGCGCCCTCATCTGCCGGACCGGTCGGCAGGGTACAATAATCCGCCGTGATTACTAGAAAATTTTCGCCCATATCCGGCAGATCCCAAGGTACATACTATCCGCTTGACACATTAATCACAATCAATTAATCAATATTCATTAAAGCGCTCAAAAAATAAGGAGAGGGATATGGTGCTGTTGAACGTCGTTGCCAGTAAATTGCAGTATGAACCGCTGACCGTCAGGCTGGGAGCGGTCGTTTCCGGGGTGGATCTGCGGGAAACCCTGGATCAGGAAATCATCGACCAGCTCTCCGATGCGCTTGTCAAATACAAGGTGCTGTTTTTCCGCGACCAGAATATTACACGGGCACAACACCTTGCCTTCGCCCGCCGCTTTGGCGAACTTGAAATTCATCCGCTCACGCAACATAAGGAAGGCTTCAAGACGCAGGATATCGACCCTGAAATCATGGTCGTCGAAAGCACGGCGAAAACGCCGATCACGGCGGATCATTGGCACAGCGACGTGACCTGGCGGAAAGACCCGTCACTGGGCTCTATCCTGCGGTGCATTGTGTCCCCGAGAGTTGGCGGGGATACCCTCTGGGCGGATATGGAGGCGGCCTATGAGGGGCTGGACGCGGAAACCAAGGCGGAAATAGAGGGGCTGACCGCCATGCATGACTGGAAACCGTTCCGTCAATCCATGTATGGCAAGCCGGGCACCGAGCAGCTGATCAAGGATCTGAAAGCCAAATACCCGCCATCGGAGCATCCCATCGTCCGTACGCATCCGGTTTCGGGCCGCAAGGCGATCTATGTCAATGATCCCTTCACAACGAATATCACGGGTAAAACCCGGGAAGAAAGCCGGGAATTGCTGACCCGGCTCTACCGGACCGCCTCCGTGCCGGATTATCAGGTGCGTTTCCGCTGGGCCCCTGGGTCCATTGCCTTCTGGGACAATCGCAGTACCCAGCATTACGCGGTTGGCGACTTCTTTCCCGAGCATCGCCTGATGGAGCGGGTGACAATTGCGGGCGACCGTCCTTTTTAAGGCATCGCCCGGTAAAGGCCTTTATGCTGGGAATGGCGGCAGGTTTCTGCGCCATTCCGGCACGGGCGGCGGCAGGCGTCCGGCACTCCGCCTCTCAATCCTGCGCGGGGCCGCCCGTCAATAGCCCGAGGCGCTGGCTGGCATCGGAAGCGAGCGCGCGGGTAAGATCGCCCGCCTCAAGGTCACGCCCGAGGGCGGCGGCCTGTCCCGACCATAGCGATGAAAAATCGCCCGATCCGGACTTTTCCGCGGCGGCCTTCAAAGGGGCGAGCGCGGCACCGGCGGCCGGAAAGGGCGGCGCTTCCGCCGCGATGGGTCCGACTTCCCGGATAACCCGGTTTATCAGCCCGCGGGCGGGTTTGCCGGAAAAAACATTGGTCAACACAGTCTGGTCATCCGCGGCGCCATGCAGGGCGGCGCGGTGAATGTCGCTGATCGTCGCTTCCGGCGTGAACAGATACGCCGTTCCGATCTGCACGCCCGCCGCGCCCAGCGCGAAGGCGGCCGCAATGCCGCGCCCGTCGGCAATTCCGCCCGCGGCGATAACCGGAACCTCCACCGCGTCGACGATTTGCGGCACCAGCGCCATGACGCCCGGCTGAGCGGTTATATCCCTGCTTAGAAACATGCCGCGATGGCCGCCCGCCTCATAGCCCTGCGCGATGACGGCATCAACGCCTCGCTCGGCAAGCCAGCGCGCCTCTGCCACCGTCGTTGCAGACGACAGGACGCGCGCGCCGGTCGCCCTGACCCGGTCGAGCAGCGCGGGCTCTGGCAGGCCGAAGTGAAAGCTGACGACCTCCGGTTTGATATCCTCGACAAGTGCGCACATCTCCGCATCGAACGCCCGTCGATGGGGCGCGGGGGCAACGGCGCGGCTGTCGAGCCCGGCTTCGTCATAAAAAGGGGCGAGCCGCGCGGTCCAGGCCGCCTGCTGCGCCGCTGTTGCGGCAACGGGCGTGTGGCAGAAGAAATTCATATTGAAGGGGTTTGCGGTCTGCTGACGGATGATCCCGGCCTCCGCGCGCATTTGCGCCTCATCCAGCATTGCGCAGGGAAGCGAGCCGAGCCCGCCGGCCTTACTGACAGCCGTGGCCAGCGCCGAGCCGCCCGCGCCCGCCATGGGCGCCTGGATGATCGGCAATTCAATTTCAAGCAAATCAAGCAATCTGCGGTTTGGCCACATGCGCATTCTCCCTCTCGAACAGTCCGGCGAGACAGCGCAATTGTAGCCAGCTTTGTCCGTTTCCGACAAGGCGAATTAACATCAGCAGGCGTTGCCTCACGCCCCGGTGGCGGCTCCCCGGCGGCTGATTTCTTCCAGAAGGTCGTTACACAGCGCCTCGGCGGTGGCGGGCGTCAACCCCCCGGCAAGAACCGTCTCCCCGCTCTCCTGCCGGGTTTTGAGGGAGATGACATAAGAGCGTTCAACGGCGCGCCGGTTGAAGGCCTTTGAGAACATCACCGTTGTCGATTGGCTGTTAATCGTCCACTGCCCGTTTTCCCACCGCGCATAGGGGGTGGGGTCGCTGGTGTTGAGGTCGCTGTCAGTGCGAATATTGAGTGCGGTGATATCCGCGAGATTCCATCTGTTCGCGCCGGTCCCAAGGGATGTTTCACTCACCGTGATCGTCGCGGGTGCACGATGGCGGGAGCCGATACTGAGCACCACAACCCCGATCAGCAGCGGAATAATCCCGATGATCGGGATAAACATGAGCAGCAGCCCGATAATGGCCAGCACAAAGCCGACTTTGGATGTCCGCGCCGGGGTGGTCTGATAAACGGCGGCGCCGTCAGTGGCAAGACTGCGTGTGAATGAGGCGGTATCGGGGTTTCCCCGCGTCGCGAAAACATTTCCCCACCAGGTTCTTTTGACGGCGAACCATATCACCGCACCAATGCCAAAAAGGAGAACGGCAAGCGGGAAAAGCGCAAAGGCCCCCATGGCGAAAATTCCAGCGTCCACAGCGTTTTCCTTCTTTTATCCGGCTGCCCGGCCGGATCGGGCCTGCATCGCGGAAGAGCGGGCTTCGGCGGGTCATCTCAATTAATATGGAATGATATCAATTGTGAAATGCAAAAACCATATGTAAATGCGCCCTTGCCTAATATACCCGCCTTGCTTTGGCGCCAGTCATTCGCCGCCCGGCGGCGGATCGGCGCGGTTATCCGTCCGTCTGTGAGGCCGGTTTGCGAAACAGCCTCAAAATACGGCCATCAATGAGCGCGAGCCCCGCAAAAATAATCGCGGTGCCAACAAGAGCAAGGGGATGCACGGTCTCATGGAGGATGGTGATCCCGAGAAAGAGGGCCGTCACCGGGATGAGAAAGGTCACCAGCAGCAGATTGACCGCACCCGCCAGGGCCAGCAGGCGGAAGTAAAGCAGATAGGCAAATGCGGTGCAGAGCAGAGCCAGCGCCAAAACGGCGGCCAGTGGCAGGGCCGTTGGCGCAAGATCAATCGGTCGTTCGACCGCGAAGGCGACCGGGAGCATGATCAGGCTCGAGCAGGTGAGCATGCCGAAGGCATTAACGGGGGCGGATGTCCGGCCGAGATAGCGTTTCCCCCATATGCCGGCGATTGCATAGGAAAAGGCGGCGCCGAGAATGGCGAACTGACCATAGCTTTCAACGCCAAGCCCCGCGCCGAGGGTCGGCTGCATCATGACGATCACGCCGAGATAGCCGGTCACGATGCCGATCAGCTTGCGGCTGTTCAGCTTTTCATCGGTGGTAAAATAATGCGCAAGGATAACGGTAAACAGCGGCGTCGTGGCATTCAGGATCGAGGCAATACTGCCCGTGATATGGGTTTGCCCCCAGACAATCAGACTGAACGGAATGGCATTATTGATCAGCCCCATGATAAAAAAGGCGCCCCAGAGGGCGGGGGCCCGCGGGATTGCCTCCCTCTTGAGGCGGAGATAGGCGTAAAGCGCAAGGGCGGCGATGGAGACGCGCAGGGCGACAATGGTGAAAGGCGTCACCCCGTCTAACGCCAGTTCCGTAAAGAAAAAGGTGCCGCCCCACAGAATGGACAGGGTGACGAGAATACTCCATGCATGCAAGGACATAACCCACTCCAGATAAATGTTCCACGTGAAACACTGGAAGACTTCACGCACGCAAGGACATGATGGTTCTTTCGCGATGGTTTCCAGACGGGAAGTTCGCATGAACGTTGCAGTGATAATATCCGAAATCAGGGATCAAATCACGGATGCATTTTATGGTGGACAGGGGGTTCTCGCCTTGCTAGCTTCCCGCCAGTTTTAGGGGAGTAGTCCGCTCCACTTTCCGTGGTTGAGCCTGTCAACATACTTGGGTCCTCAAGACCCGTGGCAGGTTCGCGTCATGCAGCGCGCATGATGTCGACAAGACCTGAGACGAATGGCGGTCCTGCACGCGGGAGACCGGCGTTTGTCTTTGGTTTTATTGTCCCGCCGGATTGTTTTTATGGAAGCCCTGTTTACCTCTGTCCTGACCGTTGCCGTTGCTGAAATTGGCGACAAGACGCAGCTTCTCTCCCTCTTTCTGATCGCCCGTTTCAACCGGCCCTGGAGTATTGTTGCCGGAATTTTTATTGCGACGCTGATCAATCACGCGGTTTCGGCGGGGGCCGGGGTCTGGCTTGGTCAGTTTCTGCAAAGCGAGGCGGGTATCTGGATTATCGGCGGCAGCTTTATTGCGGTTGGCCTGTGGCTGCTGGTTCCCGATAAGGAGGAGGAGCCGACATCGCGATTTGATGGCTATGGGGCGTTTCTGGTGGCCAGTATTCTGTTTTTCCTTGCGGAAATCGGCGACAAGACCCAGATCGCGACCGTTCTGCTGGGGGCGAATTTCGGGCAGCCCGTGATGGTCACCATTGGGACGACGCTCGGCATGCTGATCGCCAATGTGCCGGTCGTGTTCATGGGGGCCGCCCTGATGCGGATTATTCCCTTCAAGCTGGCGCGGCTTGTTGCGGCGGCCGTGTTTATACTGACAGGAATTTATTCTCTCAGCGCCGACATTGTTCTGTGACGTTGATTGATATCAATGCGGCGGGCCTTGTCGGGCGATAGGCTTTGCGAATTTGATGTCGGTTCAGGAGGGTCTTTGATGGATACGGGACGGGTTGAGGCGGAATTGCGCGAGAAGCTGAGCGAAGCGATCAGACAGCTGGAGGATGTTCAGGCTCGGCTGAGGGGCGCGCACAGCGCCTCCTTCGGTGAGCAGGCGATTGAACGCGAGTCTGACGAGGTGGACGAAAAGCTTGAAGCAGGCGCCATCCGCGAGATTGACGCGATCAAGGCGGCGCTTGAGCGGATCGAGGCGGGAAAATATGGCATATGCACCTCCTGCGGCGATGAAATCGCGGCGGCCCGGCTGCAGGCCCTGCCCTATACAACGCTTTGTATCGCCTGCGCCAGTAAATGAGGTGGCGCCATGACGCCAGCTAACTTTGCAGACAGTCCGTGAGATTGTTGGCAAGGGTTGTCATCAACTGGAAGTAAAGTTCTGATCCTGGCGCAAGATCCGCGCCGAGTGGATCAAGGATGCCGATTTTCACGGGAAGATCCTCTGCCGCCGTCAAAAGCAGGCGATCATTGAACTGCGGTTCGCGGAAGATGCAGCGCGCGCCGCTCTGCCGGAGGCGGTCGCGAATATCGCCGAGCTTTTTCGCAGATGTCGGCGCATCCGGCTCCAGCGTCAGGGAGCCGACGGCATTGAGCCGGTAACGCGTTTCCAGATAGGGATAGGCATCATGCAGCACCACGAAAGGGAGGTCCCGGACGGCGGCAAACCGGTCTGCAAGCGCCTGATCCAGTGCTTTCAGCCGCTGCAACTGTCGCTCTGCATTCTCCGCATAAATGGTCTGGTTTTCGGGATAAACCGCCCCGAGGGTTGCGGCGATCGCGATCGTCATGCGGCGGGCGTTCTCCGGATCAAGCCAGATATGCAGATTATGTTCTTCATCATCATGCGCATGTTCATGGGCATGGGTAGAATGATTATCGTGATCATGGGCATCCCATGCCCCGCCTTCCCGCCGTTCCAGCAGCTTAAGCCCCTCCGCTTCTGACAGGGCGATTTTGCGAATATTGGGGGGCAGGGAATCAAGCGCATTTTTCAGAAAACTTTCCAGGCGCCCGTCTATATAGAAGACGGCCCGCGCGGTTTGCAGGCTCTTCACTTGCGATGGTTTCAGGGAAAATCCATGCACAGATGCCGCGCCATCGACAAGCAGTGTTGCCTCTCCCGTCTCGCCGATAACGCCCGCGACCAGGGAATGCAGCGGCTTTATGGTGACAACAATGCCTTTCGTCTCCGTGGCTTGGGCGGATGTGGCGATGAAAACAAGGCAAATCACAAAATAAATCAGGCGCATCGTCTCGGCAGCTCGGGAAGTTAGAGGTTGCGAAATGGGCGGATGTTATATTATAACGTGATCATGTCAATCCGCCTTCTGGAAAAGACCCATGCATAATTGCACGACCCATGATGATTGCGTTGCCGATGCCCTGCAACAGGCAGAAGAAATCTGCGCCGCGCGGGAGTTGCGTTTTACCGAGCTCAGGCGAAAGGTACTGGAGCTGGTCTGGGAATGCCACGGCCCGGTAAAGGCGTATGATCTTCTGGAAAAGCTGGATCACCGGATTGCCGCCATCAAACCGCCGACCGTTTACCGCGCGCTCGACTTTCTCACGGAAAACGGCCTTGTGCACAAGATCAGCAGCCTTAACGCCTTTGTCGGTTGCAGCCATCCGCTGCGGCATCCGGAATGCTACTTCCTGATCTGCACAGAGTGCGGCGAGGCGGAGGAATGCTGTAACTCCGATATCGTCTCGGCGGTTGCAAAAACGGCGCGGGAGAAAGATTTCAAGGCGGAACAGATCACGTTGGAGATTTCCGGTCGCTGCCGCGAGTGTCAGAAGGTCAATTGACGGATGACGGAATTGCTCGCCGCCCGGCATGTCAGCGTTTATCGCGACGGAAAAACCATTCTTGAAGATGTCTCCCTCAGTATCGGGGAACAGGACTTCATTACAATTATCGGCCCGAACGGCGCGGGCAAATCCATGCTGCTGAAATGCATGATGGGTTTTTATGCGCCTTCCGAAGGAACGGTTTTCCGGCGCGACGGGCTGAAAATCGGCTATGTGCCGCAGCGTCTCGTCGCTGATCATACGGTGCCGATCCGTGTGCGCCGTTTTCTCACATTGCGCAAGAAGGCATCGGCCGTTGACATTGAGCGGGTGGCGGGAGAGACGGCGATCCAGGATTATCTTGACCAGTCGCTGCATGTTCTCTCAGGCGGGGAGTTGCAGCGGGTGCTGCTGGCGCGGGCGCTGCTGGATGATCCGGATTTGCTGGTACTGGATGAGCCGGCGCAGAATCTCGATGTGACCGGGCAGCTTGCCTTTTACAAGCTGATCGAGCGGATTTACGCCGAGCGCAATATCAGCATTCTGATGGTGTCCCATGATCTGCATCTGGTGATGTCGAGCACGCGGGAGGTTGTGTGCCTCTATCATCATATCTGCTGTTCGGGGGAGCCGCATCTGGTGACCCGCGATCCAGAGTTTATCGGGCTTTTCGGGCAGGATATGGCGCGGTTGATGGCGGTCTATAATCACAGCCACGATCATGATCATGTTCATGATCACGGGCATGACCACAGCCATGGGCATGAACATTCGCACCATAATGGTGGCGATTCCAGCCATGCCTCCCACCATTATGGTCATTCGCATCACGACCCGTCCCATGTGGGGCGAGACCGCCAGAAGGAACAGCAGGATGGATGATTTTCTCATCAGGGCCGTGGCGGCGGGCATAGGCGTCGCTCTGATTGCGGGGCCGCTCGGCTGTTTCGTGGTGTGGCGCCGCATGGCCTATTTCGGCGACAGCCTTGCCCATAGCGCGCTGCTCGGTATCGCGCTGGGCCTGCTGTACGGGATCAATATCAATCTTGGGACCGTCATTGTCTGCACGGTGTTCGCGTTGTTGATGGTCTGGCTGCAGCAACGCCGGGTGCTGGCGACGGATACACTGCTCGGCATTCTGGCCCATGCAGCGCTTTCCATCGGTATGGTCGCGATCAGCTTCCTTGGTAATGTGAGCTTCGATCTCTACAGCTATCTTTTCGGCGATATCCTGACCGTGCGGATGATTGACCTCTATTGGATATTCGGCGGCGGCGCCATTGTGATCGGGCTGCTGATCGTCAATTGGCCCGCGCTGACGCTGATGACCATTCATGAGGATCTTGCCCGCGCCGAAGGGGTGAACACGGTCTGGGCCAATATTCTGCTCATGCTGCTGATGACCATTGTCGTCGCGGTATCCATCCGCATCGTCGGTATTCTGCTGATTACTTCGATGCTGATCATTCCCGCAGCGACGGCGCGTCAGCTTGTCTCCTCTCCTGAAAGCATGGCTGTCTGTGCGGCGCTGTTCGGTGTCATTGCGGTGATGCTTGGTATTTCCGGCTCAGTTGAGCTGGATACCCCTTCCGGTCCCAGTATCGTGACGGCGGCGGCGATACTGTTTGCCGTTTTCTCGTTTCTGGCGGCCATTCGGCGGCGTGCCTGACGTAGGTTTTTGATCTTTTTCTAATCTTGCCATTGGTTTGTTTCGACAATCTGATAGGATCACGCGTCCGTATGCGGGATCAGGATAAGGGGTCTTTATGTCAGAGTCGTTGAAAGTCAGGGCAGGCGGTCACATTCTTGCCGATCAACTTGCCTTGCAGGGCGTGGATACGGTTTTCTGTGTCCCGGGGGAGAGTTATCTTGCCGTCATTGACGGGCTATATAATCACGCCAACCGCATCCGCATGATCAATACCCGCCATGAGGGTGGCGCGGCGAATATGGCAGAAGCCTATGGCAAGCTGACCGGCCGGCCGGGAATCTGCATGGTGACGCGCGGGCCCGGCGCCACCAACGCGTCGATCGGGCTGCACACGGCGTTTCAGGACAGCACGCCGATGATCCTGTTTGTCGGGCAGGTCGGGCGCGACGCCATCGACCGGGAGGCGTTTCAGGAAATGGATTATCGCCGGGTGTTCGGCGAAATGGCGAAATGGGTGGCGGAAATCGACGATGTCCGCCGTATTCCCGAGTATATCAGCCGGGCGTTCCATACCGCCCTGTCGGGGCGTCCGGGCCCGGTTGTGCTGGCCTTGCCCGAAGATATGCTGACGGAAAGCGTTGCCGTTGCCGATATTGCGCATCCGGCGACCGCGCCCTCCATCGCCCCGGCGGCGGCGGACATGATGGCGCTGGAGGCGCGGCTGGCGGCGGCGGAGCGGCCTTTCATGATTGTCGGCGGCGCGACCTGGACAGAGGCGGCGGTCAAGGATATCGAGGAATTTGCCGCCGCTCATGGCATTCCGGTCGGGGCATCACTGCGCTCGCAGGACTGTTTTGACAATCGCCATCCCAATTATGCGGGCGATGTCGGCATTGCCATCAACCCGAAGCTGGCACAACGCATCCGCGAGAGTGATCTGCTGATTGTTGCCGGTCCGCGCCTTGGCGAGATGACGACGCAGGGCTATACGCTGATTGAGGTGCCAAACCCGGCCATGTCGCTGGTGCATGTCCATCCGGGTGTGTCCGAGCTGGGCCGGGTCTATCTGCCCGATATTGCCATAAACGCCAGGATGCCGGAATTTGCAGCGGCGGCGCGCGGTCTCACGGGGGGCCGGGCGGAGAGCCGCGCGTCATGGGTTGCCGCCGCGCGCGAAGATTATCTTGAACGGATCCGCCCGACCGATGTGCCGGGCCCGGTCAATCTCGGGAAAATCGTTGCCTGGCTCAATGAAACCCTGCCCGAAGATGCCATCATCACGGCCGGGGCGGGGAATTACGCGGTCTGGGCACATCGTTTTTTCCAGCATAAAAAATTCCGCACCCAGCTTGCGCCCACCAGCGGCGCCATGGGTTACAGCGTTCCCGCCGCCATCAGCGCCAAGCTGACGGAGCCGGGGCGGACCGTGGTCAGCTTCAATGGCGATGGCTGCTTCATGATGCTGGGGCAGGAGTTGGCGACCGCGATGCAGTTCGATGCGGCGGTTATTTTCATTATTGTTAACAATGGGATGCTCGGCACCATCCGGATGCATCAGGAGCGGGGCTATCCCGAGCGGGTGCATGCGACAACGCTTGCCAACCCGGATTTCGCGGCGCTGGCCCGCGCTTACGGGGCGTTTGGCGAGAAAGTCACCCGGACAGAAGACTTTGCGGGCGTTTTCAAGGCGGCGCAGGCGGCAGGCAAGGCGGCGGTCATCGAACTGATTGTGGATAGTGAGGCTTTGACGCCGGAACAGAGTCTTGCCGCTGTCCGCGCGCAGGGTAAGATGGCCAAGGCCGACTGAATTCCGCGTGTTTCATAAAGAGAACATGATAGTATGATTGATCTGTATACATGGACAACCCCGAATGGGCGCAAGATTTCCATTCTGTTGGAAGAGCTTGATCTGCCCTACCGGGTGATCCCGATTGATATCACGAAGGGAGAGCAGAAAAAGCCGGAATTTCTGGCAATTTCGCCCAACGGACGCATTCCGGCGATCTTCGATTCCGAGACGGGCATTCGCATGATGGAATCCGGCGCCATCATGCTGTATCTTGCAAAAAAGGCAGGTGGGAAACTTATCCCGCAGGATGAAACATCTTACTGTCAGATGATGGAGTGGTTGATGTGGCAGATGTCCGGCTTTGGCCCCATGTGCGGTCAGGTGCATCATTTTGTGCATTTCAACCCGGGCAAGTCGGACTATGCGGAAGACCGGTTCCTCAATGAGGTAAAACGGCTTTACAAGGTGCTGGACGAAGCCTTGTCGGAGCGGGATTTCGTCGCCGGAGAGTATAGCATTGCCGATATCGCCATCTGGCCCTGGGTTTCCCGGTTTGAATGGCAGACCATTGATCTGGACGAGTATCCTAATGTGAAAGGCTGGTACGGCCGGATTGCCGATCGGCCCGCCGTGCAGAAAGGATATCATATTCCGGCGTTCGTTACCGATATTCCCCGTTAATCCCGGTGTGGGGCACGGGAAATTTTCTCTCCCGTTAAGGGATATTAAACAGGTTGTTTTATATGGTGTGTGCAGGAGTTGAATCCCTAAAAAAAGTATAAAAGGCGGAAGGTCCGAGTAATAAAATGAACGGTTTTTTCGTGGGTGAGGGAACCCTTCTCGTCCAGTGCGTGGAGGAATTCAAACGCGCAGGCGGGGCAGTTTCCGGAGTTCTGAGCAGTGAGCCACGGGTCCGCGCCTGGGCAGTGGCGGAAGGATTGCCGCTTTTCGGATCGCCGGAGGATGCGGGTCTTCGCGATCTTGCCTTCGATTATCTGTTCAGCATCGTCAATCTGACGATCTTCCCGCAACATCTGCCCGTGCAGGCGCGAAAGTTCGCCATCAACTTTTTTGACGGTCCGCTACCCAGATATACCGGGATCAATGTCACGTCCTGGGCGCTGATGAACGGCGAGACATCGCATGCGGTCACCTGGCATGAAATGAAGGAAACGCCGGACGCGGGACGTATCCTGAAATCCGGCTCCGTCGAGATTTCTCCCGATGAAACATCCATGAGCCTCAATGCAAAATGTTATGAGGCCGGGCTCGCTTCCTTCGCCCTGCTTGTTCAGGATTTGAAAGAAAACCGTCTTGCGCCCGTCGAACAGGGCGTGGAGAAAAATATCTATACGGCCGACATGCGCCCGGCAAATCTGGGGGCGCTCGATTTCACCAAGCCCGCAGTTGAGCTCGACCGGTTGGTTCGCGCGCTTGATTTTGGCACTTATGCCAATCCGCTCGGGGCCGCGAAAATCTGGTCTGGCACGGGGGTTTCTCTTGTCGGAAGCCTGAAAGTCAAGGAGGGGCCTGCCTCCGCCCCTGCCGGGCATGTTGTTTCTGTGGATGATGAGACGGTTACCGTTTCTGCCGCAGATCACGATGTGGTTTTAGGGAATTTCCGGTGCCTCGCCGGGGAGCCACGCCATCCGAATGCCCTCGGGTTGCCGTCGGGCGGACAGATTCCGCCCCTGCCAACGCTTGACGCCGAGATGGTTGACGCAACCGCGCGCGGGGAAGTTTACTGGCAGAAGGCTCTTGCTGGAGCCCAGCCGCCACAATCCCCCTATCCGGCGAACCGGGATCTCGCCATTGGCGCCGTGGCGATGCCGCTGTCGCTTGACCGCGCGCTTGATTTGGATGAGGCCGCCACTGCCCTTCTTGTCTGGCATTCCCTTCTGATGGGGGCGAAGACGGTTTCTTGCGGTGTCGATAGTGAGGCGGGGGCGCATCCGTTGCTTGCGCCGAGCCAGCTTGTCACCCTGGAGGTGGATGCCGCTGCCACGGTTGCCGAGACAGTTGCCAGCTATCGCAAGGCAAAGGCAGAGGGCGTTACAGCGGGTCCGCGCAGCGTTGATCTTATTGCTCGTCTGCCTGATATTGCCGCGCGCGACGCCGCGTTGCGATCGCTGCGGGTTGCAGTGACGTCAAGAGAGGGCAGCGATACCGACCTTCTGGAGGACCGGCATTTTCTGCTGGTTGTTGGATCAAGCCCACGGCTTATTGTGCGTACGGGGTTATATGGGCGCGAAATGCTTGGCTTTATCGCCCGCGACCTCGGCTTTTTCCTGAATGCCTTTGCCGCAAATGGTGCCTCGGCGCTGAAAACCCTCCCGCTCACCGATCCGGCGGAAGAAAAGATCGGCATGGATCATATGGGGGTCGATTATCCGCGCGATAAACGTATTCATGAGGTGATCCGGGAGCAGGTTCAGAAAACGCCGGACGCCATTGCGCTGAAAGCGGATGAAGATGTACTGAGCTATGCCGAGTTGGACCGCCGGGCCGATGCGCTGGCGGCGAAGCTGGCGGCGCGCGGGGCGAAACGGGGCGTCATTGTCGGGCTCTGCCTGGAGCGGCGAACGGATCTCGTGATCTCGCTGCTGGCCATTCTGAAAACCGGCGCGGCCTATCTGCCGCTTGATCCGGCCTATCCGGCGGAACGTGTTGCTTTTATGATCGAGGACAGCAATACCCCGATTGTTGTCGCCAGCCCGACGACCGAGTTCAAGTTCCGCCTTGATCCGGGAAAAGTGGTCTATCCGGATGTGGCCGAGGATGACGGCTTCGCGGTCCCGGACGGAGAGCCGGCCGATCTTGCCTATATGATGTATACCTCCGGCTCCACCGGCTTGCCGAAGGGCGTGATGCTGACGCATCGCAATATCGTCAACTTCTTTACGGGAACCGATCTGACGGTCCCGCATGACGGAGAGGTGCGCCTGCTGGCCATTACCTCCGTTTCCTTCGATATTTCGGTTCTGGAAATTTTCTGGTCACTCGTGCGCGGCTTCACGGTTGTGCTGCAGACGGATGGCGCGGCGTCCGCGCCGGTGCCGGGATTCAGCCTGTTCTATTTTGCCTCCGAAGTGGCGGGTAGCGGCCATGAAGCCTATCGTCTGCTGCTGCAGGGTGCGAAATTTGCCGATGACAACGGCTTTGAGGCGATCTGGACACCGGAGCGGCATTTCCATGCCTTTGGCGGGCTCTATCCGAACCCGGCGATCAGTTCGGCGGCCGTCGCGGCGATGACGAAGAATGTCGATATCCGCGCCGGTTCCTGCGTCTTGCCGCTGCATAACACGGTGCGCGCGGCCGAGGACTGGGCGCTGGTGGATAATATCTCCGCCGGGCGCGCCGGAATTGCGATTGCCAGCGGCTGGCAGCCTAATGATTTCGTGCTGCAACCGGAAAATTTTGAAAACCGCAAGGATGTGATGCTGGACGGGATTGATACCTTGCGCAAGCTGTGGCGCGGCGAGAGTATCCGATTGCCGAACCACAAGGGGGAAGAGGTGGAAATATCCACGCTGCCGCGCCCCGTCAAGGGGGAAATCCCCCTCTGGATCACGGCGGCAGGCAATCCGGAGACATTCGCGGCCGCGGCCCGCAAGGGCTGTTATGTCTTNACCCATCTGCTGGGTCAGAANTTCGAGGATGTGGCGGAGAAAATCCGTGCCTACCGGATGGCCTGGCGGGAGNCGGGGCATCCCGGCACAGGCAAGGTCTCGCTGATGCTGCATACCTTTGTCGGTGAGGATGAGGATTGGGTNCGCGAAACCGTGCGCGGACCGATGAAGGAGTATCTGAAAAGCTCTGTTGATCTGCTNCGCCGCGCGTCCTGGAGTTCACCGACCTTCAAGCAGAAGGCCGANGCNACCGGGGTCACGCCGCAGGAAGTGTTTGAAAAACAGGAGCTTACAGAAGAAGAGATGGATGCGCTCCTGACCCATGCGTTTGAGCGTTATTACGAGACAAGCGGTTTGTTTGGAACGCCGGAAAGCTGTCAGGAGCTGGTGCGCGAGATTGCCCGCATGGGCGTTGACGAAATTGCCTGCCTGATCGACTTCGGCGTTGATACGGATCTGGTGCTGCAGCATCTCACCTATATCAATGACCTGAAAAACAACCTGATTGCCGAGGGCGGCGTCGCCCGTCAGGCATCGGTCGCCGAGCAGATCGCCGAGCATGATATCACCCATTTCCAGTGCACGCCGTCGATGGCGTCTTTTCTGGTTGCGGAAGCGGCGGGCCGGACGGCGCTTGGCAGGCTTCAGGTGATGATGGTGGGCGGCGAAGGTTTCCCGCCGGAACTGGCGCGTAACCTGCGCACGCATCTGAAAGGATCGCTGCTCAATATGTATGGCACGACGGAAACGGCCGTCTGGTCCTCCGTTGCCGATTTGAAAGCAATCGGCGACACCATCCCGCTGGGAGAGGCCATGGCCAACACCATTTATTCCGTCCGGAATGAATTCGGTCAGGCCTTGCCGAGCGGCGTTGCCGGGGAACTCTGGATTGGCGGCGACGGCGTGGCGAGAGGCTACTGGAACCGTGAGGAGCTGACGGCGCAGCGTTTTCTTGAGACATCCGAGGGACGTTATTACCGGACCGGTGATCTGGTCCGGCATATGCCGGACGGGCGGCTTGAGTTTCATGGGCGGATGGACAATCAGGTGAAGGTGCGCGGTCACCGGATCGAACTTGGCGAGATCGAGGCGAAGCTGGGCGCGCTGGAAGAAGTCAAGGATGCGGCGGTAACCGTGTTCGAGACGGGAGACAGCGATAAGCGGCTGGTCGCCTTTGCGACGGCTGCGCCGGGTTATACGATTGATCCGCAAGGAGTGCGCAAGAAACTGGGAGAGGTGTTGCCAGAATTCATGACGCCGTCGCAGGTTGTTGTCCTCGACAAGATGCCGCAAACGCCAAACGGCAAGATTGATCGCAAGGCCCTGCCGAAACCGCAAGGCAAGACATCCGCGGCGACGGAAGCGGCGCAAAGTGATACGGAAGCGGCCATCGCCAAAATCTGGTGCGAGGCGCTGGGCCTTGGCGAAGTCGGGGTCAGCGACAATTTCTTTGATCTTGGCGGCCATTCATTGCTGGTTGTGCAGGTGCAGCGCCGACTGAAGGAGCTGTTCGACAAGGAAGTTGCCATCACCGATATGTTCCGTTTCTCGACCATTCAGGCGCTGGCCCGGCATATTGACGGCGGGACGGCAGAAGGAGAGACGACCGCAGCCATGCGCGGCGCGCAGCGGGCGGCCGCCCGGCGGGCCCGGCTCGCGGCACGAAGCGGGACAGCCGCACAATAGAAACAGCGGTGGCTATACATTGAGAAATATCTTTGGCAGGATGAATCCCGTCAGGGGGGCGGATCATCCGGACATGGTAAAAGCAGGATATGACAGATAATACAGGGACAGCAGAGGCATCTGACCGGATCGCCATTGTGGGAATGGCGGGACGGTTTCCCTCTGCCCGCACTGTCTCGCAACTCTGGAATCTGCTCTCGGAAGGGCGCATCGGGACGCGCTGGTTCACCGATGAAGAGATGCTTGCGAACGGGGTGAGCCCGAAAGAGCTGGCTGACCCTGCTTATGTGCGGGCGGCGAATTATCTTTCCGACATGGAATGCTTTGATGCCGGGTTTTTCGGGTTTTCGCCGCGGGAAGCCTCCATTCTTGATCCGCAGCATCGGCATTTTTTGGAATGCGCCTGGGAAGCGCTTGAAGATGCCGGTCATATGCCGGAGCATTTCGATGGGCGCATCGGTGTGTTCGCCGGATCCGGCATGCAGGCCTATCTCCCGTTCAACCTGCTGACCAACCCCGATCTAGTGGCGGAAATCGGTATGTTCCTGTTGCGGCACACGGGCAATGACAAGGATTTCCTCACCACTCGGCTATCTTATATCCTGAACCTTCAGGGCCCGTCGGTTGCCATTCAGACGGCCTGTTCGACCTCGCTTGTGGCGGTGCATCACGCGGCGGCCAGTCTTCTCTCCATGGAATGCGACATGGCGATTGCGGGCGGAGTCTCGGTCGAGCTGCCGCATCGTCATGGCTATAAATTCGCGGGTGGCGAAATCCAGTCACCGGACGGGCTGTGCCGCCCGTTCGATAATGACAGCGAGGGAACCGTGTTCGGCTCCGGCGCGGCGCTTGTGGTGCTGCGGCGTCTGGAAGATGCGCTTGCCGACGGGGATGATATCAAGGCGGTGCTGATCGGCTCCGCTGTCAATAACGATGGGGCGCAGAAGGCCGGATATCTCGCGCCCAGTGTGGATGGGCAGGCCGAAGCGGCGGCCGAAGCGCTGGCCATTGCCAATGTGCCCGCGGAAACGGTCAGCTATGTGGAGGCGCATGGCACGGGCACGCCGGTGGGTGATCCGATCGAACTGGCCGGTCTGTCGCAGGTCTATGGGGCGGGCGGCACAGGCTTTTGCGGCATCGGCTCGGTCAAAAGCAATATTGGCCATCTGGATACGGCGGCGGGCGCGACCAGCCTGATCAAGGTGGTGGAGGCACTGCGTCACGAGGTCATTCCTGCATCGCTTCATTACAAAACACCGAACAGCCGCTTTGATATTGCGAACAGCCCCTTTTATGTGGTGTCGGAACGCCGCCCCTGGCCGCGCGGCGCCGTCCCCCGCCGGGCGGGGATCAACTCCCTCGGCGTTGGCGGGACAAACGCCCATGCGATTATTGAAGAGGCGCCGCTGCGTCCTGCCATACAGCGGGAGGAAAGCTGGCGACTGTTTCCCTTTTCGGCGCGCAATGTGGCGGCGCTGGATGGATTGCGGGATAAATGGCGGGAGTTTGTCAACACGCCCGGCATGCCGGACCTTGCCGATGCTGCCTATACCCTGCGGCACGGCCGTCGGGAATTTTCGGCGCGCCGCGCCGTTGTCGCGAAAACGCAAGATGATCTGAAGGCGGCGCTGTGGGGGGAGGCGCCGGCTCATGTGATGAATGGCATGGCGGAAAAAGGCCCGGCGGAAGTTGTGTTCATGTTTCCGGGCGGCGGTGCGCAATATCCGGGGGCAGGGGCCGGGCTGCTGGCCACTTCGGACGCCTTCCGTGCGGCCGTTGATGACTGTTTTGCGCAAATTCCGCTGGATGCTCCGGCCGATTTGCGGGAAATCATGTTTGAAAGAACACTGGAGGATGCGGAGGCGCGGGGGCGGATGGAAATGTCCGGCTATGCCATTCCCGCCCTTTTTATCCTCGAATATGCTTATGTCCGAATGTTCCAGAGTTGGGGGATCGAGCCCGCCGCCGTTCTCGGTCATAGCGCCGGGGAATATGCGGGTGCGGTCATCGCCGGGGTGATGTCGCTTGCCGATGCGCTGAAAGTCGTTGTCTGGCGTGGCAAGGTGATGGATGCCGCCGCTGCGGGCGCCATGAGCATTATCCCCGCCCCGCATCAGAAAGTGCGGGAAATGATCGGTGATGCCCTGGATATCGCGGCGTTGAATGCGCCGGACCTGTGCGTCGTTTCGGGGGAGGTCGCGGAGGTCGCGGCCCTCGAAACCCGGTTGAAGGGCACGGAGTATGAGGCGACACGGGTGCGTATCAATGTCGCCGCCCACAGCCGTATTCTGGATGATCAGCTTGATAATTTCCGGAATGGCATTCAGGGAATTCATCTGCAAGACCCGGAGATTCCCTTTGTCTCTTCCTTGCGGGGCGGCTGGCCGGAGGCCGGGGATTTCTCGACCATTGACTATTGGGTCAGGCATCTGCGGCAGACGGTGCTGTTCGCCGATGCCGTAGAAACCGTTCTGGAAAAACCGGGCCGTATCCTGCTGGAAGTCGGGCCGGGGCAGACACTTGGGCCGCTCGCCGAGATGACTGCCGGGAAATATGATCCGCTTGCCGTCATTTCCGCCGGTCGCCCACCGAAAGAGGCGGATGAGGATATGGCGCGCGCTCTTGCGGCGGCGGGACGCATCTGGACGGCGGGCGGGGAGATTGACTGGGATGCCCTTCCCGGTACAGAGGGCCGCCGGGTGTCCCTCCCGACCTATTCCTTTGCCAAGGAGCGTCACTGGATCGAGCCCGGAAAAGGCCTGTTGGCCGAGACAGCCGAAGTGGAGGCCGACAGCGCCATTCACCTGACCCGGAGTGAAAATCTGGATGACTGGTTTGTTACCAAGCGCTGGAATCTGGCGCCGGTGCCTCCTGCGGAAGTGCGTCATGGCGGGCTGTGGCTGCTGTTTCATGGCGGGGATCCGGTGTCGGAAGCGCTGGCCCGGTTGCTGGCGGAGCGACGGGAGAGCGTCGCCATTGTCCGGCCGGGGGACAGTTTTTCCAAAGAAAACAATGAATACCGCGTGGCGCCCGATAGCGTTGAAGATTTCGAAACCCTGTTTGAAACCCTTGGGGAGATGCCTGTTCATATCCTCAATGGCTGGCCCATGGCGTCTGCCGTGGACGGGCAGGCGGGGTTGTTTGATGCGGCGTTCTGTCTTGTCCGGACAATTCAGTCCGTTGATCCGGCGGAGGATGTGCGGGTTACCTTTATTGGCAGTGGCGGCGTTTCCGTAAAAGGAGAGGATGTTCCCTATCCTGCCCTTGCCACCCTGATCGGCCCGGTCCGGGTTGCGCCGCGCGAAGTGCCGGGCCTGCATGGCCAGTATGTGGATATTGAAGCGGGGGAAGATCCGCTCTGGCTGGCCAAAGCCATTCTGGATGAACAGGATGGCGCGACATCCGATGATTTGATTGCTTTCCGGGGGCGGCAACGCTATGCGCAGGCTCTTGAAAAGCTTCCCGTATCCCCGGCAGATGAGGTGCCGAAACGCCTGAAAGAAAACGGGCGCTATGTGATTACCGGCGGCGCGGGTGGTATTGGCATAACGCTGGCCCGCTATCTGGGCGTCCGGGTGCGGGCGAAAATTGCCCTGATCGGTCGTTCGACCTTCCCACCTCGTTCGGAATGGGAGGGACTGCTGGCCCGGTCTCCGGTCTCACCGCAGTCCGTTGCCATTCAGGCCATCCGTGAGATTGAGGCGGCGGGCGGCGAGGTGTTGTTTGTTCCCGCCGATGTAACGGACAGGCAGGCGCTCAAATCGGCTCTTGAGACCATTCGGGAGGCCTTTGGAGGCATTGACGGGCTGTTCCATGGCGCGGGCCTTATGGATGATGCGCCCATGCTGGGCAAAGGCCTGAAGGATACGCATCGCGTGCTTGCGCCAAAGGTGACGGGCGGCGCCAACCTGGCGGCGCTTCTCCCCGACGGATCTCTGGATTTCTTTGCCGTTTTCTCCTCGACCTCCGTTGTCACGGCGCCACCGGGGCAGGTCGATTATGTGGCTGCGAACAGTTATCTTGAAAGCCTGGCCGCCGCGCGTCGTGACGGGCTGGCCATTTCATGGGGCGTTTGGCGCGATGTCGGCATGGCGGCGCGTGCCTATCGTCATATGGATGAGACTGCCGCAGGGCCGCATCCCCTGCTCGGTCCGATGGAAACACAGGAAAAGGGGGTACTTTCCTTTACGTCCTATTATGATCCGGCGGCGCTTTGGGTGCTGAATGAACATGCGGTCGGCGGGGTGCCCGTCCTGCCCGGAACGGCCTATGTGGAAATCGCCTGCGCCGCGATGAGCGCAGCGGCGGCGGGCCGAAAATGGGAACTGCATTCCCTGTCGCTGATGAGTCCGATGGTGTTTCCGGACGGTGCGCGGATGCGGGTTGTTGTGACCCTGACCCCCACTGAACGCGGATTTGAATTCCAGGTGATGAGCAGCAAGTCGGCGGAGGCGCCGCTGGTAGAGCATGCCCGCGCGCAAATCATTCTGAAACGGCTTTATGACCGCCGCCCGCCCCGTTCGTTACAAGCGACGGGCCCTCTTGCCATTGCAGATTACAGTGGCCGGGATTCGCAAGGAGAATTGATCGACTTTGGCCCTCGCTGGGACAATATCGGGGAAATTCGCACAGGCAGGGGCGAAATCGAAGCCGATTTTACCTTGCCAGAGGCTTTCGCATCAGACCTGAAAGATTATTCGGCGCATCCGGGTTTGACCGATACGGCGGCGACAATCGGGCTGTATCTTCTCTCCGATATCGGCCGGAAAGGGGCGTTTTATGCGCCCATGTCCATTGACCGCTTGCGCATTTTCGGCTCCCTGCCGCGCTGGTTTAAAACCCGCGCGCGGCTGGTCGCGGAAACGCCCGGCCGGTATGCCAGCTTCGATGTCATCTTCACAGATGATCTCGGCACGGTGCTGATGATCTGGGAAGGGTTCGCGCTCAGCCGTATCGAGGGAGAGTCGTTTGATGAGGCCAGCACGTCCGAGCAGCTTGTCGATGTGCTGATCGCGCAAGGCATTGGCATAACAGAGGCGGCGGCCGTCTTTGACCGCCTGTTCAATTCCGATGCGAACTCTCTGGTTGTCTCTCCGACCTCCATGGCAGATATTGCGCGCGAAATGGCCCGCATTGGTGCGAACCGCAAAAAGAAGACGGCGCGGGCAGCCGTGGAAGATGGCGCCCCCTCGGCCGTTTATGCCAACACGGTGGAAGAGAAAATCGCAGCCTTCTGGTCAGAGCTTCTGGGGGTCAACCGGCCGGAGCCAGAAGCGGACTTTTTTGATCTTGGCGGGCATTCGCTGGCCGCCGTGCGGCTCTTTGCGAAAATCCGTAAGGAATATGCGACCGATCTGCCGCTTGCCACCCTGTTCCAGGCGCCGACACTGCGACTGCTGTCCAATATGGTGATCCAGAAAGGAAATCTGGAAGTGACGAAGGTTGCCGTGGCCGATGACGCTCTGGCGACGGAGGAAGAAGCCTGGTCGCCGCTGGTCCGTATCAAGGCAGGGGCGGCAGAAATAAAACCTCTGTATCTGGTGCATGGCGCGGGTGGTAATGTGCTCAATTTCCGCTCTCTTTCCGGCTATCTCGATCCGCGCGTGCCGTTCTATGCGCTGCGGGCACTCGGCTCGGACGGGGGCGCGGAGATTCATCAAACCATTGAAGAGATGGCAAGCTGTTATGTGGAGGCGGTTCTCAAAAACCAGCCGGAAGGGCCGTATCATCTCGCCGGTTATTCGGGTGGTGGCGTGATTGCCTTTGAAATGGCGCAGCAGCTGCGCCGTGCCGGGCATGAGGTTGGCCATCTGATCTTCTTTGACACGCTGGCGCCGGAAATCGAACCGCACCGTATCAGCCTGCTGGAAAAAATCTGGATGGCCCGCCACTGGAGTCTTGGCTTCGCGCTGCGCTGGCCTCTGCGTAAATGGCAGAGCCGCGCCGCCCGGCATGAAATGGCGCAAATCTCGGCCCTGCTTGCAGAGGGGAAGCATATCCCTGACGAATTGATCGGCAGACGGATGACCCAGGCCTATCTTGAAGCGGAAGGTCGATATCGCCCTGAAGACTATCCAGAGGATGTGCTGCTCTTCAAGGGAAGCGAGGCGAGTGTCGAATTTCTCCGTGCGGGGACCTATCTCGGCTGGGACAGATATATTTCAGGCAATATCGATGTGATGGTCTTTGACTGTGATCACTTCAATATGATGATTGATCCGACGATTGGCGAGATTGGCAAGATCGTGAACGAGCTTTTGCTCAATCGGTGAGGCGGCCATGCGTGACATGTGTGCGATAGAAGGCCACCGCATCCCGATATAGACCGGCTTCTCCCAGGTTCACATGCGTTCCCTGCGGATAGGCATGAAATTCCTTCGGCTGAACCGCGGCCTCAAACAAACGCTCCCCCGACGCCATTGAAATGGCACTGTCCTGCTCTCCGTGAAACTGGATGAGGGGCGCATTGATACGGGCAATGCGATCCATGGAGTCATAGCGTTCCCGTGTCATGAGGCAACAGAAGGGCAGGCCGTAATATCTGTCCGTGAAATAATCGCAGAAACGGGCATAGGCGGCCTCCAGCGTGAGGGCGGCGATCTGACGTTCCGTGGCGAGCCGGACAGCGATGCCGCTTCCCAGGCTATAGCCATGGGCAATACGGCTTTGCGACGGCACGGGGGTGCCCATCAGCGCATCAAGCTGATCATAGAGGGCGCGGGCGTCGGCGGCGAAATTTTCTTCCGACGGGGTGCCGTCTTGCCCGCTGGAGCCGCGATAAACGAGGGCGGCAAGGCCATATCCCTGATCCAGAAAGGGCGCCAGACGACCGACAGACGGGCCGATGGATGTGAAATTCCCCATAAAATAGAGAATAACCGGCGCATTTCCGGTTGGCGGCTTGATCCAGGCGGCAACGCGCTGACCATCTTCGGAGGCAAATGTCACTTCGCGCACACCATCGAGATTGTACTTTTCAGGACCATCTGCCGTCTGATCGAACCTGTAAATGGAACCGTAGAAAAGATGCAGTGCGCCATAGCCCGCAATAATGAGCAGGAGAATGACGGCGCCAAGAATGATCAGGCCGTTCTGGATCGTCATGAATGTTGTTCCTCCTCTTCCCGGTCCGCCTGGTCGGGATCGGGATTGTGAGCGGCGGGCAGAGGCGGGTCAAGGCGGAATTCCATATAAAACAACCATTATGGTGCCGTTCTGACAAGGTGCGGGTGGAAAAAACACCATAATGGTTACAGCTTAGCGGAATATTTACCATAATGGTTACCTGTCCTTACAGATCCCGCGCGGCGAAAAATGCCTGCCGCCCGACCTTCGACCAGCCCCGCGACAATGTGCGGGCCTGTTCGTAGGAGGCGAGGATATCCTCGGCAAGTGGATCTCCGGTAACAAAGCCGCGAATAAGATCGGGCGCGATTTCGGCGGCCCGTTTCAGAAGGTCGGCAGGGAATTCGCGAATTTTTACCGTCTCATTACCGGCGAGTTCGCGAAGAGCGCGGGCATTTTCCCAATCCGCCTCCGACAGTCCGAAGGCATTTTCCGCCGCACAGGCATTGGCAACGACGGCCTTCAAATCCTCCTCAAGCCCGTCATAGGCCGTCCGGTTGACCAGGCATTCCGCCGTGCCGTTCGGTTTGTTGAAGGACGGCCAGTAGTAATTGGGCGCGGCCTTGAAGAAGCCGAAGGCCCGGTCACTCCAGGGACCAAGATATTCCACCGCATCGACCAGCCCGCTTTGCAGGCCGGGGTAGATATCTCCGGGCGCGAGGAGCACGCTGGTCGCGCCGAGCTGTTCGAAAAGATCGCCGCCGAGACCGGCGCTGCGGATTTTGACGCCCCGCATGTCGGCAAGAGAATTGATTTCGTCCTTGAACCAGCCACCCATCTGGCTGCCCGAATTTCCCGCCATAAAGGGTTTGATATCAAAAGGTTGATAGAGCCTGTCCCAAAGCTCCTGCCCGCCGCCCTGATAAATCCAGGCCATATGCTCATGGGGGGCGAGGCCGAAGGGGAGGGTGGTGAAGAAAACGCTGGCTTTCGCCTTGCCCTGCCAGAAGAAAGAGGCCGTATGGGCAAGCTCCGCCGTGCCCCGGCCAACAGCATCGAAAACTTCAAGGGGCGGCACAATTTCATTGGCGGCATAAAGCTTGACGGCAAGTTTGCCGCCGCTCATCTCGGTGATGCGCCGCGCAAGCCGTTCTGCCGTCACGCCAACTCCGGGTGCGTTTTTAGGCCAGGAGGTGACCATTTTCCATTCCCGCACACCGCTGGCGAGGGCGGGGCTTGCAAAGCTCCCCGCGGCGGTGAGGCCTGCGGCGCTGGTGGCAAGAAAATTCCGGCGTGAAACAGTTTTTAAGGTCATTAATCCTTCCTTTCCTGAAGGCTGGTCTGACTGAATTGATAGAGATGATCGAGAAGAGCAAAGGCGAAGCTTCCGGGGCCGGAGCTCTCACATGCTGCCCGCTCTCCCGCTTTGCCAAACAGTTCAAGGCCGGTCGTTACAGCCTGAAGCCGCTTGTCCGGTTTGCTGACAGCGAGGCAGGCGGCCAGCAGTGCTGTTCCCGCGCAGCCGATACCGGTCACCTGGCTCATCAGCTTATGGCCGCCTTCAACGGTGACTTCCACGCTTCCGTCGGTGACAAGATCAGTGACGCCGGTCATGGCGACTATGGCGCCGGTTTCCCGGGCGAGTTCAACGGGCGGCAAGCCAAGCGTTGCGATTTCCCCCGCATTGCCGCGGATCAGCGCCGGACCAAGCGCGAGCAGTTTCTTCGCGTAAGTGGCGCGCGGTGCTGACCGGTCTATGAATACGGGATCGAAGATCCATGGCACTCCAATCTCCCGCGCGGCCTCGATCGCCACTTTGATCGAAGTTTTTAAATCGCCGTCAAGGGTGCCGATATTGACAAGAAGCGCATCCGCGCTTTTCGTGAAACCGGCGACTTCTGTGACATCCGAGGACATTGACGGGATGGCGTTGATCGCGAGAAGCGTATTGGCGGTCAGGGCCTGGACAACGGTATTGGTGAGACAATGCACCTTCGGCTGCTGCGTGCCGACCTCTTTCAATAGCGCCAGTATCTTGTCATCACGCATCTTCTTTCCTTCCATTTTACGGGGAAAGGGGCGCGAATTACATGGTATGACGATGAACCGGCCTCAATTCCCTCCGCCGGTTCTAACCGGATCAGGTTCTGCGGGTCGGCGATTTGCCTCTCAGCCATCATGGCACCCCGATGAGTAATTTACATCTTAAGGCCCGGACGCGGATTTGCAATGGAATTTTGGAATTAGAAAAACTAATCCATAAGGACAACAAAACTATTGTGACACTTTATTTCCCTTCATGGTAGTTTAGAGCATAATAACAGCCAGCAACCGGCCAGGGAAACGCCGCAATATCGGACAGGAAATCCCCGTGACACAAGAAAAACTCCGCTTTACCTATCTCAATTTTGGCCATTTTCTTGACCATCTTTTCATGCTGATTTTCGCAAAGGCGGCGTTCAGCGCCGGGATCGCGTTCGGCCTTGCGGAAGATGGGGCCTATGCGGACATGATTCCCTATGGCATCCCGTCGTTGATTCTGTTCGGTGCCGGTGCGCCCCTGGCGGCGTATCTTGCGGATAAATGGAGCCGCATCAACATGATGACAGTCTTTTTTGTCGGTATGGGGCTGTCTGCAATCGTCACCGGCTTCGCCACATCGCCATTGCAGATTGCCCTCGGGCTTGCGGCGATTGGACTGTTTGCCTCCATCTATCATCCGGTTGGCATCGCCATGATTGCGCAGGGCGGTGGACGGGTCGGCTGGCGCATCGGCATCAACGGAGTCTGGGGCAACATGGGCGTTGCCGCCGCGCCACTGATCACCGGCTTTATCCTGGCCAGCTATAGCTGGCAGCTTGCCTTTATCATTCCCGGCATTGCGGCCGTTCTGACAGGGATAACCTTTTTCTTTTTTGCCCGGCGGGGCGGCATGAAAGTGCCCGCCTATACGACGGGGAAAAAAGAAACCATCGGCTTCCGTCCGGGCTGGAAGCGGGCGCTGGCCGCCATCATGCTGGTTACCTCGGCGGGCGGATTTGTGTTCGGAACCATGACCTTCATCATCCCGCGGATGTTTGAGGTCAGCCTGCCTGGCGTGACCTCGGATGTGGCGACAACCGGGCTGCTGGCCGCGCTCGTATACGCTATTGCGGCTTTCGCGCAGCTTTTGGTCGGTCGTTTGATTGACAGCTATCGGATCAAGCCTGTGCTGTTTTTCATTGCCCTTGCGCAGCCGGTCCTGATCGGCATCATGGCGATGCAAACGGATTATGCGCTGTTCTTTGCAACCCTTGTCGCGATGAGCTTCGTGTTCGGCCAGATACCGATCACCGATACGGTCATTTCCCATTATGTGCCGGATGCCTGGCGGGCCAAGGTAATGGCGGTGAAGCTGATGCTCAATCTGGTGATCGGTGCGCTGTCCCTGATGGCGGCCCGTTATATTCTGGAGGCGGGGGCCGGGTTTTCCGGCATTATTTCCGTTGTCGCCATTGTGGCCGTCTTCATCTCCCTTGCCGCGCTCATCCTGCCCGGGCGTATCCGGCGGGATGTACCGCCGACGCCGGGCGCATTGGCGGCGGCGGAATAACCGGGATCGAGGCAATTGCCGGACGCGATTGTTTTTGGCATAGTTTAGAAAAACCATAAGTAAGGGAGGCACTATGCAAACCGCCACCATCGTCCGGCCCAGACAACAGCTCGCCCCGCCGGTTCGTCTCGACCCTGCTTTTTCCGATCCGGAAGCGGTGGTCGATCTGATAGAAAAAGGAAGCCCTTACAAGACGCTTTCCGCCGTGCACAAGAATACGGGGGAAACCTCCGGGGGGTGGTTCCGCAACTTCTGGGCGCTGGGCGGCAAGGTTGTGTTTGCCGGGGCGGAACCGTTCTTTCATAACCCCGAATTTATCGCCGCCGCGCAGCAGTCCTTTAATGCCGAAGTCATTCGCCCTGTCGCCATGATGACAAATCTGAACCTGCCCGCCGCCGGCCTGCCCCCGCACCAGGATCTGCCGTTCTTTCGCGGCGCGCAGAACCGGGAGGTGCCGAGCTGGATGCTGGCGCCCATGGGATATTCCACCCTGTTTCATGACTGGGCCATTCCCGTCGCGTCGGCCATCACCTGGTTTTATGACGGCGAAGGCGGAGAGTTTGAATACTGGCCGGACGGGTTTGAGGCGCCATCGAAGACCGAGCGTCCGCCCTACAGCAATTGCTGCGTCCTTGCGGATAATGAATATATGTTCCATCGCGTTGGTGCCGTCGGCCCGGAAGCGGAGCATGATCTTTATACCGGCCTTGGTCATCATGCCCGGCTGATCCTGACGGAGGCGGGGCATTGGCAGGTCGAGGATGAGGGGCGGATTGTTGCCGAACTCGAATATTCGAAAGTACGCCTTTCCGTTCTCTGGAAGGGTTATTGTTTCCGTGACGGGGCGGAGGCGGCCGCCTATGACGATCACAGCCGAGATCTGACAACAGACCTGATCATTGATATCTTCCGGAGTGATCTGGCGGCGCGGGGCATACAGGTGAAACGGCCGGAGGATTTCTGGACTGATGCGGGCTGGAAAGAAACGATTACAACTGTTTACGGCCCCCCGTCCGGCTATTAGGCTGGGGCCGGTGCAAAACTGCCGGACGGCGCACGGGAAGGGATGTCATGACAGTCAAACGCATAGTTCTTAATATTGCAACGGGCAGCCCGCAAAAGGCCGCCGCCTTTTATGGCGATGTGCTGGGGCTGGACAAAGCGATGGATCTCGGCTGGATCGCCACCTATGCCGGGGAGGGGACTGCCCGGGCGCAGGTCAGCTTTGCGACAGAGGGCGGATCTGGCACGGATGTTCCGGATATCTCTATCGAGGTGGACGATCTTGATGCCACTCACGACAAGCTCATCGCGGCGGGCTTTCCCATTCTTTATGGCCCGGTCAATGAGCCATGGGGGGTGCGCCGCCTGTTCACGCGCGATCCATTCAACAGGCTTGTGAATATTCTGGTGCATGAATAAGCCTGTTCGCGGCGACGTTATCCGACCATATTGCCGCCGTTGGATCAGTCTGCCCTGACGGGACGAAATTCGACGCCGTAACAGATGAAGCCGCGCTCCGTCTCCGTGCAGCCTGCTTTTTTCGCCCGGGCGCGCATGGCGGTGGGGTCTTTAGCCGTCAGGTCGATGGCGGTAAACAGATCCTGCTTTTCACCGGGATTATGGACAAAGCGCAGCCTTCCATAATCGAGGGTGATTTGCGCCACTCCGTTTTCCTGAGATACCGGACGGTCGCAAATCTGCGCCCATAGTTTTGCGCGGGCGGCCGTCTCGGGTCCGGCAATTTCAATCCCGGTAATTTCGCCGGTCACATCCGTATTGACATACTCCTGCCAGCCCTCTCCGGCCCAGTGATATTTTGCCATCATGTCATCGCCCCCCTTATGGTGATCAAACTCCAGCATGGTGGCGCCGGTTGCTTTGGGGTTCAATTGCAGAAGATCGGCCCGGTCATCATAGCGTTCGAAAATGGGGGCAACGCCCGAGGCTTCTGCAAGCGCTTTGTGCCGAGCGACATTGGCGCTGTCGAAGATAGCCATATAACCGCCCCGGCCCTGATTGCGGGCGAGAAAACGATCGACGGCGGTGTTGTCCCGTGTCGGGGCGACGACCTCCAGAAAACTGCCGTTGATGGCATACATGATATTTTCAAGGCCGAACTGGTCAAGTTGCGACCGGTGACAGACCTCAAGACCGAGAATGTCAGTCAATGCCCCTTCCGCTTCGCCGATATTTGCGGCGGCAAGGCAAATCTGTCGCAGCCGGACGTAATTTTCTGATGTCATCTTGTCCCCCTCCCGCGGGATGTCGGCGGTTGTTGCTTGTTATCTGCCGACTTTCGCAGTATTTCAAATTTGCGGGCTGCGGTAAAGGCTTCCTGTCGGTATTGTCAATCGGCTAAGGGGCGAAAAAACAGTAGTCAAAAGGTCGGATGCTGATTAGGCTAGTCCTTCGATCAGCCGGACATTTTCGAGTAATGATAATCCTATCGCCGACGGGTTCGCGTAGCACAGAATGACGAAAAGCCTTCCTTCCCCGATTACCAGAATGAGCCAGGCGATGATCGTTCTGGGTATCTGTGCGGCACTGATTGTCGCGTTTGTTAACCTGCGGGACAAACCCATTATCCAGTTTGCCGAAGGGGAACTGCTTGATATCCGCTTTTTTCTGCGGGGTCCTGTTGCGGCAGATCCGGAGATTGAGCTGGTCCTGATCGAGGACGCGGACATGGAGACGGATAGCGGCGGGCTTTCCGTCGCCCGTCTGAGAGAGGGGATGGCGACGCTGTCCCGTCTTGGGGCGAAGGCGGTTGTTCTTGATCCCCGGCTTATGAAACAGAGCGCGCCCGGCAATAAACCGGCGGAGGCTGCAGATTATACAGCGATGGCCGCGGCTGTCTCAACTGGCGGCAATGTCATTATTCCCTATGTTTTTTCTCTGACCCCGGCCGCGGGCAGCAGGGCGGCCTTGCCCACTCCGGTCCAGCGAACCGCCTACAGCCTTTTTAAAACCCGTGATTCCTCCGCCGTCAAACGCCCGGTCGAGGCAGGCGGGTATCAGGCGCCGGATGAGGCCATTTTGTCCACCGGGACCCCGGGGCATGTGACCTATGCGCGTCAGTTCTCCCGGTCGCGCCAGTATGCCTATCCGGTTGTCGGTTATGGCGGGGCGTATTATCCCTCACTTGCGATGCAGGCGTTTTTGAGGGCCGCAGGCCTCAGCGTTGCGAATGTCGAGGTGAATTTCGGGGAAGGGCTGCGAATTGACAGTGAACATCTGCCGATGGACAGCCAGATGCGGCTTGCGGTCAATTATCATGGTCCGGGCGGCAGCTATCGGCAGACGCGATTTGCGGACCTGCTTGATGGCGCACCGGAGGCAAGCGGCCTCCAGGGCAAGCTGATCGTGCTGGGTTTTGCTCCCACGGCAAGGAACGGAGCCTTTGCAACACCCTATGATCCGGCCCTGTCGGAAGCGGAATTTCTCGCCAATGTGATTGATAATCTGAAACGCTCCAATCCCCTGATTCGATCACAGCAGGTGATTGTACTGGATATCCTGCTGCTGGCGCTGATCGGGCTGTTTTTCGCCCTGCTCGCGGCAGCCAGACGCATTTGGACGGTTATTCTGTTGTCGGTCATTGCGGCGGGTTTGTTCGTGGCCGCCAATATTCAGGCATTTATTGCGTTTAACCTGTGGCTCGGCCTAACGTTTCCATTGCTTGCCCTCATTCTCTGTGCCGTGGTTCTGGTGGTGGCGAAGCAGCTTTCCACCCGGCGGGCGGCGGCGTTGCAAGCGGCACAGGAGGCGGCAGATGCGGAGTATAGTGCGCCCTGGACATTTGATCGCGTTGCCGCGGCTGCGCCGGTCCGTGAGACGGTGATTGACGCGGAAGACGAGCCACAGCCCGAGGACGATCTGCTGACCCTTGACACGGCCGATGAAGAAACGGACTTGCAGACGGTTGCGGCGGCTGAAAAACCAGAGCCGGTGATAAAAAAGCCTGCAACAGACAGACCGCATACGGGGGCTGTGTCTGGTCCTTCGCCGTCCGACGTTCGCGAAGATGAGAAAAAAAGCAAACCGGTCCTCGGTGCGGAGGCGGCGCCCCTGTCGGAGGAGCCGGATGACGCGGCAGACATCGGGGAGAATGATGAGATAACGGAAACTCCTCAGAGTGAGAGTGAGCAAGAGGATAGAAAGCCGGACACCGAAGAAGCGCCCGCCCGTGTGGAGCCCGAACTTCCCGCGCCGGCTGCGCGGCCTGCGATCGATGCGCCCTCTCGTCCCGAACCGGATCTTCCTTCGGCGCCCGTCCTGCCGGCTGCTCCGGCTACGGCTGCGGAAGAAAAGTCCGGTGAACAGTCGATCCGCGAGAAGGACAGGCGGGAAAGTGGAACCGCGGGCCAAAAAAATAAAAAACCGGCATCACTGATCCCGGTTATGGAATCCTCCCTGCGGCGGGAAAAGATAACATTGTCGGCGCCGACAGGGCGGGATGTCCGGTCCGGCGGGCGTGATGAGGCGGGCGTGGCGACGCTGTTTGTCAGGATGCGCGGCTTCCGCCGGGCCGTAAAGCGTTTTGGCCCAACGCGGTCGGTTCAACTCCTCCATTCGGTGTATCAGCTGATTGACAAGACGGTTGTGCGCAATGCCGGCTATCTGGAACAGTTCGGGGATGAAGATGTGATGGCCATCTTCGGGCTTCCCGATGGCGATGCGCGGGATGCGGAGAACTGCCTCCGTGCGGCGCGGGAGCTGGCGGCGGCACTCGCCGGATGGGTCGTGCGGCAGGAGATGTCGAGTGAGGCTGCCGATTTCTGCGTTTGCGCGGATTTCGGAACCGTGCGGGTCACGGCGGGCGGTTCGGCGGAGGCGCCCGACATCAGCCTTGGCGGATATGCCATCGGACGTGTCAGCCGCATGGATAAATCAGCCGCCGCAGAAGGAGCAAATGTGGTTGTTTCTGAAAAGCTGATGGCGAAGGTGAGGGAGACGGACCTGACCGGTGAGCTCAAGACCGGCTTTGTCGAACAGCCCATGCAGCAGATTCCCGGGGCCGCCGAAATGACAGGCCTGTGGCGGGCCGTTATCAGCGCCGATGCCTGACGCGGAAAGATACTCGGCCTCCGGCCCGCGCGATACAGACGAGAATTCAATGTTGCAACACTCCCTGCTATTACAGGATCAAACGACCGACCCTGAGAGGAGTGTAGTGTGCCATAAAAGGGCTGCACAGGACTTTGTGTTGGAGGGCCGGGATATGCTGCGCCGGGCGGATC
Organism: Sneathiella sp.; assembly: GCF_002694385.1. Classification (GTDB taxonomy): domain Bacteria; phylum Pseudomonadota; class Alphaproteobacteria; order Sneathiellales; family Sneathiellaceae; genus Sneathiella. Next base: position 534,156 of record NZ_NZMB01000012.1, read on the forward strand.
AGCGACAGACATTTTTGCATATTTCCAATCGCGCGTGGCGGATTGACAGAGAATATCCGCACGCTCAACAAGAAAGACATCCGATGCAGCGGAAGAGGCCTTGCCATGCCGTCATTTGAAGCACTTCTGGCGGATTACGGGTTGCTGGCGATTATCATACTGACGTTTTTCGAAGGCGAGACGGTTGTCATCATCGGAGCCTTTCTGGCGCATCAGGGATATTTCAACCCGTATCTGTTAGGCCTTTGCGCCTTTCTTGGAACCTTTGCAGGAGATCAGCTCTGGTTCTACCTTGGCCGTCGTCATGCTGATTATAAAATTGTCCAGAAAATCAGGGGGTATTCGTCCTTTGCCCGCGTGCTTGGGATGATCGAACGGCATCCGATCAAATTCATAATCTCGTTTCGATTTATTTATGGAATTCGCAATATAGCGCCGGTTGCGCTTGGCCTTTCCAATGTTCCGGCGGCTAAATACCTGATCTTCAACATGATCGCGGCCAGCGTTTGGGCCACCTGTTTTACGACGATCGGCTATCTGTTTGGAGAGGCGGCGGAACGGTTTATCGGCCAGATGGCGGGGGTTCAGCACAAGATTTTCGGGGCGCTGCTGGCCGGTGTAGTTGCCTATATCCTGTTCAAACTTGTAAACGGATATCTTCGCGGCAGAAAAAACCGCAAGGAGACTGCGGGCGATCATTAAGCGGCCTCTTTGAGGCGTTCCGCGTCCGGATTGTGAGCCAAATCACAACGGCGAGAACGGGTTGTGTTGCCGGTTGAATTACGTCCTGCATATTGGTAACATTTGTAACAATCCCGTTGTCACTGGCCGAAAGTCCTCTATGACCTTGATATTGGAACAGTTTTTGCCTTATCGCCTCAACCGCCTGACAGAGGCGCTGAGCCATCGTGTCAGCCTTGCCTACAAGGCGGAATATGATCTGTCGCGCGCGGAATGGCGGGCCTTTGCGCTGCTCGGTCAGGCGCAGGCCATGACCGCGACGGATATTTCCTATTACTCCACCATGCACAAGACGAAGGTCAGCCGGGCCATCCTGACGCTGGAGAAACGTCGCTGGGTCCGGCGGGATGTGGATGAGAAGGACCGTCGGCTTGAACGGATTTCCCTGACGCAGCAGGGCCGCCGGGCCTATGACAAGCTGGTGCCGATGATGCAGGCCGAAGAGGCCAAGCTGATGGCCCGCCTTGGCGCAGAAAACAGCAAGGCTTTGCAAAAAGGTCTTGCGGCGCTTGAAGAAATATATCTGGAACCGAAGGTGCCGACGGAAACGGAAGGTGCAGAATAGCCTTCCGGCCCGCAGGCGTGAGGACAAGGAGCTGACATGACGTCTGCCGGGATGGGCGGCCCCCTTGCGAACTGGTTTCATAGTCATGTTGTCCGGCCCGATGAAACCCTCCTCTGGGCGGGGCGACCGGGGGTCTTGCGCTCGATGCTGTTTAACTTCTGGTATTTTCCGATTGGAGTGTTTTTATGCGCTCTCCTGTTCATGATCTGGTGGAAATCGGAGGAGCCGGGAGATATCCGGCTGCCGGAGATAGCCTTGATAGCAGGATCGCTCTGGCTGTTGACCGGTCCGCTGCGATACGGCTGGCGGGCGTGGCAATCCGCCTATTTTCTGACAAATGAACGGGCGGTCCTGTTACGAAAAGGCTTTTTTCGCCTGCATCAAACGGAATATACCGCAGATCAAATTACCGATTATCACATCAGACGGCGCCCCTATGATCGCGGTGATATCCGGCTGCGTCTCAGCCGTTCGGCGGCGGCAAATCCCTATCAGGATGACAAGATGAAATGGTTGCCGGAGAAAAGCAGGACGCTTGTTTCCTGGTCCGGATCGGCACCGTTCGCCCTCTATTCGGACGGGCTGTGGGGCATCGACACTCTGTCCGGCGCCGTGGCGGCAATCGACAGGATGAAACGGGATGCGCCGCTACCCCGAAGGTGACGTAAAGCGCGCTCTCAGCTCGGTTTTCAGAACTTTCCCGTAGTTATTCTTCGGCAGCTCGTCGATGAAAATATATTCTTTCGGTCGTTTGAACCGGGCAATCTGCGCGGTACAATGCCTGTCCAGCTCGTCTATTGTGGGCTGCGTACCGCGACGAGGCACGATAAAGGCGATGACCTCCTCCCCCCAGTCCGCATGGGGGCGGCCGACGACCGAGATTTCCGCGACATCGGGATGGGTGAGCAGGGCTTCCTCAATCTCGCGGGGGTAAATATTCGTACCGCCCGAGATGATCAGGTCCTTTGAACGATCTTTGAGCGTGAGAAAGCCGTCCGCATCGAAACATCCCATATCGCCGGTATGTAGCCATCCGCCGCGCAAGGCCTCTTTGGTGGCTTCCGGGTTTTTCCAGTAGCCCTGCATGACCACATCGCCGCGCACGACAATCTCGCCAATGTCGCCGGTTGGCAGTGGCGTATCATTTTCATCGACCACGCGCACCTCGACATCCGTTCGCTCCACCCCGACGGAAGCCAGAAGCTGGCTGCGTCTTGGGTGATTTTCATCGCGGATCATCGCCAGGGTCAGGCCGGTTATGGTCATCGGGCTTTCGCCCTGACCGTAAATCTGCGCAAAACGGGGGCCGAGGGCTGTGATCGCGCGGCGGATATCCGCTTCATACATGGGCCCGCCGCCATAGACGATGATCTTCAGGTTACGGGTGTCGGCTTTCTCAAAAGCGGGGCTGGAGATCAGCCGATGCACCATCGTCGGGGCGAAGAAAAAGCAGCAGTTGGGGTAATGGGCGATCAGATCCAGCGTTTCGGCGGGATCAAAGCCGCCGCTTTGGGGCGTCACCTGAATGCCCCCCTTGGCAATGAGCGGCAGGCCATAGAGGCCCGATCCATGGGTTTGCGGTGCGGCGTGGATCATGCAATCGCCGGGATCATGAGACGTGACATCGGCGAAATAGCTGAGTGTCGCGGCCAGCAGGTTGCGATGGCTGAGCATGGCGCCCTTCGGCTTTCCCGTGGTGCCGGAGGTATAGAAGAGCCAGGCGAGATCATCGCCTGAGGCGTCCTGACATTCGATCGCCGGTTCTTTTTTGAGAGCCTGGAAACCATCATCATAAATGGAAATGACAGCGTCAAGATCGGGCAGCTCGCCGGTCAGCGGGGTAAGGTCGGTGGCCAGCTCCGGCGTTGCGAAGGCAAGGCGGCTGCCGGAATCTTCCAGAATATAGCGGAATTCATTGATATGCAGCTTGGCATTGACCGGCACGGCGACAAGGCCGGCCCGCCACACGGCGAACAGCGCAATCCAGTATTCGGGGTGGTTCTTCATGATGAGGGCAACACGGTCTCCGGCCTTCAGGCCAAGCTTTCCGCGTAACGCGCCCGCGAGCCCCGCCGCTTGATCGTCGAACTCCTGATAGCTGGCGACGATATTCTTGCCATGGGCGAGGGCGGGCTGGTCCGGATATGTGGCGGCGGTGCGCCCAAGCAGCCGGGCAATATTCATGCGTTCCTCCCGCAGGTTTCTTTATGATATCCCGCTTGTCTGTTCAACAGGTTGTCGCTTTGAGAGATACCAGAGCAGCAGGAGCCCCGGCAAGGCCGCAACGGTAGTGAGAATGAAAAACTCCATCCAGCCGAGCCTCTCCACCAGCCATCCGGCGGGCGAGACCAGTACGGTGCGCGCCACGGCCATCAGGGAAGAGAGCAGGGCATATTGCGTTGCCGTATAGGCGACATTGCAGAGGCTGGAAAGATAGGCGACAAAAACCGCCGTGCCCATGCCGCCCGAGAGATTTTCAAGCCCGATGGTGAGGGCGAGGAAGGAGATATCCGGACCAATGGCTGCCAGCGCCGCGAACATCAGGTTGGAGGCCATTTGCAGGATGCCACAGACCCAGAGCGCGCGATACATGCTGGTCGCGGCGAGCAGCCAGCCGCCAATGAAAAGCCCACCGAATGTCGCCACGGTGCCAAAGGTTTTGACGACCTGGGCAATCTCGGTCAGGCTAAAGCCGGTTTGCAGGTAAAAGGGGTTGGACATGGCGCCTGCCAGGCTGTCGCCGAATTTGTAGAGAACGGTAAACAGCAGGATGACCAGCCAGTCGGGTCGTTTCATGAAATCAATGAACGGGTCGATGACGGAGGTTTTCAGCCAGCCAAGATAGGCGTTTTCCCCCCCTTCCCGCGTGTCGGTGGGGAGAGTTTCCGAGGCCCTGGGCTCCGGCGTCAGTAGAACCGTCACCACACCCACCAGGATAAATCCGGCCATGACCATATAGCTGACGGTCCAGCCGAAATAATCGGCGATGATGAAACTGGAAAAGCCGGTCAGCCACATGGCGATGCGATAGCCGTAAACGAAAGTGGCAGCGCCTGCGGCCATATTCTTCTCGTTGCAAAGCTCAATCCGGAAAGCATCGACAATGATGTCATAGGAGGCGGAGGTAAAGGCGACGGCCACCGCCATCACGCTGATGTAGAGAAGATCGGACCGGGGGTCGGAAAAGCCGAGCAGGAGCGTCGCCGCCATCAGCAGCGCCTGAAGCAATAGCAGCCAGCTCCGCCGTCTGCCGAACAGGCGGGAGAGAAGCGGCAGGCGAATGCTGTCGATCACCGGCGCCCAGAGAAATTTGAGGGTATAGGGCAGCCCGACAAGGGTAAAAAGGCCGATGGAGGTGAGATCGATCTGTTCCTGCGTCAGCCAGGCCTGCAGGATGCTGCCGGTCAGCAGCAGCGGAACACCGGAGGAGAAGCCAAGCAGCGTGATGCCGAGGATGCGGGGGTCGCAATAGACGGACAGGGCGGAGAACCAGCCGTTTTCCATTATCAAGCCTCACTCATACGCTACATTTACAATGGCGCCATGACGCCCTCATGATCCGTTACGGATCCGTTCCTGCGCTTTCTGCAGATCATCCGTCGTCCGCACCAGCCGTTCGGCCAGTACCCGCATCATCTCCACGGCCATTTCGGGAAATTCGGTGACCATGCGGAAAAACACGTCCTTGGTGATTTTCAGCGTGGTGAGTTCGGTTTTCGCCTTGATGGTGGCGGTGCGCGGAATATCAATCAGGATGGCGATTTCGCCGACCACGTCATTCTTGCCGAGGGTCGCAACGGTCAGCGGCCCTGAAGGCGTATCGACGATAACATCCGCCTCACCCGCCATGATAAAATAGGCGGCATCACCGATATCGCCCTGTTTGCAGACAATGTCATCCGGCTGAAATGTCAGCCGTTCAGACGTGAAGGCCAGCAGTTTGATCCGCGAGGGATCAATCTTTGCAAACAGGGGGATTTGCCGGAGGATTTCGACTTCTTCTTTCAGACTCACGCGTTTTCTCCTTTTTCAGCCTCAGGAGGCCGCCAACATCTCTTTATACAGGGTGCTTGTTTCTTTTAACTTCGCCGGTTCACCCTGTTCGGCGACCCGCCCGCTCTTCAGGATCATGACACAATCAAAATCGAGCGTCTTGTCGGCATGATCAAGCGACCAGATGACCGCCCGGTCGCTGAATTCCTCCAGAATATTCTTCATCAGCCGCACCTGGGTTGAAAGATCGAGTGAGGATGTCGCCTGATTGAGAACAATGATATCCGGATGCTTGATGATGGCACGGGCAATGCAGAGTTTCTGGCGCTGGCTGGCGCTTAACCGTCCCCCGGCGGAGCCAACCTGGAAATTCAGCCCGACCTCGATGATGGTGCCGCGCAGGGACATTTCTGCAACGACCTGTGACAGGACGGTGCCGATTTTCTCCGCCGCCTGCGCATAGCCGAAGGCGATCTTGCCGAACAGGATATTGTCCTGCAGATTGGTTGCCGGGTTGTAGGCCTCGGCATCGAAGAAGGCGATGCTGGATTTGAGGTGAGCGGGCAGTTCCTCGGCAAAGCGCTGGCGGGCGGCGACAATCTTCTCCTCGATATCGTCGGTCAGGACGCCAAGACGATGGCGGGAGGGAATGACCTTGAACGGCAGCGACATGAGGCGCAGGCGGTCTTCTTCGCGCAGCGTATCAAGACGATCGGCATCAATACGCCCAAGCAGGGCCTGATAATCAGGCAGATCCTCGGAAGAAATAAAGCTGTAAAGCTGGAAGAACTCGTGATCCGGCGGCAATCCGGCGAACAGTTCAATCATCAGCGTCGCCACCTGGTACCCCATGCTCAGGAAGGTTTCGGTGAGACCAGCTTCCTCGATGATTTTGCGGACATAGCGGTTTTCCGCCATGCGATCAAGATCGAAGGCATCGCCTACGGGCGTCCCGAACAGCAGGTTTTCCGCAACCGACGCGTTGGTATTGTATGTATGCTGATCGAATGCCTCTATCATATTCTTGAGACTGGGGTCCGCCTCGACCTTGTCAAAAAACAGGCGGCGGGCGGCCAGAACCAGTTCCGCCGTCTCCGGTTCCTGATCCGGATCAATTGTGCTGCGCAGACCCAGCCTGTAAACATCGTCGCCGAGATCGACCATTTCGAGGACTTCCAGAGCCCGATCCCGGAGTGTCTCCTGATCCTCAACCCCGGCAAGCGCATAATCCTGCCAATCGGCATCAACGTCATCTGTGGAATTGCCGCTCAGTTCGGCATTGCGGATATACGCAAGGCGCGCCGCTTCCGCTTCGCCTGTATAGTTGACCTCATGGAGCGGCCGATGTCTTAGCCCGTAAAAAAGATTATCACCGAGACTGGCGTTGAACACATAGCCATGCTGCCCCACATAGGCAATCCGTCGGCCGACAATGGCTTCGGGGACGGTGACAAGGTTGAGGTCACCAACAATCAGCCGCCCGCGATCCGGGTCGATCAGCCGCGCCAGCACCTGTGTCAGCGCCTCCCGCCCCGAACCGGCGGGGCCGATGATGGCAATCCGCTGATTAAGCTTCAGGCGGGCACTGAGCCCGTCGAGGATGCGGTTGCCGGTATCGTCGGACAGCTCCAGATTGCTGGCGATCAGCTCACCCGTCAGGCGCGGGATTTCCTCGGGCTCGATCAGCTGGTTGTCCTCATCGCGCATTCCGACGGGTTCGAACTGTTCCACCACCTGTTCATATTTGATCCGCGCATCCTCGCGCCGCTGATAATAGGCGAGGAGCTCTTTCCAGGGTGCCGCCATTTCCTTATGTGCGCCGATGGCGGCCACCAGCGTCCCGACTTCCAGCGATCCGTTGATGACCATCGTGCCGCCGATGGCGTAAAAGAAAAAAGGACCCAGTTGCTGGATGAAGTTATTCAGGAATTTGATAACAAATTTAAGCAGATAGATGCGATAACGGACATCATATATCTTGCCGAGCTGGTTTGAGAACATGGCCCGCATGTAGTTGGAGCCGTCATGGGCATGCACTTCCTCGACGCCGCTGACACTCTCGCCGAGCTGGTCGGAAAGGTAACGGACAAGACGAACCCGTTCTTTGCCGAGCAGGTTGACCTTTTTCTGCAATTTCGGGATGAAATAAGCCTGTAACGGATAAAGGGCAATAGCCGCCAGCGCCATCACCCAGTTCTGGATGACCAGAAAACTCATAATGACGACCAGATAGCCGCCCTGAAAGATCGGCAGGGCAAAGGCCTCGCCGATAAAGCCGCCAAGCGGTTCCACCTCTCCCGTGATCATGGGAATAATCTCGCCCGCGCTTTTCTTGCGGAATGTCGGCAGCGGAAAGCGCAGGATGCGGCAATACAGCTCATATCTCAGCCGGCGCAGCATCCGTTCCCCGGTGATCCCCTGATAGACATTGATCACATATTTGAAAGCCTGGTTGATGACCACCATCAACAGGAACAGCCCGACCGTCAGATACAGGAACGCGGTCTGGTCAAACTCAAATCCGATATATTCAACGGGAAAGGAGATGTCATTTGCCTGAATGGCCTGATTGATGATCAGCTTCGGCAGTTCGAGATAATAATAAAGGGCGGGAAAGGACAGGACGGACAGCACGGTGAGTATAACCTGCTGTTTCATGCTGTAGCGCAGAATATACTTATATATGCTGTGTTCCATCAACGCGACCCGTCCACTCCATTGGCCCGTGAAGACAGGCCTACCCTCCGCGCCGGTAGTGTTTCATAAATCGCGCGCCTGCCGCAAGGAGGAAATTACCCGCCTTTGGCCCCATGGCAGCTTTGCCTCATTGCCGGTTGCTATTTCGCGCAATCGCCCTTAACAATGCGGGACGTTAAACCCGGACCGGAGCGCCATGTCCAACCCAGAGACTGAATTTCCGCTTGTTGTCGTGGTGCTGAAAGGCTATCCGCGCCTGTCGGAAACTTTCATTGCGCAGGAGCTGCGGGCGCTGGAAAAATCGGGTCTCCGATTGCAGCTTGTCTCACTGCGTCATCCGACCGATAAATCCACACATCCGATCCATCAGGAGATAGTTTCCACTGTCAACTATCTGCCGGAATATCTTTATCAGGAACCGCGGCGGGTTTTCAGCTCATGGCGGAAGGCGCGGCGGCTTCCCGGATATCGGGCGGCACGGGCCGTCTGGCTTAAGGATCTGCGGCGGGATTTGACTCCCAATCGCATTCGCCGTTTCGGGCAGGCGCTGGTCCTGGCGGCCGAGATGCCGACAGAAACGGCAATGATCTATGTCCATTTTCTGCATACGCCCGCCTCTGTCGGACGGTATGCGGCGATGATGACGGATCAGAAATGGGCCTGCTCCGCCCATGCCAAGGACATCTGGACAACGCCGGAATGGGAACTTCGCGAAAAGCTGGAGGATCTTGATTGGCTGGTGACCTGCACGTCTGTCAATGCGGCGTATCTGTCCGGTCTGGCCGCCGACCCTAAGAAAGTCTCGCTGATGTATCATGGGCTTGATCTCGCCCGGTTTCCGGATTTTGCCGCGCGGCGGCATGTCCGGGACGGATCGCAAGCCGAGGCGCCGGTGGAAATCCTCTCTGTCGGTCGGGCGGTCGCGAAGAAAGGCTATGATGATCTGCTGAACGCGCTGGCGGCTCTGCCGGGAGATATTCACTGGCACTTTACCCATATCGGCGGCGGTCCGCTTCTGAAGGACTTGAAAGAACAGGCGGCAGATCTTGGGTTAGCAGACAGGATCGACTGGCGTGGCGCCCTGGCGCAAAGCGAGGTGCTGGACGCGTTGAAATCGGCGGATATCTTTGTGCTGGCGAGCCGCATTGCGGAGGATGGCGATCGTGACGGATTGCCCAATGTTTTGATGGAGGCGCAAAGCCAGAAGCTCGCGACCGTCGCCACTGATGTTTCCGCCATACCGGAGCTGATTATGGATGGGGAGACGGGCCTGCTGGTCGAGCCGCAGAATCCGGACGCAATGGCGGCGGCTCTTGAAAGGCTGATCCGGAACCCGGACTTGCGCACAAAGCTCTCCAATGCGGGAAATGCACGGCTGCGTGATCTCTTCGATGTTCAAAAATGGGTCGGGAAACTGGCGGAAGGGCTGGGCGCCCCTCATACTTCCGAATTGCGGGACGGAACCGGCGGATCATGAAGCTGGCTTTCTATGCGCCGATGAAATCGCCGGACCATCCGGTTCCCTCCGGGGATCGGCGTATGGGGCGGCTCTTATGGGCGGCATTGGAACGGGCGGGGTTTGAGGTCGAGCTTGCCTCGAAATTGCGGAGTTTTGATAAAGCTGGCGATGCCGCCTTTCAGGCTGCGATGCAGGAAGAAGGGCGGCGGGAGGCGGTGCGGCTGATCGCGAAATGGCGCGCCCGTCCCGCCGAGGCACCCAGGGGCTGGTTTACCTATCACCTGTATCACAAGGCGCCGGACTGGATTGGCCCCCTTGTGTGTGAGGCTTTGCAGATCCCCTATATGGTGGCGGAGGCAAGTCACGCGCCAAAGCGCGCCGCAGGGCCTTGGGAAAGTGGATATGCCGCGGCGGAAAGGGCCATACGCTCCGCCCGGGCGGTGTTTCATATGACACGGCTGGATGGAGAATGCCTGAAGCCGATCATCCCGCCGGGGCATGAGCTTATCCTGCTGCCCCCCTTTATTGATATGGAAATGTTTCGCAAGAATGCCGCGCCGGTTGATGTTGCGGCGGAGATAGCCCGCGCTGGAGGCAGGAGCGATGTACAAAATCTGCTATGCGTCGCCATGATGCGCGATGGGGATAAGATGGAAAGCTATCGTCAGCTTGGGCAGGGCCTTGCCTTGCTGGCGCGCGATGACTGGCAGCTTCTTGTCATCGGCGAAGGGGAGATGCGCGCCACCGTGGAGAAGGCGCTGTCTCCAATCGGTGATCGGGCGGTCTATCTTGGCGCCATGGCGCCAGAGGCGTTGCCCGCATGGTATGAGTTCGCCGATCTTTATGTCTGGCCCGCGCATGGGGAGGCTTACGGCATGGCGTTTCTGGAAGCGCAAGGATATGGCCTGCCGGTGGTGGCGGGGGATCTGCGCGGCGTTCCCGATGTGGTGTTGCGGGGGGTGACGGGTATCCTGACATCGCCGGGGGACAACGCGGCCTTTGCGACAGCCATTGATGACCTGCTGTCTGATCCGGCACGGCGTCAAAGCATGGGGGAGCGGGCCCGCGCCTTCGTGGCGGAGGAACGCAGCATCGCGCATGCCGCCAGCCTCCTGAAATCGCATATTGAAAGGATCCTCTGATGGTGAAACTGCTGGTCATCCGGCATGGCAAGACAGGGTGGAATCTGGAAAGACGGATACAGGGGCGGACGGATATTGCGCTGTCCGACATCGGGCGGGCGGAGCTTGAAAATAGCCGTGTACCCGATGAATTCGCCGATTTCGACTGGGTCAGCAGCCCGCTCACCCGCACGCGGCAGACAGCCGAATTGCTGGGCGGGCGCAATGTCAGGCTGGAACCGGCCATCATCGAGATGCATTGGGGCGACTGGGAGGGCGAGACAATTCCCGACCTTCGGCAAAAGTATGGAGAGGAATTCAGATATAATGAATCCCTTGGCCTTAATATGACGCCGCCGGGCGGGGAAAGCCCGGCCGATGTGGTGGCGCGGCTGCAACCCTTCCTCAAAAGCCTGCGCCGCGATACCATTGCGATCACCCACAAGGGTGTGATCCGGGCGCTGCAATCAATGGCTTATGAATGGGATATGACGGACCGGGCGCCGGTCCGGTTCGACTGGGCGACGGGTCATCTGTTCGACGTAACAGAGGAGGGCGCCGTTCGCCCGCTTCGGATCAATATCGCAATGAAAGAGGTATGATGGAACAGCAGGAACCGGTGAAAATCCTCTTTTATGTGCAGCATCTGCTCGGCATCGGGCATCTGAAGCGCACGGCGACCCTGGCGCGCAACATGATGCGGGCCGGATTTGATGTGACGGTTGTCTCCGGCGGTCATGAAATTGATGTGGATTTGGGCGGCGCGCGGTTGATCCAGCTTCCGGCGACGCGGGCGACCGATCTCTATTTCAAGGTACTGGTGGATGAGGAGGGACAGCAGATTGACGATGAGTGGCGGCAGCGCCGGGCCGACAGGCTGTTGGAAATCTATCAGCAGATCCGGCCGGATATACTGATTACCGAGCTGTTTCCTTTCGGCCGCCGCCAGATGCGGTTCGAGCTTCTGCCGCTGCTGGGCGCAGCGCGCTCCGATACGCCCCGCCCGCTGGTCATTTCATCGGTGCGCGATATCCTGGTGGCGCAGAGCAAGCCGGGCCGCAATGAGGAAATGCTGGACCTGGTGGAACGCTATTTCGATTATGTCATGGTGCATGGTGATCCGGCGCTGATTTCGCTTGATAAAACCTTCCCCCATACGGCGCGCATTCGTGAAAAGATCTTTTATACGGGCTATGTCGTCGATCATACGGGCGTCAAGGGCGGGGCGGAGGCACCCGGCGCGGGTGAGGTTATTGTTTCCAGTGGCGGCGGCGCGGTCGGCACCAATCTTCTTAAAACGGCCATCGAGGCGCGAGCGTTGTCATCGGCGAAGGCGCTGACATGGCGGATGATGGTGGGGGTTACGGTTGAGGCGGAAATATTCGATGAGCTTACCGCCCTCGCGGCCGAAGGGGTCATCATTGAACGCGCCCGGCCCGATTTCACGACCTTGTTGATGAACTGCGCCCTGTCCATCAGCCAGGGCGGTTATAACACGGTGATGGAGGTGCTTTACGCCAAATGCCGGGCGGTGATTGTGCCCTATGCGGGCGGGCTGGAGACGGAACAGACATTGCGCGCCCGGCTGTTGGCCGAAAAAGGCGTGCTCAAAATCGCCGATGAAGAGGGGCTGACATCGGAAATTCTGGCATCGAAAGTGGATGAGGCCTTGCTGGGCCCACCGGCGGAGGCCGCGATTGACGTAAATGGCGCAAGGGCGAGCGTTGAACTCCTGAAGGACTGGGCGGGCAAGCGGCATGGATGAATGGGGCCAACTGACGGCGGAGCTGGACCGCTGGCATCAGGCCGGGAAGATCGCGACTTTCTGGTGGCGGGATGACGATCTGTCAGAAGAAACGCTCGCCTTTCGGCGGTTGCTGGATTTGCGGGCGCATTTTGATATTCCGCTGGCCTCGGCGGTTATCCCATCGCGCCTCGATCCGGATCTGGCGGGGGCCGTTGATCCCTATTGCACGATTTTGCAGCATGGCTATGTGCATCAGAATTTTGCGCCGGAAGGGGCGAAGAAGTCCGAATTTCCGGAAAATCGTGCGGCAGGCGAGATTGCGGATGAGCTGCGGGCGGGAAAAGAGCTGCTTGGCCGGGTGTTCACTGATCAGTTCGTCCCCATCATGGTGCCTCCCTGGAACCGCATTGCAGACAACCATATTGGTGCCTTGCCCTCCCTCGGCTTTATCGGGCTGTCCCGATACAAGGCCCGGAAAGAGGCGCTGGCCGCCCCCCTGCTGGCCGAGCTTAACACCCATGTTGATCTGATCGACTGGCGCGGCAATAGATCGGCCGTCAGGGACGAAATGCTTGTTGACCTTATCTGTGGTCATCTCTCGGCCCGCCGCGAAGGGGTCGCTGATCCGCTGGAACCGACGGGTTTGCTCAGCCATCATCTGGTTCATGATGAAGAGATATGGGCGGCACTTTACAGGCTGCTTTCCGTCCTCTGCGGACATGCGGCCGTGCGCTTTGTGAGTGTTCAGGGGGCGCTTGCCCTGATTGACGGCCTGCCGGAACATCTGTCCGGCCCCGGCGACAACGGCGATATCGCATGACCGCAGTTTTCAGATATCCCCCTATGAGCCTGTTCGGAAGCTATGCGCGCGCCGTTTTTGGCATCCTTCTCACGGCCGTTCCGCTCTTGTTGTTAAACCCGATATCTGTCATTCTTTATCTGCTGGTTTTTCTGCTGATTTTGTTCATCGGCTACGGCATTCGGACAGTTATTCGGCAATTTACCCGCTTTAATGTGACGGATGACGGAATTTACATGGTCGGGCCGATCAACCGGCATATCAAATGGGAGGAGCTTGACGGATATTCCCTCAAGTATTTTTCCACACGGCGGGATCGTGAGGCGGGCTGGATGCAGCTCAAACTGAAAGGCGGGGACGTGAGGTTGAGTATTGATTCAACAATTCATGAATTCCACAGACTGCTGCGTCTGACCTATGGCATGGCGGAGCGGAATGGCGTGAGCATCGATCCGACGACCCATGCCAACTTGTTGACCCTCCGCATTCTGCCGTTATCTGCCGACGCAGCGACCCCCGGCAAGGGATCTGGCCCATGACCAATGTGCTGCTGGTCAGGGATCTCCGGGTCGAGTTCCGCGTTGCCGAAGGCACGGTTAAGGCCGTGGACGGGGTCAGCTTTCGCGTTCCCGATGGCAAGACAGTGGCGCTGGTGGGGGAATCCGGCTCCGGCAAGTCGGTCATCAGTCAGGCGATTATGTCGATCCTTCCGAAAGCGGCCCATATCACCGGGGGCGAAATTTTGTTTTTCGAGCCCGACAAGCCCGGTGTCTTTTATGATATTGCGAAGCTGAAACCAGGCAGCCGGGAAATGCGAAATATCCGGGGCGGCCGTATCTCCATTATCTTTCAGGAGCCCATGACGTCTCTCTCGCCGTTGCATACCATCGGCGATCAAATATCGGAAGCGTTGCATCTGCACCACAAGAAAAGTCGTGAAGAAGGCGTCCGCCTGACGGTTGACATGCTCCGGCTTGTCGGTTTTCCGGATCCCGACGCGGCGTTTCATACCTATCCTTTCGAGTTGTCGGGCGGATTGCGTCAGAGGGCGATGATCGCCATGGCGATGATCTGCAAGCCGGCGCTGCTGATTGCCGATGAGCCGACCACCGCGCTTGATGTGACCATACAGGCGCAAATCCTTGATCTCATGCAAAGCCTGCAAAAGCAGCTCGGCATGGCGATCCTGCTGATCACCCATGATCTCGGCGTTGTCGCCAGCATGACCGATGAAATCATTGTCATGTATCATGGCAAGGTGATGGAGCAGGGCACGCTCGAAGATATTTTCCGCAATCCGCAGCACCCCTATCTCAAGGCGCTGATGCACGCCATCCCGCGTTTTAATATGGCGCCGGGGGAACGATTGACGCCGATCCGTGAAATCCGCCGCGAAGCGGACAGCAAGTTTCTGGAGCAGGCCGATCCGCGCCCCATGTCGGGCGGCGCCGAGAAGCCCATACTGGATGTCAAGCATCTGACAAAGAGATTTACGACGCGCAAAACCTCTCTGTTCGGGACGAAACCGGCGGGCGAAGTGCTGGCGGTGGATAATGTCAGCTTCTTTATCCAACCCGGAGAATGCCTTGGTCTTGTCGGGGAAAGCGGTTGCGGCAAGACGACGCTTTCCAAGTTGATCCTGCGGGCCTTGAGCGCGACAAGCGGGGGAGTGACCTATAATGATCGCGGACAGGATATTGATGTTCTGGCGCTAAAAGGGCAGGCGCTGTTCGATTATCGCAAGAAGGTGCAGTTTATCTTTCAGGATCCCTTTTCATCTCTCAACCCGCGCATGACCGTTTTCGATATCATTTCCGAGCCGCTGGTCATTCACAATGTGGGAACCACGGCGGAGCGGGAGGAAACGGTTCGCGAGCTGATGACGCTGGTCGGGCTGGATATCCGGCACCTGCGACGATATCCGCATTCTTTCTCCGGTGGACAGCGGCAAAGGATCGGCATTGCCCGGGCGCTGGCGCTGAAACCCGACCTGCTGATCTGTGATGAGCCGGTTTCCGCCCTTGATGTGTCCATTCAGGCGCAAATCCTCAATCTGTTGAAGGATCTACAGGCGGAGCTGGGCCTCACCTATCTGTTTATTTCCCATAATCTGGCGGTGGTGGATTATATTGCTGACCGCATTGCCGTCATGTGCAAGGGGCGTCTTGTGGAGACGGCGCCGAAAGAGCTTCTGTTCAATAACCCCATTCACCCCTATACCAAGCGGCTGCTGGCCGCCGTGCCGGAACCGGACCCCGATAATCGGCTGGATTTTGCCAATCTGGTTGAGGAGAAAGCGTCCAACCCCGAGCTTTGGCCCGCCCCATTCACGGTGGATTCCCGGCGCAGTCCGGTCATGATGGATGTTGGCGGCGGACATTATGTCCGTGTTCATGAAGAGACGGATATGAAGGAGTTTCAGCAGTGATGAAACAGCGCATATTCTGGTCGGGCCTTTTGCCGCTTGTCCTCATGCTGCTGCTAATCCCGGCGGCGCGGGCGGAAATTCCCTATTTTGAAGATGCGGTTGCCGCAGGCACACTGCCGCCCATGAAAGAAAGATTGCCGGAAAATCCCCTGGTTTCCAAACTGGCGGAGGGGCAGAGCATCGGCCACTACGGCGGTGACTTGCGGTCGTTGATCGGCAATCCGTCGGATGTGAAGCTGATGTTTGTCAATGGCTATGCGCGATTGGTGGGATATAACGCCAGTCTGGAAATCGTTCCGGATATCCTGCAATCCGTGGAGGTTGAAGAGGGCCGGGTTTTCACCATGAAGCTGCGTGAAGGCCATAAATGGTCTGATGGGAAGCCCTTCACGTCAGAGGACTTCCGTTACTGGTGGGAAGACATTGCAAATAATCCGAAATTATCGCCAGCCGGGCCGCCGGCCGCCCTGCTGGTTCATGATGAACTGCCGAAAGTTGAATTTCCCGATCCGCTTACTGTGATTTATTCATGGTCGGTGCCGAACCCCAACTTCCTTCCCGCCCTCGCCGGGGCGGCGCCGCTGCTGATCTATCGGCCTGCGCATTATCTGAAAGCGCACCATGAAGATCATATGGATATGTCAAAAATGACTCCAAAGCAGAAAATCATGATGAAATCATGGGCGGCCAATCACAACCGGCTTGATAATCTGTATCAGTTTAACAACCCCGATTTGCCCACATTGCAGCCCTGGCAAAATGTAACCGCGTCCCCTGCGACCCGGTTTTTAGGGGAGCGGAACGCCTATTTTCACCGGGTTGATCCGGAAGGTAACCAGCTTCCCTATATCGACCGGATCATCTATACGGTGTCGGAAGGCAAGCTGATCCCGGCAAAGACGGCATCGGGTGATGTGGATTTACAGGCGCGCGGCCTCCGCTTGCAGGATGCGACGTTTCTCAAAGAGAATGAGGAGCGATCCGGATACAAGGTTTATCTCTGGGAAACGGCGCGCGGATCGCATTTCACCCTGTATCCCAATCTGAATGCCGAAGACCCGGAATGGCGCAAGCTGTTGCGGGATGTGCGGTTCCGTCGCGCTCTGTCGCTTGGCATCAACCGGGAAGAAATCAACGATATCCTGTTCTTCGGCCTGGCGGTGGAAGGCAACAATGCTGTGCAGAAGCAAAGCCCTTTCTATACGGAAGAGCTGGGGACGAAATGGGCGAGTTATGATATTGACCGGGCCAACGCGCTTCTCGACGAAATCGGCCTTGTTGAGCGAAACAAGGACGGCATACGCCTGATGCCCGATGGCAGACCGCTGACGGTTATTGTCGAAACGGCGGGTGAGGAGACGGAGCAATCCGATATTCTGGAACTGATCCGGGATAGCTGGGCGAAAATCGGGGTCGAGCTTTTCACCAAGCCGTCGCAGCGCGAGGTTTTCCGCAATCGCATCTTCTCCGGCGAGACGATAATGTCTGTATGGGGCGGCTTCGAAGATGGTATTCCCAATGCGCAGTCGAGCCCGGCGAGCCGCGCCCCGACCAGCCAGATCAGCTATCAATGGCCTAAATGGGGCCAGTATTATGAAACCAAAGGGAAATCCGGTGAGCCGGTTGATATGCCCGTGGCGCAGCATTTGTTCGATCTGTATGAGCGGTGGCACATAACAATGGATGATGATGAGAAGGCCGCGATCTGGCGGGAAATGTTGAAAATCCATGTAGATCAGCAGTTTACCATTGGAGTTGTGGGCGCCATTCTGCAGCCGGTCGTTGTGTCGGACGATCTTCGCAATGTTCCGGAAGCGGGCCTTTACAACTGGGATCCCGGCGGGCTTTTCGGCATGTACCGGCCCGATCTTTTCTGGTTCGACAGGTAAGCGCGGGAATGCGCATCCGCGTCCGTAGAGCCGGACTTTCAAGCGATATTTCGGGCGGGCATGTTGACGGCGCGCCGCTTTTCAGCGAACAATGCGAAAAGAGGAAGGGGTGGGGCCTGAAACGCGGCCATGCTCTGGCAGGACAGGGGTGAATGCTTACTTATTTTGTACACAGAGTTCTGGTGATGATTCCCACCCTGCTGGTGATCAGCATCCTGACCTTTGTGATCATCCAGCTTCCCCCCGGAGATTACCTTTCCAATCATATGGAGGAGCTTAGATCACAGGGCGAGTCGGCATCGGCGATGGCCCGGATCGAATTTTACCGCGAACAATATGCTCTCGATAAATCGCCACTGGAGCAATATGCCCGCTGGATGGGGTTTTGGCCGGGGCCAAACGGTTTTTCCGGCCTGTTGCAGGGGGATTGGGGCCAGTCTTTTGCCTATAACCTGCCGGTAAAAGAAGTGGTCGGAGACCGGCTTGGCCTCTCTTTCCTGATCAATTTCGCAACCATCCTGTTCATTTACATTGTCGCCTTTCCCATCGGCGTCTATTCGGCGACGCGGCAATATTCCATTGGCGATTATGGCTTCACGCTGATCGGCTATCTTGGCCTCGCGACGCCCAATTTCCTGCTCGCCATGGTGCTGCTCTATTACGCCAATGTCTATTTCGGTATTTCTATCGGCGGGTTGATGGATGATGAATATATCAATCAGCCCTGGAGTTTTGACAAGGCGATGTCGGTTTTCGATCATATGCTGGTGCCGGTGATTGTGATCGGGACCAGCGGCACTGCGTCGATGATCCGCCGTCTGCGCGCGAACCTGTTGGATGAGTTACAAAAGCAGTATGTGACGACGGCGCGGGCGAAAGGCGTGCCGCGCCTCAGGGCGCTCATCAAATATCCGATCCGCATGTCCCTCAACCCGTTTGTTGCGGATATCGGCAGTCTGCTGCCGGATGTCATTTCCGGCTCGGTTATTGTCAGTATGGTGCTGAGTCTGCCGACGGTGGGGCCGCTGCTGCTGGAGGCCTTGCGTAATCAGGATCAGTATATGGCGGGATCATTGCTGATGTTTCTGGCGTTGCTAACGGTGGTCGGCATGTTCCTGTCTGATCTTCTGCTCGCCGTTCTGGATCCGCGCATCCGGCTTTCCGGGGGGGCGACGAAATGACGGAGACCAACGGATCAAATCGCGATCTGCCGCTTGAGCACTGGCATTCGAAAGAGCCGTTTGACCCCTATTCGGTCGAGAAATTCACGCCAGAGCAGGAACGCTTTTACATGGCGTCGCAATGGCAGATGGTGTGGTGGAAATTTCGCCGTCACAAACTCGCTGTGATAAGCGGGCTTGTGCTGCTGCTTTTCTATTTCTCGATCCTGATATCGGAATTCCTGGCGCCCTATAACCTGCATACGCGACATACGAAATATATTTTCGCCCCGCCGCAATCCATTCATCTGTTCCATGAGGGGGAATTCGTTGGTCCCTTTGTGTATGGCTACAAGCAGACGCTCAACCGCGAGACGCTGAAGCGCGAATATGTGGTGAATACGGATAAGCCCTATCCCTTGCGGTTTTTCTGCCAGGGGGATGAATATGAATTCTGGGGGCTGGTTAAAGGGGATCTGCATCTCATCTGCCCGGACGACAAGAACCTTGCGAGCTTTTTCTGGCTGGGGACGGACCGGCTGGGTCGCGATATCCTGTCACGGATTATTTACGGGGCGCGGATTTCGCTATCCATCGGCCTGATCGGCATTATCATCAGCTTTACGCTTGGCATCGTGCTCGGCGGTATTTCCGGCTATTATGGCGGCTGGGTCGATAATATCATCCAGCGGACGATTGAGCTTCTGAAATCCCTGCCGCAGCTTCCGCTCTGGCTGGCGCTCTCGGCGGCGCTCCCTGTCACATGGTCGCCCATCCTTGTCTTTTTCGGCCTCACCGTTATTCTCGGCCTGCTTGACTGGCCGGGGCTTGCCCGTGCGGTCAGATCGAAATTCCTTTCGCTCCGGGAGGAGGATTTCGTGACGGCAGCGCAGCTGATGGGGGCGTCGCCCAAACGCATTATCGGGCGGCATTTGCTGCCGTCTTTCGCCAGCCATCTGATCGCCAGCGCCAGCCTTGCAATCCCGAGCATGATCCTCGGGGAAACGGCGCTCTCATTCCTCGGTCTCGGCCTCAGGCCGCCGATCACATCCTGGGGCGTCCTGCTGAATGAAACCACCAATATCAATGCGGTGGCGACAACGCCGTGGCTGATCTATCCGGTGGTGCCGGTGATCCTTGTCGTGCTGGCGTTTAACTTTCTGGGCGACGGCCTCAGGGATGCGGCGGACCCCTATAAATAGGGTGTCGTCCGTTCTGTCACGGCTTCTGCCGGGCGGAACCCTTCATTAGCCACAGGCTGGTTTCATAGGCGCCCTCCGGTAGGGGCAGACGGCCACAGAAGGAGTGATCCAGCCGTTTCCTCATTCGGCTCCTGACATAGGCGCTTGAGAACAGGATATCGAACCCGCCATAGAGAAACATCGGGGCGATCATCTGCTGTTCATTGTAGCCGCGCCAGTCCCAGCCTTCCGGGTAGTCATCGGGCAGGAAAATGTCATGGATATGGATAATCACCCCATCGGGAAGGGCCGGAATGACATTGAGAAACAGGTCGTCAACATCAGTGCCCGGCATGGCGATATGGCTGGAATCGATGAACAGGATATCGCCGGGCTCAAGGCTGTTGAAAATCTCCGTTTCCGCGTCATGTAAAGTCCGGCGTACAAAGGTGATGGGCAGTGTTTCGATGCTGGCGCGCGGCGCGGGGTCTATGGCGATAAATTCCGTTGCGAGTTTGCCATCGCGGATGGCGCGGGCCATGAAGCGGGTGGAATGTCCTGATCCCACCTCAATAATGCGGGTGGGCTTTTGCATCCGCACCATGGCATAGGCGACGGCGGCGTCAAGGCGGGGAAACCAGTCCTGTTCGAACCGGGGTTCGGGTGGCGGGGCGGTGCCAATGCTCTCAAATTCCGTCTCAAACGCCGCAAGGCTGTCCAGCATCTCGGTAAACCGGTCTTCATGAGCCGTCATCACTTTTTCAATGGCGGCATAGGGTTTGCGGTCTTCCGGGCCGGGCAGGCTCGCCGCATAGCGATAGGGGATGAAAAAGCCCTCTTTGGCGATCCCGAGAACGGTTTTCAGCCCCATGCGAAGGCGGCGAATGTTCATGGCAGAATTATCTCTTTTGCGGCGGCGGTCTTGTTTTGCTTGGCATTTTTATCCTAATCCCTCTAATCTCGGACCTATTCAACAAAAGCAAGAAAAAGGATTTCAGGATGGACGCATCTTTTCATATCACAATCGAAAATGCCACCTTAAGCGTTCGCCTCGACAATCCGGCGCAGCATAATAAGCTGACGCCTGCAACCATGGCAGCCCTGCGCGAGGCGCTGGAGGAAAAGGCAGTGGATACCTCCCTCCGGGTGATGGTCCTGACGGGGACCGGGAAAAGCTTTTGCGCGGGGGCGGATCTTGGGGAGCTTGGCCGGTATAATTTCGATGAAAATCCGCTGGAAAAGCTGACGGATGTTGTCGAACGGCTGCCCTTTCCGACCATTTGCGCCCTGAATGGCGGGGTCTATGGCGGCGGGGCCGATCTGGCGTTATCCTGTGATTTCCGTATTGGCATCACGACCATGAGGGCCTTTATCCCGCCGGCCCGCATCGGCATTCACTATCCGCCTGCGGGACTTGCGCGCGCCGTCGCCCGCCTCGGCCTTGGTCCGGCGAAGCGGCTGTTCCTGACAGTGGAGAGAATGTCGGCGGAAGAGCTGAAGGCGATCGGTTTCCTTGATTATCTTGTCGCGCCGGAAGAGCTGGAGGCGCGGACCAATGCGCTTGCCGCAGACATTGCGGCTCTGGCGCCGCTTTCCCTCCGGGGGATGAAGGAAACGCTGAACGATATCGCCCGCGGGGAACTGGACATTGCCAAGGCCCGCCGCTTCCAGATGCAATGCCTGCAATCGGACGATTTCAAGGAAGGCAAGGCGGCCCTCGCGGAGAAGCGCCCGGCCCGTTTCAACGGGGCCTGAGCGCGGTTTCCGGCGGGATCAGAGAATAAATTTCGACAGATCCATGTTGGTCGCCAGCTCGCCAAGATGCTCGCGGACATACTCATCATCAATATTGATGACCGATCCGCCCTTGTCGGTGGCCTGAAAGCTGATCTCTTCCAGCACGCGCTCCAGCACGGTATGCAGGCGGCGGGCGCCGATATTCTCCACGGCCGCATTGACATCGGCGGAGATGGTGGCGATGGCGTCAATTGCGTCTTCGGCGAAGTTGAGATGCACTCCCTCCGTCTCCATCAGGGCGACATATTGCTTGATCAGGCTGGCTTCCGGTTCGGTCAGGATGCGCTTGAAGTCATCCTTGGTCAGCGCCCGGAGTTCAACCCGGATCGGCAGGCGGCCCTGCAATTCGGGCAACAGGTCTGACGGCTTGGCAATATGGAACGCGCCGGAGGCGATGAACAGCACATGGTCCGTGCGCACGGTTCCGTATTTGGTGCTGACGATGGTTCCCTCGATCAGGGGCAGCAGGTCGCGCTGCACCCCTTCGCGGGAAATGTCGGCGCCCTGGCGGTCGCTGCGGGCGCAAATCTTGTCAATTTCATCCAGGAAAACAATGCCGTGATTTTCCACCAGTTTGATGGCGTTGCGCACCACCGCATCCTCATCGAGCAGCTTGTCGCTCTCTTCGCCAATCAAAATCTTGTAGCTGTCCTTCACCAGCATCTTGCGGGGTTTTGTGCGCGGTCCGCCCAGCTTGCCAAGCATGTCGTTAAGGTTGAGCATACCCATCTGGGCGCCGGGCATTCCGGGAATATCAAAGGTGGGCATGCCCGCGCCGCCGGTGTCGATTACTTCCAGCTCGACTTCCTTGTCGTCAAGCTGCCCCTCGCGCAGCATCTTGCGGAATTTCTGACGCGTCTCGGTGGAGGCTTTGGCCCCAACCAGCGCATCGAGAACCCGTTCCTCCGCCGCAAGCTCTGCCTTGGCAATGACCTGCTGGCGTTGCTTTTCCCGTTCCATATTGATGGCGATTTCCACAAGATCGCGGATAATCTGTTCCACATCGCGGCCGACATAGCCGACTTCCGTGAATTTGGTGGCTTCCACTTTCAGGAANGGCGCNTTGGCGAGCTTNGCGAGGCGNCGGGANATTTCCGTCTTGCCGACGCCGGTCGGGCCGATCATCAGGATATTNTTCGGCAGNACCTCTTCGCGCATTTCTTCGGGCAGTTGTTGACGCCGCCAGCGGTTNCGCAGGGCAATTGCCACCGACTTTTTGGCTTCCGCCTGGCCGATGATGAAACGGTCCAGCTCATANACNATTTCCCGGGGGGATANGTTAGTCATTTTTACCGATACTTTCGATGNTNACATTTCCATTGGTGTAGACGCAGATCTGGCCCGCAATNTCCATNGCCTTNNTNGCGATNTCGGTGGCCTCCATATCCTCGCGATCAATCAGCGCGCGGGCGGCGGCNAGGGCGNAGTTGCCGCCCGATCCGATGGCGATGATNCCNTCTTCNGGCTCCANNACATCGCCGGTACCCGTCAGGATCAGCGACACATCGGCATTGGCGACGGCCATCATGGCTTCCAGCCTGCGAAGATATTTGTCGGTNCGCCAGTCNTTTGCAAGCTCGACACAGGCGCGGGTNAGGTTGCCCGGATGCTGCTCCAGCTTGGATTCCAGCCGTTCAAACAGGGTAAAGGCATCGGCGGTTGCCCCCGCGAAACCGACAATCACATCATTGCGCGGCCCGATCCGGCGCACCTTGCGGGCGTTGGATTTGATGACTGTCTGGCCAAGCGAGACCTGTCCGTCACCGGCGACGACGACGGTTCCATTCTTGCGTACGGACAGGATTGTGGTGCCGTGCCAGCTTTCAATTTTATCGGACATAAAACACATCTCTCTTTGGGGTTGCCATGACGATGTAACCATTTTCCGCGACGGGTCAAGGTGCAATGGCCCTTGTCCTTGATTACGCATGTATTTTTGCTGATACCGGGTTTCACAATCCGCGCCGGGCGGCGTCTTCTGCACGAATGACATGCGATCAGGAGGAGAAACCGATGCCCCCCCAAAATCAGGATAATGTTGCCGATACTGAAAAGGCGTCCAATCTTAGGGCGATCTTTAAAATTCTGAGCTATATCCATGCGGATGCGGTGAAGGATGATTTTAAGGAGCTGGCGGATCGTATCGAATTTGCCCTCAATCTTGCGGAAATGCTGGTGCGTAAGAACCGTAGCGCCGCCAAGACAGAGGGCGGGGAAGCGGCTTCTGCTGCCTCTGTCCCGGACAAGGAGAGCGAACCGGCAACGACAAGCTTTTATTAAGCCGGGCTTTCCGCATCAAGCTGATTGCAAAGGCTTGGTTTTCTGCGCCGTTCCTGCTATATCCTCGCCAGATACCTATACGGTAAGACATCAGTCTGGAAGGAAAATTCATGCGTGCAGGAACGGTGAAGCGCAAGACGAAAGAGACCGAAATCGAGGTTGAAATCAATCTCGACGGCACGGGCGTTTATGACGTCAAGACAGGCATCGGTTTTCTCGATCATATGCTGGAACAGCTTTCCCGACACAGCCTGATGGATCTAAAGCTCCGCGCCAAAGGCGATCTGCATATCGATTTTCACCACACGACAGAAGATACCGGCATCGCCATCGGGGAAGNCTTTGCCAAGGCGCTGGGCGATTTGAAGGGCATCCGCCGTTATGCGTCCGCCCATATTCCCATGGATGAGACGCTGACCCGTGTCGCCCTTGATATTTCCAATCGCCCTTATCTGATCTGGAAGGTTGAATTCAGCCGCGACAAGCTGGGCGAAATGGACACGGAATTGTTCAAGGAGTGGTTCCAGGCGTTTGCGCAGGCGGCCGGAATCACGCTGCATGTGGAAAATCTTTACGGAACCAATAATCATCATATCGTGGAAAGCTGCTTCAAGGCGCTGGCCCGTGCCTTGCGAGATGCGACCGAAATTGATCCGCGCCGCGCCGATGCGGTTCCTTCCACCAAGGGAACGCTGGGCGGCAGCCTGTAATCCATGAAGTCCGCCCGCCGGGGCAGGGAAAATGTTCGGCTATGAAAACAGCGATTATTGATTACGGTTCGGGGAATTTGCGCTCCGCCGCCAAGGCGTTTGAGCGGTCCAGCCGGGAAAGCGGCCTGGCCATGACCATTAAGGTGACGAGCCGTCCCGAAGATGTCGTGACGGCCGACCGGATTGTCCTGCCCGGCGTCGGGGCGTTTCGGGCTTGCAAGCTGGGCCTTGCTGCAATTGACGGCATGGTCGAGGCCTTGACGGAGGCGGTCATCGGTAAAGGACGGCCGTTTTTCGGTATCTGCGTCGGCATGCAGCTTATGGCGGGCAAGGGGATCGAGCATGGCGTGACGGAAGGGTTTGGCTGGATCGAGGGCGATGTTGTCGGGCTGGAGCCATCGGATCCGGACCTGAAAATTCCGCATATGGGTTGGAACGAGCTGGAGCTGCGCACGCATCATCCGCTTTTTGACGGGATTGAAAGCGGGCAGCATGCCTATTTCGTCCATAGCTACCACCTGGCGGCNCAGGANCCGGCACATGTGCTGTGCACCGTTGATTATGGCGGACCGGTGACGGCTATGGTTGGTCGTGACAACATGATCGGAACGCAGTTTCATCCGGAGAAAAGCCAGGAAACGGGCCTTAAACTGATTGCAAATTTTTTGAAATGGAAACCCTGATGACGGATAATTCCAGACATATTCAGCAACCGGTGATAGAGGCTGTCAAGGAGTTCACTTCCGCCGATCTTGACGATCTGTGCGAAGCGGCGGAAGAGGCCATCATCGATGGCAATGGCTTTGGCTGGCTCACGCCGCCGCGCCGCTCTGTTCAGGAAAGTTTTTGGAAGGGCGTCCTGATGGTGCCGGTGCGGGAGCTTTACTGCGCCCGGTTCGAAGGGCGGATTGTCGGCTCCGCCCAGCTGGTCAAACCCTTTGCAAATAATGAGGCGGGCGGTCATATTGCGCAGCTCGCCACTTTTTTCATCGCGCCATATGCGCGCGGGCACGGGCTCGCCATCGGCCTTCTCGCGGTTTTGGAGAACAGCGCGCGGGAACAGGGGTTTAAATTTCTGGAGGTGGATGTCCGGGAAACACAGGCGGCGGCGATTTCAATTCTCGAATCAAATGGATATGAGAAATGGGCCGTAAAACAGAATTATGCCTGGAACGGCGAACGCTATGTCGATGGCTATTATTATAAAAAACAACTGGCGGACTTGTAACGGCAATGAATTTGTATCCGGCGATTGATCTGAAGGATGGCAACTGTGTGCGCCTGCTGCGCGGTGAAATGGCGGCGGCAACCGTTTTTAATACCGATCCGGCCGCGCAGGCCCAGGCTTTCAAGACGGCCGGCTTCGAACGGCTGCATCTTGTCGATCTGAACGGCGCGTTTGAAGGGCGTCCGGTAAATGCGGCGGCGGTGGAGAGCATTCTGGCAGCCACGGATGTCCCGACCCAGCTTGGCGGCGGCATCCGCGATCTTGCCACGATCGAGATGTGGCTCTCCAAGGGGCTCAGCCGGGTGATCCTTGGCACCGTTGCGCTGCGGGACCCGGCTCTGGTCATCGAGGCCTGCAAGATGTTTCCCGGTCATATTGCCGTTGGCATTGATGCGCGGGGCGGGATGGTGGCCGTGGAAGGTTGGGCGGAAA
Organism: Sneathiella sp.; assembly: GCF_002694385.1. Lineage (GTDB taxonomy): Bacteria > Pseudomonadota > Alphaproteobacteria > Sneathiellales > Sneathiellaceae > Sneathiella. The sequence continues at coordinate 560,383 of NZ_NZMB01000012.1, forward strand.
CAAGCGAGACATCGGCGCTTGACCTTGCCCGGAAATTCGAGGATGCCGGGGTTGAAGCCATCATCTACACGGATATTGACCGGGACGGCGCGCTTCAGGGCGTGAATGTGGAGGCCACGCGGGATCTTGCCGCCGCCATCTCCATCCCGGTGATTGCCTCCGGCGGCGTGGCCTCCATCAAGGATGTTGAGAATCTGCTGGCTGTGCAGTCAAGCGGCATTGAAGGGGTGATTATCGGCCGCGCGCTGTATGACGGGCGGATCGACCCTGTGGCGGCTCTGGATCTGGTGAGGCGCGAAAATGCTTAAGGCGCGTATCATCCCCTGTCTCGATGTGAAGGACGGCCGTGTCGTCAAGGGCGTCAATTTTGTGGACCTGATCGACGCGGGCGATCCGGTAGAGCAGGCGCGGATTTATGACGCGCAAGGGGCGGATGAGCTGTGTTTTCTCGACATCACCGCGACATCGGACAATCGCGAGACTATCTATGACGTGGTCCGCCGCACGGCGGAGCAATGCTTCATGCCGCTGACCGTTGGCGGCGGCGTCCGGCAGGTGGAGGATGTGCGCAAACTGCTGCTGGCGGGCGCGGACAAGGTGTCGATCAACAGCGCCGCTGTAAAGCGACCCGAATTTGTTCGCGAGGCGGCGGAACAGTTCGGCAGCCAGTGCATTGTGGTTGCCATTGACGCGAAGCAGACCGGGCCGGATAAATTCGAGATTTTTACTCATGGTGGACGGGAGCCGACGGGCATAGATGCCGTCGAATGGGCCGGGCGGATGACGGAATATGGCGCGGGAGAAATCCTGCTCACCTCCATGGATCGGGACGGCACCAGATCGGGGTTCAATATTCCGCTGACCCGGGCGGTGGCCGATGCGGTCAGGGTGCCGGTGATCGCTTCGGGCGGTGTTGGAACACTGGATCATCTGGCGGAAGGTATCCGCGATGGTCATGCGACAGCGGTTCTTGCCGCGTCCATTTTCCATTTCGGGGAATTCACGATCCGCGAGGCGAAAGAGGCCATGCGCAATGCCGGTATCCCCGTCCGGCTGGAGGAGAAGGCGGCATGAATGAGAAGACGCGGTCCGGTCTTGACCGGCTTTTTGAGACGGTTGCGGCGCGCAAGGGCGCGGATGCAAAAAGTTCCTACACCGCAACGCTCTATGCGAAGGGGAGCGTAAAAATTGCCCAGAAACTGGGGGAAGAAGCGGTAGAGCTTGCCATTGCGGCCTCCCTCGGCAAACGCGAGGAAATCATTTCTGAAAGCGCCGACCTGCTTTATCATCTGGCGGTCCTGTGGGCGGATGCGGATGTTGATCCGTCCGAAATTTATGAAAAGCTGGCCGCGCGGGAGGGCCAGTCCGGCCTTGCGGAGAAGGCGTCGCGTACATCTGAAGAAGGGGAATAGCCATGGCTTATGATAATGAAAATGTGTTTGCGAAAATTCTGCGGGGCGAGCTTCCCAACGCCACCGTCTATGAAGATGAAAGCATTCTCGCCTTCAATGATATCGCGCCGCAAATGCCGGTCCATGTGCTGGTGATTCCGAAACGTCCCTATATTGATATTAATGACTTTTCAGCGAACGGCACGATTGAGGAGATCGGGAACTTTTTTGCGAAAGTTGGCGAGATCGCCAGATCTCTGGGGCTGGATGAGGATGGATATCGGGTTGTCAGCAACAATGGGGAAAATGCCGGGCAGCATGTTCCGCATTTTCATGTCCATATTCTGGGCGGCCGTAAAATAAAAGAAGGCGGCATGGCGCGGGGGATGTAGCTCTCGTTCCCACGTCTCCTCAAACAGAAAATTCCTGCAGGTCGCGCGCATCCTCAACGATATAGATGCCGAGCGGTTCCATCCGGCCGCGAATTTCCACGCTTTCATGACGGAGAGTGGAGAAGGCCCCCGCCGCGCGCGTGGCGACGCGGTCCGAGAAAATAAGCTGGCTGGAATATTCTTTGGTCAGGGCCTCAAGACGGCTTGCCGTATTGACCGGATCGCCAATGGCCGTGACGGAGGTGGCGTTGCCATAGCCCATCTGGCCGACAATGACTTGCCCGATATGGATGCCGATACCGATTTTCAGCGGACTGGACAAATCCGACGCCAGGTTGCGGTTCATCATATCCAGTTCCATGGCCATGGCGCGCGCGGCATTGAGGGCGCGTCGGCTCGCTGTCTCCGCGCTTTCGTTAAGACCGAACAGCGCCATGACGCCATCGCCGATGAATTTGTCGAGATGCCCACCATTCGCCTCGATGGCTTCGCCCATATGGCGGAAATACTGGTTGATGACAAACACCACATCATAAGGGAGTTTCTGCTCTGAAAATTTGGTGAAGGCGCGCAGATCGGCGAAAAGGATGGCAATCTCGCGTTCCTGCCCCTGCAGATATCCCGGCTGGTTGAACGCCTGCACGACCGTTGCACTGGCGGGCAGCAGGGGAATGATGGACACATCACCTGTCGGAATGCTCTGACAGGCGAGTCGGGTTCCCTCCGGGGCGCCAACCCGGCGCAGAACGGCGATTTCCTTGTCACCGGGCGGATTTAAATTGTCCGCCCCCTCCAGAACCCGGACGCGGCAGGTAGAACAGCGGCCCCGCCCGCCGCACACATGGGCATGGGGAATTCCGCCAAGCTGGCTGGCCTCCAGCAAAGTGAGGCCGGGCGGAGTGAGAACCAGCTTCTCATCGGGATAGCTGACGACATTCAGCTTACGCTGCCGGAAGCGGATCAGCCAGTATATGCGGCTGATGGCGAGAAGGGCGAGCGCCGCAAACATCAGGACATAGCCCGTATCCCGCAGCCCGTAGGCCCAGCTTATCATATCCGGTGAGATATTGAGGCGAGCGAAGAAATCGGCGCGCCATGCCGCATTCTCGAACATTCTCTCTACTTCGTTCGCCGCGTTGATAAAGCCGCTGAGCGCCAGAAGCGGAAGCGCGAGGGCGAGGCTGTAAAGAGAGGGGAGGTATTTTTTATACCAGGATTTTAATCGCAACCAGAAATGCAGCCCAAGACACCCATGTAGCCAGGCAACCACCAGTCCGATACTTTGCAGAAGACCGAGGAGCGGCGTCGCCACCCAGATGCTGTAAAGGACATAGCGGTAGCTGTCATCAAGGCCATAAACTTCATGGGTGATGCGCGTTCCGATGACATGCAGAATGAGAAGTGGCGGGATCATCAGCCCCAGAACGATTTGCAGGATATCGCGTCCGGGCAGGCGTCGATACGCCCGATGTCGCAACAGCTTCACAAAGACAAGCAGGATATGCAGCGTCAGGGCACCCAGCAGCAGGATCGTTCCCGGCAAGCTGCGCCAGATAAAAATGAAGACTTCGCGTCCTGCCTCCATCGCCTCAATGGAAATCAGGCCAAGGGAATGATTGAGCAAATGGCCGGTCAGAAAGAGGAACAGAATGATCCCGCTGACCAGCCGGAGTCGTTCCGGCCGAAGGGCCATCCGTATCTCCTGCAATGACTTTCCGGGGCCCGTTGACATATTGTTATGTTCGTTACGACGGGGAAACGGCCAGCTTTTTCTGCATCAGCTCTTTCAGGCTTACGGCAGGCCGGGCGCCATAATGGCTGATCACTTCGGCGGCGGCCATGACACCGATCCGCCCGCTGGAGGTCAGATCATGCCCGTTGGTATGACCATAGAGGAAGCCCGTCGCAAAAAGATCGCCCGCGCCCGTCGTATCCACGACATTGATGTTCGTCTCTGCCGGAACGGCGTGAACTTCTGATCCTCTGACAATGACCGCGCCTTTTTCGCTGCGTGTCAGGCAGGCGATGTCCACCTGATCGCGGACGGCGGCCAGCGCAGATTCAAAATCGGTCGTTTGATACAGGGATTTGATTTCCTCTTCATTGGCAAAAAGGATATCCACACCGGATTTTATAAACTCCTGAAATTCCTCACGATATCTGTTCACGCAGAAACTGTCAGAGAGGGTGAGGGAAACCTGGCGGCCTGCCGCATGGGCAATATCCGCCGCTTTTCGGAAGGCCTGCTTGCCATTTTCGGGATCCCACAGATAGCCTTCCATATAGGTGACTTTGGAGGCGGCAATGATATCGGGATCAATGTCTTCGGGTCCAAGTTCGATACAGGCGCCGAGGTAGGTATTCATGGTGCGATGGGCATCGGGGGTAACCAGAATAAGACAGCGGGCCGTCGCGGCGCCATTCGTGGACTTTACGGTTTCAAAGGTCACGCCCCCCGCCCGGATATCATGGGTAAAAATACTGCCGAGCTGGTCATCGCGGACTTTGCCGATATAGGCACATTTACCGCCGAGGGAGGCAATGCCCGCCGCTGTGTTGCCTGCCGATCCGCCGGACATTTCGATGCCGGGCTGCATTCTGGCATAGAGTTCTTCCGCCCGTTCCATATCGATTAGCATCATGGCGCTTTTGGTCAGCCCTTCGGCCGCAAGGAAGGCGTCATCGGCCTTGCTGATTACATCGACGATGGCATTGCCAATACAGGTTGTGTCAAATAGTCGCTCTGTCATAATATTCCCAACAGTTACTCCGGCTCCGGCGAGTATAGTCGCTGCATCCGCCGGGGCAAGAAGGCTTTACGTCATCACGGGATTTTGGGGAAGACAATGAACGATCTGATCAAAATGACCGCGACAGAGGTCGTGGATCTGCTCAAGACCGGAAAGGTCTCCCCGAATGAGCTTCTCGACGCATCGGAAGCGCGCATCCGCGAGACGGATGATGCCGTCAATGCCTTGCCGACTCTCTGTTTTGACCGCGCCCGCGCGCATGCGGCAGAACTCGCAAAAGAGCGAGCGGCGGATCGTCAGGGTCCGCACCTGCATGGCTTACCGATTGCCATCAAGGATCTTACTCCGGTGAAAGATGTGCGGTTCACTTTGGGCTCGCCCATTTTCGCCGATCAGGTCGCGACATACTCTGATATGATGGTCGAGCGGCTGGAGACGCGCGGCGGCATTGTTGTCGGGAAATCGAACACACCGGAATTTGGCGCCGGCGGCCAGACCTTTAACGAGGTTTTCGGCACAACAACAAACCCGTGGGATATCAGCCGGACGCCTGGCGGATCGTCAGGCGGCGCGGCTGCGGCACTGGCGGCGGGTCATGTCTGGCTGGCGCAGGGAAGCGATCTCGGCGGCAGTCTGCGCACCCCGGCGAGCTTTACCAGTGTTGTCGGGCTGCGACCCTCGCCAAAGCGGGTGGCACATGGCCCGTTGCGACTGCCGTTCTCCACCTATCCGGTGGAAGGGCCGATGGCCCGTAATGTGGCGGATACGGCGCTGTTTCTGGATATGATGGCGGGATCGCATATTCTCGATCCGGGAAGCCTGCCCGCGCCTGAGGTTTCCTATGTTGATGCGCTCAAGAATATTCCAAAATTCAGCCGCATCGCCTACAGCCCTGATCTCGGACAATGCCCGGTTGATCCGGAGGTGGCGGAAATCTGCGCCAGAGCGGCGGCGGATTTTACCCGTTATTGCGATGGGGTGGAGGAGGCCTGCCCCGACCTGCACGACGCGGAGGAGATTTTCCAGACGCTGCGGGCGCAGATGTTTATCGCCAATCACGCCCCGTTGCTGGCGGCCCATCGGGACAAGCTGAAACCGGAGGTTATCTGGAATGTGGAGAAGGGCGCGCGGCTCACGGCGGATGAAATCGGCGCGGCGCAGCGGGCGCAGGGGGAGCTTTATGTTCGCGTGGTGGAGTTTTTCTCAAAATATGACTTCCTGCTGGCGCCTGCCGCGATTGTCCCGGCCTTCACCCATGACAAGCGTTATGTGGAGGAGGTCAACGGCGTCAAGTTCGACAATTATATGTCCTGGCTGGCGCTGCCCTCCATGCTGACGGTCACTTGCTGTCCGGTCATTTCGATCCCGTGCGGCTTTACAAAAAGCGGCCTGCCGGTCGGTTTGCAGATCATGGGGCCGAATGCGCGGGAAGACCGGGTGCTGCAGGCAGCCTACGCATTTGAACGCGATCATGATTTCGCCGCGCGCCTGCCGATTGATCCCCGCCCGCCCCGTAACAGCTAAATATGTTGCAGGACGGCCTATTAATGCATACATGTGCAGGCGGTTTCAGTGTGACAGGCGAAGGAATGCGATTTGATTTCGGCAATTAACAGGGCTATTACACAGCTCGGGGATCCCGCGTTCCGTTCGGTCCTTTTCAAGGCGCTGGGCCTGACGCTGGTGATCTATATTCTTGTGGGGTTTGGCGCGACGCAGGCCTTTTCCTTCGTTCCGACGTTTGACTATCAATGGATCAATACGGCCATTGGCATTTTGGCGGGGCTGGGCTTTCTGCTGGGCGGTTTTTTCCTGTTTCCGCTGATTATCAGCGCCCTGATCGGTATCTTCCTCGATGATATTTCCGACGCCGTGGAACGGCAATATTATGCGACGGACCCTCCGGGCAAAAGCCTTTCCCTGATGGACAGTATCTGGGATGCCCTCAAGTTTCTCGCGCTTGTCGTTGGCTGTAATATTCTTGTCCTGCCACTTTATTTCGTGCCGGTGATCAATCTGTTTGTCTATTATCTGCTGAATGGCTATCTGATCTCCCGTGAATATTTCCATATGGTGGCGATCCGTCATCATCCCGTGGAGGAGGTGACGCGCCTGCGCAAGCGAAACGGAAGCGAACTCTATATGATGGGGATTGTCATTGCCTTTTCTCTGACGATACCGATTGTCAATCTTGTCGCGCCGATTGTGGCGACGGCGGCGATGGTTCATCTGTACAAGAAACGGATCGGCAGTATTGCCAAAAAACGGGAGCTGGTCGTGCCATGATGCGCGTTGCCGCTGTTCTTGCCGCGCTGGCAGTCGGGATAACAGGTTGTGCGCCGTCGCATCAGATTACGGTGACCACCGGCAAGCCGGTTTCCACGGGCGCGGTGGCGAGCAGTCCGGTACCAGCGGCACCAGCAACCATGCCGTCGCAGCGGGCTTCTGCACCGCCGCCCGCCAGCAGCGCTGTAAAGCCCCGTGTTCTGCTGGAGCCCGAAATACTGATTGGAAAAACAGAGGCGGAGATTGCCGAGGTTTTTGGGGAGCCGGTTCTCCGGCGGCAGGAAAGTCCGGCGGAAGTCTGGCAGTATCTGACAGCCGACTGTGCCGTGCATGTCTTTTTCTATCCGGATGAAAAGGCGGCGGGAGTGGTTCGCCATATTGCCATCAATGGGCGGAATCTGGAGAATTTCTCAACCCTTGACCGTCGGCAATGCTTCAATGATTATCTGCGCGCGATCGGGGCGGAGGAAGTGTTTTTAACTGCCAAAACATCGTAAGAACGCCCGTGAAACGGGCAGGGCATTTCAGAGGGCGACTTTTCCTTTGAATTCACAGAGATCGGCGACGATGCAGCGAAAGCATTCCGGTTTGCGGGCCTTGCAGACATAGCGCCCGTGCAGGATCAGCCAGTGATGCGCATGGCGGAGATATTCCTTCGGGATTCGTTTCTCCAGCTTTTTTTCCACTTCAAGCGGGGTTTTCCCGGGCGCGATCCTGGTTCTGTTGCCAACGCGGAAAAGATGGGTATCAACGGCGATTGTCGGCTGTCCGAAAGCGATGTTGAGGACGACATTTGCCGTTTTCCGGCCGACACCGGCAAGCTTTTCCAGCTCTTCCCGGGTTTGCGGGACGGTGCTGTTATGATCGCGTATCAACGCCTCGCACAGCTTGATGACATTCTTGGCCTTGGTTTTGTAAAGGCCAATGGTTTTGATATAGTCCCGCAATGTGTCTTCGCCGAGGGCGAGCATCTTTTCCGGTGTGTCCGCAATGGCAAATAGCGGGCCCGTTGCCTTGTTGACGCCGACATCGGTTGCCTGCGCCGACAGGACCACGGCGACAAGCAGGGTGAAGGGGTTCACATAGTCCAGTTCGCCCTTGGGCTCGGGATCATTTTCGTGAAGACGGCGAAAAAATTCGCTGATATCGGCTTTTTTCATCTTATCTTATTGGCACAGGCCTGTTTTCTGCGCAATAATCAATATGAAAGGGGCAGTATGCCAGAGGCTCAGGAACAGACAGAAATGCAAAACCCGACGTGGTCAGACGCCGGGACATTCTTCCTGTCTCTTCACCCCAATAACAGCCTTTCCCGAACCGGTTTCATTATCCTGATGAGCCTGATTGCCGGGGTCAGTTTTATGTATGGCCTGTATTTCTTCTCACTTGGCGCCTGGCCCATATTCGGATTTTTCGGGCTGGATGTGCTGCTCGTCTATATCGCCTTCCGTTTCAGCTTTCGCGCGGCACGGCGTTTCGAAACGGTCGAGATTGGCGATGATATGGTGACCATCACCCGCATCGCGCCGGGCGGCGAGCGGCGGGTGGAAAGATTTAACGCCTATTGGGCACGCGCGCTGATTTCGGACGGCCGACTTCAACTGGTCAACCGCGGGCAGAGTTTCGAGATTGGCAATTTCCTGGGGGAAGAGGAGAAGCAGGAGGTGGGAGAGGTTATTACCGCCGCCCTCCACCGTTACCGAAGCGGGGAGATGTTTCAGTCCCCGAGGCCGAGTACGTCCATCATATCGTAATTTCCGGGCGCTTTTCCCCTTGCCCAGAGGGCCGCACGCACGGCGCCGCGCGCAAAAATGGAACGATCCCCGGCCTTGTGGGTCAGTTCGATCCGCTCATTTTCTGCCGCGAAGATAACGGTGTGATCGCCGACCACATTACCACCGCGCAGGACCGCATAGCCAATATCACCGCGCTTGCGGGCGCCGGTTATGCCATCCCGCCCGCGATCCGCAACCTGGTCATGATCGACTCCGCGTCCCGCTGCCGCGGCCTTGCCGAGCAGCAGCGCCGTGCCGGAGGGGGCATCCACCTTGTGATGATGATGCATTTCAAGGATTTCGATGTCGAACTCATCATCAAGAATATGTGCGACCTTGCGGGTGAGTTGCGCCAGAAGATTGACACCCAGGCTCATATTCGCGCCCTGGACAATCACGGCCCTGTCGCCGCAGGCTGTCACCTGCGCCTGTTGTTCGTTGGTAAGGCCGGTGGTGCCGATAATATGAATTTTGCCCTTTTCGGCGGCAAGGCGGGCATGAGCGATGGTTGCTTCGGGCGCGGTGAAGTCAATGACGGCATCGGCAGTCTCAAACAAAGCTGCCGGATCTTCGCCGATCAGGATGCCCGATGCGTCCAGCCCGGCAAGGGCCGTGATATCTTTGCCTGCAAAAGGGGATCCGGCAGGTTCCGTCCCGCCGCTGATAACGCATCCGGCCGTTTCGCTGACCTGCTTTACAAGCATCCGCCCCATGCGGCCGGCGGCGCCGACAATGCCAATCTTCAAATCGCTCATGTCACAATATCCTGAATTCTTGCGCTTCAGGATGTAGCACAGACGGGCGGAGGAGGCGAGACAGGAATTTTACCCGGTCCGTTCAGTCTTTCAGATCGGCGAGAAAGTCTTTCACGCGGGCGAAGAAGCCTTCTGATTCGGGACTGTGCGCTCCCTTACCGGCGGCGTCGAATTCTTTCAGCAGTTCCTTCTGGCGTTTCGTCAGGTTAACCGGCGTCTCAACGATGGTATGAATATACATATCGCCGTGGCTGTGGGAATTCATAATCGGCATGCCCTTGCCGCGCAGGCGGAATTTTCGGCCCGACTGGGTACCGGCGGTGATGCTGACCTTGGCGCGCGCGCCGTCAAGGGTCGGCACCTCGATATCGCCGCCAAGGGCCGCCGTCATCATCGGAATGGGTACCCGGCAATGGATATTTTGGCCATCCCGCTGAAAAATGCGGTGATCGGCAATGGTGAGGAAAATATAGAGATCGCCAGGCGGTCCGCCGCGCATCCCTGCTTCGCCCTCACCCGAAAGACGGATGCGGTTGCCGTCATCAACCCCGGCGGGGATATTGACGGAGAGGGTCTTTTCCTTATGGACCCGGCCTTCCCCGCGACAGGTCTTGCAGGGGTTCTTGATAACCTGCCCCTGCCCCTGACAGACAGGGCAGGTGCGTTCGATGGTGAAAAAGCCCTGCTGGGCGCGGATTTTTCCGGCGCCATGGCAACTGTCGCAGGTGACAGGCTCCGAACCCGCTTCCGCCCCTGTCCCGTCGCAACTTTCGCACGGTGCCGTGGTCGGAATTTTAAGTTCCATCTTCTTGCCGTGATAGGCGTCTTCCAGCGAAATCTCAAGATTGTAGCGCAAATCTGATCCGCGCGGCGCGCGGGTACGGCCGCCACCGCCGCCGCCGCCCATGAAATCGCCGAACAGATCTTCAAAAATATCGCTGAAGCCGCCCATGCCGCCAAAGCCGCGGGCACCGGCGCCCCCGCCGCCGCCATTTTCAAACGCCGCATGGCCATAACGATCATAGGCGCCGCGTTTCTGCGGGTCTTTCAGGATCTCATAAGCTTCGTTGACTTCCTTGAAAGCCGTTTCCGCCTCCGGATTATCGGGGTTACGGTCCGGATGGTACTGCATCGCCTTCTTGCGATAGGCGCTTTTGATTACGGCGGCTTCCGCAGTGCGTTCCACCTCTAGAATTTCGTAGTAGTCGCGTTTTGCCATTGCCAGTATCACTTAACGGATGCCGCCCCGGCCCGGATTTCCGGTGCCGAGGCGGTGTATGAGAAGGGCGATCTTATCGGGAAATCCCTTTAAAATCCTTACTTGTCTTTCTTGTCGTCGTCGACTTCCTCGAAGTCGGCATCGACCACATCATCATCCGTTGTCTTGCCTTCAGGCCCGGCAGCGTCGGCGTTGCCATCAGCCTGCGCCTCCCCCTGGGACTGGGCGTAGAGGGCTTCCCCAAGCTTCATGGACGCGCCCTGCAGGGCTTCCATCTTTGCCTTGATGGTCTCAACATCGCCATTTTCCTTGACTTCCTTGAGTTCACCAAGGGCGGCTTCAATCGGCCCCTTTACATCGTCGCCAACCTTGTCACCGGCTTCCGCCAGTGTCTTTTCGGTTGCATGGACCAGGCTGTCGGCCTGATTCTGGACCTCGACCTTTTCCTTGCGGACCTTGTCCTCAGCCGCATGTTCCTCGGCATCCTTGACCATCTTTTCGATGTCGGCCTCGCTGAGACCGCTGGAAGCCTGGATCTGGATCTTCTGTTCGCGGCCCGTGCCCTTGTCCTTTGCGGACACATTGACAATGCCGTTGGCATCAATATCGAAGGTCACCTCGATCTGCGGTACACCGCGCGGAGCGGACGGAATTTCCGTCAGGTCGAAATTGCCGAGCAGCTTGTTGTCCGCCGCCATCTCGCGTTCCCCCTGGAAAACGCGGATCGTCACGGCCTGCTGATTGTCCTCTGCGGTCGAGAAGGTCTGGCTCTTCTTCGTCGGGATCGTCGTGTTGCGGTCGATGAGACGGGTAAAGACACCGCCCAGTGTCTCAATACCAAGTGACAGCGGCGTCACGTCGAGAAGCAGAACGTCCTTCACGTCACCCTGCAGGACACCGGCCTGAATGGCGGCGCCGATGGCGACGACTTCATCCGGATTGACGCCCTTGTGCGGATCGCGGCCGAAGAAGGTCTTCACCGCTTCGATCACCTTGGGCATACGGCTCATACCGCCGACAAGGATTACCTCGTCGATTTCGCCTTTTTGCAACCCGGCATCCTTCAGAGCCTTTTCACAAGGCGCGAGCGTGCGCTTGATCAGATCTTCGACAAGATGTTCGAACTGCGAGCGGGTCAGCTTCAGTTGCATATGCTTGGGGCCGCTTGCATCCGCCGTAATGAACGGCAGGTTGATTTCCGTCGATTGGGAAGAAGACAGCTCGATCTTCGCCTTTTCCGCGGCTTCCTTCAGGCGTTGCAGCGCCATCTTGTCGCCGCGCAGGTCAATGCCCTGTTCCTTCTTGAATTCATCCGCCAGATAATCGACGAGTTTCAAATCGAAGTCTTCACCGCCGAGGAAAGTATCGCCGTTGGTGGAGCGGACCTCGAAGACGCCATCGCCGATTTCAAGGATGGAAACGTCGAACGTACCACCGCCAAGGTCATATACGGCAACGGTCTGGTTCGCCTTGTCCATACCATAGGCAAGGGCAGCGGCCGTCGGCTCGTTAATAATGCGGAGGACTTCAAGCCCGGCGATCTTGCCGGCGTCCTTGGTTGCCTGGCGCTGTGCGTCGTTAAAGTAGGCAGGAACTGTGATAACGGCCTGTGTGACGGTCTCGCCGAGATAGCTTTCGGCGGTTTCCTTCATTTTCTGAAGGATGAAAGCGGAAATCTGGCTCGGGGAATATTTTTCGCCGCGGGACTGGACCCAGGCGTCACCATTATCCGCCTTGATGATGTCATAGGGGACCATTTCCCGATCTTTTTGGGTGGTCTTGTCATCAAACCGCCGCCCGATAAGGCGCTTGATCGCAAAAAATGTGTTCTGCGGATTGGTGACGCCCTGACGCTTGGCCGATTGGCCGACGAGTCGTTCTCCGTCTTCCGTGAAGGCGACCATGGACGGGGTGGTTCTTGCCCCTTCCGAATTTTCAATGACCTTTGCATTCTTGCCGTCCATTACGGCGATGCAGGAGTTGGTCGTTCCCAAGTCAATTCCGATTACTTTAGCCATCATATCCTCTTCAATATTGGCAGATCAGCGTGGCCACTTCATGCACCACGGTAACCCCCGGGAGTCAAGTTTAAGTCTGTTGCCGTGTATATAAGTTCGAAATATTTGCAGTGCAAGGGCATGAATCTGTGCAGGGGGACAGATTGACGGCGGACGCCGCCTTAAACAGGTGTCCGGATGACGCGTATAAACAGCATGGCAGGCATGCTTCAATCCCGCTTTACGGGCCCGGATTGCTCTGATACGAGAAAGATAACCATATTCAGCCCGGAGTGAGGGATGACTGTTTCTGCCGAGCCGCCCCGTCAGGGCAATGTCCCCTATCTGGCCCGTTTCGCGACGGATGAGGCGCGCGGTCTGCTCAGTGGTGTTGGCGCCTTTTTCATCTGGGGCTGTGCGCCGGTCTATTTCAAATGGCTGTCTCATGTTTCCCCCATCGAAATTGCCGCCCATCGCGCCGTCTGGTCGCTGCTGTTTGTGGCAATCATTGTCATGATGACGGGACGGGGACGGCAGATTGCGGAAATTTTCCGCGCGCCGCGTACGCTTGCAGTCTTTGTTGTGACAACCCTGCTGATCGGCAGCAACTGGATGCTCTACATCTGGGCCATCGCCAATGAGCGTATTCTGGAAGGCAGCCTGGGGTATTACATCAACCCGCTGGTGAATGTACTGCTTGGGTTGCTGTTTCTGGGGGAGCGGCTCAACCGCTGGCAGGGCGTCGCCATTCTGTTCGCGGTCGTTGCTGTCGCGATTATGACAATGCAGCTTGGCTTTCTGCCCTGGGTATCCTTATATCTGGCCTTTTCATTCGGATTTTACGGGCTGTTCCGCAAGAAAGTTGCGGTGGACAGCACGGTCGGGCTGACGGTGGAAACCATTCTGATGTTTCCGCTCGCGCTCGGTTTTCTGTTGTATCTGACATTTGCGGTGCAGCCCATGTCGCCGGGCGCGGCGCCGGTCGGCTTTCATCACGATGCCTGGACACTTGTTCTGCTGGCGGGTACGGGGATTGTGACGGCCGTGCCACTGATTCTGTTCGCAACGGCGGCGCGACATCTGACACTCACCACCCTCGGGCTGCTGCAGTATATGTCGCCAACCCTGCAGGCCCTGCTCGCCGTGTTTCTCTATCACGAGCCGTTCGGCGAACCCCGGATGCTGGCTTTCGGCCTGATCTGGATCGGCCTGATTATCTATAGTGTGGATGGGTACCGGCGGCGGCATGCCGCCGCCATGGCCGGTAAGGCGCCATGAGGCGCCAGGGTGATTATACTTTTTCGTCGATGCGCGTTTCGCTGCGTTTCTGCCCGCCTTTGGCAACCCCGACCATGGCCGGGCGCAGCAGCCGGTCCGCAATGCTATAGCCTGCCTGCACCACCTGCAGGACGGTTCCGGGCTCAACAGACGGATCCTCAATCTCGAACATCGCCTGATGCATATTGGGATCGAACTTTTCGCCTTTCGGATCGATCTTGCGGATCTGGTGCTTTTCCATGGTATTGAGCAGTTCGGATTCCGTCAGCTCCACCCCGGTCAGGATATTTTTCACATCACCGCTTTCACGGGCGGCCTCCGGCACACTGTCGATGGCCCGGCGCAGATTGTCGGCGACGCTCAGGACATCGCGGGCGAATTTCGTGACCGCATAATTATGCGCATCCTGTTTTTCCCGCTCGGCCCGGCGGCGCATGTTTTCAACTTCTGCCATGGCCCGGAGGAGCTTGTCTTTCAGGTCGGCAATTTCGGCATCTTTTTCGGCAATGATATCCGCCTGCTGCCCGGATTCTTCTGCCGTTGCTGCTTCTGCGGCTTCCCGAGGGGCTTCATCAGCCGGATTTCTCAAATCTTCATTTTCCACCTGCTCATTGACAGGCGTCTCTTTCGGGTCACTCATTCTGTCTGCTTCCTGTTCTCGACCTTAGTCCAGCAATTTACCGATCACTTTCGCCGTATAATCGACCATAGGAACGATACGGGCATAGTTGAGCCGGGTCGGACCGATGACGCCGATGGCGCCAATGATCTGCTCCTGACTGTTCTGATAGGGAGAGATAATCATTGATGTCCCGGAAAGCGAGAAAAGATTATTCTCCGAACCGATAAATATTTTGACGCCCCGGCCCTTTTCGGTCAGTTCCAGCAATTTAATCCGTTCTCTCTTCACTTCAAGGGTATCGAACAGTTCGCGGATTTTTTCAAGATCCTCAAGCGCCTGAATATTCTGCAGCAGATTGGCATGGCCGCGGACAATCAGCGTTTCCCCGCCGCCCCAGCTGGCAATGTCATGAGCAATCAAATCCTGCGTCAGCGCGTCGAGCTGCGCCTGATGGTTATCAAGCTCGTCCTGGATTTCCTGCCGGGTCTGTTGCAGGGTGCGACCGGTCAGTTTGGCATTGAGATAGTTGGAGGCTTCGCGCAGGGCGGAATCGCTCAATCCGGGCGGCAGGTCGATCGCCCGGTTTTCCACCATGCCGTTGGCGGAGACGATGATCACCAGCGCCCGGTCAACCCCAAGGCGGACAAACTCGATCTGCTTGATGGCGCTGTCGGTTTTCGGCGCGATGACGAGGGAGGCACAGTTCGACAAGCCGGAGAGCATGGTCGATGCCTCGGTCAGCATCTCTTCCATGGTGCGGCCTTCCACGGCGCAGCGGGACTTGATATCGGTGCGTTCCTGCTCCGTCAGGTTGCCAAGTTCCAGAATGCCATCGACAAAAAGGCGCAGGCCCTGCTGCGTCGGCAGTCGCCCGGCGGAGGTATGGGGGGAATACAGCAGCCCGAGGTCGGCCAGATCCGCCATGACATTGCGGATGGAGGCCGGGGACAGATCCAGCTCGCTGATGCGCGAAAGCGTGCGCGATCCCACCGGTTCCCCGGTTTGCATATAGGCTTCGACTATATGCCGGAAAACCAGACGGCTCCGCTCATTTAGCTCCTGTATCGTCATTGCGTTTCCGAATGCTGGGTCATTTACGCATACCGGCATGAATGTAGTGACGCGGAAGGCTTGCGTCAATCAGGCGCAACGGCTACAACAGGCGCCATATTTCATCTCAGACAAAGGAAATTCCATGCGCCCCTCCGGCAGAGCGCCCGACCAGCTCAGAAACGTCATTCTGGAACCCGGATTTGCAAAAAATGCCGAAGGCTCCTGCCTCGTCAAATTCGGCGATACCCATGTGCTCTGTACGGCAAGTGTCGAGGATCGGGTGCCGCCTTTCCTGCGCAATACGGGCAAAGGCTGGGTGACGGCGGAATATGGTATGCTGCCCCGCTCCACCGGATCGCGTATGGCGCGGGAGGCGGCGCGCGGAAAGCAGCAGGGCCGGACGGTGGAAATCCAGCGCCTCATCGGTCGTTCCTTGCGGGCACTCGTGAATTTCGAAGGTTTTGGCGAGCGGCAGATCACGGTCGATTGCGATGTCATCCAGGCCGATGGCGGGACGCGCACGGCGTCCATCACCGGCGCCTATGTCGCGCTTTATCAGGCGTTTGAGAAGCTGGTGGAGAATGGCAAGATTCTGGAAGTCCCGATGAAGGGGCAGGTCGCCGCCGTCTCCTGCGGGATTTATCAGGGGGCGCCGGTCCTCGATCTCGACTACCCGGAAGACAGCAATGCACAGGCCGACGCCAATTTTGTTCTCACATCCGATGGCCGGATTATTGAAATTCAGGGCACCGCGGAGGAACATCCCTTCTCCGAGACCGAGTTTGCCAATCTCTTTACCCTCGCCAAAAAAGGCGTGAAGGAGCTGTGTGAGTTGCAGCGTCAGGCACTCGGGCTGTGAGCGGACACCGCAAATTCACCGGCCGCAAGCTGGTGGTGGCGAGCCACAATCCCGGCAAGATCCGCGAGATCGGCGAGCTGTTGGCCGCCTTTGATGTCGAGCCTGTTTCGGCAGGCAGTCTCGGCCTGCCTGAACCTGTGGAGGATGGTGACAGTTTCATCGCCAATGCAGAGATCAAGGCCCTGGCGGCGGCCCGCGGGGCGAACATGATTGCGCTTAGCGATGATTCCGGCTTCGCGCTGGAGGCACTGGATGGGGCGCCCGGCATCTATTCCGCCCGCTGGGCCGGGCCGTCGAAGGATTTTACCATCGCCATGCAGAAGGTGGAAGACGAGTTGCAAAAAGCGGGCGCCATGACGCCGGATGCGCGCCGGGCCCGCTTTATCTGCGCCCTGACGCTCGCCTGGCCGGATGGGCATGTGGAAAGTTTTGAAGGCACGGTTACCGGCACAGCCGTCTGGCCACCGCGCGGTGAAAACGGGTTTGGCTATGATCCGGTTTTCCTGCCCGATGGGTATGACCTCACATTCGGGGAGATGGACGCGGCGGCAAAACATGCCATGAGCCATCGCGCCGATGCGTTCAGGCAGCTTATCAATGCCTGCTTCACCGAAAAATAGAGCGCCGGAGCCGGGCTTCGGCCTCTATATCCACTGGCCCTTCTGCCGGAAGAAATGCCCCTATTGCGACTTCAACAGCCATGTGCGGGACACGGTGGATCAGGCGCGCTGGACGAAGGCGCTGCTGACGGAGCTTGATTATTTCGCATCCCGCACGGATCAGCGCCAGTTGACCAGCATTTTCTTTGGCGGCGGCACGCCTTCCCTGATGAGCCCGGAGACGGTCGGTCGTTTGATTGAAGGGGCAAGAGAGCGCGTCGATTTTGCGCAAGGCATTGAAATTACACTGGAAGCCAATCCCACCTCAGCCGAGGCGACCTCTTTCGCGGGGTATGCCGATGCGGGGGTGACGCGGCTTTCCCTGGGGGTTCAGTCCCTGCGCGATGAGGCGCTTAAATTCCTCGGGCGGGAGCATTCGGTGCGGGAGGCGCTGGCAGCGATCGAGCTGGCGCGGGGGCTGTTTCCCAATATCTCCTTCGATCTGATTTATGCCCTGCCGGGACAGAGCGCCCATGACTGGCGACAGGATTTGGAGCAGGCGCTTGCGCTTGCCGGGGATCATCTGTCGCTTTACCAGCTCACGATTGAACCCAATACCGGCTTTGCCGGTGCTGTCCGGCGCGGGGAGTTTTTCCTGCCGGATGAAGAAAATGCGGAAGAACTGTTTGAGCTGACACAGGAAATTTGTACATCGGCGGGGCTGCCCGCCTACGAGATTTCAAATCATGCCCGGCCCGGATTTGAATGCCGGCATAACCTCACCTACTGGCGTTATGGCGAATATATCGGCGTTGGCCCAGGGGCCCATGGCAGGCTGGTGCAAAATGGCCTGCGGACAGCCTTCCAGCAGAAAAAGCGCCCGGAAAGCTGGCTGGTCGAGCTGGAACAGCGAGGCCACGCAACAGAGATGGAAACCCCGCTGCCCGACAGGCTGGAGCGGGGGGAGGAACTCCTTCTCATGGGTCTTCGGCTGGAAGAAGGGGTCTGGTTTGACAATTTCACCCGCCTGATCGGTGCGCCGATGGATGAATTTATTCACACGGTGCGATTGCGGCGATTGATGGAGGCAGGCCTGATGGAAAGGGACGACCGACGCCTTCGCGCGACCCAAAAAGGGCGCTTTGTTCTCAATAGCCTGCTGGCCGAGATCCTGCTTTAGTTCAGGGCCGGAGCGAAGCTTTCCGGTGCAGGTTCCAGCACCATCTGCTGTTTTGGTCCGACTTCAAGAACGGCAAGCCCTCGCTCCGCAACGCCATTTTCGGGAAAGCGGAAAATGCCGTCATAGCCGGTAAATCCGTCCGGGTTTTCAATGGCATCGCGGGTGAAGCGGCTCTCCGGGGGTTGTTGCGCCATGATCCCGGCAAGCGCCATGGCATCATAAGCAAGGCTGGCAATGCGGGCGGGCTGATAGCCATAGACGGAGGCGAATCTTGACCTGAACCCGGCTGCCTTTTGGGGGGAGGGGGCAGAAAACCAGCCGCCCACCAGCGCCGGTTCCGCCGAGAGGGAGGGGTCTTCCCACAGGCCCGTGCCGATAAACTGGACGATTTCCGGATCAATGTCATAGTAGGAGAGGAGGGAGGCCAGTTCCTTCAGCCGGGCGCCGCCTTCGGGAATGATCAGCGCCTCGAACGGGACATCGCCAAAGGTATCGAGCCTTTGCAGGCGCCTGACATAGGCCTTTGATTCGTCGTCAGTTTTTTCTTTGTTGATGGCGATTTCCCGGGCCAGGTCACGCTGACGCCGGGCGTAATCACCAAGGATTTTGGCATATTCATGAAGCTCCGGGGAGCCGGGCGGCAGATTGGCCGGGTAGCGCACGGTTCGCTCAAGAACCAGGTTAAGCGCATCGCTTGTCTGTGTGACATTATTGATGACGGCATCGCCATAGGCGGACTGCGGCGCCAGAACGGCAAATTTCAGCAACCCCTGCCGATAGGCGAATTCCATAGCGCGCTGGATCTGCTGCCCGACCGTCAGCCCCATGACATAAACCCCCTCCCCGGCGACGGTTGTGTCGGTTGAAAAGGTGATGACGTTGACGCCGCGCTCCCTGGCGAGTGGCTTGACGGTACCGACGGAGGATGAAAAAAGCGGCCCCAGAATAAGCTCTGCCCCGGCGACGAGAGCTTCTGCAGCGGCGCTTTCCGCCCCGCGTGGCGTTCCCGCTGTATCAAAGGGCATAAGCTGGACGCCGGGGTTGCCAAGATCGAAAAGCGCCATATTCGCGGCATTGAGCAAATCCTGACCCACAGCCGCCGCCTGCCCGGACAGCGGCAGCAGAATGGCAATCTTGACCGGTTCCGGTTTGGCCGGGTCTTTCGGTGCGCGCAGGCCCACGACCGGCGGTGCGGGGGCGATCAGGCGGCTGAGTGGATCAACGCCCGGCGTTCCCGACATGTCATCAAACGGGGATGTCTGGCCTGCGAGCGCATCATCCTTGCTATCTGCATCGCCGGATTTTGTGCTATCCTTGGCAATGTCAGTTTGCTCTGTTTCACTGATGTTGGCGGGCTGACAGGCGGACAGAAACAGCAGGGTGACCCCGGCAAGGCAAATCAGACGGAAAAAATTCCGACCCGGTTTGGAAGATGCGGCCATGTCAGTTTTTGCGGGAAACAAAGATCCACTCCGTTCATGTTTTCTGGCAGTCCTGATCAAAAGACTAGGTAACGCCCGATAGGCGGGCAAGCAAATTATGGGTGCAGGGTATAAAACAGTTTCGGGAGGCGACATTTTGGCACATGCATCGAAACTTGCGCTGAAGCGCAAACGCCGCCGCGCCTATTTCCGTGGCCGATGGGCGGAAATGGTGGCGGGGCTCCTGCTCCGGGCAAAGGGCTATCAAATCCTTGCCAGGGGCTATCGCAAACCGGTGGGGGAAGTGGATATCATTGCCCGCCGGGGCCATGTGCTGGTTGCCATAGAGGTCAAATCCCGCGAGCGATTCGTTGATGCGCTGGAAGCGATCAGCCCGAAGCAGCGCCGCCGTATTGCCCGGGCACTGCAAGCCTTCCTGCAGGAGCGGCCTGATCTTCAAGGGCTGGACTTGCGCTTCGATGTGCTTCTTGTCACCTCGTTCCGTCACTTGCCGCGGCATATTGAGGCGGCGTGGGAGTAAGACGGAACAGAGGCTTTCAACCATCGGCGTTTGACTCTATATTAGTCTGAACATCATGGTTAAAGGCGTGCCCAATGAAACTTGTTGCTTCTCTTCTCTTTGCCCTTTCATCCCTTTTTCTGCTAAGCGGTTGTACTCCGACGGTGATACTTGGCGGCGCGGCCATCGGCGGTGTTGCCGTCGCCGAAGAACGGTCCGTTGGCACCGTGGTGGATGACGCCACCATAAAGGTGCAGGTCATGAACGCAATTTTCCAGGAAAGCGAGCCTCTCTTTACCTCCACCTCCACCACGGTGATTGCAGGTACGGTTCTGGTGACGGGAGAGGTGCCAAACCCGGAAGACCGGGTGACCATCTCGCGGCTTATCTGGGGCGTCACGGGTGTCAAGGAAGTGCATAATGAAATAACCGTTGCGGGAAGTGAGAACAGTTCAAGCTTCGCCTCTGACAGCCTGATCACGACCAAACTGAAACTGCAGCTTCTGCGTGACCCGCAGGTTTACAACATCAACTATTCGGTCGAAACGGTGAATGCGACGGTCTATCTGATGGGGATTGCCCAGAATGAAGCGGAGCTGAACCGCGTCAAAGCACATGCCAAGGATATTTCAGGAGTTCGCAGCATCGTCAGCTATGTCAAAATGAAGTCCGATACATAACCTGCCTTGAACCGGCAGGGCGAGCAAGGTAGGCTCGCGCATCACAAAAAGCGGCGCATCACTTGAAATGAAAAGGTCGGGAATAATGAGTCTTGCCGTTGCCATCCAGATGGATCCCATTGAAAATATTGATATCAACGGGGACAGCAGTTTTGTCCTGGGTCTGGAAGCGCAGGCGCGCGGCCACGGCCTGTATCATTATGGGCCACAGGATATGTCCTTCTCGCAGGGGCGTCTTGTCGCGAATGCCCGGCCCATCACGCTCCGCCGCGAAAAGGGCAATCACTTCACGGCGGGCGCGGCGGAACGGATTGACCTTGCCACCATGGATGTGGTCCTGATGCGGCAGGATCCGCCCTTTGACATGTCCTACATTACCGCAACCCATTTGCTGGAGCATATCCATCCGCAAACGCTTGTTGTCAATGATCCGGTCAGCGTGCGCAATGCGCCGGAAAAACTGTTCGTCACCCATTTCGACGGGCTGATGCCGCCGACGCTGATCTCCTCCAATCTACAGGAAATCCGTGAATTCCGAGCGGAGTTTAAGGATATCATTGTCAAGCCGCTCTATGGCAACGGCGGTGCGGGCATTTTCCATATCAAGCCGGAAGACGAGAATCTGAGCGCGCTGTGCGAGATGTTCACCCAATTTTATCGTGAGCCGATGATCGTGCAGAAATATCTCCCCGAAGTGCGTCAGGGGGACAAGCGGATCATCCTGATCGATGGTGAGGCGGCGGGCGCCATCAACCGCGTGCCGCAACAGGGAGAAGTCCGTTCCAACATGCATGTGGGCGGGAAAGCGGTCAAATCGTCCCTGACAACGCGGGAAGAGGAGATTTGCCGTATTATTGGCCCGGCATTGAAGGAACAGGGGCTGATTTTCGTCGGTATTGATGTGATCGGTAACTATCTGACCGAGATTAACGTGACCTCTCCCACCGGTATTCAGGAAATCAACCGCTTCAACGATGCCAAGCTGGAAGCGCAGATCTGGGACTGCCTTGAAGAGAAGGTCGGGAATCGCGCGGTAGAATAGCCCTAACGGCTGTCAATTTTAACCATGAAGAATTTTTCTCTGCATGCTATCGTCATGCGGGTGGGGGAATATTCTTCAGAATTTTGACATGCAGGCAAGAATAAGAACGGTCGCCTTTCAGGGCCTTGAGGTGCGCGAGGTGGATGTGCAGGTGATGATGGCGTCCGGCCTGCCTGCCTTCACGATCGTTGGGCTTGCCGACAAATCCATTGCCGAAAGCCGGGAGCGGGTGCGCGCCGCGCTCACCTCCCTCGGGATCGGCCTGCCGCCGAAGCGCATCACCGTCAATCTGGCCCCGGCCGATCTGCCGAAGGAGGGCGCGCATTACGACCTGCCTATTGCGCTCGGCATTCTCGCGGCGATGGGCGTCCTGCCGGGGGAAGAGCTTGAAGAATACTATGTGATGGGGGAGCTGTCGCTGGACGGAAGCTGCAATCCGGTCTCAGGCGTTCTGCCCGCCGCCGTCGCCGCCGTGGGGGAGGGACGGAATATGATCTGCCCCGCGGCCTCCGGACCTGAGGCGGCCTGGGCGGGAGATCTTGAAATTCTGGCGCCGGAAAATCTGCTGGCGTTGATCAATCACTTCAAGGGGACCCAGGTTTTAAACCCGCCCCGGCATGGCGGCCTTCTGGAAGAAACACTGACCCTTCGTCTTGAGGATATCAAGGGGCAGGAGATGGCGAAGCGCGCCCTTGAAGTGGCGGCGGCAGGCGGACATAACCTGCTGATGTCGGGGCCGCCGGGCTCCGGGAAATCCATGCTGGCGGCGCGGCTGCCGGGCTTGCTGCCGCCGCTGGATGCGGCGGAGGCGCTGGAGGTCAATATGATCGCCAGCATCGCCGGTGAAATGCAGGAAGGGCGGCTCACGCGCCGCCGTCCCTTTCGCGATCCACATCATTCCACGTCGGTTGCGGCCATGGTGGGCGGCGGGCGCGGGGCAAAACCGGGGGAAGTCTCGCTCGCCCATCTCGGCGTGCTGTTCCTGGATGAGCTGCCCGAATTTAACCGGCAGGTTCTGGAAAGCCTGCGTCAGCCGGTGGAAAGTGGCCGGGCTGTGGTGGCGCGCGCCAACCTGCATGTGACCTATCCGGCGCGCATGCAGTTTGTCGCGGCCATGAACCCCTGCCGCTGCGGCCATCTGGATGATGCGTCATTGGCCTGCTCTCGCGCGCCCAAATGCGCCATTGAATATCGCTCCCGCATTTCCGGGCCAATGCTGGATCGTATCGACATTCATGTGGATGTTCCGGCCGTTTCGGCGATGGATTTGACCTTGCCGCCGCCGAAGGAGACAACGGAAGTCGTCGCGGCGCGCATCCTGCGGGCGCGGGAGATACAAAGGCGGCGCTATGCCGATCTCGATCATCCAACGACAATTCGCACCAATGCGGATGCGGAAGGAGAGATACTCGAGCGGTTTGTAACGCTCGACGCCTCCGCCACGGCGCTGCTTCAGGACGCGATTGGCAAGCTGAAACTCTCCGCGCGCGGCTATCACCGTGTTTTGAAGGTCGCCCGCACGCTTGCCGATCTCGCAGAAAGCGAGACTGTCCACCGCCTGCATATTGCCGAGGCGCTGGAATATCGCCGCCGCCTCGTTATGGCGGGGTAGCGCCCGGATAGGTTACTTGTCCTTGTTGACGTCGATTTCTTCGAGCAGGCGGCGGGCTTCGTCTCCCGCGGGGGTGTTGCTGGCCAGTTCCAGCACGCGCAGCCAGTCCTGCCGCGCCGCATCCGTATCTCCCTTGCGCGAGAGCAGGACGCCCCGTTCGTTCAGGGCTTCGGGCAGATCGGGGTTGAGCGAGAGGGCAAGTTCGATATCCTCAAGCGCCCGCGTCTCATCACCCAGATGACGCCGCGCGGCGGCGCGAAATGTCAGGGCATCGGCGCGCGTCGGGTCGGCTCTGAGGGCGAGGTCGAGATCATCAAACGCCGCCTGATAATCGGCGATTTGTGCATATATCCGGCTGCGATCAATGAGGAGATCGACATTGCCGGGTTCGATTTTAAGCCCGGCCGTGGCGGCCGCAATGGCGCGGTCATATTCCTCCCCCAGCAGCCAGGCATTTGCCGTCTGGGTGAGGACGGTTACCAGCAGGGGGGAGCCCGCATTTCGCATATCCTCCGCCAGTTCCTCCAGCGTCAGGGCGGCGTGATCATACTTCTTCATGGCGACAAGGGCGAGCGCAACGCAATGCCGGGCGGGAAATCCGCCGCCCGCATCCCGCCAGGCGAGGGCCGATTCAAACGCCTTTTCCGGCTCTCGCCGGGTCAGGATCAGGCAGGCTTCATATTCATTTGCCTGTGATCGTGTCTGTGCGGAACTGACCGGAGGCAGGGCCGGTAAAACCCCGATGAAAGTGAGGCAGGCAAGTGCAGGAAGAAGGAAAGGGGTTTTCGTAACCATAAAATGCCTTAAATTGGTCGTTATTCGGCTCTACATGCCGAAAACACATTGAATATATTGGGAGTTCTATCATGAACAGACTGGTCCTCGCCACCGTTGCTTTCCTTGCCGTCGCGCCTGCGGCTGCATCTGCACAGATGCCCCATCCATCCGTCATGCAGGATCAGGTTGTTCTCAACCTGACGAGCGAGGGCTGGGTCAAGACAGATACGGCGCGGGTTTCCGTTCTTGTTGAGCTGGTGCAGCAGGAGGAAAGCGCCGAAGAGCTTAAAAAGCAGATTGACGCCTCGCTTCTCTCGCTGGCAAAGGATGTGGACTGGCGCATTACCTCGTCCCGTCAGCAGCTTGACCAGACCGGTCTCAACCGCTGGTATGTAACGGCGGAGGCGCGCATTCCGGAGGCGGGCATTGACGGGCTTCAGGATCGCGCCAAGGAAAGCAGCAAGCCCGGCTACAAGGTGTCGGTTTCCGATGTCGATTTTACCCCGTCGCTGGAAGAGTTTGAAAAACTGTATGCCGATTTGCGGGAAAAGGTCTATCAGCAGGCTCTTGATGAGGTGGAACGCCTCAACAAAGTCATGCCGGGCGCCGATTATCATGTGAAGAAGGTTGATTTTATTCAGCTTGTGCCGGTTCAGGGCCGTAATTACGACATGGCGCAGCCGATGATGAAAACCGCGATGGCGTCCGAAGCATCCGGGGGGGGGTCGGGTGGCGCGGAGCTGCTGGTTTCGGTAAAGCAATCGGTTTCCGCCCGTATCATCCTTGGTCGTGCGGATACGCCTGCCCAGCCAAATGAATAACCGGGGAAAACATCTTTTCTGTTTTGGCCTCGGTTTTACGGGGCGGCAGATTGCGGCGGATCATCCAGCCTTGCGGGTGAGCGGCACCAGCCGCTCTCCGGCGGGCAAGGCGACGGCGGACGGCTTGCCGCTCTATCCCTTCCAGCGCGATGCGGGGATTGACGGTTTTGCGGATCTTGCGGCGGATGTCACCCATATTCTGCTCTCCATTCCGCCCGACGCGGAGGGGGATCCGGTCTTTGATACGATGGTGGAGGAAATTCTTCGCCTGCCGAAGCTGGAATGGGTGGGATATCTGTCCACAACGGGGGTTTATGGCAATCTCGATGGCGGTTGGGTGGATGAAACCAGCCCCTGTAACCCCTCGGGGGTGCGGGGGCTTCGCCGGATGCGGGCGGAACAGGCCTGGCGCGGCCTTTATGAAAAGTCGGGCCTGCCGGTGCATATCTTCCGCCTTCCCGGCATATATGGGCCGGGCCGCAATCAGCTTGTCTCCCTGAAGGCGGGCAAGGCGCGGCGGATCAACAAGCCGGGGCAGGTGTTTTCACGCATCCATGTTGCCGATCTGGCCGCCATCCTTGTCGCCTCCATGAACAGGCCGAACTCTGGCGCCGTCTATAATGTTGCGGATGATGAACCCGCGCCGCCGCAGGATGTGGTTGCTTACGCGGCGGACCTTCTCAAGATGCCGCCGCCGCCGCTGATTGATTTCGACGCGGCGGACCTCACGCCCATGGCGCGGAGTTTTTATGACGACAGCAAGCGCATCAGCAATGTAAAAATCAAGTCAGAGCTTGGGATTTCCCTGCAATACCCTACTTATAGAGAGGGTCTGGCGGCTTTGCTTCCGGCTGAAATGGGTATATAACCGTTTACAGAAGGGCGAAGATGAGCCCGATGGATCGGTAAATGGCACGAACAAAATGCTTTAATCGGGAAGAAGCGCTGGAGAAAGCCATGAAGGCTTTCTGGGCGAAGGGCTATGAAGCGACCTCGGTCCAGGATCTGGTTGACTGCATGGGCATTAACCGGGGCAGTCTTTATGACACCTTTGGCGATAAGCGCCGTCTGTTTCTGGAAGCGCTGGACCAATATGGTACCGGGGCCATCCTGCGTACCGACAGCCTGCGCCGCGACGGCAACCCGCGCGAGATGCTGACCGAATTTCTTTATGTTTTCATGCAGAAGCAGGTGACCGATCCGAAACGGCGCGGCTGTTTCATGACCAATGCGGCGGTTGAGCTGTGCTCCCGCGATGATGAATGCGCGGAACGTGTGCGCGATTTTTTCGATGAACTTGAAACCATTCTGGGCGAACTCATCGCCCGCGGCCAGGCGGAGGGCGAGTTCAAATCGCGGCAGAAGCCGGCCGATCTCGCCGCTTATTTCGTCTGCGTCATGCAGGGCCTGCGCGTCATTGGCAAGGTAACACCGGAGGAAGAGGTGCTGCGTCCCATGGTGGATATGGCGCTGAGGGTTCTGGATCAGGAATGACGGACTACAGCGTCAGCCTTTGGTCTGCCGTGTTTCAGGCGGTATCTTTTCTGTGCCTGATGGCCATTCCCTGGACGGATGGCCGGACACGCATTGCCGTCGCCATTATTGGCACAATCGGTATTGCCACAATTCTGGCCTTTCAGATTTACGTGGCCGTTCAGCAGGATGATATGGGGCTGGGCATTGACCTGACGCTGATGACCCTCGTTAATGTGATTTTCTATGTAGCACTGAGCTGGGGCGTGGAGCGGTTGTTCCGGCTTTACCTGCTGAAACGCCGCAAGGGGCGGGGCGAGCCGCCCCTATGATCCTGTCATATAATATTTGATCAGGGCCTTGGCTTCGAGGGAATCCCACTCCGCCGGACCGACAAGACGGCCCACTTCCTTGCCTTCTGCGTTCAGGATCAGGGTGGAGGGGAGGCCGAAGGCGCCCGCGCTGCGGCTTGACTGGCTGGATTTGTCATTGATCGGGGCGAGATGGCGGATTTCGTATTTTTCGAAGAATTGCGTGACTTTTTCCATGCCCTGAAGGTCCTGTCCGACCGCGAGGACGACAAAATCATCCCCGCCAAGTTCCGCCTGCAAGCGGTCGAGGCTTGGCATTTCCTCGCGGCAGGGGCCGCACCATGTCGCCCAGAAATTCACAAGAACGACCTTGCCCTGATAATCGGACAGCTTTTCTTCTTCCCCTCGCGCATTCAGGAAGGTGAAATCCTTGACCGGGCGCGGCGCGTCATAGGGGGCGAACTTCGCCATATCGCCGGTCAGCAACGCGCTCAGATTTTCGGAGAAAGCAGTTGATGTTGTTGCACCAAGCCCTGTAAATGTAAGCAGCAACAGCAGGCTTATGAATTTCATCGGTCTGGTTATCATGATCAATAAACGTCCAATAGTTACAAAGTGAGCCCGAAAATGAGCGCAAATGAGCTTTGGGGTGGCAGGTTCGCCAAAGGCCCCGCCGAAATCATGGAACGGATCAATGCCTCCATTGACTTTGACCGCCGGCTCTATGCCCAGGATATAGCGGGTTCCATGGCGCATTCCAGCATGTTGATGGATTGCAATATCATTTCGCGCGCCGATGGGGAAAAAATTCAGGAAGGGTTGCAGACAATTCTTCGTGAGATCGAGGCCGGCAATTTCAAAACCGATCGGGCGCTTGAAGATATCCATATGCATGTGGAGGCGCGCCTTCGCGAGCTGATCGGCGATGCGGCCGGGCGCCTTCACACGGCACGGTCGCGTAATGATCAGGTGGCGACGGATTTCAAGCTCTGGGTGCGTGACACGATGGACCATCTGGACGGGGAGCTGGCGGATCTGCAGGACGCCCTCCTCGATCAGGCGGAGGCCGAAGCGGAGACCGTCATGCCGGGTTTCACCCATCTGCAGGCGGCGCAGCCGGTGACCTTCGGCCATCATATGCTGGCCTATGTGGAAATGTTCGCGCGCGATCGCGGACGACTTAAGGATGCGCGGGCGCGCCTCAATGAAAGTCCGCTCGGCTCCGCCGCGCTTGCGGGCACATCTTTTCCCATCAACCGGGAACAGACGGCAAAGGCGCTCGGCTTTGACCGGCCGACGGCCAATTCGCTGGACGGGGTGTCGGACCGGGACTTTGCGCTGGAATTTTTGGGCTTCGCCTCCATCTGCTCCATGCATCTGTCGCGGCTGGCCGAGGAAATTGTCATCTGGTCGAGCGCGCAGTTCCGTTTCGTAGAATGCTCCGACAGCTTCTCGACCGGTTCCTCCATCATGCCGCAGAAGAAAAACCCGGATGCGGCGGAGTTGATCCGCGGTAAAGCGGGGCGCAGTGCGGGAGCCTTCACCTCGCTTCTCATGATGATGAAGGGCCTGCCCATGACCTATGGCAAGGACATGCAGGAGGATAAGGAACCGGTGTTCGATGCGGCCGACAATCTTCAGCTCTGCCTTGCCGCGATGAGCGGGATGATCCGTGACATCAAGGTCAATGGCGCGGTGATGACGGCGGCCTCCGGCGCCGGTTTCACCACGGCGACCGACCTTGCCGACTGGTTGGTGCAAAAGCTGAACATGCCGTTCCGGCAGGCGCATCATGTCACCGGCACTCTGGTGAAGATGGCGGAAAATAACGGCTGTGGGCTTGAAGATCTGCCGATTGCTGACATGCAATCCGTGGAAAGCGGCATCACGGAGGATATATATAAGGTGCTGGGCGTGCAGAATTCTGTGGCCAGCCGGGTGAGTTACGGCGGNACGGCACCTTCAAATGTGCGAGAGCAGGTTGCCCGCTGGCGCCANTTCCGGGCCGGAGAAGGAGAAANGAAATGANGCGGAAAATAACCTCCTTTCTGGTGATTGCGGTGGCGGCNCTCACGCTTGCNTCCTGCGGCGTGAAAAGCCCGCCCAAATATTCACCAAACGCGCCGACCAGCGAACAGAAGAAAAGCTGATCCTTTTCAGATGGGCAGATAATGGACCATTTTACCTATAAGAACGGCGAGCTGTACGCCGAAGAAGTTCCCCTTCGCCGCATTGCCGAAGAGGTGGGCACGCCCTTTTATTGCTATTCCNCCGCGACGCTGGAACGCCANTACAAGGTATTCTCCGGCGCGTTTGANGGCGCGAATGCGCTGGTCTGCTATGCGCTGAAAGCCAACTCCAATCAGGCCGTGATCCGCACCCTTGCCAGTCTTGGCTCTGGCGCTGATGTGGTCTCGGAAGGGGAGTTGCGCCGCGCGATCGAGGCGGGCATTCCGCCGGAAAAAATCGTCTTTTCCGGTGTCGGCAAAAAGCGGGAGGAAATGCGCTATGCGCTTGAGATGGGCATCCATCAGTTCAATGTGGAATCCGAGCCCGAAGTCCATCAGCTGAGCGAGGTCGCAAGCAGCATGGGCGTCCGGGCGCCGATCACCTTCCGGGTCAATCCGGATGTGGATGCAAAGACCCATGCGAAAATCTCCACCGGCAAGGCGGAGAACAAGTTCGGCGTGCCCTGGCAGGATGTATCGCGTATCTATGCCGAGGCGGCGGCGCTGCCCGGGATCGAGATCAAGGGCGTCGATGTGCATATCGGATCGCAGCTCACCGATCTGGAGCCTTATCGTAATGCTTTCAACCGCGTCGCGGAACTGGTGCAGCAGCTTCGCGCCGAGGGGCATGACATCAGCCGTGTCGATCTTGGCGGCGGCCTCGGCATTCCTTATGACGGGACTATTCCACCCTCGCCAACAGATTATGCCACGGTTGCGCTGGAGGCCATTGGCAATCTTGGCTGCCAGATCATTTTTGAGCCCGGCCGCCTGATTGTCGGTAATGCCGGGGTGCTGGTCTCAGAGGTAATTTTCGTGAAGCAGGCGACAGCGCGGAAATTCATCATTCTGGATGCCGCCATGAACGATCTGATCCGTCCGGCCATGTATGACGGCTATCATCATATTGATCCGGTTCGGGAGGACCAGAAAAAAGGGCCGTATGCGCCCGCCGATGTGGTTGGGCCGGTGTGTGAAACCGGCGATACCTTCGCCCGTGAACGGGAGATGCCCGAAGGGCTGGCGCAGGGCGACCTCGTTGCCTTTCGCAGCGCCGGCGCCTATGGCGCGGTGATGGCCTCCACCTATAACACCCGGCCGCTGGTGCCGGAGGTGCTGGTGAAAGGTGATCAATATGCGGTGATCAGGGCCCGGCCGAGCTTGGAAGAGATGCTCAAACTTGATATAATACCTTCCTGGCTGGACGGACATCGAGGATGAATGCAGCGCCGCAATGACAGCGATCAAAGAGGATATGGATTAGGGTTTGAAATCCGCATTCTGCTGGCGAGGGCCAATCTCCTGCTGGAAGGGGTTTGGCGCGAGGGACGGCTGTTTTTCTGTGTCATCGGGTTGTTTATTGGCCTGTCTCTCCTGAATCTCTGGTCTGTTGTTCCCTCCTGGCTGCATATTCTTTCTCTGGTTCTTTTTGCCGTCGCCGCTATTTATGGTCTTTACCGGGCGGTGCGGAATTTTCGCCTGCCTGACCGCGCCCGCGCCCTTGCCTATCTGGAGCGGCGCAATACGCTGGCCCACCGTCCCTTGCGGTCCCTTGGCGCGCGATCAGAGGCGGAGGCCACCCGGGATTCGTCATCGGGACGGCTTTGGCGGCTTTATCAACGGTCCCTCCGCCGCCATGTCAACGGCCTCAAGGTGGGTCTGCCAAGCCTCGATATGGGCGCAGGAGACGGATATGGTGTTCGCGCGCTCGTCATTCTGCTGCTGGTGGCGGCGGGGATCATTGCGGGCCCGCGGGCGGGTGAGCGTCTGTATGCCGCCCTGACGCCCGGCATTGGAAGTCCCGCCGCTCCGGCGGACGTGACGGCCTGGATCACGCCGCCCGCCTACACGGGGCAGGCCCCCATCCTTCTGCCGGTAACGGGAGAGGATAAGGGGNCGCCAAAAACCTTTGTTGTGCCGACAAACAGCAATTTTATTGCCCATATTTTTGGNGGNGGNTCCGGTATACCGGTNCTGGTGACGGATGATCTGCGGCAGGANTTTATTGCCGTTGANGGGCGGAATTTCCAGATCGAGACCGACTTTGACAGCAGCCGAAACGTCAAGATCGAGAAGGAGGGNGAGACGGTCGCCAACTGGCAGGTAACGGTCATCCCGGATG
This sequence comes from Sneathiella sp., assembly GCF_002694385.1. Lineage (GTDB taxonomy): Bacteria > Pseudomonadota > Alphaproteobacteria > Sneathiellales > Sneathiellaceae > Sneathiella. The sequence goes on from NZ_NZMB01000012.1 coordinate 591,546, forward strand.
ANGCGCCGACGGTCGAGCTGATATCGGAACCGGAGGTGACGGAGCGNTCCGCCTTCCGGCTGCAATACAGGGCGGCCGATGACTATGGCGTCNTNCGTATCGGCGGCGAGATTNCGCGNGAAAATACCGATGAAATCATGGATATTGCCNTGCCGACGCCGGGCCGCGGATCGAAACAGGTGGTTTCCAAAAGCTATCACGATCTGACGGCGCATCCCTGGGCGGGACTTNCCGTTACCCTCCGTCTCTATGCCGAGGATCAGACCGGCCAGCGCGGATATTCGGACGCNCANAATTTTACGCTGCCGGAGCGGACTTTCACGCATCCGGTCGCCAAGGTGCTGATCGAACAAAGGAAATATCTCGCGACGGATGCGGAGGGAAACCGGNATAANGCGGCGCTGGTGCTGGANACTCTGGCGGGCCTGCCGGAAAGCTACAGCCATGATACGACGGTGATGCTCTCGCTTACGNCNNCGCGGGCGATCCTGAGAAATGGGNNNGGACAGAAATCCATTGATGANGCCTCCGATATNCTCTGGGAGACGGCATTGCGGCTTGAAAATGGCAGCCTGTCACTCGCCGAGGCGGCCTTGCGNGCGGCGCAGGAAGCCCTGATGGAGGCGCTTAACCGNNANGCCAGCGATGANGAAATCGCCCGGCTTGTCGATGAGCTNCGNAAAGCNATGGAGAATTTCCTGAGCGCCCTNGCCGAGCAGCAACCGATGGACAATCAACCACCGATTGATCCCAACAGCCGGGATCAGATTGTCCGCTCGCAGGATTTGCAGCAGATGCTGGACCGGATTGAGCAATTTGCCCGCGGCGGGGCGAAAGATGCGGCGCGGGAATTGTTGAGCCAGCTACAGGACATGATGGAAAATCTGCAGACCGCCCGTCCGCAGGCGCCATCCGATGGCCAGCAGGCACAGCAGGAAATGCTCAATGAACTGGGCGAGATGATGCGCCGACAGCAGGAATTGCTGGATCAGACATTCCGGGAGCAGCAGGGGCAGCGCCTGCAACCCAATCAGCCAGGACAGCCGGGCCAGCAAGGACAACAGCCGCAGAATGGTCAGCCGGGCCAGCAACCGGGGCAGCAGGGAAATATGCAGGGCCTGGCCGAACAGCAGGAAGCCCTGCGCCGGATGCTGGGGGATCTGATGGGACGGCTGGGAGAGCAGGGAGATATTCCGGATGCCCTTGGCCGGGCGGAGCGGTCGATGAATGAGGCGCGGCGCGCGTTGGAACAGGGGCAGGGCCGCCCGGCGATTGAGCAGGAAGGCAATGCACTTGAAAATCTCCGTCAGGGCTCACAGGACCTTGCCGAGCAGATCGCTGAGAGCGGCGAAGGTCAGGGGCCGCAGCAGGCGGGCCAAGGCCAGCCGGGTGAGGGGCGCGACCCCCTCGGCCGCTCGATCGAGGAAGAAGGCAGCCAGGGGAATGTGTCTGACAGCGCCACCATGCGCGGGGAGACGGAAGCCTTCAGCAAAAGCCGGGATATCCGCAATGAATTGCAGCGGCGGCTGTCCGATCCGGCGCGTCCGGTGATCGAAAAGGACTATTTGCGCCGGTTGCTGGACATTTTTTAGGACGGGCGGAAAAATCCTGTTACAGTCCCGCCCATGACAGCAGATCATCCCTTTGCCCAATATCTGAGAGCCCTCGGCAAGGGCCCGAAAATGTGGCGTGACCTCAGCTTCGAGGAAGCCTTTGACGCCATGGACATGGTGCTTGGCGACCGGGTTGATCCATTGCAGCTGGGCGCCTTTCTGCTGCTGCTGCGCCGCAAGGGGGAGACCGGGGAAGAGTTTGCTGGCATGGTCGCGGCGGCGCGGGCGCATTTTCTGGAACAGGGGGTCGCGGCGGCCGTTGATTTCGACTGGCCTTCCTATGCGGACCGTCATCGCCAGCAGCCATGGTTCATCCTTGCCGCGATTCTGCTCGCCGATCAGGGGTTTCGCGTGCTGATGCATGGCATCGCGGGGTTTTCCGAAAATTACGCGCCAACGCGGCCGGGAATTGAGCTGTTTCACGTGAAACAGGCGCATTCCCTCTCCGATGCCGCGGCTGGTCTTGAGGAGAGCAATCTCGTCTATCTCGGGCTTGAAAATTTCTGCCCCGCTGTGCAGACGCTGTTCGAGCTGCGGCCGATGCTGGGGGTGCGGACGGCGGTCAACACCTTCGCCCGGGATCTTAATCCGTTCCGCGCACCGTACCAGCTTCAGGGGGTGTTTCATCCGCCCTATAAGGCCCTGCATCTCGGCACGGCCATGGCACTGGGTCAGCCCAATACGGCCATCTTCAAGGGCGGTGGCGGAGAGGTGTTGCGCAATCCCATGAAACCGGCACTGGCAGATGCGCTTGTTGAGGGGGAGCATATCGTTCAGGAATGGCCCGCCCTGACGGAGGAGACGACCTACAAATGGCGGGAAGAGGATCTGTCGCCGATGCAGCTTCTCAAAATGTGGCAGGGAAAGCTGACATTGCCGGTGCCGGAGCTGGCGATTATCGGCACATTGGCCATCGCCCTTAAAATGGCGGAGCCGTCGCTTGATTTCCGCGCGGCGGATACCCGCGCCCGCGATATCTGGGAATGCCGCGATCGGGCGCGCTTTGGCTGACCGACCCTTCCTTACGGGGAGGCGTCATACCACCACAGATCGGCCGTCGTGCCCCAGAAAGACGGTGTCGGCGGCAGATGGATTTGCGGCCAGTGCGCCAGCCATAACCGGTCCGTGTAATAAAGCGGGACGGCGTAATATCCGAACAGCAGCACCCGATCAAGCGCCCTGACGGCAGTTTCAAGGGTTATCCGGTCCTGCGCCGTTGCAATCCGTTCGATCAACGCATCGACCGCCGCCAGATGGATGCCGGGATAGTTGCGGGTGCCGGGTGTCCTGGCGGCCTGACGGCTCCAGTAAAAGGCCTGCTCATTCCCCGGTGACAGGGATTGCCCCCAGTTATTGATGATCATATCGAAATCATAGTCATTGAGGCGGTTCTGATAGCTTGCCGTATCCACGGGCCGTATTTTGCTGTTGATCCCGAGGGTGTCGAGATGACGCTGAAAGGGTGTGATCAGGCGAACAAAGTCATTGTTATTAATAAGAAATTCAATTTCAAACGGTCGACCGTCCACGGTATTTACGAGTTGCCCTCCGCGAACTTCATAGCCCGCGTCGGACAGCAGTTCCTGGGCGATACGGAGGTTGTCGCGGGCCCGGCCACTGCCATCCGTTATCGGCAGGTGGAAGCTGTCGGTAAAGATTTCCGGTGGCAATTCATCTGCGAAGGGGATGAGCAGTTCCCGTTCCGCATCCTGGATGGGTCCTGTCGCGGCCAGCGGCGAATTTTCAAAAAAACTTTGCGTCCGCTTGTAAAGGCCGTGCAGGATATGGGCGTTCATCCATTCAAAATCGAAGGCGTAAGTCAGCGCCTTGCGGACACGGATGTCGCGGAATTTCTCAAGGCGTGTATTGAAAACGAGCGCCAGCATGGGTGCGGGAATGGAGAGGCGCGGTGTTGACTTGAGAAAGGGGGCTTTCTGCCCCGCCTGCCCATAGGCATTGGCCCATTTTCCGGCATCGGTTTCGAAGCGGGCATCTATCGTGCCCGCCTTGAACGCCTCAAGCGCGATATCGTCATCGCGGAAATAGTCATAGGTGAGTGTTTCGAAATTGAAACGTCCCTTATTCTGCGGCAGATGCCAGCCCCAGAAATTTTCATTGCGGCGATAGATGATCCGCCGCCCGGCATCGACTTTTTCGATCAGGTAGGGGCCGGAACCGATAAAAGGCGTGAGGGTGCTTCTCTCAAACTCCGTCGTCTTGAAGGCGGCCTTTGGCAGAACACTCATCATGCCCATGATCAGCGGCATTTCATATCGCCCCGCCTCTTCAAATGCGAAGCGGATCGCGGTGGGGGAGAGGATTTCCGCCTCCGTCACTTTTTTGTAGTAGCTCTGCACATTGGGGCGGCCCTTGTCCCGGAGGGTTTCAAACGAAAAGAGGACATCCTCGGCGGTGATGGGGGTTCCATCCGAAAACCGGGCGGCCGGATCGAGGTTGAAGGTGATCCAGCTTCTGTCAGGTGCCACCATAATGGTTCTGGCGATGTTGGCGTAAAGCGTAAAGGGCTCATCGCGAGAGCGTTCCAGCAGCGGTTGATAAACATTGGTGAGCCCATCGGGCGCAACCCCCTTCAGGATAAAGGGGTTGAGGCTGTCAAAACCGCCGATGGCGCCAAGACGCAGATGTCCGCCAACCGGTGCGTCGGGGTTGGCATAGTCGAAGTGGGAAAAGCCGGGCGGGTATTTCGGCTCGCCATGCATGGCAATGGCGTGCCTTTCCGCGGGCTCACCTGCCAGGGCGCCGGTTGTTGCCGTGAGCAGAAGGAAGAGTAAAAGATGGAAATACTTCATAAATATTCCTGGCTATGCCCTGTCTCGTATGATTGACGCGAGTCTGTCGACAAGGTCGGGCATGTCTTCCTCCCGTGTTCCCGCAAACCCGAGGATCAGGCCGGTCTGATCGGTCGGCAGGTTGTAAAAGCTCGACAGCGCCCGCACCAGCATCCCTTTTTCTGCCGCTGCCTGCTCAATCTCCCTATCACGGATATGCGGCGGCAGGAAGGCAACAAGATGCATTCCCGATTCCTGCGGCTCCACCCGAAGAAGATCGCCGAGCTTTTCCTGCAACAGGCGGACAAGTCGTGTCTGCCGGGCTTCATAAAGCTGGCGCGTGCGGCGGACATGGGAGGCGAGATAGCCATCATTGATAAAATCGGCGAGAGCTGCCTCCGGCACCGAAGGGGAATGGCTGTCGATGATCCGCCGGAGGGCCAGAAAAACATCAACCAGATCCTCCGGCACCACCATGTAGCCGACGCGCAGGCCCGAAAACATGATCTTGCTCATGGTGCCGACATAGAGCACGCGATTGTCGTCATCCAGCCCTTGTAGCGAGGTCAGTGGGCGTCCCGTATAGCGATATTCGCTGTCATAGTCATCTTCGAGGATAAAGCGCCCCGTCTCCTTCGCCCAGCGGAGCAGATCAAGCCGCCGGGCGAGGGACATGGTCTGGCCCAGCGGATATTGATGGGACGGAGAGATGCAGGCAAGCCGCGCGTCGGGGGCAAGCTGAAGCGCGGTTTCAAGTGAAAAGCCTTCCGCATCCACGGGCACGGAAACCGGCGTCGCCCCGGCGGAGAGAATGGAATCACGAAAGCCGGGATATCCCGGTTCTTCCATCCAGATGGCATCGCCCGGTTCAGCAAAAGCGCGGACCACCAGATGGATCGCCTGCTGCGAGCCGGACAGGACAATCACCTGATCGGCGTGGCAGCGCACGGCCCGCGTCTGCCCGAGATAGGCGGCGATTGCCTCCCTCAGAGCTTTGGTGCCGCCAATCGGATTATCGACCAGGGCTTCCCGGCTGGGACGGCGCCAGTGACGGGCCAGCAGGCGCGCCCAGTCATCAAAGGGGAAAACCTCCAGCGCGGGCAGGCCGGGCGAAAAGGGCAGGCTCCGCACCGCGGGCTTGATCGGTCTGCCCCGATAGGGGGCGGCCATTCTGGAACGATAGACATCCCGCGGCGCGGTGCGGCGTTTGTCGCCCTCCCGTTTTCTTTGCAGCAGATCATCGGGCAGCTCATCGGAGACATAGGAGCCCGCGCCGATGCGGCTCGCAAGATACCCCTCGGCGGTGAGCTGATCATAGACGCCCAGCACGGTGTTGCGGGAGATGCCAAGATCAGCCGCGAGTGCCCGACTGGAGGGAAGACGCACGCCCGGCTTCAGGCGGCCTTCCAGAATGGCCTGACGCAGGGCGAGGAAAAGCTGCTGATGCAGGGTCATCCCGCTGTTCGCATCGAGGGTCAGCGTGCTTAGCTGTGCATTTTTGATCCGGTTGGGCATGAAATAGGCTAACTGGCTCTGTAAAGATTGTTATAATACATAAAATAACAGGGCCAATGATACGAATTTATGCTGTCAGGCAAGATTACCATCACCTTTTCCGGAGCCTTGTTGTAATCTTCAGGAAAAGCACAAAATAACCAGTATCATTGATCTTCAGTCAAGGAGATGAAAATGTCGGCTACAACGGAAATTGCCTATTTTGCAGCGGGGTGCTTCTGGGGTGTGGAGGCCGCATTCCGGCAGGTGAAGGGCGTCAAGGAAACAGTTGTCGGTTATCAGGGCGGCATTACTGCCAATCCGAACTATGAAGATGTCTGCACGGGGCAAACGCAGCATGCGGAGGTGGTGCGGGTCACCTTTGATCCCGATCAGGTCAGCTATGCGGATCTTCTGGATGTCTTTTGGGCGAACCATGATCCGACAACGCTGAACCGGCAGGGCCCGGATATCGGCACCCAGTATCGCAGTGCCGTCTTTTATCGCGATGAGGGACAGCAAAAAATTGCCGAAACCGCGAAAGCGGCCTTGGAAAAAAGCGGTCATTTTCGCCGCCCGATCGTGACCGAGGTTTCCCCGGCGCTCGATTTCTACCCGGCGGAAGATTATCATCAGCAATATCTGGAAAAGCGCGGGCTTGCGACCTGTCACATCTGACGGCGCCTGGACTTCTTCCCGTTAAAACGCTGTAAATAAAACGAGGCCGGACTTCATTCCGGCCTCTGCTGTTTTTCTGATGATGCCAGGCGCGGAAGACGGGGCCTACTTTTTGCTCATTTCGTCGATGCGCTTCTGCATGCTTTGCAGCTGTTCCCGCAATTCCCGCATCATCTCGGCGGTCTGATCGGACGCTTCGCCCTTTTCGCTCGCCGCGGCCGGTTTCACGCGATCAGCGTCACTTTCCGTCCCGGCAAAGAAGGAGGGCGGAGAGAACATGCGGACGGCCTGGCTGAACATTTCCATGTTCTTGCGGCCCATTTCCTCAAACTGCTTGAACATCGGGTTCGCGGTGAGGTTTTCGGGCAGCAGGTCGCGCATCTTGTCCTGATTGTCGGCAAAGGACCGCATGGACATTTCCAGATAGTCCGGCACCACCGTTTGCAGCCGGTCCCCATAAAAGCCGATGAGCTGGCGGAGAAAGCTGATCGGTAGAAGATTCTGTCCCTTGGCTTCTTCCTCGAAGATGATCTGGGTCAGTACCGAGCGCGTGATATCTTCGTTCGTCTTGGCGTCATAAACGACAAATTCGGTTCCATCCTTGACCATCCGGCTCAGATGATCGAGCGTGACGTAAGACGACGTGGCCGTATTATACAGCCTGCGATTTGCATATTTCTTTATGACAACAGGTTTTTTGTCATCCGTCGTTTTTTCAACCACAATGTCTCCTTACCTGATTGTAAGAGATTTGATTTGGCATTTTCGCCTGTAATTGTTGCGCCGCGCAAGTTTATTGTGCAATGCCGTTCCAAAAAATGCACTTTATTATCGAAATAAGTGTCCTGACCTGGTGGCATCCAAGGCCATGACCCTATATGATGAGATGAGGCTACAGGCAGTCTGTTTGGGATTTCGCATTGTCTTTGTTGGCGTGCGCCCGGCTGTCGCAACCCGATAATTCTATGATGACAGATGCCCCGCATATGAAGCCGACGATCCGCCGCCTTGGCCCGCGCCCGCTGGCCCTGCACCTCGGTCTTGCGACAACCTCCGTCGCCTCTTCCTTCGCCACCCTGCCGCTGCGCGATCGGGGCCGTATTGACCTGCCGGTGCCGCTGCCGACCGAGCTGGAAGAGATGGCGAGCCGCGCGTCACTTGATGCGTCGCCGGAGCTGTTGCAGGCGCTGGCCGATCAGGGCAGTGGAATGATGCAGGAAATGATTGACGGGATCAGAGCTTATCACGCGCATCCTTACCGGCGTGTGGACCGGGCCCGGCCAACCCTCTGGCAGCGGGGAACGACGGCTTTGCTGGATGGCGCGCCGTCCGCCCCGGCAGAGGCACCGCTTGTTCTGCTGGTGCCGTCTCTTGTCAATCCGTCCTATGTGCTGGATCTGATGCCGGGCCGCAGTTTTGTGGATTATCTGGCGGCGCGGGGGTTCCATCCCGTGATGTTTGACTGGGCAGCGCCGGGGGAGGAGGAGCGCGGCTTCGACACCTCCAGCTATATCTGCCAGCGGATTCTTCCGGCGCTCGATTATGTGGCGGATCTTTTTCCGAAGGCGCCGCTGCATCTTGCGGGTTATTGCATGGGGGGCACGCTTGCTGTTGCCGCTGCGGAACGTCGGCAGGCCCGGCTCAGCAGCCTGATTGCCATTGCGACGCCGTGGGATTTTCATGCGGGATTGGATGGGGAGGCCAGAAACCTGCTGGACCAGCCGGAATTTTGGGACAGCATCCTCACGGGGTTCGGAGAGCTTCCCGTTGATCTGTTGCAGACCATCTTTACCAGCCTTGATCCCAATCTCGGGCTTCGCAAGTTCAGCAGATTCGCCCGCATGGACATGGAATCGGAGCAGGCGCGGGAGTTCGTCGCCATTGAAGACTGGCTGAACGACGGGCATCCGCTTGTCAGGGGCGTCGCGGGGGATGTCCTGAACGGCTGGTATGGTCGCAATGAGATACAGCGTAATCTATGGATGATTGACGGCGCCGCGGTGCGGGCGCAGGATATTGCATTGCCGTCGCTTATTGCCGTGCCGGAGACCGACAAGATCGTGCCGCGCCCTTCCGCGCTGGCGCTGGCGGAAAGGCTGCCGGACCCCACTGTTATCACGTCGCCGTCAGGGCATGTGGGCATGATGGCCGGGCGGCAGGCGGAAGAAGGATTATGGCGGCAGGCGGGAGACTGGATTGCGACAGTCCGATAGATTTCGGACAATCGCGAAAAAAGAGGTTGCGGCGGATCGCAACTAACGTTATTTCGTATGAGAGGATAATTCGGATGTATTATTTCTCATATGAGATATTTTTTGTATTAAAATTACTCATCGGGAAACAGGAGAAATAATCATGGATGTTGTCATAACCAGTGCGGTGCGCACCCCTGTCGGTTCCTTCAATGGCGCCCTGTCGTCACTGACAGCGCATCAGCTTGGCGAGATTGTCATCAAGGAATCACTGGCTCGCTCAAAGGCGGAAGCGTCCGACGTATCGGAAGTCATTCTCGGTCAAATCCTGTCGGCCGGTCAGGGCCAGAACCCGGCGCGGCAGGCATCGGTCAATGCCGGCGTTCCTTTCGAAGTGCCGGCCTGGGGCGTCAACCAGCTCTGCGGCTCGGGTCTTCGGGCGGTGGCGCTGGGTTATCAGGCGATTGTCAATGGCGATTCAAAGATTGTTGTGGCAGGCGGTCAGGAAAGCATGAGCCAGGCGCCGCATTGCGCGCATCTGCGCAACGGCCAAAAAATGGGCAATGTCGAGTTTATTGACAGCATGCTGAAGGACGGGCTGCTGGATGCCTTCCATGGCTATCATATGGGCAATACGGCGGAAAATGTCGCCGCCCGCTGGCAGATCACACGCCAGATGCAGGATGAGTTTGCCGCAGAATCGCAGCGCAAGGCATCGGAAGCGCAAGCCGCAGGCCGGTTCAAGGATGAAATCGTTCCGGTCACCATTTCCGGCCGCAAGGGCGATACGGTTGTCGATCAGGATGAATATATCCGTGGCGGCACGACGGTTGAAAAGCTGAGCGCCCTGCGCGCGGCCTTCGCCAAGGATGGCTCGGTCACGGCGGGCAATGCGTCCGGTATCAATGACGGCGCGGCGGCGGTTGTGCTGATGACGTCGGCGGAGGCGGAAAAGCGCGGCTTGAAGCCGCTTGCCCGGATTGTTTCCTGGGCGCAGAGCGGCGTCGATCCGGCGGTGATGGGCACGGGCCCCATTCCGGCCAGCCGGGCGGCCCTCGCCAAGGCGGGCTGGACAACCGATGATCTTGATCTTGTTGAGGCGAATGAGGCATTTGCCGCGCAGGCCTGCGCGGTGAACAAGGATCTTGGCTGGGACACCGGCAAGGTCAATGTGAATGGCGGCGCCATCGCCATTGGGCATCCGATTGGTGCATCGGGTGCCCGCGTGCTGGTCACGTTGCTGCATGAAATGCAGAAGCGGGATGTGCACAAGGGGCTGGCAACACTTTGCATTGGAGGCGGTATGGGTATCGCCATGTGTGTTGAGAGATAGAGCAGTTCGAAACCAAAAGGGGACAAAGAATGTCAAGAGTGGCAATCGTTACGGGTGGCACCCGCGGGATTGGCGAAGCCATTTCCATCATGCTGAAGGACAAAGGTTATAAGGTCGCAGCAAACTATGGCGGAAACGACGAACGGGCGAAGGAATTTTCTGACCGCACCGGGATTCCCGCCTATAAATGGGATGTTTCCGACTTCGATGCCTGTGCGGAAGGTGTGGCCCGGGTCAAAGCCGAACTCGGGCCGATTGAAATTCTTGTCAATAATGCCGGGATCACCCGGGATGGGACGCTGCACCGGATGAGCCATGAAAGCTGGCAGAAGGTGATTGATACCAACCTTGGCTCCTGCTTCAACATGTGCCGGGTGACCATTGATGACATGCGCGCGGCCAAGTTCGGCCGGGTGATCAATATCGGTTCCATCAATGGTCAGGCCGGCCAGTATGGTCAGGTCAATTATGCGGCGGCGAAATCCGGTATCCATGGTTTCACCAAGGCCATGGCGCAGGAAGGTGCCGCGCAGGGCATCACCGTGAATGCCATCGCGCCGGGTTATATCGACACGGATATGGTCGCGGCGGTGCCGGAAAATGTGCTGGCGAAAATTGTCGCCGGGATTCCGGTCGGGCGGCTCGGCAAGGCGTCCGAAATTGCCCGTGGCGTCTGCTTCCTTGCCGCCGATGAGGCCGGTTTCATTACCGGCTCGACCCTGTCTATCAACGGCGGCCAGCATATGTATTGATCCATACGCCGGATAAGGGTATGGATCTGGGGCATGAGCCGGGAGACCGGCTCATGTCTTTTTTTATCGGAAAAGCAATCATGAATACTCAGCCAGCGGGAAAAACGGTTGCGACCCTCTCCGGACTTGGAGCCATCTTGCTCTGGGCGCTGCTGGCGCTGTTCACGACCGGCACGGCGGATATTCCGCCGTTTCAGCTCACCGCCATGAGTTTTGGTATTGCCTTTGTCGGCGTCTTGCTGAAATGGGTTTTATATCGTCAGGATATCCGTCCGTTTTTCCGCATTCCGGGCGGGCTCTGGTTGCTCGGCGTTGCGGGGCTGTTCGGCTATCATTTCTTTTATTTTCTGGCCCTTAAAAACGCCCCGGCGGCGGAGGCAAGCCTGATTGCCTATCTCTGGCCGTTGCTGATCGTGATCTTTTCCGCGTTGCTGCCGGGGGAGAGATTCTACTGGTTCCATGTTGCCGGTGCGGTTCTGAGCCTGCTTGGCGCCGGATTGCTGATCTCAAAAGGGACCGCGTTTGATTTCAGGCCGGAATATTTGAAAGGGTATCTCGCGGCGATCTGCTGCGCCTTCATCTGGTCCGGCTATTCGGTATTGAGCCGCCGTTATGCAGCGGTTTCATCGGATGTCATCGGTCTCTTTTGCGGTATTACGGCCATATTGGCGCTGGTCTGCCATCTTGCATTTGAAACAACTCTCTGGCCTGAGGGGGTGCTTCAGTGGCTGGCCGTTCTCGGATTGGGGCTTGGCCCGGTCGGGGCGGCATTCTTTCTTTGGGACCGGGGCATGAAGCATGGCGATATTCAGTCCCTCGGCGTTCTCTCCTATCTCTCGCCGCTTCTCTCCACGCTGATCCTGCTGCTGATGGGGGTCGCCGCCTTTTCCTATTCGCTGCTGTTTGGCTGCCTGCTGATCACCGGCGGGGCGGCACTCGGGTCACTCAAGCTGATCCGCGCCATCGTGCGGCCCGGCAGAGGCGGCTAACGGCCGGGCGCCCATCCTTCTGGCGCCATTTCGAAGCCGGAAAATTCAAACCCCGGCGCGACGGTGCAGCCGACCAATGTCCAATCCCCAAGCGTACAGGCCGATTGCCAAGACCCGCGCGGGACAATGATCTGCGGCCGCGCGCCCGCCAGTATGTCCGGGCCGAGAGTATTCTCCTCCCCCTCTGCTGTATCGTCTGCCGCGATGGCAAGAGACAGCGGTGCGCCTGCGTGATAATGCCAGATTTCCACGGCATCGACCCGGTGCCAGTGGGATCGCTCCCCCGCCTGCAGCAGGTAATAGATGGCGGTGGAAAGGCTGCGTGTCTGCCCCGGCTGGGTGAGATCATCGCGAAACGTCTCGACAAAATGGCCGCCTTCGGGATGCGGCGACATGCCGAGCGCCGCAATGATGTCGGGGGCAGAATACCTGGCGGGCATGATCAGAAGCTATCCTTGCGGCGGCGCGTTTCCGCAAAAACCTCGACAGGATCATGGGCGCTTAGATGCAATTCCGCCGCGAGGGAGGGCTGATCCGCCCGCAGGAAGGGATTCGTTGCCTTTTCTTCCCCAAGTGTGGAAGGGACTGTCGGTTTCTTCCGTTTGCGAAGTTCGACAATCTCGGCAAAGCGCTCTTTCAATGCTGCGTTGTCCGGCTCAACGGAAAGGGCGAAACGGCCGTTTGCCTCCGTATATTCATGGGCGCAATAGACACGGGTGCTGTCAGGCAGGGCGCGGAATTTTTCGAGGCTGTGCCACATCTGCTGAGGTGTGCCTTCAAAAAGCCGACCGCAGCCGAGCGCGAACAGCGTATCGCCGCAGAACAGCGCATCGGAATTTTCAAACCAGTAGGCGATATGGCCGACTGTATGTCCCGGCACTTCAAATACCCGGGCCGTTTCGGAGCCAAATTCAAAGATGTCGCCATCTTCAAGGCCGATATCAATGCCCGGAATGCGCGCCGCGTCCTTTTTCGCCCCCACAATGGTGCACCCTGTTTTTTCCTTCAGCGCCAGATTTCCGCCGGTATGGTCACCATGATGGTGGGTATTGATGATGTGGGTCAGCTTCCAGCCGAGTTCCGCCAGCTTTTCCAGTACCGGCTCGGTAACCGCCGGGTCGACAACGCCAACCTTGCCGCTGTCGCTTTCGCGGAACAGATAGACATAATTGTCGTTAAGAACCGGAATCTGGTGAATTTCGAGTTTGCTCATAAGGGGATCTTTCGCATTCACGTTTTTCTGTTAAGTTTCCATTTCCGTATTATATGACAGTATAGCACCATGATCAGACCTGATGTTATTGATTTGCGGAATTTTTACCACAGCTCTCTCGGGCAGGTGGTGCGCCGGACGATTACCCGGCAGGTCCGGCAGATGTGGCCGGATCTTAAAAATTTCCGTATTCTCGGTCTTGGCTATGCCACGCCTTATCTCAGCACCTTCCGCTCGGAGGCGGAGCGGGTGATCTCCTTCATGCCGCTGGAACAGGGCGTGATCCAATGGCCGCGCGAGGGTGGCAGCCTGGTCAGCCTTGTGGATGAACGGACATTGCCGCTTGCCGATGCGTCGATTGACCGGATTATCTGGGTGCATGGGCTTGAAAATACAACGGATGTTGACCCCATCCTGCAGGAACTCTGGCGTATTCTGACGTCGACGGGCAAGCTGATGGTTGTGGTGCCGGGACGGCGCGGCCTCTGGGCGCGAACGGAAAACACGCCCTTTGGTTATGGCCATCCCTATAGCGACAAACAGCTCAACCGCCTGCTCCGGGATAATGGTTTTACACCGGGCGACAGGCAAGGCGCGCTTTATATGCCGCCTGGCAACTGGCGTCTGAATTTGCGGTTGGCGCGGGCTTGGGAAAATCTGGGCGCCAAATGGTGGCGGCATTTCAGCGGCGTCCGCATCATGGAGGCGGAAAAGCAGGTCTATGCCCTGACTGAACTTCCTGAACGCAAAACGCGTCGCCGCCCCGTTATCCTGCCGGCGGCCCGCCCGGTGATTGCAGGCCGCGACCTGCCCCGCATGGGCGAAGATTTGTAGTGACGGGCTTAGCTCTTTCGGGACAGGATGAAAATGCAGTCAATACCAAAAAAATTGGCGAAGGCGCTGTCGTGAGACTGAGACATGACCTTGCCGGAGGCATCCAGAATGACCGATTTTTCTATATGGACATCGAGATGTGCGCACAACGCCGTGAAATCGCGCAGAGTGCAGAAATGGATATTCGGCGTTTCATACCATGGCACATCCAGCGAATTGGTCATTGGCATACGCCCTTTGAGCGCCAGATAGCTGCGGCAGCGCCAGTAGGCGAAATTGGGGAATGAGACAATCGCTCTCCGGCCGATCCGCAACAGCTGTTGCAGGACCACATGCGGCTGGTGGGTTGTTTGCAGGGTTTTGCTTAATATTGCATAATCGAAGCTGTCATCGGGATAGTAGATCAGATCCGTATCCGCATTGCCCTGCACAACGGAGAGACCGTTCGAGACGCAGATATTGACGCCCTGCTGGCTGAGCTCCAGCCCGCGCCCGTCAACATTTTTTGTCTCCGTCAGATGCGCGAGAAGCTGCCCGTCATCGCAGCCGACATCAAGAACGCGGCTTTCCGGCGCGACGATTTCCGCAATCAGCTGCCAGTCAACGCGGATGTCGCGTTTGGGCTCGAATTTTGCTGTCTCGTTCATGATACCAGGCCCCGGCTTCTGGCGCTTGATTGCAGGAAGCCATCAATGGTTTTCAGCATCTCCGGCGTGTCGAGCAGGAAGGCGTCATGACCTTTGTCCGTTTCCACTTCGACAAAGCTGACATTGGCCGCCGCCGTGATCAGCGCATGGACGATCTGCTTGTTTTCCGATGTCGGGAACAGCCAGTCGCTGCTGAAGGAAACGACGCAGAAGCGGGTTTTCGTTCCCTCGAACGCGCTGGCAAGATTGCCGTTGTTATCTGTAAAAAGATCGAAATAATCCATCGCCCGCGTAATGTAGAGATAGGAATTGGCGTCAAACCGGTCGACGAAATTGATCCCCTGATAGCGCAGATAGCTTTCCACCTGAAAATCCGCATCGAACCCGTAGGTCAGGTTCTCCCGATCCTGCAGGTTGCGGCCGAACTTGCGGTGCAGCGCCGCTTCGGAAAGATAGGTGATATGCGCCGCCATGCGGGCGACGGCTAGGCCGGATGTCGGTTTGCGGCCGCTCGCGTAATAGTCGCCGCCCTGCCAGTTCGGATCGGCCATGACCGCCTGCCGCCCGACTTCATGAAAGGCGATATTCTGGGCGCTGTGGCGCGCGGCGCAGGCGATGGGGATGGCGCTGAACACCCGCTCGGGATATGCTGCGGCCCATTGCAGGGTCTGCATGCCGCCCATGGAGCCGCCAATCACGCTGAACCAGCTTTCAATGCCGAGGTAATCCTGCAACAGGACCTGTGCCCTGACCATGTCACCGATCGTGATGATGGGGAAGTTAAGGCCATAGGGTTTGCCGGTCTTCGGGTCCGTTTCCGACGGCCCCGTGGTGCCCATGCAACCGCCGAGAACGTTGCTGCAGACAATGAAATATTTATCTGTATCCAGTATTTTGCCGGGCCCGATCATCAAATCCCACCAGCCATCCTTGCCGGTGAGGGGCTGGCGGCTGGCGGCGAACTGATCCCCCGTCAGCGCATGACAGATCAGAATGGCGTTAGATTTGTCCGCATTGAGGCTGCCATATGTGCAATAGGCCATCCGGATGGCACCCAAAGTCACGCCGCAATCAAGTTGCAACGGCGTTTCCGTTCCGAGAAGGACGGAATGGCTATCCGATCCTGGAGAGCTTGCGGACACTTTTATTTCTCTTTTCGTAACAATTGGATTAGAAAAATCTTTGTTTTGGATGACTTTGCTGTTAGCTAGTGCGGCGGGGCGAGGTCTGTCAATATATTCTTTGCCAAACTGCGGGGTTTATGCTCCAATTTTGACGCAACTGTCTGTTAGTTCGGGTAGCAATGGTGACAATAAAAAATACTAAATTGGAGGCTCTCCGGGCTGAAATTGACCGTCTGGATGAAGAGCTATTATCAGTGCTGGAAAAGCGGATTGCAATCGTCGGCGATATTGCGTCCGCGAAGAAGGAAGATGGCAAGCCGCTGGCCTTTCGTCCCGGCCGTGAGGCTATCATCCTGCGCAAAATTCTTGAGAAACATTCCAGCAAACTTTCCGACACCGTGGTCGCCGCGATCTGGCGTGAATTGATTGCTGCCGTGGGCTGGATGCAGAAGCCCTACTCGGTCTCGATAACCGCGCCTGATAAATCCGTAGGATACTGGGATTTGGCGCGGTTTCATTTTGGCTCGGCCACACCGATGAAACTGCATCAGAGCCCGACCAATGTGTTGCGGGAAGTGTATGACAACCCGTCAACGCTCGGCGTTCTGCCGTGGCTGACGCGGGAGCGGGATAGCTGGTGGACGCATCTTGCGCAAGGGGGGGAGAATGTGCCGAAAATCCTCGCCGCCCTGCCGTTTCTTGACAATCCATCGGGTGAGTTCGAGGATCTCAACTCCCTTGTCATCGGTCAGGCGGAACCGGAGCCCTCGGGCGATGATGTGACGGTGATGGTCATCATCACGCGCGAAGAAGTCAGCCGGGCGCGTCTTAATGAAAACCTTGGCAAAGCCGGGCTAAAAGGTCATTGCGTGGATTCCCGTCAGCCCGATGGCAA
Source organism: Sneathiella sp. (assembly GCF_002694385.1). Classification (GTDB taxonomy): domain Bacteria; phylum Pseudomonadota; class Alphaproteobacteria; order Sneathiellales; family Sneathiellaceae; genus Sneathiella. The sequence goes on from NZ_NZMB01000012.1 coordinate 608,099, forward strand.
TGACGGGGACTGGCTGCATCTGATTGAAATGCCGGAATTCGTGGCGAAAGGGGATTCACGTCTTGAAGATCTGGGCCGTATCAGCGGCGAGGTTTTTATCAAGGCTGTCCTGCTGGGCGCCTATGCTGTGCCGATAAAATAACTGATCGATCCCAGACAAGAGAACATCCATGACAACACCGGTTCCGCAACCTGCCATTCTTACTATTTCGCCCTATGTCGGCGGCAAGTCGAAGGCGGGCGAAAACCAGAAGGTGGCGAAGCTTTCCTCCAATGAATCACCGCTTGGCCCCAGCCCGAAGGCGGTTGAGGCGATCCGGGCGGCGGCGGTGGCCGCACATCGCTATCCCGATGGCGGGGCCCATGAACTGATTGAGGCGATTGCACAGATGCATGGGCTTGATGCATCACGCATCGTCTGCGGTAATGGATCGGATGAGATTATCTCGCTGCTCAATACCGCTTATGTCGGGCCGGGTGATGAGGTTCTGTTCAGCGAATATGGCTTCCTTATGTATGCCATTTCGGCCAAGGTCGCGGGCGCGACGCCGGTAAAGGCGCCGGAGGTTGACCGGACGGTCAGTGTCGATAATCTGCTGGCGGCGGTCACGGACCGGACGAAGATTGTCTTTCTCGCCAACCCCAACAACCCGACAGGCACCTATCTTCCGCATGCCGAGGTGGTGCGCCTGCGTGCGCATCTTCGCGATGATATCCTGCTGGTACTGGATGCCGCCTATGCGGAATATGTATCCAATAACGATTATTCGGCGGGCGCCGAACTGGTTGAGGCCCATGACAATGTGGTCATGACGCGGACCTTTTCCAAGATTTATGGTCTGGCGGCGCTGCGTCTTGGCTGGGCTTATTGTCCGCCGGGCGTTATTGATGTCCTGCAACGGGTGCGCGGGCCCTTCAATGTCAATAGCCTCGCCCAGGCGGGGGGCGTTGAAGCGGTCAGGGATCAGGCACATATCGAAACCGCCCGCCGTCATAATGATAAATGGCTGCCGATCCTGACGCAGGCATTTCGCGGGATGGGCCTTGGTGTCACGCCGAGTGTTGGCAATTTCCTGCTGATTGATTTTGAGGATAGTGGTAAAACCGCCGCTGAGGCCGAAAGCTATCTGGCGGAACGCGGCCTTCTGCTGCGCTCTGTTGCGGGCTATGGCCTGGCCACCTGCCTGCGTATGAGCATCGGGCTTGATGATGAAAACCACGCGGTAACAGAGGCGCTGAGGGATTTCCTCGGCACATAGACAAGGTTATGACGGAAGTTAAATTCAAACGGCTGGCGCTGATCGGCATCGGTCTGATCGGCTCGTCCATCGCACGCGCGGCGCGCAAACAAGGCCTGGCGGAGGAAATCGTCTGTGCGGCGCGCACGGCTGACAGCCGTCGCATCGCCAAGGAGCTTGGCGTTGTCGATGCGGCCTATGAAAGCCCGGTTGAGGCGGTAAAGGGCGCGGATCTGGTTGTTCTCTGCACTCCGGTCGGAACCTATGCGGCGATTGCCGAACAGATTGCGCCGCACCTTGAACAAGGCGCGATTGTGACCGATGTGGGCTCCGTCAAAGGCGCGGTTGTCAAGGCGATCGGGCCGCATATTCCGGAGGGCGTCGATTTCATTCCGGGACACCCGGTGGCGGGAACCGAAAAATCGGGCCCGGCCGCCGGTTTTGCCGAATTGTTCATCAATCGCTGGTGTATCCTGACCCCTTGCGATCAGGCAAGCGAGGCGGCAGTCGAGAAGCTGGGCGCGTTCTGGGCGGCGATGGGCAGCAAGGTTGAGACGATGGATCCCGCGCATCACGATCTGGTGCTCGCCATCACTTCACATATTCCGCATCTGATTGCCTATAACATCGTTGGCACCGCGGATGATCTGGAAGATGTCACGCAATCGGAAGTGATCAAATACTCCGCCGGTGGTTTTCGGGATTTCACCCGCATTGCGGCCTCTGATCCGACCATGTGGCGGGATGTCTTCCTGCATAACAAGGAGGCAGTTCTGGAAATGCTCGGCCGGTTTACCGAAGATCTGGCGCAGTTGCAGCGCGCGATCCGCTGGGAGGACGGGGAGACTCTGTTTAAGATTTTCTCGCGCACGCGGGCGATCCGCCGCCAGATTATCGATGCCGGGCAGGAAACGCCGGAGCCGGACTTCGGCCGAACCCATAAATCGGAAGAATAGCTTGATAGGGCGCTTCGGTCCGGTCAGCTTGCGCCCGTAACGGCAGGGACATTCATCAGGTAAACGGGGCCGAGATAGAGACGGCCGTTCTGAGATGATAACGGCAAGCCGATAAAGCGCCTGCCGCTGTCATCTTCCCGAGCCAGAAGATCAAGGCCGAAACCGATTGTGACACCGGCATCGGGGTTGATCTGTCCAGTGGATATCAGTGCCGCCAAAATTTCCCGGTAGCCTGCGATACGGGCATTGATGGTTCCTTGCGGGCGCAACAGTTCATCCAGCGTAACGCGGCCTTCTCCCTGAAGGGAGCCCTGGCCCCAGTTTATTTGCAATGCCTCGATATCGACATATCCGCCCGCATCGCGCCATTCGGCCAGTGTGTCTTTTGCGGGCAAGCGCCGGATGGTGCCATGGAGGGTGCTGGAAATCGAAAAATCCTCAATTTGTGATCCGAGCGGGAAATCCTCCATCCCGTCGATAACAAGATTATGGATCCGGAGGGCGATCTGCTGTCCGCCTGCTTTTTCTGGCGCGGATTTTTCCTCCGTCTCCGGGTGCCTTGGACGGCCATGAAGCTGTACACGCCCGGCGCTGACAGGCGGCCGCCAGGAAGGCGTTGCGTTCAGTTCCTTGATATCGAGGGCGGCGGTCTGCATACGCCCCTGGAGGTTGAAGGTCGCACTGCCGAGAATAGAGGCCGCCGTGAAGGTTACCTCTCTCGTCGCGCCCTTTTCCTGCCAGACGGCTTTGCCCGTTCCTTCAATCCCGTAGATCACATGATTGATCCGCCACGGCTGTACTATCGCCCAGAAGCGCAGGATCTCCATGCGCGGTGCATATTCATGGCCGGGGTTGGCGATGGAAAGGTCTTCCGCCGTTACCGCAACTCGATAGGGGAAACCGGAGGTGGTGAGGGGCTTGTGGCTGATTTCATATCCTTCTGCCACCCGCGCGGCCTGCCATCTTTCCGCCTGGATAAGCATCTGCTCGGCCACATGATTCCACCAGAAAACATAGCCTCCGACAAAGAGGATCAGGGCCAGAATTCCGCCGTAGAGAATACGCATTATCAATCCGCGCTGGTTGCTTGTGTCACTGCCCGGCAGACTATATAGAAAGAGGGGCGGATGTCACAAATTTTCATGACAAAGGGCCTTCAGTCACATGACCGGGAAATCACCATCGGTATCGGAGACGGTCTCTCTCAAGGCAATGCCTGCAGTTTTCGTCTTTCTGTGGAGCACCGGCTTCATCGGGGCGAAGCTCGGCCTTCCCTATATCGAGCCGCTGACATTTCTGGCCGTCCGCTTCATTCTTTGTGTGATACTTATGCTGCCGGTGGTTCTGCTGACCCGAACTCACTGGCCGGTGCGCAAGCGTGATTATCTGCATATTTCCATCGGCGGCCTGCTGATGCATGGCGGGTATCTCGGCTTTGTTTTCATGTCGATCGCAGCGGGCACTTCGGCGGGTGTGTCCGCGCTGATTGTCGGAATCCAGCCGCTGATCGTTGCCGCGCTCGCGGGCTTCCTGCTGCAGGAGCGGGTATCGCTGCAAAAATGGATCGGTCTGCTGCTGGGCCTTTCCGGAGTGTTTCTGGTGGTGTTCAACAAACTTGCCATCGGTGAGGGAACATTCTTTGGCATGGGGCTGTCCTTTATCGCCCTGATCAGCATTTCGGCGGGCACGCTGTATCAGAAGAAATTCTGTTCCGATATGAATATCAAGAGCGGTAACCTGATCCAGTTTGCTGTGGCGGCAATCTATTTCACGGCGATGTCGTTCTTTTTTGAGACGCGGGAGATTATCTGGTCCGGTGAGCTGCTTTTTGCTCTCGGCTGGTTGGTCATTGTGCTCTCCCTTGGCGCCATGACGCTTCTTTACCTGCTGTTGCGAAGCGGTGCGGCCGCCAATGTGTCGAGCCTTTTTTATCTGACACCGCCCTGTACGGCGATTGTCGCCTTTGTGCTGTTTGACGAGCAGCTGGGGACGTTGGCTCTTATCGGGATGGCAATTGCGGCCATCGGCGTTGCGCTTGTGAATTACAAAAAAGGCGGAGTGAAGAAGGTATAATGCGAAAATACGACCTTGTATTGGAACCGGATCTGCCGCCTGTCGATTACCCCCTGCCAGACTTGCCGGAGGGGGAGGATCTCTGGATCTTCGGATACGGTTCGCTGATGTGGCGGCCGGGGTTCGAACATCTCGGAATAGAGGATGCGCAGCTTTACGGTTATCACCGGGCCTTTTGCGTGACATCCGTGGTGCATCGGGGAACGCATGAAAATCCGGGGCTCGTGCTCGGGCTGGATCGGGGGGGCTCCTGCCGGGGCAAGGGCATCCTCTGCCCGGCCGATATTCGCGAACCGGTGATCGACTATCTCTACCGCCGGGAAATGGTGACCAGCGTCTACCGTCCGAAAATGGTGCGTATCCGGCTTTTACAGACGGGTATCATGGCCTCTGCCCTTACTTTCGTTGCCGATCCGCTGCATGAGCAATATTGCGGCAAACCGGCCGAGGAAGATGCGGCGCGCATCATCGCCCGCGCGCACGGGCGCGGCGGGCCGAATGTGGAGTATCTGAAAAGCACGCTGGAACATCTTGACGCCTTCGGCATTGCCGATGGGCCGCTTCACCGTATCATGCAGAAGATTGAAGCAGGCGGCTGATGCGCCTTAACTGCATTTGGAATAGCCGCAGGTGGTGCAGGTATCGCAGCCTTCCAGACGGATCAGCCCGGCCTCCCCGCATTGTGGACATTGACGCAACAGTCCTTCGATTGGCTTGCCGTCCCCCTGCATCCGGACTTTTGCCACCGCGTCGCGCTCTCCTCCCTTTTCCGCCGGGACAGGGAGAAAGCCGATCTGGATCATATGGGTTTCGATGACTTCGCCGATGGCGGCAAGAAGGGAGGGGACATATTTGCCCTGCACCCAGGCGCCGCCGCGCGGATCAAACACGGCTTTCAACTCACCCACCACGAAGCTGACATCGCCGCCGCGGCGGAAAACGGCGGAAATCATGCGGGTGAGGGCGACGGTCCAGGCGAAATGCTCGACATTCTTCGAGTTGATGAAAATCTCGAAAGGACGGCGTCGGCCATCCTGAATGATGTCATTGATTGTTATATATATGGCGTGGTTGCTTTCGGGCCAGCGGAGCTTGTAGGTCTGCCCGGGCAGGGTGCCGGGCCGGTCCAGCGGTTTGGTCATATAGACGATGCCACCGGCCTCGAAACTGTCGGATGGTTTGCTATAGGGTTCCTCCAGTGGCAGGGCGGGTTGCGGGTCCGCTCCCTCTCCTGATTTCTTGCTCACCTCCAGCACCGCGCCGGTCACATCATTGGGACGATAGGTGGTGCAGCCCTTGCAGCCCTGCTCATAGGCCTGCAGGTAGATATCCTTGAAATTCTCGAAGCTGATATCTTCGGGGCAGTTGATGGTTTTTGAAATGGAGCTGTCGATAAATTCCTGCACCACCGCCTGCATTTTGACATGATCCGGTGGTGTCAGAACCTGTGCATCGACGAAATAATCGGGCAGCGGCGCGTCTTCTCCCTTCAGGCGGCGATAAAGCCGCAGCGCATAATCCGTCACTTCTTCGGCCTTGCGCGTATCGTCCGGCATCAGCACATTGCGGGTATAGGAAAAGCTGAAAACAGGCTCGATCCCGCTGGAGATATTATCGGCGAGCAGGGAGATGGTTCCGGTCGGCGCGACAGAGGTCAGCAGCGCGTTGCGAATGCCTTTCTCCGCGATGGCTCGCTGTACCTCTTCGGGCAGCGATTGAACGGTTTCACCGGCAAGATATTTTTCCCTATCAAAAAGAGGGAAACTGCCTTTCTCGGCGGCAATGTCGGTGGAGGCCAGATAGGCAGATCGCTGGATTTCAGCCATCCATTTGCGGGTCAGGGTGAGCGCCCTGTCCGAGCCATACCGGACCCCGCACATGATCAGCGCATCGGCAAGACCGGTGATACCAAGTCCGATCCGCCGTTTGGTGCGGGCCTCATTGGCCTGTTCCGGCAGCGGATAGCCGGAAATATCGATAACATTGTCCATCAGCCGGACGGCATCGCGCACCACCGCATCCAGCTTCTTCACATCCATGGTCGGGTTCTTGCCAAACGGATCGCGGATCAGGCGGGTGAGATTGACGGAGCCGAGCAGGCAGGCCCCGTAGGCGGGCAGGGGTTGTTCGCCGCAAGGGTTTGTCCCGGTAATGGTTTCCGCATAATAAAGATTGTTGCGGTTGTTGATGCGGTCAATGAAGATGACGCCGGGCTCCGCAAAGGCGTAGGTGGCGCGCATGATCTCATCCCACAGATCACGCGCCCGGATCGTCTTGTACAGGGTGCCATCAAAGCGCAGTTCCCAGTTATCATCGCGTTTCACCGCCTCCATAAAGGCGTCGGTGACAAGGACGGACAGGTTGAACATGCGAAGACGGCCCGGATCCTGCTTCGCCCGGATAAAGCTGAGGATATCCGGATGATCACAGCGTAACGTCGCCATCATGGCACCGCGGCGGGAGCCGGCGCTCATGATCGTGCGGCACATGCTGTCCCAGACATCCATAAAGCTGAGCGGGCCGGAAGCGTCGGAGCCGAGCGCCTTGACAGGTGCGCCCTTGGGCCGGAGGGTGGAGAAGTTATAGCCGATCCCGCCGCCCTGCTGCATGGTGAGGGCCGCCTCTTTCAGATTTTCGAAGATGGACGCCATGTCATCGCCGATATCGCCCATGACGAAGCAGTTGAACAGGGTGACCTTGCGGTCCGTTCCGGCGCCCGAAAGAATGCGCCCTGCCGGCAGGAATTTGTAATCCTCCAGCAATGCATAGAAGCGGTCTTCCCATTTTTTGCGGGACTTTTCCGGCTCAGCCGCGGCAACGGCGCGGGCGACCCGCCGCCAGCTTTCCTCGATCGAGCGCTCNTTCGCGCCGCCGTCCGGNGAGCGGAANCGGTATTTCATGTCCCAGATTTGTTGCGATATNGGGGCAACGGGNGACATGNGGGCACCTTCTGTCAAATNTANCTTANTCTTTGAATATAAGNCGAAAGGGGNTGGACGCAAAATTTTATCTGTNATTGNGNNNGGTTACGAGAGGTATTTCGCGCGCNCNTCCGCAACCAGTTCNTCNGTTTTCGCTTCAATNCGNNATTTCAGCTCGGCCATGAAGGTCTTGCGGTCCAGNCCCGGCTCGATNGGCGGCAGNAATTCCATGACCATCACGCCNGGACGGCAGAANAAGCTTTTGCGGGGCCAGAAAAGCCCGGTGTTGAGGGCAACCGGCGTCACCGGCTGATCCAGCTTTGAATAAAGCGCGGCGATTCCCGGCTGAAANGGCAGGTCCTGATCGAGAGGAGAGCGGGTGCCTTCCGGNAAAATGATNATCGGCCGGTTATTCGCGATTGCCTTTCCGGCNTGCGCGAGCATGGATTTGAGGGCGGCGGCATGGCCCTTGCGATCNACNGCGATCATTTCNGTCTTGCGGCAATACCAGCCATAGACAGGGATATTGAGCAGCTCTTTCTTGAGGATGATGGCNGGGTCGTCGGTAATTTCGTGAAAGACCATTGTCTCGAACGCNGATTGATGNTTGGCCGCNATAATNCCTGCACCATTGGGGATATATTCGCGCCCGCGAATTTCAAGCCGCAGGCCGCAAATGGTTTGCANCAGGAAGATGATGCCNCNNGACCAGATCCGCTGACCCAGCACGATCCATTTCTTATCCAGCAGCAGCGCNGGAATAAAGACCAGATTCATGATCACGGACCAGACAAAAAAACAGATGAAAAAACCTANGGATCTTATTGCTGTCACGCATCTCTCTCTTGCTGCCAGTCATCCAGACNTGCCCGGANNAGGCTGAAAACATATTTATTGAACTCTCCNGCGACAATCAGGAAAGATTTCGGNNTTTTCCACCAATCCTCNAAGCCCAGNGTATCATTCGCCACCGGATAGGCANNCANCNTTACANCNGGCATATAGCGTTTCAGCTCGATCAGGCTTCTTGGCATATGGTANGCGCTGGTGACAATGGCAAGATTGCTATAATTGTTCGTTTTCGCCCAGAGATATGTNTCATAGGCATTGCCTTCCGTATTCCGCGCAAGTCGCCCGAGATCGACGCAGCAATCCATCAGCCGCTCACTCTGGCCCATNGCNTGNCGAAGCNTCTCNCGNGTNACNTTTGAATTGACGCCGGAGACNAGCANCCGCGCGCCCTCATTTTNCTTCANCAGATCAAATCCGGCGGTCAGCCGTGCGGGCGTTCCCGTCAGGATGACGATGCCGTCCAGCTTGNGCGATGGCGCAGGCGGCGGGCCCTCAACATCCGACATATAGGTGAGGAAGCCNCCGATCCAGATANAGGTNAGCAGNAAAANNAATATCAGNANCGGNTTGATCTGGCGGAACATGTTANAATCTCCCGTCCAGAATATAGTCGGCGGCCTCATCAAGATCGCGCGCNACATGNACGGGCAGCAATTTACGNTCAATTCCNGCCGAGAGGGTTTTGTGACCCTTGCCNGTCTGCACCAGAATGCGATGGCACCCTGCCGCATGGGCGGCTTGCAAATCCCGCAGGCTGTCGCCGATAAAGACGGTNTCCCCGGGGCGCTGCCCAAACTTNCGCATGGCNTCGATCAGCATGCCGGGACCGGGCTTGCGTCTGTCACTGGCTTCCCAAGGNGCGTCGGGGGCAACAATGATGTCNTCGAGCCGTCCGGAAACNCTGGCCAGAGCATCAAGCAGCTTGCCATGAATGACGGCAAGCTGTTCNTCGGTGATAATNCCNCGNCCAACGCAGGACTGGTTGGTNGCCACCACCANCCTNTGNCCCCGGCTGTTCAGCCGGGCNACNGCNTCAAGGGCGTTCGGGATGAAGACAAGTTCCNCCGGNGTNTTNACGAAATCCGCGCGGTCCTCATTTATGACGCCATCNCTGTCCAGTATCACAAGCATTACATCATCCGGCTCAATGTTCGCATCACGACCCTGCGCACGGTAAACCTTGTCAGCAGCGCCACCANAACCGGCAGCAGCAGAAGCGCGACAATCCCTTCAATGCCAATGGTCATGGGCGGCAGCATTGAGGCCTCCAGAGAACCGACGAGAAAGTTGAAGATAAACATGACAATGATGGCGACGATCAGGCCCGGCAGGGAGCCGAGAAAGCTGAGTCGGGCAAAGTAATTCTGAAACTGCTCGGCAATATAGCTGTCGCGCGCGCCAATCAGATGCAGCACCTGTATGACTCCCGAATGCATGATCAGACCGGTGCGGACGGCAAAGATGACGATGATAACGGTGACCGCGCCGATCAGCAGCATGATCCCTCCCGCAAGGAGCTGGACCGAGCGACCCAGCAGCACCATTTTATCGAGCCACGGCCGATAGATATCCATCCTTGCGCCAGGCACCGCCGCTCCCAACTTCTCATTGAGGGCGGCCAGATCAACCGCGCTGCCCTTTGCGATCACCACTTCAATCAGGCGGGGAATAGGGAGCTCGCCTAGGGCGGCATTGCGCCCAAGGAAAGGCTCCAGCAGCTTCAATGTTTCCGCCTGTTCAATAGCCCGCGCAGAGGAGACCCCGGGCGTTGCAGTCAAAAGCGCAATGGCATCGGCAACTTTTTTATCGAGATCAGACGCCGGGTCATGCGCGATTTCCACGGTGAGATTACCGGTCAGGGTTTGTGACCAGATGCCGATGGCGTTGTTGAAGGAAAACAGCCCGCCGATTGCCAGGGCAGCCAAGAAGATCATGGCGGAAATAACCACGGGCAGATAGCGGGTGGAGACATCCTTTTCCAGTTGCAGTTCTGCGGTTTTGTCGAAAAAAGGAATCATGATCCTTCCCCGCTGAACTGACTGGGCACCTCATTCTGACGACGCATGGCGAGAAGGCCGTCTTTCAGATACATGACCGGATTGCCAAAGCGTTTGATCAGTTCGAGATCGTGGGTCGCGACGACAACGGTTGTGCCGATTTTGTTGAGTTCCTGAAAAAGATACATGAGACGCAGGCCCATTTCCCAGTCCATGCTGCCCGTGGGTTCGTCGGCGATCAGCAATTGCGGACGGTTGATGACGGCGCGGGCGATGGCGACACGCTGTTTCTCCCCGCCTGATAGCGTCGGTGGTTTGGCATCCACCTGGCGGCCAAGACCGACCCATTCCAGTAGTTCCGCCACATGTTTGTAAATCTGGTCATTCTTCGCCCCGGCGATTTTCAGCGGCAGCGCCACATTTTCAAGGGCGGAGAGATGATCAAGCAGGCGGAAATCCTGAAACACGACGCCGATCTTGCGGCGCATGGCAGGCAGATCATCGCGCGGAATGCCCGAAACTTCCTTGTTGAACAACGTAATCAGGCCTCGGCTTGGCCGATGGGAAAGGGCGAGCAGTTTGAGCAGGGAACTTTTCCCCGCGCCCGTCGGGCCGGTGAGAAAATGAAAGGATCCGGGTTGCAGGTCAAAACTGACATCGCGCAGCACCTCCGGTCCGAGGCCATATCGCATTCCGACATTTTCAAACCTGACCATTCGTCCTCCGGGCAAAACGCGTCTGAGCATAAACTATGATAGATTTATCAGCCAGTCTTGTGCATGTGCAAGCAAACGCCTATAAAAAAGAAACTTTAATTCGTGAGATGGTGACTCTCGCCGATGATTTTAACCTGTCCCAGTTGCGCAACCCGTTATTCCATCGATCCGGTTACCATTGGGCCGGAAGGCCGCGCCGTCAAATGCGCCAAATGCGGCCATAAATGGCGTGAATTTCAGCCCGATGACATGCCAAAACCGGTTGCTGCGGCAGAACCGGCGCAACCAGAGCCGCAGCCCGAAGAAGGCCTGAGTATCGAACAGATGACGGCGCCACGCAAGGCGCCTGCGCCGCCACAGAAAAAGGGCAAGCGGAGCTGGATCGGCTGGTTTCTGCTACTGCTGTTGGTAATGCTTCTTGTTGCGGGCGCCTATTTTGCCCGCAATATCGTCGTACAGCTCTGGCCTGGCAGCGCCCCTCTCTATCAGTCCCTGCGCATTGATGTGGAAACCCGCAATATGCTGGGACTTGAAATTCATGATCTGAAAACACGCTCCATTTTGCAAAATGACGTGACCACGCTGACGGTCTCCGGCATTATCAAGAATGTGACGGCCAGTCCGCAGCCTTTGCCGCGGATCAGGATCGCGTTAATCGATGGAGACGGGCAGACGGTGTATAGCTGGACGACGACGGTTGAGGAACCGCAAGTCATGCCATGGGGGCAGGTGGAGTTTTCCAGCAGCATGAATCAGCCGCCCGAGGAGGCAAAAAATGTCAAGGTCGATCTGATTGACCCTGAGAGATGACCGTCGGATTGTATTGGCGATGACGTTAATCGCTGCCATAAAGGAAGGGTCGAGATGAACGCGGGCGAGACGAAACCGGATATTGAAATCCTTTTTGCCAGCGCGGATATTTCACGGCGCAATCAGGAGCTCGCGGAAGAAATTGCGGCGACCATGGGGTCGGATATTCTGGTAATTGCGGTTCTGAAAGGCAGTTTTGTTTTTGCGGCGGACCTGATCCGCGCGCTGCACCATGCCGGGGTCAATCCGCAGATTGATTTTATGGCGCTCTCTTCCTATGGCGACAAGACGGTCAGCAGCGGCAATGTTGTCATCACCCGGGATATTGTTGATACGGTGAAGGGACGCAAGGTTCTGTTGATTGATGATATTCTGGAATCGGGCCGAACCATGGCCTTCGCCAGAAAAGAGCTTTACGCGCGCGGGGCCGCCATGGTCAAGACCTGCCTGATGCTCGACAAGAAAGGCAAACGGGTCGCAGATTTCGAGGCGGATTTCGTCGGGTTTGACTGCCCGGATCTGTTTGTCGTCGGCTATGGCCTCGATTATGCGCATTATTTTCGCGAACTGCCCTATATCGGTTATATTGTCAGGCACTGAACGGAGGGCATGAATGGCGCGCATACTGATTGCTGAGGATGAGGCCGCGCTTCGGGAATTTATCAGCCGCGCCCTGACATATCATGGCCATGAGGTGGTTACCGTTAATGATGGCGCCGCCGCGCTTGTCACCTTGCAGAAAGGCCAGCCATTCGATCTGCTGCTGACCGATATCGTGATGCCGGTGATGGACGGAATTGCGCTTGCTCTCAAAGTCTCGAAGGATTTTCCCGATCTTCGCATTCTGATGATGACCGGCTATGCGGCGGAACGACAGCGCGCCTATAATCTTGACATGCTGATCCATGACGTGATTGCCAAGCCCTTCACGCTTGATGAAATCTGCGAGAAGGTGAATGAGGCGCTGACGAGTGACCGCAGCCCGTTACGCCCCGCAACCACGTCGGATGAGGGATTGCAACGACAGAAGCGGGATAAAAGCTGACGGCCTTTGCAGGGCTGGCCGACTACAGGACCTTGAAATACTGGTAAAAGACAACCGCCCCGGCAATGGCAATGGCGACGCCATAGGGGAGTTGTAATCCCATACTCCTGACGGTTTGCAGCATGGGCGCCGGTTGTTTCAGGACTTTCACAAAGAACCAGTCGATCAGGCCGGAGAGGGCGGGCTTACGCAGGATCAGAACAGGCAGAACAAAAGCCAGCGCCAGCGCGCCGCCGGCAAGACAGGTCATCAGCAGCAACAGAAGAAGCTGATCCGGCCCGGCCCAGAGAGCCAGGGCTGCCAGCAGCTTGACATCACCGCCGCCAAGCCATCCCAGTGCGAAGATGAAAATCCCGACAACAAGAACGCCCAGACCACAAAGCAGGTGCCAGGGAATCGACGCCCAGTCGCCGATAGCTCCGGCGCTGACGAAATACAGCAGCGCAATGATGACAGGAAGCAAATTCGGAATACGCCGCGAGAAGACATCCCATATGGCCGCAACCACCATCAGGCCGCCGGCCGACATCATCAGAATTGGCATATCGTTTCCCCATCAACAGCGTGGTCAGGTCTGGGAAAATTCTACGCGCAAGGTCTTATCAATGCGTTAATGAAAAGGGCGGGATTATCCGATAATTCGCCGCATATTTGATGGTGCCCCTGGCCTGACTCGAACAGGCACGCCCTGAGGACAACAGATTTTGAGTCTGTCGCGTCTACCAATTCCGCCACAGGGGCCAGTGTGGAAAATGCGCACTATAGCGATGATTTTAAGCCGGTCAATAGAACTTCTTCAGACCCCAGTTTATCAAATTTTAAGGATAGCGATTGTAGAAATGGGGGAAAGCGGCTAAAAAGCCAAATCTCAACATGGTAATATTACATTTTCTGGCCCGATTATGCTTCGACGTTTGTATGATTTTACGATGAGTCTGGCGGCGAAGCCGCGGGCAAAATGGTTTCTTGGTGGGGTTTCCTTTATTGAAAGCTCCTTCTTCCCGATTCCGCCTGATGTCCTGCTCATTCCCATGGTCCTCGCCAACCGGGCGGAAGCCTGGCGGCTTGCCTTCATTTGTAGTGTGACATCGGTGCTTGGCGGGATGTTCGGATATCTGGTGGGCGCTTTCTTTTTCGAGCTGATTGGCGCGCCCATCATTGATTTTTACGGTTACGCAGACAAATTCATCGAATTCAGTGCCGCCTATAACGAATGGGGGGGCTGGATTGTTGCCTTTTTCGGGCTAACGCCCTTTCCCTACAAGGTGATTACGATTGCCAGCGGCGTGACGCATCTGGATATATTTGTGTTCATTTTCGCTTCTGTCATGTCCCGCAGCCTGCGTTTCTTCATTGTTGCCGGACTGTTGTGGAAATTTGGCGCGCCAATCCAGGTCTTTATCGAGAAATATCTCGGCTTGCTCACCATTCTTTTCTTTGTCCTGTTGATTGGTGGTTTTGTGGCGATTAAGTATCTGCTGTAATCATCAGGGAAATATTGTCGGATAAAAGCAAGGGAACATGGTCTTGTTATACAAGAATGCTTTGTGGATTGCCCTTGCCGCCGCCGCGGGGGCGCTCGTTTTTGCGTTCACATCTCAGTATGTCTTCGGCCTCTGGCCCTGTGTTCTCTGCCTATATCAGCGCTGGCCCTATGCGGCGGTCATTGCAATTGCGCTTGCCGGAATTGCGTTGAGCAAACGGTTTGGCGCGACCCCTTTCCTGCTTTTTTGTGCTTTTGCTTTTCTCACAACGGCGGCCATTGGCGGCTATCACGTCGGGGTGGAGCAGGGGTGGTGGGAAGGCACGGCCGAATGCGTCGGGGATACCGGCGCTGTCTCGAATATTGAGGATCTGAAAGCCAGGATCATGTCGACACCGATTGTTCGCTGTAACGAGGTGGCCTGGTCTCTTTTCGGCATCTCCATGGCTGGCTACAATGTCATGCTGGCGGTAGTTATGGCTGTCTTTTGTCTCATCGCTGCGCTAGGTTCAGGGAAGCGCAAGTAGGAGACGTTTATGATCGACAAATCTTCGCAAGACGACAAGCCACCCTTTGGCCGCCAGCCTGGCGATCTCAATCCGCGAGAGCAGCTTGAACGGATTATCCGGGTTGATCATGCGGGAGAGTTTGGCGCCGTCCGGATATATGAAGGACAGCTTGCGGTTCTGGGCAAGACGGAATCCGGTGAGACCCTTCGTCATATGAGAGATCAGGAACTCGTTCATCGCGAGAAATTCGAGCAGCTTCTTGCTGAGCGGCGTGTGCGGCCGACATTGCTCGGCCCGGTTTGGCATGTGGCGGGTTTTGCGCTCGGCGCCGGGACGGCCCTGCTCGGCAAGGAAGCGGCAATGGCCTGCACCGAGGCGGTCGAAGAAGTGATTGATGCCCATTACCGTGAGCAGCTCGACACGCTCGGCGAAGATGAAACCGAGCTCAAAGAAACAATTTCCCGCTTTCGCGATGAGGAAATCGAGCATCGCGATACCGCGCGCGAGGCAGGCGCCAGTGAGGCGCCGGCCTATGAGTTGCTGACGACGGCGGTCAAGGCCGGATCAAAGCTGGCTATCTGGCTGTCATCACGCATCTGAAGGCAGCCAGTCGCTGACTTTACGGAAAATCGCAGCGGGTCGCCGAAATGGTTGCGAAGCTCTGTTTTCCGGCAAGAATGCTGAAGCGATATTCATTTGCGCCGAATACAACGCTTTTGTGAAGCGGCAGGACGCCGGTCATTTTTTCCGTCTGGCCGCCGAGCTGGGTAAAGGTGATTTCCACCTCTTCGTTCGGATCATACCAGGCTTCTACCTTGTTCTGCTCGTTGACAACGGATTTCCCGTTACCGGTGACAGTGATGGTTCCATTGCCGAGACTGACCGAATTGCCGGGGCTTGAGAAAATCGGCGTATTAACAATGAAACGTTTGGTTTCCGGGGCCGGATCACAATTTTGGCTGTTCTGGGCGAGGGTGATCAGGGAATTCAGCCGTTCCGGCTCCAGCCCGTCGGCGATCCGCTGCTGGACCAGGGTCAAAATATCCCGGACAGGCCCCGTTGGAATTTCATTTTCGAACTTGTCGCGCCAGGCGCGGGCTTCCGCAAGGGCGGCACTTTGTTTGTCCAGCGCCGCGCGCGCCTGATCGTTCAGCCGGTCGTTCTCACTTGTCAGGGCGATAACCTGACCTTCGATATCGGCGATGCGGCGCTCTGCGGTGGCCTGCCCTTCATAATAGCCATACATCCCCGCACCGGCGATCAGGGCGATATAGAAAATAATCTTGAAAAAGCGGTTACGCCGTTGCCGCGCCTGCTTTTTCTCCGAAAGACCAAGACCGTAACTCATTTTACATCACATCTCGACTTGAAACCGTTCAAATGAAACCGGTTCCTATATAGACGGCGACGGGCGGGTAAGGCAAGTGGGTGCGGGAAAATCCTTAATGTTCCAGCTCGGTATCCCAATAGAGATAGTCGCGCCAGCTTTCATGAAGATAGTTTGGCGGAAAGGCGCGGCCCTGCCGGTTGAGCATTTGCGGGGTCGGGATATAAGGTTTTATTTCAGGAAACATATTCGCCTCACGCGGCAGGCGGCCGCCTTTTTTCATATTGCACGGGGCGCAGGCCGTGGTGATGTTTTCCCAGTTCGTCCGGCCGCCGAGACGGCGCGGCAGGACATGATCAAAGGTCAGCTCCTCCGCCGATCCGCAATACTGGCAGCGAAATCCGTCACGCAGGAACAGGTTAAAGCGGGTGAAAGCAGGCTGTTTGCTTTGCCGAACATACTGTTTCAGGCAGATCACGCTCGGCAGGCGCATTTCGAAGCTGGGGGAACGGATAACCCGGTCATATTCCGAAACAATATTGACGCGTTCCAGAAACACAGACTTAAGGGCGTCCTGCCAGGACCACAGCGACAGGGGAAAATAGCTGAGCGGCCTGTAATCGGCATTCAGCACGAGGGCCGGATATTTTTCAACGGATGCATGCACTGGCTTTTCACTCTCCCGAAGCGATCTCCGCTCATAAAGTGTGGCGCTTCCTCCGTGAAATTGCAAATGCTATTACATTATTTTGTGTGAAATAAATATTACACCACCGTATCTTGATGAAATGGCCGCATAATTCTGTGGCGGGATGCTATTTCCCGCTTTTGCGCGTTGCGGCCTGAACCACATCGGCATAATAGCGCCAAAGGATCCGGGCGGCGAGAGTGCGATGGGGGCGCAGCGGTTCGCCAAGCAGGTCCATCGCCTTTGCATCGGGCCGCTGCGGCAGATTTTTCAGATGGCCGAGGGCGTTCTGCAGGGCAATATCCCCGGCAGGCCAGACATCGGCCCTGCCAAGGCAGGAGATCATATAGATTTCGGCAGTCCAGCGGCCGATACCCTTGACCTGCGTCAACTGCTCCAGCACGGCTGCATCCTCTTCTTCATGCAGCCGGTCAAGCAATAACCGGCCTTCAACAATATCTATGGCAAGGGCGCGGCAGTACCGGGCTTTCTGGCGGCTGAGGCCGAGGCTGCGGAGGCCGGCCTCATCAAAAGTGACCATCATCTCCGGCGTAAAAGGCGCGACCGCTTCAGAAAGGCGTTTCCAGATGGCTTCCGCGCTGGCGAGGGAGACTTGCTGCTCGACGATGATTTTGGACAGATGTTCAAAGCCGGCGGGTCGGCCCCGGTCCGGCAGAGGTTTTATAAGCGGGAGGGCGCGGGCAAAATCCGGGTCCTGCGCAGTTATGAAGGCGAGGGCGTCGTTGATATTGCCGCCGCTTGTCATTGTGCCGTGTTAAGCGCGGTTGTCAGGCTTGTGTTACAGTTCAGGCTCTTGGCGGCGAGGGAAATCTGATAGGCATCGCTTTCCCCCACAACATCCTTATGGGGAATATCCGGTGTTAATCCGACTCCGTGGAAAGTGGGGCCGCCACCCGTAGTAAACCGGCCTGTCGTCAGCCTGAGCCCGCCACCATTGCGTAGCGGCATGAGAGACTGCATGAGCCCTTTACCAAAACTCTGTTCGCCAAACAGCTTCGCGCGAGCCTGATATTTCAGTGCCCCGGCGACAATTTCGGAGGAGGAGGCGGATTTCTTGTTCAACATGACAACAATGGGCGTTCCCCGTGCTTCATCGCCCCGGTCTGCATCGCGCGCAATCATCATATGACCGCGATTTTCGACGGCGTAAATATTGCCGCCATCCAGAAAGGCATCGGCAACAATCTCCGCCGCAGAGACCAGCCCGCCCGGATTGTCGCGCATGTCAAGGACGATGCCGCAAAGGCCGTCCCCGAGCTGCCGGTCAATATCTTTAAGCGCGACGGTGACGCCGGGGCCTGTCTTGCGGGTGAAGGAATAAATCCGGATATAGCCGATATTGCCTTCCACATGATGGGCAACAGAGGTGATGTCCACCTCTTTGCGGGTCACGGCAATTTGCAGCGGCTCGTTCATGGACGGACGACGGATGGTTAGGCTGGCGACGCTATTTTCCGGTCCGCGTAACAATGCCCGGGCTTCGTGCAGGGTCAAGCCTTTGATGGGGGCGCCATCGACATGAGTGATAATGTCCTGCTTGCGAAGATCCGCCGCTTCTGCGCCGGAGCCTTTCAGCAGATCCATGATGGTGAGGCTGTCGTCAATCATCCGGATATGCACGCCAAGGCCGATGAAATGCCCGTCCAGACTTTCCCGATAGCTCGAAAAGCTCTGCGGCGCCATATAGCCGGTAAAACGGTCCATGGAGGACAGCATGGCGTTCAACGCACGGGTGGTCGGATCTTTTTCAAACGGGCCGTCACTATCATCGGCAGTCGCTTGCAGCGCCTCTATCGCTTTGTCGACAAGCCGTTCCGGATTGACGTTATCTACATAACGGCGATCAACTGTTTCCAGGACATCGGCCATAACGCCAATATTCTGCGCCATCAGAGGGTCATTTCTGACAATCTCGCGATAGGCGGCCTCGTAACGTTCCATTGCCACATTTATATCGTGATTGCGGGTAATCGGAATGGCGCAAGCCGTCACCAGCATCAGAATATTCAACGCGATCAATATCCGTCTAAACATTTGTCTCGCCCGTTGATCTTTTTTATAATTAAAAAACTGTTAACAAAGGCTAGCGTCGGGCCGGATGACTGACAAGAAAAACAGATAAAATTTTAGGTGTATTTTGATAATTTTTTCCGAACCCGTTCCTTGTTAACGATATGGTAACTATAACGCGTTTTGCGCCCAGCCCAACCGGATTTCTGCATCTGGGACATGTCTATTCCGCAAGGCTCGCCCGAAAGGCGGCGCGGGAGGAGGGCGGGCATTTTCTGCTGCGGATTGAAGATATTGACACCACCCGATGTCGCCCCGAATTTGAGGAAGGGATCATTGAAGACCTGCGTTGGCTGGGATTGGAATGGGATTATCCCATCCGCCGGCAGAGCGATCATTTCGATGATTATGCGGCGCTGCTGGAGAAGCTTGGTGATCGTGATCTGATCTACCCCTGTTTCTGCACACGCAAGGAAATTGCGGCGGAAATCACCCGCAGCAATAGCGCCCCCCAGGGCCCCGAAGGCCCCATCTATCCGGGCATTTGCCGACATTTGAGCGATCTGCAGAGGCAGGAGCGATTTACCCGGGGCGATGCATATGCATTACGTCTGGATATGGTTAAGGCGATGGCGTCCGTGCCGCTTTCAAGCCTGCGGTTCGAGGAGGTGGGCAAGGGGATCATACAGTGTGATCCGGCGCCTTTTGGGGATATTGTTCTGGCCCGCAAGGAGACGCCGACAAGCTATCATTTGGCGGTTACCTTTGATGATGCGTTGCAGGGGGTCAATCTTGTCGTGCGGGGGCAGGATCTGTTCGCGGCGACCCATATTCATCGTCTATTGCAGGCGCTGCTGGAATTGCCAACGCCGCGTTACATGCATCATGGCCTGATCTCCGATCCGCAGGGAAAACGGCTCTCAAAACGCGATAAGGCAGCAACGGTCAGATCCCTCCGTGAAGAGGGATATTCTCCTGAAGAAGTGCTGAAAATGGTGGATTATAGTTAACATTCAGCACGAAGGCGCGAATCTTTAACGGGATGAGGACATCAGGCGACATCCTCATATTTCATGATAATATCCACCATATCTATAATGATCCCGGACATGTTGAAGTCCTTCGGTGTGTAGACCGCGCTGACCCCGGCATTTTTGAGCCGGACGGCATCTTCCTGGGGAATAATCCCGCCGACAACGACGGGGATGTGCGACAGCCCCGCGTCTTTCAGGCGTTCACAGACTTCGGTGGCCAGCGGAATGTGCGATCCGGACAAAATCGATAGCCCGACAAGATCAACGGTACCCGCCTTGGCGGCGGTGACAATCTGCTCCGGGGTCAGGCGGATGCCTTCATATACAACCTGCATGCCGCTATCGCGCGCGGCGACGGCGATCTGCTCCGCCCCGTTGGAATGGCCATCAAGGCCGGGCTTGCCAACCAGCACCTTCAGCGGACGGCCCAGCTCTCCGGCGGCGATAGCAACTTTTTCGCGGGCGGGCTCCAGAATATCATTTTCGGCGTTGGAGACGGCAATGCCGACCCCGGTGGGCGCACGATATTCCCCATATACCTGACGGAGGGCTTCGGACCATTCACCGGTGGTGACACCGGCCTTTGCCGCAGCGATGGAGGGAGGCATGATATTGCTGCCATCGCGGGCTGCCTTGGACAGGGCGTCCAGGGCGCGGCGGACGGCCGCGTCATCGCGGCTAGCGCGCCAGGCTTTCAGCCCTGCAATCTGTTCGGCCTCTGCCGCCTCATCAACGGTCATGATACCACCGTCAGCCTCCTGCGTCAGCGGGGAGGGGGCGGACTCTGTAAAGCGATTGACGCCGATGACGGGCAATTCACCGGCGATGACGGATTGCACCCGCGCCGTGTTGGAGTTGACGAGGGATTCTTTCAAGTAGCCCGTATCGACAGCGGCGATGGCGCCGCCCATTTCCTCGATCAGGCGGAGTTCCTCGCGCGCGGCGGCCTTCAACTCTTCCACCTTGCGGTCAATCTCAATGGAGCCTTCGAAAATATCGCCGAATTCCAGCAGGTCGGTCTCATAGGCGACGATCTGTTGCAGGCGCAGGGACCATTGCTGATCCCACGGGCGCGGCAGACCGAGAGCTTCGTTCCAGGCAGGAAGCTGGACGGCCCGCGCGCGCGCCTTTTTGGACAGGACCACGGCCAGCATTTCCAGCAGGATACGATAGACATTGTTCTCCGGCTGCTGCTCGGTCAGGCCGAGGGAATTGACCTGCACGCCATAGCGGAAGCGGCGGAATTTTTCGTCCTGAACGCCATAGCGTTCCAGCAGAATTTCGTCCCATAGATCGACAAAGGCGCGCATTTTGCACATTTCAGTGATGAATCGGATGCCTGCATTCACAAAAAAGCTGATCCGCCCGGTGGCTTCCGGGAAATCTTCGGGGGAAATCTGCCCGCCTTCCTTTACCGCATCCAGCACCGCGATGGCGGTTGCAAGTGCGAAGGAAAGTTCCTGCACCGGCGTCGCGCCCGCTTCCTGAAGGTGATAGGAGCAGACGTTGGTCGGATTCCATTTCGGCATTTCACGATAGGTATAGCTGACAACATCGGTGATCAGCCGCATGCTCGGTCGCGGCGGGAAAATATAGGTCCCGCGCGAGAGATATTCCTTGATGATATCGTTCTGGACCGTCCCCTGCAGGGCAGAAATATCGGCGTTCTGTTCCTCTGCGACAGCAATGTAAAGCGCGAGCAGCCATGCCGATGTGGCGTTTATCGTCATGGAAGTATTCATCTTTTCGAGCGGTATTCCCTCGAAAAGAGTACGCATGTCCCCCAGATGACAGATGGGAACACCCACCTTTCCGACTTCGCCGCGGGCGAGAATATGATCCGAATCATAGCCGGTTTGTGTTGGCAGATCGAAAGCGACAGACAGTCCCGTCTGACCCCGCGCAAGGTTTGTCTTATACAGCTCATTCGATGCGCTGGCCGAAGAATGGCCCGAATAGGTGCGGAAAAGCCAAGGCCGGTCTTTCTTTGAAGCGGCGGAATTTCGGGCTTCCTTGTCGTCTTTCTTCATAATTTTCTTTCGTTTTTCAGCTCAAAACTGACCAGTTGTTACGCGGCGTAATTGCCATGCGTAATAACATATCGTCGTGCTGCAATGCAAAAAATACTTGTTATCTGCTCAAAGGTCAGTAATCTTCTCACAAAGTGGGCCAAAGTAAAGGTCTCAGTTCCAATTTTTGATGCAATGCGATATATCATGGCGAGAATCGGGAATTTGTAAATTCTAAATATCTACGCCCTATAATATAGAAACCCCACAAAATGCGAAGGATGTTTTGATGTCAAATACGCACGCTGCAGCCCTGTCGGAAACAGGCACCACCCTACCGGCTGGCGAAATCAAGGACCTGTATGAGGTAGGAGAAATTCCGCCTCTCGGTCATGTGCCCTCCAAAATGTATGCCTGGGCAATCCGCAAGGAACGCCATGGCGTCCCGGAAAAGGCAATGCAGGTCGAGATTGTAGATACGCCCGAGCTCGACAGTCACGATGTTCTGATTCTGGTCATGGCGGCCGGCGTCAACTATAATGGCGTTTGGGCGGCGCTTGGCGAGCCCATTTCCCCTTTTGACTATCACAAGCAGCCATACCACATTGCCGGATCCGATGCGTCCGGGGTTGTCTATGCCGTTGGCAACAAGGTCAAGCGCTTCAAGATCGGTGACGAGGTTGTCGTGCATTGCAACCAGGATGATGGTGATGATGAGGAATGTAACGGCGGCGATCCGATGTTCTCCCCGTCCCAGCGGATTTGGGGATATGAGACGCCAGACGGCTCGTTTGCTCAGTTCGCCCGGGTGCAGGACCGCCAGCTGATGCCGCGCCCCAAACATCTGACGTGGGAAGAAAGCGCCTGCTACACTCTGACGCTTGCGACAGCCTATCGCATGCTGTTCGGTCATCGCCCGCACATCCTGCGGCCCGGTCATAATGTTCTCATCTGGGGCGCGTCAGGCGGACTTGGTTCGATGGCCATCCAGATTTGCGCGGCGGCCGGCGCCAACGCCATCGGCGTGATCTCCGATGAAAGCAAGCGGGACTTTGTGATGTCTCTCGGCGCCAAGGGCGTGCTTAATCGCAAGGATTTTGATTGTTGGGGCCAACTGCCGACGGTCAATGGCGAAGGTTTTGGCGACTATATGAAAAAGACCCGCGAATTCGGCAAGGCGATCTGGGAGATCACCGGCAAGGGCAATGACGTCGATTTCGTGTTCGAACATCCCGGAGAGGCGACCTTCCCCGTGTCTTGTAACATCGTGAAGCGCGGCGGCATGGTCGTTTTCTGCGCCGGAACAACCGGCTTTAACTTGACAATGGACGCGCGTTTTGTCTGGATGCGGCAGAAGCGTATTCAGGGAAGCCATTTCGCCAACCTGAAACAGGCGTCACAGGCGAATAATCTGGTTGTGGAACGGCGTATTGATCCGTGCATGTCGGAAGTATTCTCCTGGGATGATATTCCACGCGCTCATACAAAAATGATGAACAATGAACATAAGCCGGGCAATATGGCCGTGCTGGTTTCTGCCAAATATCCGGGGATGCGGACGATTGAGGATGCGATCGAGGCAGGCAACGAGTAATCAGCCAGACCCCAAAAGGAAGAACAAGAATGACAACATCTGAAATGGTTGCGGCGTCCGGAGCCTTGGTTCTGGACGGGCTGGACGATCTTTGTGAAAAGGCGCTGAACGCTGCCGAATCCTTCAAACAGCAGGCGATCATGGCGGTTGCTGACATAACCCGTGATGACAAGGGCCGGATCAGCGCCAAGCTGGTGGAGGCGAACCAGTATGCCACACATGGCCTTGCCTGGCTGGCCACTTATGTGGAAGCCATGCGGGAAACTCTCAACTGGTCCCGGCATCTGGCGAGTGAGGGTCATTACGGCGAGCTGGAGCAGCTGATCCTGCAGGCCGGGTTCAGCGAGTATCTGGCCCAGATCGCGGGCGGTATTCCCATGTCCCTTGGGGAGATCATTCGTCCGGCTGATCTTGGTGTTGATGACGCGGCCATTGCCAAGTTCAAAACGCCGGAGGTACAGAACCTGATCGACGCGGGTTACACCGCAGGCATCAAGGACCGGATCGCGGTTCTCATCGCCGAAGGGATTGATACGGATCACTATGGTAATCCGGGCCTTGATGAGACCTTCGCCATGATTCGCGATCAGTTCCGCCGTTTCGCCAACGAAGAAGTCATGCCCTATGCCCATGACTGGCATCTGAAGGATGAGTTGATCCCCATGCCGGTGGTCCGGAAAATGTCGGAGCTGGGTGTTTTCGGTCTGACTGTGCCGGAAGAATATGATGGTCTCGGCCTTGGCAAGATGTCCATGTGCGTTGTGTCGGAAGAATTGTCGCGCGGATACATCGGCGTTGGCTCTCTCGGCACGCGCTCCGAAATCGCGGCGGAGCTGATCCTGACCGGCGGCACGGACGCGCAGAAGGAAAAATGGCTGCGCCCGATTGCGACCGGTGAAATCCTCCCGACGGCTGTCTTTACCGAGCCGAACACAGGATCAGATCTGGCGTCCCTGCGGACCCGGGCTATGAAGGACGGCGATGTCTACAAGGTAACCGGCAACAAGACATGGATCACCCATGCCGCCCGCGCCGATGTCATGACCATGCTGGTACGCACCAACCCGAACGAGCCGGGATACAAGGGGCTTTCCATGTTCCTTGCCGAAAAACCGCATATGACCGAGACCGAGGATTTCCCGGCGGAAGGCATGACCGGCGGCGAGATTGAGGTGCTCGGCTATCGCGGGATGAAGGAATATGAGCTTGGCTTCGACAATTTCGAAATCAAGGCGGAAAACCTGCTGGGCGAAGAAGAGGGCAACGGTTTCAAGCAGTTGATGCAGACCTTTGAAAGCGCCCGCATCCAGACGGCGGCCCGGGCGCTGGGCGTTGCCCAGAATGCCATGGAGCTTGGCCTGCGCTATGCGCTGGATCGTGTCCAGTTTTCACGCCCGATTATCGAATTCCCCCGTGTCGCGGGCAAACTGGCCTGGATGGCGGTGGAAATCATGATGGCGCGGCAGCTTACCTATGCGTCCGCCCGGGCGAAGGATGAGGGGCGTCGCTGCGATCTGGAAGCGGGTATGGCCAAGCTTCTCGGCGCCCGCGTTGCCTGGAGCACGGCGGATAACGCCCTGCAGATCCATGGCGGCAACGGTTTCGCGCTTGAATATCCGATCAGCCGCGTGTTGTGCGATGCGCGTATTCTCAATATTTTTGAGGGTGCCGGAGAAATTCAGGCACAGGTCATTGCCCGCCGCCTGCTCGAAGGGGCAAACTGATACGGAGTTTCATATGCAACAAAGGCTGTCACTGATCACACTCGGCGTCCGGGATCTGGCGAAAAGTACGGCCTTTTTTGAATCTCTTGGCTGGAAGCGTTCCGTGCGGGACGCTTCCGGCGTTTCCTTTTTTCAATGCGGGTCCATTGCCTTTGGACTCTTTCCGCGCACTGATCTTGCAAAGGATGCCGGGATAAGCGATGACGGCGCCGGATTTGAAGGGTTCTCCATCGCCTATAATACGCGCAGCAAGGAAGAGGTCGATCAGATACTCGATCAGGTTCAATCCTTGGGCGCAGAAATCGTCAAACCGGCGGAAGAGGTGTTCTGGGGCGGATATAGCGGATATTTCCGCGATCTCGATGGTCATCTGTGGGAAGTTGCCTGGAATCCGGGGTTCGAGATTACCGGCGACGGAGCCGTGATTCTGCCGGACTAGGCGTTAGCGTTTTTCCATCTCCCCCGTATATTCAAAGCCGAGCACCGCGGCGATGGACGCGCCGAACAGCACGATCGCCCAGCTTACATAAAGCCATATGAGGAAGAGCGGGAAAGCCGCCATGGCGCCATAGACCACCTCATAAGACGGGAAAAACTGCAAGTAGAGCATGAACAGATATTTCCCGAGCAGGAACAGCGCCGTTGCCACTGCCGCGCCGATAAAGGCATGGCGCCATTTGACCTCGCAGGCGGGAACGATGCGATACAGAATGAACAGGATCAGGAACGGCAGCAACATGGGCATGGTTGCGCTGACCAGCGTGAGAAGATCGGAAAGCTGGACGCCGGTTGCCTCCTCGCTGATATCGATGATCCAGTTGACGAGAGTAAGGCTACTGCCGAGAGCAATGGGGCCGATCAGCGTGATGACAATATAGGTCATCAACCGCTTGAAAGGATTGCGTGTTGCCGCGACCTTCCAGATTTGCGCAAAAATCTCTTCAATGCTGGCCATCAGCATCAGCGCGGTAATGGCGATACCGGCCAGGCCGAAATAGGTAAGCTGCCCGGCATTGAGGGTGAAATCATGCATGGCGGCATCAATGGCCGTGAATTTGGACGGCAGCAGATTATCGAAAAGGAGATTGGTAAGCTTCTCTTTCAGGTGATTGAAGGCCGGTACGGCCGTAAACAGGGCAAAGGCCACCGCCGCAATGGGAACAATGGCGAGAAGGGTCTGATAACTCAGCGCCGTCGCCATACGGAGGCAGTTCTGTTCCTTGAAATGCTGCCAAATGCGCACAAGAAAATTGATGAGAAAAATATCCTGCACTTGTGATTCCTGCTATTTTCCCTTGTCCGGAAATTTACGGCTGGCAAGTTCACCGCCAAGGCCCCAGTCCTCCTTGGCGATATTGTTGATCAGCACATTGACGCTGGCTTCGCTGCAACCGGTGATCTGCACCATCGCGTCGGTCATGGCCCGTACCAGCTTCTGCTTGGTCGCGGTATCACGTCCTTCAAACATATCAATTCTGATTATCGGCATTTCCACTCCAATGTTCGTTAGACAATATTATGTTCTGAGATGGCGTGGCCTGTCACGATCCGTTCATAGGAAAAGCGGGAAAGATCGAGGCTCCGGTATTCGCCGTCGGTAATAAGCTCGGCAATCGCCCGCCCAACCGCCGGGGACTGTTGCAATCCGTGTCCCGAAAATCCGTTGGCGAAATAGAAATTTGTAATCTCCGGATGCGGACCGAGGATCGCATTCTGATCCAGCAGGTTATAGGCATAATGCCCGGCCCAGGCCCGTTCCATCCGGATTGATTCGAATGCGGGAACACGATGCGCGAGAATGGGCCAGATATGCTCTTCGAACCAGCTATAATCTACGTCAAAGTCGGTGCAGTCGGGATCATTGGCGGGATGGGGCGAGCATCCGGCAATAAACTGTCTTCCTTCGGGGCGAAAATGAACCCCGCTTGGATCCACAATCAGGGGACAGCCGGTTATTTCCTCCCGGCAGCTGAAGGAATAGGCATAGCGCTTGCGGGAACGTACGGGCAGCTCAATGCCGATCCATCCCGCAACGGCCGCGGCGGCGGGGCCGGCAGCATTGACGACCGCTCCTGGGGCAATCCGTGATGCGTCCGCAAGCCGGACTGCGGTAACCTTGCCTTCGGTCACATCAAGTCCGGCTGCCGCAATGGCGCGATACTCAACCCCCAGCGAGATTGCTTTCTTGCGAAACGCCTGATTGAGGCTGTAGGCGTCGAGCCAGCCTTCCCCGCTGAGGCCAAAGGACCCGCCCGCCAGATCGGCGACATTGAGCCAGGGAAACCCGCGCTTGAGGTCCTCCTGATCCAGCAGGCCGACATTGACGCCCAGGCTTCGCTGGATGGCATTGTTGGCGTAAAGTGTCGGGATATGCGGCTCTTCTGCGAGGAACAGATAGCCTCGTTCCTGAAAATCGACATTTACCGGGCTTCCATCGATGCCAAGATAATGGGTGATTTCCCGCAGGAATTCCTCGGTAAAGCGCGAGATCAAAATATTTTCCGGCGTTGAAAACTGCTGACGGACACCGCCCCATGAACGGGCGGTTGAGCCGAATTCATAGGTAGGGTCTTTCTCAAGGACCGTGACGCTGCCACTAAAGCCGGGCGTTGCCTTCAGGAAATAGGCGATGGAGGATCCGATAACGCCGCCACCGATTATGACAATATCCCGGGTTGCTTCCATGAAATTTCCTGTCCATATAGGGTGTATGGGTATAGCGTTGGATGCTTTATCCTTATAAGACAGATCGGATCAAGATATGATCAATTTTTTCATTGTTGCCGCTGTCATCGGTACGGCGGCTGTCCTCCTTTTCGGAGTGCTGACCATGGCGCGTGGTGGCGACTTTAATCGCCGTCACAGCAATAAATTGATGCGTCTGCGCATCCTGATGCAGGCCATCGCCGTTGTGCTGATCATGATCGGCATCTGGTTGGCGAGCTCCGGAAACTAATAGAAAAACAACTCCGGACATGGAAATTAGATGGTAAAACTGACGAAAATATATACCCGCGGCGGAGATAAGGGGCAGACATCTCTCGGAGATGGAGAGCGGGTCAGCAAGGCCGATTTGCGTGTGGATGCGTATGGCGATGTGGATGAGACAAATGCCATCATCGGTCTGGTGCGGCTGCATGTGACGGGTGAGACAGATAAAATGCTGTCGCGTATCCAGAATGATCTTTTTGATCTTGGCGCCGATCTCTGCACGCCGGAAAAGGAGAATCCGAAATATCCACCGCTACGTATCATCCAGCAACAGGTCGATCGTCTGGAGCAGGAAATCGATCAGCTCAATTCGGAACTTTCGCCGCTCAATTCCTTTATCCTGCCGGGCGGCTCCGCTGCGTCATCCTACCTGCATCTGGCGCGGACCGTCTGTCGGCGCGCCGAACGGAGAATAATCGCGCTGGCCGATTCGGAACATGTAAACTCTGCTGCCGTCGCCTATGTAAACAGATTGTCGGATTATCTGTTTGTCTTGGGACGTTTTCTCAATAATAAGGGGGCGGAGGATGTTTTGTGGGTGCCCGGCGCCAACAGATAAGCTGTTTCAGGGCCTTTAGCGCCCGGAAAACCGCCGATTTGCCTGCGTGAAAATGTCCCAATTCGGCGAATTGACAGATAGTCATTAGCTATTTATTGTGCACTGCCGAATTTAAGTATCTTTATGTTCACAAATTCACGCCGCCGGAAAACGGATTTCCGTCGGATGTTGAAAAAACTATGACTCCGGGAGTAGACCGACCCATGAAAGTTCTCGTCGCTGTTAAACGTGTCGTGGACTACAACGTTAAGATCCGCGTGAAAGCGGACAAAACAGGTGTAGACCTCGCCAATGTTAAAATGTCCATGAACCCTTTCGATGAAATTGCCGTCGAAGAGGGGCTTCGTCTCCGCGAGGCAGGCGTGGCAACCGAAGTGGTTGCAGTTTCTGTCGGCCCGCAGGCCGCGCAGGAAACCTTGCGGACCGCGCTTGCCATGGGGGCTGACCGCGGCATTCTGGTGAAAACAGACGAAACGGTGGAGCCGCTCGGCGTTGCAAAGCTGCTGAAGGCGGTTGCGGAAGAAGAAAAGCCGGACCTTATCATTGTTGGCAAGCAGGCCATTGACGATGACTCAAACCAGACGGGCCAGATGCTGTCCGCGTTGCTGGGCTGGTCGCAGGGCACCTTCGCTTCCAAGGTCAGCCTTGAAGACGGGACGGCGAAAGTCACTCGCGAGATTGATGGCGGCCTGCAGACGATTGATCTGAAAATGCCGGCAGTTGTCACGACCGATCTGCGCCTCAATGAGCCGCGCTATGCATCGCTGCCGAACATCATGAAAGCAAAGAAAAAGCCGATTGATGAAAAAGCACCGGCAGATCTCGGCGTTGACATCGCGCCGCGTCTGAAGACGCTCAAGGTGGAAGAACCGGCCAAACGCGAAGCCGGTGTGAAAGTTGAATCTGTCGCCGAACTGGTCGACAAGCTGAAAAATGAAGCGGGGGTTATCTGATGACTGTTCTTGTTCTTTCTGATCATGACAATAAGGCCCTCGGCGCTTCCACACTGAACGCGGTGACGGCAGCTACGAAGCTTGGCGGCGATGTTCATATTCTCGTCGCGGGCAGCGGCTGTTCCGCTGTTGCCGATGAGGCCGCGAAAGTGGCCGGTGTCGCCAAGGTTCTGCTGGTTGATGATGCGCTCTATGCCAACACGCTTGCTGAAAATACTGCAGCGCTGATTGTTTCTCTTGCAGATAGCTATGACGCCATCATATCGGCAGCAACGACGGCGGGTAAAAACATCCTGCCGCGCGTTGCGGCGCTCCTGGATGTGGCCCAGATTTCCGAAATTACGGAAGTTGTCTCTGCTGATACTTTTGTGCGTCCGATCTATGCCGGTAACGCCATGGCGACCGTGCAGTCGAGCGATGCGAAGAAGGTTATCACGATCCGGCCGACCAACTTCCCGGCCGCTGATGCAACGGGTGGTTCCGCCACGGTTGAGGCGGCCAGCGCGGCGGCTGATGCGGGTCTTTCCAGCTTCGTCGGGGAAGAGCTGTCCAAATCCGAACGTCCGGAACTGACGGCGGCAAAAATTGTTATCTCCGGCGGCCGCGGGATGCAGTCCGGCGACAATTTCGTCCTTCTTGAAAAAGTTGCCGACAAGCTTGGCGCTGCGGTTGGCGCAAGCCGTGCCGCTGTTGATGCGGGCTTTGTGCCGAATGAATTTCAGGTTGGCCAGACCGGCAAGGTGGTTGCACCACAGCTTTATATCGCTGTCGGTATTTCCGGCGCCATCCAGCATCTTGCAGGTATGAAAGACAGCAAGGTGATTGTGGCTATCAACAAGGACGAGGAGGCGCCGATTTTCCAGGTTGCCGATTACGGCCTTGTTGCAGATCTGTTCAAGGCTCTGCCGGAGCTGGAAGCAGCCCTGTAATGACAGCTACGGGTCAGGTTTTTGGCGGCATGATCGCGCTCACCTTTATGTTTGGAATTAAGCGATGATAAACAAAGTAAGTGTGATTGGCGCCGGCCAGATGGGGAATGGCATTGCCCATGTCATGGCGCTCGCAGATATAGATGTGTATCTAAAAGATATTTCCGATGAACGGCTGAAAGCCGCCATGGAAACCATCGAGTATAACCTGAAGCGCCAGGTTGGCCGGGGGGCTCTCTCCGAAGGGGACATCACCAAAGCCCTGACCCATATTATCCCGGTACTGGATGACAAGCATCTTTCGGAAGTGGATCTGGTCATTGAAGCCGCAACCGAGAATGAGGAGATCAAGAAAAAGATTCTCACCGCTCTCGGCCAGAAGTTAAAACCGGAAGCCATTATTGCAACCAATACTTCCTCCATTTCGGTAACCCGCCTTGCGGCGGTGACGGACCGACCGGAGAAGTTCATCGGTATGCATTTCATGAACCCCGTGCCGGTCATGCAGCTCGTTGAGCTGATCCGCGGGATTGCCACCAATGAAGAGACGTTCGAGACGATCCGTGAACTGACGGTTCGTCTCCATAAAACGCCGACCCCGGCGGAAGACTTCCCGGCCTTTATCGTCAACCGCATTCTGCTTCCTATGGTCAATGAAGCGATTTATACTCTGTATGAAGGGGTTGGATCGGTGCGCGCGATCGATACGGCGATGCGGCTTGGCGCCAATCATCCGATGGGTCCGCTGCAACTTGCCGATTTTATCGGCCTTGATGTCTGCCTTGCCGTCATGCAGGTTTTGTATGAAGGGCTGGCTGATACGAAATACCGCCCCTGTCCGCTACTCGTCAAATATGTCGAGGCCGGGTGGCTCGGGCGGAAATCCGGGCGTGGTTTTTACGATTACACCGGGGACGAACCGATCCCGACGCGCTAAGGCGTTACGTTCAGGAAAGGGCCCGGTTATCCGGGCCTTTTTTATTGCCCATAAAATAAAAATCCCGGAGATTCGGTTGAACCTCCGGGACATCATCGGCGATATGGAGGGCAGTCTTACGCCACTTCGAAAAGACCGGCGGCGCCCATGCCGCCACCAATACACATGGTGACAACCACATATTTGGCACCGCGGCGCTTGCCTTCGATGAGGGCGTGGCCCGTCATCCGGGCACCGGACATACCGTAGGGATGCCCGATGGAAATGGCACCGCCATTGACATTCAGCAGTTCGTTTGGAATGCCGAGCTTGTCACGGCAGTAGAGAACCTGCACGGCGAAAGCCTCATTCAGTTCCCAAAGGCCGATGTCATCCATCTTGAGGCCATGACGTTGCAGCAGCTTCGGCACGGCAAAAACCGGGCCGATGCCCATTTCATCAGGTTCGCACCCGGCCACGACAAGGCCGCGATAGATGCCGAGAGGCTCAATATTCCGCTGTTCGGCGAGTTTGCTGTCCATGATCACACATGCAGACGCGCCATCGGAAAGCTGGCTGGCGTTGCCGGCCGTAATAAAGCAGTCCTCGCCCATCACCGGTTTCAGCGAGGAAAGCCCTTCAAGGGTCGTGCTCGGCCGGTTGCCTTCGTCCTGGGTGAGGGTGACGTCCTCATACATCACCTTGCCGGTTTCCTTGTTTTCGATCGCTTTGCTTGTCGTCATGGGGACGATTTCCTGGTCGAAACGCCCGGCCTCCTGCCCGGCGGCGGTGCGCATCTGGCTCTGGTAGCTGTATTCATCCATCGCCTCGCGGGTGATGCCATAGCGGGTCGCGACCGTCTCCGCCGTTTTCAGCATCGGATCATAAATCGCGGGTTTGTTGGCCATCAGCCAGTCGCTTTTGGAGCGATAGCGGTTGGCATGCTCATTCTGGACAAGGCTGATGCTTTCCATGCCGCCCGCGACCATGACGGGCACCTTGTCGACGAGGACGCGCTGCGCTGCCATGGAAATTGTCTGTAGGCCTGAGGAGCAGAAGCGATTGACTGTCGTACCTGAGGTGGTGACCGGCAGACCGGCGGTGAGCAGCGCTTGCCGGGCGATATTGCCGCCCATGGCGCCTTCCGGGTTGGCGGCGCCGATGATCACGTCTTCCACCTCGGCGGGATCAATGCCCGCACGGGCGACAGCATGTTTGATGACATGTCCGCCCATGTCCGCCCCATGCGTGTTGTTGAAGGCGCCGCGATAGGCTTTGCCGATGGGTGTTCTTGCGGTTGATACGATTACGGCGTCTGCCATGAGTTTTCTCCTCGATGTTTTTATTTATGCTCCCGTGCCGATCATTATGACCGGAAAATTCCCGCAATTCTATAGCCAGCTTCGACGGATGAAAAGACGGATTCTCTGTCTTTCTCAATATGAAGAAAGGCCGCGCCTTACAGATTTACAGGATTTCCAGAACGGATTCCGGCGGGCGGCCAATCCGGGCCTTGCCATTGGCGAAAACAATCGGCCGTTCGATCAGTTTCGGATGATCAGCCATTGCCTGGATGAGGTCGGCATCGCTGAGCGATGCGTCGGCGAGATTGTTTTCCTTGTATTCCGCCTCGCCTTTGCGCATCAGTTCGCGGGGCTTCATATCGAGCAGATTGAGGATTTCCTGCAGGCGTTCCTTGCTGGGCGGTGTCACAAGATATTCGGTGATGGTGGGATCTATCCCCTTTTCCTGCAGCAGGGCGAGTGTCTGGCGTGATTTGCTGCAACGGGGATTGTGGAAAATTTCAACGGACATTCTTTTACCTCCATCAGCGGGACTGGTTTCCTGGTTGTCTTTTAATAGCCCAGTCTTTTATCTGAGGCTAGCCGCCCTATATGTGATGGGCGTCATCAGCTTTGCAATTGATGGCTTGCCTGCCGGGCGCGAATTGAATATTTATCCGGCATGACATCTCATATCATAACTCAAAGCGATACCGATAAAACCGGCCTTGCCTTGCGGATCGTTCATAAAATCGGTTTCGGTAACTGGCGTGGTTTCCTTACGCTGCTGTGGAAGGAAATTCACCGGTTCTTGAAAGTGCCACTCCAGACGATTCTGGCGCCAATGATGACGACGGTCCTGTTCCTGGCGATTTTCTCGCTCGCGTTCGGCGGAAGCGGCCGTTATGTGGGCAGTGTGAGCTATGAAAATTTTCTGGCGCCGGGACTGATCATGATGGCGGTGATCCAGAATGCGTTTGCCAATACGTCTTCCTCGATCCTGATCTCGAAGATACAGGGCAATATTGTCGATATCCTGATGCCGCCCCTGTCGGCAACGGAGCTAACTCTCGCCTTTGTTCTGTCGGGTGTTGCGCGCGGGATCAGTGTCGCGCTGGTCGTCGGGATTGCGATCTGGCCATTTGTCGATATCACGGTGCATTCATGGCCCGTTATCATTTATTATATCGTCGGATCCGGCCTTATGCTGTCGTTGCTGGGCATTATTGCCGGCATTATTTCCGAAAAGTTTGATCATATGGCGGCGGTCACGAACTTCATCATCATGCCG
Organism: Sneathiella sp.; assembly: GCF_002694385.1. Lineage (GTDB taxonomy): Bacteria > Pseudomonadota > Alphaproteobacteria > Sneathiellales > Sneathiellaceae > Sneathiella. The sequence goes on from NZ_NZMB01000012.1 coordinate 642,028, forward strand.
CTTTCTTTTTTGTCAGGGACCTTCTATTCCATCGAACGGCTGACCGGCATCTGGTATCAGATCAGCCATCTGAACCCATTTTTCTATATGATTGACGGGTTCCGATACGGCTTTATCGGAACATCGGACAGCGCCGTATGGGTGGGGGCGACGCTCATCGCCGGGATCGACATCCTGCTCTATATTTTCGTGTGGGTGCTGATAAAAAGCGGATATCGGCTGAAAGCCTGAAAATATCAGTCAGATGATAAGAGATTGATTGACAGGAACCGGTCTCCTGTCAATACTTCCGCGCTTTCTGGTATCGGAAATCGGCTATTGGCCTTTTTTATTTTTCGTGGAGAAAGCATATGATTCCCGCACTCTTATCGAATTATGCTCCTGCTGACCTTGCCTTTGAAAAAGGGGAGGGGATGTATCTTTACGGGAATGACGGCCGACGATACCTCGACTTTGCGGCCGGTATTGCGGTGAGCGCCCTTGGTCATGCGCATCCGCGGCTTGTGGCCGCACTGGTAGAGCAGGCGAACAAGGTCTGGCATGTGTCCAACCTGTTCCGTATCCCGGGGCAGGAGGAGCTGGCGAAAAAGCTGGTGGACGCCACATTTGCCGATGCGGCCTATTTTTGTAATTCCGGGCTGGAAGCCAATGAGGCGGCCATCAAGATGGTGCGAAAATATTTCAGCTTTACCGGCCATCCGGAAAAATACCGGATCATCACTTTTGAAAATTCCTTTCACGGGCGCTCCCTTGCCACCATCGCGGCGGCGGGACAGCAAAAGCTGCTGGAAGGGTTTGGTCCGGTCATGGAAGGATTCGATCATGTCCCCGTCGGGGATATCGAAAAGGTGAAAGCGGCCATAACCGATGAGACGGCGGCTATTATGATCGAGCCTGTGCTTGGCGAAGGCGGCATTCAGGTGGTGGCGCCCGAGTTTATGCGGGCACTCCGCAAGCTATGTGATGAGCATGATCTGTTGCTTGTGCTGGATGAAATTCAAACCGGGATGGGGCGAACCGGCAAATTGTTCGCCTATGAACATGCGGGCATCACCCCGGACATCCTGTCCTCGGCTAAAGCGCTGGGCGGTGGCTTTCCCGTGGGCGCTTGTCTTGCCGTTGAGAAGGTGGCGAAGGCGATGACGGTCGGCAGTCATGGCTCCACCTATGGCGGTAATCCGCTGGCTATGGCCGTTGCGAACGCGGTTGTCGATGTCATGACGGAAGAAGGTTTTCTCGATCATGTTGCCGAGATGGGCAATCATCTCAAGCAGGGGCTGGCGGGCGCCGTTGACAGGCACCCCGAAGTTCTGGAGGAAGTGCGCGGCATCGGGCTGCACATTGGCCTTAAATGCAAGGTTGAGAATACGCTGCTGCTCAACAAGCTGCTCGAAAAAGGTGTCCTGACGGCGAAGGGCGGAGACAATGTGATCCGTCTTCTCCCGCCGCTCATTATTGAAGATACCGAGATTTCGGAGTTTATCAGCCGTCTCGATGAAGCCTGCACGGAGCTGGAAAATGGCTAAACCTTTGCATTTTCTCGATCTGAACGAGCTGTCGAACTCTGATCTGCGGCATATTATAGATGACGGAATCGCCCTCAAGGCATCCCGCAAGGGATTGCCCAAAGGCACGGTGGATCCCGAAACACCGCTTGCGGGTTATACCCTTGCGACGATTTTCGAATTTCCGTCCACACGCACGCGGGTATCCTTCGATATGGCCATGCGCCAGCTCGGCGGGCATACCATTGTTCTGAATGGCAATGACATGCAGCTTGGCCGCGGCGAGACGATTGCCGATACGGCGCGCGTCCTGTCGCGTTATGTGGATGCCATCATGATCCGGACTGATGACCATGCGAAGCTGCTGGAGCTGGCGGAAAATGCGACGGTGCCGGTCATCAACGGCCTGACCAATGACAGCCATCCCTGTCAGCTGATGGCCGATGTCATGACGTTCGAGGAGCATCGCGGTCCGATCCGGGGCAAGGTGGTGACCTGGTGCGGGGATGGCAACAATATGGTGACATCCTGGATTCATGCGGCCGGGCAGTTCGGCTTCGAATTTCGCGTTGCCTGTCCGGAGGAACTGGCGCCCGATCCGGCGGCGCTGGCCTGGGCGCGGGAAACGGGCGCGCGTGTTCATGTGATGCGGGACGCGGCCGAAGCGGTTGAAGGCGCCAATTGCGTGGTGGCCGATACCTGGGTCTCCATGGGGGATGATGCAGCCAATCGCCATAATATTTTGACGCCTTATCAGGTTGATAGCAAGTTGATGGCGCGCGCCTCCCGTGATGCCATTTTCATGCATTGCCTCCCCGCCCATCGGGGAGAGGAGGCAACGGCGGAAGTCATGGATGGCCCGCAATCCGTCATTTTCGATGAAGCGGAAAACCGTCTGCATGCGCAAAAAGCCGTGCTGCGCTGGTGCCTCGGCGCATAGGCTTTCTGACAGAAGCAAAGGAAACCAAATGGCCGAGACTGGTCAGAAAATCATGACGGACAATCTGATACAGCCGTTTCAGATGGCGAAATCAGGCGTCCGCGGGCGCGTCGTGCGGATGGGGAGTGTGGTTGACACCATTCTTAACCGGCACGGCTACCCCGATGCGGTCGCCCGATTTCTGGGGGAAGGGCTTGTGCTGGCGGCGATGCTGGGCGGGGCGCTCAAATTCGACGGGATATTCACGGTTCAGACCAAAGGCGACGGCCCAATCAATATGATCGCGGCCGACATGACGACGCCCGGGAATATGCGTGGATACGCATCCTTTGACGAAGGATTGATCGAAAGACTTGCTGGCGGGAACAGCAAGCGCGATGTCGTGACCTATCTTGGCACGGGCTATATCGCCTTCACGATTGATGCGGGCACGGATCGTAAGCGTTACCAGGGGATTGTCGAACTGGAAGGCGACAATCTTGCCGAATGTATGGAAAATTATTTCGACAGGTCGGAGCAGATTGAAACGCTGCTGCGGGTCTCTGTTGACAAGGTGGATGGGAAATGGCGCGCAGGGGGACTGATGATCCAGCGCCTGCCCGATGAGAGTGCGGCCGAGATCAGCCAGGATATCGAGGATGAAAACTGGCGCAACGCACAGGCGCTCGCCCGTACCGTCACGGCGGAAGAGCTGACAAGCGGTGTTCTGAAATCAGCGGAGCTGCTGTACAGGATTTTCCATGAAGACGGAGTGTGGCTCTATGATCCGCAGGCGCTGGAGGATCAATGCAGTTGCAGCGCGGAGAGGGTTAAAACGACGCTGAAAACCTTCGCCGGGGATGATCTGGAGGAAATGGCGACGGAGGGCGTGATCACGGCCGATTGCCAGTTCTGCTCCAGCAAATATGAAATACATCTGAAAGACCTGGCCTGACACGGAATTGAACCGCTTGCGTGAAGGAGAGGGTTGTCTTTCCGCCTTGGCCCGTAATAGAGTATGCCGGTTCCATTCCCTGAAAAGGTTTAGCAACATGGCAGGCATACGGCGTTTTCTGACAGTGGTTTCCCTGATAATGGCAGGCGTTCTGACCGGCTGCGTGGAGGCGCCGCCCACGCCGTCTTATCCGGATATTACTTTTAAGCATCTGCGTCCGTTATATCTTGATGTGGGGGAAATCCGGATTGTGGATGAATTTCGCCCGCCTCTGCAACGGCCGCATGTTGAACATGAATTGCCGGTTTCCATCAACCAGTCCATTCGCAACTGGGTTCAGGATCGTTTGCAGACCACCGGGAACAGCGGCGCGGTCGCCATCGTCACCATCAAGGATGCCAGCGCCGTTGAAAAAGAGCTTTCGAAGGAAACAGGTCTGAAAGGGCTGGTTACCAAAAGCCAGTCGGAGCTGTACGAATTCCACGCGCTTGTTGAAATCAAGATAAACGAGATTTCCGGCTCTTCCGCCGTCGTTACGGCAGAGGCTACCCGCAGCAAATCAGTGCCGGAGGGGATCACGCTGAATGAGCGTGAGAAAATGTATTATACGCAGGTGGAGGCTCTGATGCGGGCTTTTGACCAGGAGTTGGAAAAGAATATTCGGGCCTTTATGGGAGCTTATTTGCGATAGCCGGTATCGGGGCCTGCCCGGCTTTCCATCCGGCAAGGGCAGTTCCGATCTTGTTCGTCCCTTAATTTATCCTAGCCTATGTCCATTCATACGATTGACCCAATTTAATGACAGAATCCGGAATATCCACATCTGACAGGATGGTTGAGGTTGCAGGCCACCTCTTTGCGGAGCGCGGTTTTGGGGCTGTCTCAACCCGCGAAATTGCGAAGGCGGCCTCGGTGAACCTGTCGGCAATCTCCTATCATTTCGACAATAAGGAAGGGCTTTACCGGGCGGTATTCGAAAAAATTATCCGCGATCTGAAACCGCTGCGCCGGGATCTTGCGCTATTGCTGGAGCACCGGCTGGCGTCGGCCGACAGTAATCATATGGCTTATGCAGATATCATCCGGGAGTTTATCTCCCGCCTCATCGGCGAGACGTTACCATCGGAAGGCCGCTGGCGAATACGGCTTATCCTGCGGGAAATAGACAAGCCGGGTGAGTGTTTTCCGGTGATTATGGAGGGGCACATCAATGTCGTACACGACCTGCTGGTCATCCTGCTCGCCAGATATCGAGGAGAGGCGAGCACACAGGAAACGATTCGTCTCGAAGCCTCCGCCATCCTGATGTTTTGCCTGCAACAGGGCGCCGGGCTTGCGGTGATAAAAGCGCGGCTGGGTTGGCAGGAAATCGGGCCGGAGGAAGCACAGAAGGTGAAAGATGCCGCCATACGGCTGGTGCTTGGATCACTCGGCCTTCCGAGGCCTGCACCTTTCCCGAAATAGAGGATCAGCGCAGCCAGAAGCGGCGCGAGAAAAGCACCAGTACCGTAAAGAGTTCCAGCCGTCCCAGCAGCATGGCGAGGGACATCATCCATTTGGCGGGATCGGAAAGTGACTGGAAATTCCCGGAAGGCCCGACAATTTCCCCGAGCCCCGGCCCGACATTGGTGATGGCGGTTCCGGCGCTTGACAGGGCGGTCACGAAATCAAGGCCGGTCAGGCTGAGACCAATCGTGATCAGGCCAAAGATTGTCAGAAATAGGAAGATGAAACTCGCGACCGAGGTAATGGTTTCATCCGGCAGGGGGCGGCCATTATAGCGTGGTATGAATATGCCATTGGGGCGAATGATCTGCATCAGACGGCAACGTAATGTTTCGACAACAATCTGAACACGGAAAACCTTGATGCTGCAGGAGGCGGACCCGGCACAGCCTCCGATAAACATCAGGAAGAAGAAACCCGCCATCGCGAATCCGCCCCAGGTGCTGTAATCCACCGTGGCGAATCCGGTTCCCGTTATGACGGATGTGACACTGAAGGTCGCCTGGCGTAAGGCGTCCCAGAACGGTGTTTCATTACGGAAAATCTGCCAGCAGACCATTATGAAAATACTGAACAGGATGAGCGACAGAAACCAGCGGATCTGGCTGTCCATCAGGAAGCTGCCCGGCTTGCCCTTGACGAAATGCAGGTACATCAGGAAAGGCATGGCGCCCATGATCATGAAAACGACCATGATGCTTTCCACCAGCGGGTTATCGAACAACCCGGCTGATTTGTCGGAAGTGGAAAAGCCGCCGGTCGAGATGGTGGTCATGGCGTGATTGACGGCTTCAAACAGGCTCATGCCCGCCGCCCACAGAGCAAGCACGCAAATCATGCTGAGGGTGAGATAGATATAACCGATGGCCTTGACGATATCACCGACGCGCGGCAGCATTTTTTCCGATGAAGCGTCGGATGACTCCATCCGGAAAAGCTGCATGCCGCCGACGCGTAGCAGCGGCAGGATGGAAATCGCCATGACGATAATGCCGATCCCGCCGAACCATTGCAGTAACGAGCGCCAGAGCAGGATGCCGGGCGGGGTGTTGTCAAGTCCGCTCAGGATCGTGGCACCGGTGGTTGTCAGCCCGGACATGGTTTCAAAAAACGCATCGGTGAAGGAAATGTCGAGATTGCCGAACATCAGTGGCAGGGCAGCGGCGGCGGGCATGACAATCCATGCGGCAGTTGTCAGAATGAAGGCCTGCCTGCGGTCCAGCAGCAGGCCGCCACCGCGATTGGAGAGATACAGACCGCCGCCAATGAACAGAAGTATTGCCGCCGAGATGAGAAAGACCTGCCAGTCCGTGTTGCCGGCTATCAGATCAACAGCAGCAGGAATCAGCATTGCCCCGCCGACGAATACGAGCAGAATGCCAAGGATGGTGAGGATCAGGCGAAAGTTGATCACGAGCGGGTAATCTTCAGCCTTTGTCGATAAAGGAGAGCAGTTCTCTGCGGGTGATATCCGAGCGTCTGAATACGCCGAGCATGGTGCTGGTCACCATGGTGACGCCATCCTTATGCACGCCCCGCGTTGTCATGCACTGATGCGCGCTTTCGATAATGACGGCAACGCCCTTGGGTTGCAGGGCCCGTTCGATTGTTTCCGCAATCTGCCGCGTGAGCTTTTCCTGGATTTGCAGGCGCTTTGCATAGGCGTCCACCACCCGCGCAAGCTTGGAAATGCCGACGACCCGATTGCTCGGCATATAGGCGACATGGGCGACGCCGATGATCGGAACCATATGATGCTCGCAATAGCTTTCAACGCGGATATCCTTAAGGACAACCATTTCGTCATAGCCGTTTACCTCTTCGAAGGTGCGTGCGAGATAGGCGTCAGGGTCTTCATTGTAACCCGCAAAAAATTCAAGGTAGGAGCGGACAACCCGGTCAGGCGTGCCGCGCAGACCTTCCCGCGCCGGATCATCTCCCGCCCAGCGGATCAGGGTACGGACAGCGTCTTCCGCCTCTGCCTTGGTCGGACGGTCCTTTGCCGGAGTGCCGGGGTGAGTGTGCTTGTTCATGAGACCTGCTTCCTAACATGTGATGCGCCGCGGATCAGTGAAGAGATGAGATAGCGCCGGGGCTGTCCAGTGAAAAGGCGGGAATATCAACGGAGAAAAAAGCGCCCGCTTCTTCCTCCATATCATAGCTGCCGACCATAATGCCGGAAGGCGTCGATAGAGGCGTTCCACTGGTATATTCATATGATTCACCGGGAGCGAGAACGGGCTGTTCGCCCACAACGCCTTCCCCATCAACTGTTTCCGTGTGGCCTTTGGCGTCCGTGATGCGCCAGTGACGGTATCTGAGGGTGACCGTTTGCGCCCCCTGATTTTCAATTTTGACCTGATAGGCCCAGACATACAGGCCGTCTTCCGGGCGAGAGCGATCCTGGAGATAAATGGGAGTTACCGATACCCGAATATTCCGGGTCGTCTTGCTGTAGATGCCGGATGCCATCATCTTATTTCCTTCCGCGACCTGCCCGACGGGCCGGGTATTCCCTGAATATTGCGCCAAGGGACGATTTTGTCCAGTAAATCGGACAGGTCTTTGCGCCAATCACCGGATGGTTGATTGGTTTCTATATGACGCTCAACCGGCCTTCCGGTTGAGCGCATATCCGAGGTCGTCAATGAGATCATCCGCATCTTCAAGGCCGACCGACAGCCGCACCATGCTTTCGGTGATCCCCAGTTCCAGCTTTGTCGCGTCGCTGACGCTGGAATGGGTCGTTGTCGTCGGGTGGGTCAGCAGAGATTTCGCATCACCGAGATTGTTGCTGATGTCAATCAGCGACAGGCCGTTGATAAAGGCAAATGTATCTTCCTGATTACCGGCGATCTCGAAGGCGATGAGGGAACCGCCCCGCGACATTTGCGCTTTTGCCAGGGCGTGCTGCGGATGACTTTCGAGGCCGGGATAGATGACCTTGGCCACAGCGGGATGAGACGCAAGAAAAGCCGCAACCTTTTCCGCATTGTCACAATGCTTCTGGACCCGCAGATCAAGCGTTTCCAGACCTTTGAGGAGAGTCCAGGCGTTGAAGGGGCTGAGCGCCGGGCCTGTATGCTTGAGATAGGGGGCGAGGGTATCCTCGACAAATTCTTCCGAGCCCAGAATAATACCGCCGAGACAGCGGCCCTGCCCGTCAATATGTTTGGTGGCGGAATAAACGACAATATCGGCGCCAAGGGAAAGCGGATGTTGCAACACCGGCGTTGCAAAGACATTATCAACAATCACCTTTGCCCCAACCTTGTGCGCCAGATCGGAAATGGCGGCGATATCCATGATTTCGAGGGACGGGTTTGAGGGGGTTTCAAAAAAGACGCAGGCCGTCTTCTCCGTAAGCGCGTTTTTCCACTGATCAATATCGGTGCCGTCGATAAGGGTGATATTGATGCCAAAGCGCGGCAGAATGGTCTCGATAATATAAAGACAGGAACCAAACAGCGCCTTCGGCGCGACCACATGATCCCCCGCCTTGAGTTGTGACATCAGCGCGCCGTTGACGGCGGCCATGCCGCTGGCCGTCGCGCGGGCGGCTTCGGCGCCTTCTTCAAGAAGGATCATCCGCTCTTCAAACATCGAAAGGGTTGGATTGGCGTAGCGGGAGTAGATGAACCCCTCATTCTCTCCCTTGAAACGACCGGCGGCCTGCTCGGCGCTGTCATAGACAAAGCCGGAATTGATATAAATGGCTTCGCTTGTCTCGTTGAATTGGGATCGTCTGGTTCCGCCGCGGACCAATTTTGTTGCGGTCCGGTATTCTTTCGCGCTTCCCTGCGCTGCTTTTCTATCCGTCATGTCATCACCTTCGAGGCATAAAAAAACCCCGACCATAGATCAGGGTTCCTGCGAGCCCCGACCTTTTAGCGTTTCTTTTACGTGGCCGCAAGCCGGTCGGCACAAATCACCACGGCAAAATAATTATCCCTCCCCTTTCGGGCTGTCAAGATTTTCTGTTGCGGAGACTAGTGACTTTCTGTACTTAAACGGAAGGCGCGCGGGCGTAGCTCAATGGCAGAGCAGAAGCTTCCCAAGCTTACGANGAGGGTTCGATTCCCTTCGCCCGCTCCAGCTCCCGCCCGGTGGCGCTATTCTTTTCCAACCATNTCTTCCGGCCGGACCCAGTCGTCAAACTGTTCCGATGTCAATAGCTTGAGGGCGATGGCGGCGTCTTTCAGGCTGCTGTTATCCGCANAGGCCTTCTTGGCGATNTTGGCGGCATTATCATANCCGATATGNGGNTTNAGNGCGGTNACCAGCATCAGGGATTGNGCCATCAACTCATTGATCCGNGCGCGATTTNCCTCAATCCCGACGACACAATTGTCNGTGAAACTGAGAGCGGCATCGCCCAGCAGACGAATGGATTGCAGGACATTATAGATAATCACCGGCTTGAAGGCGTTCAGNTCAAAATGACCATTGGANCCGGCNACAGTGACGGTGACNTGATTTCCCATTACCTGCGCGGCAACCTGGGTCAGGGCNTCGCNCTGGGTNGGATTGANCTTGCCCGGCATGATGGAGGAGCCGGGCTCGTTTGCCGGCAGGATCAGCTCNCCNAGNCCGCTGCGNGGNCCGCTGGCCAGNAAGCGGATATCATTGNCGATTTTCATCAGGCTGGCCGCGATGACNTTGAGCGCNCCGGACAGTTCCACCAGCGCATCATGGGCGGCNATNGCTTCAAACTTGTTTTNCGCGCTGGTAAAGGGCAGGCCGGTCAGCTTGACGATGTTGGTGATGAATGTTTCTGCAAACCCGGGCGCGGCATTCAGTCCGGTGCCGANGGCGGTGCCNCCTTGNGCCAGCTCCATNACCCGTGGCAGGCANTCCTTGAGNCGTGNCATGGCAAGATCAACCTGCCGGGCATAGCCGGAGAATTCCTGACCGAGNGTGACGGGCACNGCGTCCTGNGTATGGGTGCGGCCGATCTTCACGATATCATCGAAGGCATCCACCTTCACCATCAGCGCCTGATGCAGATGGTTGAGGGCGGGGAGNAGATGATGACTTGTCTGTTCCGCCGCGGCGATGGACATNGCGGTNGGAAANCTGTCGTTGGAGCTTTGCCCCATNTTGACNTGATCNTTNGGATGAANGGGNTTTTTNCTGCCGAGNGGNGNNCCCAGTATTTCGTTGGCGCGATTGGCAATCACNTCATTNGCATTCATGTTGCTCTGCGTTCCCGATCCGGTCTGCCAGATGACGAGGGGGAAGTGNTCAATCAGATCCCCTTTGATCACNTCNTCGGCNGCCANCAGAATGGCATCCNCNAGCTTAGGNTCCAGCTTGCCNAGCATCTGGTTNCTGAGAGCCGCCGCCTTTTTCTGNAGCCCNANNGCGCGNATCAGGGNGNNGGGNAGNNTTTCNCCNCCGATCNTGAANTTTTCNAGNGATCGNTCNGTCTGCGCGCCCCAGTANCGATCGGCNGGGACGGCNANNTCGCCCATNGTNTCNGTTTCAATNCGTGTCTCGGNCATTTCATCATCTCCTTTTGAACATCAGCCGGAAAAGATTTNGGTCATGACATTCCGTAAAACAGGACGGCTTGCAGAAGCAAGTATATGGCGATGGCGATCAGAAAGAGATTGAGCGTGCGNTCGGCCGCCTTNCCCATNTCNTTCAGTTTTTTTGCAAACAGGATNCGCGCGATAAACAGGACGGCAAANAGNAGNGAGAGGATTTTCAGAATCATTCGGCCGCCGCAGAAATCTNNCNATCTGATTGAGATTTNCTTTCCNCCATCGGGATATAGNCCGNAATATCGTTCCCGNCNCGCGATTTGGCGTCATACATCTGGTTNTCGGCAATATCGACAAGGGCGGACCAGTCGGCNACGTTGACGCTCTGNCGGTCAACAATACCGAAGCTGGCGGTCACCATCTGGCCATCGGGCCGCGNGCCGAGCCCGATGTTACGCAGCCGCCGGATGGATTTTACCGCTCCTGCGGCGTCCGTGTTGGGAAGCAGGATCACAAATTCCTCCCCGCCCCAGCGGATAACGACATCGGATCCGCGGGCATTGCGGCGAATATTGGAGGCGGCGGTTGCCAGCACCCTGTCACCCGCTTCATGCCCGTATCGGTCATTGATCGCCTTGAAATTGTCGAGGTCAATGAAAACGATGGAAAAGGGCGTGTTCTGGCGTTTTGAAATGCGGAACTGCACATCGATGATTTCTTCTCCGCTGTTGCGGCTATAGGTCCCCGTCAGGCTGTCGATGGAAGCCTGATCGACAAGCAGGGAGATGTAGAGATGCTGACTGATCGCACCGAAGGTACACAGAAACCCCGTTGCACCGAGTGTGAGCAGGATGCCGAGGCGTTGCTGCGGATTGGCGCTTTCCGGCATCAGGATAAGGATCAGCATCTGAATCACGAAAAGCAGGACAAGGGTGAGCACGGCTTCCTTCACGGTAAGAGGGAAGGCGGCGATGCAGGCGAAGATAAGGAATGGGAAGAGGGCATAGCCGGCGGCGGCCAGGCTGGTGACGCCAAAGATATCCATGACATCCAGCAGGGGCTGATACATGGCCTGGAAGGCCAGCAGGATGGCAAAAAAGATGCCGAGGGCGCGATAGGCGTCCCGCAATGTTTCCCCGTTACCGATGCCGAAATAAAGGGCAAGGAAGAGGACCGAAATCAGCCCACGCGTAATGCCGAGCGTGTGATAGCTTTCGCTGTCGAATGTCAGGATATCCAGCAGATATCCGAGGGGGAAGGCAAAAACGCAGAGCAGACTCAGAAACCGCACCCGTGACAGAATAACCCTTGCCCGGCGGCGTTTCAAAAGCGGGGAGTGGCTTTGGGTCGAGAACAACCGCTCCAGCCCCTCTATGGACAGCGACTGTCGCCCCCCGCCTGAAAATACGTCATATAAATAGACCAGCATGGATGCCCACCCCCGATGCGGCAAACCCGTTGCCTTCTTCATAACAAATTATCCCGGGGATAGGTATTTTTTTCGCTTTTCCGGCGGCGGGCATCACGTTGGGTGGTTTATCGGGGCCGGTTGATAAAGGCGCCCATCATGCGGCCCGGTTCGTCACTTTCATAGGCGCGGGCGAAGGCATCAATACCCATCTGGATACCGTCTTCCAGGGCATTGTTCTCCCAGTCATTGCAAAGCTGTTTCTGAATGGCCATGGCATTGCGGCCGCCTTCCAGAATCTCCTCAATTGCCGTTTCGGTGGCGGCATCAAGCGCCTCATCTTCGCAAAGCCGCTGCACCAGCCCGGCGGTGTAGGCTTCCTCTGCATTGATGCTGCGTCCGGTCATGACGAGATCGCGGGCGAGATTGAGGCCGAGAATTTTCGGGAGCAATGCGGCTTCAACGACCGACGGAATGCCAACCCGCACCTCCGGCATGGCGAAAGAGGCGGATTTACCGGCGACAACGATATCGCAGGCGGCCGCGAGTTCCATTCCGGCGCCGAGGCAGAAGCCATTGACGCGCGCAATGACCGGCGCATGGAAAAACCGCGCCTTGTGGCAGGTCATATGGATGCTGGTGATAAACTCGCGGGCAGATTCCGGATCGAGTCCGGCCATCAGGTTGATGTCTGCACCACCAATGAAGCTTTTGTTGCCGGCACCGGTAATGACAAGCACGGCAATGTCCTTGTCTTCATCGAGGCGGTCCATTGTTTCAGCAAACTCTTTTATCACCGCCGTGTTCAATGTATTCAGCTTGCGCTGGTTATCGATGGCAAGGCGTGCAACCTTGCCATGCGCTCTTTCTTCGATTTCGGTGAGAATAAAATTCGCCATTGTTTTCTCCGCTATTATTATTACTTTACAACTAAAGGGATGGCTCTTTATGGCAGGAAGAATTGCAACCGTCATCCCTTGAAATGAGCAGCGGGACGAAAAGATGTTTATTCAGACAAAGCCAGGTGAAAATTCAACGGAGCTGGAGTTCTTGCCGGCGAATGCCGTGTATGAAAACGGCCCGCTTTACGTTTCAGCCGAGGAGGCGCCCGATGTCTCTCCGCTTGCTGCGCGGCTTTATGATATTGACGGTGTGGCGTCTGTCACATTGCAGGAGCAGAGTATCCTGATTAGCAAGTCTGACTCACGGGACTGGTCATCCTTGCGCACAGAAATTTTTGGAGCGATTGTCGCGCATTTTCAAAGTGGAGAAGACGCCGTGGCAGCAGACGCCGGAGTGGCGGGCGAATTTGATAGCGAAATCATTGATCAGGTGAAAGACCTGCTGGCAACGCGGATTGTCCCTGCGGTCACCCAGTCGGGCGGCGATGTCGCGTTTCACAGCTATAAGAATGGCAAGCTGTATCTGAAATTCCAGGGCTCCGCCTTTACCATGCTGACCGGCATTCAGAATATGCTGCGCCATTANATTCCCGAAATCACGGCGGTTCTCGATTACCGNGAAAGCCTGCCGAAACCGGGNCTGAAAACGCCGGAAGGGGTGGCCATTCAGAAACTGCTGGAGGAGCGNATCAATCCGTCGATTGCCGCCCATGGCGGACGCATCACTCTTGTTGATNTGCAGAATGACCGNGCCTATGTGCGGCTTGANGGCGGGTGCCAGGGNTGCGGNATGGCCGATGTNACNCTGAAACAGGGCGTTGCCGTTGAAATTCAGAATCTGGTNCCNTCNATCACCGAAGTGCTGGANATCACGGATCATGCGGATGGCACGAACCCTTACTATCAGCCGTCGNGATAGNTTGCCGGTTATCCGAGCCGGAATATGGTNACCGGGTCAACGCGGCCNTTGAGACGGTAATCCCCGATTTTTTGGGCNGNNACNNCNGGATTGGCGTGATGGGTNGCNTCTGTCATNANAATCACGACNTCGTCTGANGGNTCNTCCCCCAGATTCTTGCCATANTGNTCCATCCGCTGGGCGATGTTGACGGTATCGCCCACGACAGTGTAGTTGAGCCGTCCGGGCGAGCCGATATTGCCNACGACCAGCGGCCCNGTATGGATGCCGATNCGCATGTGGAGATNTGGCAGCCCAGCAGCCTGCTTTTCCCGGTTGTCCGCAAGGATTGCCTGCTTGATGGCGAGAGCGGCNCGACAGGCGCGGGCGGCATGATCTTCCTGTATTTCCGGCGCCCCCCAAAAGGCCATGACGGCATCGCCGATGAATTTGTCNACNGTTCCGCCTTCCTTTTCGATGCAGGAGGTGACGAGCCGGAAATGGTGATTGAGAAAATTCGCAACGTCNTCTGAGNCCATATGCTCGGCCTGCGGTGTGAATCCGACGATATCNGTAAACATGACCGTNACNACNCGTTGTTCNGAACGCGCCTCGCCGCTTTCCATCANCTTGTGCACCAGTGATTTCGGCACATAGGTTTCAAACCATGTCAGCCCCCGCAACATACGGTTATAGGCGGCGTTGGCTTCATTNACCTCCTTGAACCGGCTGCGGGACAGCGGTTTTACNTGNCTGAAATCAAGCTTGGATATCTGCCGGGAAGCTTCCGACAAGGCCAGGATNGGCTTCGATATCCGCCGTCCCATCATAATGGCGAAAAAGGCGCTGAGCAGCATNATGGCGAGCCCGGCGATACCGGCCAGGAAAAGNCGTTTGAACTCAGCCGAAATATCATCATTGAGAATCCANTACCCGACNGTGAANGGCCNGTCTGCATATCCATCCAGATGCCGGTANATNAAGATATATTGCTTGCCGNCCTGATCNAGATGCAGGCTGTTGAATTTGTCCTGNTTGCTCANAATATCGAATTTGCGGATGTCNCCGGACCAGATATTNTTNAGCACCGGNTCGTCAATATCCTCCAGTTTNGGCACAACATTTTCTGTNCTGAGGNTNGTGGGTTTTTCCNTTTCNCCCTGNTGNGTNAATACCCGGTCAAGNCCATAAAGAATAAANCGCTTCCCGTCGGCNAGGACGGGGGCNGTCGCCATGCGGGNATTGACCGANGAGANGGCAATGGTGGCGATGATNGCACCGAGAAACGATCCGTCCCGGANGACGGGCTGACGAAAATTGAGCACNGTGTTGTCGAGCGTCGGCACATAGACNAGCGGCCCCCAGCTTCCTTCNGCNTTTTGNGCAAGCTCTCCGATNGCCGNAACGGCGACNGGNTCGTTGCTTTCATCCATGGTGATGATGCTGTGGGTTTCCCGACTNGCGGCCGTTACCTGNAAANNCGACGTCACATAGGTNAGNGAGGTNATTTGCGGCGTNCCGGCNACGGCGCCNAGCAGGAANTCGGNGAGCTGTTNGGAATTNTCGGTATCGAGTTTNCNGTCGCGGATCANCTCGGCCATGTAGCGGGNCTGAAAGGCGGCGGGATTGAGCAGGTCACGCAGGTCGTTTTCTGCCGCTTCCATGGCCGTNCCGGCTTTGTCGATCAGCAGATCGCGCGTGTTTGTTATTCCGGAAACCAGNGTGATTCCNAGGACGATAACNACAGTGATCACGACAAGCGTTCCGAAAGTGACCGCAAGGACGGTCGCAATNGGCAGGGATCTCACNGTTTTTTCAGGNGGGGATGATATCGGCGNGCTCCTGTCNTCTCGNATATAGNNGACCGGATAGCATGAGANGGGATTTCATTCAAAGNCTAAGCGACNGGATCAGTAGACAAAAGATGACAAGCAGGCCATACTNCNGCGATGAATCTGGTCGTCGCGTTTGAAGCAATTCTATTTGTNTGCTGCCTGATCTCTCTCAATCTGGCGCGTCAGGCCTTTTTTCCCGNCAGCCTGTTCTGGGCGTTTGGGGCTATNGCCATGGGCGCGATGGCGCTGCTGGGCGGNTTCAAATATGCCGGTTATAGCGCGNTNGAGGCNCATTTCACCCTGGCGCGGCATTTTGCGATGTCGATNGGTCTCGCCGCTTTTACNCTGGGNGCTGTGGCGGGGCTTTTCGCTAATTTTTTCATGCGGTTTTACTGGGTTATCCTGCTGATGGTCATGGTGGCNCTGTCAATCCTGCTGATGCTGGATTATGGGCGGTTTCCGCAGAATGTNCAGCTCGCCCTGATCGGAGTTATATTNCTTGTCGGTCTTGTCCGGCTGTTCTCTTCCGTTCTGCTTGCCGTATATCTGCTGCTGTCCGTTGCCTGTCTGGTTGCGTCGCAATATGCGGTCCGCTGGCTGTCGGTCAATACGGGCATGGAAGACATCAATATCTATCTGGTGCTTCTGTCGCTTGCCGTGGTGTCATTTGGATTGTCGGCGGCGCGCGATGAGTGGGAATAACATTGAATTTGACGGCAGGCCGTGCCGTCAATTGCGACCTGATTGTGAGGAACTCAATGGCTGAAACAATCTCAAAGACAGATAAGGAACTGTTCGTTGTATTCGGGGGCAAGGTCGCCGATACACGGGGCAAGGATTTTACCAATCTCAAGGGGATGGATGTACGGGGCTTTTTCAATACCTACCAGGACGCCCTCGCCGCGTGGCGTGCCGCAAGCCAGATGCAAGTGGATGACGCCTTTACAAAATATGTGATCGTCCGCCTCTGGTAGGAAATCTGCACGGCCGGAGGCCTTTCCTCGACAGTAATTTTGCACATCCTGCAAAGATAGCGTAGTCTGGCGCACATACAACGATAACGATAAGGAAGAAGGTGTCCCTTGCGTAATTTCTATCAGGCCGGACGATCAGTTACATATGGGCTGAATGGCGCCATCGCTACATCCAATGTGCATGCCTCACAAGCCGGTCTCGGCATTCTGAAGGCGGGGGGAAATGCCATGGATGCGGCCATTGCGGCCTGCGCGGTGCAATGTGTTGTCGATCCGATGCAGACAGGGATTGGCGGCGATTGCTTCACACTTGTCGCCCGCAATGGAGAAGGGGCGGTCGAAGGGCTGAACGGGTCAGGCCGGGCGCCCATGGCGCTGACGGCGGACTATCTGAGGGCGCAGGGGTTTGACAAGATGCTCCCGACAAGCGTTCATTCCGTGACCATCCCCGGCGCTATTGATGCCTGGACAAGGCTGCATGAAACATATGGCCGGATGGATTTCGCAGATATTCTGGCGCCGGCTATCGACTATGCCGAGAATGGTTTCCCCGTTACGCAGCGCACGTCTGTGGATTGGGAAATGGGCGTTGCCAAACTTCAGAAGAATGAGGCGGCCAGCAAGCTGTTCCTTAAAGACGGGAAGGCGCCGAAAGCGGGCAGTGTCTGGCGCCTGCCAGAGCTTGCGGCAACCTTGAAGGCGATTGCGAAAACTGGCCGCGCCGCATTCTACGAAGGGCCTCTTGCCGAACAGATGGTGGAGAGCTTGCGCGCCGCCGGAGGATTACACGAAGCGAAAGATTTCGCCGCAACTAACGCGAATTATGTCACGCCGATCCATGCGGATTATGCAGGCCACCGCGTGCACCAGATACCGCCGAACGGTCAGGGCATCACGGCGCTGATCATGCTCAATATCCTGAGCCGGCTCGGGCTTGACGGGCTCGACCCGAACGGGTCGATGCGGCTGCATCTGGAAGCGGAGGCGGCCCGCCTCGCCTATCTTGCGCGCAATAAATATGTGGCCGACCCGGAGCAGGCTGATGTGCCGGTCGAGATGCTGCTTTCCGATAAATTTGCCGATCATCTGTGCGGATTTATCGAAAAGGGCAAGGCCGGTGATCCGACGGGGGCCAATGCGCTGGAAAGCCACCGCGATACGATTTATCTGACCGTGGTTGACAAGGACCGCAACGCAGTTTCCTTCATCAATTCGCTATATCAGGGGTTCGGCTCCGGCATTGCCTGCCCGAACACCGGCGTGATTTTCCAGAACCGCGGTTTCGGATTTGTCATCGATCCGGATCATCCAAACTGTGTCGCACCCGGCAAACGCCCCCTGCATACGATCATTCCGGGCATGGTGACGAAAGACGGCAAGGCGGCCATGTCCTATGGGGTTATGGGGGGCGGATATCAGCCGGTCGGCCATGCCCATGTCCTGACGAATATCTGGAATTATGGCATGGATGTGCAGGAGGCGATTGACTGTCCGCGCGCCTTCTATAATGCAGGTGTTTTGGAGGTGGAGCAGGGAATTTCCCCATCCGTACGGGCCGAACTTGCCGCGATGGGTTACAAGCTGGCGGACACGGCCATGCCACTTGGCGGTGGGCAGATCATTGCGGTGGATCCGGAAACGGGCGTCCTGTCCGCCGGTTCTGAATCCCGTAAGGACGGCTGCGCGCTCGCCTATTAACGGCCCGGCCGGTCTTGTCCGCCATAATCGCGGATCGCCATGTCGCGCGCTTCATCGAAGGTAGGGGTCACCAGATACCTGCCTCGCCCATCTCCTTCCTGCATTCGTTCAAGCTGGCTGAGAAGACCGGGCGCCGCCTCTGACAGAATGATAAGCCGACCCTTGGCGTGGCTGCGGATAATAAAATCATTGAGCGCCGTCGCGCCCGTAGCATCCATCATGGGCACTCTGCCCATGCGGATAATGATGACATCGGTCTGTGCGTCAATGCGTTCCAGGACATCGGCGAGCAGTGAGACGGTGCCGAAAAAGAACGGGCCGGAAATCTCATAAGTTTCAACCCCGCGCGGCAGGCCATGTCCGGGCACATATTTTTCCTTTTCCGCACCGGTCATGTCGTCCTGATCCTCCTGCAGAAGGGGGATGTCCGTTGCGATCTCAACGGCGTTCGCCATGCGGTGCATGAAAAACAGGGCGGCCATGACAACGCCAACTTCGATCGCGAGGGTAAGATCGACGAGGATGGTCAGCAGGAATGTTGTCAGCAGGATCAATCTTTCCCCGATGGAGGCGCGCATCAGGCTCCGGAATCTATCCACCTCGCTCATATTCCAGGCGACAATGACCAGCACGGCGGCAAGGCAGGCAAGCGGGACATAGGCCGCAAGCGGAGCGAACAGCAACATGATCAGCAGCAGAAAAACAGCGTGCAGCATGCCGGAAACGGGGGTGCGGGCGCCGGATTTTATGTTGGTGGCCGTGCGGGCTATGGCGCCTGTTGCAGGCATCCCGCCAAACAGACCCGACGCCATATTGGCAATACCTTGCGCAACCAGTTCGCAGTTGGATCGGTGCCGTCGTCCTGTCATGCCATCGGCGACAACGGCAGAAAGAAGCGATTCCACACCGGCAAGAAAAGCGATGGTCAAGGCGCTTGGCAGCAGGGTTGGAAGCTCTCGCCAGTCAAAATCTGGCAGGGTCGGCATGGGCAGGAAGCGTGGCAGAGTGCCGAATTGCGATCCGATTGTTGCGACGGGAAGGCTGAGCGCTGCCGTGATCCCAGCCCCCGCAATCAGGGCAATCAGGAACCCCGGCGCCTTCGGGGCGTAAAGCCGCAAGGCGATAATCAGGGCGAGTGTTCCGGCCGCCAGGCAAAGGGTCATGATATCCGTGCGACCGAGGGAGCCCAGATATGTTTCCCACTGGCCAAAAACCTCGGCGGGCAGATTGTCAATGCCGAAGCCGAAAAAGGCGTTTATCTGGCTTGAAAAGATGATCACCGCAATTCCGGCTGTAAAGCCGGTGATGACTGGCTGGGGGATATATTTGATGAAGGTGCCAAGGCGGAGATACCCGGCAATCACCAGCATGAGACCGGCCATAATCGTGGCAATGACGAGTCCGTCATATCCATGCGTTCGGATCACATCGAAGACGACGACGACGAAGGCACCGGTGGGGCCGCCGATCTGAAAACGGCTGCCGCCGAGGGCAGAGATAAGAAATCCGGCCACAATAGCGGTTATCAGCCCCTTGTCCGGTGTCGTGCCCGATGCGATGGCGAGTGCCATGGCAAGGGGGAGTGCAACGATGGCGACGGTCAGTCCGGCAAGGGCGTCATGGCGGAAGTCGCCCCAGCTATAGCCATGACGCAACAATGTGTAGAGCTTGGGGACAAAGAGATGCCATGCGGGGGAAGCAGTTGAGGCATTACCCGGCAATTGTCTGTCGCCGATCATTTATTTGGATCACTATCGTGCCGCGTTTGCAGCAGGTTTTTCTTTACCTGACCGAGAAGGGCAATAAGCCGTTCCCGATCTTCCGTGGCAATCCCGCGCAGCGCCTCCTCCCGTACGCCATCGGCAACTGTTTCAAGCTCGGTCAGGATCGGCTGGGCGGCTTCGGTGAAATAGAGGCGATAGGCGCGGCGGTCTGCCGGATCTCTCCGGCGTTCAACGAAACCCCGCTGCACCAACCGGTCGATCAGCCGTCCGATGGTGGATTTGTCCAGTTCCAGATAATCCGCCAGCTCCGTCTGGGTGATCCCCTCACGCCGATCCAGAACGCCGAGGGCCAGCCATTTCGCCCGCGTCAGGTTATAGGGCTCCACTCTCCGGTCTATGACGGTGCGCAAAAGATGCGCAACTTCATGCACCAGCGTGCCCAGCGTGTTGTCCTGTTTGCTTAACATGGGAAGATTATAGTTGCTATGCCTACTATAATCAAGCTGACAAAAAAGGCCGCGAAACAGTCGCGGCCTCATTTGGCGGGATCAGCGGTGACGATTTACGCCCCAGCGATAGATTTTCCGGTTGCGCCGAGTTCCGCACAGGCTTGTTGAACGCGCTCCGCCATGGATTTTTCGCAGTCGCGTAGCCAGGCCCGGGGATCGTAATGTTTCTTGAACGGTGTGCCATCCTCGGGATCAATCTGATATTTGAAGGCCTTTGGATGTGCTTCCACATAGGCGCCGACGGGTTTGGAAAAGGCAAACTGGGTGTCGGTGTCCACATTCATCTTGAAGACGCCATAGCTGACGGCTTCGGCGATTTCTTCTGGGCTGGAGCCGGAGCCGCCATGGAAGACGAAATCAAGCGGCCGCTCTGTCGTGTCATAGACGCTCTGGATATGCTGTTGTGATGCCTTTAGAATTTCCGGTCGAAGCTGGACATTGCCGGGTTTGTAAACACCATGAACGTTGCCAAAGGCGGCGGCGACGGAAAAATGCCCGATGGGGGAGAGTTTTTCGTAGGCCTGCAAGACTTCCGAAGGCTGTGTGTAGAGCTTGCTGTTATCCATCTGGTCAATATCGCTGCCGACGCCATCTTCTTCACCGCCGGTTACGCCAAGCTCGATTTCAAGGCTCATGTCGATTTTGGCGAGACGTTTCAACACGCGCTCGCATTCCGCCAGATTTTCGTCAATCGGTTCTTCGGAAAGATCCAGCATATGAGAGCTGAACAGGGGCTTTCCGGTCACTTCATATTCTGCTTCGCTCGCGTCAATCAGGCTTTCAACCCAGGGAATCAGTTTTTTGTCGGCATGATCGGTATGTAGCACGACGCAGATGCCATATGCCTTGGCCACAGTATGGGCGTGACGAGCCGCGGAAATGGCGCCGAGAACGCGGGCCTTTTCCACATCCTTGATGCCCTTGCCTGCAAAGAACTGCGCGCCGCCATTGGATAGCTGAATGATGATGTCGGATTTGCTGTTCATGGCGCCTTCAAGGGCGGCGTTCAGCGTATTCGTGCTGGTTACATTAATGGCGGGCAGGGCAAAGCCCCGCGCCTTGCAGTTTTTCACGAGGGTCAGATAGTCGCTTCCCGTTACGACACCCGGCTTCAGTTTCTTGACTTCCTCTGGCACGTCTTGATTCCTTTGTTCTGAATAGTTTTGCGATTTGGTCGAAAAGATAGATGAAAACTCTTTAAAATTCTTTACATCCGTTCGGGAACATCAATCCCGAGAATGCCGAGAACCTGTTCCATCTGGCGCAGGGTAATGGCGCATAAGCGCAGGCGGGAGGCGCGGATATCCGCCTCCGCCTCGCCGAGAACAGGGCATTCATGATAGAAGGCGTTGAACTCCTGGCTGAGGGCGTAAACATGATCGCACAGGATGTTGGGCGCATTCTTTTCGGCCGCCACTGCGATAGCCTCGGGCAGGGAGGCGAGAGCCAGCATGAGGTTTCGCTCCGCCTCCATTCCGGCGAGAAGCCGTCCTTCCGTCAACCCTTGTTCCGCAGCCTTGCGCAGCATGGACTTGATGCGGACGGCGGCATACATCTGATAAGGACCGGTGCGCCCCTCGAACTTTGTGAAGCGCTCCAGATCGAAGATATAGTTGGACATCCGCTGATTGGAGAGGTCAGCATATTTGATCGCGGCGATCCCAACCTTGGTGGAAATATC
The DNA here is from genome assembly GCF_002694385.1 of Sneathiella sp. GTDB lineage: Bacteria > Pseudomonadota > Alphaproteobacteria > Sneathiellales > Sneathiellaceae > Sneathiella. Next base: position 664,028 of record NZ_NZMB01000012.1, read on the forward strand.
CGCAAGTTCATCCGCATCGAACCGCTCTGACATACCGGCTGTTTCCTTGACAACCTTGCGGGCCTCGCCTATGGCGTCCTCGATCAGGCTTCGGAGACGGACGACGCCGCCGTCGCGGGTTTTCAGGGGCTTGCCATCCTTGCCGTTCACAGTGCCGAAGCCGATATGTTCCAGGTGACATTCCGGCTTCAGGCTGTGACATTTGCGAGCGGCGCGGAATACCTGCTCGAAATGCAGGCTCTGGCGGGCATCGACAACATAAAGAATGCTGTCCGGTTCATGCTCCATACTGCGCATCTCTATGGTGGCAAGATCGGTGGTGCCATACATCACCGCGCCATCGGATTTCTCAAGGATCAGCGGCGGCATTTCCTTCTTGTCGCTTTCCTCGGAAACACGGACAACAACGGCGCCATCGGAAATCTCGGAATAGCCTGCCTCTTTCAACCGGGCGAGCATGAGCGGGATATGCTCATTCGTATCGGCCTCACCCTTCCATTCAGTGAAATGGGCGCCGAGGAGATCAAAGTCGGTGCGGGTTTCTTCAATGGAGACATCGCGCATATGCTGCCAGAGCGCGCGATATCCTGCACGTCCCTGCTGCAATTCAAAGGTGGCGGAGCGGGCCGCCTCCAGAAAAGCGGGATCTTCTTTGCTGCGGCTGGAGGCGGCGGGATACAATTCCTGCAGTTCTTCAACGGTCACAGGGGATGCCGCAGGGTAGGGGCCAGTATAATCCTTGTCGAAATAGGGCAGGTCCGGCTGGCGGCGCTCGATCTCCTTGATCAACAGGCCCATCGGCAGGCCCCAGTCACCGAAATGTACATCGCTGATGACCTCATCGCCCAGAAAGAGGCGCAGGCGGCGAAGGCTCTCCCCGATGATGGTGGCGCGCAAATGTCCTACATGCATGGCCTTGGCGACATTCGGCCCCCCGTAATCAAGAATGACTTTCTGCGGGGTATGGCCGCTGCGGGCGCCGAACCAGGCATCCGCCGCGATATCGCTGATATGGCCGGTCAGAAAATCATCGGACAGCTTCAGATTGATGAAACCGGGTCCGGCGAGGGTCAGATCAGCAAACAGGCCTGTTTTTTCCAGCTCTGCAATCGCCTCGGCGCCGATTTCTCGCGGGTTGCGGCCGGCCTGCTTGGCGGCGGCGAGCGCGCCATTGCACTGGAACTGTCCCAGGTCACGACGTTGCGAAGTGAATGTTTTGCCAAATGCCGGATCAAGGCCAATGGCGGCAAAGGCCTGGCCGACCGTATGGCTGAGCTGGGAGAGAAGGGAATTTGTCACTGAATTATCCGGGCCATTTTCATTTCGTCACTTGTACAGGCGATGCATTGATCTTACGTGCAGCGATGTTGAGGCTCTATCTAATGGAAAATACGGGTCGGGCCAAGAAAATTGGCAATATTCTGCCGGGATATGCGGAAATCCCTGTGATCTGCTGGTACGGTTGCAGATTCTTTACTCCTCCCTTGACAGCGGGACGGCTTTTGACTACATCCTTGCTGCAATTGTTAGCACTCTATGTGGATGAGTGCTAATGAATCTCAAATGACGATATAAACCTTAGGATGAGGGAGATATTTATGAATTTTCGTCCATTGCATGATCGCGTATTGGTCAAGCGCGTTGAAGCCGAAGAAAAGACGGCTGGCGGGATTATCCTCGTTGACAGTGCACAGGAAAAACCCTCACAGGGCAATGTTCTGGCCGTTGGCACGGGTTCCATCGCAGAAGATGGCAGCGTTCGCCCGCTTGATGTGAAAGTCGGCGACAAAGTTGTCTTTGGCAAATGGTCCGGCACTGAAATCAAGGTCGATGGGGAAGATCTCCTGATCATGAAAGAATCAGACATCATGGGCATTCTGGCCTAATCCGCACAATTGTGATTGAGGAAGATAGAAATGGCAAAAGAAGTCAAATTTAACACAGACGCACGTCGCCGCATGCTGAAAGGCGTAAATACGCTGGCCGACGCCGTGAAAGTGACCCTTGGCCCGAAAGGCCGCAATGTTGTGATCGACAAATCCTTCGGCGCCCCGCGCATCACCAAGGACGGCGTGAGCGTTGCCAAGGAAATCGAGCTTGAAGATAAGTTTGAAAATATGGGCGCGCAGATGGTCAAGGAAGTTGCTTCCAAGACCAACGATGTTGCCGGTGACGGCACGACAACGGCGACGGTTCTCGCCCAGTCCATCATCCAGGAAGGCCTGAAGGCCGTTGCCGCCGCCATGAACCCGATGGATCTGAAGCGCGGTATTGATCTGGCGGTCGCCAAGGCTGTCGGTTCCATCAAGGACATGTCCAAGCCGGTCTCCAGCCAGGATGAAATTGCCCAGGTTGGCACCATTTCCGCCAACGGCGAATCCGAAATCGGCAGCATCATTTCCGAAGCCATGCAGCGCGTCGGCAATGAAGGCGTCATCACGGTTGAAGAAGCCAAGGGCCTTGCGACTGAACTTGATGTTGTGGAAGGCATGCAGTTCGACCGCGGCTACCTCTCTCCCTACTTCGTGACCAACGCAGAAAAGATGGTTGCCGATCTCGACAATCCCCTCATTCTGCTGCACGAAAAGAAACTGACCAATCTGCAGCCGATGCTGCCGCTTCTCGAAGCCGTTGTTCAGTCCGGCAAGCCGCTTCTCATCATTGCGGAAGACATTGAAGGCGAAGCCCTGGCGACACTCGTGGTCAACAAGCTGCGCGGCGGCCTCAAGGTTGCGGCTGTCAAGGCTCCGGGCTTCGGTGACCGCCGCAAGGCAATGCTGGAAGACATCGCAATCCTGACCGGTGGTCAGGTTATTTCCGAAGAACTCGGCATCAAGCTTGAAAGCGTTGGTCTTGAGATGCTCGGCACGGCGAAGTCTGTTTCCATCTCCAAGGAAGAAACCACCATCATTGATGGCGCTGGCGAAAAGGCTGATATCGAAGGCCGTTGCAACCAGATCCGCAAGCAGGTGGAAGAAACCAGCTCCGATTATGACCGTGAAAAGCTGCAGGAACGTCTGGCCAAGCTCGCTGGCGGTGTTGCCGTAATCAAGGTTGGCGGCGCAACGGAAGTTGAAGTGAAGGAACGCAAGGACCGCGTTGATGATGCGCTTCACGCAACCCGCGCGGCTGTTGAGGAAGGCATTGTTGCCGGTGGTGGCGTTGCCTTGCTGTATGCTTCCCGCGCCCTTGATGGCCTGAGCGGTGCGAACGAGGACCAGAATGTCGGCATCAAGATCGTGCGTCGCGCTTTGCAGGCGCCGTGCCGCCAGATTGCTGAAAACGCCGGTTCCGACGGGGCTGTCGTTGTGGGCAAGCTGCTGGAACAGAAGAGCACGACTTTCGGTTTCAATGCCCAGACAGGCGAATATGGTGACATGCCGGCCGCGGGCGTTATTGACCCGGCCAAGGTTGTGCGCGCGGCTCTGGAAGATGCCGCTTCTATCGCTGGCCTGCTGATCACCACCGAAGCCATGATCGCTGATCTTCCGGCGAAGGACGGTGGCGCTCCGGCAATGCCTGATATGGGCGGCATGGGCGGTATGGGCGGCATGGGCTTCTAAGCCACCGCTGATCCGATTTAAAAGAAAAGGGCCGCTCCCTGAGGGAGCGGCCCTTTTTGCTGCGTCATTATTGCGGCGAGACAGAAGTCTGCATATCTGCGCGCCAGTCAGGCCTTTTCAAACAGATGCATGAAATTATTGGCGGGCATTGGGCGGGCAACAAGATGCTGCAAGCCATTTTTGCGGGCCTCTGTGATGACATCGCGTATGTCGCGCACTCCATAGCCCGCATCCCGTGCTTTCAGCCAGCCGTCAAACTCCCTGTTGCTGTTGGCCGTATGTTCCCCATTGATCTTAAACGGGCCATAAAGGATCAGCCGTCCGCCTGCGGGTAAAATACGTCCGGCCCCGGCCATCAGTCCCGCTGTCGTTGCCCAAGGGGAAATATGGATCATATTGGCATTGAAAATGGCTGTGACCGGCTTGTCTTCATATGCCTCCTCCTCCACGGGCCACTGCGCTTCTGTCACGTCAAGCCAGAGAGGCGGGAGAAGGTTATCAGCAGGGGCATGGGCTATCCAGTCGCTGACGCTGTCCATCTGTTCCTGTTCATAATTGCTGGACTGCCAGAGAAGAGGCGTCAGCCGCGGCGCGAAATATATGGCATGTTCGCCGCTGCCGCTGGCTACCTCCAGCACGGTTCCCTGCTGCGGGAGCCAGTCTTTAAGCACCCTCAGAATAGGCTCGCGGTTTCGCTCTGCNGCAGGGGCGAATTGCCGCCGGTCAGTCATTGCTGCTGTCTCTCGGCGGCTTTGATTTTTTCCGGTCAGCAGTGAAGCCCTCCTTGAAAAAAGCGGCCCGCTTGCTTTCTGGCAGTGCCCTCGCCATTTCCAGCATGGAAGTTTGCAGGAAGGTTTCAATCTGCATCTGCTTGGCGATCATATCCGCGTAAACCTCGTTGATTGCCGGGATATCCAGTGTCTCTGCCGTGAATAATTCCGCCAGTTTCTGACGGTTTTCGCGAAACTCACGGAAGTAGGGACGCAGATTTTGTCGCCGTTCCTTCCAGAATTCGTCAAGAAGTTCCTTTTCCTGATCACTCAGAACAGTGACGGCGGCGCGGCGGTCAAAATGCATCCTGTCCCCATGACGCCGGTCCCCGCCGTGGCCGACCCATTGGGTAATGATGAAACCGCCGATGACAAGATTGACGGCCAGCGACACGATCAGCGCCAGGGAGAGTATTTTGTTCCTAGAGATTCTCATAGTCGTTTTCCAGATCAATCAGGCTCGTGCTGCTGAAGACGAGGGTGTTCAGGGTGTCCTCATCCGTGCTGGTGATAATATCAGGGCTCGCGAAGCCGAGGAAAATGCCGATGCAGGCGGCCATAACCATTCCGGCGGCAGGCTGCCACAGGGCGCCGAACGGCCACAGGCTTTTGAGGAAGGAGCCCTGATTGATCTCTTCGGCGCTTGTCAGCACCCGACCCAGCAGGGCGGCGGAAGCCGGGGGGACGAGGGATTCCTGTTGCAGCAGTAAATCGAACTTCGCTTCCTGCCGGAGCAGGCTGCGCGCAACATCGGACGTGTCGAGCAGACGCTGCATCATCGGCAGGTCATCCGCAGGCCATGCCTCTTCCCGGGCGCCATAAGTCTCGACAATCTCCTTGAAGCGCTCAAGCTCCGCAGTCAGCTTTTCTTTCATCCTTCAACTCCATCCAGCATCCGGCGCGCTGGTAACAGCAGCTCTTTGAGTTTCCTTCGGCCTCTGGCGAGCAGGGATTCGAGAGCCTCTACCGATATATCCATGATCGCCGCCGCTTCCATATTTCCACATTCTTCGAAATGCACCAATGAAATAGCGATGCGCTGACGGGCCGGAAGTTTCTGAAGGGCTTCGGTGACCTTGTCGCCAAGCTGCCTCTGTGCTTTCAACTCCAGGGCATTCGGCGCAGGATCAGCCATTTCGGGAACCTCATCATCGCTGTAACGTTTCTGCTTTCGCAAATAATCAACACACAGGTTATGCGTGACGCGATGAAGCCAGGTTCTGATCTGGGCCTTCGGCTGCCATTTCGGGGCCTGTTTCCAGAGCCGGATGAAAGCTTCCTGCGCCATATCTTCGGCCAGGCTGGCATCTCCGAGAATGCGCAATGCGAGCCGGTATGCGCCGTTCAGATAAAGATCCACAACAACCCGGCTTGCAGAGGCGTTCCCTCCGGCGACGGCCTGCATAAGCTCAGCATCTTTCTCGATATCGCCCAGACTATGCATCATCACCCGATGGTTCCATGGAAGATCAACCCGCCACTCGCCATAACTGATAATTATACGGGCGGGGATATGGATTCCGTCGCAGAAAATTTATGCTGCGCGGAAAGGCAGGATCAGCCGGATTACGCCGTTTCCTTGTCTTCGCTGGCGCTGGCCTTTTCTTTGGGTTTGTCCTTTTCGATGTCGTTCAGCAGGCTGCCCTGCTCACCGGCGATTTTCTTGAGGGAACCGCCGATTTCTCCGCCCGGCTCGATTTCAATCTCGCCATAGCTGATGTCACCGCTGACACGGCCGGTCTTGCGAACGACAAGACGCTTGCGGGCTTTCATGGTTCCGTCGAACTGGCCGGAAATATCCGCCGTATCAATATCGACCGTGCCGTTGAACACGCCGCTCTGGCTAATCTCGATTTCCTTGCTGGTCATCGAGGCTTCCACTTTGCCTTCAACAATCAGGCGGTCGCAGGAAGTGATTTCGCCTTTCAGGTGGATATCCGCGCCGACATGGAGCTTGCTGCCTTCTTTCTTTTCATCCGCAGCCATCCCATAAGGCGCAGGTTTTGAGCGCAAGTTGTTATCAATACCAAAGCTTCTTGTTCCGCCAGTAGTCGTCATCGGTTTTACCCTGCTTTCAAGTTTCTGTTCAGGATTAGATTGAGTTTCCTTGTTGCTTTCGGGTGTGTCCGTCAATTTCGGTTTCTTTTGAAACATATTTTCACAATCCTACTCATTCTAAATATGCCGGATTTGGCCATAAGATAGTGTCCGGCATGCGTTGGTTTTTTGTCAAAAGTATGGCATTTGCCGCCGTTTCCCTGTAAACCGGCGGCCTTTAAGGTTAACATATCTGCCTATCGCAAGTGTAATATTTCTGGATGACAATGCCCACTCGAAAAATTTTCGGACTTCTCGCCCTGCTGGTGATGCTGACCCTTTATTGCGCCGGTTGCGTCTTTGTCGCCGTGCAGTATTTGCCCGATAGCAAGCTTGCGGAGCTGATCTTCTATCCGCTTGCCGGAATTGTCTGGGTTTTCCCTGCCATCCGGATCGTCCGCTGGATGCAGGCCCCGCCCGACGGTACATAGACAAAAAAAGCCGGATCGAGAGGGGGGATCGATCCGGCTTCGTATTGCCTTTCAATGGGAGAGGGGGACTTTCCCACGGATCAGCAAAAGAAATGATAGCGTCTGTATCAAACTACACCCTCTATCTGGTGTTTTTTTTGCTCATTTCCAGTGATCTTGATCACTCTTTCTTGAGCTCATCAAATCCCCGTTCACAGGAATCATTTGATGGCCTGAAAACCGATTGTTTCAGGCGGTCTTCGCAAGAATTGCGCGACCCTTTGCTTATTATGTTGAGTGATAATTATGACTCTTTTACGGCAAGGGACGTGTTTTTTACTGCGCGAGGCTGCAAAGGCGCTCCGTTGCCAGAATCAGGCTGGTGATATTATCAGAGGTGGACAGCCGGTGATCCCCGTTTTTGATCAAGGAGACGGTCACGTCCTCGCTGGTGAGCGCCTCTTGTATGTCCAGCGCGGTTTTCCATGGCACGCTGTCATCCTGCATCCCCTGTATCAGATGGACGGGGCAGTTCACATCTATCGGACCATTCAGCATGAAATTACGCGGGCCGTCATCAAGCAGCTTGCGGGTAATGATATAAGGTTCTTCCGAATATTCCGACGGTTGTTCCCAGTATCCCTTGTTCTGAATGTCCGCTTTCCCTTCCGGCGGCATATCTTCCCACATGCGGGTGGTGAAATCCGGCGCGGCGGCAATGCCGATAAAACCGGCGATCCTTTCCGGGCGCAACAGCGCCATGCGCAGGCCGATCCATCCCCCCATGGACGAGCCGACAATGATCTGCGGCCCTGCTGTGCACTCATCGAGTATGGCGAGCGCATCATCGGTCCAGCGGCTGATGGTCCCGTCTATAAAGTTGCCGGTCGACAGCCCGTGCCCCATATAGTCAAATCGCGTGTAGCCTCTATGCAGGGCGGTCATCGCTTTTTCGAGAGCGAGCGCCTTGGTGCCTTCCATATCGGACATGAATCCGGGGCAGAAAAGCACACCGGGAGAGAAACCGGCCGTGTGATGGTAGGCAAGGGATTGACCGTCAGGCCGGGGAAGCATACTAGGTGTGTCTGGTGCTGCCATTTTTGTAACAGTGACTGTTAAAGATATCGTTGATGAGCGAATTTGATCCTGAACATAGCACTCCTTCGGCCATTGACGAAAGGCGTCTTCCGACAGTTTTGCAAATCCTGCCAAGTTTGCATGGCGGTGGAGTGGAGCGCGGCACCATTGAAATGGCGTCGGCGCTGAAGGAAAATGGGTGGCTGCCCATCGTTGTCTCCTCCGGTGGCGTCATGACGCATGAGCTGAAACGCATGGGGGTTCGGCACATCCTGCTGCCTGTCGATAGCAAGAATCCGCNGGAGATGTGGCGCAACGTCAGGCGTATTGCCGCCATCATACGCGAGCATAATGTGGATATCGTTCATGCGCGCAGCCGCGCCCCGGCCTGGAGCGCCTATTTCGCGGCACGGCGGACAAAAACTCATTTCGTCACCACCTTTCATGCGGCCTACACCCGCGGCGGCCGTCTCAAGAATGCCTATAACGCCATCATGGTGAAGGGGGAACGGGTTATCGCTATCTCCGACTTCATCGCCGCACATATCCGTCAAAATTACGAGGTGACGCCCGAGAAAATTGTCACCATACCGCGTGGCGTGGATTGCCGGAAATTCAACCCCGCCGCCGTTCATGCCGAACGGATCATCGACATGGCGCGCGCCTGGGACCTTCCGGACGGGGTGCCGGTAATCATGTTGCCGGGCCGTCTCACGCGGCTGAAAGGGCATACCACCTTTATCAAGGCGCTGGGGCGGATCAGGGATCGGGATTTTGTCGCTCTTCTTGTCGGCAGCACCGAAGGCCGCGAAGCCTATTGCGAGGAGCTGAACACCCTCGTCAAGGCGGAAGGGCTGGAGGGGCGCGTGCAGATCAAGGGACATTGCGAGGATATGGCGGTTGCCCTGATGCTGTCCGATGTCGTGGTATCCGCAACGACCGTGCCGGAAGGGTTTGGCCGGGTGGCGGTCGAGGCGCAGGCCATGGGGCGGCCGGTGATTGCGACGGCTCATGGCGGGTCCATGGAAACGGTTATCGATGGGGAAACCGGCTGGCTGGTGCCCGTCGGCGATGTGGAGGCCATGGCGGCGGCCCTTGGTGAAGCGATTGCGCTGCCAACCGAGACGCGGGAAGCCGTTGCTCTCCGGGCGCGGGAACATGTCATGACCCGCTATTCCGTTGACCGCATGTGCAACGCTACTCTCGCGTTGTATCAGGATGTCCTCCGGCAGTAGGTCTCTGGCTAGAAATACGGCACTAAATAGGGAGCGGTGCCGTCTATTGCTTGACATGATCCGCCAGTTTTCTAAAGTCCCGGCATGATCGTCGATCCAGGGCAGGGTGTTGTTCGGGGCCGGTCAGAGAATGGATGGAAAACCAATGGTAAACGGACAAGTGGAAATTACGCTTCCTGATGGAAGCAAACGGGCTTTTGACCGTCCGGTTTCAGGCGCAGAGTTGGCGCAGGATATCGGACCGGGGCTCGCCAAGGCAGCGCTCGCCCTTCGTATTGATGGTGAAATGAAGGATCTGAAAACGATCCTGGATCAGGACACAAATGTCGAGATTGTCACCGCCCGTGAAGAGGATGACGCGGTGCTGGAACTGCTGCGTCATGACGCAGCCCATGTGATGGCGGAGGCGGTGAAGGAGCTTTACCCCGATACGCAGGTGACCATTGGCCCGGCCATTGAAGACGGCTTTTATTACGATTTCTCCCGCAAGGATCCGTTTACCCCGGATGATCTGGAAAAGATCGAGAAGCGGATGCATGAAATCGTTGATCGCGATGAAGATATCGTTCGTGAGGAATGGACGCGCAGCGAGGCGGTCGAGTTTTTCAAAAATGCCGGGGAGCATTACAAGGCGGAAATCATTCACGCCATTCCGGAAGGCCAGCCCATTGGCATCTACCGTCAGGGCGCGTTTCAGGATCTCTGCCGGGGGCCGCATCTGCCGTCCACCAAAAAGCTGGGCCATGCTTTCAAGCTGATGAAGCTGGCGGGTGCCTACTGGCGCGGTGATTCCCGCAATGAAATGTTGCAGCGAATCTATGGCACCGCCTGGCGCAGCGAGAAGGAGCTGAAAGCCTATCTTCACCGGCTGGAAGAGGCGGAGCGGCGGGATCATCGCAAGCTTGGCCGGGAGATGGACCTGTTCCATATGCAGGAAGAAGCCGTCGGCATGGTGTTCTGGCATGAAAAGGGCTGGACGCTGTATCGCACGCTGGAACGTTATCTCCGGCACAAGCTGGAAGAGGCAGGCTACAAGGAAGTGAAAACGCCACAGCTTGTCGATCGCAAGCTATGGGAGGCGTCTGGTCACTGGGAAAAATTCGGCGAGCATATGTATACCGCCGAATCCGAGGAACGCACCCTCGCTCTCAAGCCGATGAACTGCCCCTGCCATGTGCAGATTTTCAATCAGGGCATCACCAGCTATCGCGATCTGCCGCTGCGCATGGCGGAGTTCGGCTCCTGCCATCGCTATGAGCCGTCAGGCGCGCTGCATGGCATCATGCGGGTGCGCGGCTTTACGCAGGATGATGCGCATATCTTCTGCACCGAAGAGCAGATCATGTCGGAAACCGAAACCTTCTGCGAACTGCTGCTGGCGGTTTACAAGGATTTCGGTTTTGAAAAGGTGAAGGTAAAATTCTCCGACCGTCCTGAAGTGCGGGCCGGGGATGACAGCATTTGGGACAAGGCGGAAGGCGCCCTTCGCGAGGCGATTGAAGCGACCGGCATTTCCTATACCATGAACCCCGGCGAAGGCGCTTTTTACGGGCCGAAGCTGGAATTCGTGCTGACTGATGCCATCGGCCGCGACTGGCAGTGCGGCACGTTGCAGGTGGACTTTGTGCTGCCCGAACGGCTTGGTGCCAACTATATCGGCGAAGATGGCGCGAAGCATCGTCCCGTCATGCTGCATCGTGCGATCTTTGGGTCGATGGAGCGGTTTATCGGTATCCTGATCGAGGAGTTTGCCGGACGCTTTCCGCTGTGGCTGGCGCCGGAGCAGGTGGTTGTCGCCACCATTACCGATGATGCGGACGATTATGCGCGTGAAGTGCTGGCGGCCCTGAAGAAGCGCGGCCTCCGGGCGAGCCTTGATCTTCGCAACGAGAAGATTAACTACAAGGTTCGGGAGCATTCTCTGGCCAAGGTGCCGGTTTTGCTGGTTGCCGGAAGACGCGAGGCGGAGGAGAAAACCATCTCGATCCGCCGTCTTGGTGATAAGCACCAGAAAGTGCTGCCGCTTGACGAGGCAATTGCCGCGCTCGCCCTTGAGGCGCAGGTGCCTGGACAATGAATTGTCTGGCAATGCAAAGAAGCTGTGGCAACAAAACATTAAAAAATATAGAATAAGATGGTTAAACTCTCCCGGCGGGAGGGGATACGGATCAATTGTTGAAGGAGAAAGTACATAGCTCGCCCACAGAGAAATACGGTTCCCACTAAGGAGGGGCCGCGCACAAATGAGGATATCAATGTCGCCAGCGTTCGTCTGATCAATGAGGACGGCGATAATATTGGACTGGTTTCCATACAGGCCGCCATGGGGCTGGCCGATGAAGCTGGCCTCGATCTGGTGGAAGTCTCCCCCGGGGACACGCCGGTTTGCAAGCTGATGGATTTCGGACGCGCCCGGTTCGAGGCCCAGAAAAAAGCGGCGGTGGCCCGCAAAAAGCAAAAGACCATCGAAATCAAGGAAATCAAGATGCGTCCCAACATCGACCAGCATGATTATGAGGTCAAGATGCGGGCGGTGCATAAATTTCTGGACTCTGGCGACAAGGTGAAGCTGACCATGCGGTTCCGTGGGCGTGAGATGGCCCATCAGGAGCTTGGTATGAAGCTCCTGAACAGGGTTCGTGAAGAAACGGAAGAGCTGGCAAAGGTCGAGCAGCATCCGAAAATGGAAGGCCGCCAGATGACCATGGTCATTGCGCCGGTCAAATAACCGGCCAGGCGATTTCCCTGAAAGAATCACAGGGCCTGCAATCTCCAGACGGGATTGCAGGCCGGTTTTATTTACCCCCAGATTTACATTCGGATTGCGGCACCACTTTCTCAGTCAGGGACGTGACGGTAAAGGGGGCGGTGCTGTCTGGGATGTCGACCGTGATTTTTGCCGCATCGACGAAGGAATAGTCACCGGTGGAATTGAGACGCCAGAGCCTCGGCGCCGCCGCATCGCCGAACCCTTTATCGAGGCAATAGGGGTTGGTATCACCATGGATCAGCAGAACGGGCTTCGCATATCTCGCCGCGAGATAGCGCAAGCGCAGATTGATGGAGGCAAAGGCGTCGCATTTCTGACGTTCTTTGCTGGTGCAGGGCGTCTGATACTTGCGCTGGGTTATGTCGGCCTGTGTCGCAATGACAACTGCGGCAGCGTCGATTCTCCCGGCTTCCGTGAACGCCGCGTCGAGCCAGAGCAGATTGGCTTCGTCCCTCGCCTCCGTGAGGGTGAGGGCAAACGCCACATTATCGAGAAGAATCTCTTCCCGCCCATTGTTGGTTGAAACCAGGTGCAGCGTCGCAAAGAGGACATTATTGTAAAGCCAGCGCATATTTTCTGGGAAAAGCGGTTGCTGTGAGAAGCGCCATTCCGGCGGCAGCGGCATTGGGGCGGCGTAGAACAGCCGTCGCAGGACATCAAGACGGTCAAGCTCCGACATCGGTTCAGGAATGGCGCGCCGGTCGCAATCCGTCCAGTCGTTGTCGCCGGGCGTATAGAAGACCCGTCCCGGATGCAGCCCCATGATCTGATCACGGCGTTCCGTCAGCAGGTCATCCGTGCAGGTGCTTTTTGCATCCTTGAAATCCCCAAGGAAGAGGACAAAAGGCAGGGGGCTCGCCCGGATGGCCGGATAGGCGCGCTGGGTGAGGGTGCGGCTTTCCTCGGCCGAATAGGGCACATCCGAAATGGCGAGAAAGGAAAAGCGCTCCGACGATCGGGCAGGCGCGGTCGGGATTATCAGGCTAAGCAGGCTCAGAAGTGTTATGGCGACAATAATATGTCTTGAGTTTCGGCCTGTGTGCATGCTCATCATTTTGCCTCGTTCTGGGTGCGTCGGGCGTATTGGGACGCGCCGGGATGCCTTGTGGACGACCGGTAGAAGCGTTTGTGACATCTCGGTAAAAAAGCCGTCGATGGGGCTTGAATTTAACGCGAGGCGATTGTATAACCCTCGCTTCGCTGAGCATTCCGGCCAATTGGGGCTGCCGAGTCTGCTCATTCGCTTCAATGCTGAGAATTAAAGGAAGCCAGAAATGCCCAAGTTGAAAACCAAGAGCAGCGTGAAAAAACGTTTCTCTCTCACCGCCTCCGGGAAAGTCCGGGCGAACCAGGCTGGCAAGCAGCATGGTATGATCAAGCGGACTAACAAGCAGATCCGCAATCAGCGCGGCACCACGATCCTTGCCGATCAGGATGCGCGTATCGTCAAAAAATTTATGCCTTACGGCTAAGGAGAGAGATCCATGGCACGTGTCAAACGCGGCGTCACCACGCACGCCCGCCACAGAAAAGTTATCAAGGCTGCCAAAGGTTACTACGGCCGCCGCAAGAACACCTTCCGCACGGCAGTACAGGCGGTTGAAAAGGCCGGTCAGTACGCCTATCGCGACCGCCGGACCAAGAAGCGCAATTTCCGCGCCCTGTGGATCCAGCGCATCAATGCCGCCTCGCGCGAGCAGGGCATGACCTACGGCAACTTTATGCACGGCCTCAAGCTGGCCGGCATCGATCTGGACCGGAAGGTTCTGGCCGATATTGCCGTACGCGAGCCTGAGGCCTTCAAGGCATTGGTCGAAGCAGCCCAGAAAGCTGCCGCCAACGCCTGATACTCCGGGCCCTCGAAAACCTAGACATTTTCGTAGACCACTTTATTAAAAGGGGGCCCAGTTTGCGGCCCCTTTTTTATTTGCGAGACGTGATGCAGGATATTGAAAAGCTTGAACAGGAATTGCTCGGCCAGATTGGCGCGATAACGGATCTTGAGGCGCTGGAATCGCTCAGGATTTCCGCGCTTGGCAAGAAGGGCAGCGTCAGCCTGATGATGCGCGGTCTCGGCCAGATGGACCCGGCCGAGCGTCAGCAGGTGGCCCCGCAGCTCAATCGGTTGAAGAACACGGTGACCGAGGCGATTGAGGAGGCGAAAGCCGCCCTGCAGAATGCGGCGCTGGATGCAAAACTCGCCAAGGAACGGATCGACATCACTCTTCCGGTCCGGCCGGAAGCTGCGGGACGGATACATCCGATCAGCCAGGTGATTGACGAGATTACGGAAATTTTCGCCGGTATGGGCTTCGATATTGCCGAAGGCCCGGATATTGACGATGATTTTCACAATTTCACGGCGCTCAATATTCCCCCGGAACATCCCGCCCGACAGATGCATGATACCTTCTATCTGCCCGAGAAGGAGGATGGCTCTCGTCTGTTGCTGCGGACGCATACCTCAACGGTGCAGATCCGCACCATGCAATCAAAGGCCCCGCCGCACCGGATCATTGTGCCGGGTCGGACCTTCCGCAGCGATTCCGATCAGACCCATACCCCGATGTTCCATCAGATCGAAGGGCTGGTCATCGACAAGACCAGCCATATGGGGCATCTGAAGGGCGTGCTCGCGGAATTCTGCAAGGCGTTTTTCGAGCTGGAGGAAGTGACGATGCGGTTTCGCCCGTCCTACTTCCCGTTCACCGAGCCGTCGGCGGAAATGGATATCCGCTGCACCTTCGCGGGCGATCACATCAAGGTGGGGGAAGGTGAGGACTGGCTGGAAATTCTCGGCTGCGGCATGGTCAATCCGCGGGTGCTGGAGCATTGCGGCCTCGACCCGGCGGAATATCAGGGCTTTGCCTGGGGCATGGGGATCGATCGCATCGCCATGCTGAAATACGGCATTCCGGATTTGCGCGCCTTTTTCGATTCGGACCTGCGCTGGCTTAAACATTACGGTTTTGTGCCCCTTGATATTCCGACGCTGGGGGGAGGGTTGTCCCGATGAAATTCACGGTTTCCTGGCTGAAAGAACATCTTGAGTATGACGCGACGCTTGACGAGCTGTCGGAGCGGCTGACCGCCATCGGTCTTGAGGTGGAAGAAATTACCGACCGGGCGCGGGAACTGGCCGCCTTCAGGGTTGCCCATGTTGTTGAGGCGGTTCAGCATCCGGATGCGGATCGCCTGCGGGTGTGCAAGGTTGATACAGGGGAGGGTGTCGTGCAGGTCGTCTGCGGCGCCCCCAATGCCCGCACCGGCATGAAAGGCGTCTTCGCCCCCTCCGGCTCCTATGTTCCGGGAACGGACCTGTGGCTGAAGCCGAGCAAAATCCGCGGTGTGGAAAGCAACGGCATGCTGGTATCGGAGCGGGAAATGGGCCTCTCCGATGAGCATGACGGGATTATTGACCTGCCGGAGGAAACACCGATCGGCGCGTCTTTTGCGACAATCGCCGGGCTGGATGATCCGGTGGTGGAAATTGCCATCACGCCCAATCATCAGGATGCCCTCGGCGTTTACGGGATTGCCCGCGATCTTGCGGCAAGCGGCTTTGGCACCCTGAAGCCGCTTGATACAACGGCGGTGGCAGGCAAATTTGAAAGCCCCATCGGGGTCCGCCTCAACTTCGGAAATGTTGATCCGCTGCCCTGTTCCAAATTTGTGGGTAGATATGTACGCGGGGTGAAAAACGGCCCGAGTCCGAAATGGCTCCAGGATAAACTCCGGGCTATCGGTTTGCGGCCGATCTCGGCGCTGGTCGATATCACCAACTATATATCCTATGACCTGGCGCGGCCGCTGCATGTGTTCGATGCCGACAAGGTGACAGGCGGTATTCAGGCGCGGCTGGCAACGGAAGGTGAAACGCTGCTCGCCCTCGACGGGGAGGAATATGAGCTTTCCGATGACATCTGCGTTATTGCCGATGATGCGCGTGCGCTTGGCATTGGCGGTGTCATGGGGGGCGAGGAGTCGGGCTGTACCGATGTCACGACGAATGTGTTTATCGAGGCCGCCCTGTTCGATCCGATCCGCATTGCAATGGCGGGGCGCAAGCTCGGAATCCTTTCCGATGCGCGCTACCGGTTTGAACGTGGCGTCGATCCGGCCTTCGTCGATAACGCGATGGAGATTGCCACCCGCCTTGTGCTGGGCCTTTGCGGCGGAGAGCCGAGCCATGTCGTTGTGGCAGGAGAAGGGCCTAACTGGCAGAAATCTGTCACGCTGCGCAAAAGCCGGGTTAAGGAACTTGGGGGCGTCACGGTGCCGGAAAGCGACATGATCGCCATATTGGACCGTCTGGGCTTTGCGCCCAAGGAGGCGGGGGAGGTTATCGAAACCTCGGTGCCGTCCTGGCGTATGGATGTGGATGGGGAGGCCGACCTGGTGGAAGAAGTCCTCCGTATGTTCGGCTATGACAATATACCCGCGGTTCCCCTGCCGCTTGAAAATGTGGTGGCGAAACCGGCGGTGAACGCAAAACAACGTCGCGTTCGGATCGCAAAACGTGCCCTTGCGGCGCGCGGAATGATGGAGGCGGTGACATTCTCCTTCCTGTCGCGTGCGCATGGGGATCTGTTTGGCGGCGTGGCAGATGATATTGTTCTCGTCAATCCGATCAGTGCGGATCTTAACGCAATGCGCCCGTCACTTCTGCCTAATCTGATTTCGGCGGTCGGGCGTAACCAGGCGCGCGGGTTTTCCGATATCTCTCTGTTTGAAGTTGGTTCGGAATATCACTCCGACCAACCGGATGGACAGATTACGGCGGCAGGCGGTCTTCGCGTCGGTGTCACGGCCCCGCGCCATTGGAGCGGGGCCGGGCGGAAGGTTGATGCCTATGACGCCAAGGCCGATGTGCTCGCCCTGCTGGACGCGATGGGCGGCCCGGCGGGGTCGGTGCAGATCGTTGAAGGCGCACCGGAATGGTATCACCCCGGTCGCTCCGGTGTCATGCAGCTGGGCCCGAAGAATCGCCTCGCCGCTTTTGGCGAGATTCATCCGCGTATCCTCGATGTCATGAAGGTGAAGGGCCCAATCGTCGGGTTTGAGGTGTATCTGGATAATATTCCATTACCGAAATCGCGAGAAACGGCGCGTCCGCCGCTCGTGGTTTCCGATTATCAGTCGGTGGAGCGGGACTTCGCCTTTGAAGTGGATGTGGAAACATCCGCCGAAAGCCTCATCCGGGCGATCCGCAGCAGCGACAAGAAGCTGATCACGGATGTATCCATCTTCGATATCTATCAGGGGGAAAAGATGGCGGAAGGCCGCAAGTCGGTGGCACTTTCAGTGCGCTTGCAACCCTCAGACCGAACCTTGACCGAAGAGGAAATCGAGGCGGTTGCGGCAAAAATAATCAGCAATGTTCAAAAGACGACAGGCGGCAGTCTGCGTCATTAAGAAATGCCCTTGTGAAGGGAAGGGGGGCCGGTCTCGGCTCCCCTTGTTCCTTTCTGGAGAGAATGAAAATGACAAAAACCATACCGGAAGGCTTTACGGAATTTCCGGGCGCCATGGGCTTTATCGAACTTTGCGGCCCCTTGCTGGTGAAGTATGAAGAGGGGGCTGCCCATCTCGGACTCCGGGTCGGCGACCAGCACTGCAATCCGGCCAATATCTGCCATGGCGGACTGCTGATGACCTTTGCCGACATGCAACTCGGCGTCGGGGCGCAGGCCGCCTCGGGCATGCGCGTTTTCCTGCCGACGGTTCATATGTCCTGCGATTTTGTTGCCCCGACGCCGAATGGCGCGTGGCTGGAAGGGCGGACGCAGGTGACGCGGCGAACCAGATCAATGATCTTTGCAACCTGTACCCTGACGGCGGATGGCGAGACCGTTTTTAGCGCATCAGGGATCATGAAAATCCCGTCCGGCAATGGCACCTTTTCCAAGGTCGCCTTGCCGTCACTAAAATAGCAATTGAATTTGTCCATAAAGCTGTTACTTGGATGAGCAGAAAATGAGTTTAAAAGCGCCCAGATGACAGATCTCAGTAAAATCCGGAACTTCTCGATCATTGCCCATATCGACCATGGGAAATCGACACTGGCCGATCGCCTGATCCAGATGTGCGGCGGCCTTGATGATCGCGAGATGCAGCAGCAGGTGCTCGACAGCATGGATATCGAGCGCGAGCGCGGTATTACCATCAAGGCGCAGACGGTGCGGCTTCTTTATACGGCGAAGGACGGAGAGACATATACTCTCAATCTCATTGATACGCCCGGCCATGTGGATTTCGCCTATGAGGTGAACCGGTCGCTTTCCGCCTGTGAAGGGTCGGTTCTGGTTGTCGATGCCAGCCAGGGGGTGGAGGCGCAGACACTCGCCAATGTCTATCAGGCGATTGAGGTCAACCATGAAATCCTGCCGGTGCTGAACAAGGTGGATCTGCCCGCTGCCGATATCGACCGGGTAGTGGAGCAGATTGAAGATGTGATCGGCATTGATGCGAGCGGCGCTATACCGATTTCGGCCAAGACCGGCAAGGGCGTGGATGAGGTGCTGGAGGCGATTGTCGCCCATATTCCCGCGCCGACCGGAGACCGAAATGCCCCCTTGCAGGCGCTGTTGATTGACAGCTGGTACGATGCCTATCTTGGCGTCGTCGTGCTGTTCCGTGTACGTGCGGGAGTGATCAAAAAGGGCCAGAAAATCCGCATGATGGAAACCGGGGCCAGTTACCTTGTCGATCGCGTTGGCGTTTTCACGCCGAAGGGGCTTGTCGTCGATGAGCTGGGACCGGGCGAGATCGGCTTTATGACCGCGGCCATCAAGCAGGTGGCCGATACCAAGGTGGGTGACACCATCACGGATGATCGCAAACCCGCGGCCACTCCGCTTCCTGGCTTCAAGCCGAACCAGCCGGTTGTTTTCTGCGGCCTGTTTCCAGTGGATGCCGCCGATTTTACGGAACTGAAGTCGAGCCTTGGCAAGCTGCGCCTTAATGACGCGAGCTTCTCGTTCGAAGCGGAAACCTCCGCCGCGCTCGGTTTTGGCTTCAGATGCGGGTTCCTCGGCCTTCTGCANCTTGAAATCATTCAGGAGCGGCTGGAGCGGGAGTTTGACCTCGATCTGATTACCACCGCGCCTTCGGTCGTCTACCGCCTTTATATGCGCAATGGCGANATGATGGANCTGCACAACCCGGCGGANATGCCCGATGTGACGCTGATTGATCATATCGAGGAGCCGTGGATCAAGGCNACCATCNTGGTGCCGGACGAATATCTCGGGCAGGTGCTGAANCTNTGNGAGGANAAGCGCGGCGTGCAGGCGGATCTGACCTACACGGGCAACCGNGCNATGGTNGTTTANNNGCTNCCGCTNAACGAGGTGGTGTTNGATTTTTATGATCGCCTGAAATCNGTGACGCGNGGTTANGCNAGTTTTGATTATGAAATCGACAGNTATCNGGAAAGCGATCTCGTCAAGATGACGATCCTGGTCAACAGCGATCCNGTCGATGCGCTNGCCATGATCGTGCATCGCGCCCAGGCGGAATCACGCGGCCGNCAGCTTTGCGAGCGGCTCAAGGACCTGATCCCGCGCCAGCTTTTCAAGATTGCCCTGCAGGCGGCCATCGGCGGCAAGGTNNTTGCGCGNGAGACNATTTCGGCGNTGCGCAAGGATGTGACGGCGAAATGTTATGGCGGCGANATCACCCGCAANAAGAAGCTGCTGGAAAAGCAGAANAAGGGNAANAAGCGCATGCGNTCCGTCGGNAATGTGGAAATNCCGCAGGAAGCCTTCCTTGCGGCCCTCAAGATGGGGGATGACTGAGGGNGAAGGCTGTTATCTGATGAANCCGNGTCCTTCGGCGCGCTTTCTCTTGCGGNAGAANAACAGCAGNAACAGNCCGATCAGCANAAAAANCAGCGANGCCGGCCANAGNAGNACGGTGACGATGACGGGGTCCCANAGGNCAGGNAAGATATAGCGCTGGATGANGGCNTGCACGAGNTTGAGGCTGCCNGCATCNAGCTTGAACCACAGCTCGCCCAGCAGAAGGACATTCCAGCTCTGGCTGCCCAGAAACTGGAGCAGGTCATAGCCGAGAATGACGAACGCGCCGCCGACGAACAGCCAGCCCAGGATCCGGCCGATAATCATATCTTCGCTCCTGATTGATCAAGAGCTGCATCCTACGCGGAAATACGCCGGAATTCAAAGTTTACGGTAAGGCGTCACCGGATTGTCATGGCGGC
Source organism: Sneathiella sp. (assembly GCF_002694385.1). GTDB lineage: Bacteria > Pseudomonadota > Alphaproteobacteria > Sneathiellales > Sneathiellaceae > Sneathiella. The sequence goes on from NZ_NZMB01000012.1 coordinate 684,174, forward strand.
TATTTTATTTCATGAAGTGGGGTTTGAAGCCTTGCATTCTCGCCGCTCTCAAGTATATTCCCCGCGCGCCCTGCAAAAAACGGGCGCTTTGCGGAGGGGTGGCCGAGTGGCTGAAGGCGCACGCCTGGAAAGTGTGTATACGGCGAAACCGTATCGGGGGTTCGAATCCCCCTCCCTCCGCCATCCACCCCCGGCAATTTGTCTCTAATCTTGTCTGGCGACGCAAGGGCCCGTAACAGGGCGCTTATTTGCGACCATTCCCTCTCTCGCTCGAGTCTCCGGGCAGTTAGATGTCGGTCATTCGGCGGCCAATAGCCATCCCGTCTCCGGCCGTCTGATGGTAGGGTGAGTTTCACGCGAA
>NZ_NZMB01000013.1 GCF_002694385.1 Sneathiella sp.
ACCAGCAGTAGGTGAAGCATCAACCAGATAATCCGATGAGATGCCGGTCTGTCTCACTCTCATGCAAAGGTAAGATCAACCATTTAATCCGCTTACCCAAAAATAAAAATTGGCCGCGGTAGGCCCACATAAATGTATACGAGCGGGAAATCCGCCCCCCCCCCTCCTCCTACCCCCCCCTTATGCAAATTACACGATCCGACAGCAGCGCTGACAAAGGCCGGAATAAATTATGCTTGTTGCCTAATTGTTGCCTTATAGTCCAAACAATAAAAAATCACTCCCTGGCACAGGAAGTGATTTCGTTTAACTTATTGGTTTATATCATTAAATAGTGGTGACCCCGGCACGACTCGAACGTGCGACCTATTGATTAGAAGTCAATTGCTCTATCCAGCTGAGCTACGGGGCCGTCTATGTGAACCGGGCCTTACCCGCGAATGCGGGAGTAGGAAAAATTATCGGCGTAAGTTTTCAGATGCAAGCGCCGCTGCTTCGGCTCATACACCGTATAATCGATATTATTGGCCTCGCAAAAGGCGATGGCGCTTTCCTTATCCTCAAAACTCAGCCGCACTTCCGCATTCATATCGCGCGACCCCGTCCAGCCCATCAACGGCTCGATATAGCGAGCGGCGCCCGGCGCGAACTCCAGACGCCAGCCTTTGGTTCCCTTACGGCCCGATTGCATGGCGTTTTTCGCCGGTTGAAAGATTCTCGCTTTCACTGCCATTTGCGTTCACTCTCCAATATGACCGAAGACTTCTTCAGGGACATAATCCATATCGCCAAATCCCGGCGCTTCCCAGTAAAGTTCCAGTGTCGAGGTGTTTTTCTTCTCGAAATACAGAATGTGGATCGGATACCAGCCCGGTTCCGAAATCTCAACAATTATTTCATCGGAAAACCGGTCGGCGTGTACATCCGGGTCTTCAAACAGCATCTTCTCCCCGATGGTCAGCCGAACCCCGTCATTGGAATGCACCATGAACATATACCGGCCGGGGTTCTTCAGATGGATAAAGCCCTTAATGTCTGCGCCCACCATGTCGTTGCTATTGGAAGTCAGGACATTGCCTGCGCCGACCTGATAATTCAGCATCGGAATAGGCGTCCCCGGCGTGCCATCCATATAATCCATGTTTTCTTCCAGCTTCCTGAGGCTGTTGACTTCCACGCCATAGTAAGTCACCGCCAGGCCGGGCTTCAGCGTCGCCGCATCCGGTTGTGGGACCGCTGGTTTCAGGCCGCTGAAGGACGGGGTATCCGCCCAGGCGGGCGCGGCCATAAGAAGCAGCAATACAGCGGCGGCGCGCACGGAAAGAAATATGCGATCAAGTAAATATAGCGTCATCGGCGGTTTTCTCCGTCATGAACAATTCGCCATTCATTTTAGGGAATTTTCACAATCGGGCAATCGAAAGGAGGGATTGAGAGAATCTTTTAACCGCACTTTTCTGGGGAAACCGGATAGAGGATGAAAAAGGTCCCTCAATTCATTGATTGACATAACTTTCCGGTGGTCGGGGCGGCAAGATTCGAACTTGCGACCTCTCGCTCCCAAAGCGAGCGCACTACCAGGCTGTGCTACGCCCCGACATGCCTTGATGATCTATACCATGATGTCCGGCCCCGCAAGCCGGAAATAAGCTAGCCTGCCAGAATAAACTCAGCTTTTCTTACGGACAAAGTGAAAAACGCCATCGCATTTGAATATCATTTTTCCCCGAACCATGAGACCACCCCTTGCAAATGCAATGGTCTTCGTCGTGCGGACAATATCGACATGCGCTTCGATCCAATCCCCCTCCAGGGCCGCCGATAGAAATTCCGAATTCATCTTAAGCGTGACGCAGGGCCGATCCGTTTCGTGAATGATGACAGACGCCATTGCCGCATCGGCAAAGGTCATCAGCATTCCGCCATGGAGAAACCGCATGCTGTTCAGATGATACGGCTTCACATGAAGTGCCCGAATCAGTTTGTTTTCGCTGGTAATTTTCTGATAGTAGGGCCCGGAATGAGACCCGAATGGGGCCTGTCCGTCACTTCGTTCAAATCCATCCGGGATGATGAATTCTCCGGTGTCTTGCTTCTTCATTATTATTCCGGTGTTACTCATTATCAAAAAGGCGGTGGATCATGACATCCCCCACCCGTACGTCAAATTGTCTCGCAAAGCCGCCATTCACCTCCAGCACCGCGTGGACGGGGCCGTCAAAGGTGATATGATCAAGCGAGTGAGGCTGAGCCTCCTCCTTAATGTAAAGAATTTTTCCCTGCCTATCCACAAAGAACATGTCGAGGGGAATTTCTGTATTCTTCATCCACATGCTGACGAGGCCCGCGGCCGCGAAATCAAACAGCATGCCCTGCATAGGCGGCAGATATGTACGATGCATCAAGCCTTTGCTTCGCATGTCCGGCTCATCGGCAAGTTCAATCTGTAATTCAATCAACCGATCACCGGTTCGGATCAAAAGCGGCTCTGTCTCCATGGCGCGCGCAGATGCCAGCGCAACACAAAGCAGGAGTAAAACACCCGCCAGTTTAAACAAACCATCCTTATATCCACGCAACGATCCCGGCATTTCCAGATTATCCTTTGCTCCTCAGCATTAAATCCTTATAGTGAAGCTTCCTCGGGGGGAGCCGCGACGGCTGAGAGGTTCCATTGATGGGACGACCCCGACACCTGATCAGGTTAATACCTGCGTAGGAACGAGAGATCAATGGACCCTGACTATCCAGCCAGTTCCGATACTGCGGAATCCGCTTCTATCCCGTTTGCGGAAACAGACATTTCCTCTGTCGGGCTACGGCTTCGACTGAGCTCGCTCGCCTTCGACGGTGATCTGCTGCTGCGGAATCTGGATCTCACGCTTCCGCCGGGACGCATCACCTGCCTTCTTGGCCCAAGTGGCGTCGGAAAAACCAGCATTCTCAGAATAATAGCAGGATTTCTTCCGATACCATCTGAAAGTTTTCTCGAAACCAGTGATGGTCAGCCTCTGACCGGACGCTTGTCCTATATGGACCAACGGGACCTGCTGCTTCCCTGGGCACGCGTGCGGGACAATCTGCTGATCGGCGCCCGGCTACGCGGGGAGGTGCCTGATCTGGCCCGGGCCGATACGCTGTTATCCCGTGTCGGTCTCGAAAAATGGCGAAATACCAGGCCGGACACCCTGTCCGGCGGTATGCGGCAGAGGGTCGCCCTAGCCCGGACGCTGATGGAAGACTCACCGGTCGTTCTGATGGACGAGCCATTCTCAGCGCTTGACGCCATTACGAAGTACCATTTGCAAGCGCTTGCCGCCCGCCTACTCGCCAACAGAACCGTGTTGCTGATCACACATGACCCGATGGAAGCCCTCCGCATCGGCCATGATATTTATGTTCTCTCCGGCCAACCGGCGCAGCTTTCGGATCCGATCCGACCGACAGGGAAGATTCCGCGCAATCCCACGAACGACGAGCTAAAACGGCATTATTCCGCCATCATGTCCGCTCTCGCAGTAAGCGAGGGAGGCTGATATGCGCCTTTTTCGCCCCCTCATAACCATTGCCGGGCTGATCTGCCTTTGGGCTGTAATTACAACGGTATTTTCATTGCCAAAATTCATTCTGCCCGCCCCGCTGGTGGTGGGCAAAGCGCTTGTAACCCATGCCGCGCTGATTGCGGAAAATGCGCTGACGACAGGCATTGAAATTCTTTCGGGGCTGTTTCTCGGCGTCCTTTTCGGGATGATATCGGCACTGCTGATCTCAGCCTATCGGCCTGTCAAACAGTGGGTGTTCCCGCTCCTGATCGCCAGCCAGGCGATCCCCGTCTTCGCCATTGCCCCGCTGCTGGTCCTCTGGCTCGGCTATGGCATGGCGCCGAAAATCGTTATGAGTTTGCTGATCATCTATTTTCCCGTAACCGTCGGATTTCTCGACGGATTGAACCGCACGGACCCGGCCTGGACGAATCTCGCCACCCTCTTACAACAATCCGGACCGAAGGGTCGTTTCCTGCGCCTTGTCCGGCTTTACCGCTATATCAAAATCCCTTTTGCCCTGCCGTCCCTCGCGTCCGGAATACGCGTCGCCGCCGCCATCGCCCCGATTGGCGCGGTGGTCGGCGAATGGGTCGGCGCCTCTTCCGGTCTTGGCTACCTAATGCTGCATGCCAATGCCCGTGTGCAGACGGATCTTATGTTCGCGAGCCTGCTTACCCTCACGTTCATGGCGCTTGCGTTATATTTCCTGATTGATCATGGCCTTCGGCTGGCTCTTCCATGGCTTGCCCCGCGGGCCGATTTCTCTTTTCCGCAACATCAATCTTCCCAATCGACGGAGACATAAATGAAACGCTTTCTTATCCCTTTTGTCCTGGCCGGCCTGATACAGGGTGCTGGCACAGCCGCCGCTGCTGAAAAGCTGACGGTCCTGCTCGACTGGTTTGTCAATCCAGATCATGCAACGCTGATCATTGCCGAGGAGATGGGCTATTTCAAGGATCATGGCCTTGAGGTGGAAATGATTGCTCCAGCTGATCCCAATGATCCGCCCAAGCTCGTCGCCGCAGGCAAGGCCGATCTTGCCATTACCTATCAGCCACAGCTGCATATGCAGGTCGATGCCGGGCTGCCGCTGAAACGTATTGCAACGCTGGTGGCAACACCGCTCAATAGCCTGGTTGTACTGGAAGACGGGCCGATCAAATCACTTTCTGATCTTAAAGGCCGCAAGATCGGCTATTCCATTGGCGGGTTCGAAACGGCCCTGCTCAGCAAGATGCTGGAGCCTCATGGCATCACCACCGACGATGTAACACTGATCAATGTGAATTTCTCGCTCTCCCCCAGCCTTCTCGCCGGACAGGTTGATGCGGTGATTGGCGCGTTTCGCAATTTTGAGTTGAACCAAATGGATATAGAGGAACGTCCCGGCCGGGCTTTCTATCCCGAAGAAGAGGGCGTTCCCGCTTATGACGAGCTGATCCTTGTCGCCAACAGCGACAAGCTGGAAGATGCCCGGCTGAAGCCCTTTGTCGATGCGCTGGAGCAGGCGGTGCAATATCTTGTCAATCATCCCGAAGAAAGCTGGAAGCTGTTTATCGAACACAACAAGGCATTGGATGATGAACTGAACCGTCGATCCTTTGCGGCGACATTGCCAAGGTTTGCCCTCCGCCCCGCCGCCCTGGACAGGGGAAGATATGACCGTTTCGCTGCGTTTCTGATGGAACAGGGGCTTATCCGGGAAGCAAAACCGGCCAGCGACTACGCCGTTATCATCGACTGACGACGCCGTTCACCCGAAACCACAACAGGGAGCGTCCGGCTTATCCGGCCGGACGTTCAATCTCCGCCACCTGCGGGCCTTTGGCGCTGTCGCCAATACGCACCCGCAACCGCTGTCCCGCCTGAATAGGTAAAATGCCTTCCCGGCGTAACGTTTCCATATGCACGAATATATCCTGCGTTCCCTCGCCACGCGTCAGGAAGCCGTATCCCTTCACCGGATCGAACCATTTCACCTCGACCTCGACGAAATCACCTTGCGGCTGCACGGCAGGATGGGTGGTGACATTGTTCTTCTCGGGCACTCTCGGCTCAAAAGGCACGGCCGTGGATGTATCGATATCAAGAACCTTGATCGCCTGTAACCCTTTGGAGCGGCGGACAACCACACAGGTTATACTCACTCCCTCGGCCACATATTCATGGCCTGATTCACGCAAGCAGGAAAGATGCAGAAAGATATCGCCCGGTTCGTTATTCGGTGTCAGAAAACCGAAACCCTTGACCGTGTTGAACCATTTAACACGTCCTGTCATTTCAAAGGTTGTTTCCGGGGACTCGTTCGATTTCGTGCTTTCCTGCTTACTCCTCAGTTGTTCAATTTTGGCTGTCATATATTACTCCCGAACTTACAAAACGTCTCCCAACGCTTTGCCAGACAGACAGTTTAACATAATATTAAGTAAAATTTCAATATTCGAATTGGTTGTATCCGCCGTATCTTCCAGTATTCGGAGCGATAATCAATATTGACGACCGACTGACGGCCGCTTCACCCTTTTGTGAAATTGCGGTTGATACTTGCGGCCGCCTTCATCCCGTGGCATATACGTGCCGACGGCTTTGAGCCGAGGGTTCAGGGTCCCTCCAACATAATAACCATGCCGACAACAGGAAAATCAGGGCGTTGATAAGAACCGTTAGTCTATTTTTTGTACTACTGGCCGTGTGGCTATTGCTGTCCGGGCATTATACGCCTCTGGTTACCGGGCTTGGTGTGTTTTCCTGTCTTTTATCCGCCCTGATCGCTCATCGGATGGATGTGGTGGATCATGAGGGGCAGCCTCTCCACCTCGGACCGCGCATTATCCCCTACTGGGGCTGGCTGATGGCCGAGATTTTCAAGGCTAACCTCGATGTCGCGAAATGCATTCTTTCCCCGAAGTCCCATCTGCGCCCCAGCATGTTTACGGTGACGGCCAGCCAGAAATCCGACCTTGGCAAAGTCATCTACGCCAATTCCATCACATTGACGCCGGGGACCGTCACTGTTGATCTGGACGGAGACCGTGTATTGGTCCACGCCCTGACGGTCGGCTCCGCCGAAGGCGTCAAGGCCGGGGATATGGACCGCCGCGTCACCAAGGTCATGGAGGAGCATTTATGAGCATGATTTACGCCATCACCGCCATTGCCATTCTGGTCAGCATTGCGCTCGCCCTTGTACGCGCCATCTTGGGGCCGACGTCCTATGACCGCATTCTTTCCGCCAACGCCATCGGCACCAAAACGGTTCTGCTGATTGGCGTAATGGGCTTTATGAGCGGTCGTCCGGATTTTCTCGACCTGGCGCTGGTCTACGCCCTTGTCAATTTCATCGGCACTCTCGCCGTGCTGAAATATTTCAAGTTCGGCACCTTGCGCGGGACACTGTCAAAGCCGGTGGATAATCCATGATTGATCTTGCCCTTGACATCGCGACGTGGATTCTGCTGCTCGCGGGCGGCCTGATGCTGCTGATTACCGGCCTCGGACTGTTGCGTCTTCCCGATCTGTACACTCGCATTCATGCAGGCGGCATGGCCGATACCCTGGCGACAGCATTCATCTTTTTTGGCATGGCCCTGCAAAGCGGATTTACCCTTGTGACAGCCAAACTTCTCATGATCGTCATTTTCATTTTCTTCACAAGTCCGACAGCCTCCTATGCGCTGGCTCAGGCCAGCTTCGTGGCGGGGCTGAAACCCAAACTGGACGGCTTCGAAGACGAGGACGCGTAACACCACCATTAACCAGAGGGGAACGGGACAATAGCTGCCTTTGTCGATATCTTTCTGATGCTGCTGCTGATTGCCGGGGCCGTAACTGTTCTGATGGTCCGCAATCTGTTTGTCGCGACCATGCTGCTTGGCATTGTCAGCTTTACCATGGCGCTGATCTTTATCAGTCTGGATGCGGTTGACGTTGCCTTCACTGAATCCGCTGTCGGTGCGGGCATCAGCACGGTTCTCTATATTGGTACGCTGGCCCTCGTCGGCGCCCAAGAAAAGGAGCGGCCAAAATTTGCTCCCGTTCCGCTGCTGATTTGTCTTGCCGTCGGCGCCGCGCTGATCTTCGCGACGTTCGACATGCCGCCTTTCGGCGCCGCTGACAATCCGGTTCACACCCATGTCGCGCCGCGCTACGTTCATGTCAGCCCGACGGAAATCGGCATCCCCAACATGGTTGCCTCGGTCCTGGCGAGCTATCGCGGATATGATACCTTCGGAGAGGTAACAGTCATTTTCACTGCCGGTATAGCCGTACTCCTCATCCTGCGGCAGCAGCGACGGCGCAAAGGCGATGCCGACAGCGATATGGTCCTGCTGCGCGATGGCCTTGGCGGCAGCCTCAGCGGGCTCGGCAGCGCCCATGATCTCATTCCCCACGTGATCGCGAAGCTGCTGGTTCCCTTCATCTTCCTGTTCGGGCTTTACGTACAGTTTCATGGGGATTTCGGCCCCGGCGGCGGCTTTCAGGCCGGTGTTATCTTTGCCGCCGGCATTATCCTTTATGCTCTTGTCTTCGGGCTGGACTTCGCCCGATCAGTCATCAATGAAAAGGCGATCCTGTTCCTCATTTCCATTGGCGTGCTGCTATATGGGGGTGTCGGGGTGGCGGGCATGCTGCTCGGCGCGAACTTCCTTGATTATAATGTCCTTTCAAGTGATCCGGTTGCCGGACAGCATCTCGGCATCCTGCTGGTCGAACTCGGCGTCGGCATCACGGTGACGGCGGCCATGCTCGCCATATTCTATGCTTTTGTCGGCCGCGCCGATCTGCTGATTTCGCAGCAGGCAGAGCAGGAGAAGAACCAATGATCCTTGGCCTTTTCAACTATTGGGTTTTTGTCATCCTGCTGATGGTGGGGCTTTATACGGTGATGAGCCGTTCCAACCTCGTCAAGAAGATGATCGGCCTGTCGCTTTTTCAAATTTCCGTTTTTCTTTTTTATATCAGCATGGGCAAGATCAGTGGCGGCACGGCCCCGATCGTGGTGGAGGATATCCCGCCGGGGACCGAGGTTTTTTATTCCAACCCCCTGCCCCATGTGCTGATCCTGACGGCCATTGTCGTGGGCGTGGCGACAACGGCACTCGGCCTCTCTCTGGTTGTCCGTATTCGCGAGGCCTATGGCACGATTGAAGAGGACGACATCCTCGAGATGGAGGCAAAGGACTGAGATGAGTGCGTGGAGTTCCCAGTTTCCGATCCTTGTCGTCCTCTTGCCGCTGCTGGCCGCGCCGGTCTGCGCGCTGTTTCGCGGCACCGTGTTGCCATGGCTGCTGACAACCATTATCAGTGCCTTCAGCTTTTACCTGAGCATCGAGTTGATGGTGCAGGTCCTTGACGGAGGGACAATTTCCTATCACCTCGGCGGCTGGGCCCCTCCATGGGGCATTGAGTATGTGGTAGATCTGCTGAGCGCCTTCATGCTGATCCTGATCAGCGGTATCAGCACCGGCGTCCTGCTCTTTGCGCGGGAAAGCATTGCCCGGGAAACCCGCCCTGAACAGCTTGGCCTGTTTTTTGCCGCCTATCTGCTGGCCCTGACCGGCATGCTCGGCATTTGTATCACGGGGGACGCGTTCAACATCTTCGTCTTCCTGGAAGTGATGTCGCTTTCCTCCTATGCGCTGATCGCCATGGGGGCGCGGAACGACCGGCGCGCGCTGACCGCTGCCTTTCAGTATCTTATCATCGGCACCATCGGGGCGACATTCTATCTGATCGGCGTTGGTCTCATCTATCTGATGACGGGAACGCTCAATATTGCAGATATCGCCACACGCTTTGCCGATATTGCGGGGACCCCGCCGGTTCTGGCGGCTGTCGGTTTCATCGTCATGGGCATCTGCATCAAGCTCGCCCTGTTTCCGTTCCATGTCTGGCTGCCAAACGGATATACTTTCGCGCCCAGCATCGTTACCGCTTTTTTTGCCGGAACGGCCACGAAAGTATCGGTGTATCTGCTGATCCGATTCATCTATACGGTTTTTGGCCCGGACTTTGCCTTCGGTGATCTTGCGTTGACGGATTTCCTGATGCCGCTGGCGGTCGCCGGGTTCCTCTCCATGTCCATTGTTGCCATCTTTCAGACCAATGTGAAGCGTATCCTCGCCTATTCCAGTGTGGCGCAACTTGGCTACCTTACTCTCGGCATCGCGCTCGCCAGTGAAGCGGGCCTGACCGCAACGATTGTGCATATTTTTAACCATGCCATTGTCAAGACCGGCCTGTTCCTGTCGGTTGGCTGCATGTTCTTCGTTGTTGGCTCCGCCTGGCTCAAGGATCTGGACGGAATCGGTCGCCGCATGCCGATCACTACTTTCGGCTTCGTACTGGGCGGCCTTGGCCTGATCGGCGTGCCGCTAACGCCGGGTTTTATCAGCAAATGGTATCTGGTCAGCGCGGCGTTCGAACGGGGAGATTTTATCGGCTACAGCCTTATTGCTCTGCTGATGATCTCCAGCCTGCTTGCTGTCATCTATATCTGGCGTATTGTCGAGGTCGCTTATTTCCGTGATCCCCCCGATGACGCCGTGCGTAAAGAAGCGCCGCTCTCCCTGCTGGTTCCAACGTGGATTTTCATCCTTGGCAGCTTCTATTTCGGGGTAGAGACAAGCTTCAGCGTCGGCATAGCCAAAGCGGCCGCCGCCTTTCTGACGGGAGGAGCGTGAGCGATGTTTACTCCTGAAACCCATCTCCTCCTGTCCCTGATCATCCCGCTTGTCGGCATGATCGGCATTGCCCTCGCCTCGAAGGCACCCAATGTCCGCGAGGGCGTTACGCTGGTCACGGCCGTTCTGCTCTGCCTCAATGTCTTCAGCATTCTGCCCCATGTGCTGAATGGTCTCACTCCGGCCGTCACATTGCTTGAAGTTATGCCGGGCATAACCCTCGCGCTCAAAGTCGAGCCCCTTGGCATGACCTTCGCCATGGTCGCCTCCTCGCTCTGGATCATCAATTCGGTCTATTCCATTGGCTATATGCGCGGCAATAACGAACCCCGCCAGACGGGCTTCTACGTCTGTTTCGCCATTGCCATTTCGGCCACCATGGGCATCGCCTTCTCCGGTAACCTTCTGACGCTGTTCATTTTTTATGAAGTACTGACCCTATCGACCTATCCTCTGGTCACGCACAAGATGAATGCAGCGGCCCTGAAAGGCGGGCGTATCTATCTCGGCATCCTGATCGGCACGTCCATCGGCTTGCTGCTGCCCGCCATCATTTGGACTTATATGCTGACGGGAACGCTTGATTTCGTGAAAGGCGGCATTCTGTCCGGCTATGCCAGCGCGGGCGTTGCCACGGTGCTGCTGTTCCTCTTCATGTATGGGATCGGCAAGGCCGCCCTGATGCCCATCCATCGCTGGCTACCCGCCGCCATGGTCGCCCCGACACCGGTGAGTGCCCTGCTGCACGCCGTGGCCGTCGTCAAGGCCGGTGTTTTTGCGGTACTGAAGGTCGTCATTTATATCTTCGGCATTGACTTCCTTGCGGAGACCGGCGCATCGGGCTGGCTAACCTGGATTGCCGCCTACACGCTGGTTGCGGCCTCCGTCGTTGCGCTGACGAAAGACAATCTGAAAGCCCGGCTCGCCTATTCCACCATCAGCCAGCTCGCCTATGTTGTGCTCGGCGCCTCCATGGCGACTTCCATGGCCGTGGCGGGCGGCGCCCTGCAGATCGTCATGCATGCTTTCGGCAAGATCACCCTTTTCTTTTGCGCTGGCGCCATCTACACCGCCGTTCACAAGACGGAAATCAGTGATATGCAAGGGCTCGGGCGCAAGATGCCGATTACTTTTATTGCCTTCCTGATCGGCTCTCTCAGTATTATCGGTCTGCCCCCCCTCGGCGGTAGCTGGAGCAAATTTTACCTGATGGTCGGTGCCGCCGATGCGGATGAAGTGATCCTGATGGTTGTGCTGCTTGTCAGCTCCCTGCTCAATATCGCCTATCTGCTGCCGATCGTGGTGCGTGGCTTCTTTTTTGCCCCGCCCGGCACGCGGGAGGCGCTGATTGCGCCTGGTCACGAGACATCCCGTTTCAGCTGGAAAAATGTTCAGGAAGCCCCGTTGTTCTGCGTCTTGCCGCCCGTCATTACCGCGGGCGCCTGTGTCGTGCTGTTCTTCCTGGCCGATCCGATATTCAGGCTGATTGAACCCATTTTGACACCCTAGGGAGGGAAAAGATGTCAAAAACGGATGAAGAAAAAACCTACTGGCTGGATAATCCGGCACATATCGACAGGCTCTACAAGGGCGTGATGATTGTTGCATCGATATTGCTGATCCCGGCACTCTACGACTTGTTCATGGCATTCTATGACAAGCATGCCGAATTCGGTCTTGAAAATATCGAGCATTACTACGGGTTTTACGGCGCCATTGGATATGTGCTGTTTATCTTCATCGCCATGGGTCTGCGCAATCTTCTGATGCGGGATGAGAATTACTATGATTGAAGGTCTTAATCCCGGCATTATTGTTATCCTCGGCGCGTTTCTGATACCGCTGACCAGCGGGTTTATCCGCTCCCTGCTGACGCTTGCCCTGCCAGTCCTCGCCCTTGTGCAGATATACACGCTCGGCCTTGGAAGCTGGGGACATTACGAATTTCTCGGCATGGCGATTGAGGTGACGCGGATTGATCCGCTCGCCCGTATCTTTGGTACTGTCTTCGCCCTTGCCGGGCTGATGGGCATGATCTATGCCCTGCATGTAAAAGATACCGTGCAGCAACTGACAGCCATGATCTATATCGGGTCCGCCATCGGGGCGGTGTTTGCGGGCGATATGATCACCCTCTTTGTCTTCTGGGAACTGACGGCCATTTCCTCGGTCTTCCTGATCTGGGCGAGCCGGACGGAAGCCTCCTACAAGGCAGGGATGCGCTATCTGATCATTCAGGTCTCCTCCGGCGTTATCCTGCTGGGCGGGATCATTCTCTACTACCAGGAAACCGGAAATGTCGAGTTTGGCTATATCGGCCTCAGCAGTATGGCGGGCGCGCTGATCCTGATTGCCTTTGGCATTAAAAGCGCCTTTCCCTTCCTGCATAATTGGGTCCAGGATGCCTATCCGCAGGCGACAGTGACAGGCACGGTGATCCTCTCCGCCTTTACAACGAAACTGGCCATCTATGCCCTGGCGCGCGCCTTCCCCGGCACCGATATCCTGATCCCCATCGGCCTTGTCATGACGATTTTCCCGATCATCTATATCGTTCTGGAAAATGACCTCCGGAAAGTGCTGGCCTATTCGCTCAACAGCCAGCTCGGCTTTATGGTCATCGGCGTCGGAGTCGGGACGGAGCTGGCGCTAAATGGCACCGCCGCCCATGCTTTCGTCCATATCATGTATAAAAGCCTCTTGTTCATGTGCATGGGGGCCGTGCTTTATCGCACCGGAACAACCCGCGCCTCCGAACTTGGCGGGCTGTTCCGCTCCATGCCCGTCACGATGATATTCTGCCTTATCGGCGCGCTTTCCATCGCCGGCTTCCCGTTGACGGGCGGATTTATCTCCAAGGCGATGATCTCCTCCGCCGCCGTGGAACAAGGACTGTTCGGGCTTTGGCTGCTGCTGCTCTTTGTTCGGGCGGGGATCATGGACCATGCCGGTCTCAAGGTGCCCTTCTTCACCTTCTTTGCAAAAGATCGTGGCCTGCGGGTAAAGGAAGCGCCGCTCAATATGCTGATCGCCATGGGCTTTGCCGCCTTTTTCTGCATCGGGCTGGGCGTTTTCCCGAACCTGATGTTCAAGATGCTGCCCTATGAGCCGGTCTATAACCCCTATTCCTTCGGCCATGTCATGACGGCGGTTCAGCTTCTGGTCTTTGCGCTGGCGGCGTTTGTGCTCCTGCTCCGCTACGGCCTCTATCCGATGGAGCGACGCTCGGTCATTCTTGATTTTGACTGGGTCTATCGCGTCGGGCTTAAAAGACTTGCCCTCTGGCTTGGCCGCCTCATCGGGGCTTTCTGGACCTGGCTGCTTGGCATTGCACAAGGGATCGTCTCCCGCGTGATCTGCGCCTTCACCCTCACCCATGGGAACGGGCGGATCATGGCGCGAACAACGGCCTCCAGTACGGCGGTAACCATCATCGTTGCGGTGCTGGGCGGGCTAGTGATCTTTTTCTATCGCTTCCTGCAATAGAACGGGGCGTTCAGTTCAAGGCGGGCAAGTCCCGGCTGATGATTCGCTTTTTAGGCATCCATCGGGTGACGGAGCGGCCATCGGCGGTAAAGCGGACCTCCTGTTTCGCATTTGGCGCCGCATCAATATCCGATCGTCCCGCGGCATTCAGTCCCGGCATCAAGGATTGCGTATTGCCGGAGGGCGCCGGAATACCTTTTACATAAGCACTCGCCATATCTGCGAGCGTGATTTCCGCATTCCGTCCACGGGCCATCGCAGCGCGCAACGCACTGTCGCGGGCAAACAGGAGATCAAGCTCCACTTTTGCGAAATCGCGAAAAACCTTATGAAAAGAAATCAGGAAATTTTCCACCTCTGTTGAGGGTTCAAGGGCCTTTGTCAGCTTCAGACCATTTTCAAGCGCAATATAAATATCCGGTTCCATCGGTCCGGCCGCTGTCGCCAGAAACGTGGCCGGCATCAGTTTGCGCTGCTTGTGTCCAGCCGCATACAGCGCCTGCGCCAGATAGAGAAGCCGGATCATATGGGCAGGCTCATCGACACGCCCCCGTGGCCAGTCCTGTGCTGCCAGCCAATGCAATATATCAAAAGTGGATCTCGCAGCGGGACGCATGAAAGTCATTCTCCTTGTCTCGGACTGGAACAAGGTAAGGCGGAATGGTTAATCAGCCCTTAAACGTCTCTATAAAATCAGACGAAAACCGGCAACATGGCGTTGTCATCTCATTAACCTGCTTGCCCTCGCCGCCGCAATTGGAGTAGGCTGGAATTACTATAAAAGACATGGCGGGGAGCAAGATCATGCAAATGACCGGCGAAGAACTTATCCACGCACCGCGCGATAAGGTCTGGCACGCCCTCAATGATCCGGAAATCCTGAAAGAATGCATTCCCGGCTGTCAATCCGTTGAAAAACTGAGCGACACGGAATTCACCGCAACGGTGAAAGTCAAGGTCGGGCCCGTTTCCGCAAACTTCAAGGGTAATGTCACGCTCAGCAATATTGATGCGCCCAACGGCTATACCATCACCGGTGAGGGCAAGGGCGGCGCGGCAGGTTTCGGCAAGGGTGGCGCCGACATCAAACTTACAGAAGCGCCGGAAGGGACCCTGCTCAGCTATGACGTCAATGCGTCCGTCGGCGGCAAGATGGCGCAGATCGGCTCCCGCCTGATTGACGGAACAGCCAAAAAGCTGGCGGGCGAGTTTTTTGCAAAATTCAACGAACTGGTAAGTGCAGAAAGCTCGGGCGCAACGCCCGAGACGGAGACTGCCGATCCGCATTCGGCTGCTGACGCGCACTCTGCCGCACCGGCACAAACCTCTGTGCCCGAAAGTGACCGCTCAGCGAGCGAGGCCCCGCCTGCAGCCAAAGCCCCGTCCCCCGGCTGGATGCGTCCTGGTATCCTTATTCCGCTGGGCGTCATTGCGGCGGCCATTCTCTATTTTCTCGCGCGCGACTGAGGGAGGATTTGATATCTTTTCTGCTCCCCACGGCGCACTACATCACAGGGAACCCTTATAGAGAGAATTACAAAGTCAACAGGGACAGTATCAAGTCAATATTTATTGCAAATTCGTAAGATCAAGGGAGGTAGATCATATGACAACCGTTTCGATGACGGTGAACGGGAAACAGGTTAGCGCCGATGTTGCGCCCAACACATTGCTCGTTCAGTTTATCCGTGANAATCTGCGCCTGACCGGCACCCATGTCGGCTGCGACACCAGCCAGTGCGGCGCCTGCACGGTGCATGTCAATGGTGACAGNATCAAATCCTGCACTATGCTGGCCNTNCAGGCTGNCGGNGCGGAAGTGACCACCATTGAAGGCCTTGCCAAAAATGGAGAGNTGCANCCCATGCAGGCTGCTTTCCGGGAAAATCATGGCCTGCAATGCGGTTTCTGTACCCCCGGCATGATCATGAGCGCCGTTGGCATNGTCAACCGCAATCCCAACCCCTCCGAAGAGACGATCCGGACGGAGCTGGAAGGCAATATCTGCCGCTGTACCGGNTANCATAACATCGTCAAATCNGTCAAAACTGGCGCGGAGAATATGGGAGGGTGAGACATGACATACGAAAACGGGATTGGCGCATCGGTTAAGCGCAAAGAAGACCATCGNTTCATTACNGGCAAGGGNCGNTATCTTGATGANATGAACCGGCCCGGACAGGCCTANGGATATTTCCTCCGCTCNCCCCATGCCTTTGCCAAAATCAAAAAGATNGACCTTGCGGCGGCGAAAGCAGCNCCCGGCGTGGTGGATATNTTNACCGGNGCGGATATGNCNGCNGACNGNATCGGNGGGCTNATNTGCGGCTGGGCCATCACCAGCAAGGACGGTTCTCCCCACAAAGCTCCNCCCCATAACAGNCTCGCTGTCGATGCCGTTCGCCATGTNGGCGANCAGGTNGCCTTCGTGATTGCCGAAAGCCTGCAGCAGGCCAAGGACGCCGCAGAGCTGATCGAGGTGGANTACGAGNTTCTGANCCCCGTNACCAATATCGCGAAGGCNCTCGCCCCNGGNGCNCCNCAGGTGCATGAAGAAGCACCNGGAAACCTTTGTTATGANTGGGANCTTGGCGACAAGGCGGCGGTCGATGCGGCNTTTGCAAAAGCGGCGCATGTCTCCAAACTCGATCTGGTGAACAACCGTCTCTCTCCCAACCCGATGGAGCCNCGGGCGGCCCTCGGGGANTATGACATGGGNAGTGACGANNTNACACTTTACACCACCAGCCAGAACCCGCATGTGGCNCGNCTNATCATGTCTGCCTTNCTCGGCATCGCGCCGGANCATAAGCTGCGTGTNGTCGCCCCCGATGTGGGNGGTGGNTTCGGCAGCAAGATTTTCGTNTATGCGGAAGAGACCACGACCATCTGGGCGGCGCGCAAGATNAACCGCCCGGTNAAATGGACATCGGACCGCAGCGAAGCCTTCCTCACCGATGCNCATGGANGGGATCATGTCACCCATGCGGAACTCGCAACCGATGCGGACGGNAAAATCCTCGCCTTCCGNGTCTCCACCAAGGCCAATATGGGNGCCTATCTCTCCACNTTCGCCAGNGCGGTTCCGACCTATCTTTATGGAACGCTGCTGAGCGGGCAGTATAAAATCCCGAGCATTTATTGCGAGGTNCAGGCCGGNTTCACCAATACGACGCCNGTCGATGCCTATCGCGGCGCGGGTCGGCCGGAGGCCACTTATGTNGTGGAGCGCATGATGGATACGGCGGCGCGGGATCTGAAGATGGATCCGACGGAATTCCGTCTCAAAAACTTCATCCANCCGGATGCCTACCCTTATCAGACACCGGTCATCATGACCTATGATTCNGGGGATTANCCCCTCGCNATGAATATGGCGAAGGAGATGATCGATTACNGCGGTTTCGCCNCCCGCAAGGCAAAATCCGAGGCCGATGGTAAAAANCGNGGNATNGGNGTCGCCGCCTATATCGAGGCCTGCGGCATTGCCCCCTCNGCGGCNGTNGGCTCNCTCGGNGCGGGTGTCGGCCTTTGGGAATCGGCGGAGGTNCGCTTNAACCCNACCGGCAGCGTGACGGTCTTTACCGGCAGTCACAGCCATGGTCAGGGNCATGAGACGACNTTCGCGCAGATTATCTCCGACAAGCTNGGCGTTCCCATCGANCAGGTGGAAGTNGTGCATGGNGANACCAGCAAGGTTCCCTTNGGCATGGGCACCTATGGCTCNCGCTCNCTCGCAGTNGGCGGCTCNGCCATNNTNAAGGCNGTGGACAAGATCGTNGAGAAATCNAAGAAGATCGCNGCCCATCTCATGGAAGCCTCGGTTGAGGATATCGAGCATGAGCATGGTGTCTTTACCGTTGCNGGNACAGACAAAAAGCTCAGCATGGGNGAAATCGCCTTNGCCGCCTATGTNCCGCATAATTAT
The DNA here is from genome assembly GCF_002694385.1 of Sneathiella sp. Lineage (GTDB taxonomy): Bacteria > Pseudomonadota > Alphaproteobacteria > Sneathiellales > Sneathiellaceae > Sneathiella. The sequence goes on from NZ_NZMB01000013.1 coordinate 17,646, forward strand.
CCGGCCGATCTGGAACCGGGCATGGCGGAAACNGCCTTCTATGATCCNCTCAACTTCACATTTCCGGCGGGCACCCATATTGCCGAAGTGGAAATTGATCCCGCGACGGGNATTGTGGATATCGTCGATTGGGCGGCGGCCGATGATTTTGGCAANGTCATNAATCCGATGATNGTCGAAGGTCAGGTNCATGGCGGTGTTGCGCAAGGCATCGGTCAGGCGCTNCTTGAAGGCGTGGTCTATGATGAGGATAGCGGCCAGCTTCTGACCGGNTCCTACATGGATTACTGCATGCCACGGGCTGATGANCTGCCGANCTTCCGNATTGCNACCACCAACACCCCCTGCCCCAGCAATCCGCTCGGCGTCAAGGGNTGCGGGGAGGCCGGGGCCATTGCCGCNCCGGCGGCNCTGATGAATGCCATCGTCAACGCACTCGGCAAGGATATTGATATGCCGGCGACGCCCGAAAAGGTCTGGCGCGCCCTCAACAGCAATTAGGAAGGGACAGAAAATGTATTCATTCGATTATGTCCGCCCTTCGGGGATCAGCGAAGCCGCCTCCGCCATGGGGGAGGACGACAGGTTTCTCGCAGGCGGACAAACCCTGCTGCCAACGCTGAAGCTGCGGCTCGCCCAGGCCGACAAGCTGGTCGATCTTGGCGCCATTGCAGACCTCAAGGGGATCAGCGTCAGCGGCTCGGAAATCACCATCGGCGCCATGACACGCCACGCCGATGTCGCCAGCTCGGCAGACGTCAAATCGGCTCTGCCCGCACTGGCGCATCTCGCCTCGGGGATCGGGGATCCGCAGGTGCGCAACCGGGGAACCATCGGCGGCTCCATCGCCAATAATGACCCAGCGGCGGATTATCCGGCGGCGCTTGTTGGCCTTGGGGCGACGGTTCATACCAATAAGCGCAGCATCGCGGCGGAGGATTTCTTCGTCGATCTTTTCGAAACGGCGCTGGAGGAAGGCGAACTGATCACCAAGGTCACTTTCCCCATCCCCGAGAAGGCGGGCTATGCCAAATTCCCGAACCCGGCATCACGCTTCGCCCTGACCGGCGTGTTCGTTGCCAAGACGGCATCCGGCGTCCGCGTTGCGGTGACGGGCGCCGGGCCTTGTGTTTTCCGCCAGAAGGAGATGGAGGCGGCACTCACGAGCAAGTTCTCCGCCGATGCGGTGGCGAACATCAAGACCGATCCGGCGGCGCTGAATGCGGATATCCATGCCTCCGCCGAATATCGCGCCAATCTGGTTTCCGTCATGGCGGCGCGGGCGGTCAAGGCGGCAGGATAGACGTCACGCGATTCTGAAAAATAAAGGGGAAGTTTTGACTTCCCCTTTGCTTTTTTCTACCCTTCACTCACAATTTCGATTGTGATAATGGCCCGTCTGACCAGCCAAGACCGAGAGATATTCCATCCATGACACATACGCCGCCGCCCTCTATTGATGCTGTTCAGGAAATGCTGCAAGCCGCCAATTATGTGGCGGATCGCAGCCTGGCAACTGTTCTCTTCCTGGCGCTGAAAATGGGACGCCCGCTTTTCCTGGAAGGAGAGGCAGGCGTCGGCAAGACGGAAATTGCCAAGGTGCTGGCGGAACAGCTTCACCGACCGCTGATCCGTCTGCAATGCTATGAGGGCCTTGATGTGGGTTCTGCCGTCTATGAATGGGATTATGCCCGGCAGATGATTGAAATCCGGCTGGCCGAAGCAACGGAAAGCGCCAATCGGGAGCGGCTGGACAGTGACATCTTTTCCGAACGCTTCCTCATCAAACGACCGCTGTTGAAAGCGCTGGAGGAGACAGGAAGCGGCGCACCGGTCCTGCTGATTGACGAACTTGACCGGACAGACGAACCCTTCGAAGCCTTCCTTCTTGAGGTGCTGTCGGATTTTCAGATCACCATCCCAGAATTTGGAACCGTTCGCGCCAAGGAGCCACCGATTGTCATCATCACCTCCAACCGGACGCGTGAAATACATGATGCGCTGAAACGCCGCTGCCTCTATCACTGGGTGGATTACCCAAATGCCGCGCGGGAGAAGGAAATCATCGCCCGCAAGCTGCCGGGCGTTGAGCAACGCCTGTCGGAACAGATTGTCCGCTTCGTTCAAGAACTGCGTAAGGACCCCAATCTCTTCAAACTGCCGGGCGTCGCCGAAACCCTTGACTGGGCCAATGCGCTGACCGAGCTTGATATCATCAGCCTCGATCCCGATATCATAAATGATACCCTCGGCGTGCTGTTGAAATATCAGGATGATATCGCCAAAATTCAGGGCAGCGAGGCGGCGGAGATCATTCGCAAGATCAATAGCGAAATGGAAACCACGTGACAACCGATAGGGACATTTCCGGCGGCAGCTTTGCGGAGAATATCCTGCATTTCGCCCGCACCCTGCGCCGCGCCGGTCTGCCGGTCGGCCCCGGCCGGGTGATCGAGGCATTGCGCGCCGTTGAAACCGCCGATATCCGGCGGCGGGAGGATTTCTACTGGACCCTGCATGCCGTCTTTGTCAATCGCCGGGACCAGCGGGAAATTTTCGATCAGGCCTTTCATGTCTTCTGGCGCAATCCCGAATTGCTCAAAAAGATGATGGATATGATGCTGCCGACCAGCTTCCTTGACAGCGCGCCGCGCGAGGACCAGAAGGAGATAAGCCGCCGCCTGTCAGAAGCCCTCGCTCCCTCACCCTCAAATAACGAAACGGAAACGGAGCAGGAAGAAATCGAAATAAATGCAACCCTCACCGCCTCCGAGAACGAGCTGTTGCAATCAAAGGATTTCGAAAGCATGAGCAGCGCGGAAATGGCAGAGGCCAAACGCGTGATGGCGACCCTGCATTTGCCGATAAAAAAGGTGAAGATACGTCGTCAAATTATTGATAGGAATGGAAAAAATATTGATATGCGGCGCAGTATGCGCGCCAGCCTGAAGACCGGCGGCGCCAGCATCCCGCTGCGTTTCAAATCCCGCGCAACACGGCATCCTCCGCTTGTTATTCTGTGCGACATCTCTGGCTCCATGGCACAATACAGCCGGATGCTGCTGCATTTCATACATGCCTTGACCAATGACCGTGATCGCGTTTTTACCTTTGTCTTTGGCACCCGCCTGACCAATATTACCCGCTATATGCGATACCGCGATGTGGATGAGGCGCTTGGCGTGGTCGGTGCGAAAGTGGAAGACTGGTCCGGCGGAACCCGGATCGGCGCAACAATCCGGGAGTTCAATAAATTCTGGTCCCGCCGGGTGCTGGGTCAGGGGGCCATTGTCCTGCTCATCTCTGACGGGTTGGACCGCGATGCCGGAGAAGGCCTCGGCGTGGAAATGGAGCGCCTTCACAAATCCTGCCGCCAGCTTATCTGGCTGAACCCGCTGCTGCGTTATCAGGGCTTCGAGCCGCGCTCAAAGGGAGTGAAGGCGATCCTGCCCCATGTGGATCAGTTCCGCACCGTGCATAATCTCAACAGCCTTCGCGATCTGGCCGACGCCCTCTCCCGGCCATTGGAAGCCTCTCAGGAAAAAAGGAGTTTTGCCGCATGATCGATATCTCCGCCTCCCTCCCCGCCGATGATGTTCTGGCCCAGGCTCTCGACTGGAAAAATCAGGGTAAAAAAGTCGCTATCGCGACCGTTATCAGCACCTGGGGATCCGCGCCTCGCCCGGCCGGCAGCCAGCTCGCTGTCGATGAAGACGGAAAAATGGTCGGCTCCGTCAGTGGCGGATGCGTCGAAGGGGCGGTCATTCAGGAAGCCCTTGGCATTATGGAGAGGGGCGCGCCCAAAATGCTGGAATTCGGCGTTTCCAATGACGAAGCATGGGAAGTCGGCCTCGCCTGTGGCGGCAAGATTGCCGTGTTCGTCGAAAAGCTCGACTGAGGCGCGCCATGAAAACGGCCCTTCTTAAAGAATTGCAACAGGCGCGCGAGCAGAAACGCCAGCTTGTGCTCGCGACAAACCTTACAACAGGCTTTCAAAAAATATTATACCCCTTTGAAAGTGAAGATACTTCTGATCTCTATGAAGCGGCACGCACGGCCCTTCGAACGGATAAGCCAGCAACGATTGAACTGGAGGAAGGCCCGGTTTTCCTTAACATTTTCAATCCGCCACTGCGCCTTTTCATTGTCGGAGCGGTGCATATTGCACAGGCCCTCGTTCCGATGGCGGCCAATGCGGATTATGAGGTGACCGTTATCGACCCGCGGCGCAGCTTCGGTTCTGCCTTCCGTTTTCCGAATGTCGCCCTTGATAATCGCTGGCCCGATGAGGCGATGGCAGACCTGCAACCGGATCGGCGCAGCGCCATCGTCACCCTCACCCATGATGCCAAGCTGGACGATCCGGCGTTACAACATGCCCTGCGCTCCGATGCCTTCTATGTCGGAGCGCTGGGCAGCGGACGCACCCATGCAAAAAGGCAGCAACGCCTGCGGTCCGCCGGTTTTTCCGATGAAGACTTCGCCCGTATCCATGGCCCGATCGGGTTGGATATCGGCGCTAAGTCACCGGCCGAAATCGCCATTTCGATCATGGCCGAAATAACAGCCGTCCTGCGTGGGAAGGCGGCCTCATGATTTTCGCCCGCCTGCCCATTGATGACGCAGAGGGAGCCATCCTCGCCCATGCAGTGGAGAAAGCGCCCGGCAAATTGCTGCGCAAGGGGCACAAGCTGACCATTGATGACATAAAGTTATGTAAGATCAATGGGATAGAAACTGTTCTTGCGGCCCGTATCGAACATGGCGATATCGAAGAGGATGCCGCCGCCGGGTCCATCGCCGCCGCCCTTTGCGGCGACAATGTCATGATAAAGCCGCCTTTCACCGGCCGCGCCAATCTCTATGCGGAACGTCGCGGCATCGCCCGCCTCAACCGGGATCTGTTACGGCAGATCAATCATCTGCACGAATCCATCACCGTCGCCACCGTCGCCCCCTATGAGTTGGTCGAAAACGGGCAAATGATCGCTACCGTCAAAATTATTCCCTTTGCCGCACCGTCGGACAAGGTTGCCGCAATCGAGGCAATGGCGGCAAAATCTGACAGGCCCCTTCTTTCCATCCACCCCTTCACGCGTAAATCCATCGGGATCATTTCCACAATACTGCCGAGCACAAAAGAAACAGTGATCAGCAAGTCGGAACAGGTTATGGAAAACCGCCTGTCAAAATATGGAAACCAAAGCAATCATTTACGGCGCTGCATTCATCATGAGGATAAACTTTCGGAAACCATTCGGGAGCTCGATGAAGAAGGCTGCGATCTGATTTTCATTTTCGGCGCCTCCGCCATTACCGACCGGGCGGATGTCATTCCGGCAGGCATTATGAAGGCGGGCGGCGCGGTGGACCATTTCGGNATGCCCGTCGATCCGGGCAATCTGCTGCTGCTGGCCCATCTGCGNGANAAACCGGTGATCGGGCTNCCCGGTTGCACCCGTTCACCCAAGCTGAACGGCTTTGACTGGGTGCTGGAACGGCTTCTCGCCGATATTCCCNTCACCGGCTCCGATATCATGGATATGGGCGAAGGGGGCCTNCTGAAAGAAATTCCGAGCCGACCCCAGCCGCGNCAGAAGGAGAANAAANCCNNCCGCTCCGACCACGGCAAGTCTGTCGCGCTNCTNATCCTNGCNGCCGGACAATCCCGNCGCATGGGGCCGGAAAACAAANTGCTCACTGACTTCAGNCACAAGCCGCTGCTGCGCCATGTAGCGGAACAGGCGCAANAATCAAAGGCCCAGGCCNTTTTCGCCGTGACCGGNCATGAAGCNGCGCAGGTCAAAANCCTGCTNGCNGACATGAACATTCAGACATTTCANAANCCCGACTATGCCAGCGGTCTCAGCAGCAGCNTGAAGACNGGNTTNCGCGCCCTCGCCGACCAGTATGANGGNATTCTTGTCTGCCTCGGGGATATGCCCTTTATCAACGCCGCGCTGCTGGACAAGNTGATCGACGCCTTCGATATNGAGGAAGGGCGCGCCATTATTGTTCCCGCNTATCGGGGCAAACGCGGCAATCCGGTTCTGATTGCGAGCGAGNTCCAGGAGGAAATACAGGCAATCACGGGGGATATCGGCGCGAAATCACTCATTGCCGANAATGANTCCNTNGTCTTCACTGTTGAAGTTGACAAGGAAACTATTTTCACCGATATCGACACGCCCGAGGCNCTNGCCGCCCTCCGGCAANTCTGAGTAAATGNAATGGACGAACTGTACCAGAANAAACTGCTNCGNCTNGCGGCCAACGCCNCNGGCGAGGGAGAGATTGANCGNCCCGANGCCGAGGAAACCCTCGACAATCCCACCTGCGGNGATCGCATTACCGTTCAAATAACCGTGAAAGACGGCGTGATNAGCGAGCTTAAACATCGCAACCGCTCCTGTATGCTCTGTCAGGCGGCNGCNTCCCTGATNGGGGANAACGCCNTCGGCAAATCATTCAGCGATATCCTNGANNTNCGCTCGGAAATGGCGGCTCAGCTTCTGGGCGAAGAAGTGANNCCGCCTGAAAACTGGCNGGATTTTGCGCANTTCAGGGTTGTCNCCAGNCATNGAAGCCGCCATAACTGTNTTCTNCTGCCTTTNGATACACTGATCAANGCNNTGGAAAAGCTACATTAAGAAAGTCTGNCATGCTCTANCTCAANAAAAACAAGAAAAGTAACGGCAAGCGTGAAATCCCNTCCCCTTGCACCGGCATTTGCAGCATGGATGAAAAAGATGCTTTCTGCCTTGGCTGTTACCGGACCCGGGATGAGATCGCGAGCTGGNTATTAATCAGTGACGACGAGAAGCGNGCCCTGATCNAGNTGATCCGGGAGCGACGAAAGGCCGCACGCCGCGAACGGGCNATGCCTTAATTNTGCCCANTTCCCCGCGCCTAATTCCTGAATAGTCTGATGTTGATGCGNACTANTCTGGAAGGAGGGGGCGCAAATGTATCTGAAAACCTTGAGCGTTCTGACAGTCGCATTTCTGTCANTGCTGTTTCTGGTCATGGCGACTTTTTTGCCGACCGGCACGAGCCTTGTCGCCAGCAATGAGGAAGATCCGGATCTCACCTGCCTTGCCCAGGCGGTNTATTTCGANGCAAGAGGCGAGCCNTTCAGCGGGCAGATTGCCGTNGCACAGGTTGTCCATAACCGCGTTCTTGCGAAATCCATGAGNTATTGCGAAGTTGTTTTTGAAGGCAGCCACCGCCGNAATGCCTGNCAGTTCTCATTCGCCTGTGACGGCAAGTCNGACACACCAAGGGATTTGGTCTCCTGGGATCGNGCGCTGAAACTTTCCGCCCTCGTCAAGAGTGGCTACATGCGCGATCTNTCNGGNAANGCGACNTTCTATCATGCNAATTATGTCTCCCCGNTCTGGTCGCAGCATTTGGAGAAAACGGCCAATATCGGCAANCATATTTTTTATCGCAAGATGTAACCTTTCATGACGTCNACAGGCGTCATCCCATAAAAGCGGCCGTCGGCCGCTTTTTGTTTGCGGACCTACAGGCAGCGGNTCGCNCCCCTTCTTTTTCCGGCTCGGACATCCCTGTTTGCCAGATGCGTGACGCCGGTCACACGCCCGCGCCCAAAACTTCCACATAAGAAATTGCAATTATATCGGATTGATATATTTTTTGTCGGCATATAGCTCCGGCTCCGCACTCCAGCGACCGGCAATTTACGGAACGAGTGGCTGCATGGATATTCGTACCCTCTGCCTTGGCATCCTGACCATGGGCGATGCAACGGGTTATGAAATCAAGAAGACGTTTGAAGAACGTCTGGAGCTTATTTTTCACGCCAGCTATGGATCAATTTATCCGGCACTCAAACAGCTTACCGATGAGGCGCTGGTCTCCTGCCGGGCGGAAATGCAGGAAAAACGACCGGATAAGAAAGTCTATTCCATCACCGCGTCGGGCCGATATCGGTTTTTTGATGAGATGATGAAAAAGCCGGGGACGGATCGGTTCCGTTCGGAATTTCTGGCGACGCTGATGTTTGCGCATTTGTTGCCGGTCATCACCGTTTCCGAACTCATTGACGAACGCATCGCCGATCGTCTGCAGAAAATATCAACCCTTGATGGCCGGTGCGTTGAAAAGCAAACAGAACGGGAGAAATTCCTCTGTAACTATGGACGTGCAATATATCAGGCGGAAATTGAATACCTAAAAGAAAACAGATATTTACTTGAATCAGACGCACTGTTTGGTAACCGTGCAGCCCATGAGCGCCCATGATATCCGGCAAAACAGAGAGGTAATATTGTGAACCGTTCCATCATTATCGCGATCATCATCGCCCTCGCCGTGATTGCCTGGATAGCCTCCGGGCAGATGGGCGGAAATGAGAGCGGCGAACAAATCGCCGACAATTCCGGCACCCCGCCGTCAGGCTCCGCGGAACAATCGGCGAATAAAACGACGATGGCCGTCCGCTATCTCACTTTCACCGCTAGGCCGCGCCAGCAGAATATCATCGTGCACGGAAAGACCGAGGCCAACCGAATTGTCGAGGTCAAAGCCGAAGTTGCCGGGCGGGTCCAGAAAATTCATGTCAGTGTCGGGGATCGCGTCAAGACCGGTGACCCCATCGTAAGCTTTGATGTGAAAGATAACGAGGCCTGGCTACAGGAGGCAGAGGCTCTTGCCCGCCAGCGCGAAATCGAATTCAATGCGGCAAAAAAGCTCAATCAGAGAGGCTTCAGCTCCGATACGACCCTCGCCAGCGCCCAGGCTCAGCTTGACAGCGCAAATGCCCAGGTGACGGCCATGAAAATCCGGCTGAATGAATTGCAGGTCAAGGCGCCATTCAATGGAATCATCGAAAATCGCACCGCGGAAATCGGCGATTATGTCAAGGATGGCAATGTCATTGCCACCATCGTGGAAAGCGATCCGCTTCTTGTCACCGGTCAGGTTTCGGAGCTTCAGGTCGGTCATATTCAGCCTGACGGGGAAGGAACCGCCCGCCTTGTCACCGGCGAGACTGTCAGCGGCCGGATCAAATTTATCGGCAGTGTCGCCGATCCGGAGACGCGGACCTTCCGTGTCGAGTTGGAGGTTCCCAATGAAGGATACAAGCTGCGCAGCGGTGTGACGGCGGAAATCACCTTTTCCACACGCTCCGTGATGGCGCATTTCCTCTCTCCCGCTTATCTGACGCTCAATGATAATGGCGTGCTTGGCCTCAGGGCTGTCGATGAAAATGACACTGTCGTCTTTCATCCTGTTACCCTGCTCTCCGATACTCAGGAAGGGGTATGGGTTTCCGGACTGCCCGAAACAGTCAATATCATTGTGGTCGGGCAGGATTTTGTGCGTAACGGAGAAAAAGTGCGCCCGACCCTTTATGTTTCCGAGGCGCGCCCATGAACGCGATTATCGACGCGGCCATCGACCGGGCGCGAACGGTCATTGCCGTTCTTGTCCTGATCCTGATAGCAGGAACTTACGCCTATATTGATATTCCGAAAGAATCCGATCCGGATATCAATATTCCGATCATTTACGTTTCCATGACCCATGAGGGGATTTCCCCGGAAGATGCGGAACGGCTGCTGATCCGCCCGATGGAGCTCGAATTGCGCTCCATTGAAGGGGTGAAGGAAATGACCTCCACCGCTTCGGAAGGCCATGCTTCCGTCACTATGGAATTCGACGCCGGCTTCGATGTGGACAAGGCGCTTCAGGATGTGCGCGAAAAAGTGGATGTGGCCAAGGCAAAACTGCCCACGGAAACCGAAGAACCAACGGTCAACGAAGTCAATTTCGCTCTCTTTCCGGTGATTGTCGTCACCCTTTCCGGTGACGTTCCGCAACGCACACTGATCCGGCTGGCACGTGATCTGGAAGATCGCATCGAAGGGGTTCAGGGCGTGCTGGAGGCGGATATCGGTGGCGACCGGGAAGAAGTCCTGGAAGTCATCATTGATCCCGTCAAGCTGGAAAGCTACCGGATTTCGAATGTCGATCTGATCAATATTGTTGTCTCCAACAACAAGCTGATTGCCGCAGGCTCCATGGATACGGGAAAGGGCCGCTTTTCGATCAAGGTTCCGGGGCTTTATAAAACAGCCGCCGATGTTCTCGATATTCCGATCAAGGTCAGTAATGACGGCGTTGTCACACTGCGCGATGTCACGGATATTCGCCGCACCTTCAAGGATGCAGAGAGCATTGCCCGGCTCAACGGAAGCTCGGCCGTTGCGCTGGAAGTCAAGAAACGTGTCGGCATGAATATCATCGAAACCATCGAAGCGGTGAAAGTTGCCGTCGCCGAAGAACAGAAATACTGGCCTGACAGCGTTGTCGTTACCTATACGCAGGATCGG
>NZ_NZMB01000014.1 GCF_002694385.1 Sneathiella sp.
AATAAAAAACCAACCAGACAAACCCGATCAACCCGTCAAATCCAACAAGCCATCAGACCCGCCCCGTCNGCGTGACGCGGGTTATAGGCCCACCATACAATCCAGTCAACAGCTTTATTTCANCCCNNGACAATTTTTTTGCNTCTGCGAAAAACAAACAGGCCGGTTGGAAAAATCCNNCCGGCCTGGAGGGTTCCCGACAGCCNNCGCACNCGCCAAATCAGTAGCTGCGCGGCAGCTCCANNTCATGCTCGGCGATGAAGGANAGGATCAGGTTGGTCGANATCGGCGCGATCTGATAGAGNCGNGTTTCNCGGAATTTCCGCTCNACATCATATTCCTCGGCAAAGCCAAAGCCACCATGCGTCTGGATGCAGGCTTCCCCCGCNGCCCANGAGGCNTCNGAGGNCAGCATCTTCGCCATATTGGCCTCCGCCCCGCANGGCNNGCCCGCATCATANAGGCGATACGCCTCNTCNACCATCAGCTTGGCGGCCCGCATCTGGGCATAGCTCCGCGCNATGGGAAACTGCACNCCCTGATTCTGACCGATGGGCCGNCCGAACACGGTCCGTTCNCGGGCATAATCGGAGGCGGTTTTGATNAACCATTCCGCATCGCCGATACATTCGGAGGCAATNAGGATCCGNTCCGCATTCATGCCGGTGAGNATATAGCGAAAGCCCTTCCCCTCCTCCCCGATCAGGCTGGAGGCGGGAATGCGCATATTNTCGAAAAAGACCTCGGTCGTCGCATGGTTGATCATGGTNCGGATCGGCCGGATGGTCATGCCGTTCCCCACCACCTCGCGCATATCAACGATAAAAACGGAGAGCCCCTCCNCCCGCTTGGCAACCTTGTCNTTTGCGGTGGTCCGTGCGAGCAGGATCATCAGATCGGAATATTCGGCGCGGCTGGTCCAGACCTTCTGGCCATTGACCACATANTCATCNCCATCGCGCACCGCCGTTGTCGNNATGCTGGTGGTATCGGTGCCCGCCGTCGGNTCGGTCACGCCGAAAGCCTGCAACCGCAGNTCCCCGCTNGCGATCCCCGGCAGGTACTTCCGCCGCTGGTCTTCGGAGCCATGCCGGAGCANGGTNCCCATCGTATACATCTGCGCATGGCAGGCNGCGCCGTTGCANCCATTGGCGTGAATCTCCTCCAGAATGGCCGAGGCCACGCTNAGCGGCAGGCCCGCCCCGCCATATTCNTCCGGNATCAGGGAGCCGAGCAGCCCCGCCTCCGTCAGCGCATTGACAAATTCCGTNGGATAGGCNCGNTCGCGGTCCTTCTCCCGCCANTAGCTGCCGGGAAANCNTTCGCAGANCTGGCGNACNGTCTGGCGAATCTGGCCGGTAATATCTTCTTCCATTGCATTCTCTCTTTGGCGGCGGATCAAAAGCCGCGTAGGGTCACGAAATTNTCAAACGTCTCNCGTTCCGTCACCAGCCGGTTNATCACGGCATCCTGGTCCCGATAGCCGAGCGCCATGCCGCAGAACATCATNTCATGGTCCTGGAGCNCGAGATGCTGCCGCAGGGTCACCGGCCAGCGGGCCCAGGCTTCCTGCGGGCAGGTATCGAGNCCATATTCCTTCGCCANCAGCATGATATTCTGCATGAACATGCCNACATCNGCNTANTGNCCNATTTCCATCTGTTTGTGGAGAATAAAAAACAGNCCCACCGGCGCATCGAAAAAGCGNAAATTNCGCGANAGCTGTTTCANCTTGCCCGCCGTATCCTCNCTCGGCACNCCGATCAGNTCATANAGNGCCTGGCCGACAANNCGCCGCCGGGTNTTNTANGGATCNACCANCTCCGGCGGATAGACNTNATATTCCGGCGTNTCCGACACGCCGCTNNTNAANTTGCGNTCCACATCATCGACAAGCGCCTTNAGNGGATCCCCCGTCAGAACCTGCACATTCCACGGCTGAAGATTGCCGCCCGANGGCGCGCGNTTGGAAATTTCCAGCAATTCGCGGACNNTCTCGAGCGGCACGGGCTTGTCCAGAAACTGCCGCACGGTGACGCGCGATTTGATCGCTTCGGATACTTTCACGGGAAACTCCTGTTGNTTCTGTTCATCCGCCCCAGACAGGAAACCACTGCCTANGCGGCGGATCAACTGTCAATTCTCATCAAAGCCGATAAAATGGGTNACATTGGCGACATCTTCCCGCTCACTGACCAGCGTGTTTTCAATCGCCGTGGTATCTTCATAGCCCATNGCCATGCCGGAAACGAGCACCTGGTCATCGGGAATGCCAAGGATGCGGAAGATCGGCTCCTGAAANGTGATCCAGGCGGCCTGCGGACAGGTNTGCANCCCCTCNCCNCGCGCGGCGAGCATGACGGTCTGCATATACAGGCCCGCNTCGAACCAGCTGCCCCGCATCAGATAGGAATCGACGGTGAAAAACAGNCCNACCGGCGCATCGAAAAAGTTGAANTTACGNTTCGACTGTTTCGCTGTCCGTTCCCGGTCCCCNTTTTCAATNCCNAGCAGNCCATACAGGCTCCANCCNACCCCGCGGCGGCGGTTNTGGTGAACTTCTTTCCANCTGGCNGGATAATATTCATATTCTTCATATTTGCGGGCGGCGTTNTTCTCCACCAGCTTCAGCACCTCGCGGGCAATNTCATCNCGCGCCGCGCCCGCGCAGACATAGGTGTGCCAGGGCTGGGTGTTGGTGCCGCTGGGNGCGCGTTGCGCCANCTCCAGAACCCGTTCGATCTTCTCCCGTTCGACGGGCTGATCCGTGAAGGCACGGATGGAACGGCGGGAGCGGATTGCTTCTTCAATATCCATGGTTTTTCCTTGTTGATACAATCGGACTGCGCCCCGGCTGAAACAGAAAACGGCAGAATTATATGTTTAATTCTGCCGTTTCCCATGATGCCCGAAAGCGTCAGCCTATTTTGGCGTAGCCATTGTTGAGGACCACCAGATCCCGCTCCTTCACGCGGCAGCGGAAGGAGGTGACATCGCCATCATTCCAAAGCTCGGTCACCAGCGTCTCGCCCGGATAGACCGGAGAGGTAAAGCGCAGGTTGAACTCTTTCAGCTTCGACGGGTCATAGTTGCAGGCCTCTCTGAGGACGGCATGACCGGCCACACCGAGAGACGCAAGACCATGCAGGATCGGCGCCTTGAAACCGGCACTTGTCGCAATCCGCGGATCTGCGTGCAGCGGGTTGAAGTCCCCACTCAGACGATAGATCAGCGCCTGTTGCAGCAGCGTCGGCAACTCGACAGAGCTGTCCGGTGCCCGGTCCGGCAGGCTATGCGGTTGCGGCGCCCCTTCGGTCGGGCCACCAAAACCGCCATCACCGCGCGCAAAAGTCGTCGAGTCAAGCGTCGCCAGCAGATCGCCGGAGGACTTTTCAAAGACTTCGCGAGTGGTGTAGATCAGCGCGCCTTTGCCGGCGCCCTTGTCAATGATCTCGGTGATCTTGGTTTTACCGATCACCGTGCCTTCTGCGGGCAAGGGTTTGTGCAGCTTGATGCCCTGTTCCCCATGCAGGACTTTCACCCAATCCACCCCGAATTCGGGGTTTTTCAGGAAAAAGCCCGGATAGGCGAGAACAACCGCCATGGTCGGCAGGGCCAGCATATCCTCTTCATAGGTGAAGCGGAGCTGTTGCAGATCGAGCGGGTCCATCGACAGACCGACGCCGAGCGCATAGAGAATGCTGTCCTTTGTCGTATAGGTCTGCTCGACATCATCGAACTTCCAGTTGATCAGCTTGTCATAATCAATCGCCATAACGTTTCCTCCTTAGACCGGATCCCAGGAGAAGACGTCGCCGGAGCGTTCCAGCGGCACCAGAGAAGTCTTGACGGCCGGACCGAAGCGTTCGGCAACGGTTTCCGGCGTCCATCCATCGGAGGTCTGCAGATTGCGCACCGGACGCGGCTGGCTCATCAGCACGATTTCGTTGTTGCGAACAACGAAAATGTTGCCGGAGATGTCCTTGGCCTGATCGCTGAGCAGATAAACAGCGAGCGGCGCGATTTTTTCCGGCGTCATCTGCTGGATCTTCGCAACGCGGGCGCGCTCCGCATCGGTACCCTGAGGAATGGTGCCAATCAGACGCGACCATGCAAAGGGAGAGATACAGTTGGAACGCACATTAAAGCGGGACATGTCAAGCGCGATGGAGCGAGACAGACCGGCGATACCGAGCTTGGCGGCAGCGTAGTTGGCCTGGCCGAAGTTGCCAATCAGACCGGAGGTCGAGGTCATATGAACCATGGAACCGCTCTGCTGTTCCCGGAAATAGGGAGCGGCGGCGCGCGAAACGTTAAAGCTGCCCTTCAGGTGAACGGCGATCACGGCGTCGAATTCATCTTCGGTCATTTTGTGGAAGATCACATCGCGCAGGATACCGGCGTTGTTGACAATGCAGTCGATGCTGCCGAATTCCTTGCGCGCAGCTTCGATCATCGCACCGGCGTCATCGGATTTCGCCACGTTGCCGAAGTTGGCAATGGCTTCCCCGCCCGCATCGGTAATGGTTTTGACGACTTCAAGGGCCGGGACCTGATCGGCGCCGTCGCCCTGCTCATTGCCGCCAAGGTCATTCACGACGACTTTCGCGCCATAGGCGGCGCACATGATGGCGATACCGCGTCCGACACCACGGCCAGCGCCTGTCACAACCACGGTTTTACCAGCAAGCATATTCTTGTCCGACATCTTTTATCCTTTTTCTTATTAGATTTGATAGGCAGTCTTTATTTTTGTTCTTGTTCTTTAATAGGGCCTGCCCGGATTGCCCGGGAACCATTCCGCCTGATTATAAACATCGGCATCCGCGCGTCGACAAAAAAATGCGGACGCGGAGGGCGAAGCGGTGCAAGCCCCTCACCGATACTATTTCCGCGCGCTTCTGGCAAGGGCCTGCAATCCGGAAGAGGCAACAACCCGGCGCTCATTGGCATAAGCCTCGTGGTTTTTCTCGATATCCCGCTGGCTGTAATAATAGTTGACCAGCAGCCCCGCCGACTGTTTCAGGCCATTCGGAGAGGAATCACCGAGCCAGTTGAGCTGTTCCAGGCGCGCCCCATTACCCAGATGGAAACGCGTGACGGGATCGAGCGGACGCTTGCCCGCTTTTTCATTGATCAGGTAATGCGCGCAAAGCTGTTCCAGGGGCTCGCGGATTTTTTCCGCCACCTCCGTCTTGTTTGGCCAGTCGGGATCGGCAAGCTCCTGCCGGATTGCCTCGATCTCGCGGAAATGCAGCCCGCCCGTCGCCTCATTGACGCCCTTCAGCCAGCGCATGAACCCGGGAATGGGCGACAGGGTGGCGAAATGCTTGAGGTTGGGCAGCTCCGCCGACAGTTCAGCGACCACCTGCTTGATCAGAAAATTGCCAAAACTGATGCCTTTCAGCCCGTCCTGACAGTTGCTTATGGAATAGAAGATGGCGGTGTCCGCCTTTCGCGGATCGCCCCGACGCCCCTCCCGCGAAAGTAGCGGCGGAATGGCCCGCGCCAGCCCCTTCACGAGCGCCACCTCGACAAAAATCAGCGGCTCGTCCGGCAATGCCGGATGAAAAAACGCAAAGCAACGGCGGTCCTTGTCCAACCGACGGCGCAGATCGTCCCAGCCATCAATTTCATGGACGGCCTCATATTCGATCAGCTTTTCCAGTACCACCGCCGGGGTTCGCCAGGAAATCCGCTCCAGCGAGAGGAAGCCTCGATTGAACCAGCTGCTCAGCAGATGCTGCAAATCCGCATCAACGGATTTGAGCACCGGATGCGCCTTCAGATTTGCGACCAGAAATTTCCGCATGGCCACAATTGCCGCCGTGCCTCCC
>NZ_NZMB01000015.1 GCF_002694385.1 Sneathiella sp.
CAAAAACTTTGTTTCTATGCCATGGGTCTCCCACATTTTCTGAATGGCAAAATAGGTGAAAGCCGCCGACCAGGTAATCAACAGAAGCCCATTAAGGGCCTCAATTCCAGTGAGGAAGCGCATGGCATCGACCGGGAATACGTCTCCTACGCCAAGTGAAGAGTAACTGGTGGCAGAAAAATACAGATAGGTCGGAAAATGATCTTGTACATTGCCAGATAAATCCGCGAACCCCAGAAAGTGAATAAGTATCCAGTAAATCGTAGCATATATGAAAATGGCTGCGCCATGAGCGATGAAAACCCCCGTCACCATGATGAGCATGATAGGTCGAGGACCGGCATTTGTCCTGGAGACAACATGTGAAGTGAAACACAAGCATTCATAAAACAGTCCCGTAACAATGAAAATAGCCACGATACTGGCAATTGAAATTTCCAATAGCTGTTCCATTATTGACCTCTCATTTTCCTCCGGCCATTAACGCCATTTTTTCACGTTTAATCGGCCAGTTGACCAGCAAGATACCCNAAACTGTCAGGCCGATACCGACTGNCGATAAAATCCCAATACGTTCCTGAAAGAAAGTCACCCCTATGATTAGCCCGAAGATTGGTACNAGAAANCTNAATGCATTGGCGCGGTTCAGTTGCACTTGNCCTAGCACGCGGCACCATAACCAATAGGCTAATGCAGTTCCTGGCAGAGCCAGNCCCAAGAGGCTTAAAATAAAAGGTGTGTTCCAGGTTATTTGGGTCTCTTCGGTANAAAAGGCGATCAGTGCAAGAAAGCAACTCCCGAGGACGAGTTGCCAGCCCATAGCACTAAGGGCGTCTATGCGATGTGCTAAGCGCCGGATTAAGACGTTGCTGACTGTAATGCCGACGGCCGCCAAAACAATGTAGAAAATTCCGAGGGTGTAATTGCCATTCGTGTTCGACATAAGCGCCGGAAGTGCAATCAACACGATACCAAAAAATCCCAACAGGAGCCCAATTTTCCCAAATCTGCTAAGATGTTCTTTTAGGACCAGAGAGGCCAGCACTGCCGCCATAAGCGGTTGAGTGTTTGCGATAACCGTCGCTACGCCGGGCGAGATAAATTCCGAAGCATGGAACATGCCGAAAAACCCTAACGTCGTCGCCCCGAGACCAATTGTGCCAAGCATAAGCCAAGTTCCTATATCTCGTGGTTGAGGGCGTTTCATAATGAGCGCAATAGCAAGCAAAGTTGCCCCCGCTAAAAACGCGCGGAGCGCGGCAAACGTCAGGTGCGGCGCGTATGATAAACCCAATACAATCAATGGAAAGCAGATTGCCCAAAGAAACATGACTAAAATAATCTGAGCCGTATTAAGCATGGCTATTTTCCTGAACTCAAAGCTTTTGCACCTCTCACTATTTTGGTCGCCGTTGATAAGCGGATCGCGGTCAATCCTGTGATTGCGGAAATTAGGGAGCCGATAAGGATGGAAAGCTTGGCCGACGAAATAAGGCCAAGATCATCGAAAGCGAGCGTCGCTACAAATGTGCTCATGGTGAAACCTATCCCGGCGAGTAGTGCGGCGCCGTATAGCTGCGTCCATGTTATACCGTCCGGTAATTGCGCGAGGCCTGTAACGACGGCTGCACGGGACGCACAGAAGATGCCAATTTGCTTTCCAACACAAAGGCCGGCTATGACACCTAGGGATACCGTTTCCAAGGGCCAATAACCTGAGGTGGAATTAATTGTGATTCCAGCATTAAAAAAGGCGAACAGAGGAATAACCAGCAAGACGTTCCACGCGTGAAGCCGGCGTTCAGTGTGACGAAGAGGAGACGAAACTCTTCTGCCAGGCACATGCAGAGGGACAGCCAGTGCGATGAAAATACCTGTGAGCGCGGCTTCCACGCCGGATTTGAGCAGCGCCACCCAAAGCACTAGGCCAACGACTATATAAGCTGCCGGTAGCACAACGCGAAACCTATTGATTAGAGCAAGGACGAGGATTGCTAGACCAGCAACGAGAAGAGGCATGACGGAGAGCGGCTCCCCGTAAAAAAGACCGACAATAATGACCGCACCGATGTCATCAAATATAGCGAGGGCTGTAAGGAATATCCTGAGGCTCACGGGGACTCGCGATCCTAGCAAGGACAGCACGCCGAGCGCCAAAACAATGTCGGTTGCAGTCGGAATTGCCCAGCCACGGAGTGCAATCGGATCAGTCCAGTTCAGGCTCGCATAGACAACAGCCGGGAAGATCATGCCACCTAACGCAGCAAATACCGGCAGTGCCGCTCGCTTGTAACTCGCGAGATGGCCTTCGAGAAGTTGCCGCTTGATCTCCAATCCGACAACCAGAAAGAAAATTACCATCAGACCTTCATTGATCCATTGCACCAAGGGCTCATCAATGACGAGGGGGCCAAAGCGAAAATGAACCGGAGTGTGATGGACAAGAGCATATATTCCGGCAAGCGGTGAGTTCGCCGCCGCCAACGCCAATAATACGGCCCCAATCACTATCAAACCCGACGTTTGCTCATATCGGAAAAGCCTGACTATTCTTCCCACGGCTAGCTCACGGGCGGCAGTTGGCAGAACCCCTGTGCCGGCACGTCAAGCGCACTGTTAAATTTGCTGGACAGATTCTGAAAGGCAATTAATCCGGTGAGTTCGACAATCGTGTCGTCGTCGAAATATTTCTGCAGTTCGGCGAATATTTTATTATCGACGCCCCGATCATATTTCGTGACTGCATCGGCATAACACAGCGCCGCCTTCTGAGACGGCTCGAACAAATCACTTTCTCTCCAATTTGGCAGGGCCTCAACCATCGCTTCGGAAACGCCACGTTTCAACAGGATAGCCGAGTTCAAATCAACACAGAAGGAGCAGCTATTGATTTGTGATACCAAAACGGTCACAAGCGATCGCAAAACCGGATTAAGAGGCGAGCGTTTTCGATCTATCATTCCATAAAGTATGACAACGCCAAGAAACAGTTTCGGTGAACGAGCCCACAGAAGCGCCGCCTCCAGTACAATTCCATATTTACGCCTTTGATTCCAAAAAAAGGGGCGTAGATACCAAGGATAATCTGAATGTTCTTTGGGGTTTATTCGCAATGGTCCATCCTCATTTTTTCACATGCCAAAGGTAAGTGATTTAGTTGGTTACATTTTATGTGGACGAGACGTAATTCCGTTCGCGACTTGAAGTTCGCGTACGTACTTCAAAATAGCCTCTAAATCGGCTTCGCTCACCTGCGGTTGTGGGGGCATGTTACCAAACGGCCAATGATGCTGGCGAACGCCATTTTTCGCTGCAAGATAGAATGCCACATCAGCGTGATGTCCAGGGTTATATATATCGTGGACAAGCGGCGGCCCTTTGTCGGTCCCTACCGCATTGACGCCATGGCAAGTGGCACAATTCGTAACAAATGCTTTTTCTCCCTTTTCTGCAAGTGCGGTCAGTTTCGGAATGGATATGTCTGTCCGGGTACTATCACCCGGAGGATCTATTAATTCGAAAAGAAAAATCACGGCACTGCCCGCAAGCAGAACCAGTACAGCTATTTTTGGCCAATTTGTGCTTATCTTCATGGGTTTAATTCACTTCCATTAGGAACGGGTACCTTTTTTAATTTGGGTTAAATCTCATTTCTCAACCAATTCGAAGCATTTCGTCGGCAAGGAAGTTGTAAGGGGGAACGACAAGGTTCTTGGGTGCCGGGCCTTTGCGAATTCGACCGGATGTATCATAATGTGAACCGTGACAGGGGCAGAACCAGCCGCCCCACTGTCCGAGCGGATCTGCATTGCGTTGACCAAGAGGCACGCATCCAAGGTGCGTGCATATGCCAATGACGATCAGCCAATCAGCGCGCTGAACTCGCTGATCGTCGCGCTCAGGATCGATCAAGTCAGCGTCGTCATCCTTACGTGCCTGGGCGATTTGAGCCTCGGTCCGATAATCGATGAAAACCGGGCGTCCGCGCCAGGCGACGGTTATACGTTGCCCCTTTTCTATCTGACTGATGTCAATTTCAACAGACGACAGGGCGACAACATCGGCCGACGGATTCATATTGTCAATAAACGGCCATATCGCGAAGGCACCGCCAACGGCCACCATCGCTCCAGCCGCCACATAAAGAAAATCCCGGCGGCCACTTTCACGCTCTGGATGCGACGAGTCCAGCAATTCCGGAGCGTCAGTCTTTAACGCCATAATGGTGCTCCCCGGTACTGGAATGATCCATCAATTTCTTCATTCTTTCAGGCACATCTGCAATGGAAAAAATCGTCTGTTCCTTGTGACTGTGAACGAAGGCGATAATGTCTGCCAGTTCCTGGCCGGTCAGTTCTATCGGCTCTCCCAGCTCCTCACGTTGCAAGGCGACCATCGCTTCGGCACCCCTCCACATCTTGGCGGCAAACTCAAACGGGTTCATCATCGGTGGCATGGATGATGCGTCAAGAGCGGGAGCGTCCTCACCGCCGATACCATTAACGGAATGACAAACAACGCAGCCTTTTGACGCGAAAAGGGCGCGTCCGCGGGCTGGATCCATTTGAGGCATCGCCAGCATACCCTCGCGCATCATTCCCGACATTTTATCATCATTCATCTGGTCCATCTGATGGCTTTTTTCCGTTCCGTGGCCAGTATCGGACCAAGCGTTGCCTGACAAGGACATGAGCGCCATAATCATAAACATCTTCCAACGAAAATTTTTCATGATTATCTCCAGTTCAGATTAGCAGCATCAAATTCACAAATTGATCCCATGGCTCCCGGACGAAGATTTCGAGCCACGCCCGAAGGCGGGGATAAACCGGGGCGTAACCTTTGCATAATCCCTATAGATATTACCAAACGTTATTTCAGCATCACGTTCTTCACTCAAAGCCAAACGCCAGTACATAATCAATAGAACCGGAAACATGGTAAGGGTTAACAATGTCGGCCATTGGAAAAGGAATCCAAGCATGATAAGCACAAAGCCAACATATTGCGGATGTCTTATCCTTGCATATGGGCCGGTCGTGGCCAAATTGCCCGACTTCTGTGCCTGAAAAAGGACTTTCCATGCAGCGGAAAGCAAGATGAAACCGCCGCCAATAAACGCGAAGCTCAAGATATGAAACGGCCCGAAATGCGGAGAGGATTTCCAGCCAAAAAGCATTTCAAGCAAGTGGCCGGAGTCATGCGCGAACCAGTTGACGTCAGGGAAGTTACTTTGAAGCCACCCGGACAAGAAATAGATGGTCAGCGGAAACCCGTACATTTCCGTAAATAGTGCCACGATGAAAGCGCTAAATGCGCCAAACGTCCGCCAATCACGCGGACTGTTGGGTTTAAAGAAGCTGAAGGCAAAAATAAGGAACACTGCGGAATTTATGACGACGAGCGACCATAGTCCGTAGTCTACCGTTTGATCAGTCATGTTTTTTATCCGAATGAGATGAGGAGTCATGCTGAGAGTCATTGTCTGAACCATGGCCGCCATGACCATGGTGCATGAACACATGCATTAGGACGCAGCCCCCTAGCAGTAATATCAGTGGGAGATAAGTGACTAAATGGGCTGTATGTTCCACCCACAAAAAATAGCCTGCAACGGCGATAAACCCGATAAGCACAATACCGGTTTTAGAGAAGAAAAGATCTCTCATGACTCATACTCCTCCTTGAATTAGGAACCTGGCATCACGACCATCTGATGCCCTTTTCCGCCGATCATGATTTGGCCCACCAGTTCAAGACTTTTCTGGCTGACAATCCAGATTTTCGCTTCGTCGGAACTGGATACATAAATCTTGTCCGTTCCCGCAATTGTCGCCAGATGATAGGGGGAAGGTGACAACTTCACAGACTGCAGGGACTCTGACGCGAGATCGACTTTCGTTATCTTGTCATCCCCAAGCGCCGCCACAAACAAAGCGGAGCCGTCTTCGGAAAGATCAATACCGTGAAGTACCGATCCCATTTTCATCGTCTTTGTTTCTCGCATCAATATTGTGTCAACGACCGATACAGTTCCGTCGTCTACATTATTGACATAGAGAATTTTACCATCCTTCGAAAGCACGATATGTTCTGGACTCGTTCCAACTGGAATGATCATTTCAACAACCCAGCTCTCACCGTTTATGACGCTTATCGTACCGTCACCAGCGTTACTTACAAACAACTGCTTGTTATCCGGGCTGAAGACAGAATAGTTAGGAAGCTCGCCAGTTGAAATGTTGCCGACAATCTCAAAATTCGTTAGATCAATAATCGATATTCCGCCTTCGTTTGGGCGCGTGACTGCCGTATATCTTCCGTTTGGGCTAACCGACACATGATGAACCGCACCTGGTACATCAATCGTCCGCACGACCTCTCCGTCGCTAATTTGAACCACGGAGACGGTACTCACTAACGCGATATCTGATTCTTCTTTCTGGACGGATGGCGCCTTGTGATGTGCAGCATGTTCATCTTCTGAAACGCTCTTCGGTTTTACCGGAGTAATGTCGACAGATCTCTCCGAATAGCTACCCGCAATTAAAAATCGTCCGTCCGGGGTCCCCGACAACCCATGAACAGCCTGCAGTCCATCTATGATACCAATGATCTGATCTTTCGCAGCATCTATGATGGCAATTTTACTCTCACTCCCTAGCGGCACATAGACAAGCGGTTCCGCATGAAGAGACGGTGCTCCCAATAGCAATGCGCCGCTGGCAATCCAGGCCGTAGCCAAAAAATTCACTATCGCTTTCACTACTTAATCTCCTTTAACGTCAGATTCGAGCGCTTTCAAGGGCCCCCATTCGGACCCATTGCATCTATTTATTCAAGGCGCGTTTGCGGTTTTCAAATTCCTCCAAGTCAATTTCGCCACGAGCAAATCGCTCGTTGAGAATATCGAGCGCTTGGTCCCGCCGATTTCCTGCTCCGTCCGTAATACCCATCCAGCGAAGGATAAGTACGACCACGCCCACAATTAAGGCGATTATCAAAATCATCATCAGGGGACCAAAAATCCATCCGCCCGCTCCCATGCCGTGCATGTAGTAGTTTTCGCCAGAATCCGCGAGCACTATAGGCGCAGACAAAATCAGCATTCCAATTGCTGAAATAGTGGCAAGCTGTGTTCGATACATTTTCATCCTCCTTGACTTGCGAAATACTTTTGAAGTTTGCATTGTCGTTCTTAGATTTTGGCGGATCTCAGTCTCAGCGCATTGAGAATGACCGAAAGTGACGAAAGACTCATTGCTGCGGCCGCAAAAATCGGTGAAATCAGGATATCGAAAAACGGATAGAGGACACCTGCCGCCACCGGCACGCCGGCGCCGTTATAAACCAGCGCAAAGAACAGGTTTTGCTTAATATTACGCATGGTTGCCCGCGATAAGCGGCGGGCCCGGATAATGCCATTAAGGTCGCCCTTCACAAGGGTGAAACCGGCACTCTCTATCGCAACATCGGCACCAGTGCCCATGGCAATACCGACGTCGGCCTGAGCCAGGGCTGGCGCATCATTCACGCCGTCACCAGCCATTGCAACCTTGCGCCCTTCTGCCTGCATTTCCTTGATAATACGGGCTTTGTCTTCTGGCAGAACATCAGCCCGGATTTCGTCAATGCCCAATCTGGCGGCAACAGCCTTTGCCGTACGTTCATTATCGCCGGTCGCCATAACGATCCGAAAACCTTCGGCATGCAGCGCTTTGAGTGCCGCAGGCGTGGTTTCCTTCACGGGGTCGGCAACACTCACCAATCCAGCGATCTCACCGCCCACGACGACAAACATAACTGTCTCACCCTGATCGCGCCTGGCGTCCGCGATATCGCTGAAGCCTTTCGTGGCTATACCAAGATCGGCGACCAATCTGGCGTTTCCGAGAGCAACGGATTTGCCGTCCACAATACCTGTGACACCCTTGCCTGTGACTGCCTCAAATTCCTCCGCCTTTGCTAATGTGATCTCGCGTTCTTCTGCGCCGACAACTATCGCCTCTGCCAACGGGTGCTCGGAGCCGCGTTCGAGACTGGCGGCGAGTCGAAGGACTTCCGCCTCTTCATGTCCGTCTTCAGCGAGTACGGCGATGAGCTTCGGCTTACCGACCGTTAGAGTTCCGGTCTTGTCGACTATAAGAGTATCTATCTTGGCAAACCTTTCCAACGCCTCTGCGTTTTTAATGAGCACGCCAGCCTGCGCGCCGCGTCCCGTCGCCGTCATTATTGAAATAGGCGTCGCAAGACCCAACGCACAAGGGCAGGCGATGATCAGTACAGCAACGGCGGAAACCAATGCATAAGCATAAGCCGGGTTTGGCCCCCAGATTGACCAGGAAATAAATGAAAGAATGGCCACAAAGATCACGGCGGGCACGAACTTGCCGGCGACCGCATCTGCTAGCTTCTGAATCGGGGCGCGGCTGCGCTGTGCACTCGCAACCATCTCAACAATCTGACTAAGCATAGTGTCTGCGCCGACGCGCCTTGCTTCAATAACAAGGCTACCGGTACCATTTATGGTGGCTCCCGTAACTGAATCTCCTGCAACTTTCTCCACTGGTACAGGTTCACCAGATATCATTGACTCATCGACAGATGAACGGCCTTCAGACACTATTCCGTCAACGGGAACTTTATCGCCGGGGCGTACACGCAGCCGATCACCGACTGCAACTTCTTCAAGCGAAATTTCCTCTTCGGTGCCATCTTCGCGGATGATGCGAGCTGTCTTCGCGGCGAGATCCAGGAGCGCCTTAATAGCGGCGCCGGTGCGTTCACGTGCGCCAAGCTCCATCACCTGGCCCAACAATACAAGAACGACGATTACTGCGCCCGCTTCAAAATAGACGCCTACATGTCCCTCAGCATTCCGAAACCCTTCCGGAAAAATTTCAGGCGCCAAAACAGCAACAACACTGAAGAGATAGGCGGCGCCGACCCCCATGCCTATGAGTGTGAACATATTGAGGCTTTTGTTGACAACCGACTTGACGCCGCGGACAAAAAAAGGCCAGCCCGCCCAGAGAATAACCGGCGTACCCAAGACAAGTTCAGTCCAAAGAGCAGTTCGTTCTCCAATCATTTCGCGGATGAAGCCAAGTCCAACGAAGGGTCCCATTGTCAAAATGAGTAGCGGGATTGTTAAGACAGTGCCGATCCACATGCGCCGCCTGAAATCTAGCAATTCAGGATTGGGACCTTCGTCGCCCGTCGGCACGCCCATAGGCTCAAGCGCCATACCACAGATCGGGCAATCACCTGGCGCATCGCGAACAATTTCGGGATGCATCGGACAAGTGTATTTTGCGCCAGCAACAGGTTTTTTCGTTTGTTGCTTGTGCGCACCGGAAATATAATATTCCGGGTCGTCCGCGAATTTGTCATGGCACTTCTGCGAACAGAAGTGATAGGTCGTTCCTTCATGATCAAACCGTGGTTTGTCTTTATTCAGGTCGACAGCCATACCACAAACTGGATCTTTGGCTGTTGTCGCAGTCTCGCCTCCATTTTCTTTATTTTCGGGATGGGTATGTGAAAGTGATTCGTTCATGAACTTTTACCTGTCTCTTCAATTCTCTTATTCGTCTCAAGGAAATTGTTTACCAAATCCGAAATCCCGTATTCGAGATTGAAAATCCGTTCATAGGCGGTATCGCGAGACTTGCGGGTTTTTTCCATCATCTGGGAAACTTGAGCAATGAAGTCTTGTTCCTTTAGGAGCATTGGATGGGCGTCAGTAAGCGGTTCTCTGTTTTCGTTAATTTTTTTGGCAACATCCGCCAGACCCTGCATCCAAGGATTAAATGCCTCTGAGAAAAGATATCGACTGGTACGCATTGGATGCATCCATTTCATAACTTCAGCAGACCAGGGATTTGACACCGCCTGGACCCATGGGCTAATGAAAGTGCTATAGAAAGCCTCATTGGCTTCGGACACTGTACGTGCCCGTTCAAATGCTTCATCTTGCCGGGGAAACTGTATGTCTTCAACCTGCCGCTCCTCAAATCTGACGGCAAATTGCGGCTTATGACAATCCGGATCACCTGTGGGGTTATCGATTTTCATCTCGTATAGCCCCGGCACAAGCGCCTCGATCTCATCAAGGCTTTCGAGAATAGCCCGATGTTCCAGCCGGGCGACGCTGGCTGAAACAAAGATGCCCAGATGTCCAACGTGCGGATTGGTCAGATATACAATACGCTGGCCTGCCGATTTGAGGTCTTCCGTATCTTCATAAACTGCAGGGATCCAGCCAAGTGCTTGATGGGGAGGTGTAATATTGTCACCATAAGAGGCGAAGATAATGAGTGGATTGCGGATTCTCCGCAAATTGACAGTGCAACCGTCGCAAATGCGGAATTCACCTTTCTCCAGCTTGTTGCCGATGAAAAGATTTTCCGCAATTCCAACCATTTCCTCGCGGCTCAGGAAGTAAAAACCGTTCCACCACCGTTCAAATTCAAGAAACCGGTCTCGCTCAGTATCGACCTTATTGAACAGGCCTGCATATTTCTCCCAGATCGCTTTTTCAGGTTTGAGATTCTCGAAATTTTGCGCAAGCCAGGCACCGTCAAAGCGACCGTCGCCAAGATCTGCTGTGAAATGGGTCATCCAGACGCCGCCGAGTAATCCCCCGGCTATGCGCATCGGATTTATGCCTGCGTCGCCCGCCCAATAAGATAGGGGCGATCCATTCAAGATTGTTGGACCGATCGTCCCTTCGCAGTCCGCAGCCAGAAGAGTGGCCGCCCAGCCCGCTTGGCAGTTTCCATAAAGAACCGGTGGCTTTCCAGTGTGCAATCTAGCCACTTCGTCGACGAACCGCCGCAAGGCATGATGAACATCCGCAAGGGTTTGCCGTGGTGACGGTTCTGGAAAAAAGATAACGAAATAAACCGGATGGCCTTCTTGAAGCGCCATCCCGACTTCAGAGTCGTGCTTAAACCCTCCAATTCCCGGCCCATGCCCGGCACGCGGATCAAGGACGATAACCGGCGGCTTTTCCAGATCGACGCAGTCATCCCAGCAGTCATCCCCTATTTCGGTGATCCGCAGCAAAGCGTAGTTGACGGGCGGTTCAAAAGTTCGAGCATCGAGGATCGTCTCATACTTGAAATCAAGCAATGGCGGCAAACCGGCACGCTCGTGTTCCAGCATATTGTCGGCACGCTGTCTGAGCGTGTCCCAGTAAAGGATTGTCCGTTGCCAGAAGTCTATTTGATAGTCGAATATATCCCGGCCATGTGGCACTGGCCTTTCTGTCTGGGCAGCACCGTCCGATGTGGGAGTATTGTCTTGGTTCTGCGCTAAGGAAGGAGACGGCCCGTTCTCCGTCAATTCGAGAGTAGACATTTTATGCACAGTCGAGCGAGTCATGACCGACCTTTCTGACCGAAAGAGGCAAAGAAGTTAAAGAGCGGCCCAAAAATTAGGGCAACGTACCAGCCATAGGCAAAGCTCTCACCAAGTCCCAGGAAGAAACTCGGCCAACTCAGCCAGGCAAATCCGGGCAGCAACCCAAGCCATGTTTTGTACATTGCCTGATCGGGAAAAAGCAGATCAAAACTTACACATAGAATGAACGTAATGGCAAAGAACAATCCGAGGCTCATCCCGAGTGCAATTACCGGCAGTTGGAAACTCGTCCGACTTCTTATGCGGACTTCGTGGCTTGCCTCAGCAGTATTTTCTTTTACCAGATCAGGCATGCTTAGCCTCCGTTTCAGGGGCTTGTATTTTCAAATTCTCGGAGCTGAGATACTCTTTCGGATTTACTTCAAAAATTTCACGACACTCTCGCGAACACAGGTAGTAGACTGACCCATTGTAGACGCTTGATTTGGCGGTTTTTGTGTTGACTTGCGTGCCGCATACCGGATCGATATCACGAGGTGGAGCTACCCAAACCATGTTATTGGTGTTTTCCGAAGGCACGGGCGGACCATCTTCAGAATGCTTATGCTTTGATTTGTGACCCATCACATGTGCGCCACAGCCAAATCGCATCATTAGAAAAATCAGGCCTGCCCAAAAAAGGAAATAGAAAAGTGAGCTCATCTCATCGACTTTCAGTGCATAAAAATAGAGATATTATGCACCGATACTTATTTAGTCGGGGAGAGATGTCGAGGCGGCAGCCAATCATTTCGGTCACATTTAGTGACAGATTACCACGCAGTTACAAAGTGTTACAAATGAGTTGATCGAGCCCGAATGAAGGTCGGTCAGAATGGCAGATACGCTTCAACTCTCAGGCCGCCTTCTGCGCGGTTTCGTATGGTAACGTCGCCACCGTGACTGCGGAAAGCTGATCGCGCAATTGACAGGCCGAGACCGGTACCCCCTGTTTCCCGGCTTCGAGAGCCTTCCAGTCTAAAAAACGGCTTGAAAACGTCTTTTATGTTTTCGGGAGCGATTCCTGGGCCGTCATCATCAATTGTGATTATGAGCTTTCCGTCAGCAATTTGTATATGAATAGAGGCCCATTCTCCGTATTTCGCCGCATTTTCAATCAAATTTGAAAGGGCGCGGCGTAATAGGTCTTTTTGCCCCTCAAGACTGATGGGATCAGGAGGAACCCATGAGATCGAAAAACCTAACGTGCTCAAATCCACAACGACGTCCGAAATAAGTTTTACTATATCGAATCGATCATTTTTCTTCCTTCCCGCATCTTCGGATGCAAAGGACAACGTTGCCGTAACAATCTGATTCATTTCGTCAATATCTTCGCTAAATTTTCTTTTTAACTCATTGTCATCCAAGAGTTCGCTGCGAAGCTGCATTCTCATAAGAGGTGTTCGCAAATCGTGAGCGATTGCTGCAATCATTTGTGTGCGGTCCTCCACGAAGCGGTAAATTCTTGCTTGCATTTTATTGAAAACGCGAACTGATTGTATAACCTCCAAAGGTCCCTTCTCCGGTATTGGGCGCGCTGTTACGCTACGCCCCAGATCTTCTGCAGCAATACTCAATTTTTTTAGAGGATCGGTCAGATAGTGGGCAGCCCAGGCAGAAAATATTGCAGTTGCGATCATCATCACAGCAATCGATAGGACAAATCTAATAGACCAGGGCATCGTTGCTTCAACATCAGGGGCTTGATAGTTTAGCCAGCTGTTATCTCCAATTTCTATTGAAACCCGGATTAAAGCGCCCGTCCGAATTTCGTTAACAATGTGCTCGAAATGATCAGTAATAGAAATATGTTTTTCGGTTGATTTGCCAGAAAGATGTCTCCATATGCTATCCTCGCCCGAAACCGTCTCCGCGAGAATTGGCATTCTTGAATCAAACGAGGTCAGTTCCGAAAGCGCCGCTGAAAAGCGTTTAGCTACGAGGGGGTCGTTATTTTTAACTGTACTTGTAGTGCCCAAATCTAGCTGAAAAGTAGAGCTATTGGCAAAGCTGATGATTTTTTCTCTTTCCTCTGGCGGCGCATTTTTTATTATACCGGTTATTGTCGTTATGCGCTCCGTTAATTGTGCTCTTCCAATCAGATTTACGATCTCCTCGCGATCAAAATTGTAAACACTCAAACTGATTACATGTGAAAGACCGAGCCCAACCAGGAGCAATAATACAATCCGGGCCGCCATAGTTTTCGGCCACAATGAACGATTGAATGTCATGTCCGCGCCGTCATGGATTGAGGGGCAAATAAATACCCGCCACTGCGAACCGTTCTAATAATCTCCGGATTCTGGGGATCGCTTTCAAGTTTCCGTCGCAGTCGGCTTATTTGCATATCTATGCTACGCTCAAATGGACGAGACCAACGGCCTTTAACGAGATCCATAAGTTGGTAACGTGTCAACACTCTACCGGGATGACTTGCAAGAGCTGCGAGCAACTTAAACTCACCGGTTGTTAATTCTACATATTCTGAAGTGGCGGATTTCAAACTATGACGGACCAGGTCAAGCTGCCAGCCATCAAACTCAATAATTGTGTCTTGCTCGATCTCAATTGCAGCAACTTCACCTGCACGTCTAAGCACAGCACGTATTCTCGCAAGTAATTCTCTTGGATTACAGGGTTTTTGAATATAGTCATCCGCGCCAATTTCAAGTCCCAGAATTTTGTCTGAATCTTCTCCAAGTGCCGTCAGCATTATGATCGGAATATTTGATTGTGCCCTAAGATCACGGCACAAAGTTATGCCGTCTTCGCCCGGAAGCATAAGGTCCAAAATGATCAGATCGATCTTCCAATCTCTCAACGCGACGGTCATTTCGCGACCATCATTAACGGCTGTGGCGCGGAAACCGTGCCTCTTCAAAACACGGGTTAGGAGATCTCGTATTTCCCGATCATCATCGACTATCAGGATATGCGGTGATTCATTCATTACATATATCCAAGCGAAACACACATAGACGCTTCAATCCGAGGCGGGTTCGCCTATAATTAAATCCGCACAAAGCTAGTTCAATTGTCATTGTCCCGACGGCGGTCAGCCTATTTTCTGTAACAAAGTCCTATGAGTTGTTCAACGTCGCCATTCTATAATTTGTAACACTCTGTAACGATTTGCTTCGCTGTTGCAGAACGTGACTATTCCTTATTTGTAGCGCTTGTAAGTAGAGATCTACACTGAGTATTCATCGAACTAGACATAAAGATTTGAGCTTAATCATGTTTGTGGAAACCCAGTTTGAAGGAACGGCGTTCAAAATGAATCGCAGATCAACGATCACCTTTGGATTGAGTCTAAGCGCTTTCACATCTTTTAGTTATATTTTTTGTATATTATTCGATCTATGGTTACCGAGTTATGCTATGCATGAAATTTGGCAAAACTTGCTGCCAGGCTTTGTTTGGTTGACATGGCCCAGCTTTTTTCTAGGCTTGATAGAATCTTATGCATATGGTTGGTATATCGCATTGGCTTTCAGTTTAGTCTCGTATTTCCTCTTTTTTACGGAAAGAGTTATTGTTACAAAAATTCGCTAATGCGGCATATCTAACCTACTAGCGTAAAACCCGGCCGTTTTGTTTGTGATTTCACTCCAGCAAAATACAGTCAATCGTCCTACATTGCCCCGCAATTCATTCCGATCAGCCTATCAGCGACTTTTTTTTGCTCGTCATTTAGGGCCGCATACAACTTATCAGTTACGGGTTTGACGGATTTCATGGCATCCAGCATTGCCTGCATTCCGGAAATTCGGGCATCCATCCGGGCGATTGCATTACCGTCCTGCATTGTCCTCGTCATCTGCGTCCGCATGTCCTGCATACCGGCCATACCGTTCCTTACGGCATCGGAATATTCTTTCCAGACGCCTTCCTGAGCTTCCTTGATCTGAAGTTCCGATTTCAAAAAAGCAAGGCGGCCTTCCGTCATCGAATTCATTCGCGCGGGTCCCATGGCACTGCCTTGCACCATGCCACTCGGCTTCATGCCTCCTTGCATTCCGCCGCTCTGTATTGAGTCCTGCACCATATTGTCCTGGTCCATCATATTCATCATCGAGCATCCTCCGCCCATCATGCCCATCATCTGTCCGTTTTGCATATTTGAATGCGCAGAAGCGGGAGAAAAGGCGAAGGCGCTTAGAGCAAGTGAAATTACAGATATCTTGAGTATTTTTTTCATAGTGATGCTTGGTCCTTTATTTTATCTGGAGAAACAGCATTGAACTCATTGAACGATTGGAACATTCCATGCCAGAGTTTTTTTCACACAGCTTCCTCAATCATGGCGATAATGGCATTTTCGACTTCCTTGGCGATCTTTGCCATCTTGGGTGCATCCGACAATAGCCCCAGCATAGCAGTGGGCCGGATCATGCCTATTTTGGTCATATTGTTCTCGGAATAAACAGAAACACGGCAGGGAAGCGCCATGTTTAGGTCCATATCCATGACGAGGACGTCCTTGGCAGTTTGTGGATTGCAGATTTCAAGAATCTGGCAGGCATTGAGAAAATCCACGCCTTTTTTCTCGAGCGTTTCCTGAAGGTTATGAATATGCAACACACCAAATTTGTGACGTAGCACGGCCGCCTGTAGATCCGCGACCGCTTGCTCAACTGGTTTCGATGTTTCTTTAATATATTTCATAACAATTCCTGAGTTTATATGGGTTAATTGTCCGCTACGGCGCATATTTACAGACATAGGAATCTTCAGGGCAGTGCACGCATAATTCATGTACGCGAAGCACCATCAGAAAGATTGACGGCGCATAAAGTCAAAGAAATTTCAAATAATTTGAGTATTGTCTTTATAGCGATATTCAATTCCTCATCTGATCTAAAGAAGTGAAAATGGTACGCAAAACGGAAAAAAAAGCATTGATCGCAATCAACTTTAGGGCAGCATGCTGATCAATTCCACGTGATGCGGTAAAGATTTAATAGGTGTTTTGGCTGCAGAACACTCCTAATTCTCCTCGTCTTCGTACCACTTAAGGAAAAATCTCTCACCAGTGAAGATTACAGTGACCCCGATCAGTGCAGCATAGATAACCATCATGT
Source organism: Sneathiella sp. (assembly GCF_002694385.1). Lineage (GTDB taxonomy): Bacteria > Pseudomonadota > Alphaproteobacteria > Sneathiellales > Sneathiellaceae > Sneathiella. The sequence continues at coordinate 16,497 of NZ_NZMB01000015.1, forward strand.
CAGAGGAAGCTTTCACGATCAGGAATGCACCAAGCACGACGACATCGAATACAATTGCGGCCATTACGACAAATCCATTGGCGCCAATTTCCTCGCGTAGATAGCGGAACACACCCCAGTGGACCGCGATATCCATGATGATATAAAAAATTGCGCCCAAAGAGGCGATACGGCTCAGGTCAAAAAATATGGTCAGGAAAATGGCGATGACAACCGTATAGACCAGCGTATGCTTCTGGATATCGCCCGGCATGCCGAAATGGCTGTGCGGAACTAGCTTCATGTCGGTAAGCATGGCCAACATACGGGACACAGCAAATACGCTGGCAATCAGCCCGGATATCGTCGCAACTATCGCCAGCCCAACTGTAAACCATAGGCCGTAGCTGCCGAATGCCGGGCGCGCGGCCTTTGCCAGTGCAAAGTCTTTTGCGGCGATTATTTCTGCTAAGGTAAGGTTTCCCGCGACAGCTAATGCAACCAGCACGTAGATGACAATACAGATCAAGATCGAAATAATAATCGCCCGCCCGACATTCTTATGAGGGTCGACAATTTCCGATCCGCTATTGGTAATGGTCGTAAATCCCTTGAACGCGAGAATTGCCAGCGCCATTGCCGCGAGAAACCCCGTTATTGATGCATCCGGAGCCGGTTTGGGAAGAACGCTCTCAAGAGAAATACCCGCAATCCACAAACCACCGGCCGCGAACACGACAATGCCGCCGATCTTTATAAAAGCCATAAATAACGAAAATCCGCCAATCAGGCGATTGCCCGAAATATTCAGCAAAAAGGCGAAAACGAGAACGCCAACGCCCAACGCCGTCACAGCCCAACCGGCGGGTTCGGCATCGAATAATTGCATGGTGTAGGTGCCGAATGTCCGTGCGACCAGACTTTCGTTGATGACCATCGAAAAATACATGAGCAAGGCTCCGCCCGCCGTCACAGTTCCGTGACCATAGGCTTTTTGCAGGAACATGCCGATGCCACCGGCGGACGGATAGGCATTGGACATTTTAATATATGAGTAGGCGCTGAAAGCCGTTACAACCGCCGCTGCAAGAAAGGCAAGCGGGAATAGTGAGCCCGCCAGTTCGGCGATCTGCCCTGTGAGCGCAAGAATGCCGGCGCCAATCATCACACCAGTGCCCATTGAGATCGCGCCAATGAGTGTCAGGCTGTTTTTCTTATACTGCGTTGATCGGCTGTGCTCTGAATGATCTGTCATGGCTTCCTTCGCAAGTTTTTGGTCGATAATTCATTTTTATAAAAACGTCCTGTTTCAATAGGAGCATTCGCCCGGGCCAACATTTTCTGGCCGCGCCAGATAATTATTATTTTGACGGCGCTACATGTGCTGAAAACGGCAATTCTCCATTCGTAAAAACCAGTTTCAAGTCTATCTTTTGATCCGTTTTGATGGGTTCCGTAATATTTGAAAGCTGTATAAAGATATGAGACGTCGTCAGATCGAGGCTTTCTTCTTCGATTAAGGTGATTGATCCCAACTCAGCATAATGCGTGTCATCCAGTCTCACGATGATTTTCGATTGCATATGATCGGTGTCAGTTACACCGAGTATCGTCAGATTACCGGAACTGTTATTGGTAATACGAAAGCTCAAGACACCGGAATTGGCATCTTCATCAAGAAGCAGATGCGCCTCGGAAATCTGAGCAGATTGAAAGTCGGCGACCAAATCATCCGACAAAACCATCGACGCAGATCCCAATGCCGTGACGAGATAAACCAGAATGAACACAATTCTGAACATGCTTTTTCCTATTGTTTAACGCGAGGAGAAACCTGGAAGGAACAGGCGAGGCCCTTCCAGATGCTATCCGTAAACGCACGAGTTCTTAGAACATCAGCTTGGCACCGATAACGGCATACCAAATATCCGCACTTTCACCTTCAGCTTCGACAAAGTTTGCGGTCTGTCCAAATTTGCGCTCGTAGACAACACCGACATAAGGAGAGAGGATGCGATCCCAGACGTCGTAGCTGAGCCGCAGGCCAGCCTCCACGCTATTAATACCGGAGCCCACGCCAATTTCCCGATCACTGGAAAAAGCCGCCTCGATATTCGCTGAAGGAGTCAGGGTCAGATAATTTGTGAGAAGAATCTCGTACTCGATATCGAGGTCAGCCGAGAGTTTCCCCTTTTCACTCAGGAACAGATTCGTATCCACTTCCATCCACTGCGGGGCAAGGCCACTCAAGCCAACGGCGGCATACCACCGATCCGGTCCTTGCGGGCTCGAGTACCTAATGCCCCCTTTGATGTCCCAAAAATCCGATATCGGAGTTTGCAGGGCGATCTGGTTAGAGAGGGATTCGAAGCGATTAACATTCAAATCCAGTTCTCCGCTTCCTTCCCATCGCAGTTTCAGCTCGTCGGTGCCGATAAACGCATCACCGTCAAAGGCAAAAAGCTCTTCGCCGCCTTCTCCATACCGATACTCAAACTCTTCCATCTGAACACCATAGTAGATATTCGACAGTTCCGCCGAATGGCCGACAACTGGCGTCAAAACAGAAAAGGTGAGGGCCGCTGTCAGGAGAGATTTCTTCAATTTAATCATTGCAGTTCTCCCTGTTCAGACGGATTGAGGCTCGCGGATGTCGGACCGCCTTCAACGACAATCTTCCGGAACATTCCGGCATCCATATGGAAAGACAAATGACAATGGAACGCCCATTGACCCGGCGCATCAACCTCTGTTTCGGAATAGACGGTTGTTCCGGGAGCAACGCTAATGGTGTGTTTGATCGGGTCCCACTTCCCAGCACCGACATCCAGAATGCTCCACATACCATGCAGGTGCATGGGGTGGGTCATCATGGTTTCATTGACAAACTTGAACCGGACACGTTCCCCATACTGAAGAACGACCGGATCAGCGTCTTCATATTTCACGCCATTGATGGACCAGATATAGCGCTCCATGTTTCCGGTCAATCGCAACTCAATCTCCCGCGTGGCTTCTCGCTCCTCATAAAGAGGTTTTTGTGCCTTCAGGTCGGCATAAGAAAGGAACTTGCCGCCATTTGCCGCTGTAGGGACAAGTCCACTGCCATTTGCGTAAAAGCTATCCTTATCCTGCTCCATGCCCATCATATTTGAGTGATCCATGCCTTTCATGCTCGAATGATCCATCTCCTTCATACTGGAGTGGTCCATACGCTTCATTTTGGAATGGTCCATATCTTTCATCGACGAATGATCCATGCCTTCCATATTGCCGTGGTCCATCCCCATGTCCGCCATGGTAAGAAGCGGTGCCTTTGTCATTTCCGGAATTTCCGCAACCATGCCTTGGCGCGGCGCGAGAGTGGCCCGTGCATAGGCTGTTCTTCCCATGCTTGCCCCGAAAATTGTATAGGCCTTATCGTCCATGGGACGAACGATAACGTCATACGTTTCTGCCACGCCCAGGCGAAGCTCATCGACCGTGACAGGTTGCACATTGTTCCCGTCCGCTGCCACAACCGTCATTTTCAGCCCCGGTATGCGGACATCAAAATAAGTCATAGCGGAGGAATTGATGAACCGCAGGCGAATGCGTTCTTTCGGCTCGAACAATCCGGTCCAGTTCTGTTCAGGCCCTTTGCCATTGATAAGCGGTGTGAAGCCCTGCACATCCTCAATGTCTGTCGGCATCATCCGCATGTCGCCCCACGCCATCCTGTCATCGACGGTTGCTTTAAAACCGTTCTCGCGGACATCCGCGAAAAAATCGCCAATCGTTTGTTGCTGACGGTTGTAATAATCCGCTGACATTTTCAAATTCCGCAATATTCGTTTACCGGAATGAGGATGCGCATCCGTGAACTGAACGACATAATCCTTGTCAAAACGATATGGGTCCCGTTTCTCAGGTTCGATTACAATTGAACCATAGGCTCCGTCAGGTTCCTGAAAGCCGGAATGGCTATGAAACCAGTATGTTCCGGATTGCACGATTGGAAACTTATAGGTGAAGGTTTCACCCGGTTCGATTCCGGGGAAGCTGATTTTAGGCACACCGTCCATCTGGAAGGGGAGGATAAGGCCGTGCCAGTGGATAGATGTGGATTCATCGAGGTTATTCGTCACATTGATCGTGACATCTTCGCCTTCCTTGAACCGGAGTACGGGTCCGGGGGATTTTCCATTGTAACCGATCCCTTCCTTTTGGAAGTCTCCTGTATAAATCATAACTTTGTCGACGGTCAGGTTATAGGTTTTCGCGACACTCAAGCTTGGTAGAAGTGCAACTCCTGCGGCCATTGCAAGACCAAGGCAAGTCTTTTGCATGAATGAAATTCTCATCCTGCTGTTCCTTTCATTTTTTGAAAAGCTGGAATGCGCAGCCTCTTTGGGCTGCGCAAACATTTACTCAAAGTGAACTTCACCCATCATGCCGGAGGCATAATGGCCAGGAACGTTGCAGGCGAATTCCAGCTCGGCATCATCCGAAAATTTCCAGATAACCTCCGCCGTTTCCTTTGGCTCCAGCAACACACTGTTTGGATCGTTATGTTCCATGGTCTTGCCATTTCCCATATCCATCTTCATCATATCCCGATTGATCTTGTCGGCCTCCAGTACCCCGTGCTCCATCATCATCATCATTTCTTCCTGATGTGCGGCATGCATGGCGGCTGTTCCGATATTGAATTCATGGACGAATTCCCCGGCATTGATGATCTTGAATTGAACCGTTTCACCTTTCTTGATGGAAATCTCTTCCGGTTCGTAAAAATTATCCCCCATCTTGATCTCGATGGTTCTGGTGACGTCTGCAGCGTTACCAGGGACACCAATGCCCGATTTTCCGCCGTGGCCGCCATCATGGCTGCCCGCAGCGAAAGCAACTGCAGAAGTGACGGCTAATACCGCCGTAAGGGTAACACCGGCAACACCGGACAAAAAAGTACGCTTAATTTTCATGTTATCAGTTCCTGTTCTGGTCTCCTTCTAATGCAGACCTCACCTCGGTCAGGCAGGGAGACAGATTCAAATTTCAATAGTCGAAGTTTGGGAAAGGCGCATAACCGCATTGACAGCAATCATGGCTGTCTTGAGAAATGGCCTAAAAGAGGAACTAAATCTTTGGGGGGTGCTTTGGTGGTGCAAAAGAAATAGATGCTACTTGCACAGCAATGACGCAAAACGGCGTTTTCGCACCAAACGCTGTCGATATTACTTGAAAATTTGCGGGCAAGCTAAATGCACAAGAGATCATGCCACATTTTTCGATATGATTATGCCGGTCGGTTTCGTGACTTTTAGACAAATCATCCGCCGCCGAAACCATAATGTGAGATACGCTCTCTATAGCTTCGTGACTTTCGGCAGAGGGTATGATCGCAAAAACATTAATCGCAATAGCAAGAGTCATAAAAATGCTCACGCTTATTCTGCGCCAGTTCAGTTTTTTCCGAATTTCTGCCAACTGTTTCTCTCAGAAAATAAAAACGCCTGAACCCTATATATACTCTGATAGTAGTCATTTCAACAAACAATCTGGAAACTTTAAACCAATGTTTGTAGACCGAAAGAAGCAACCCTTGTCGGGTATTCCAGAACTTTGGTAGTCGGGGAGTTAATAAACCGACCTAAGTCGGTCCCCATGGTCTTTAGTCGAAAGCCTGTTGTATACACCACAGGCTCTCCGACTTGACCTCAAATATTCGATCAGTTCCCGCGTGGCCCGAAAATGATCAATCCGACGCCAACAATGGGTGCTGTCAGACTAATGCGAACTCGTCTCCGTATGACGCAGAATGGCGCGAAAGCGCCCCTATCATGCAGCACTAAGCTGCTGCCACTCGGCAAGTGC
>NZ_NZMB01000016.1 GCF_002694385.1 Sneathiella sp.
CGATCTATGACGGCTCGTGGGCGGAATGGGGGGCGGATCCCGACCTGCCGCCGGTGATGATGGGCTCCCACCTCGATACCCAGCCGACGGGCGGCAAGTTTGACGGGGTTTATGGCGTTCTCGCCGGGCTGGAGGTGCTGCGCAGCCTTGATGATGCGGGGATTGCGACCCGGCACCCGCTCGAAGTGGTTGTCTGGACCAATGAGGAAGGCTCGCGCTTTGCGCCCGCCATGGTGGCGTCGGGCGTGTTTGCGGGCGCGTTTGACCTTGACTATGGCCTCAGCCGTACCGATCCCGAGGGCCGGACCCTCGGCGCGGAGCTGAAGCGCATCGGCTATGCCGGAACGGAGGAGGTCGGCGGCCGCGAGATCAAAGCCTTTTTTGAGGCGCATATCGAACAGGGGCCCATTCTGGAGCAGGAGGAGAAAACCATCGGCGTTGTCATTGGCGCGCAGGGGCAGCGCTGGTATGAGATCACGATCACGGGGCAGGAGGCCCATGCCGGGCCGACGCCGATGACGCGGCGCAAAGACGCGCTTCTCGCCGCCGCCCGCCTTGTGAGTGAGGTAAACCGCATCGGCCTCGCCCATCCGCCCCATGGCTGCGCCACCGTCGGCATGATGGAGGTGCGCCCCAATTCCCGCAACACCATCCCGGGGGAGGTGTTCCTGACCGTCGATTTCCGCCATCCCGATGATGCGGTCTTGAGCGAGATGGACGCCGCGCTCCGGGCCTTCGCGGAAAACGTCGCGGCGGAAAAGGGGCTTCAACTGGCGCTCGCGGAAATCTGGTATTCACCGCCCGTCCGTTTTGATGCGGACTGCATCCGTGCGGTGCGGGAGGGGGCGCAGGCCGCGGGCCTGCCGCATATGGACATTGTCTCCGGCGCCGGGCATGACGCCTGCTATATCGCCCGCGTCGCGCCGACGGCGATGATCTTTATCCCCTGCGAAGACGGCATCAGCCATAACGAGATCGAGGCGGCCACTCCCGAAGACCTCGCCGCCGGTTGCAATGTCCTGCTGCATGCCGTGCTGGAGCGGGCCGGAACGGCCTGAAAATTATAAGATTGAATTATCTAGAATTTAAAACATAAAATAAATTAAAAATTAGAAATATTTTTTGAGAACATAGTTTTATTTTATTAGGGCGCAATTTTTATTAGTATATGCATTTTCATACCAGATTTTGTTCAATTTTTCGTTGTTCCAGCACAATGGACAATCATTAGCGTTGTTGTCATAAATATGTGTGCCGATAGATTTCCAAATTACTCCGAGGATGAAATCATCACTAGGACCATCTAAATTAGCGAGCACGCCTACAGGAACATTTTGATCAATATCTGATTTTTTTATTTTATTGTTTTTTATCGCATAGAGAAAAGATTTTCCGGAATTCATGCCAATATTAAACAATCTTTTTCGTTCGTCAGATTTCCCAGAGTTTAGCGATAATATTGAGCATTCAAATGCTGACCATGTCGTTCTGCCTAGCTTGGCATATTCCAGTGAATTTTTTTCCTCTGCTGCTGCTACTGTGGAAAGAAGGCTTAAGGCCAGCATGAAAATTGCTAATAATGCGTTATGACTCATTATTTCACCTCTCTAGATCGCCTTAAATGTCAAAACACAACAATCCCTTTAATTGTATATTACATTGATAATTCAATTACGGAATCTAAATCGGTCTGTTTTCCGTTTCAGCCCTGTTTCTGCTTCTGTCGGCGCTCCTGATAGAGCACATAGAGGCCGCTGCCGACGATGATGGCGGCGCCCAGAATGGTGAACCCATCGGGGAAATTGCCGAAGAAGATCAGCCCGATGATCGTCATCCAGATAAGCTGCGTATAGTTGAACGGCGCGGTGGTGGAGGCGGTGGTATATTCAAACGCCTTGATCATGATGAAATGGCTGACTCCGCCGATCAGCCCGACAAGCGCCAGCAGGCCCCAGCCGAACAGATCGGGCGTCGTCCAGAAAAACGGTACGATGCAGCTCACCACCACGGTGCCGACCGAGACGGAATAGAAGGCGGTGGTCAGCGAATCATCCACGCCCGCCAGAAACCGCGTCGTCAGCTGATAGAGCGCATAGCAAAGCGCCATCAGCAGCACGAGGAACATCGCCGGATGCACCTCCGCCAGGCCGGGGCGCAGCACGATCATCGCGCCGGTGAAACCAACCGCGACGGCGATCCATTTCTGTTTGTTGACCTTTTCCTTCAGCAGGATTGCCGAGAGCAGAATCACGAAGAAGGGGGACGTCGCCCCGATCGCCCCGGCATCGGCGAGCGGGATATATTTGACGGCGGTGAAGATGGAGACAGTCGCGCCGAGCAGCAGGATGGAACGCACCACCTGCATTTTAAGATTATTGGTGCGGATCAGCTTGCGGCCATGGGTTGGCCCCAGAATGATGACCATCAGCAGGATATGAAAGAAACAGCGCGCCCAGACCACCTGGATGGGATTGAAAAACCCCGAGGCATATTTGGCGACGGCATCCATTGTCGCAAACAGGAAAATCGCGCAGCAGAACAGCAGAATGCCCTTATGGGCGGATTGCACCTTGAGCGGAATGGCGGAGGCGGACATGAGAAACCTTTTTATTGTTATTGGAGGAGCGGCCTCCCTCCGGACAGAATTCTTCCCCTTCACATGAATGTCAAGTATCGGCAGAAGCCCGCCGGACAGAAGCATATATTTACCGCTTCCTATTTGCCGCGCGATTGGGTAGTTTCTGCCATCATGACAAACGAACTTATCTATGAACAAGATGGGGGGATCGTAACCCTCACGATCAACCGGCCAGAGGAGCGCAATGCCCTCGCGGGAGATGAATTTTTCGCGGCATTTATGAATGCCGCCGAACGGATCAATACGGACAACAGCGTGCGCTGCGTCATCCTGACAGGGGCGGGCAAGGCCTTCTCCGCCGGGGGCAATGTCAAGCATATGCGCGACAAGGAAGGGCTGTTCGCGGGCAGCCCGGCGGAAATCCGCAATTCCTATCGCTACGGCATCCAGAAAATTCCGCTCGCCTTCTATAATCTGGAAGTGCCGACGATTGCCGCCGTCAACGGCCCGGCCATCGGCGCGGGCTGCGATCTGAGCTGCATGTGCGACATTCGAATCGCAGGCAAATCCGCGCTGTTCGCCGAAAGTTTCGCCAAGCTCGGGATCATACCGGGGGACGGCGGGGCGTGGTTCCTGCCGCGCATCATCGGCAGCAGCCGCGCCGCCGAACTGACCTTCACCGGCGAAATGATCAATGCCGACACCGCCCTTGAATGGGGCCTGGTCTCCGAGGTGGTGGAGGATGCGGATCTGATGACCGCCGCCAAGAAACTCGCCGGGCGAATCGCCGCCAACGCGCCGCATGCGCTGCGCATGGCGAAAAAGCTGCTGCGCGAAGGGGAACATAGCCGCCTTGAAAGCCTGCTGGAAATGTCCGCGGCCTTGCAGGCGATTGCCCATCATACCAAGGATCACAGTGAAGCCATCGACGCCTTTTTCGAAAAACGGCCGGGTAACTACAAGGGTGAGTGAGCCGGTCCTCATTTTTGAAGGACGGGAGGCGGCCGCCTGGCTGGCCGGGGCCGGATATCGCATCGGCCTCGCCAGCCCGGCCCTCTATCCGCAGCAGGCGGCGGGGGATATCTTTAAGTATAACAATCAAGTCTGCCTCGTAAGGGGCGAAAAAATAACGAAAATAACCGAACAAAACTGGCTCTCCGGCGTGCCGGACGGCCTTATTCTGCATCGCCCCAATAAGGCGCAGCGGCGCCTACTGGACGGGTTGTGGAAACGGCCGGGCGGCGCCTGACCGGCGGGCGGAACGACATAACAAAGGAGGGGCCATGACGGAAAATCCGGCCGCGCTTACCCGCCTTCTTAACGACATCCGCGCCTGCCGCCTCTGTGCGGCGCATCTGCCCCTCGGCCCTCGGCCCGTGCTGATTGCCGATATCCGCGCCCCCATCCTGATCGCCGGGCAGGCGCCCGGCACAAAAGTTCATGAAAGCGGTATCCCGTGGGATGATCCGTCGGGGGAGCGTTTGCGCGACTGGCTCGATGTGCCGCCGGAGGTTTTCTATGACCCGCGCTATTTCGCCATTGTGCCGCAGGGGTTCTGCTATCCGGGCAAGCTCGATAAAGGCGGCGATGCGCCGCCCCGCCCCGAATGCGCGGCAACCTGGCATCCGCGCCTGATCCCGGAACTCAGAAATGTCGCCCTGACGCTTGCGGTCGGGCAGTATGCGCATAAATACTATCTGTCTTCCCGGCGCAAAAAGACCCTGACGGAGACGGTGGCCGCCTATCGCGACTATGGCCCCGCTCTCCTGCCGCTGCCGCATCCAAGCTGGCGGGTGCAGGGCTGGATGAAGAAGAATGATTGGTTCGAGGCGGAGGTTATCCCGCATCTTCGGGCCCGCGTCCATACGCTGCTTGATGAGGTGATGTAATGCTGCCGCTTTTCCGTCTGCTGTCCGGCCTCTGGCTCGGTACTCTGCTCGTCGCCTGCACGCCCGTAGTGCAGGAAGCCGGGGAAAACCGGGGCGAGCCGGAGCTTGGCGAGAGTTATCTGCAGGCGGGGGACGGCGCGCGGCTGCCCGTCCGGCTGTGGCCCGCAGAGGGGGAGGCCAAGGCCATCCTGATCGCCGTGCATGGCTTCAATGATTACAGCCATGCCTACAGCCTGCCCGCCGACTGGTGGCAGGGGCAGGGCATCACCACCATCGCCTATGATCAGCGCGGCTTTGGCGAGGCCCCGAATTTTGGCATCTGGCCGGGCAAGGAATTGCTGATCCGTGATCTCAAAACCATGGTGCAGGAGGCGCGGGCGAAATATCCCGAAACGCCGCTCTATCTGATCGGCGAGAGCATGGGCGGCGCGGTGCTGATCACGGCGCTCACCAGCGATGATTTCCCGGAGGTGGACGGGGTGATCCTGTCCGCGCCCGCGGTCTGGGGCTGGCAGGCCATGAACCCCTTCTATCAGGCGATCCTGTGGGCGGCTGCGCACAGCGTCCCCTACGTCACCCTCACGGGGGAGGGAACCGGCATTCAGGCGAGCGATAATATCGAGATTCTGAAAGCCCTCGGCGCGGATCCGCTGTTTATCAAGGAAACCCGCATCGACGCCATCTATGGCCTTGTCGATATCATGGATGAGGCCTATGACGCCGCCGGGAAGCTGGGCGATGTCCCCATCCTGATGCTTTATGGCGCGCATGACCAGCTTGTCCCGGAGGAGCCGACCGGGAAAATCGCCGCCGAACTGCCTGCGAGCGCCGAGCTTGTCTATTACGAGGATGGCTGGCATATGCTGATGCGCGATCTGCAGGGGCCGGTCGTGTGGAAGGATATCGCCGGATGGATCCTGAACCGGGATATCCCGTCCGGCAAAAAAGTCGCCGAACTGCCGTGGATCAAGAGCGAAGACTAAGGAAATTCAACAAATTACCGATTGCACACACAACCGTATTGCGATAGTAAAATATACTCTATCTCAATCTGATCAGGTGTTTTCATGCGGTTTGTTTTCAGCGTTCTTGCCGTCCTTATTCTTGTCGGCTGTACGGCGACCGGGCCAAAATTTTCAGATCATAATGCGGGCCTGAAGCCCGAACCCGGCAAGGCTCTCGTTTATGTCTATCGGTTGGATCAATTCCGGGGGGTTGGTGTAACCTCACCATTCCTGGATAACGGAAAGCAGGTCGGGATATTAAATGCAGGCGGATATATCACTTTTCAAACCGATCCGGGTGAGCATGAATTTCGGACAGACGTCCATGTTGTTGATGAAGCGATGCTGCTGGATGTCGTGGAAGGACAAACATACTATTTGAAAATTTTCACTCAGGGAGTGTGGCGCATGGTCTTTAACACAGTCCTTGTGCCCGAAGAAAAAGCGGTCATCGAGCTCAAGGAAATGCGCTATCAGGGAGACTAGGCCGGGCTCACCGTCAGTTGTCGGATCAGCGGCAGCAGTTCGTTGAAATGATCGATGATATGATCGGGGCCGAGCTGTTGCACTGGCGTTTCCGTGTAGCCAAAGCTGACGGCGATCACCGGCATTTCCGCACCCTTCGCGGCATCAATATCGCTGATGCTGTCGCCGACCATAAAAGCGCGGCGGGACGCGACGCCCATCGCCTCCAGCGTGCCGGTCAGATGGCGCGGATCGGGCTTGCGAAAGGGAAAGCTGTCGGCGCCGATGATGGCATCCAAATAGGAGGCGAGATTCAGATCCTCCAGCAGCGGAATGGCGAATTGCAGTGGCTTGTTGGTGCAGACGCCCATGACCGCGCCTTCATGGCGCAGCGCGTCAAGGGCCTCCCGCACCCCGTCGAAAACACGGCTCTCATCGCTCACATGCGCGCCGTAATAGGTGAAGAAATATTCCACAAGCTCTTCAAATTTCTCAGGTTCCGGCATGCCGCCGGTGGCCACAAGTCCGCGTTCCAGCAGCACCCGCGCGCCGCGTCCGACCATATGCCGCACGGCCTCAAGGCTAACCGTCTCCCGGCCACCGCGTTGCAGCGCGTGATTAAGGGCGGCGTGAAGGTCCGGCGCACTGTCCACCAGCGTCCCGTCCAGATCGAAAATAACGGCGATATCGAGCATTTATGTAAAATCCGGTAACATTTTTTTATTTGTTTCTCTGTAGGGTTAGGGCTTATTTAGGCCCAAGTCCAGTGGCAAGAACTGTTAATTTGCGAAAAACGAGTAAAGATATGTCAAGCATTGCCGCCGTTGTCCTCGCAGCCGGGGCCGGCACACGCATGAAATCGAACAAGCCCAAGGTGATGCATGAGCTGGGCGGTCGTCCCATGATCAATCACCTGCTGGGCAGCGTCGCCATGCTCACGCCCGAGAAGGTCGTGGTCGTCACCGCGCCGGCCATGGACAGCGTCAAAAAAGCCGTCGCGCCCGCCGAAATCGCCATTCAGCAGGAAGCCCTTGGCACCGGCCATGCGGTGGCCGCGGCGCTCGATAGTCTTGAGGGATTTACCGGCGATGTGCTTATTCTGTATGGCGATACGCCGCTGATCGAAACGGCGACCCTTGAAAAAATGATTGCCAAGCGCCGGGANAAGGCGNCCTGCGCCGTNGTCGTGCTGGGGTTCGAACCCGACGATCCGCTGGAATATGGCCGCCTNGTNACCGATAAAGACGGCAATCTCACCGCCATTGTCGAATTTGCCGATGCAAGCGCGGAGGAGCGGGCCATCGGNCTNTGCAATTCCGGNGTCATGGCGATTTCCGGCGCNCATCTTAAAGANCTGATCACCGCCATNGNNAANANNAACGCCAAGGGGGAATATTACCTCACCGATATCGTTGAAATCGCCAATAAANGCGGCCTCACCTGCGCCTATGTNAAGGGTGANGAGGAGGAGCTNCTCGGCGTCAACAATCGNNCNCAGCTTGCGGAGGCCGAGGCCATTGCGCAGGCCCGCTGGCGCGCCNCCGCCATGCANAATGGCGCGACGCTGATTGATCCCGNTCAGGTGTGGTTCAGCCATGATACAAAACTCGGGCGGGATGTGGTGATCGAGCCCGGCGTCTTTTTCGGCCCCAAGGTGACGGTCGGNGATNANGTNCGNATCAAGGCCTTCAGCCATCTGGAGGGCACATCCATTGGCGNGGCGGCGCAGATCGGCCCCTTCGCNCGGCTGCGCCCCGGCGCGGAGATTGCCGAAGATGTGAAAATCGGNAATTTTGTCGAGGTGAAGAAATCAACNNTGGANAAAGGNGCNAAAGTCAGCCATCTCTCCTACATCGGNGATGCNCGNGTGGGGGCGGAGGCNAATATCGGCGCNGGCACCATCACCTGCAACTATGACGGCTACGACAAATTCAANACCGATATCGGNGCGGGGGCCTTCATCGGNTCCAACAGCGCNTTGGTCGCGCCGGTCAAGATCGGNGACGGGGCCATCATCGGCGCGGGCAGCACCATCTCCCGCGATGTGGCGGCGGANGCNCTNGGNNTNGANCGGGCGNCGGANCAGCAGAAACCNGGCTGGGCNAAACGCTTCCGNGAGCTCAANAANAAGATTGTAAAATAGTTATATCTATCTGATTTAAAAGGTATTTGANATATGTGTGGGATTATCGGNGTTCTCGGCAAGAAANACGTTGTGCCGTCATTGATCGGCGGTCTGAAGCGGCTTGAGTATCGCGGCTATGACAGCGCCGGGATCGCNACCCTGACGGACAGCGGNCTGGACCGCCGCCGCGCCGAAGGCAAGCTCGAAAATCTCGAAAAAGTGCTGCAATCTAACGGCCTTCAGGGCCTCGCCGGAATCGGCCATACCCGCTGGGCGACCCATGGCGTGCCGAATGAAGTGAACGCCCATCCGCATATGACGGGGCAGATTGCCCTCGTCCATAACGGCATTATCGAGAATTACCGCGAACTGGCGGAGGAATTGACGGGCAAGGGCTACAGCTTTGAAAGCGAGACCGATACGGAAATTGCCGCGCAGTTGATCAGCAGCTATATCGACGCGGGCAAAACGCCGGAGGAGGCGATGGCCGCCGCGTTGAAACGGCTGCACGGGGCCTTCTCTCTCGCCGTTATCTTCAAAGGCCATGACAATCTGATGATCGGCGCGCGCCGCGGCGCGCCGCTCGCGGTCGGCTGGGGAGAGGGGGAAATGTATCTCGGCTCTGACGCCCTCGCGCTCGCGCCGCTCACGGTGCGCATTTCCTATCTGGAGGAGGACGACTGGGCCGTTCTCACCCGTGATGGAGCCACCTTCTATGACAAGGATCACAACAAGGTCGAACGCGCCATCAAGCAGACGCAGCTTTCCGGCGCGATGATCGGCAAGGGCAACCACCGCCATTTCATGATGAAGGAAATCGCCGAGCAACCCGCCGTGATGGGGGAGACGCTGAATGCCTTCTTCAACCCGAAAAGCCGCACCATTACGCTGCCCGACCTGCCGTTCGACTGGAATGAGCTGCCGAAAGTCACCATTGTCGCCTGCGGCACGTCCTTTTACGCCGGGATGATCGCCAAATACTGGTTCGAGGGGATTGCCGATCTCAATGTAGAGGTGGATATCGCCTCCGAATTCCGTTACCGCCACATGCCGCTCAAAAAAGGCGGCCTCGCGCTCTTTATCTCCCAGTCCGGCGAGACGGCGGACACCCTCGCCGCGCTGAAATACGCCAAGGCGAACGGACAGCATATCGCCTCCATCGTCAATGTGGAGGAAAGCTCCATGGGCCGGGAATCGGATTTCGTCTTCCATNCCCAGGCCGGGCCGGAAATCGGCGTCGCCTCCACCAAGGCCTTCACCTGCCAGCTTGTGACGCTGGCCTGTATTGCCATTGACGCGGGGGTGAAGCGCGGCGTCATCAACCATGCGGAGGAGGCGCGGCTTTGCAAGGCGCTGGCCGAAGTCCCGGCGCGGGCGGCTGAAATCCTCGATAGTGACGAAAATATCCGCGGCCTTGCCGAGGAAATATTCGAGGCCCGCGACGTGCTCTATATCGGTCGCGGCACGGGCTATCCCATTGCCCTTGAAGGCGCGCTTAAATTAAAGGAAATCTCCTACATCCATGCGGAAGGCTATGCCGCGGGAGAGCTCAAGCACGGACCCATCGCGCTGATTGACGAGCTGGTGCCGGTGATCGTGGTCGCGCCAAGCGATCCCTATTTCGAGAAAACCGCGTCCAACATGCAGGAGGTGATGGCGCGGAATGCGCGGGTGATCTTCCTCTCCGACGCCGCCGGGATCAAGCAGCTTGGCGATCGCGCGCTCGGCTCTATCGAACTGCCCGCCGTCGATCCGTTCGTCGCGCCGATCCTCTATGCGATCCCGGTGCAGATCCTCGCCTATCACGTCGCGGTTCTGAAAGGCACCGACGTCGATCAGCCCCGCAACCTCGCCAAATCCGTGACGGTGGAGTAGGGGTTACTAGTAAGGAAAATATCAATTAATTCTTTTAAAGTGCGGATTATTTCCGCCATCTTTGTTATTTAACAGTTCAACGATTTTTCCGAGCCGTTCATTGATTGTTATCAAGGTAGCCAAAACCCCTATAGAAAGTATATAGATTATGGCAACGCCACCTACTATTGAGAGTAGTGTTACAAGGTCTGTATTCGTAACGGATAGATTATTCCAAAGCAAAAGAACACCAAACAGGGCCAAGACGTGAAGGATATTTAACATAGTTCCAAAAATATTCGATATCCAACTATTCATACTTGTTAGCTCCTCAAAAAATAGTTTAAGAGAGCTGAATTTACTATTTTTAATTGCCTAATTCTATATAATTCGCCAAATCCGTCACGGTGGAGTAGGGGTTACTCCTTGCATTCAGGTGGGGCGACGGACTTCTGACAGTCGATAAAATGGGACAGGCCGTCCATCGCCTTGTCCCAGAAACTTTTCGCCGCCTCCTCTGTTCCTTGAGGTGCGACAAGCCAGGCAAGGAGGAGCAGAATACACCCAATGAACACTCCCCAGATCGCCGTTGACAGCCATGACCGCATGCCAATCAAAAGCCAGCTTGTGAAGCGTTGGCCCAAGCCGCGCTTTTGCCCGACCAGCTTATCAAGATCACGAACAGCCTGGCCGATTTCCTGATGTTCCTGAAGGAATTTGCGGCGTGCCTCTTCCAGTGTTGCGTCCTGCATCGCCTGAAGAAAGTCTTGCAGTCGTTTCGCGCCGCCCTCTTTGAAAACCTTGATATTTTCCGGATCGGTCGCGACGGTATCCTGATATTTGCGCAGCTTGATGGCAATTTCGTCGTCAGAATCGCCGGTTTGTTTCAGATATTCGGCGCGCTTCCGCTTTTCATGTTTATAGAACAGATAGGCAAACTGGCCGGAAATATCTTCTTCATCCTGAACAAGGGTATCATAAATCCATGCCATGGGTTAAAAGCGCCCCCCAACGCTTTGCAGAACAGAGCCGGGCGGTTCTATTCCTTGTTCTTGGCGGCTGTTTTGGATGCCGGAGTGACTTCCTCATCGGCCTGTTCAGCCGGCGGCCAGCCGTCGATTCCTTTGACATGAACATGCGGTAGATTTCCGAAAAGATTGTACCGTTTGAACCTGTCGATAATCTTCTGACGTTCCTTTTTCGTCAGGATCAGGGCTTCTGTCTTTGACATGTCTTCCTCGCAATCAGACATAACCGGGGCTATTCTACACCAGATTGCCGATCCGGAATATAAAAAACACGCGGTTTCGAACGCCGGGCGGGTGGGCTCTCTGCCCATATGATGGGATAGCCATCCATCCTATAATATGGGAAGAATTCCAGGCCGATCAACGTCCGGCGCGGCTATTCCGCCGCAATGCGGGCGCCGCCGATGCCCTTTTCCTCCACCTCATGGATATAATCGCGGGTCAGCGGCAGATCGGTCAGGCGTTTCGCCAGCTGGATCTGGAACACCATCAGGCCGCTGTTGCGGAACGACACTTCGCTCGCCGAGAGATAATAGTCCCACATGCGGCAGAAACGGTCGTCATACATCTCCCGCACCTTGTCGATATTGGCGTGGAAGCGCTGCCGCCAGGCGCGCAGGGTCTCGGCATAATGTACGCGCAAAATCTCCACATCGGTGACATAGAGCCCGGCCTTTTCGATGGCGGGCATCACCTGCGACAGCGACGGGATATAGCCGCCGGGGAAAATATATTTTTCGATCCACGCATTGGTGGGCGCGGGTACATCTGCGGCGCCGATGCTATGCAGCAGCGCCACCCCGTCATCGGTGAGGATATCCTTCACCTTGCGGAAAAATTTCCCGTAATGGGGCGCGCCCACATGTTCGAACATGCCGACGGAGACAATGCGGTCGAATTTCTCGCCGACATCGCGGTAATCGGTCAGGCGGTAATCGACCCGCTCGCCAAGGCCCATTTCCGCCGCTTTCTGCCGGGCGTAGGCATGCTGGTTCGTGGACAGGGTGACACCGGTGACATTGACATCGGCATGTTCGGCCAGAAACCGCGCCATACCGCCCCAGCCGCAGCCGATATCGAGCACTTTCTGCCCCGGTTTCAGCGCCAGCTTGGCCGCGATATGCGCCATTTTCTGTTGCTGTGCCTGATCGATGCTGTCATCGGGCGTCTTGAAATAGGCGCAGGAATATTGCCGGTTCTTATCCAGAAACAACTCGTAAAACTCATCGCCAAGATCGTAATGATGGGCGACATTGCGGCGTGAGCGGCTCTTCGGGTTGAACTGTTTGAAGAACCAGTAGAAACGATAGAGAAAATCCCCAAAACTGGCGAGAGGATGACGCGACCCCCAGCCGAGATTACGGGTGAACAGATCCAGCAGATCATAGATATCGCCGCCTTCAACACTGATGTCCCCCTCCATATAGGCTTCGCCGAGATAGAGTTTGGGATAAAGCGCGAGCTTGTTTTCCACCGCTTTTGAATGCAGGCGCAGGGTGAGGGCGGGTCCCTCCGTCCGGCCTTTGAAATAATGCTCCTTGCCGTCCGCATCGAAAACCGTCAGCGTACCCTGGGTGATGAGGCGTTTGAGCAGTTGCGACAACAGGAACATCCGAACTCCTTTCAGCTTGCGAGCCGAAGCAGTTTCGTCTCCGGTTATCCGAAATGACCGGAGGCGTCGAACGGGAGGGCAGTCAAACGTCCCGGGAGGGGCGCCGTTGCGTTTGAATTTACCCGGGCCACAGCAGAATTGCGTGAACCGGGATCAGCCTGCCGACGTTCGTCTTCAACTCATGCAAATTCAAACATTAGATAATTCTGGATCGTGATTCGCGCAAAATCAAGCCCCTTTTTCCAATGCCGGAGCGAAAAGGGGCCTGAAAACAGCGGTTTCCCGGTCAAGGCTGCCGGATCCGGGACAGGGAAGATCAGTCGATCAGGGAAATGGCGCCAAGGATAAAGCGCACGTCCCCCGCCTCATCCAGAAGCGGGCAATCGACGCTTTCAAATTCCTGACCGGTGGTGCCCTGCACCTCGGCAAAGCCGCAGCAGCGGCGGCAGTGACGACTTTCGACGACACTGTCGAGATACGCGGCGAGACGGCGCAATTCCGGCAACGGGCTGGTGCGGGTGATGTCATGCCCGCGCAAGGAGACGCCAATAAGCGTCACCACGCCTTCGCCGTTCAGGCGACGCTGATAATGGCCCGGCGCGGCTACTTCATTCAGATAGAGGGACGGGGCAATGCTCCAGTGCTCAGTGATATCAAAATCGCTGCGGCGCGGCAGCGCGGGCTGATACCCGGCCCACCAGTCATACAGCCGCCGCACCGGCTGAGTGCGGAAATCATCTGCGGATGTCACCTCAAGACGGATAATTTTTCTGAAATTGTCCGACCGAGCCTCCTCCTCCACCTGTTCCGTCATCCGCGTTCCCTCTGTTTTATGGCGCTGTTACAGCCCTATTTTTTGTAAATATCTTCCGACGATGTTGCCTGTTTGTGGGCGCTGAGGCTCTGCGCCTCGATAAAGACGCGGCGGATGTCCGGAAATTCCGTCTTGATGCGCCGCTCCAGATCGCTGATGGTCTGCTCCACCTCGGCGGCGGTAAGGGGATCGGCGAAATCAAGGCTGAGGTTAACCAGTATATCCTTCGGCCCCAGATGCATGGTCAGCAGCTCATTGAGATTTTCGATCCGCGGATCGCGGGCGACCAGCGCGCGCACGCCCTCCCGCACCACGGGTCCCGCACTCTCCCCGATCAGCAGCCCCTTGCATTCGATGGCGAGCAGTACGGCAACACTGGCGAGAATGGCCGCGATAACCACGGAGGCCACGCCGTCCAGTTCCGGAATGCCGAGACGCTGGGCAAGGAAAATCCCGATCAGCGCCGCAATCAGGCCCAGCATGGCGGCCGTATCCTCGAACAGGATGGTAAAGACGGTGGGGTCCTTGCTCTGGCGCACCGACTGCCAGATGCCGCGTTTGCCAATGCCGCGCTTGAATTCCAGCCAGGCGACGGTCCAGGCCCAGCCTTCAAAAATAATGGCAAGGCCCAGCACCACATAATTCCAGGTGGGATCGGTGATCGGCTCCGGATGGGCGATATGCTTGATCCCTTCATACAGGGAGATCCCGGCGCCGAGCGCGAAGATCAGGATGGCGACGACAAAAGCCCAGAAATACAGCTCCATCCCGTAGCCGAACGGATGAATCGCATCGGCCCGCTTTTCCGCGCGTTTGAGCCCGTGCAGCATGAGAATCTGGTTGCCGGTATCGACTAGCGAATGCACGCCTTCAGACAACATCGCCGAAGAGCCGGTGAAAAAAGCGGCGGTGAATTTGGAGACGGCAATCAGGGAATTGCCGATCAGCGCCGCGTAGATAACCTTCTTGGAACCGCTCGCCATCTTTTTCCCCTCATCAACTTTTTTATCGGCGTCAATTTGATCTTCACCAACTTCAATTGTAAAATCAAGCGGCCATTCGCGGGCAATGATTGACTATTGACCTTTCTGTCCTAAACTCCAAATCCCCCACAAGGGGAAAAGCCGAGGGCGGCAATCCGCTTCTCGCGTGCCTTTAATTCAGACATTTCAGACCATAGAACCCAAGGAGGGCGTCATGCTCGACAAGACCACAAACCCGCTTAACCTGAAAGATCCCGATCTCCTCCGGATGCAGGGGCTTGTGGGCGGCAAATGGTGCGATGCGGATAGCGGCGCAACCCTTGAGGTGACCAACCCCGCCACGGGGGAGGTGATCGGCACCGCTCCGAAAATGGGACAGGCGGAAACCCGCCGCGCCATTGAAGCGGCAAAGAAGGCCATGCCCGGCTGGGCCGGCAAAACGGCCAAGGAGCGGGCTGTCATTCTTCGTAAATGGCATGATCTGATGCTGGAAAATACGGATGATCTCGCCCGCATCATGACCATTGAAATGGGCAAGCCGCTGGCCGAGGCAAAGGGGGAGGTGGCCTATGGCGCGTCTTTCATCGAATGGTTCGCCGAAGAGGGCAAGCGCCTCTATGGCGACACCATCCCGGAGCATCAGAGCGACAAGCGGATCGTTGTCATCAAGCAGCCGATCGGCGTCACCGTCGCCATTACGCCGTGGAATTTCCCCATCGCCATGATTACCCGAAAGGCCGCGCCTGCGCTTGCCGCCGGTTGCCCGATGGTGATCAAGCCTGCGGAGCTGACGCCTTATTCCGCCTTCGCCATCGCGGTGCTGGCGGAACGGGCAGGGATACCTGCCGGAATTTTGAGTGTCGTAACGGGGGAATCCTCGGAAATCGGCGGTGAGATGACCTCCAACCCCATCGTCGCCAAGCTGACCTTCACCGGCTCCACCCGGGTTGGCAAGCTGCTGATGGAAAAATGCGCCGCGACAGTCAAGAAAACCTCCATGGAGCTTGGCGGCAATGCGCCCTTCATCGTCTTCGATGACGCCAACCTTGATGAAGCGGTGGAGGCGGCCATCGCCTCCAAATACCGCAACTCGGGCCAGACCTGCGTCTGCGCCAATCGCCTGTATGTGCAGGATGGCATCCATGACGCCTTTGTTGAAAAGCTTGCCGCACGGGTGAAGTCGCTCAAAGTCGGCAATGGCCTCGATGACGGGGTGATGCAGGGCCCGCTGATCACCGAGGCGGCGGTTGAGAAGGTTGAGGCGCATATTAAAGATGCCGTGCAGAAAGGCGCGAAAGTGATCGTCGGCGGCGAGCGCCACAAGCTCGGCCACAGCTTTTTTGAACCCACCCTGCTGACCGGCGCAACACAGGACATGATTGTCGCGCGGGAGGAAACCTTCGGACCCATGGCCCCCGTCTTCAAATTCAAGGACGAGGCGGAGGTGATCCAAATGGCCAATGATACGGAATTCGGCCTTGCCGCCTATCTCTGCGCGCGGGATATCGGCCGCATCTGGCGGGTCGGCGAAGCGCTTGAATATGGCATTGTCGGCATCAATACGGGCATCATCTCGACGGAAGTCGCGCCCTTCGGCGGGGTCAAGCAATCGGGCATCGGGCGCGAGGGATCAAAATATGGCATTGATGATTACCTCGAGATTAAATACATGTGTATCGGCGGCATCAACAGCTAACGACGTCCGCCAGGGGCTGCGCCAACCCGATGCCTGCCCGGCATCCGACCCAAGGGAAGTATAGAAGTGACATTTGATTACGATCTGTTTGTTATCGGCGCCGGATCCGGCGGCGTTCGCGCCTCGCGCATTTCCTCCAGCCTCGGCGCCCGCGTGGCCATCGCCGAGGAATATCGCGTCGGCGGCACCTGCGTCATCCGCGGTTGCGTGCCCAAAAAGCTGCTGGTCTATGCGAGCCATTTTTCCGAAGATTTCCATGACGCGGAAGGCTATGGCTGGACGGTGGGGGAGACCAGCCACTCCTGGCCGAAGCTGATCGCCAACAAGGACAAAGAGATCGACAGGCTGAACGGGATTTATCACAACATCCTGAAAAACAACAATGTCACGCTGTATAATGGCCGGGCGACGCTTCTTGACAAGAACACCGTCAAGGTCGGCGATCAGACCATCACGGCGAAATATATCCTGATCGCGACGGGCGGCACGCCGGTCATGCCCGATGTGCCCGGCATTGAACATGCCATCTCCTCGAATGAGGCGTTTCATCTGGAAAGCTTCCCCAAACGGGTGATCGTGGTTGGCGGCGGCTATATCGCCGTGGAATTCGCCGGGATTTTCAATGGCCTCGGCGCAGAGGTGACGCAGCTTTACCGCAGCACGCAAATTTTGCGCGGCTTCGATGATGATGTGCGGAATTTCCTTGCCGCTGAAATCCAGAAGAAAGGGATCCAGCTGCGCACCAACGCCAATCCGGCGAAAATCGAGAAAACCGACAACGGATTGAAAGTCACACTGGAAGACGGTGATGTGCTGGAAGCCGATGCCATCATGTATGCCACGGGCCGGGCGCCGAATACGAAGGACATCGGCCTTGAGGAAGTGGGCGTTACGCTTAAAGAAAACGGCGCGGTCAAGGTGACGCCGGATTCGCAGACATCGGTGGACAATATCTATGCGGTCGGCGATGTCACGGACCGCATTGCGCTGACCCCCGTCGCCATTCACGAAGGCATGGCCTTCGCCGAGACGGTATTCGGCGGACGGCCGCGCGCAGCCGATCACGAAAATGTCCCCTCCGCCGTCTTTTCCCAGCCGCAGGTCGGCACCGTCGGGCTGACGGAGGCCGAGGCGCGGGAGAAATTCGGCGCGGTGGATATCTATAAATCCCAGTTCCGGCCGATGAAAATGACACTGACCGGCGGGACGGAGCAGGCGTTTGTCAAGCTGATTGTCGAGCCGAAATCGGACATCGTCGTCGGCGCGCATATCGTCGGTGGGGATGCGGCGGAAATCATTCAGGCCGTCGGCATTGCCCTTAAATGCAAGGCGACCAAGGCGCAGTTCGATGCGACCGTCGGCGTGCATCCGTCGCTGGCCGAGGAGATTGTTACCATGCGCGAGAAATATACCGGCGGCTGATCCGTCGCCCGCCGCCACATCAAAACAGCCGATTTTTTTGCGAAATCGGCTTAAAAATCATTTGTTAATGTTTGCGAAACCCGCAAAAGACTGTAGATATAGTCATAAGAGACAGTCGTAATTTAAGGAATAAAGAGATGCCGAAATCCTGGACCCCCGATAGCTGGAGACAAAAACCCGTCCGCCAGCTGCCGACATATCCGGACATTCAGGCCCTTGAGGCGGTTGAGACGGAACTGAAGTCCTTTCCGCCGCTGGTATTTGCAGGTGAGGCGAGAAGCCTTAAGAAAAAGCTGGCGGATGTGGCCGCAGGCCGCGCGTTTCTGCTGCAGGGCGGCGACTGCGCCGAGAGCTTCGCCGAATTTCACCCCAATACCATCCGCGACACCTTCAAGGTGCTGCTGCAGATGGCGGTGGTGCTGACCTATGGCGCCAACTGCCCGATTGTGAAGGTTGGCCGACTTGCCGGGCAATTCGCCAAGCCGCGCTCCAGCGATACCGAAACGGTGAATGGCGTCGAACTGCCGAGCTACCGCGGCGATATCATCAACGGCTTCGAGTTTGACGAAGCCTCCCGCGTGCCCGATCCGCAGCGCATGCTGAAAGGTTATCTGCAGGCGGCGTCCACGCTCAACCTGCTGCGCGCCTTTGCGCAGGGCGGCTATGCGGATCTGCATCAGGTGCATAGCTGGAACATGGGCTTCGTCGCCAGCGGCCCGCAGGGCGAACGCTATCAGGAAATGGCCGACCGCATCCATGACGCGCTCGCCTTCATGGAGGCCTGCGGCGTGACATCAGTCAATACGCCGGAAATGGGACGGACGGATTTCTATACTTCCCACGAAGCCTTGCTGCTGCCTTATGAGCAGAGCCTGACCCGCGTTGACAGCACATCAGGCGATTACTACGACACCTCCGCCCATATGCTGTGGATCGGCGATCGCACCCGCGACCCCGATGAAGCGCATGTGGAGTTCCTGCGCGGTGTCGCCAATCCGATCGGCGTGAAGGCCGGACCAAGCCAGACGGCGGACGGGCTTCTGAAACTCATGGATACGCTGAACCCGAAGAATGAGGCGGGCCGCATGACTGTCATTTGCCGCTTCGGCGCGGATAATGTTGAAAAGCACCTGCCGCAGCTCATCCGCCGGATCGAACGGGAAGGGCGCACTGTTGTCTGGTCCTGCGATCCGATGCATGGCAACACCATCAAATCCTCGACCGGTTACAAGACCCGGCCGGTGGACCGCATCCTGACCGAAGTCCGTCAGTTCTTCGATGTGCATCAGGCCGAAGGCACCTATGCCGGTGGCGTGCATTTCGAAATGACCGGGCAGAATGTCACCGAATGTATCGGCGGCGCCTTCGAGGTGACGGAAGAGGGCCTCAGCGATCGCTATCATACGGCCTGCGATCCGCGCCTCAATGCCGATCAGGCGCTGGAACTGGCGTTCCTGATTTCTGAAATGATCAAGCAGGAAAGGAGCAACGGGGCCGCCATCGCCGCTGCCTCGTAACGCCCGACGGATATGAACAGCCAGAAGCCAGTTGACACGCGGGAGGCGGTGGATATGTCCATCGCCGACCATACGGACCAGTATTTCAACAAGACCAAGCGCGTCATCGGGCAGTTCGGCAATAAGACCGTGACCTATGCCGTGTTCATGCGCCGGCCGGTGATTTTCTGCCCGCGCATCATGTTCGACTGGCTGAATGAAATCGCCGCGCTGCGCGGGGTGACATTCAATATCGAACCCTGCTTTGCCGAAGGCGACTGGGTTGGCGCCGGGGAACCGCTTGTCTATATCACCGGCAGCTTCTTCGATCTGGTTGATCTGGAAACGCTGTATTTGCAAAAGCTGGGGGCGGCCTGCGTCGCTGCCTATAACGCCTATACCATGTGCAGCCATTTGCCGGGCACCAGCTTCCTCGCCATGGATGCGCGGCACTGTGCGGGCAGTGAGATGGCCGACATGATGGCCTATGCCGCCTCCGTCGGCAGCCGCGCGGCGCGGCGCGATCTTGGCGCAGTCGGCTTCATCGGCAACGCCAATAACGCCACGGCGCATTATTTCGACATCGACAAGGGGCTCGGCACCATGCCGCACGCCCTCATTGGCTATGCGGGCAGCACGGTGCGCGCCGCCGAAATGTTCCATGAAAGCTTCCCCGATGATCCGCTGACCGTCCTTGTCGATTATTACGGCAAGGAAATCACCGATGCGCTGGCGGCCTGCGATCGTTTCCCTGACATGGCGGATGCGGGGATGCTGTCCGTGCGCCTTGATACCCACGGCGGACGCTTTATCGAGGGGCTGGACCCGGCCACCTCCTACGCGGTGCTGGAACGGCATATGCCGCGCGGCATCCGTCAATACCGGTCCGAGCAGGAGCTGAAATGGCTGGTCGGCACCGGTGTTTCCGCCGCCGCCATCTATTCCATGCGCGAAAAGCTGGACGAGGCCGGATACCGCAAGGTGAAGATCGTCGCCTCCTCAGGTTTCTCGCCGGAGAAATGCCGCATCATGGGCAATATGAAGGCCCCCATCGACGTGGTCGGCACCGGCAGCTTCCTGCCGGAAATCTGGCAGGAAACCTATGCGACGGCAGATATCATCTCCTATGATGGCGCTCCGACAGTCAAGGTCGGCCGCGAATTCCTGCTGCGCAAGAGCAGCGGCGTCGCCTGAAGAAAACCGCAAAGACGGTTTAAAATCGCGGCAATCCCCGTTAATAATGAAGGACGACTGACGGGGATCGCCTGTTGCGGAAAGGACGACCATGTACACGGCCATAAAAAACTCCTGGGCGTTGCTGCTCGGGCTCGGCTTCCTGATGCTGGGCAATGGCCTGCAGGGCAGCCTTGTGGGGATCCGCGCCTCCCTGGAAGGTTTTCCGACCGCTGTCACCGGCCTTGTCATGTCCGGATATTACGCGGGCTTTCTGGTCGGCTCCCTGATTACGCCGAAAATTCTCGCCAATGTCGGCCATGTGCGGGTGTTCGCCGCGCTTGCCTCGCTCGCCTCTTCGGCGGCGCTGCTTTATGCGGTGTTTGTTGATCCTTTCGTCTGGGGCGTCATGCGGTTGCTGACCGGCTTCTCCTTCGCCGGTCTCTATATTGTCTGCGAAAGCTGGCTCAATGACGCGGCAACGAATGAGACGCGCGGCCAGCTTCTTTCCGTCTATATGATCATCATGATGGGCGGCATGGCCGTCGGACAGCTCTTCCTCAATATGGCCGACCCGGCGGGATATACGCTGTTTATCTTTATCTCGGTGCTGGTCTCCATTGCTCTTATTCCCATGGCGCTGACGGCCAGTTCCGCGCCTAATTTTCAATCCAGCACCCGCCTCAAGCTGAAGGAGCTCTATAACATCTCGCCGCTTGGCGTGATCGGCATGTTTGCGCAGGGCATCACGGGCGGCGCCTTTTACGGCATGGCGGCGGTCTATGGCGGTAATATCGGCCTTTCCGTGGCGCAGATTTCCATCTTTATCAGCGTCATGATCCTGGGTGGGGTGCTGCTGCAATGGCCCATCGGGCGGCTGTCGGACCGTTTTGACCGGCGTATGGTGCTGATGATCACGACAATGCTGAGCGGCTTCGCCGCGCTGCTCGCCCTCTATGGTGGGGAGACGCAGAATTTTGTCCTGTTTCTCGCAGCGGCGGCGCTGTTCGGCGGCTTTTCCGTGCCGCTTTATTCCCTCTGCATCGCCCATACGAATGACCATCTCGACAGCTCGAAAATGGTGGCGGCGTCGAGCGGCCTGATCATGATGAACGGGGTCGGCGCCATCTTCGGCCCGATCATTGTCGGTCCGATGATGGGCATTCTCGGCAGCGCCTTCTTCTTCGGCTGGATCGCCTTTGGCCATATCGCCATCGGGCTGTTCGCCATCTACCGTATGAGCCGCGCGCCAAGTTCCCCCGCCGATACCCAGAGCGCCTTCGTCGCCATGCCGGTGCGCAACGCCAGCATGGTCGCCGTCCTGCATCCGGAGATCGAGGAATGGGCGGAAGAGGCGGAAGAAGAAGCCCAAAACCAAGGGGAAACAGAGGATGAAATCCCAGAAATTCTCGATGATGGGCCGGCGCTTGGCGACAGCAATCCCTAATGGCCCGGTAAATCGTGCATTTTTCCCGTGAAATGATGCGGCAGATGCTTGCTGCCGGGCGCAAGGCGGGGTAGATATCCTTCATGACTGATCATTTGAAAATCGCGCTGGCGCAGGCCAACCCGACCCTTGGCAATATCGCCGGGAATGTGGCGCTCGCCCGCAGCTTTCGCGAGGAGGCGGAAGCCCTCGGCGCGGATATCATCGTCTATCCGGAACTGTTTCTGACCGGCTACCCGCCGGAGGATCTGGTCATGAAAGGCGCCTTTCAGCGGTCCGTTGCGCGCGCCATTGACGAACTTGCCGAGCTGACGCTGGACGGAGGCCCGGCCATGCTGATGACGGCCCCGGTGGTGGAGGCGGGCAAGCTTTATAACGCCGCATTGCTGCTAGAGGCGGGCAAGATCACCGCGACCCGCTACAAGGCAAAGCTGCCCAATTACGGCGTGTTCGATGAAATCCGGGTTTTTGAGCCGGGTCCGCTGCCGGGGCCGATGGCCTTTCGCGGTGTGCGCCTTGGCGTCATGATCTGCGAGGATATGTGGTTTCCGGACGTTGCCGAATGCCTGATGGAGACGGGGGCGGAAATGCTGATCGTGCCGAACGGCAGCCCCTATGATCATATGAAATCCGATATCCGTCTCAACCATGCGGTGCAGCGGGTGACGGAAACGGGACTGCCGCTCATCTATCTCAACCAGATCGGCGGTCAGGACGAGCTGGTGTTTGATGGCGCGTCTTTCGTAATGAATGCCGACCGGTCGCTGAAAGTACAGATGGCAAGCTGGAAGGAAAGCCTCATCGTCACCGACTGGCGGCGTCAGGCAGACGGCGGCTGGGCCTGCGAGACAGAGGAAATTGTTGATCCCGGCAACGCAATGGCGCGCATCTATCACGCCATGGTGCTGGGGCTGAAGGATTATGTGGAGAAGAACCGCTTTCCGGGCGTTGTCCTCGGCCTGTCGGGGGGTATCGACAGCGCACTGAGCGCCGCCGTCGCGGTCGATGCGCTCGGCGCGGATCGGGTGCATTGCGTCATGATGCCGTCGAAATATACCTCAACCGAGAGCCTGGATGACGCGGCGGAATGCGCCAGACTGCTCGGCACACGGCTCGACACAATTTCCATTGTCCCCGGCGTTGATGCGTTCGAGACGATGCTGAAAGACGCCTTCGCGGGGCAGGAGCCGGATATCACGGAAGAAAATATCCAGTCGCGCCTGCGCGGCGTGACGCTGATGGCGCTGTCCAACAAATTCGGCAAGATGGTGCTGACCACCGGTAACAAATCGGAAATGTCGGTTGGCTATGCAACGCTTTACGGCGATATGTGCGGCGGATATTCGGTGCTGAAAGATGTTTACAAGACAACTTGTTTTAAACTGTCTGAGTGGCGCAACAAGAATCACAGCCCGTTGTTCAAGGGACCGGACGGACCCGTGATGCCGGAGAATGTCATCGTCAAGCCGCCGACGGCGGAACTGCGCGATAACCAGAAGGATGAGGACAGCCTGCCGCCCTATGACATTCTGGACGGCATCCTCCGCGGTCTGGTGGAGGAGGAGAAATCCGTCAGCGAACTGATTGCGGAAGGGTATGATCCGGCAACGGTCAGCCGCGTGCAGAACCTTCTTTATATCGCCGAGTACAAGCGTCGTCAGGCGCCGCCCGGCGTCAAGATATCGACCCGCAGCTTCGGCCGCGACCGGCGCTATCCCATCACCAACGGCTTCCGGGACAAAAGATGACGACAAAATTCCGCTTTGCCCCGAGCCCGACCGGATATCTGCATGTCGGCAATGCCCGCCTCGCGCTGATCAACTGGCTGATGGCGAAAAAATCGGGCGGGGAGATGATCCTGCGCCTTGATGATACGGATACGGAACGCTCCACCGCTGAATATGCCTCGGCGATCGAGGAGGATTTGCGCTGGCTCGGCCTTATCTGGTCGGAGCTGAAACGCCAGTCGGACAGGAGTGCGGCCTATGAAGCGGCTTTTCAGACGCTAAAAGAGGCGGGGCGACTCTATCCCTGCTACGAGACGGCGGAGGAGCTGGAATACTGCCGCAAGCGTCAGCTCGCCCGCAAGCAGCCGCCCATCTATGACCGCGCCGCGCTCAAACTGACCGAGGCGGAGAAAGCGGCGTTTGAAGTCGAGGGACGCAAGCCTCACTGGCGCTTCCTGCTCGATCAAAGTCCCATCCGCTGGGAGGATCTCGTGCGCGGTCCCGTCGAGGTGGATGGCGCCAGCATGTCGGACCCGGTTCTCATTCGTTCCGACGGGCGGCCGCTCTACCATCTGCCGTCCGTTATTGATGATATCGACTTTGGCATCACCCATGTCATCCGCGGGGAGGATCATGTCAGCAATACCGCGCTGCATATCCAGATTTTCGCGGCGATGGGGGCAAGCGTGCCCGCCTTTGGTCATATCCCGCTTCTGACCGGGCCGGACGGCGGACCACTTTCCAAGCGGGAGGGCAGCGCAAGCCTGCGCGAAATGCGGGAAAATGGTATCGAGGCGATGGCGCTGGTGAGCCTGCTGGCCCGGCTTGGCACGTCCGATAATGTGGAGATTTGCCATACTCTGGAGGAGATCACCGCCGGGTTCGATATCAGCCACTTCAGCCGTGCGGCGGCGAAGTTCGATCCCAATGAGCTGGCCAATCTCAACGCCAAGCTGCTGCATGGCCTTGACTGGGCAGAGGTGAAGGATCGCCTCGACCTGCCGGGCGCGGGGGAGGATTTCTGGCTCGCCGTGCGCGGCAACCTCACAACGCTGGCCGATGCCAAAAGCTGGTGGCAGGTGGTGACGGGGCCCATCGAGCCGGTGATCGAGGATGCCGATTTCCTTAAAACTGCGGCGACGCTACTGCCCGAGGGGGACATCACAGCGGAAAGCTGGAAAATCTGGACGGCCGCGGTGAAGGAGAAAACCGGCGCGAAAGGCAAATTGCTGTTCCTGCCGCTTCGCCTCGCGCTCACCGGACAGCCGCACGGACCGGAGATGAACAATCTGTTGCCCCTGATCGGACGGGACCATATACTCGCGCGCCTGAATGGAAAGACCGCGTAAGTCCCGGAGAGCATCGTGACGCTTTATCTTTACAATACCGCCCATCGGAAAAAGGAAGAATTCGTGCCCATGGTTCCGGGCAAGGTCGGGATGTATGTCTGCGGGCCGACCGTTTATGACTTTGCCCATATTGGCAATGCGCGGCCGGTAGTGGTGTTCGATGTGCTGGCCCGGCTGCTGCGCCATCTTGGCTATGATCTCACCTATGTGCGCAACATCACCGATGTGGAAGACAAGATTATCGAGGCGGCGGCAAGGAACGGGGAGAGCATCGAGGCGCTGACCACCCGCACGACCGAGGCCTATCATGAGGATATGGCGGCGCTGAACGCCCTGCCGCCGGATCTGGAGCCGCGCGCGACACAGCATATCGACGGCATGATCAGGATGATCGCCAAGCTGATCGAGAAGGGCCACGCCTATGAGGCAGAGGGCCATGTGCTGTTCGATGTCACCAGCATGGCCGACTATGGCAAACTGTCGGGCCGCAATCGTGAAGAGATGATTGAAGGCGCGCGGGTGGAAGTCGCGCCGTATAAAAAAGACCCGGCGGATTTCGTTCTCTGGAAGCCTTCTACCTCCGACATGCCGGGATGGGACAGCCCGTTCGGGCGCGGACGACCGGGCTGGCATATTGAATGCTCGGTCATGAGCGAGGCGACGCTCGGTGTTACGTTTGATATCCATGGCGGCGGGCGCGATTTGATCTTCCCGCATCATGAGAATGAAGTCGCGCAAAGCTGCTGCGCCCATGACGGTGCGCCCTTCGCCCGCTACTGGGTGCATAACGGATTTCTGATGGTGAATGGCAAGAAAATGTCCAAATCTCTCGGTAATTTCCGCACCGTGCAGGATGTGCTTATGGATGCTACAGGAGAAGCGGTCCGCCTATGTATGCTGAAGACTCATTATCGAAAGCCTTTGAATTGGACCGACTATGGGCTAGATCAAGCTAGTACTGAAATAAGTAAGCTCTATGTCATTCTCAAAGACTTTGATCAAGTTGATAAGGGACCACTTAAACCAAACCCCGATGTTGTCAGGGCACTATGTAATGATCTCGATACACATGCCGCTTTTCTCAAGATACAGGATTTAGGAAAACAGTTACGGCATGAAACGAATAAAGCTGAGCAATCTCGAATAAAAGGACAACTAATTGCTAGTGGTCAGCTTATGGGACTATTGGAACAAACATGGCAAGATTACTTTCAAAAACGCGATACATTGAGACTTTATGAGAATGCTTGGGAGGTACGTATTAGCGATGAAGAGTTCACGATCAAACCAATTCCTGAACCATCAATCCAAAATTTGATTGAACAACGTAATAAAGCGAAAGCCGAAAAGAATTATCCTAAGGCGGATGAAATCCGCGATCAACTGAAGTCGCACGGTATTTTGCTAGAAGACGGACCGGGCGGCACCACATGGAAGAGAGCATAATGGCACGCGAGAGACTTTATCTGTTTGACACGACGCTGCGCGACGGAGCGCAGACGCAAGGGGTGGACTTCAGTGTCGAGGATAAGGCGAATATTGCGCGCGCGCTGGATACGCTCGGCATTGATTATATCGAGGGTGGCTGGCCCGGCGCCAATCCCGGCGACACCGCATTTTTCGCGGACCCGCCGAAGCTGAAACGCGCCACACTGACGGCCTTCGGCATGACCCGGCGGCCGGGGCGCAGCGTCTCCAACGATCCGGGCCTCAGCGAAATTCTGGACGCAAAAACCCCCGCCGTCTGTATCGTCGGCAAAAGCTCGGCCTTTCAGGTCGATGTCGCGCTCGGTATCCCGCTTGAAGAAAATATCGAGCTGATCAGCGACAGCATTGCGGAGATTGTCCGGCAGGGGCGGGAGGCGATGTATGACGCGGAGCATTTCTTCGACGGCTACAAATCCAACCCGGAATTCACGCTCAAATGTCTTATGGCGGCCTATGAGGCGGGCGCGCGCTGGGTGGTGCTGTGCGACACCAACGGCGGCACGCTGCCCGATGAGGTGGAACGCATCGTCAGTGAGATAGTGCAGCATATCCCGGGGGATCATCTCGGCATCCATACCCATAACGATACGGAAAATGCCGTCGCCAATACGCTGATGGCGGTCAAGGCGGGCGTGCGGCAGGTGCAGGGAACGCTCAACGGTCTTGGGGAGCGCTGCGGCAATGCCAACATCATTTCGCTGATCCCGTCGCTGGTGCTGAAGGAGCCCTTCAAATCCATCGTGGAGACAGGCATCACGGAGGAGAATCTGAAGCATCTGACGCCAGTCTCCCGTCTGCTCGATGAAATCCTTAACCGCGCGCCGAACCGGCATCAGCCCTATGTCGGCTCCTCCGCCTTCGCGCACAAGGGCGGACTGCATGTCTCGGCAGTCGAAAAAGACCCGCGCACCTATGAGCATGTGCCGCCGGAAGTGGTCGGCAATCAGCGGCATCTGCCGGTCTCCAACCAGGCCGGACGCTCCAACATCATCGCGCAGCTCCGCGATTTCGGCCTGGATATCGACCCGAAGGATCCGAAGGTCGACCGCCTGCTGGAAGAGGTAAAAGAGCGCGAGTTCGACGGCTTTTCCTACGACAGCGCTCTTGCGAGTTTCGAGCTGATGGCGCGCCGCCGTCTCGGTCAGCTGCCGAAATATTTCAATGTGGAAAGCTTCCGTGTGCAGGTGGAGCGGCGCTATAACGCCAAGGGTGAGCTGCTGACCATTTCCGACGCCGTCGTCAAGATGCAGATCGGCGGGGAGCGGATCATGTCCGTGGGCGAGGGGAACGGCCCCGTCAACGCCCTTGACAGTGCCCTGCGCAAGGATCTTGGCAAATATTCAAGCTATATCGACGGGCTGAAGCTCGCCGATTTCAAGGTGCGGATCCTCTCTTCGGGCACCGAAGCCGTGACCCGCGTCCTGATCGAGAGTATTGACGAGACCAATCACCGCTGGTTCACAGTCGGCGTTTCGCCGAATATCGTAGATGCCTCTTTCGCCGCGCTGATCGACAGCATCACCTATAAGCTGTATCGCGCCGGCGCACCGGCCAGCGGCAAATAATCCCGTCTATGGCAGGAGGGGAAGAAACGCCGCAACCGGCGATTATCCTTATCGAGCCGCAGCTCGGCGAGAATATCGGCGCGGCGGCACGCGCCATGCTGAATTTCGGCCTGACCGATATGCGGCTGGTGGCACCGCGCGACGGCTGGCCCAACGAACGGGCCATCGCCATGGCGTCCCGCGCTGATCGGGTGCTCGATAATGTCCGGCTGTATGAGACGACAGAGGCGGCCATCGCCGATCTCAACTATCTCTACGCCACCACGGCGCGCACCCGCGATGTCATCAAGGAAGTGGCGACGCCGCACGCAGCGGCGGCGGCCCTCCGCCGGGCCGATGGGGAAGGGGTACGCTGCGGCATCCTGTTCGGCAAGGAAAGCGTCGGTCTTTCCAAGGCCGATGTGGCGCTGGCCGACAGTATTATCTCGGTGCCGCTTAATCCGGATTTCTCCTCCATCAATCTGGCGCAGGCTGTGCTGCTCGTCGCCTATGAGTATTTTCAGGCAGGCGATGCGACGCCGCCCGTCCGCATTCATCAGGAACAACGACGCGCCAACAAGGAAGAACTGACCCATCTGTTCGAGCGCATCGAGACGGAGCTGGAGGCGCGCGGCTATTTCGAGCCCATCCGCCACCGTCGCAAGACACTCTTGCGCAATATGCGGAATATGTTCCAGCGGCTCGGCCTTATGGAGTCGGATGTGCGCGCCTTTCAGGGTATCATCAAGGGGCTTGCCCTGCCACGACGGGAGATCCGCGATGACGACCGCAAAAGGAACGATCCGACATAATGTCGCCAACATTGGCGAAGTAACCCTGCATTATGCCGAAACGGGACCGGAGCAGGGGACGCTTGTCCTGCTGCTGCACGGGTTTCCGGAATTCTGGTATTGCTGGAAAGATATCCTGCCCGGTCTCGGCGAGACATATCACGCCGTCGCGCCCGATATGCGGGGCTATAACCTCTCCGACAAGCCGGACGGGGTGGAGGCCTATCATATCCGCCATCTGATGCAGGATGTGCTCGACCTCGCAGATCATTTCAATGCCAAAAAATTCTATCTTGTCGCCCATGACTGGGGCGCGGCCATCGCCTATGCGGTGGCCATCGCGCACCCCGAGCGGCTGCAGGGCCTTGTGATCCTGAACGGCGCGCATCCCTGGATCTTCGCCGAGTTGCTGAACCGCCACGCAGGGCAGATTGCCAGCAGCCAGTATATTGCCGCCTTTCGTGATCCCGAGGCCGAGGCGAAACTGCTGGCGAATGACAGCGACTGGTTGTTGGACTGGACATTCCGCCCGCATCTGGAACAGGGGCGGATGACGGACGCCGATATTGCCGCCTACCGCGCCGCCTGGGCCGAGCCGGGGGCGATGACGGCGATGCTGAATTATTACCGGGCGACGCCGCTTAACCCGGCGACGGAGGAGACTTTCGGAAAAGGCTCCGGCCTTGATCCGGCGCGCTTTATGGTTCATGTCCCGACCCTTGTCCTCTGGGGAGAGGCGGATGAAGCCCTGCAGGTTGCAAATCTGGAGGGGCTGGAAGATTTCATCCCCGATCTTCGCATTATCCGGCTGCCCGGCATCAGCCACTGGGTCACCCATGAGGCGCCTGAACGCACCCTCACGGAGATAAGCGCCTTCATCAACGCACAGGAAAGCGCAAAAAAGCGCGGGAAGGCTTGACAAGGGAGCGGGAGTTTCTATGATGCGCGCCTTGTGCAGGACTCGTCGGACTGCCTTTTTCCTGATAATTGAACTGGATAAAGTTATGAGCAAACGCATTCAAGCGAAATATAAAATTGACCGCCGCATGGGTGAAAACCTGTGGGGCCGCCCGAAAAGCCCGGTTAACCGCCGCGATTACGGACCCGGCCAGCATGGCCAGGGCCGCCGCGGCAAACTCTCCGACTTCGGTATTCACCTGCGCGCCAAGCAGAAGCTGAAAGGCTATTACGGCAACATCACCGAGAAAGCCTTCCGCCGTCTCTATGAAGAAGCCGTCCGTCTGAAGGGCGATACGTCCGAAAACCTCATCGGCCTGCTGGAACGTCGTCTCGACGCCGTTGTCTACCGCATGAAATTCGTGCCGACCGTTTTCGCGTCCCGCCAGTTCGTCAACCATGGCCATGTTCTGGTCAACGGCCAGAAGGTCAATATCGCTTCCTATATGGTCAAGCCGGGCGATGTGGTTGAAGTCCGTCAGAAATCCAAGCAGCTCGCCCTCGTGCTCGAAGCTGCGGACAGCCCGGAACGGGACGTGCCGGAATATATCGAAGTCGATCACAAGGGCATGAAAGGCACCTTCAAAGCTGTGCCGAAGCTGGCCGATGTACCCTATCCGGTGATGATGGAACCGAACCTGATCGTCGAATATTACTCCCGCTAATCCTCGGGAAACCAATCAAAAAAGCCGGTGGCGAAAGTCCCCGGCTTTTTTATTGCTCTTGCGCAAAAAACCTTAGAGCCCGCCGTCGCGCTTTTCCGCCTCGATGGATTTCTTCACCCTTTGATAATCAAAAATGCCGACAATGAGGGCGAGGGCGGCAAGCGGCAGCAGTGCCCAGCCGAGCAGTTGCAGCCAGTTGTCATCGACAAGCTGCAACAGCGCGACCGACCCCGCCGCCAGCCCCATCGCCGTCTTGATATAGGCCATCAGGGTACGGCGATTGGCTAGCTCTGTCCGATGCACGGCAAGCTTGAAGGTATCTATATTACGCCGCTCCCCGAGCTGCGTCCCGTCCTTGTTATTCATACGACAAAGCTAGCAGCAAAAACCGGCGGGGAGCAAGAACGCTCTACGGTCTCAGGAAATGTCCAGCGGCGGATTGATCAGAACGGCGCTTTCCTCCGCCCCGTTTTCAATCAGCACGCGGGAGCCGTGGATCTTGACCCGCTTTGAGGCCACCAGCCGAAGGGCGAGGGGATAGAGGCGATGCTCCTGCTCCAGTATCCGGGCGGCGAGGGCATCCGGCGTATCGTCCTGCAGGATCGGCACGACGGCCTGCGCGATGATCGGCCCGTCATCCATTTCCGGGCGCACATAATGCACCGTGCAGCCGGTGAAACGGGCGCCGCTTTCAATCGCCCGCTCATGCACATGCAGCCCCTTGAAGGCCGGCAGCAGCGACGGATGGATATTGAGAATACGATCACGCCAGCGGTTGACGAAATCCGCCGTCAGCAGCCGCATGAAACCGGCCAGGCAGATCAGATCGACCTTCACCGTCTCCAGATAACGGTTGATCTCCGCTTCGAATTCCGCCCGGCTTGCAAAATCACGATGGTCGATGACCCGCGTCGCGATGCTGTGTTCGGCCGCGAATTTAAGGCCCGCCGCCTCCGGATTATTGGACAGGACGCTGACAATCTCCGCCGGGAACTCCGGGTCGCTGCAGGCCCGGACCAGCGACTGCATGTTGGAACCGCGGGACGAGATAAAAACCGCTACTTTCAGCTTTGCCACGTTTCTTCCAGCCCTGAAATGATGACCTGCGCCCCCGCATCTTCCCGCGGGACAAGCTCCCCGATGCGATAGACGGTTTCTCCGGCGGCGGAGAGCATGTTCTCCGCTTCCCCCGCGCGCTCGGCCGGGACAACGACGACCATGCCAAGGCCGCAGTTGAAGGTAGTCGCGAGTTCCTTCGGCGTGATATTGCCAATCTCCGCCAGCCATCCGAACAGCGGCGGCAAGGGCCAGCTTGTAGCATCCAGCCGGGCGGCAAGATGCTTTGGCAGGACGCGCGGAATATTCTCATACAGCCCGCCGCCGGTGATATGGGAAAGGGCGATGATATGGCCCGCGCGGATCGCTTCAAGACAGCTTTTCACATAAATGCGGGTCGGTTTGATCAGCGCCTCGCCTAGGGAGATATCAGCATCAAACGGGGCCGGGGCAGCATAATCGAGATTAAAATCGGCAACCAGACGACGGACCAGCGAAAACCCGTTAGAATGCAAGCCGGAGGAGGCGAGGCCGAGCAGGACTTGTCCCGCCGCCAGATTGTCGGCCTTCAGCAGTTGGTCCCGCTCCACCGCGCCAACCGTAAATCCGGCGAGATCGTAATCGCCCTTGGCATACATGCCGGGCATTTCCGCTGTCTCCCCGCCGATCAGGGCACAGCCCGCCTGGCGGCAGCCTTCGGCAATCCCGGCAATGATATCGCGCGCCGCGGCGACATCGAGGCCGCCGGTTGCGAAATAGTCGAGAAACAGCAGCGGTTCCGCCCCCTGGACAACCAGATCATTGACGCACATGGCGACCAGATCAATGCCGACCGTCTCATGGCGATTCATGTCAATGGCGACTTTCAGCTTGGTGCCGACGCCATCGGTAGCGGAAACGAGGAGCGGGTCCGTGAAGCCTGCGGCGCGGGGATCGAAAAGCGCGCCAAAACCGCCAAGATCGGCGTCCGCCCCGGGTCTGCGGGTGGATGCGGCGAGGGGTTTGATAGCTTCGACAAGCGAGTTTCCTGCCACGATGTCGACGCCCGAGTCCTTGTAGCTGTAACTTTTTTTGGAGCTATCGGTATTCATAAGTTATGCTGCATCCGAGATTTGGGGTTATGATCGGGTCAACATACTTTTTTTCCGGTGGTTTGCAATGACGGAAACACAGACAAAAACATTCTTTTCGCGCTTTTCATGGCTGTTTTGCCTCATCCTGGCATTTGCTTGCCTGGCGGGGGCACCACGGGCCGTGCTGGCCGATGAGGATTTCTATGTCGTGCAGGATATTGCCGTCGACGAAACCGCCGCCTCCGCGGCCGAGGCGCGCACAATCGCCGTCGCCAAAGGGCAGGAGCGGGCCTTTGCCGCGCTGCTTCGCCGTCTGGTGCCCGCCAGCCATCATGATCGGCTGCCCGCCCTGTCGGAATCCGACATCACGCCGCTTGTCGCCTCTTTTCAGGTCGCCGATGAGCGCAGCTCAGCCCGGCGCTATCTCGCCGATCTGACGTTTGAATTCAAGCGCGATGATGTCCGCAGCCTGCTGCGGGCCGACCGGCTGCCCTTTTCGGAAGCTGTGGCGCGACCGATTCTCATTCTTCCCGTCTATCAGGAGGACGGCCAGGCCAACCTGTGGGCCTACCCAAACCCGTGGCGTGACGTGTGGGTGGATGTGATCGACTATGGCGTCCGTCCGCAGGCGCCGGATACTCTCCGCGATGACTGGGCGCAACCTTTTGTGCAGCCGGTGCTGGTGCCCGCCGGGGATATCGCCGATATGCGAACCATCGATGGTCAAAAGGCGCTGGCGATGAACCCGTCGGCAATCGATACGCTGAAGCGCAATTATGATGTCTCCGCCGTGCATGTCATCAGTGTCACCCCCCGCAGCGCGCCGGATGGCACGCCGCTTCTTGATGTCAGCCATCAGCGCAGCGACCGGGAAGGTCCGGCAACAATGCGGGTTTTCCGCGGCACGGAAGATCACGAAATGCTGATGCAAAGCGTGGTTTTCAACCTGCTGGGCGAGCTGCAGGAAGAATGGAAAAGCCGCAATGTCCTTGATTTCGGCACCGAGACGACGCTTGCCGTAACAACGAAGATCCGTGATCTGCCGGGCTGGCTGACGCTGCAACGGCAGGTGGAGAGTCTCTCCAACGTCAGCGGCGTGAAAGTCCGCGACCTGTCAGTGGAGGAGGCCTTCTGGAACATCACCTATATCGGCAGCATGGACCAGCTTGTCGCCGCGCTGGATCGGCGAAACCTTGCCCTGGTCGAGCATATGGGCTACTGGACGCTGGACCCGAA
The DNA here is from genome assembly GCF_002694385.1 of Sneathiella sp. Classification (GTDB taxonomy): domain Bacteria; phylum Pseudomonadota; class Alphaproteobacteria; order Sneathiellales; family Sneathiellaceae; genus Sneathiella. The sequence continues at coordinate 33,473 of NZ_NZMB01000016.1, forward strand.
GTAAGCCATACAGAACATTGAAAAGACAGTATATATTGTTACCCGGACATTACATTGAATATTCCCAACAGCCTTACGCTTCTCCGTATGTTACTGGTGCCCGTCATTGTCTGGCTGATTCTGGCGGAACAGATGTATGCGGCGTTCCTCACCTTTTTGCTGGCGGGGTTGTCGGATGCGCTTGACGGGCTGATCGCGAAGCAGTTCAACCTTGTCACTCCGCTTGGCACCTATCTCGACCCGCTGGCCGACAAGATCCTGCTGGTGTCCATCTATGTCACCCTCGGTATTCAGGAAGACCTGCCGAGCTGGCTGGTCATTCTGGTGGTCAGCCGGGATTTTCTCATCATCGGCGGCATTATTTTTACATTCTTGCTGGAGCTGAACATCACGATCGTCCCCTCGAAGCTGAGCAAATTGAACACCTTCTGCCAGATTTTGCTCGCCGCCTTCGTCCTTGCTGACAAGGGGCTGGAGGCCGGGTTCAATGGCGCCATTGACCTGTTCGTCTATGTGGTGGCGGCAACCACGGTGCTGTCGGGCATCGCCTATACCTTGCAATGGTTCCGGCAGAACAGCCATGAGACGGGGGCGTCATGACCTTAAAGCAACAAATGAAATTCTGGGGGATTGCGCTTGTCGCCTTCGTCCTGTTCCTGATCCTGCTGAGCGATATCCTGCTGCCCTTTGTTCTGGGCATGGGGGTTGCCTATTTTCTGGATCCGGTGGCCGACCGCCTGGAAGAGGCGGGGTTCAGCCGCACCGCCGCGACGGCAATTATCATCGGCCTGTTCCTGGTGCTGGTTAATCTGGCGCTGTTCCTGATTGTTCCGATTATCATTGATCAGGTGCTCGGCCTCATCGACAATATGCCAGGCTATTATGAGAATATCCGCAGTTTCCTGATGCCCATCATTGACCGCTTCGTTGACCTTCCGGCCTGGCGCCAGAATGAGGAGTTCAACAATACGGTTGGTCAATATATCGGTGAAATGGCGAAGAAGCTGGCGACGCTGTCGGAAAATATTGTCGGCGGCGGGCTGGCCTTCGTTAATCTCATCACGCTGCTGGTTATTTCCCCGGTCGTCGCCTTCTACCTGCTCAGGGACTGGGATCATATCGTCGAGCGGATTGATAGCTGGCTGCCGAAGAAACATGCGGAACAGATCCGCACGCTGGCGCGGCGGATTGATGACGTTCTTGCCGGTTTCGTGCGCGGCCAGTCACTTGTCTGCCTGATTCTCGCCGCTTATTATGGTCTGGCGCTGATGCTGACCGGGCTCGAATTCGGCTTTCTCATCGGCATCATCACCGGCCTTATTTCCTTCATTCCCTTTGTCGGCGCGATCATCGGTTTTATCGCTTCCGTCGGCGTGGCGCTGATCCAGTTCTGGCCCGATTACATCATGATCGGCGCGGTGGTGATTATTTTCATTATCGGACAGGTTCTGGAAGGATATGTACTTGTCCCCAATCTGGTCGGCGGCAAGGTCGGGCTGCATCCGGTCTGGGTGATGTTTGGCCTGCTGGCAGGCGGCAGCCTGTTCGGATTTGTCGGCGTGCTGATTGCCGTGCCCATGGCGGCGGTGATCGGCGTGCTCAGCCGCTTCGCCATCGAGCAGTATCTGCAAAGCCCCATCTATGGCGCGCCGCCGCCAGAAGGGCCGGGCAACGACAGTACGAAAGAATAGCATGGTCGCCGCGCAAATTCCGATGGTTTTTCCCGTCCGGGCGGCGCAGGGGCGGGATGATTTCCTCGTCACCAGCAGCAATTGCGACGCGGTGGCATGGATTGACCGCTGGCCGGACTGGCCCGCCAACATCCTCATCCTCACCGGTCCGCCCGGATGCGGCAAAAGCCATCTCGCCCATGTCTGGCAGACCGTCAGCGGGGCGGAAATCCTGTCTTTGGAAACACTCAATTCACTCGGAATAGAGGCGCTGACGAAGCGCGCCGCGCAGCCCCTTATCCTTGAGGATATGGATGAAATGATCGGCCGGGAAATTGAGGAAGAAACGATTTTCCACCTCTACAATCTCCTCCAGGAGAAAGGCGGCAGCCTGTTGATCACCGCGAAATCCGCCCCCGCCACTTGGCCCCTGGCATTGGCGGACCTCAAATCACGTCTCGGCACCATTGCGCTCGCACGTATTGCCGAGCCTGATGACGCGCTGTTCGCGGCGCTTCTGGTCAAACATTTTTCCGATCGCCAGCTTGCCGTTCCCCCCGATGTCGTCCAATATATCGTTGAACGGCTGGAGCGTTCCTTCGCGGCGGCGGAACGCTTCGTCACCCGCCTCGATGACAACGCACTCGCCCGCAAAAGAAAAATCACCCTCGCTCTCGTGCGGGAGGTAATGAAGGAAGAGCAGGAGTAGGGAAATGGATCTCGGGATTTCAGGAAAATGGGCGATTGTCTGCGCCTCCAGCAAAGGTCTGGGGCGGGGCTCGGCGGAAGCGCTGGCCGCAGAGGGCGTCAATCTGGTGATTACGGCCCGCACGGCGGAAACATTGGAAGCCACTGCCGATCATATCCGCAAAAGCTGGCCGGTTGAGGTGATCGCCATCCCGGGGGATATTACGACGGAGGCGGGCCGCGCCGAAGTGCTGAAAGCCTGTCCGGCGCCCGATATCCTCGTGAATAATGCCGGTGGGCCGCCGCCCGGCGACTTCCGGGACTGGAGTCTGGAAGACTGGCAGAAGGCGCTCAACGCCAATATGCTGACGCCGATCGAGATGATCAAGGCGACCGTGGACGGCATGCAGGCGCGCGGCTTCGGCCGCATCGTCAATATCACCTCCGCCGCCGTGAAATCGCCCATTGATATTCTTGGCCTGTCCAACGGGGCGCGGGCCGGGCTGACCGGTTTTGTCGCCGGGATATCACGCAAGACCGTTGCCCATAATGTGACCATCAACAACCTGCTGCCGGGGCCGTTCGATACCGACCGGCTGGCCGGCAATTTCAAGGCCGTTTCCAAAGCAACTGGTAAATCCATCGCCGAAGTGAAGGCGGAGCGGGCGGCGCAAAATCCCGCCGGACGGTTCGGCACCGCAGAGGAATTCGGCGCCGCCTGCGCCTTTCTCTGCAGCGACAAGGCAGGGTTCATCACCGGCCAGAACATCCTGATGGACGGCGGCGCCTTTCCGGGTACAATGTAGCGATCATCTCATCTGTGGGAGGGGTAACGATGCGTTTTTCTATCCTGCTGGCCGCCGTTGGCGCCGCCTTTCTGTTCTCCGCCGATCCCGCCGCAGCGGCGGACGCCACAGGCATCTGGGCAACGAAAGACGGCAACAGCCATGTCAAAATTGCGCCCTGCAACGACAAGCTGTGCGGGGAAATCATCTGGCTGAAAGAACCCTTGACGCCGGAAGGCAAACCGAAAACAGATCAGCACAACAGCGATGAGACCTTGCGCAGTCGCCCCATTATCGGCCTGCAGATGCTGAGCGGATTCGTCAAGGATGGCGAAAGCGAATGGGACGATGGTGAAATCTATAACCCCGAGGATGGCAAGACCTATAGCGCCAAGATGGAGCTGGTCAAGCCGGATGCGCTGGAAGTCAAGGGCTGCGTGCTGATGTTCTGCCAAACGCAGGACTGGACGCGGGTGGAGTGATTTTTTTACCAATCTCCGCTATAAAGGCCGGAGTGGGAATTTTTTCCGTATTGTCATAAATCCGAGATTAAATCCCTATATCAGTGTCAAGGCATTGAATTTCCGGAACTGGAGCAGGGGTTGGTATGTCGGCAAAATCAGACATGGTGGATGAGGAAAAGATCAATCTCCTGAAGAGCCCGAAACGGTTCATCAATCGGGAGCTGTCGTGGCTGTCCTTCAACTGGCGGGTTCTCGAGGAATCGGCCAACCCGGCGCATCCGCTGCTGGAACGCCTCCGTTTTCTCTCCATCTCCGCCGCCAATCTTGATGAGTTCTTCATGGTCCGCGTCGCCGGGCTGTGGGGCCAGATCCGGGCCAATGTGAAAACCATCAGCGATGACGGGTTGACGCCCGCGCAGCAGCTGGCCGAGGTGGAAAGCAAGGCAACACGCCTGATGCATGAGCAGAATCAGCAATGGCGCACGCTGATCAAGGAATTACGGGATAATGGCATCTCCGTCCTCTCGCCGACGGAACTCACGCGCCAGGAGAAAAACTGGCTCGAAGATCACTTCATGCAGGAAATCTATCCGGTGCTGACGCCCATGGCGCTCGATCCGGCGCATCCCTTTCCCTTCATCCAGAATCTCGGCTTCGGCATGTTTCTGGAACTCGCCCGCAAGGAACCGGACCGCAATCTGAAAGCGCTGCTGCTGCTGCCGCAGACGCTGGATCGCTTCATCCGCCTGCCGGGCGGGAAAATCCGCTTTATCAGCCTTGAAAACACGGTGATGCTGTTCCTCAACCATCTGTTCCCCGGCTATGATGTCGCCAGCAAGGGCATGTTCCGCATCGTCCGCGATAGCGATATCGAGGTGGAGGAAGAGGCCGAGGATCTGGTGCGGCTGTTTGAATCCGCCCTCAAGCGCCGCCGCCGCGGCAGCGTTATCCGCCTCAAGGTGGATAAGGACATGCCGGAGGAGTTTGTCGATTACCTGAGCCGGGAGCTGGAGCTTGACAACCGCGCCGCCATCGTGGTGGACGGTATTCTCGGCCTGTCCGATACTGCCGCGCTGATCACGCCGGAGCGTCCCGATCTCTGTTTCAAACCCTACACGCCGCGCTATCCGGAGCGGGTACGCGATGCGGCCGGGGATATCTTCGCCGCCATCGCCACGAAAGACTTCATCGTCCATCACCCCTATGAGAGTTTCGATGTCGTCGTGCAGTTCCTGCAGCAGGCGGCGGCGGATCCAAACGTTATCGCCATCAAGCATACGCTGTACCGGACGTCCACCAACTCCCCGGTTGTCCGCGCCCTGATTGAGGCGGCGGAGGCGGGCAAGTCCGTCACCGCGCTGATCGAACTGAAGGCCCGCTTTGATGAAGCGGCGAACATTAAATGGGCGCGCGATCTGGAGCGGGCCGGGGCGCAGGTCATCTATGGCTTTATCGACCTTAAAACCCACGCCAAGGTGTCCGTCGTTGTCCGGCGCGAGGGGCGGGGCCTTAAAACCTACATGCACTTTGGCACGGGCAACTACCATCCGATCAACGCGCGTATTTATTCCGACCTGTCGATGTTCACCACCGATGCGGAGCTCGCCAGCGATGTCTCGCTGATGTTCAATTACATCACCGGATATGCCAAGCCGAAGGGGCTGAAAAAGCTCGTGCTTTCCCCCTACAGTCTGCGCAAATCTCTGATCGAGATGATTGAGAAGGAAATCGCCTTCGCCAGGAACGGCAAGCCCGCCGCTATCTGGGCAAAGATGAATTCCCTCGTTGATCCGCAGCTTATTGACGCGCTCTACCGGGCCAGCAATGCGGGCGTCGATATCCGGCTTGTCATCCGCGGCATCTGCTGCCTGCGGCCCGGCATCAAGGGGATGTCGGAGAATATCCAGGTGACGAGCATCGTCGGGCGTTTTCTGGAACATTCGCGTATTGTCTGTTTCGGCAATGGCCACAAGATTCCCTCCGATCATGCGAAGGTATTTATCTCTTCCGCTGACTGGATGCCGCGCAGCTTTGATCGGCGTGTCGAAACACTGGTGCCCGTCACCAACGAAACCATCCACCGGCAGGTGCTGGACCAGATCATGGTGGTATGCCTGAAAGACAACCAGCAAAGCTGGAAACTGCGCGAAAACGGCGAATATGAGCGTGTCACCAATGGCGCGGAGTCATTTTGCGCTCACAATTATTTTATGACCAATCCGTCTTTATCTGGACGCGGCAAGGCTTTGCTTGTAAAGGAACCAGTACCGAAGCTTGTTCCGCCAAGCTGACATACAGCGTTAAAATACTGTAGGTGCCAGAAAAAGTATGGAAGATCGGGATAGAGAACTGGACCCCGCCGTCAAGGTGTCGGACCGGTCAACCGCAGTGATTGATATCGGTTCGAACTCGGTCCGTCTGGTGGTTTTTGACGGGCCACAGCGGGTTCCCCTCCCCAAATTCAATGAAAAGGTGATGTGCGGTCTCGGGCAGGAGCTCGGGACGACTGGACGGCTGGGCGAGAAGGCCATGACGGAGGCGCTGGCTGCGCTGCGCCGTTATGCCGCGCTGGTCCATCACATGGGAATCGAGCGCGTTATGGTCGCCGCCACCGCCGCCGTGCGTGAGGCGGAGAACGGCTCCGAATTTGTTTCCGAGATTGAGCAGCAGTGCGATCTCAATGTGCAGGTGCTGAGCGGCCGTCAGGAGGCACGCTATTCCGGCCTTGGTGTTCTGTCCGGTATTCCCCATGCGGATGGCGTTGCCGGGGACCTCGGCGGCGGTAGCCTGGAGCTGGTGGAAATTTCCGACTTTCGCATCCATGAGACGGCGACATTGCCGCTGGGCGCACTGCGCCTGTCACATATGGGGATGACGGAAGCGAAGCTGCGCAAGACGATCAACAAGAAATTTGAGAAGGCAAGCTGGCTGGAGAAGCTGACCGCCCGGAATTTCTATGCGGTCGGGGGCGCCTGGCGCGTCCTTGCCCGCTATCATATTATCAAGACCAACCACCCGCTGACCATCATCCATAATTACCGCCTGACCGCTGATCAGATCAGCGTTCTGATCGACGAAATTCTCGCCATGTCGATCGAGGATATGTATAACGCCAACGGCATCCCGAAATCCCGCGCCAACACCATGCATACCGCCGCCATCATCCTGCAGGAGTTGATGGCCAAGGTGACGCCGAAGAATGTTGTCTTTTCCGGCAATGGCCTGCGTGAGGGGATGCTGTTTTCCGAACTCAAGAAATCCGTCCGCAAGCGTGATCCGCTGCTCGATGCCTGCCGCGACATGGCCGCGAGTGAAGGCCGTTTCCCCGAACATGGCGAAGAAATCTATGAGTGGCTGAAAGATGTGCTGCAAATGTCGGACCGCAAGAGCAAGCGGTTGATAATGGCCGCCGCGACCCTGTCTGACATCGCCTGGTGGGCCAATTCTGACTATCGCGCGGCGCAGGCTTTCCGGCGGATTTTCCGCGCCCCTTTCAGCGGCATCGGCCATCGCGGTCGGGCAGTTGTCGCGCTTTCCGTCTATGCCCGTTACAAGGGGGATTTGAGCGGCCCGGCGACAATGGACTGTCTCAGGCTGCTGACCGAGGAGGAGGCGAAAAACGCGCTGATCACCGGTCTCGCCATGCGGCTCTCCCACACGCTGAGCGGCGGAACCATCGGTATTCTGGCGCAAACGCGGCTTGAAATTTCCACATCCACCGTCACCCTCAAAATTCCGTCATCGCTCGCGGCGCTGGTCGGGCATCATGTCCGCAAACAGCTCGACAGCCTTGCCGGTAGCCTTGGCTCCGATGCGAAAATCGAGGTTATTCCAGGGAAATTATCCTGATCTTTCCGTCCTTGCAGGACAGCGCAATCTCGCCATGTTTCAGGCGCAGCGCGTCCTCGCCAAAGACGCGGCGGCGCCAGCCCTTGAGAGCGGGGACGTCCGCCTCGTCATCGGCGGCAATCTTTTCAAGATCGGCAAGGCTGCACACCAGCTTCTGCGCCACATCATTTTCTTCCGAGCGGAGCTTGAGCAATACCCGCAGCAACTCCATCAGCGGACCGATGCCCTTCGGCGGCGGAGTTTTCTTCGGCAGACGCGGAGCCTGATCGGGCGGCGTATTAACGCCTTTCTGCACCGCCTCCAGCAATCCGTCACCCATCTTGCCATCGGCGAATTTCTTGCCGATACCGCGCACATGCGACAGGGTTTCCGCATTCTTCGGCGGATTTGACGCGATTTCTATAAGTGCCTCGTCGCGCAGGATGCGATTGCGCGGAATATCCTGGCGATGGGCCTGCCGCTCCCGCCAGGCAGCGATACTTTGCAGGATGGCCAGGAATTTTGCATGCGTATTGCGCGACTTGATGCGCATCCAGGCATTTTCCGGCGGAATGAAATAGGTATCGGGGGAACGCAGAATCTCCATCTCGGAGGCCACCCATTCCTCGCGCCCGCTGTCCTTCAGCTTGGCCGAGAGATATTTGTATATGTCCCGCAGATGCGTCACATCGGCTTCCGCATAGGTAAGCTGCCGTTCCGACAGGGGACGGCGCGCCCAGTCCGTGAAGCGGGAGGATTTGTCGATCGCCTTGCCCGTCAGCTTGGACGCCAACGTGTCATAGCCGACGGATTCGCCAAAGCCGCAGACCATAGCCGCGACCTGCGTATCGAAGATGGGGGCGGGCACCTCACCGGTCATATGATGAAAAATTTCAAGGTCCTGCCGTCCCGCATGGAAGACTTTCAGCACCTTCTGATTTTGCAGCAGACGAAAGAGCGGGGCAAGATCAATGCCCTTCGCCATCGGATCAAGAATAGCCGACTCGTCCTCCGTCGCCATCTGGACAAGGCACAGAATGGGCCAGAAGGTGCTTTCGCGCATGAACTCCGTATCGATGGTCATATAGGAATGCTGTTCAAAGCGGGTGACCAATTCTTCAAGACCGGCCGTTGTTGTTATTATCTGCATTGAATACTTGCGCCCTTTCAGGCAACGCTGCGTTTTGGGGCATCCGGACGCGACTTGTTACGCCATGACGTTCATTCCCCGACAATAGCCCATATTTCTCCATAAAGGAAGGTTGGCGGCGGGCAAAAAACCATGTAAGACAGGCGCGTCATCAATAGCGATCCGGCTGGATCCGAAACTTAAGAGAGTATCATGCATAGCTACCGCACCCATACTTGCGCCGATCTGCGCGAGAGTGATGTTGGCAAAACCGTCCGCCTGTCGGGCTGGGTTCATCGCAAGCGCGATCATGGCAATCTGCTGTTTGTCGATCTGCGCGACCATTACGGGATTACCCAATGCGTGATCGAACATGATGTGCCGAATTTCAAGGCCGTTGAGAGCGTGCGGTCGGAAAGTGTCGTCACCGTCACGGGCAAGGTCGTCGCCCGCAGCCAGGAGACCGTGAATCCGAACCTGCCGACCGGCAGTATCGAGATTTATATCAGCGAGTTCGCCATCCAGTCGGCGGCCGATGAACTGCCCATGCCCGTCTTTGGCGATCAGGAATATCCGGAAGATATCCGCCTGCGCCACCGGTATCTTGATCTGCGCCGTGACCGGCTGCATCAGAATATCGTGCTGCGCTCCAACGTTATTGCGAGCCTGCGGGACGCCATGCGCGCGCAGGGCTTCATGGAATTTCAGACGCCGATCCTGACGGCCTCCTCACCGGAGGGCGCGCGCGACTTTCTGGTACCGAGCCGGATGCATCCCGGTAAGTTCTACGCCCTGCCGCAGGCACCGCAGCAGTTCAAGCAGCTTATCATGATGTCGGGCTTTGATCGCTACTTCCAGATCGCGCCCTGCTTCCGCGACGAAGACGCCCGCGCCGACCGCAGCCCGGGCGAGTTTTACCAGCTTGATATCGAGATGGCGTTTGTGACACAGGAAGATGTGTTCAATGCCGTTGAACCGGTGTTGACCGATGTCTTCAAGAAATTTGCAGGCGATCGCAAGGTCGTCACCCCGTTCGAACGCATTCCCTTCGATGAGGCGATGCTGAAATACGGCTCCGACAAGCCGGATTTGCGCAACCCGATCATCCTCAGCGATGCGACGGAACCTTTCCGCGGCTCGGGCTTCGGCCTGTTCGCGAAAAATATTGAGGCGGGGGCTGTTGTACGGGCTATCCCGGCTCCGGGCGCCGCCGACCGGCCACGCAGCTTCTTCGACAAGACGAACGACTGGGCCCGCAAGGAAGGCGCGGGCGGTCTCGGCTACATCATCTTCAAGGACGGCGAAGCGAAAGGCCCGATTGCGAAAAATCTCGATGAGGAACGCATTGCCAAAATTCGCGAAGTTACCGGCGTGGGTGAGGGGGATGCCGTCTTCTTTGCCTGTGACAAGGCATCCGGCGCGGCGGAACTCGCCGGCAAGGCCCGCATCCGCATCGGCGAAGAGCTGGATATCTGCGAAAAAGATGTCTTCCGCTTCTGCTGGGTGGTCGATTTCCCGATGTTCGAATATGACGACAAGGAAAAGAAGCTCGACTTCAGCCATAACCCCTTCTCCATGCCGCAGGGCGGGCTTGAGGCGTTGGAGACTATGGACCCGCTCGACATCAAGGGCTATCAATATGATATTGTCTGCAACGGGATCGAGCTGTCATCCGGCGCCATCCGGAACCATCGTCCCGATATCATGATCAAGGCCTTCGAGATTGCGGGATATGACGCGACCGTGGTGGAAGACCGCTTCGGCGGGATGCTGAGCGCGTTCCGCTATGGCGCACCGCCCCATGGCGGCATTGCCCCCGGCGTTGACAGGATTGTCATGCTGCTGGCGGATGAGCCGAATATCCGCGAGGTGATCCTGTTCCCGATGAACCAGCAGGCGCAGGATCTGATGATGCATGCCCCGGCGGAAGTGCCGCTGAAGAACCTGCGGGAGCTGCATATCCGCACGGTTCTGCCGCAACCGAAATCAGACGGCTGATAAAAAATAGTACGCGAAATACAAAACCCGCCACATTCGGCGGGTTTTTTATTTTTCCTTCAATCCATTACCGAATTTTTAACATATCGCTGGCTAATGTTATCCTGACATTAACCAAAAGGTTGTACGGTGACTGAAGAAAGCAAACTGGATATCCTGCGCACTGAAAAGGAACGCTTCGTCGCCTTTTCATTCGCCGCTGCGGATTTGCTCATCGAGCTGGACAAAGACGGCTCCGTCATATTCGCTTCCGGCGCCGCGAAAGGGCTGACCGGGTTAGACATGAATGATCTGGAAGGCACCATTTTCCTGGATCTGGTGACCGAACAGGATCGTCCGATCATTACCAATATTCTTGACAGTATGCAGGTCGGTGATCGAATTACACCGGTCGTTGTCCGCATGGAAAACACCCACATCTCCACTATTGTGGGCGCCTGCAAATTGCCGCGAAATCATGAACATGTCTTCCTCGCCCTCAATATCTCCAGCATGGCGGCGGTGCGCACCAGTTCGGAATATCGCGACACCGATACGGGCCTGCTCGGGCGGACGGATTTTCTCAAACTTGCCGACCAGCAGATGACGCTGGCCGCCAACGCCGGGCAGAAAACAGAGTTGACGCTGTTACAGTTGAATGGTCTTTCCGCGCTTCAGGAACGCCTCGGCGAAGAGGAGATGGGACAGTTTTTTGACCGCATCGGCGTCATTCTGCGACGCTATTCCCTGGGCGGGGACAGCGCCGGACGTCTTGATGCGGAAAAATACGGCGTCGTGCACAGCCCCGCCATCGACACGCGCATTCTGGAAGAAAAAATTTCCTCCCTCGCCGCAGAGGGAGGCAAGGGAAGCATTATTGTGCAGCAAAGCACTGTTGAGCTGATGAAGGGACAGCTTTCCGCCAATCATGCGACGCAGGCGTTGATGTATGTTATCAACAACTTCGTCGAGAATGATATTGAGGATTTCAATATCAAATCTCTGGCGGAAGGCATGGATAACCGGCTGGAAAAAACCATGAACCGGATGCTGGCGCTCAAATCCATGTTCCAGAATTACAAGTTCAAATTGGCTTACCAGCCCATTGTCCAGCTATCGGACCGGGAAATCCATCATTATGAGGTGCTCTCCCGTTTCAAGGACGGGGAGAGCCCCTATGAAACCGTGACCTTCGCGGAGGAAACGGGCATTGTGCAGGATCTTGACCTCGGCGTTGCCCACAAGGTCAAGGAGAAGCTGCTGGAATTCCAGAAGCGCGGTGATACGCTGCCGCGTCTTGCCATCAACCTGTCCGGCTATTCTCTGGAATCCGACAGCTTTGTGGACAATCTGCTGGCGCTTTATGCGGATAATGACGAAATCCGTGAACATGTCAGTCTGGAGGTTACCGAAACCAGCCGTATCAAGGATTTGCAGCGGGCCGAAAATGTCATTCAGTCAATCCGCCGCAATGGCATCGAAGTGGCGCTTGATGATATGGGCTCCGGCTCCGCTTCCTTCCAATATATCCGTGCCATGACCGTTGACTATATCAAGATTGATGGCACCTATATCAAGGAAGTGCTGACCAACAAGCGCGACGCCGCTATTCTGAAAGCGCTTTCGCGCCTCTGCCAGGAGCTGGATATCGGCACCATCGCGGAAATGGTGGAAACGAAAGAACAGCTTCATGTGCTCAATGTGCTCGGCGTCAATTACGGGCAGGGCTGGTATTTCGGCAAGCCGCAGCCGGACATCCAGACGAAGCGCAAGAACCGCTCGATTACCCAGAATCTGAAGCGCAAGGGCTTCGCTACCACCTGGTCATAAGGTCGCATACAGACTGAAAAAGGGCCTGTTTCCGGAAACAGGCCCTTCTTTCGGGAGCAATGATAAGGCAAGCAATCAGCCTTTTTATACTCAAAAGAAAGATAATCTTATAAGCTACTGATTACGCTACTCTTTTACTCTACAGGTTACGCAACGAAACTGTTCATCCGCGGGATGGGAACAACCGTAATCGACAAAATGGGTAAGCGTTACGAACATCCGCTGGTGGAACCGCAGGTATCGCATTTCATGCAGGTTCCATTGCGCACAAGGGTGAAATTGCCGCATTCGCCACAGCTATCGCCCTCATATCCTTTCATGCGCGCTTCCATGACGCGGCTGAGCCGGTCAGATCCGGCGGCGGCACTCGATGATCCGCCGCCCGCGCTGACACTGGCGGCCGCCACGGCCCCGGCGGCGCCGAAACTGGCTGCCGCCGCACTCACCTGGCCTTCACCAAGGCTCATGCTCATGGCGGAAAGGCCGCCCTGCAGCACCTCGAAATTATTGGCGCGGACATAGCCCGTGGAGGCAAGGTTGATGACATTATTGATGGCCGCCGGGTTGCGCGCGACTTCATCATCGGTAATCTTCGCCTGCGCCTCGCCACCGCCGATGGCGTCGGTGCGCAGATCATCCACCGCCACATGAGCCAGATCATTGCGACCGAGATAGGAAATCGCCAGCTCGCGGAACAGGTAATCAAGGATTGAGGTGGACATCTTGATGGCATCATTGCCCTCGACAATGCCCGAGGGTTCAAAGCGCGTGAAGGTATAGGCCTCAACGAATTCCTCAAGCGGCACGCCATATTGCAGGCCGATGGAAATAGCGATGGCGAAGTTATTCATCAGGCTGCGGAAGGCCGCGCCTTCCTTATGCATATCGATAAACACTTCACCGAGATTGCCGTCATCATATTCACCGGTCCGCAAATAAACCTTGTGCCCGCCGACCACGGCTTTCTGGGTATAGCCTTTGCGCCGGGTCGGCAGCTTCTTGCGCTCCGACACCAGCCGTTCGACAATCCGTTCGGCCACCACATTGCTGGCCGCTGCGGGAGAAACCTTCACCTCTTCCTGCACGTCCTCATAATCTTCCTCATCAAAGGTAAGGGCGGAGAGGGGCTGGCTCAGCTTGGAGCCATCGCGATAAAGCGCGTTGGCTTTGAGCGCCAGCTTCCAGGAGAGGAGATACGCCTCCTTGCAATCCTCAACCGTGGCGCTGTTGGCCATATTGATGGTCTTCGAGATGGCGCCGGAAATAAAGGGCTGCGCCGCCGCCATCATGCGGATATGGCTTTCCACGGATAACAGGCGGGTGCCTTTGCGGCCGCAGGGGTTGGCACAATCGAAGACAGGCAGATGCTCGTCTTTCAGATGCGGCGCACCTTCCAGTGTCATCGCGCCGCAGCAATAGCTGTTGGCGGCTTCAACTTCCAGACGGGTGAAGCCGATGGCAGCCAGCAGATCGAAGCCGTAATCATTGAGATCATCGGCATCGAGCCCCAGCACATCTGCGCAGAAATCTTCGCCAAGCGTGAATTTGTTAAAGGCGAATTTGATATCAAAGCTGCTGGCAAGGGAGGCTTCCAGCTTCTCCAGCACCTCATCGGTGAAGCCTTTCGTCCTGAGGGCTTCATGATTGACGCCGGGCGCATTTTCAAGCGTGCCATGGCCGACCGCATAGTCGATGATATCTTTTGTCTCTGCCCGGCTGTAGCCAAGATGGGCGAGGGCCTCGGGCACCGTGCGGTTGATGATCTTGAAATAGCCGCCACCGGCCAGCTTCTTGAATTTGACGATAGCGAAATCCGGCTCAATCCCCGTGGTGTCGCAATCCATGACGAGGCCAATGGTCCCCGTCGGCGCAATCACGGAAACCTGCGCATTGCGATACCCATGGGTTTTCCCAAGTTCAAGCGCGTCGTCCCAGGCCTTTTTTGCCGCATCCGCCAGCCCATCTTCCGGGCAGTTGATGGCATCAAGCGGGACAGGAAGGACATGCAGCGCCTCATAGCCGTCATTCAGGCCATAGGCGGCGTTGCGGTGATTGCGGATCACGCGCAGCATGTGGTTCGCATTTTTTTTGTATCCGGGGAATGCCCCAAGCTCGGACGCCATTTCGGCGCTGGTCCGATAGGCAACGCCGGTCATCACCGCGGTGATCGCCGCGCAAAGCGCTCGGCCTTCTGCGGAATCATAGGATAGGCCGCGCGCCATCAGCAGGCCGCCGATATTGGCATAGCCAAGGCCGAGAGTACGGAATTTATAGCTGAGCTTCGCAATCTCCTCCGACGGGAACTGCGCCATCAGGACGGAGATTTCAAGCGTCACCGTCCAGACCCGGACGGCATGCTCAAACGCCTCGATATCGAAGCTTTTGTCGGCGCGGCGGAAAGTCATCAGGTTGAGAGACGCGAGATTGCACGCCGTGTTATCGAGGAACATATATTCCGAACAGGGGTTGGAGGCGTTGATCCGGCCGTCCTCCGGGCAGGTGTGCCAATCATTGATGGTGGTGTCATACTGCAACCCCGGATCGGCCGACTGCCACGCGGCTTCGCCGATCTGATCCCACAAATCGCGGGCCTTGACGGTTTTCGCGACTTTTCCGTCGGTGCGGCGAGTCAGGTTCCAGTCGCCATCCCGCAGCACCGCTTCGATGAAATCATCGGTAACGCGGACGGAATTATTGGAATTCTGCCCTGATACCGTGAGATAAGCGGCCGAATCCCAATCTGTATCATAGGTTGGAAATTCGATTTCGGTGTAACCCTGCTTTGCAAACTGGATAACCCGCTGGATATAATTTTCCGGCACCATCGCCTTGCGCGCGCCGATAATTGCCTTTTTGAGAGCGGGGTTTTCAGCCGGAATGAAGGCTTCATCGCCTTCAATCTCCTGACAGGCCTTGATGACATTGTTCAGGTGAATGTTGCACAGCTTCGATCCGGCAACGAGGGAGGCAACCTTCTGCTCCTCCACCGCCTTCCAGCCAATATATTCCTCAATGTCCGGATGGTCGATATCCAGCGTCACCATCTTGGCCGCGCGCCGCGTGGTCCCACCGGATTTAATCGCGCCTGCCGCCCGATCGCCGATTTTGAGGAAGCTCATCAGGCCGGAGGATTTTCCGCCGCCCGATAGCCGCTCGCCTTCGCTGCGCAGGCTTGAAAAATTGGTGCCGGTACCGGAGCCATATTTGAACAGCCGCGCCTCCCGCACCCACAGGTCCATGATTCCGCCCTCATTGACCAGATCATCGTCGACCGACTGGATGAAGCAGGCGTGGGGCTGCGGATGCTCATAGGAGCTTTCGGATTTTTTCAGTTTTCCGGTCTTGAAATCCACATAGGAATGCCCCTGTGCCGGTCCATCAATGCCATAGGCCCAGTGCAGGCCCGTGTTGAACCACTGCGGCGAATTAGGGGCGCCCATCTGGCTCGCCAGCATAAAGCGCATTTCATCGAAATAGGCGCGGGCGTCTTCCTCACCGTCGAAATAGCCGCCTTTCCAGCCCCAGTAGGCCCAAGTTCCAGCCAACCGATCAAACACCTCTGTCGAGGATGTCTCGCCAATATAACGATCCTCTTCAGACAGTTCGGCAAGCGCCTCCTCATCGGCGGCCTGCTTCCACAGCCATTCCGGCACATCCTTTTCCGCAACCGGTTTCAGCCGCGCCGGAACACCTGCCTTGCGGAAATATTTCTGGGCGATGATATCGCAGGCCACCTGCGACCAGCTTGCGGGCACGTCAATGCCTTCCAGCCGGAAGACGACCGATCCATCCGGATTGCGGATTTCACTCGTTGTCTGTCTGAATTTGATGCTTGCGTAAGGGGATGAATCTTGTTTGGTGAACCGTCGCTCTATACGCATCTTCAGGCCTTCCATTATACTGAATTAAAGTCGTTCCTGTCGGAGCGGAATATTTGCCTGAAACGCCGGAAAACACAGGCGGGAGCAGCTCCCTCTCATTTCCAACGCCTACCATATATAGTAGGCAAAATCCCCCCAACTGCATAGGATCATGTCATCAGATTTTGGGGTGTCAACCGCAAAAAATCTAGATTTAGTGGCTAAAATTTTATCAATCGCGAAATATGGCGGTTTCGTGACAGTTAAGGGATTTTATGGTTAACAAGAAAATCGGCGTCCGTTGTAGAAAAGCAACGCTGTAACAGACAAAGAGATGGACCGGGCAGAATCAACCGGGCAGGGGCGGCGGATTGCGTCCGCAACACGAAAAGTTAGACTGGACGAACGGTCCTGTGAATGCCATATTCCGGGCAAATATTCATGCTTTCCTATGAGAGACGAGCGATATGGCGACGATTGGCACAAGGTTATATACATGGTGGCGGGGGGAACAGGTCGGTGAAGACCAGTTCGGCAATCACTATTACCGTGAAAAAGGCAAGCCGACCGGCCCTGTCGGGCGGGAGCGACGCTGGGTTCTCTATAAGGGGGATCCGGAGGCTTCCAAGGTGCCGCCTGCGTGGCATATCTGGTTGCATTACACGACGGACAAGCTGCCCGATGATCAGGCGCTCGAAAAAGCGCCCTGGATCGAGGAACACCGCCCGAACCTGACCGGCACCGAATTTGCCTATCGCCCGGACGGCTCTATCCTGAAAGGGGGCAAGCGGCAGAAAGGCACCGGCGATTATGAGGCGTGGCGTCCCTGACCGGAACAGCGGTATGGCCGCTGCGGCCAAGCGAAGGAGAAGTGCATGAACAGTAATATCGTGGAAACCGTCATCGGCGCCGTGGTTCTGGCCTTTGCGGCGATCTTTCTGGTCTTCGCCTATCGCACGGCCGATGTCGGCACCGGCGGCGGCGGGATCAATCTGTCCGCGTCCTTCGACAGCGTGGACGGCCTTAATGTCGGCAGCGATGTACGGATGAGCGGCATCAAAATAGGCACGGTCACCTCACAGACACTTGATCCGCAAAGCTACCGCGCCGTCTTGCGGATCAGCCTCAATGAAGATATCGAACTGCCGGAGGACAGCTCCGCCAAGATCACGTCAAGCGGCCTGCTCGGAAGCAATTACCTGTTGCTGACGCCCGGAGGCTCCGATGATATGCTGCAGGATGGCGGTTCCATCAGCTATACGCAAGGGGCGGTCAATATCCAGGATCTGATTGCCCAGGCCATCTTCTCCAGCGGCAACAGTAGCGGCGGGGGCAGCAAAAACAGTGGCGATGCCGGTGCGGACAAGTAACCGGGCGATAGCATCTTGACCCTTTCCCGACAGAAATTCCTCCTATCATACCGCGCCATATCAGGCATGGCGGCCCTGATTGTCGGCGGTGTGATGCTGAACGGTATCCTTCTGTCTCCCGCGCAGGCCGATCCGATGGAGGGCGATGCCGTTATCCTGCGCGCCCTTGATAAGGTGACGGCGCGGACAAGTGATCTTGAGATTCCCATCGGCGAATATGCGACCTTTGGCTCCCTCACCATTCTGCCGCAGAAATGCCTGAAGCGCCCGCCGGAAGAAACGCCGGAGACCACGGCTTTCCTTGAAATTACTGAACATCTTAACAGCGCCGACATGGACGCGGCCAGCCACACGGCAACCGCCCGCATCATAACGCCAGCGGAAACGCCCGCCGCGGCACCGTCGGGCGAGCCTCTGCCACCTCCATCAGACAGCAACGCCGCGCCGCCCGTTAACACGGAAAATACGGCAAACGATCAGAATAGGGGGATTGTGCGTTTGTTCACCGGCTGGATGTTCGCCTCCAGCCCCGCGATCAATGCGCTGGAACATCCCGTTTATGATGTCTGGGTGATCGACTGCAAGATTTCAGACCCAGACAAACCTTCCGGCAAGGAATAGAAATCGGCGTCAATCTCCTGCGCGTCCCGCAGCAGGCGCAGATATTCCCGTCGATCAATTTCGATGGCGCCGAAGCGGGCCAGATGCGGCGTTATAAACTGGGCGTCCAGCACGGCATAACCACCCCGGATCAGCCGCGCGACCAGATGGACAAGCGCTACTTTGCTGGCATCCGTTTCCCTTGAAAACATGCTTTCACCGCAAAAGACGCCCTTGAAAGCGACGCCATAGAGCCCGCCGACCAGCTCGCCCGCGCGCCAGCATTCAACGCTGTGGGCATAGCCCGCATAATGCAGCTCAGCATAGAGATCAAGGATTGTCCGGTTGATCCAGGTGGCATGGCGGCCCGGTCGGGAGGCCGCGCATTCGCGCATAACGCGGCGAAAATCACGGTCCACCGTCACGTCGAACGGCATCCGACGCACGGTCTTCGCAAGACTGCGTGGCACATGAAAAGAATGAAGCGGGAATATTCCCCGCGTCTCCGGCTCCACCCAGTATATATCCGGATCACTGGCGCTGTCCGCCATCGGAAAAATGCCGACGCTATAGGCAGCAAGCAAGGTTTCGATCGTGATCACGGTCATCGACAAAAACGCGCTTCAGCGCGCGGCAATGAATTTCTCCAGCCAGTGAATGTCATAGCGTCCGGCTCGGAAATCCTCGTTATGAACAATTTCCTGATGCAGGGGCAGAGTGGTCTTGATGCCGCTCACGACAAACTCCTGAAGCGCCCGGTCGAGCCGCATCAGGCATTCCTCGCGGCTGCCCGCATGGATGATCAGCTTGGCGATCAGGCTGTCATAATAGGGCGGGATGTTATAGCCGGTGTAAAGACCGCTGTCGATCCGCACACCAAGGCCGCCCGGCACATGAAATTCAGTAATCGGGCCGGGGCTTGCCGCAAAAGTATGCGGATCTTCCGCCGTGACACGGCATTCGATGGCATGGCCATTGAACTTGATATCCTCCTGCCGGAGATCGAGCGGCAGGCCCGCCGCCACATTGATCTGCGCCTGGACAAGGTCAATGCCGGTGATCATCTCGGTGACCGGATGCTCCACCTGCAGGCGGGTGTTCATTTCAATAAAATAGAACTCGCCATTCTCAAACAGGAACTCGATAGTGCCGACACCTTCATAACGCATATCGCGGATGGCGTCGGAGACCGTCTTGCCGATCCGCGCGCGCAGTTCCTCGGTGATAACAGGTGAGGGGCTTTCCTCCACCGCCTTCTGATGGCGCCGTTGAAGCGAACAGTCGCGCTCGCCCAGATGCACCACATTGCCCTTGCCGTCGGCGAGCACCTGAATTTCGATATGGCGCGGACCGCTCAGGTATTTTTCCATATAGACGGCATCATCGCCAAAAGCGAGATTGGCTTCTGATCGGGCGGAGGAAAAGGCCTCCGACAGTGCCTCACGGTTGAGGGCCACCTTCATGCCACGTCCGCCGCCACCGGCCGACGCCTTGATGATGACCGGATAACCGATGCGCGCCGCTTCCTGCTCCGCCTGCTGCAGGGTACGCACTTCCCCCTCCGATCCCGGCACGCAGGGCACGCCGAGCTTGCGCATGGTTTCCTTCGCCGTGATCTTGTCGCCCATCATGCGGATATGATCGGCGGACGGGCCGATAAACTTGATGCCATGGGCGGTGACGATATCGACGAATTTGGCATTTTCCGACAGGAAGCCATAGCCCGGATGGATGGCGTCCGCATTGGTCACTTCCGCCGCCGCGATGATCGAGGGGATATTGAGATAGCTCTGCGCCGAGCTCGCCGGGCCGATACAGACGCTTTCATCGGCGAGACGCACATGCATGGCATCCGCATCGGCGGAGGAATGGACGGCCACCGTCTTGATGCCCATCTCGCGGCAGGCGCGATGAATACGGAGCGCGATTTCGCCGCGATTGGCGATCAGGATTTTTTCAAACATCGAACCTGCCAACGTTACTCAAGAATGACAAGCGGCTGACCGAATTCCACCGGCTCTTCATTATCCACCAGCACACGGGCTACCTTACCCGCCTTCGGCGCCGCGATCGGGTTCATGGTTTTCATGGCTTCGACAATCAGCAGCGTCTGACCCTGGCTGACCACATCACCCGGCCGCACGAATGGGGCCGCGCCCGGCTCCGGCGCCAGATAGATGGTGCCGACCATCGGGGATTTGACCGCGCCCGGATGGTCATCAGCCGCCGCCGCAGGGGCTGCTGCCGCTGTCGCCGGATGGGCTACAGGCGCGCCGCCCATAACCACCGGCGCCGCCGACGTGCCGCGCGACAGCCGGAGGCGATGATCTTCGCTCTCGATCTCGATCTCGCCCAGGCCCGTTTCATTCATGATCTCGGCCAGTTCCCGGATCACCTCTTTGTCGATGTTCAGTTTTTTCATAATGTCCAAGTCTCGGTTACTCTAGTCAATCAGTTCGGCAAGCGCCTCAAGGGCCAGAACATAGCCTTTTGCCCCAAATCCGCAGATAACGCCAGCGGCAACAGCGGATATATAACTATGATGGCGGAATTCTTCACGCGAAAAAATATTTGAAAGATGCACCTCCACCACCGGCAGGCCCGTTGCCTTGATGGCATCGGCCAGCGCGACGGAGGTATGAGTATAGGCGGCGGCATTGAGAATAATGCCGCCATGCCGCTCGGCCGCGTCCTGAATGGCATCCACCAGATCGCCCTCGTTGTTACTCTGGAAGAAGGCAACGTCAAGCCCCAGCGTCTCGCCATGGGCGCGGGTCAGGGTCTCGATATCGGCAAGGGTTGTATGCCCGTAAATCTCCGGCTCGCGGCGGCCGAGCAGATTGAGGTTTGGCCCGTTGATAATAATGACTGACTTACCCATACCTTAATCCCCCGGAGCATTCCCCGAAAAGCCCGCAACCGGCCCGCAGCGCACCGCCACCAGCCAAACTGCCCCCTTATACAGAAGTCTTCCCCAAGTTTAAAGCAGTTGTGAAAATTAGTCGATGCGGGAGATCGAAGCAGTTTTTTTTATAAGTCAATTAATATTTGTTGGCCCAAACTGCAAAATGTCTTTTCAAAAATAGTTACTTATTTTCTCGCAACCATTTCTCGGCGTTTTCAATTGCTAACACCCAGTCTCTATTATTCATTTTTTCCCGAAGATCGAGCATACCTGTTTGCTTTGTCTGCATTCCATAGCGTCTAGCAACTTCGTACCATTTTACAGCTTCAACCAAATTTTTCTTAACACCTTTACCGCTTTCATACATTTTCCCAAGTCGGTAGGGTGCAAGCATGGAGTCGGTTTCTTTAGTACAGAGCAAGTATAGATCAAAAGCCTTTTCCAAATTAGATTCTACGCCAATCCCTTTCTCATAGATGTAGCCAAGCCAGTAATTACCTTCTTTAGCGCCAGCTGCAATAGCTCTTTCTATTGTCGATTTTGCGAGAATTACATCTTTTTGCGCGTAGTCTCCATTAAGATAAGCAAGACCTAGAACCATAATGGAAATCGGAGATCCTTGTTTAGCAGCTAACTTATACCAATGATAACCTTTGGCTCTGTCTTGATGTACTCCCAATCCCATTGAGTAAAGGCTCGCAATTTTTTCCTGAGCGGCAACATACCCACCTTCCGCAGACTTTTCATACCAATAAGCCGCATCCTGCATACAAGAGTCATTGCCGAAAGAGTTAGTTGAGTATTTATTCTTACCACAAGTCCATCCATGTTTATCGTAAAAATCCGGATCGTTTAGAACTTGGTAAGTAGCCGATTCAAACAAACGCCCAAGGTAATATTGACCCTCAGGATCACCGCTTTTCGCCAGCTCGCTCAATATGGCATAGGCTTCCCTAAATTGAGATGAATTTAACGTTGTGATACCAGCCTTTAGATCAGATTTTGATACACTTTCTGACATTGCATGCGATTGCAAAGATAAGGAAACTGCCAATGCCAAGCAAAATATAACCGGGAGAAGAAGAAAGTATCTCATGTTTATACCACAAACTATGAATGCAAATTATGTTGATTTATACAACCATTCATGATTGTATTTAAATATATATTGTAGTCTGAAGGGGCAAATTATGAGTAACTTTGATGATTTCGTGGCTGAAGTAAATAGCACTACCACCGCGAATCCAAGTCTGGCAGCAAATCCATCTGGATTGCAGCAGGTTTTAGGAAATATCGCAGATAAGTACGGCATCGTAATGATCTCCTCTGTTTATGGGGGTATCTCTTCAGGAATTGGTCAAAATCTCAGCGGAAATTTGGTTTATGATTCGGAAAACGGACTAAAATTAAATGCTTCTGGCATAATACCAGGAACAAAAGCAGGCATAGGAGGTTCGTTGAGTGGAGACGGAATTGAATTAGGTTCACAATATAACTTAGTAAATGTCGGCATTGCGGGTGTCAGCATAAATGAGTCATTTCTCAAACATCAATTAACGATTGAAATTAATGCGGACGCAATTCCAGCCTTAATAAGTCCGACGGGCGGCACCTCATTAACCTTTGTCGAAGTAAATGACTATTTAGAGGGTGATTTTAGAGAAAAAGTCTTCGATGGGCTAGACAGTAGGAATATTGTTGAGAACGGCGTAATTACTTCTTCTGACCGCAATTTAATTTATGACGATGCGGTAACAAACTTTAAATCTGCGCTTTCAAGCGGCAAAACCTTTGATTTGCAAAACTATCTAGCCATCAAAGAGTTTGAATATGGAAACTACTCCAACGGTGCCGCCGTTGTTTACGAGGGCTGGGAAGCGGCCAATGTAACACGTTACATTGAAAAAATTCCTAATTCCGGCGGCGATTACCTAATCCGCAGTGAATTAGTAATCGAGGCCACAGGAAAGAGGACTTTCGCATATTCCAGAGTTTCTGCAGACGGCATTGTGGAAGCCGAAGGTTATTATTCTGGAACTATTGATCCTTATACTGGGCGACTGGTAATTTCTACAGCAAGTGAAAATTGGAATGGTAAAACATTAAATGAACTAATCGAAGAAGTTAAAGAGAGTGTAATAAAAGATAATCAGTATAATGATCCCCGCTGTTTCGCGGCTGGTACTCAAATCGATATGGCGGACGGATCCACCAAGTCTATTGAGACCATAGAAATCGGCGATGAGGTGATGGCCTATGATCCGGAGGCGGAGGCGGAGGCCGGGCGCGGCGGGCTGTGGCCGGCGCGGGTCACGCGCACCATGGTCAATCAGGTGCCACATCTGCTCGATTTCCATGGCGTCAGGGTTACGCCCGGCCATGCGACGCTCTCGGGTGATGGACCGCATGCGGGAAAACATATTCCGCTGATGGATATCCTCACTCAAGATGGCGCGGTTGTGAACCGCGAGGGCGATCTGTTGCGCGCCGCCACCAACCTGCCGGTGGGCAGTGAAGGCGATCAATTTGTTGAAGTCGCCTATATCACCTCCAAATCCCAGAAAACATATTTCCGGGGCCGCATGCGCGCCGGCACGCTGACCCTCGATGCCGAGGGGAAGACCCACCGGGTGCTGGACGCGCTCAAACGCGAAGGATACCGTCTTCTGCCGGATGGCCTGATCGCGAAAGACGGGGAGACGCCGCATCCGCTGTACTGGTTCGGGGAATTGCCGAAGCCCGCCGATTATGTGCTGGCAAAAAGCGGCCTGACCCTTGCCGAGCTTTACAGCGCCGGGGAGGAGCAGGAGAGGAACCGGCCGGTCCCCGTCAGCTCGTCCAAAATCGGGGCCGAGCTCGGGGCCATCCATGCGGGCATGTGGGTAAACTGACCATCGCTGCACGCCTCCTGCACCAACGGCAATCCCCTTTATTGGGCGCGGCGCCATGCCCTCGCGCAATATTGATTTCGCGGATCCGGGGGCTGTTTGTATAGTCCTGCTTTTGGCGGTCCTCCGGGAAGGCGGGAATGAAAGCGGTTCGTAAAATTAGTCTGATTTTCCTGTGCGCAGTCGTGCTATTCGCCCTGCCACAGATGCTGTCGGTGGCGGCGGGCATGTCGGAGGAGGGGCAGAGCTGGTCCACCGCACGGCGTGATGCCACGGGTCTGTCGCCTGGGCCCGACAGCCACCGGGACGCCATCATCCAGGTTTATGGCGCGCGCACCTGGGGCTGGCGCGGGAATTTTGCCGTGCATTGCTGGATCACCCTGAAGGGCGAGGGGGCGGATCATTATGATCGCTATGAGATTATCGGCTGGCGGGCGCGGAATGGCGGCAATGCGCTGGTCCATAAACGCGGCAGCCCCGATAATTACTGGTTCGGCAATGAACCGGAGCTTTATGCCGAAGTGAGGGGCGAGGAGGCAGCGGCGCTGATCCCCCGCATCGAACAGGTGATTGAGGCATATCCGCACAAGACGGAATATCGCGTCTGGCCCGGCCCCAATTCCAACAGCTTCATCGCCCATATCGGCCGCGCCGTGCCGGAGTTGGAGCTGGATCTGCCGCCGACAGCCATCGGCAAGGATTTCATCACCGGCGGTATGCCCGTGGGAAGCGCGGTCAGCGGCCGCGGGATGCAGTTTTCCGTGCTGGGTCTGGGTGGCTTTTCCTTAAGCCCCGTCGAGGGGGTGGAGCTGCATCTGCTCGGCCTCACCCTCGGGCTTGATATCGACGATCTGGCGCTGAAACTGCCGGGGTTTGGCCGTATCGATCCGTTCTAAGCGTCTTACTGCCCCGGAAATGAGCGATTGCCATGGCAAGCCGCCAATGTCTTCGGCGATCTCAGCTATCCGATTTATCCGCCGCGTTGCCCGCGGCTTTCGCCTGCGCCCGCACCGCATTGATCACGGTTTTCATGTCTTCAAGCGAAATCACGCCGGGAATGAACTGATCGCCAATGATGAAGGCGGGCGTACCGCTGATGCCGAGTTTTCCGGCAAGCTCATGATTTTTCTCGATAACATTGCGGGTTTTATCGCTCTGCATATCGGTCTGCAACTTTGCCGTATCCAGGCCGGATTCTTCAGCGATCGACAGGATCCGTTCTTTCGTGAGGCTGCCGCGGCTCTCCATCAATGCAGTGTGAAACCCTTCGTACTTACCCTGCTCAAGCGATGCAATAGCGGCCTGCGATGCCAGAAATGACTCCGCCCCCAGTATGGGAAATTCCTTTAAAACCAAACGGGTATTGCCATCTTCCTGAACCGCCTTCATAAGATCGGGAAAGCTTTTCTTGCAATAGCCACAGCGATAGTCGAAAAATTCGACGATGGTGACATCTCCCTCCGGATTTCCGGCGATAAAGCTGTAGCCATCATTTTGCAGATCATCGGAATATGTGGCGAGAAGGGCCTGCTGCTGCTCCGCGGCGGCCTGCTTCTCGCGCTGGCTGAGGGTGATCAGAGCCTCGCGGAGAACACCCGGATTTTCCATCAGATAGGCCTTGACCCGGTCGCCAAACGCCGCATCCTCCGTCGCGCCACGCGGCGTAAGAAATCCATAGAGACTGATCCCGATGGCGACAATCGCCACGAATAGGGCGAGGAGAGGGAGGGTTTTCGGCTTTCCGGATACAGGCATCGGCGGCTTTCATCATATAGGGACAGGGCACGATTATGCGCTTCACGCCCGTAAAATCAAATAAACAATGACGTGATCCCAGGGCATATCAGGGCTGTACTTGTCAGTACAAGTAAATAATCCCGATTGTCGCGCCGCCGTTCCCTATTTATAGTATCCGGACGGGCAGCTGGCGCAACAGCCCGCACGTCATACCATATGCGCCTGTTTATCGAAGTGAGGGGTAAGTGATGCTTAAGGAATTTAAAGAATTCGCCATGCGCGGAAACGTACTGGACATGGCCGTTGGTATCATCATCGGTGCCGCATTCGGCACCATTGTCAAATCTCTGGTCGATGACGTCATCATGCCTCCGATCGGGCTGCTGCTCGGCGGTGTCGATTTCACCGATTTCTTTATCACCCTGTCCGGCGGGGATTATGCCACCCTTGCCGCCGCCAAGGAAGCGGGGGCCGTCACCTTGAATTATGGCGCCTTCATCAACACGATTATCAGCTTCCTGATTGTCGCCTTCGCGGTGTTTCTGCTGATCAAGCAGATGAACCGGGTCATCAAGAAGGAAGAGGCCGCCCCCGCAGCACCACCCGCGCCGCCGCGTGAGGAAGTCCTGCTGGAAGAAATTCGCGATATTCTGAAAAACCAGAAATAACGCGCCCGCCACTATGCTGCCGGTCCGGACTAGTTCCGGGCCGTCTGCTGCTGTTTTGCAATTGTGATAATGTCCTGCGCCCGAAGATAGAGGGGGCTGCCCACTTTAAATAAATCCTGCGCCCGTTCCGCATGAAAAATAGCCTTGGCGGCATTCCCTTCCAGCAGATACCGCTCCGCACTGGCATAGGCCAGCATCGCCGTATCACCAAGTCGGCTGTAGGCGATGGCAAGCTGATCCCATGTATTGACATTATCCGGATCAAGCGCCTGGCTCGCACTGAGGATATCGAGCGCCTTTTCCGAATCCTGCGGATTACCGGTCGCATTCAGTACCGTCGCATAAAGGGTCAGGATCAGCGGCTCATCCGGCGCCAGATTTACCGCCGTTTCCAGCGGAGACAACGCCGCATTGATATTACCCGTCTCGTATAGGGCCTGCCCCTTCAACTCATGAAAATAGGGATCGGTCGGATATTCCGCAATCAGGCTGTCGATTTCGGCCAGGGCTTTCTGCATGTCCGGATAGCGGTAATAGGCAATAGCGCGGGCATAGCGCGCCTCGACACTCTTGTCCGTTTCCGGATATTCGCGCAGCGTCCGGGCGAGGGGGCGGGTAAAGCCGATCAGCTTCGCCTGCATGCGCTTCATGGCGATCACATCTTCAGGGCTGTCCGGCACATCCTGATAAGGGGAGTTCTTCACCCGCTGGCTGAGCGCCGCGACACGTTCACTGCTGACCGGATGACTGCGATAGTAGGAGGAGATGGAATTCTGCGGCTGATACTGGCCCTGACCGATGATCTCCAGAAACTCCATCATGCCGCGTCCGGACTGACCGGTCCGGTCGAGATAGGTGATAGCCGCCTGATCGGCGGAGGATTCCTGCGTCCGGCTATATTGCAGAAAGGAACGGGTCGCCATATCAGTGGAGCCCATGGCGATGGCCATGCCCGCTTCTCCGCCGCCCGCCGCCATAGCGGCCAGGCCAAGGATCATGCCAACGATGTTCTTGATGCTGGCGTTTTTCAGCGCATCCTGGGTGCGCGCCAGATGACCGCCCGCAATGTGTCCCGTTTCATGGGCAATCACGCCTTTCAATTGCGACGGGGTCTCGACCCGCTCCAGCAGGCCGCGAAACATGAACATCCGCTGGCCACCTGCCACAAAGGCGTTCAAATCATCGCTATTGATGATATATAAACGGACATCATCGCCATTCAGCCCGGCCGCGGCGAACAGAGGCCTTGCGTAAGAGCGCAGGGTGTGTTCAATTTCCGCGTCACGGATAAAGGAGGGGCCCGTCTGTTTGGCAAATGCCCCCTGCAAGGGCACTAACAGGACCAGAAATATGGATAGCGTTGTTACTATGCGTTTGATCAAAAAAAACATCCCCTTATATCTTCCTAAAACTAGGAAGTTGGATGGCTTGCGTCAATGGATTGCGCGCCTGTTATTTCTTGGCCTGCTGCCGTCTCTGCTGCTTTCCGCCTGTGGCGGGCCCAGCGTTCCACTCGGCCAGATCGGTAATGTGGAGGGCGACCTCGGCGGCGCTGCTTCGGATGAGCCGCGTGCCACCCTCGTTGCGGAAGACATCCTTGCCTCCGGCGGCACAGCGGCGGATGCCGCCACCGCCCTTTATTTTACGCTGGCCGTTACCTATCCGGTTGCGGCTTCGCTTGGCGGCGGCGGGGAATGCATTGTCTATGACACCAAGACCAACAAGCTCGAAAATCTGCAATTCTTCAATCAGTCACCTGCCGCGGGCGGCGCCATCGCCATTCCCGGCAATATTCGTGGCATGGCGGCGTTGCAGGCCCGCTACGGCCGCCTTGAATGGTCTCAACTCCTCGCCCCGGCCGAACAGATCGCCGCCTTTGGCGAGCCGCTCTCCCGCGCCCAGCATATGGCCATGGTCGTCAACCGGAACCAATTCATCCTCGACTATAACATCCGCAATATCTTCACCGACAAAGACGGTAATTTTGTGGCTGAGGGTACCCGTCTGCGGCAGGTGCGGCTGGCAGCCCTGTTATCGGCCCTGCGCTCTGAAGGCGGCGCCTCCTTCTACACCGGCAACTGGGCGCGCACCTTTGTTGAAGATGCCCGCATCGCCGGCGGCGACATCACCGTCTCGGACATGGTGAATTACAAGCCCGTCTGGCAGGACGCGCGCAGCTTCCGCGTTGACAGCAACATGGTCGGATTGTCCACCGGACGATCCGGCGAGCTGTTCGAAACCCTTTGGAAATCACTCTATGACGGCAAGGGTATTCTCGGTGTCAATGTGTCCATTCCGGAAATCGATATCGCCCGGCAAACGGCGGAGCTTTTCTCGAAAGTACCGGATATATCACCGTTCATCAGCTACGGCACCACATCCTTCGTCACGTCCGATAACCAGGGCGGGGCAGTGGCCTGCGTCGTCGGCCTCGGCTTCCCTTTCGGGAGTGGCCAGATGGGTGAAATCAGCGGTATTGTCATGGCCGGAAACCAGGGGGCGGACATGCGCGAATTTGCCGCCTCTCCCATGATCATGGCCAATATCACGAACAAGGATATTTATTATGCAGGGGCGGCCTCCGGCGGGGCCGTCGCAACGGTGGCGACCGTCTCGACGGCGCTCAATGTGCTGGCGCAGGGACAGGCACTCGATCCGGCAATTGAGGCGCCGCGCCTCTTCACCATGGGACCGCGGCTTCCGCTGCTGTATGAATCCGCTATGGCCGCTGAGGATGTGGCGGCATTGCAAAGCGAATTTCCCGCCGCCGTGGAAGTGGACCGGCTGGCGTCTGTCAACGCCATCTACTGCCGGGATGGCAAGCTGTTCAACTGTATTTCCCGTCATGATCCACGCGGCTACGGCCTGTCGCTGGTCGGCAATTAGGATTGCAGGCGGATGACACAGTCCAAGGGCCCCGAAATCAGCCCCTTCATCGTCATGGAAGTCATGAAAGCCGCCGCAATGCGGGAAGAACAGGGCGGTGAGGTGATCCATATGGAGGTCGGACAACCCGGCACAAAAGCCCCCGCGAAGGTGTTGGCGGCGGCGCGTGCGGCGCTCGATCAGCAGCTTATCGGTTATACGGGCGCCCTCGGGATCCCCGAGTTGCGGGAGGCTATTTCACGCCATTACCGGGATTTTTATGGCGCCACAGTGCCCGCAAATCGCATCATCGTCACCACCGGCTCATCCGGCGCCTTTCTGCTCAGTTTTCTATCCGCTTTTAAGACGGGGGACCGTGTTGTCCTGGCGGAGCCCGGCTATCCCGCCTATCGCAATATCCTGACGGCGCTGGGGCGCTCACCCCTCGGGCTGCCCTGCGGGGCGGAAACCAATTTTCAGCCAACGCCAGAGTTGCTGGACAGGCTGGACGAACCGCTGCAAGGACTGCTGGTCGCAAGCCCGTCAAACCCGACCGGCACCATGATCCATGAAAGGGAAATGCGGGCGCTTGTCGATTATTGTAAAGACAGGGGTCTGCAATTCATCTCCGACGAGATTTATCACGGCATCTGCTATGACGAAGCGGCGGTGACCGCGTTGCAATTCACCGATGAGGCAATTGTCATTAACAGCTTTTCGAAATTCTTTTCGATGACTGGCTGGCGGCTCGGCTGGATGGTGGTGCCGGAGCGGCTGCTCGACCTCTGCGAGAAGCTGGCGCAAAATCTATTTATCTCGCCGCCCGCGCTCAGCCAGTATGCCGCTGTCGCTGCCTTTGACTGCCATGATGAGATTGCGGCCAATGTGGCGGTCTATGCCCGTAATCGTGACTTGCTGTTGCGGGAATTTCCAAAGCTGGGGCTGAGCCGACTGGCGGCCGCCGACGGCGCTTTTTACCTCTATGCGGATGTGCGGGATTATACCAATGATTCCGTCGAATTCTGCAAGCGGATGCTGCATGAGACGGGAGTGGCGGCAACACCGGGCGTCGATTTCGATCCGCATCGCGGCCATGTCTATGTGCGGTTTTCCTTCGCCGGGACGACCGAGGCCATGGAACGGGCGGTTGCGGCCCTCAAAAACTGGCCGGCGCTCAGAAAATCATAGGCCTTTCTGACACGCCACTTTGCAATGATCCACAGGCAAGCTTGCATCTGGCGAAAAAAAGGGGGCTTGTGCCCCCTTTTCCGTTTTCATTTAATGTGATTGCCAGGAGCTAATCTCTCGGCATCAGCCGCGCCGCCACCAACCGCGTCGCTTCGGCTTTGCCTCGCTCGACGTTGTTTCCTCAACCGCTCCCTCATTGACCAGCGTCACAGAGACAGGTTTTTCCGAAATTTCGGTAGTATCGGCCACCGCCGTATCAGCCGGCGCTTTCGCAGTTTCGGGTGCAGAGGTAGGCATATCATCCGCTTTTGCCGCGGCTTTGGAGGCCGGTTTGGACGCGTCTTCTTTCGCCTCCGCCGCGCTTTCCCCGTTCACATCGGCTTCCGTTGTTTCCGCCTCGGCTTTCTTGGTGGTCCGCCGACGACGGGCGGGGGCTTTCTTTTTCGGCTTTTCTTCCTCTTCCATTTCCGCATTCGCGGAAGAGGCGGGTTCGGAGACTGTCTCTGCGGCAGGTTCTGCTTCGGCCGCTGTCGCCTTGCGGCGGGTGCGGCGTGGCTTTTTAACCTCAACCGGCTCTTCCGCCGCTTGTGCATCCGTCCCCTGCAGCGGCGTATCCGGCGATGCGTCCGCCGTTTCCCCGGCAGTCTGTGGCGCAGCCGTCTGCTCCTCTGCGGCAGGGGCACTATCCCCCTCCGTCACCGTAATTGGAATATGAACAGACGCCTGATCATCGGCAGTATCGCCCTGTGTGGCTGTCTCCTCAAGGACGGTGCGTCCGCCTTCGCCGTCCTCTGCATGGCGCGCCTCATCACTCGTCGCTGTGCGGGAGCGACGGCGACCGCCGCGTTTGCCGCGACGGCGGCGTTTCGGCTCCTGGGCGTCCTCGTCGCTATCAGAGGGATGACCCTCACGCGGTTCCGCCTTCTGACTTTCCGACGCGCCCGCCTCAGTCGCGGCAGATTCGTCCCGGGGCTTACGGCGGCGACGGCGGCGGCGGCGTTTGGAAGAACTGCCATCTTCGTCTTCATTGCCTTGGCTGCGGGCGGGCTTTTCCTCTTCGTCCTCTTCCTCGTCCTCATCCTCCGCAATGGGGGAGGCGGTATAGGCCGCTGCAACCTCACGTGAGACAGGGGTCAGCTCGCCCGGTTTGCCCTTTTCCCGGTCCATCTTGTAATCATTCATATTGATGGTAGGATCGGCAAGGATCAGAATGGTGATACCATAGAGGTTTTCCAGTTCCTGAATGACCGCGCGCTTCTGATTCAGCAGGTATATCGCCACCTCCGTATGAACGGAAACAGTGATCTTGCTGCTGCGTTCGCGCACGCCTTCCTCTTCCAGCGTGCGGATAATCAGCAGTGCCGTGGATTCGATAGAGCGCACAAAACCGGATCCGCCGCAGGTATGGCAGATTGTCGTGCTGGTTTCCAGGAAACTCGGCCGCAGGCGCTGACGCGACATTTCCATCAGGCCAAAGGGGCTAATCCGTCCCACCTGAATACGCGCCCGGTCGGATTTGAGACAATCCTTCATCCGACGTTCCACCGCCCGGTTATTACGGTTGTCGTCCATATCGATAAAATCGATGACGATCAGACCGGCCAAATCGCGCAGGCGAAGCTGACGGGCAATTTCTTCGGCCGCCTCCAGATTGGTCTTCGTCGCCGTATCCTCGACATTGCGCTCCCGCGTGGCCTTGCCGGAGTTCACATCGATGGAGACAAGCGCCTCGGTCGGGTTGATAACAATATAACCGCCGGATTTGAGCTGCACCTCGGGATGATACATGGAGGCGAACTGCTGCTCCACCTGAAAGCGATGGAAGAGGGGGATCTTGTCCTTGTAGGGCTGCACCTTCTTCGCATGGCTCGGCATCAGCTTGCGCATGAAATCCTTGGCGACCTTGTAGCCCTCGTCGCCTTCAACCAGAACCTCACTGATATCCTTATCATAGAGGTCGCGGATGCAACGCTTGATGAGGTTCGCCTCCTCATAGACGCAGAAGGGCGCAATGGATTTCAGCGTCAGTTCGCGAATATCGTCCCACAAGCGCATGAGAAATTCATAATCACGCTTGATCTCGACCTTGGTGCGGCTGAGACCTGCCGTGCGGATGATCACGCCGATACCTTTGGGAACATCCAGCTCATTGGCAATTTTCTTCAGGCGCTTGCGATCCGCCGGGGCGCTGATTTTACGGCTGATTCCGCCGCCCCGTCCGGTGTTGGGCATCAGCACGCTGTAACGGCCAGGCAGGGAGATATAGGTGGTCAGGGCCGCGCCCTTATTGCCGCGCTCTTCCTTGACGACCTGCACCAGCAGAATCTGCCGCCGCTTGATGACTTCCTGGATTTTGTAATGCCGCCGTGACGGGACCGGACGCCGACCCTCAATCTCATCCTCCCCGCCGAGACTTTCCACATAGTCCGTCTCGCCGCTATCAACCTCTTCGGGACCGCCATGCTCGTCCGGATCGTCGGCCGCGGAGGTATTTTCGTTCTTCTCGGCAACGACTTCCTCGCCAGCGGCGCCAGCCTCAGCCTTTCCATCTGCGGATTTGCCCCCGGCGTCCGTCTGTTCCAGTTCGGCCTCTTCAAGGTCGCTGGCTTCGAGCTCTTCGGCGGCTTCCTGTTCGATCAGCGCTTCGCGATCGGCAATAGGAAGCTGATAATAATCAGGATGAATTTCATTGAAGGGAAGAAAACCGTGGCGATTACCGCCATATTCTACAAAAGCCGCCTGTAGCGAGGGTTCGACCCGGGTGACTTTTGCGAGATAAATATTGCCTTTAAGCTGTTTTTTTGAGGCCGTCTCGTAATCAAATTCTTCGAGACGGGTGCCTTTAACTATTACGACGCGTGTCTCTTCCTCGTGAGACGCGTCGATCAGCATACGCGTAGCCATACTTTAGCTCCAAGACTGCATATCCTCCCTATGAGCACAGAGGATATGAGCCGATTTCTGAGGAAATCGTCGGCGCCGCCCGCTTGTTCTCGACATGATCTGAAGTACGCCTTGCCGAGGCGGCTTTAATTTCCGGCTGCCGGAACCCGTTTTCGCCATTGAAAACGGGAACGATTTCTGTTTCACCTAATTTTCACTGCATTGTCTTAAGCGCTGCTGCCTGACGCTCCGGGGATTGACGACCTGTCAATGCCTACAAAAGCTGTCGGTAACGGCGCCGTCCTGCCTCATATATATGAGATCAGGAACTGACCACAGGAACTCACGCGTATATGATAGCGCCATTGCCACTTTCATACCAAGTGAATAATGACACGGGGTGAAAAATATTCGTGATATGTCGCCCGAGTGCATTGATTAGCGCCGCCGAAGCCGTTAATTTGGGATATTCGGCGGCGATTGGCCGCAAAATGCGTAGCGTAAATTTATTTGATCCGGATATGGATATGGTTCGTCGCTTTTTCCGCGCCTCCCTGATGTTGCTGCTCATGTGCTGGGGCGTGTTGCAACCCGGCACTGCTCCGGCGGCTCCCCCCCTTGAGGTGTCCGCCGTTCGCCTCGGATTGCATGAGGACAAGACACGCTTCGTCATGGAGATGAGCGCTGCGCCCGCCTATGACATCTTCCTGCTCGCCGATCCCTATCGCATCGTTATCGATCTGCCGCAGGTGAACTGGAATGCCGGAGAGGGAACTGCCGAGAGAAAAGGCGTGATCGAGAATTACCGCTGGGGGCTATTCAAGAAGGACACGTCACGCGTCGTGCTGGATGTTGCCGGGCCGGTCAAGATATTGCAGGCCGTGACGCTGCCGCCCGCCTCGGGCAAGCCGTGGCGTTTTTTCATAGATATCCAGAAAACGGACGAGGCGGCCTTTCGCGCCGCACTGGCGGAGCACCGGCAAAATCAGGAGCCCGAGCAGGTCGCCCTTGTCGCCCCGCCGCCGACCGAAGCCCGCAAATACACGATTGTAGTGGATGCCGGACATGGGGGTATTGACCCCGGCGCCATCGGCAAAAGCGGAGTGTATGAGAAAAAAATCACCCTCGCCGTATCCCGCAAGATCCGCGATCTTCTGAAGAAAAACCCAAAATATACCGTGCTGATGACACGCGATGACGACATTTTCCTCAGCCTGCGCGAACGGGTCGCCGTCGGACGCCATGCGGGGGCCGATCTGTTTGTCTCAATCCATGCCGATTCGATCAGCCGTCCGGATTTTCGCGGCGCGGCGGTCTATACCCTGTCTGAAAACGCCTCCGACGATGAGGCGGCGGAGCTTGCCAAGGAAGAAAACAAATCCGATCTGATCGCCGGTGTCGATCTCAGCGCTCAGGATGATACGGTGCAGGGTATTCTGATTGACCTGGCGCAGCGCGAGACCAAGAATTTCTCCGTCAAATTTGCGGAAATGCTGACGCCGGAGATTGCCCGCTCGGGCATGAAGGTGCGGGGACGGTCGCATCGTTTCGCCGGGTTCCGGGTGTTGAAAGCCCCGGATGTGCCCTCGGTACTGGTGGAGCTCGGCTATCTTTCCAATCGCGAAGATGAACGTATTCTGAAATCCGGTGCCGGACAGCAAAATCTGGCGGAAGCCATTGCCGCCGCTGTTGACAAATATTTCGAAACAGTCGATCCGTAAGCCGCCGCCGTCATATGACGACGGAATGAAAAATTATATTTTGCCTGAAAATAGCCAAATCTGTTCTATATTCACTGAACGGACAAGTGATTGAGAACCCTGTGCCCATGAAGCGTTTTGCCAAATTCCTGTTCTTGAGTGTCACCCTGCTGCTGATTTTCGGCGTGCTGGCGGCGGGCGTGATCGGCTATGGATTTTATCACTTCGGCAGGGGCCTGCCGGAATATGATCAACTGACTAAATACGAACCACCGGTGATGACCCGTGTTCACGCGGCCGACGGCGGGCTGATTGCCGAATATGCGCATCAGCGGCGCCTGTTCGTGCCCATTGATACCATCCCGGATATTGTCAAACAGGCCTTTATCGCCGCGGAAGACCAGAATTATTACAGCCATCCCGGCGTCGATTTTCAGGGCATCGCCCGCGCGCTTTTCACAAACATCAAGAATATCGGGCAGGGGCGGCGACCGGTCGGCGCGTCCACCATCACCCAGCAGGTCGCGAAAAACATGCTGCTGACCAACGAGGTTTCCTATGAGCGCAAGGCGAAGGAAGCAATCCTGGCGCTGCGTATCAACCGGGCCCTCTCGAAAGATCAGGTGCTGGAACTCTATCTCAATGAAATCTATCTCGGCCACCGTGCCTATGGCGTGGCGGCGGCGGCCCTTTACTATTTCGACAAATCCCTCGACCAGCTCACCATTGCCGAGGCCGCCTATCTCGGCGCGTTGCCGAAAGCACCCAATAATTATAACCCTTTCCGCTTTCCCAAACGGGCGATGGAACGGCGTGACTATGTGATTGGCCGCCTGCTGGAAGATGGCTATATCACCACGGATCAGGCGGAAGAGGCCTATGCCACGCCGCTGATCGCCCGCGAAGGTGGCGACGCGCAGGTGATCCGGGCGGAATGGTTCGTCGAACAGGTGCGGCGCGAACTCTATAACATATATGGCGAGAAGGCGCTTTACGATGGCGGTCTTTCCGTGCGCGCCACCATGCAGACCACCCTGCAGAAGACGGGCGAAGCCGTACTCCGCAAGGGATTACGTGATTATGATCGCCGTCACGGCTGGCGCGGCCCTCTTTCCTCAATCGAAGTGGGGGAAGATTGGGCCGTGCAGATGATCAAATTTCCGCGACCCAAGGGACTTGGCGACTGGCCGATGGCGGTGGTCCTGAAGCTGACCGGAGAAGCAGCAGAGATCGGCTTTGCCGATACAACCAAGGGACAAATTCTGCTGGAAGATATGGACTGGGCGCGCGAGTTTCAGGGCGTGGATCAAAGAGGCCCCGCCGTGAAAGCACCCGCCGATGTACTGAAAGTTGGCGACATCATCGCCGTTTCACCGAAGGAGGGAGCGAAAGCAACCGAGCGTCTCTTTGCCCTTGAACAGATCCCGAAAGTCTCCGGCGCGCTGGTCGCCATGGACCCGCATACCGGCCGCGTTCACGCCCTGGTTGGAGGCTGGAGCGCCGACACCTCCCAGTTCAATCGCGCAGTGCAAGCCTATCGCCAGCCCGGTTCGGCCTTCAAGCCCTTCGTCTACGCGGCGGCGCTCGATAACGGTTTCACGCCTGCTGACAAGGTGATGGATGGACCTTTCGTGCTGACCCAGCCGAATGGCGAACGCTGGAAGCCATCCAACTACTCGAACCGCTTCTATGGGCCGAGTACATTGCGCCTTGGGATCGAGAAATCGCGCAACCTGATGACCGTGCGGCTCGCCCGCGCCATCGGGATGGAGCCGGTAGTCGATTATGCCCGCCGTTTCGGCATTACCGATAATCTGATGCCGACGCTGTCCATGGCCCTCGGTGCCGGGGAAACAACGCTGCTGCGCCTCACCACCGCCTATGCGGAGCTGGTCAATGGCGGCAAGCAGATCACGCCGACCCTCATCGACCGCGTGCAGGATCGCCGCGGCAAGACCATCTACCGTCATGATGATCGTGCGTGCGAGAGCTGCAATGTCGCCGAATGGAACAATCAGGAAGCGCCGCAGCTCCCCGATAACCGCGAACAGATTCTGCCCGCCACCACGGCCTATCAGGTCGTTTCCATGCTCGAAGGCGTGATTGAGCGGGGCACCGGACGTTCCATCAGCGTGATCGGCAAACCGCTCGGCGGCAAGACCGGCACCACCAATGACAGCAATGATGCCTGGTTCGTCGGCTTTTCGCCCGATCTCGCCGTCGGCGTCTATGTCGGCTTCGATACCCCGCAAAGCCTTGGCCAGCGGGAGACCGGCTCTTCCGTCGCAGCCCCGATCTTCCGGGATTTCATGGCCGCCGCATTGCAAGACCAACCTGCCACCCCCTTCCGCGTGCCCGAAGGCATTCGCCTTGTCCGCATTAACGAGCAAACCGGCGAGCCCGCAAGACGCGGTGACAAGAATGTCATCTGGGAAGCCTTCAAGGCCACGACCGGCAGCCTCAGTAGCAGGGGCGTGCTGGATGGCTCGGAAGGGGGCGGCTTTGCCCCCGCCGCCGCGAATACGGATGAAACGCCCCGTTCTTCCGGCGGTACTATCCGGTCCGGCACGGGCGGGCTTTACTGATCCGGATTTTCGGATTACCTTCCGGCGAAAATTACCGATAGTGTGGAGTTAAGAATGCGTGCAGAACATCAGTCACTGGTCGATGAAATCAAGCGGGGCATGTCCCTGCTGAGGAGGTATCTTTGACTGGGATAATGCTACCCGCCGTCTGGAGGAGCTGAACGCCCTCGTCGAAGACCCTGATCTGTGGAACAACGCCGCCAAGGCGCAAAGCCTGATGCGCGAACGGACAACGCTCGACAATGCCCTCTCCGCCTATAACCGCATCGCGCAGGATTTGCAGGATAACTGCGACCTGATCGCGCTGGCGGAGGAGGAGGAGGACGAAGACACCGTTCTTGAGGCCGAAGCCGCGCTCAAAGACATGCTGATCGAGGTTAACCGCCGCCGCCTGGAAAGCATGCTGTCGGGCGAAGTGGATGCCAATGACTGCTATCTCGAAATCCATGCCGGGGCGGGCGGGACGGAATCACAGGACTGGGCGCAGATGCTGCTGCGTATGTATTTACGCTGGGCGGATCAGCATGGCTACAAGACCAAAATGCTGGAAGAAAGCGCCGGGGAAGAAGCGGGCATCAAATCCGTCACCATCGAGATCAACGGCGAAAATGCCTATGGCTGGCTGAAAACCGAAAGCGGCGTGCACCGGCTGGTGCGCATTTCCCCCTTCGATTCCAACGCCCGGCGGCATACCAGCTTTTGCTCCGTCGGGGTGTATCCGGTAATCGACGATGAAATTGACATCGAGATTGAGGAAAAAGACCTGCGCATCGATGTCTATCGTGCCTCCGGCGCCGGTGGGCAGCATGTCAACCGGACGGAATCCGCCGTGCGTATTACCCATATCCCAACCAATGTCGTCGTGCAGTGCCAGAATGACCGCTCGCAGCACAAGAACAAAGCGGCGGCCATGAAGATGCTGAAATCCCGCCTTTATGAGCTGGAGCTGCAAAAACGCGAGGCCGAGGCACAGGAAACCCGTGACAGCCAAACCGATATCGGCTGGGGGCATCAGATTCGCTCCTACGTGCTGCATCCCTACCAGATGGTTAAGGATCTCCGGACAGGCGTTGAAAAGGGCAACGCGCAAGGCGTGCTGGACGGGGATCTTGACGATTACCTCGCCGCGGCGCTGGCCCAGAAAATCGGCGGAGAGGAAGATGCGGCGTAAATCAGTCCGCTGTATTGTTGTCCTGCGCCGCTACGGCAAAAACATGGGCAAGCGCGTCTGCCGCCTGATGGAGGGCCTTTTCCGCCTCCGGAAACACGCCCGTCATGGACATGAAGCCATGCACCATGGCGGGAAAGCGCACCACACCCACATTGACGCCTGCCGCCTGTAATGCCTTGCCATACTCCTCCGCCTCATCGCGTAAGGGATCGAACCCGGCCGTGACAATCAGCGCCGGGGGAAGTCCGGCAAGATCGGTGTTGAGAATGGGGGAGGCCCGGATATCGTCCCGTTCCGACGCATTGTTCAGATACATATCGCGATAGCCTTCCATCCGCGCGCGGGTCAGGAAAAACCCATCCGCAAACATGGCATGACTGGGCGCGGAGAGATGCGCATCCAGCGTCGGATAGAACAGCATCTGGAACAGAGGCAGGGGGCCGCCCTGCGATGCCGCCTGCTGTGCGACGACGGCGGCAAGGCACCCGCCGGAACTGTCGCCGCCCACAGCCAAACGGGACGAATCCAGGCCGTAATCCGTGCCTTTTTCAGAAACCCACCGCAAGGCGGCACAGCTATCCTCAACCGCCGCCGGAAACCTCGCCTCCGGCGCCAGCCTGTAGCCAACGGACAGAACGGCAAAACCGCCATATTTCGCAAGCCGTGCGCAAAGACCGTCATGACTGTCGAGGGAGCCGCGGATATAGCCGCCACCATGATAATAAACGAGAACGGGAAGGGAGGGCTCATCAAGCGGGCGATACAACCGGGCAGGAAAGTCGTCGCTGCCGCTTCGGATGGTGATATCCTGAATGGAGGGGAGCCTGGGCGGCTTCCCCGCCAGCAGACTGGAGACTTTCTCCAGCTTCTCGCGGTTTTCCGCAAGACCTTCAATAGTCACAGGGGATGCCGATTTCCTGTCCAGGTCGCACAACAGCCGCGCCTTGGCATCCAGCTTCTGGCCATCAATTACCAGCGGCCGGAAGCCATAAAACAGGCTGAAAAAGGAAGAGGGGAGTGCAGCAAGCAGCGCAGCGATCAGGCGTTCCAGCATCCCGGCCTTTCTTCAAAGATCAGGAAAAGCCGTCAGGCAGAGGCGCGGGCAACCTGCTTCTCGACGAGCATATCCTGCAATTCGCCGGTTTCGAACATTTCGCGCATGATGTCGCAGCCGCCGACGAATTCACCCTTCACATAGAGCTGCGGGATGGTCGGCCATTCGCTGAATTCCTTGATGCCCTGGCGGATGCCGGGATCGGCGAGCACGTCGATGCTCTTGAACTTGACGTCGAGATGGGAGAGAATTTGCACCGCCGTCGCCGAAAAACCGCACTGCGGGAAAATAGCTGTCCCCTTCATAAAGAGCACGACATCATTATCGGTAATTTCCTGGGAAATTCGATCTCTTGTCACTTGATCAAGCATTTAGAAATCCTTTTTGAAGTTGTTTCTGATTAGCGGCCTTCCGGCACCGAGGTTTGCAGGGCAAGGGCATGCAGCGCATGGCCCATGTTTCCTTTCAGCGCCTCATAGACCATCTGGTGCTGGCGAACGCGGGGAAGGCCGATAAAGCTGGCGGAGGTCACCATGGCGGCATAATGATCGCCATCGCCGCGCAGATCGGTGATCTCCACCGTTGCATCGGGGATGCCTTCCTTGATCAACCGTTCAATTTCACTCGCATCCATCGCCATGGATCATCACTCCTGTTCACTTCCGGGACCGGCCATCAGCTCTGGCAGCCAGCCCGCATGGACGTCGCGCAGCCTTCCCAAAGATATGGTCAGCCAGCCGCCGATTTTCAAATCAGTATGACCGATCGTTCCAAGAATGTGTAGGGGAATATCATCGGCGAGGGCAAATCCGCGCAACATCTCCACATCATCGGGCTTTGCCGTGATAACATAGGCGGCCTGAGTTTCCGCGAAAAGCGCCGCATGAGGCGGCAGGTCTGTCTCAATCTCCAATTCGGCGCCGATATTGCCCGCAAGGGCCATTTCGGCAAGCGCAACGCCAAGGCCGCCATCGGAAATATCATGGGCGGCAGTGACCAGCCCCTTTTCGATCATGGCGCGGAGATAATCGCCATATTTGCGTTCTTTCGCGAGATCCACAGTGGGCGGAGCCCCTTCCTCACGCCCTTCAATTTCCCGCAGGTAAAGCGACTGCCCCATTTCACCGGTCAAATCGCCAAGCAGCAGCACGATATCTCCGTCCTCCTTGAAGGCGAGGGTGGTCATATGGGCAAGGTCTTTCAGAATGCCGACGCCCCCCACAGCCGGCGTCGGATGTATGCCCGTGCCATTGGTCTCGTTATAGAGCGAGACGTTGCCGGAAATAACAGGAAAATCAAGGGCAAGGCAGGCATTCTTCATGCCTTCTATGCAGCCGACGAACTGGCCCATGATCTCGGGTCGTTGCGGGTTGCCGAAATTCATGCAGTCGGTGATGGCGAGCGGCAGCGCCCCCGTAGCCGTGATATTGCGCCAGGCCTCCGCCACTGCCTGCGCGCCGCCTGTCACCGGATCGGCAAAGCAGTAGCGCGGTGTACAATCGGTGGTGATGGCGAGCGCCTTGCCGGTGCCATGCACACGGACAACCGCCGCATCGCCGCCTGGCCGCTGGATGGTGTCGCCCATGACCATATGGTCATACTGTTCCCAGATCCATTTGCGGCTGGCGATCTCCGATGATCCCATGAGCTTGATCAATGCCTCGCCAAGATCGTTGGGCGCAGCCACATCTTCCCCCCGGATCGGCGCCTGTATCGGTGTTTTGACCCACGGCCGGTCATATTCCGGCGCTGCATCGGCAAGCGGCGCCACGGGCAGATCGGCGACCGTCTCCCCCTGCATGGTCAAGACCATGCGGCCAGTATCCGTCACCTTGCCGATCACGGAGAAGTCCAGCTCCCATTTCTCGAAAATCCGCCGCGCCTCTTCTTCTCGGCCCGGCTTCAGAACCATGAGCATGCGCTCCTGACTTTCCGAAAGCATGATTTCATAAGGCGTCATGCCTTCCTCGCGCATCGGTACCTGATCAAGGTTCAACTCAATCCCGACACCGCCCTTGTCCGCCATTTCGAAGGAGGAGGAGGTGAGCCCCGCCGCGCCCATGTCCTGAATAGCGACAATGGCATCCGTCGCCATCAGCTCGAGACAGGCCTCCAGCAGGAGCTTTTCCGTGAAAGGATCGCCCACCTGCACGGTCGGGCGTTTTTCTTCGCTGTCGTCATCGAATTCAGCGGAGGCCATGGTCGCGCCATGAATGCCGTCCCGCCCGGTTTTGGAGCCCACATAGACCACCGGATTGCCGACACCGGCCGCCGCGGAATAGAAAATCTTGTCCGTATCGGCAATGCCGACTGTCATCGCATTGACGAGAATATTACCGTCATAGGAGCTGTGGAAGTTTGTTTCTCCGCCGACGGTCGGCACCCCCATGCAGTTGCCATATCCTGAGATACCCGCCACAACACCGGAGACCAGATGACGGGTTTTCGGATGATCCGGCCGACCGAAGCGGAGCGCATTCATATTGGCAAC
This sequence comes from Sneathiella sp., assembly GCF_002694385.1. Taxonomy (GTDB): domain Bacteria; phylum Pseudomonadota; class Alphaproteobacteria; order Sneathiellales; family Sneathiellaceae; genus Sneathiella. The sequence continues at coordinate 75,808 of NZ_NZMB01000016.1, forward strand.
GGGACGCGCGCCCATGGTGAACACATCGCGCATGATGCCGCCAACACCCGTCGCCGCCCCCTGATAGGGTTCGATATAGGACGGATGGTTGTGGCTCTCCATCTTGAAGATCGCCGCCTGACCATCGCCAATGTCGATGACACCCGCATTCTCGCCAGGGCCGCAGATCACCCAAGGAGCGGACGTCGGCAGAGTTTTCAGCCATTTTTTGGAAGATTTATAAGAGCAATGCTCACTCCACATCACCGAGAAGATGCCAAGCTCCGTGAGGTTCGGGACACGCCCCAGAACCCTCAGAAGCTCCTGATATTCATCTTCGGAGAGGCCGTGTTCGGCGACAATTTCCTTGGTAATTTCTGTCATGATCTCAAACAATGGAATTTACGAGATGATCGAAAAAGCGCCTGCCGTCGGTGCCGCCCAGCTCCTCGGAGATGAGCCGCTCCGGATGCGGCATGAGTCCGAGCACATTGCCCGCCTTATTATAGATACCGGCGATGTTGTTGAGCGAACCGTTCGGATTCGCCTCTGCGGTCAGTTCGCCATCCGCGCCCGCATATTTGAAAGCAACTTGGCCTTCTGCCTCCAACTCCTCCAGCGTGTCCGTATCCGCAAAATAGTTGCCGTCATGGTGAGCAACCGGGAAGCGCACAACCTCACCCAGTTCAAAACCGCCGACAAACCGTTCATTCTGCGACGTGATCAGCAGATTTACATCCCTGCACACGAATTTCTGTCCCGCGTTGCGAAGAAGCGCACCCGGCAGCATGCCGGTTTCCGTCGCTACCTGAAATCCGTTACAGATGGCGAGAACGGGCGTCCCTGCGGCGGCCTTCTTCACCACCTCGCGCATAATCGGTGAATTCGCCGCCATGGCGCCCGCACGAAGATAATCGCCATAGGAGAACCCGCCCGGAATGGCGATCAGATCGGTCGGCGGCAACTGGCTGTCACCATGCCAGACCATATCGGGATCGCGGCCCATGGACTGGGCGAGGGCGACCTTCAGATCGCGGTCACAATTGGAGCCCGGAAATACGATAACGGCGGCCTTCATCGTCCTAGCCTTTCGCTCAATCCAAAATCTCGATGCTGTAATTCTCGATCACCGTGTTGGCGAGAAGCTGCTGGCACATTTTCTCGACTTCCGCCTCGGCCTCGGCCGGATCCGCCCCGGTAAGCTCCAGATCAATCGTCTTGCCCTGGCGGGCATCCAGAACATTGCCGAAGCCCAGCCCCTGTAAGGCATGGGAAATCGCTTTTCCCTGGGGGTCAAGCACCCCGTTTTTCAAGGAAATATAGACACGTGCTTTCATCTGATCCTCATTCGGGTTTTGAACACCCCTGGACTTAAATAAAAAGGCGCGGGGGAGGCGCCTTTACTGAATGGCCGTGCTGCCCTGAAGGTCTCCAGGGCCGCCTTCGGGAATGATGCCGAGACGACGGGCGACTTCCTGATAGGCATCCTCGACCCCGCCAAGGTCGCGGCGGAAGCGGTCCTTGTCCAGCTTCTTGTTGGTCGCGGCATCCCACAGACGGCAATTGTCAGGACTGATTTCATCGGCGAGAATGATATGCATCTCGTCCCCTTCGTAGGAGCGGCCGAATTCCAGCTTGAAGTCGATCAGCCGGATGCCGATGCCTGCGAACAGCCCGAGCAGGAAATCATTGACCCGGAGCGACTGGTTGACGATATCGTCAAGTTCCAGCGGGTTCGCCCAGCCAAAGGCGGTGATATGCTCTTCCGTCACCATGGGATCGTTAAGCTCGTCCGACTTGAAGCAAAATTCGATGATCGGCCGGGGCAGGGGCGTTCCTTCGGTAATACCGAGACGCTTGCAGATGGAGCCGGCGGCAACGTTGCGAATGATCACCTCAATCGGAATGATCTCCACCTCCTTGATGAGCTGTTCGCGCATGTTGAGGCGGCGGATGAAATGGTTGTGAATGCCGATTTCCGCCAGCTTGATCATCAGATGTTCGGAAATGCGGTTATTCAGCACACCCTTGCCGGTGACAGTCGCTTTCTTTTCGCCATTGAAGGCGGTCGCGTCATCCTTGAAATACTGCACCAGCGTGCCCGGTTCCGGCCCTTCAAAAAGAACCTTCGCCTTGCCTTCGTAGACACGTCTACGTCGGGTCATGGAAACACTCCAACTCATCGAAAAGGCGGTCATCCGCCAGAGAAAAAATATCCGACGGCGTCCCTGCAAAAAATCATTCGCGCCATCATCTTCAATCGCCCGTGCGTCATCGCAAAGGCAAGCGGAACATAATGCAGAAATCGGGCAAAGACAACATTTCCTGTCATCGAATTATCGCATATTCCGCAGTTTTTTACTTGCAGGGCTAGGCGGAACATCCCATCTTCGCTATAAGGCATTGCCGGGCTACGGATTGTTGGTTTGAAACAAGATTAGGAACAGGAAACTCATGTCAGGATTCGACGATCGGAAAAAGGGGCGGGAAAACAAGTTCGCCCATGATCAGGAACAGGAATTCAGGATTATGGCGCGCCGCAACAAGCTGCTTGGCCTGTGGGCTGCCGATCTTCTTGGCAAAAGCGGCGCGGACGCCGAGGCTTATGCCAAGGAAGTGGTGATCGCCGATATGGAAGAGAAGGGCGATGAAGACGTCTTTCGCAAGGTGCGCGGCGATCTTGATGCGCAACATGTGGAAATGTCGGACCACCGCATCCGCCGCACCATGGAAGAGCTGCTGGCGACCGCCCGCGAGCAGATCCGTTCAGGCAACTGAGCCGGTCGGGTGATCGGGCAATCGCCCTGTTAAATCCTTATCCGCTGTATAAAGAAAGAGGCGCAAGTCATTGCGCCTCTTTCTTTGTTTTGTGATCGGGATTATTCGCCAAAGACACGCCGGAAAATCGTATCCACATGCTTCGTATGATATTCAAGGTCAAAAACGCTTTCAATCTGTTCCGCTGAGAGTGCTTTCATGACTTCATCATCGGCTTTCAGCAGTTCCATGAAGTCTGCGCCTTCGCGCCACACGCGCATGGCGTTGCGCTGCACGAGACGATAGCTGTCTTCCCGGCTGACGCCCGCCTGGGTGAGGGCCAGCAGCACCCGCTGCGAATGGATCAGGCCGCCGAGCTTATTCATATTGCGCAGCATATTTTCGGGATATACCACCAGCTTTTCAATGACCCCGGTCAGGCGGGCGAGGGCGAAATCAAGCGTGATGGTCGCATCCGGGCCGATGCCCCGCTCTACGGAGGAATGGGAGATATCCCGCTCATGCCAGAGGGCGACATTTTCCATGGCCGGGATCGTCGCCATACGAACAAGACGGGCGAGACCGGTCAGATTCTCCGTCAACACCGGGTTGCGCTTGTGCGGCATGGCGGAGGAGCCTTTCTGTCCCGGCGCAAAATATTCTTCAGCTTCCAGCACTTCGGTGCGTTGCAGATGACGGATTTCAACGGCCAGCCGTTCAATAGAGCTGGCAATCACGCCAAGTGTGGCGAAGAACATGGCGTGACGGTCACGGGGAATCACCTGCGTCGAGGCGGGCTCGGGCGTCAGGCCAAGGGACGCCGCCACATGTTCTTCCACATAGGGGTCGATATTCGCGAAGGTACCGACAGCGCCGGAAATGGCACAGGTGGCGATATCTTTCCGCGCATTAACAAGACGCTCCCGATTGCGATCAAATTCCGCATAGGCCTGCGCCATCTTGAGGCCAAAAGTCACCGGTTCCGCATGGATACCGTGGGAGCGGCCGACGCAAACGTCATCCTTATGGGCATAGGCCTTCGCCTTCAGCGCGGCCAGCAGCGCATCCATATCGGCGAGCAGGATATCGCAAGCCTTCGTCAACTGCACCGACAGGCAAGTATCCAGCACATCCGACGATGTCATGCCCTGATGTACAAAGCGCGCCTCATCGCCAACATATTCGGCCAGGTTGGTGAGAAAGGCGATCACGTCATGCTTTGTTTCGCGTTCAATCTCGTCAATGCGGTCAATATCGAAATTACCACGCTCCCACACCGCCTTGGCGGCAGCCTCGGGAATAACGCCCAGCTTCGCCTGCGCATCACAGGCATGGGCTTCAATCTCGAACCAGATACGGAATTTGCTTTGCGGGTCCCAGATGGCGGTCATCTCGGGGCGGGCATAACGGGGGATCATGGCGGCTATCTTTCTGACTACAATAAAGGAAGAAGGCTGACCTAGCAGAGGTTGCGGAAAATCTCAACCATTTAAGGGCAGGGATGGACGTGTTAAGGCAGAGAGTGGGCGGGAAACGTCCTACTATATCAATCCGCGGGACTTGAAGCTGAGACAGTCCGTATTGCCGACGATGACATGATCATGCACGCGGATGTTAAGCGCCGCCGCCGCCTTCACAATTTCCAGCGTCATGTCGATATCCGCCTTTGATGGCGTCGTATCACCGGACGGGTGGTTATGAACCAGAATGATGGAGGTGGCGCCCAGCTCCAACGCTCGTTTCACCACTTCGCGCGGATAGACGGCAGTGTGATTGACGGTGCCGGTCTGCTGCACCTCATCAGCTATCAGGTGATTCTTGTTATTGAGAAACAGAATACGGAAATGCTCGACCTGACGTTCGCCCATCGTGCCCTGGCAATATTCGAGCAATGCCTGCCAGGAACCGATGACATTTCTTTTCTCAATTTCGGCCCGCAGCAGCTTCTCCCCCAGCGTCTCCGCAATCTTCAGCGTGGCAATAACCGCATCGCCCGCGCCGTCAATCTTGCGCAGCTCCTCCGCCTCCGCCTTCAGAACACGCGACAGGCTGCCGAAGCGCGCCAGCAGCGCTTTCGCAAGCGGCTTGGTATCGCCGCGCGGGGAGGCAGCAAACAACAGCATTTCCAGAATCTGGTAATCCGCCAGCGACCGTGCGCCCGCCGAGAGTACCTGCGCGCGCATTCTTTCACGGTGACCGGCGCGGTGATCCATCTTTCCACTCATGCCTTTTGCACTCTCCGCAAGCCCCAGCGTATAGGGGCTATCCAGATCATGCAGGCCGGATGCGTCCGGCGAAGGCTTGGGGTCAGACGTCATAGGGCGGCTTGTCCAGTCCCTTCGGTGACAGGGTGAAAATTTCATACCCTGTTTCGGTCACGCCGATAGAATGTTCGAACTGTGCGGAAAGGGAACGGTCCTTGGTGACCGCTGTCCAGCCATCATCGAGCACCTTGACCTGCCAGGTGCCGAGATTGATCATCGGTTCGATCGTGAAAATCATGCCAGCTTTCAACTCGATCCCTTCGCCCGGCGTGCCGTAATGCACGATATTCGGCACATCATGAAACACCCGGCCAACGCCATGTCCGCAGAAGTCGCGCACGACAGAGCAGCGCTTGCCTTCCGCGAAATTCTGGATGGCATAACCAATATCGCCGGTGGTGGCGCCGGGTTTCACCACCTCAATTCCGCGCATCAGGGATTCATAGGTGATGTCGATCAGGCGGGAGGCCTTCACGCTCGGCTTGCCGGCCACATACATGCGGCTGCTGTCGCCATACCAGCCGTCAACAATGGGCGTGACGTCAATATTGAGAATATCGCCATTCTGAAGCTTTTTCGGCCCCGGAATACCATGGCAGACCACATGGTTGATGGAGATGCAGACATGCTTGGGATAGCCGCGGTAATTCAGCGGTCCGCTGGTCGCACCGCGCTCGGCAATAAAGTCGGCGCAGATCCGGTCCAGCTCCTCCGTCGTGACGCCGGGCACCACATGCTCCGCTATCATGTCAAGGGTTTCGGCAGCCAATTGCCCGGCCTTGCGCATTCCCTCAAAACCTTCGGGTCCATGCAGCTTGATCACGCCGGTGTTGCGTTCCGGCGCGGTTATACTCGTTTCATATCTCATAAGCGCTCTTCAGTAAATTTAACGAATTATACGTCATGCCGGACCGAAAGGGAACCAGGAATGACCGGGACAGGAGAACCGAGACGTATTCCGTTAGTTGTTATGTGGCAGTCATAGCAGAGAATTTCAACTCCCGCCGCTCTGGCCGTCGCGAAAGCCGCCGCATAATCGGGATCGATATCCGCCGCCAGACGGAAGGAGCGGCAATCGGTTCGCTGGATCAGGTAGAACATGGCCGCGCGCTGCCCGTTTTCGACCATACTGGCAAGTTCCCGCAGATGCTTCGTACCGCGCACCGTCACCGCATCAGGAAATTCAGCCTCCGCCGCCATGCGGGCCAGCGTGACATTCTTCACCTCCACATAGCAATCCGGCCTGTTGTCACCCGAAAGCAGAATATCGATGCGGGAATTTTCACCATATTTCACTTCACGGCGGAGGCTATCATATCCTGCAAGTTCCGGCACATCCCCGGCCGCAATCGCCTCGGCCACGATGCCGTTCGGATGCGAGGTGTTGATGCCAACGAAAGCATCTTCAATTTCCACCAGTTCCCAGCTATAGGGTAGCTTGCGCTTTGCATTGTCTGAACGCGATAGCCAGACCGTCATACCCGGTTCCTTCAAACCCATCATGGAGCCGGAATTGGCCACATGGGCGGTGAGGGTGCGACCATCCGCCATTTCCACATCGGCAAGGAAGCGTTTGTATCGTTTGATCAGGGTGCCTTTTTCAAGCGGCGTGGGAAATTCCATCTTTATCGACCCGGATTGGACTGCGTGATAATTTTGCTGATGCTCTTTGTATTCCCTTTGCTATGATGCGGGCAACCCCGGGTCCGGAAATTGCAGGTTATTTTATGTCGAGCCATACAGATCATTCCCAGAAGACGGTCACCGCCGCCATTCTCGTCATCGGCGATGAAATCCTCTCCGGCCGGACACAGGATAAGAATATGGCCTGGCTGGCGGTGCAGCTTAACGAGATCGGCGTGCAATTGCGCGAGGCGCGTGTCGTCCCGGATATCGAGGCGGAGATTGTTGACGCCGTCAACAAACTCCGTGCCAAATACAATTATGTTTTCACCACCGGCGGGATTGGCCCGACCCATGATGACATCACGGCGGACTCCATTGCCGCCGCATTCGGGGTCGCCATCGACTATCATCCGGAAGCCATGAATATCCTGACCCGCCATTACGAAACGAGCGGTATTGAATTCAACGCGGCCCGCAAGCGTATGGCCCGCATCCCGGACGGCGCCACGCTCATCTACAATCCGGTCAGCAAGGCGCCCGGTTTCAGAATCGAGAATGTCTTTGTCATGGCCGGTGTGCCCATGATCATGCAGGCGATGTTCGCGGAAATTGCCCCAATCCTGCAGGGCGGGGCGAAAATGTTGAGCCGGACCATCGGCGCTGGCCTGCCCGAGGGACGCGTCGCCCAGAAACTCGGCGAACTGCAGGGGGTTTACCCCAATGTCTCCATGGGTTCATATCCCTATTTCAAGCAGGGGGAGGTGGGCACCAATCTGGTGCTGCGCTCAACCGATCCCGAGGCTCTCAACGCCGCGTTCGATGCGCTTTTCGACTGGCTGAAAACCCAGGGTGTGAGCGCCAGCGAAACAAGCTGACGCCGCCACGGGTATTTCCGCCGCAGCGCGCAGGAACGGTACTGTCAGAACGGGCAAAAAAGACAGGTCACGGCATTAAATCCTTGTTTCCGTAAACCGCTTTCGCTAGGGTTCACCCGCCGCCCGCATGGTGAAATCGGTAAACACAGTAGACTTAAAATCTGCCGCCCGTAAGGGCTTCCCGGTTCAACTCCGGGTGCGGGCACCAATCTGACCCCGACCACCATTCCAGATAAATTCTGCAAAAATCGTGATAATTGAAGGGGTGGGGCGCTCCTCAGAACAGTTGCAGATGTTCCAACGGCAGATTCCGGTTATTTCAGGATAGCGAAATGGTGAGCCCGACAGGATTCGAACCTGTGACCCACTGATTAAAAGTCAGTTGCTCTACCGACTGAGCTACGGGCCCCCATTTTGCGATGCTGCGATGAATGGCCTTTCATTTCAGTCGAAAAGCGTCGCAACGCGGCTGCAACATAGGGAGGTTGCGCCCAATGGTCAACACAGATTTTATTTTTTTAAAAGCTGTCAAAAATGTCGTTATCTGCAACTATAGCATATTCATCATGGACGCCCCGGCGCCGAAATGGCAGAAAATAACGCTGATACAGTCAAACGAAAGAGGATACGGATGATTTCAAAGTTCTTGTCACGGGTTTTCATGCTTCTGATGCTGACGGGAATAAGCGCTTTGCCGCTCTCCACGGCAAATGCAGCCGACCCGGAAAACACCCTCTATCTTGATCTTGTCTATGGCCGCGTCGTGATTGAATTACGCCCTGACCTTGCGCCGAACCATGTCGCCCGCATCAAGGAGCTGACGCGCGAAGGCTTTTATGACGGGGTCAAGTTCCATCGCGTAATCGTCGATTTTATGGCCCAGACGGGCGATCCCACCGGCACCGGCACGGGCGGATCGGGCCGCAAGCTGCGGGCGGAGTTCAGCAATGCCCCGCATGTGCGCGGCGCGGTTTCCATGGCGCGGGCAACCTCCCCGCACAGCGCCGACAGCCAGTTTTTTATTGTCACCGCCGATTCCCATTTTCTTGACGGGAAATACACCGTCTGGGGCCGGGTTGTGGAAGGCATGGAATATGTCGACCTGATCAAGAAAGGCGTCGGCAAAAGCGGTATGGTCCCCGGAGAGCCGGATATCATCGTGAAAATGCAGGTCGCCGCCGATGTGAAGGAGTAGGGGGCCGTCTCAGACCCCTAATATTCAAATAAGACGGCGTGCCACTCGGTCGCCGTCTTTTTCTAACCTTTATCAGCGGAATTCTTCGCAAACCAATCGACAATGGCGGGCATGTCCCGTTCGAATCCGCCGGGAATAAAAATATTCAGAAAGCGGGTTGGTTCATCTGACAGATTTTCAAAATCATGGGTCACGCCGGCGGGCACGCGAATAAAACTGCCCGCCGCCGCATCCTGCCGCGCGCCATCCAGGTAAAAGGTCGTCACCCCTTCCAAAACATAGAAGATATCATCCTCATGATCATGAGAATGGGGGCTCGATCCCGGCGTTTTCGGCGCAAGGTGCCATTCGGAAATGGAATATTCCGCCGCCGTCTCCGCTTCATCTGCATAAAAGACGCTTCGCATGCCGCCCATGTCATATGCACGCCCACCGCCCGGGGCGATATGGAGCAGTTTTTTCCTCACAGCCTCTTTATCCGCCATTGTTCCCCCGTTTTAGAGTAGAATTCATCAAACGCAGCGCCCGCCATCCACCTCCAGCGCGACACCCGTAATGAAGGACGCGTCATCGGAGGCCAGCCAGAGTGCGGCATGGGCGAGATCGCGCGGCGTATTCTCGCGCCCGAGCGGGATGGTCGAAACAAATTTGTTGCGGATTTCCTGTGTATCCACCCCGCCCATGAATTCCACCGACATGCCGGTGCTGGCGAATACCGGACAGAGGGCGTTAACGCGCACCTGCTTTGGCGCCAGCTCCAGTGCCATGGATTTGGACATGGTGACAACCGCGCCCTTGCTCGCATTATACCAGGTGAGGCCGGGCCGCGGACTCAGCGCCGCCGTGGAGGCGATATTCACCACATTGCCCTGGCTTTCAATGAGGTGCGGGACAATCTCTTTCGTGGTGAGATACAGGCTCTTCACATTGACATTGAAGATTTTATCGAACGTCGCCTCATCCACATCGAACATGGAACCGTTACGCTGCGGAAAACCCGCATTGTTGACGAGGATGTCGATTTTCCCGAATGCCTTTAATGTTGCGTCCGTCATGGCCGCGAGATCGGCGGCACTGGTGACATCGCAGGCGCTGCTGATGGCTGTTCCGCCTGCATCGGTTATGCCCTTCGCAACCGCCACTGCCGCCGCGCCATTCAGGTCGCTGACCATGACTTTTGCGCCTTCCGCCGCAAACAGTTCCGCCATAGCTTTGCCAAAGCCTGAGCCCGCGCCCGTGATGATGGCCACTTTATCTTTCAATCGCATGTTTTCTTCTCCCGCTTTCTGGCGAGAATAGTTCAACTTTCAGAGGCAATTGGCAAGAGTGGCGGTAAAAATTTTCGACTGCGCGCGCTTCAGGCCGCTTTCGGTACGATACGCGAGGGCGGCAGATAGAGCGAAACGACCGTGCCTTCGCCATAACGGCTCATCAGTTCCAGCCGCCCTTCATGCATTTCGGCAAGGTTTTTCGACAGCGGCAAGCCAAGTCCCGTTCCCTGATACTTCCGGTCCTTGTCACTGTCCACCTGCACAAAGGGGGTGAGGGCCTTTTCAATATCATCTTCGCGAATGCCAATGCCGTTATCGCTGACGCTGATACGCAGGCCCGCATCTTCCAGAAGCTGGACGGAGGTAATGATCCGCCCTCCCATGGGGGTAAATTTCACTGCATTGGAAAGGAGATTGATGAGAATCTGCTTGATCATCCGTCGATCCGCGAAAATCTGCGGCAGGAGCGGATCGAACTCCAGCTTGATATTGATATCATTCTCGATGGCCCGCTGCTGCGTCAGGCGGACGCATTCATTCACCAGCACGTCGATCTCAACGGCTTCCTCATTGATTTTCTGTTCTCCGGATTCGATCTTGGAGAAATCGAGAATGTCATTGATCAGATCGAGGAGATGATGACCGCTCGCGTTGATATCCTCTGCATATTCGAGATATTTACTTGAGCCGACGGGCCCGAAAATCTGGCTGGTGATGACCTCGGAAAAACCGATGACCGCATTTAGCGGCGTGCGCAGTTCATGACTCATATTGGCAAGAAACTTGCCCTTGATCTTGGCGGCATATTCCGCTTCGTCCTTCGCCTGCTTGAGAAATTCTTCAATCTGCATCTGTGCGGAAATATCGCGGATGACAAGCTGCATGACCATGCGTTCTCCATAGAGCAGGGCGGAGCCCTCCATTTCCACATTGGTCTGAATGCCATCATCGCGGATCACACGAGACTTAAGGGACGGTAGTTTTTTTCCGCTCTCCATCTCTTCGACAGGCCCCATATAGGGAGAGAGCATTTCCATGTCCGAATAGGGGAAATAGGCCGATATTCGATGGCCGATCAGATCATGACGGCCGCGCTTGTTAAAGAGCCGGAGCGCCGCTTCATTCACATAGATGATATAGCCCCCCTTGTGGGCGACAATGGCATCGGGCGACAGCTCGATCATCGTGCGGTAGCGATCCTCATTTTCGCGCAGCGACCTTTCCGCCATGCGCTTCGACGTCACATCCGTAACGGTCAGAATAAGTCCGCCATCGGTCCGTATATTATAATAAATTTCGATAATCCGGCCCGTAACCAGCTTGCGGTCCAGCACACTCGAAACCCGCTTTTCAATTTTCCCCAGCGTATCCACGATAAAGTCATCGCGCGACAACTCAATATCCACATAATGATCGTAATTCCAGCCGAGAACATCCTGTAATGTTGTCTGATGCGCCTGGTAACGTTTCGCATCCGCTTCCGTCAGCTCCAGATAACGCCTGTTCCAGGCCTGCAATTTCAGATCCTCATCAAAAACGGCAATGCCAAGATCGACATTATCGAGAATGACGTTTAGCAGAGAATCCTTGCTGCGCAGGGCTTTCTGACCTGTGCGGATCTGTCGTATCTGGAAAAAGGCAAGCAGGGCACAGAAAAGCAGCCCGCCAGCCGCAATATTGCTGGCGTAATGGAAATAGGGATCGTCCAGAAACAAGGTCGAAAACAGAAGAAGGCCGAAAGAAACCGTCAGCAGGACAAGGCTGCCAAATTCCAGCAGCCGTCTGAAATTCCAGTAAATTTTCATGGATCGAGCTGGTTCCGGCGCGACGGTTACGTCTTTTTTAAAGGCTGATAACATTCAGATGGAAGTATAGCCAACAAGTGTTAAGAGGAAGTTTACACGGCCAATACAGCCGGCCCGTGACTGACAGAAAATTCATAAGACACTGGCATGGCTTCATGATAGGCTTCCCCATAGATCAGGAAATCCCTGAAAAATACTCCTTTTCCACCTGTTTTCAGCAACTTACGGAAAATGTTCAAAAAATCCGATCATCGCGAAACGTCCCAAGAAGACGACAGGAAACCGGTTCTGGTAGAACCGGCCCCGAAAACAAGCGGCCTCGCCCGGCTGCGGACCTATTTCCTGACGGGGATTGTTGTCGCCGCGCCGATTGCGATCACCATCTATCTCACCTATGCTTTTGTCACCTTCGTCGATGCCAACATCACGCCGCTGATCCCGGCTCGCTACAACCCCGAAACCTATCTGCCGTTCAGCGTGCCGGGGCTCGGCGTTCTGATTACCGCCTTTGCGCTGGTTCTCATCGGTTTTCTCACTGCCAATTTCCTCGGCCGAACGCTTCTCACCTTTGGCGAACGCATCGTCAGCCGAATGCCGGTTATCCGCACCATATATCATGCCCTGAAACAGATCATGGAAACGGTGATGGCGCAGTCCAGCACCTCCTTCCGCGAGGTGGTGCTGGTAGAATATCCGCGCAGGGGCCTCTGGGCAGTTGCTTTCGTGACCAGCCAGGCAAAAGGCGAGGTGGACAGTCTCAGCGAGGACGATGTTATCAGTGTTTTCCTGCCAACAACGCCGAACCCCACTTCAGGTTTTTTGCTGTTTGTGCCGAAAAGCGATCTTAAATATCTCGACATGCCGGTGGAGGCGGGGATCAAGCTGGTGATATCCGCGGGCATGATCTGGCCCGGCGACAGCGACGGAAAAGCGGCCGCGAAGGACAAGCAGACAAAAAAGATCAGCGCGCCCGGAAAGACGCCCTCTCAACCGGATAAATAACGGATCGCTGCATCCCGCTCAAACAGATAGAGGAGGATTCGCAGCGCCGCGCCGCGCCGCGATTTTAGCTCCGGATCCTTTTCCAGAATAAGTCGCGCATCATCGCGCGCCATGGCCAGCAGGCGGGAGTGGGCCTGTAAATCGGCCAGGCGGAATTCCGGCAGACCGCTCTGGCGTGTCCCCAACAGCTCGCCCGCCCCGCGCAGGCGCAAATCCTCCTCGGCAATGCGAAAACCATCCTCACTCTCGCGCAGGATGGCGAGCCGCGCCTTCTGCGTCTGGCCAAGCGGCGAGGCATACAACAGCAGGCAAGTGCCGGGAAGACCGCCGCGCCCGACACGGCCACGCAGCTGGTGTAGCTGGGCAAGGCCGAAACGCTCTGCATGTTCGATGATCATGACGGTTGCCTCCGGCACATCAACGCCGACCTCGATCACAGTCGTGGCGACAAGAATGCTGATCTCCCCGGTCATGAAACGGCGCATGGTCTCGTCCTTTTCCTCCGGTTTCAGACGGCCATGAATGAGCCCGACGCGATCACCATAAAGATGCTGCAACATCTCAAAACGCTCTTCCGCCGCCGCAACGTCCAGAAGCTGCGATTCCTCCACCAGCGGGCAGACCCAGTAAATCCGCTCCCCCGCGGCGAGCTTGCGGGCAAGGCCTTCCGCCACCCCTTCAAGGCGGGACAGGTCAATGGCGCGTGTATCCACCGGCTTTCGCCCCGGCGGTTTTTCCGTAATGAGGGAGATATCCATATCGCCATAGGCTGTCAGGGCGAGGGTGCGCGGGATTGGCGTTGCCGTCATCACCAGCACATCAACCCCATCCTTACCGTTTTTACCTTTGGCACTGAGGGCCAGACGCTGATGCACGCCGAAGCGATGCTGCTCGTCTATAATGGCGAGACCGAGATCATGAAACACCACATCCTCCTGAAACAGCGCATGGGTGCCAACAATGATATCCACGGCGCCACTCTCAAGCTGTTCCAGTATTTCCGTCCGTTTCCTGCCTTTCAATCGCCCGGTGATGATCTGGCAGGAGAGACCCGCCTGTTCGGCCAAGGGCGCAATTGCCTTATAGTGCTGCTGGGCGAGGATTTCCGTCGGCGCCATAATACAGGCCTGTGTTCCAGCCTCCACAGCCACCGCCATGGCGAGCAGCGCGACAACAGTCTTGCCACTGCCGACATCGCCCTGCAACAGTCGCAGCATGCGATGCGATGCCGCCATATCGGCCGTAATCTCGGCGAGCGCCTGTTGCTGCGCCCCGGTCAATTTATAGGGCAGGGCCGCTCGGATTTTCGATTCAACCCGTCCGTCGCCTTTCAGGACACGTCCGGCTTTTCGTTTCATTTGACGGCGCACCAGCTCCAATGCGAGCTGATTGGCAAGCAGTTCATCATAGGCGAGGCGGGCGCGCGGCGAAGCATCACGATCCAGATCCGCCTCGCTTTCCGGATGATGCGCCCGGATCAGGCTTTCTTTCCATCCGGGCCAGTCTTCCCGTTTCAAAAGCGCCGTATCCTGCCATTCCGGCAAATCGGGCAGCAGGGGAAGGAACTGTCGCGACGCCTTTAAAAAGGTCGCATTGGTCAGCCCCGCCGTCAGCGGGTAAACCGCTTCAAACAAGGGGATTTCGCCTGCATCTTCAGGGGTAGCGACATGATCGGGGTGGGTGATCTGAAAGGCGCCGTTAAATTCCTCCAACCGGCCGCTCACGACCCGCTCGCTGTTTTCCGGCAACTGCTGACGCAGATATTGCTCCCGCCCGTTAAAATAGGTGAGAGTCAGGGGATCAACGCCAACCCGGCACTGAATGCGATAGGGCGCGCGACGGTTGCGGGACGGGAGATGATGCTCCACATGAAGGGCAACAACAATCATCCGGTCGATATAATCAGTGGAGAGTTGCGTTACCTTTTCCCGCATGACCAGCCCGTTCGGCAGGTGCCAGACAAGATCAATGACATTCGGTCCGGCCAGCTTTTCGATCAGGGCGGCGAGGCGCGGGCCGATGCCGGTGAGCCGGTTTACCGGCGAGAAAAGCTGATACAATATCTCCGGGCGCACGCATCCTCCGTTTCATTTTACGGCATTGTGGTATCGCCGCCGGTCAAGGTCAATGCTGATAGGCGCGGCGGCAGCAATTGGCGCCCGATTGAGAGAACTGCTGACATTGCGGCTGAGACAGGTTATATGCTTCTGATCCCAACAAGAAAAGAAGATCATGACTGAAGATATCGCCATCCGCCGCAAACGCCTCATTCACCGTTCGCTTTATACCGGGATGAAGGAGACCGATCTGCTGCTTGGCGGATTCGCCCATAAGTATGTCCATGACTTCACATCCACAGAACTTGATATCTATGAAGCCCTGCTGGAAGCCGGCGATCCCAACATCTATGTCTGGGCCGTTGGCCGCGAAGAAGTTCCTGCCGAGCATTGCTCCAGCGTCATGGATAAATTGCAGGAATATGGCCGGAACGAACTGGCCCGCAAAGACTGATCTTTTATGAGCAAAACCGATCTGACAGTGCTGGAAACACGCCTGCGCGCCCTGGCGGACCGAAACATCGCCTTCCGGTTGGAATCCGTTCCCGAAGGGTATGACGCCTGTCTGCTCGGCGGCTATGCGCAAAAGGCGGAAACCGACCTGCTGTTCATACTGCGCGATGATCTGCGCATGGCAGCGACCGAGGCATCGCTCGCCTTCTTTGCGCCGGAGGTGGAGGTCGTCAGCTTCCCCGCCTGGGACTGCCTGCCTTATGACCGTGTCTCTCCCAATCCGGAGATTGTTGCAAGACGCATGACGGCGCTTGGCCGCATAACGGAGGAGGGCGGACCGCCCCGCATCATTCTCACCACGCTGAACGCTATCACGCAGCGCGTGCCGCCCGTCGATATGGTAAAGGGCAGCCGCCTCAACATTCGTGTGGGTGATAAAATCGAGGCGTCCAGTCTGACATCTTATCTTGTGGCCAATGGTTTCACCCGCATCGGTACGGTGATGGAGCCCGGCGAATTTGCCGTGCGCGGCGGTCTGATCGATATTTTTCCGCCGGGGGCGGAAAACCCGGTGCGGCTTGATCTGTTTGGCAGTGCCGTTGATGGAATCCGTGCTTTCGATGCGCTGAGCCAGCGGTCCAGCGGCACGCTTGAAAGTCTTGAATTTACCGCCGCGTCGGAGTTCCTGCTCAGCGATGCCTCGGTGCCGCTTTTCCGCTCCCGCTATCGCCAGCTTTTCGGGGCGGTCACGGCGGATGATCCGCTCTATGAGGCGGTCAGCGAGAAACGTCGCCACGCTGGGATGGAACATTGGTTGCCGCTGTTTCATGAAAACATGGCGACGCTGTTTGATTTCCTGCCCAATGCAACGCTGTTTCTCGATCATATGCTGGAAGAGGCGCGGGAAGCACGCATTGATACCGTCACAGATCATTTCGAGGCCCGCAAGGAAGCCCAGTCGGCGCGCGGCAGTGACTATAACCCCCTGCCGCCGGACTATCTCTATTTGACGAATGAGGAATGGCAAGCGGCGTTGGCTTCGCGCGCGGTCGGGCAATTTTCCCCCTTTGCAAGCGGAGCAGGGAATGAGACCATACTGGACGCTGGCGGACATGCCGGCCGCGATTTCGCACCGGAGCGTGCCCAGCATCAAGGGAATATCTATGATGCTCTGAAAACCCATGTTATCGAGAAGTTAGGGCAGAAAAAGCGGGTCATCCTCAGCTTTTTCAGTAACGGATCGCTCGCGCGCAATAAAATTGTTCTCGCAGATCATGGCATCAGCCCGGTGCGCGAGATTGATGATTTTCACGAATCTGGCGGTTCCAACCTGCCGGAACTGGCCGTCCTGCCGCTGGAAAAAGGCTTCGAAACGCCGGGCTTCGTCGTCATCGGCGAGCAGGATGTGTTTGGCGACCGTCTGGTCCGGTCGCGTAAATCCTCCAAGCGTCATGAGAATTTCATTGCCGAAGCCTCCCAGCTTTCCCCCGGAGATTTCGTGGTGCATGTGGATCATGGCATTGCGCAGTATGAAGGGCTGACCACCATCGAGATTTCGGGTGCTCCCCACGACTGTGTGACACTGCTCTATGCGGGCGGGGACAAGATTTACCTGCCGGTTGAAAATATCGAGATGCTGTCGCGTTATGGCGGCAGTGACAGCGCGGCCGTGCTGGATAAGCTTGGCGGGTCCGGCTGGCAGCTACGCAAGGCGAAGCTGAAAAAGCGCGTCATGGAAATGGCCGACCAGTTGATCCGCATCGCTGCCGCCCGCCAACTGCGCAAGGCAGAGGTGATGAGCCCACCCGATGGTCTTTACGCGGAATTCTGCGCCGGTTTCCCCTTTGAAGAAACTGACGATCAGCAAAAGGCCATTGACGACACGCTGGACGACCTGGCGAAAGGGCGGCCGATGGACCGGCTGATCTGTGGCGATGTCGGCTTCGGCAAAACGGAAGTGGCGCTGCGCGCCGCCTTCACCGTCGCCATGTCCGGCAGGCAGGTGGCCATTGTAACCCCGACGACATTACTCGCCCGCCAGCATTACAAGGGCTTTCGCGCGCGCTTTGCCGATCTACCGGTGCGCATTGCGCAACTCTCGCGCATGGTAACAACGAAAGAGGCAAACCAGACAAAGGCCGATCTTGCTTCAGGCAAAGTGGATATCGTCATCGGCACCCATGCGCTGCTGGCGAAATCCATCAAATTCAAGGATCTTGGGCTTGTCATCGTCGATGAGGAGCAGCATTTCGGCGTCGCCCACAAGGAACGGCTCAAGGAGCTCCGCGCCGATGTGCATGTGCTGACCCTGACGGCGACGCCTATTCCCCGCACATTGCAGCTTGCCATGACCGGTATCCGCGATCTTTCCATCATCGCAACGCCACCCGTGGACCGGCTCGCCATTCGCACCTTTGTCCTGCCGTTTGATCCGGTGGTGCTGCGCGAGGCGCTGCTGCGGGAACATTATCGCGGCGGGCAAAGTTTCATCGTTTGTCCGCGTTTGTCCGACCTGCCGGAAGTTGGCAACTTCCTGCGCGAACAGGTGCCGGAGGTGAAATACGTCACGGCCCACGGCCAACTCCCGGCGAAGGAGCTGGACAGCGTCATGAATGCCTTTTATGACGGTGCCTATGATGTGCTGGTGGCGACAAATATTGTCGAATCCGGCCTTGATATTCCCTCCGCCAACACGCTGATCACCTATCGCGCCGACATGTTCGGTCTCGCCCAGCTCTATCAGATCCGAGGGCGCATCGGACGTTCCAAGACACGCGCCTATGCCTACCTCACCCTGCCGCCGCGCAAACGTCTGACGGATGCCGCGGAAAAACGCCTGCGGGTTCTGCAATCCCTTGATACGCTCGGGGCCGGGTTCACGCTGGCGAGCCATGATCTGGATATCCGCGGGGCGGGCAACCTGCTCGGCGATGAGCAATCCGGCCATATCCGCGAAGTTGGCTTTGAACTCTATCAGGAAATGCTGGAAGAGGCGGTGGCCAATGCCCGCGAGAGCGAACTCGGCCATACCGTGGAGACTGCCGATAAATGGTCACCCAGCATCAATATCGGCACCTCAGTGCTGATCCCCGAACATTATGTCGCCGANCTNACNTTGCGGATGGAGCTGTACCGGCGCATCGCCGCGCAGGAAACGGCGGAGGAAATCAACGCCTTCGCCATGGAACTNGTNGATCGCTTCGGGCCGCTGCCGGATGAGGTGACNCATCTGATCGAGGTGATGACCATCAAGCATTTCTGNCGCGNAGCNAATATCGAAAANATNGAAGCCGGGCCGAAAGGCGCGGTGCTGAGCTTCCGCGAGAACNGGTTCGACAATCCGGGNGGGCTGGTGCAATTTATCTCCCGCGCGCCNGGTTCNACCAAACTGCGNGGGGATCACAAGCTGGTGCATACTCGCGACTGGCAACATCCGGAAGACCGGCTCAANGGCGTTCTCTGGCTCGCGCAGAATCTCGCAAAAGTCGCCAAGTCATTATAATTNATANNTAATANNCTTATCGAGNGNGAACATCAGAACGAAATCCAGAGGAAATCAGCTCTCNGCACCGTTTTCTTTTNCGTCNAGTTCCGCAAGCCGATCAAAGGCCCGATGAAANACAGACGGATCCTGCGCGCCGGACAGGGCNAAGCGTTCCCCCAGAATNAAAAGCGGCACGCCATTGATGCCCATTTCGCGGACCTTCATGTCCTCGCTGCGGACAAGNTCCTTGTCTGAATCCTTCGCCAGCANTTCTCCGACCAGTTCGAAATCCATGCCTGCTTCCTTTGCCGCCTCGATCAGGATGGCGGGATCGCCNATATCCTCTCCCTCCATGAAATAACGGCGGAACAGGATCTCGACCACCGCATCCTGACAGCCGGCGGTATAGGCCCAGCGGATCAGGCGNTGGGAATCAAGGGTNTTNGGGGTTCGTTCGATCTTATGAAAATTNAANTCCAAATCAACATCTTGACCAGCGTTCTTGATGTTATCGTAGATCTCTCTTGCCCGTTCGATGCTGCCGAATTTNCTGGCGGTGAAGCTTTTCCGGTCGGCGCCNCCTTCAGGCATGTCGGGGTTNAGCTGAAATGGATGCCAGGTCACTTCCACCGCAAGATCAGGGCGGCTTGNNAGCGCNGCTTCGAGCTTNCGCTTGCCNATATAGCACCAGGGACAGATGGTGTCGGAGACAATATCTATTTTCATACCNTGACTATAGGACAGCGCCAGCNAACGGGCAAGNTCTGTCTGGAACGACTGGTCAAATTAACCCGCCNGNAAGCCGGNAAAGCGAGTTATGCCGCCTGTTCCTTATCCATGCCGAAGGTGAGGCCCCGTTCNACGANNGCATCGATACTCTCTTCCGCGGCNACCTCNGCAAGGCCGGTGATGATCTCGATACGCAGGGGNGCNGGNACATTNGNAAGTGCAAATTCCGTATTGCGCAATACACCGCCNAGACGTTTGAGCGCAATATGCGCCTCCTTCAATCGCGTACCAGGGAGGGCGACAAGAAAATGGCCGCGGGCATAATGACAGCAGAAATCCTCCCCNCGCACCAAAGCGCCAAGAGCGGAACCGACCTGCCTCAGAAGCTGATCGCCGGAGGGATAGCCGAATTCCGNCGTTATGNNATCAAGATTGGCAATTTTGANNGACGCGATACTCAGCGCTTTCTTTTGCGCNGCATGATCNCGGAACAGCAACGGCAGATGNGCCCGCATGAANCCNCTGGAATAAAGGTCGGTCGGNCCATCAATGACGGGGTAGGGTTTGGCAATGCGGAACAGCTTTTGTATGGCGAAGCGATAGCGGTGCTGGCGAATNTGNANTCCGACACGATTGGCCAGAGCATCCATTTCACTGTCATGCAGAATAATATCGGAAACCCCGTGCAGATAAGCGCCATGACGGTTTTCCGNNGTNTCNAGNACCATNACCANCGGCAGATTATATAACCGGGAATCNGCACGGATATTTGANAGCAGCCGNAGATGGCTGTCCCCATGCCCNACGCCGGAGAGGATCACCGCATCAAACGAACCGCGCCGAAGCTCATCAAGCGCGAGATCGGCATTTTTGCAGATATGGATATTNGTGCGGGTATCGAGACGCAGCAGCACATTGCCAAGCACGACCGTCTTGTTACCAACGATCAGGATATGGGCATCGCCAATATCCGGTTCCGGCGCGTGGATTTCGGAAAGATCAACACCGTAACTTTCCGTCGTATGGATGCGGCGGGCCAGCTCCTGCTCCATATTACCAAGCCGGACAAGGGCGCCGACACGGGTCAGCAGTTCCAAATCACAAAAGCCGGGGCTGATTGTCTGAATACGGCAACGGATATCCGCCGGCCCGACCAGCAGCAGCGGAAAATTCCGCTCCGCCGCCAGATGGGCCAACTCCTTCACATCCACATTGGCCGGATTATTCTCTCCGTCGAATATGATTAAATCAAACGACTGATCGCCAAATTCCTGTTCGAACATCTGTAGAAATGTAAGACGGACCGAATGGTATCCTGCGGCTGTCAGCACCGGTTCAAGACTGTTCGACGGGCTGTCCGAGACAACCAGAAGGGTGGCGATATAGCGCATAACAAAATCTCCCATATAGCTTTGCCAGTTTTCCGGGAAAAAGATTAAGATTATGTGAGTCTTGCGAAAAAAGCGCCCGGCTCGTGGCCATAACCAACTTGTTCCTGCGCCAAATGCGGCCTTGATTTTATAAGACGATCAGGAAATCATGGGCAAAAATCAGGATAATAAATTAGCACATCAGGAGCCATACCATGACATCACCCCATAATCTTGACGGCAAGCACGCACTTGTCACCGGCGCGTCCTCCGGCCTGGGCTGGCGGTTTGCCCTGACACTTGCGCGGGCCGGGGTAAAGGTATCGCTGGCCGCGCGGCGCACGGAGAAACTGGAAGCGCTGGCGCGGGAAATCACGGCGTTCGACGGGCGGGCTCTGCCGGTCCGTATGGATGTTACCGATATCAACTCCATCCATGAGGCGATCAAGGTCGCGGAAACCGAACTCGGGCCCATAAATATCCTGGTTAACAATTCTGGGATCAGCAAACCGGCCCCCGCGGAAAATGTCACGCCGGATGATTTCAACCAGGTGATGATGACCAATGCCCATGGCGCCTTTTTTGTCGCGCAGGCTGTCGGGAAAAGCATGATCCGTCATGGGGCAGGGGGAAAAATCATCAATATCGCCTCCATCGCGGCGAAGCGGGTCCTCAAACAGAATGTTGCCTACAACATGTCGAAGGCCGCAGTGGAGCATATGACCCGCAGTCTCGCCAGCGAATGGGGGCGCCATCGCATTCAGGTCAACTGCCTCAACCCGGGTTATATCGTGACCGAACTGAACGAGGATTATTGGGAAACCGAAGGCGGCAAACGCCTGATTTCAAAACTGCCGGGCAGGCGGGTGGGCGATCCATCCGTATTGGATGGAACACTTTTACTGCTGGCCGGACCAGGCTCCGACTTCATGACCGGCTCCGCGATCGAGGTGGATGACGGGATGAGCGCAGCCGGTTTCTAATGCTATCCGACAGCAGCCTTCAGGATATATTAGAAACAATATCCTGAAGGCTGTTTTTAGGGAATTACATTCCGGTCTTGTAAAGATGCAGCTTCTGTACCTTTTCCCGCACAGGCCCCATCGCCTTCGCCGTTTCGAGGAGAAATTCAAGGCCGTATTCCATACGCGCCGTTAACTCCTCGTCAAGCGCGGTCGGCGGCTCGCTCGCAAACAGTTTGACCACATGACGCAGGATCATATGATCCGGCAACCACATGAGAAAATTATTCTTGTAACCGCTCATGCGCAGCTCGGCGATGGGATAGGCCCCACCCATACCGGAACTGACGCCAATCAGCTGCGCAGGCTTGTGCGCCAGTTCCCCGCCATCGCACATCAGCAGGAAATTCTTGAGATGCGCCGGCGCCATGCCGGCCCATTCGGGACTGATCACCACAAAGCCATCGCACGCCTTGAGGCGCTCCGATATGGGCTTCCAGAATGCCTGCATTTCGCTGCCCGCAACCCATTTATCTTCATGCCAAAGCGGGACATCGAGATCACGGAGCCGAAACATTTCGATCCCCACATCCGGAGCCAGCTTTTGCAGCAGCTTGCCGACATATTCGGCAATCCGTCCGGACTCCGACTTTTCGCGAACACTGCCGACGATAATTCCAATTCTTTGTTGCGTCATGCGTTTTGTCCTTTGAGATATTTTCTCCCGCCGTTATCCGGAATTTGCTGATGATGACTTTTGCGCATCCGGCGTATGCGGGGCGGGGCGATTATGCATCCTTCAGAGATAACCCGAAAACTCCTGATAAATCAAATATATTGACGAATTTTCTGGTCCGGGGACACAGCATGCAAACAGAGGTTATATGTAACCGCAATCGATGCAATCCAATCTTCCTCTCATGGGGTCGGACGAGCAGAACCCCCGGAAACACATGGAAATTATGCGCACTTGCTGCTATAGTTTTACTATGGGAAACAACAGTGAATTTACAGGCGGCTTTTCATCTCCTCCGTGTTTTGCGCATGAGCTGGAACTGGATGAGAATGGATATATGGGGGTGGACAGACAGGCCGCCCTTGATGTTGCCCGATTTCGCAAGGCAAAGCGCGACGAGTTTGGGAAAGCACGCCGTTCCGTAAGCGAAGAGGAGGCAGCCTCTGCCGCAACCCGCATTGCGGCATGGCTGGAGCGGGTCATTGACATCCGTCCAGAGCTGGTGATTGCCCTTTATTCGCCGATGCCGGGCGAAATTGATCTTCGTGACTGGATGCATCGTGCGACGGCGCGGCAGGCCCGCATTGCCCTGCCCGTGGTGAGGGGACGGGATGAACCGCTCCTCTTCCGGGAATGGACGCCGGAATGCGAAATGGAAGAGGGGATGTGGCGCATTCCTGTTCCGGCCGCAGGCGCGGAGCTTACCCCCGACATTGTCATCATGCCCCTGATCGGCTTTGATGCAGAGAATTACCGACTTGGCAGTGGCGGCGGTTTCTATGACCGCACCCTTGCCAGATTGACACCG
Source organism: Sneathiella sp. (assembly GCF_002694385.1). Classification (GTDB taxonomy): domain Bacteria; phylum Pseudomonadota; class Alphaproteobacteria; order Sneathiellales; family Sneathiellaceae; genus Sneathiella. The sequence continues at coordinate 99,181 of NZ_NZMB01000016.1, forward strand.
CGACCGATCACTGTCGGCGTCGGATATTCCTTCACAAAGTTATCGAGTATTTTCCCGCAACCTCATGATATTCCAATGGATATTATCATAACGGAAACAGGCGACCCGATCCACAGAACTACCGATTAATCTTTTTGACAGTACCCTCTCGTCGTCTCTGCTCATGCGTCACCGGGCCAGCAGGGTGGCAGGGTTGTCGCCAGCCAGCGGAGAAGCGCCGCATTTACCTCACCGGGCTTTTCCTGCGCCATCCAGTGACCGGATTGAATGTGTCGAATTGTGAGATCCCGGCAATAATTGCGCATCGGTCCCGCGAGATTTGAACGGAGACATTCGCATACCTCGTCATATTCGGCGAGCAGGAAAAGCGTCGGCATCTCCAGAATGCCTTCATTCAACGCCGTTGCGGCATAGGCCGCATTCCCGGGATTGTTCATATAGTATGAATCCGGGCCAAAAAAACCGTTTCGCTCAAGAGCAGAGGCATAGGCGCAAAGCTCCGCTTCACTGATCACGGCATCGTCTCGCGGAATATCCGGCGCCTGATCCGCCCCGCCATACCATCCGCCAGTTGCGCGGATAAAGGCGGTGGGTGACGGGCGGGGTTCTACACGCGCCTTGCCCCGCCGGAATAGCGCCTTGATGGCATGATAAGGGCTGGCATCAAAAACCGCCGTCGCACGGGCGAAATTTTCTTCATAAAAGCGGATATAATCCCATTGCCCGACGGGAAAGTCCGCCTCCGGATACATCTCCCGATCGATCAGCGGCAGACAGGCATCAAGTCCATGTTCCAGCGTGGCATAAGGTACGCAGAGGCTGGCTACCGCATGGCAGCGATCCGGATGATGGCTGGCAAGAGCCCAGACCGTGGCGCTGCCCCAGTCATGGCCAACCCAGATGGCTTTCTCTCGACCGAGGGAATCCAGCAGCTCAATCATATCTGCCGCCACCTCGGCTTGCGCATAATCGCTGTGATGGGCATGAATGCGAGAGCGGCCATAACCACGCATGTCCGGTGCAATCGCGCGAAAACCGAGACCGCCAAAAACGGGAAGCTGATGCCGCCAGCTTATGGCCAGCTCCGGCCAGCCATGCAGGAAAATGACAAGCGGCCCATCCTCCGGCCCGGAAGCCAGATAGAAGCTGGAATGCCGTTCCGTCGTTAATTGATGTTCCGTTATCTCCGCGTTTGCCATGATGCTCCTCCCGTTTCATCTCTTCCCGATTGGAATATCATGGCAGGCAGATGAACCGGCGGCAAGGGCGCGGCAAACGGGACCATGCCATGTGTCGATGAAACCGGCGATCAGTCGAGTGTAAAGGAAATGGGAAATTGAAAATCCATCGTCTGCGCCGTAATGAGAGGCGGAAACTTCTCGAACGGAACAGACAGCTCCACTGTCCGGAGAGCCGCCTTGTCCAGCAGGGCATGACCGGAGGATTTTAATACCCGCAGGCCGGAAGCCTGCCCGTCGCGCGAAAGAGTGAAGGCGAAGGTTACGACCCCCTCAAAACGGAACCGCTTGGCCATGTTGGGGTAAAATTTGTTGCTGACCAGCTTCTCCCGCACCCGGCCGCGATAATCGCTGATATCGTCCTCACCACCCGCCGTTACACGAACCCCGCCATTGCCGGAGATCATATCCCGCTGCCCCTTTGTGCTGGTGACAACACCGCCCCGCGCCTGATCCAGATTACTCGGAACGGCGGCCGTCTGCGGTGCTTTCTGCGGCTCCTGTTCGGTTTTCTGTTCTGGAACAGAGGTCGGCTGCCGCTGCGGAACCGGTTCAGATGCTGTCTGTTTGGTCTCCACCGGCATCTGTCTGGCTTTTACGGCCTCCGCCTTACGGGGTTCGGTCGGAACAGGCGTTTGCTCGGGCAGTTTCGCCACAATCGCATTGCGGGCCGTCACATCGGGCGTGATGGCGGGAAGGGATTCAGCAGGAGTCGTCATGACGGGCGCTACCGCAACCGGCGGCGGCACCGTAACGCGGGAGTTGACCAGCGCCCCGATCTGCAGGGCGGCGCCGCCGATTGATCTTTCCCTTTGCATCTGCGGCGCATCCAACCCCTGCCACACAGCCGCCACAGCCCAATGCACGCCAAGTGACAGGGCAATGAACAGGGTGATTTTTGCAAGGCCCCTCACTCTTCTGCCCCCTTGATGGCAATCAGCCGGATATCCTCATGCCCGGCGGTGCGAAAACGTTCCAGTATCTCGATCAGCCGATCCGCCGCCAGCACTCTGTCGGCAATGATTTTGACGGGCTCCGACTTGAGGTTCGGCGGATAGATTTCCAGCACATCCTCAATCGTAACTTCCCGGCCGAGATAATGAATATCGCCGTTCTTATCAATCTGTACCACATCGGATTTCGCCGGCACCGGGGGCAGGCTGCGGGTTTCCGCAGGGATCAACCCGTCCGAGACAGGGGAAGCGATCGTGCCCGCGATCAGAAAGAAAATCAGCATCAGGAAAACCACATTGATTAGCGGAATGGTGTTTTCCGACAAGACAGATGGTTTTTTCCGGATCTTCAGCTTCATCTCTCAGCGCGCCAGTGAAACAGAGACAAGCTGCGTCTCCTGAAGGGCTTCAAGGGCCTCAACGAGTGTCTGAACAGCCACTTTGCCGCGCGGCTGAAGCACCGCATGCCGCACACCGCGATCTATAAATCCGGCAAGCACGCCGTCAATATCATCAAGACGGGCGGGTTGCCCGTTCAGTGACAAACTTCCGTCCGCCATCACCCTTACGAGAAGTACCGTATCCGGCGCCGGGGCTTCATTGCCCGCCGCCGCCACCTTGAGATCAAAGGACGTGAAACGCATGAAGGTGGACGTCAGCATGAAAAACAACAGCAGCAGGAAAATGACATCAATCAAAGATGTCAGGCCGATCAGACTTCTTTTCCGCCCTGTTCTGTAAAGCCTCATGATGCGCCTTTCAGCCTGCCACCCTTGATGCGGTATGCAGTCCGTGCGGCGCTTCGGCGCCGGACGTAATGCTGCCAGTCAGCACTGCCGTAACCATATCCTCGATTGCTTCCACCTCCTGCTCGATGAGGGAGTCAAACCAGGTCGCGACAAGAGACGCGGGGATGGCGATCGCGAGTCCCACTGCCGTCGTTAGCAGCGCCACCCAGATCCCCCCGGCCAGAACGGATGGATCGACCGAAGCACCTGCATCCTGCAAGGCCTGAAAGGCGTCGATCATGCCAAGCACAGTGCCGAACAGCCCAAGCAGCGGCGCAATCTGCCCAACCGTTTCAACCAGCCGGATCCCGCTGCGGGCGCGGGCAATCTCGCGACTGGCGGTCCGGTCGATATCCTCGCGGATCAGCGCGCCCTGATCGGGATGATAAAGCATCCCGCGCATGGCATGAGAGAGGGAGAGAGCGAGCGGACCGCGCTTGTTCGCAAGCAAGGACAATGGCTCAGGCGAGGGGCTTTGCTGCCAGAGTTGCAATGCCTTCTCTGCCGCGGCATGACGGCCGATACCAAGGCGATAAAAACTCCACAGCTTGTAAAGCGCCATGGCGAGCGCCATCACAGACATAAGCAGCAGGATCGTGACGACAGGGCCGCCTTTTGCAATCAGGGAAAGGATATAATCCGGCATCCGCTAACCCACTTTCAAAAGCAGTCAAAGACCAAGCTTGATGGAAATCCGGCTCGACGGATTAAGGCTATCGAGACAGTCCGCAGGCGTCATCTCGCCAACATTACATGTCGATACATCATTGATCAGGATTGTTCCGATCTCTTCACAGGACTGCTCCGGCAGATCATATTGCAGTACCCGCCGCTTGCCGTCCGTCAGGCGGCCCGTGCTGATCAACAGGAAATTCTGCGACATGTTCATTTGATCCAGGATCGCCACTTCCATCGCTATATCGTCGATGGTCTGTCCAAGCTCGTTATGAAACAGAAAGCTGACACGGCAGCCGGTTTCGACCTGTTTCGCATTGTTGAGTTCCAGCGAGAGCTGCTTCGTCTGATCTGCGGCGCGCGCCGAAGTGACAACAGGGCCGAGGCTGATCACCACCGCCATAGCAGCAAATGACAGGCATTTGCAAAATTTCCAAGCAGACATATTCCTCACTCTTCTTTGATAACGATACCTTGCAGTTAAAATCACCCGGACTTGCGCCGTCAACGGACCGCCCGATGCCCCCACCAGAGACCCGCGCAGCTGAAGTTAAGGCGCCCGAAACAATCTACAGCCTTCAATATAGCGGCCCGTCATAGCATAATCATGATAATAGCGACAAGCCGCAGATACGGACGTATCTGCGCGGTATATGGTCGCAGCCTCACAAATCCGCCATCCGGCATAGACTTCCTGTCCGGTTTTATCCTTCGCTCATGTAGTGGCATATGAAGGAATGCAGTCCGGTATAAGCCTTGCTTGACTTCACTTTCAAGCTGATGCAATTTGGCGCCAGCGATGGTTCCCGCAAGGGATGAGAAAGGGAACAGGGAAGGGAGACGGCGAAGCGCCGATACTTCAAAGCCCTGGCTGCCCCCGCAACTGTAAGCAGAGAGTGCTCCCGACAGGCCACTGGGAAACTGGGAAGGCCGGAAGCATTATGACCTGTGAGCCAGGAGACCTGCCATTGCAAGCGTCGCTCGGCCGCTGTACGGGGTGTGCATGCGGAACGGATTCCCGTTTGTGGTGACGCGCAGAAATGCGTTGCTGTCGGGGTTCGGGCGTTGGATGACTTTTCCTGAACCATTGTGGATTTTTATTGCCCCCGCCGGGGTCAATGCGCCCGTTCGTCGGCATCGTGTCTCTTCGTCGTCAGGCGCAAGCGGCAGTGTTGCTGTTTGCCTTGCTCATCGTTCGTTATGCAAGAGGAATCAGCAATGATTGACATCTCTGGAAAAGAAAAAACACACCAAAAACTGAGAGGCTCTGTCTCTTATGGCTGCCTCGCTGCGGGAGCCTTTCTCCTCACGGCCGCGCCCGTTGAAACACGTGCGCAGGAAACTGTTGCGGAACTGGATGACACCATTGTCGTCTCCGCCAGCCGGACGCCAACCGCCGCCAAGGAAGTCGGCAGCGCCGTTACGGTGATTACGGCAGAAGAGCTGGAACAACGGCAGGTCCGGGTCATTTCCGACGTGCTGCGCGATGTACCGGGCGTGGCTGTCAATCGGAGCGGTCCGATCGGCCAACCGACACAGGTGCGTATTCGCGGCGCCGAAGGAAACCAGACGCTGGTGATCATTGACGGGATCGAAATGAATAACCCGGCCTCCACCTCCGAATATTATTTCAACAATCTCCTTAGTACCGGGATTGAACGGATCGAGGTTCTGCGCGGACCGCAAAGCTCGCTCTATGGCAGCGACGCCATTGGCGGCGTAATCAATATCATCACCAAGGAACAGGAGAAGGGGTTTACCGCTTCGGCGCGGACAGAAATAGGCTCTTTCAACACCAAAAGCGCGCTGGCCAGCATTGGTTACGGGGCTGATAAATTCGCCTTGAGCGGTACGATTGAACGTTTCCTGACCGATGGCGTTTCCGTGGCCGACGAGCGCAACGGCAACTGGGAAAAGGATAAATACGACAACACCACCGCCCGCATCAAAGCTAAATTCCGTCCCATCGACAATCTGGAGTTCAATGCTGTCGGGATGCTTGTTGACAGTGATGCTTACGCCGATTCCTCTGTCGTTGTCGTCGGCGCGGCCGATGGTGGCGACCGATCCAGCACAGAACAGAAATACGGCATGGTAAACGGCAAGCTGACGCTGCTGGACGGCGCCTGGGATCACATGCTGCGCGCCGCCTACACGAGCGATGATACGGATTTCAAGGATGGCGCGAGCACAACCACCTATATATCTGACGGCACCCGCATCAAATATGACTATCTGACCAACTTCAACTTCGAGACGCCCGGCTTTGCAGATGCCGGTCACACGCTCAGCTTCGGCGCGGAGCGCGAAGAAGAAGAAATGTATACCTACAGCGGCTTCTCCGGTCCCAATACGGTGAGCGTCGTCAACTATGGCTACTCCGGTGAATATCGCGTCAGCCTGTGGGACAGCCTGTTCCTTTCCGGATCGCTGCGCTATGATGACAACGACGAGCTGTTCGATGATCAGGTTACCTGGCGCGGCACCGCCGCCTATCTCTTCCATGAAAGCGGCACCCGTCTGCATGGCAGTTACGGCCGCGCCGTCAAAAACCCGACCCTGTTCGATCTTTATGGGTCCACGCCGGGTTTTACCGGTAATCCCAACCTCGAGCCGGAGGAAGGTTACGGCTGGGATGCCGGCGTCGAACAGGCCCTGTTTGATGACAAGCTGATCCTCGATGTGACCTATTTCAACAACCGCATCAAAAACCTGATTACGGGAAGCGGGAATAGCGCCGTCAATGTCGCAGGGACCAGCAAGATCGACGGCATTGAATTTACCGCTTCGACCGAACCGGTGAAGAACCTGCGTTTCGATGCCACCTATACCTATACGGATGGCAAGGATTCAGGCGGCGTGGAGCTCACCCGCCGCGCAAAACACATCGCCAGCCTTGTCGGCAATTACAGCTTTGATGTGTTTGAACGGCCCGCCAACATCAATCTCAGCGTCCAGTATAATGGCGAACAGAAAGACGTTGTCTATGACAGCTTCTTCCCGCTTGCAACCCGTACTGTTACCCTCGATGATTACACCTTGGTCAATCTCGGCGCCTCTTACGATTTTGCCGAAGGGGCGCAATTCTTCCTGCGCGGAGAAAATCTGCTGAACGAGAAATATCAGGAGGTTTACGGTTATGGCGCACCGGGCGCCGCGGTTTATGCGGGCTTTAAATTCAAGTTCGGCCCTTATTAAGATGTTGCTGCGCGGGATAATTTCCCGCGTCGGCGGGGCTTTGCTTCTCCTCATCGCGGTTTTCGCATACCCGGGGGAAGGGGAGGCAAAGCCCCAGCGTATCGTCTCATTGAATGTTTGCACAGATCAGCTTCTGATGCAGCTTGCCGAGCCGGAAAATATCCGCTCCCTAAGCTTTCTTGCGCGCGATCCGGACAATTCCGCCATGGCGGAGGACGCCAAGCGGTACCCTGTCAATTATGGCTCTGCCGAGGAAATCATCCGCCTTGATCCGGACCTTGTCCTTGCAGGGGAATTTACGACCCAGCCGACACTCTTTTTGCTGAGAAAGCTCGGCTATACTGTCATTGAACTGCCACTCGCCCATAATCTCGATGATATCCGCCGGAATATAAAACGGCTCGCCCGTGCCATCGGGGAGACAGAACAGGGCGCCCGACTGATCGAACGGTTTGATGCCGCGCTACCGCCCCGAGCCGAACAGCAGCCCCTTGCACAAGATGCGCCCGTTGCGGCGCTCTATTGGGCAAACGGCCTGACATCCGGCGATGACACCCTTGCCGGCGCCATCGTCCATGCCGCCGGGTTTCGCAATCTTGCCGGAGAACTGGAAATCCCGGGGAATGGGCAAATTCCTATCGAGCTGCTGATCCGCGCCGCGCCGGATCTTGTTATCACCGGAGCGGGGGGCGATAGTCCCTCTCTTGCCACCGAGAAAATACATCACCCGGCCCTGCAAAAAGCTTTCAGGGGCAAACTCCATAACGATATAAGCAGTACGGCGTGGGTCTGCGGTACACCGCTAGTGGCCAATGCCATCGCCAGTTTATATGAGTTTCGGCGCGTCAATTTTCAGCCGCGTGGCGCACAGGTGGAGAAGTAGTAGTGAATGACGCAAACAATAGCAGGTCCCGGAAACAGATGTTTCTCCTCTCGCTCCTCGGCGTTATTGTTCTGCTGGCTTTTATGGCATCGCTGCTGGTTGGCCGGTCGGTCACCGCGCTTCCCGACCTTCTCAGCCTACTTTTAGAAAGTGAACAGGGAACTGAACTTCTTATTTTTCAGGAAGTCCGATTGCCCCGCGCTATCCTTGGCCTGCTGATCGGGGCGACGCTCGGTCTTAGCGGCGCCGCAATGCAGGGGTTCTTACGCAACCCGCTGGCCGAACCTGGTATTATCGGGGTCTCGGCCTCCGCGTCCTTTGGCGCGGTGGTTGCTTTCTATTTTGGCTTTGCCAGCCTGTTCGCTTTCGCCCTGCCGCTTGGTGGGATGATCGGCGCCGCGCTCGGCGTACTGATTGTGCAACTGCTGGCCGGGCGGGGCGGCAGCCCGCTCAGCTTCATCCTGGCCGGTGTTGCGGTCACCAGCTTCGCCGCGGCGCTCACCTCGCTCGCTCTCAATATGGCGGAAAATCCCTTCGCCGCCATGGAGATCATGTTCTGGCTGATGGGCTCGCTCGCGGACCGCAGCTTCGATCATGTCTGGATTTCCGCTCCTTTCATGCTCGCCGGATGGGCAATTCTGCTCACCACCGGCCGGGCGTTGGATGCCCTGACGCTGGGGGAGGAGGCGGCGACGACCCTCGGATTTAATCTGCAATCCGTACAAACCAGACTCATCATCGGCACGGCCCTCGCCGTGGGCGCAGCAACATCGGTGGCGGGAGCTATCGGCTTTATCGGCCTGGTGGTGCCGCATATCCTTCGCCGCTTTGTCGGCAACCGGCCCGGCGCACTGCTGCCTGCAAGCGCCCTTGGCGGGGCCGCGCTGATGCTGATTGCCGATGTCGCCGTGCGCCTGCTGTCCCCGGACCGGGAGCTCAAGCTCGGTGTTCTGACGGCGCTTGTGGGCGCGCCTTTCTTTCTTTATCTCATTTTACGGGAACGGAAGCGGATATCATGAGCGAGCTATCGATCCACTCCCTTTCTGTCGCTTATGGACGGCGATCCGTGCTGGAAAATATCACGCTTGAGGTCGGCGGGGGGGAGATTGTCGGCCTCATCGGCGCCAATGGCTCTGGCAAAACGACCCTGCTGAAGGCCATCGCCGGGCTGCTCCCCGTCACAAGCGGGGACATCCTGATTCAGGGCCGCGCCGCCGCTATGATGGAGGTAAGGGAACGGGCAAAATATCTATCCTACCTGCCGCAGAGCGGAAGCGTCTTTTGGGATATCACGGTGGAAATGCTTGTTTCTCTCGGCCGACTGCCGCATCAGAAATGGCGGCAAGCACTCACCTCTGCAGACCAGGACGCCATTCACGCTGCCATGCGGGCCGCCGATGTGCTGGCATTTGCGACAAGGCCGATCAGTCAGCTTTCCGGCGGGGAGCGTTCCCGCGTGCTGCTGGCGCGGGCGCTGGCGTCGAACCCCGCGATCCTGCTCGCCGATGAGCCCACCAGCAGCCTTGACCCCGGTCACGCCATCGATGTGATGAAAAAGCTGCAGGGGCTCGCACACTCCGGGATGAGTCTGATCGTTGTCATGCATGATCTGACGCTGGCCGCCCGACACTGCGACCGGCTTGTCCTGCTGCATGAGAAGAAAATTGCGGCCGATGGCCCTCCCGCGGATGTCCTGACGGCGGAAAACCTCGCCGCCGGGTTCGGCGTCCGCGCCTTCCGGCAAATGACGGAGGAGGGGCCGGTCATCGTTCCGATAGACCGGGTTTGAACCACCTCCGCCTATAGCCATTCAATCTTGCAGGCAATTGGCCAGGTCCACTGCAAGCCTGTCCAGCAATGCAGGATAAAGACCCGCCCCCGGCGTAAGATCAGCTCCCAGCGGATCAAGAGTGCCAAGTTTCATATTTGTATTTTCCGCCACGGTACTGGACAGGCGGCTTGAAAATTGCGGCTCTCGGAAAATGCAGCGGGCGGCCGTTTCTGACGCTTTTTCACGCAGTTCTGAAAGGCGTTTCGCCGACCCCGCCTGCGCAGGATCCAGCGTGATCGATCCCACTGCCGTCAGGCCGTAATGAGCTTCGAAATACTGATAGGCGTCGTGAAAAACGATATAGGGCACGGCCTTCACCGATTTGAGGCGTGCCGCCGCCTTCGCATCGCTTGCCTCGATTTTTCCGATTAGCGCAACCGCGTTGGCCTTGTAGAGTGAGCGGTTTTCCGGATGCACATCAGAGAGAGCCTTGGTGATCGCCTTCACCATGGTAATAGCATTATCCGGGTCCAGCCAGATATGCGGATCATTGTGACCGTGGTCATGCGCATTATCATGGCTGTGGCCTTCATGGGAGTGACTGTCATGAGAATGCACTTCCCACGCCCCGCCCTCTCGTATCGGCAGCAGGACCATGCCGTCCTGTTCAGCCATGGCGACAGCCTGCGTGGAGGCGGGCAGGGCATCCAGCGCCCGAAGAAGAAAAACCTCAAGATTATCACTTATGTAAAAGATAATTTTCGCCTTTTGCAGTAATGTCATCTGGGACGGTTTCAACTGGAAATCATGCGGGGAGGCCGTGCCCTCCAGCAGTAATGCCGCGCTGCCGCTATCGCCCATAACCCCCTGAACCAGAGAATGCAGGGGCGCGATCGTCGTCACCACCTCAGACTGTTCCGCCGCATTGGCACGCGCGATGGATAGCGTTACGCAAATAATTATCATAATAAATAAAACTCTTTTCATTCAGATACCTGCCATCTTTAGTTAATTTATAATCAGAGAAGGAAGCCCCATTTGCATCAGCGAGTGCAACTGCTTTCACCTGATGCTGGATCGGGTCTTGACAGCTTCGTTTTTTTGATATTGTTATGTTATAACATTTCTTAACATAAAGGCAATGACAAATGAAATTCCTCTCCCTGATCCCCTCTCTTGCGCTGGTCGCCCTGCCTGCAGTCGCGCTAGCTGACGATCATCAGCAACACGGCCACTCCCATGATCATAATCATAGCCATGGCGACAGCGGCTTTTACGGCCATCTGCATGCGACCATCCTGATGGATCATGTCTATAAAGCCGCTGAGTCCGACGAAGAAATCAATGAGGCCTATACCCACTCACATCTTGAGATGGGCTATGTCTTCGGCAATGGTTTTTCCGTCAATTCAAACGTCATGCTGGAAGGAGAACCGGCCGGTCATGACCATGGTGGCGGCGGCGGTGGCCCCGATGGCAGCGATCGTTTCTTTGAAGATACGCCCCTTTATGTACGCAGCCTGACCGTCAATTATGATAGCGATCATTTCGGGGCCTATGCGGGTAAATTCGATCCCGTTATCAGCTTCGATGAACATACCATGCCAGGCATCTACGGGTATCAGGTTACTCATGAATATCTCGTCAGCGAGAAAATCGGCCTTGGCGGTTATGCGCGGCTCAACGCCGGAGATTTCGGCACCCATCGGCTGGATGTCAGCAGCTTTTTCGCCGACACAACCTTTCTCTCCAATTCTGTGCTGTATCAGCGCGGTGTCACCCATAAAAGCGATGGCGGTGTCTCCAACACGGAGGATTTCTCCTCCTTTGCTGTCTCCCTTGGCGGATCCGGATTTTATTCCCTGAAAAGTGATATCCCTGAAGGACTTTCCTATCGTCTCGGCTTTGCCCGTCTGGCAAAAGGGGAAGGGGATGAGGAAGCGGAAAGCCGCTATACAGTTTCAGGCCAGTACAGACATGTCTTTACATCCGACTGGAGCGGGCGTGTGCTAGGCGAGATGGTCCATATTGACCATTTGCATGGCGAAGCACCCCATGATCGCACTTACAGCACTCTTGGCATGGAGCTCAGTTACCGCGCCTGGGACTTCGGCACCACTTACACCCATATCCGTAATGACAATCCCACGGATCCGGATGAGGATATGAACGGCGAAATCTATCAGGCGTCGCTCAGCTATAATTTCGCAAACGGCTTCACCGTTGGCGCCGGATATAAGTATCAGGAAGAAGAGGGTGAAAAGAACCATCGCATCGGCGCGCTGATTGGCTATTCCATCAGTTTCTGATCACGCCAAATGGTTGACTGCAGGCAGGCCGCTTCGCGCGTTTTACAAGGGGCCTGCCGCTTGCTGTTGCCGAAGGCTTCCCGCTGATCTATCTAGGGGATATAAATGTCGGACATTCGGCACCGCCCCGTGATTAACAGGAAGCTTTTATGCGTTTATTGCTCGTAACTTGTTGTCTAATTCTGCTGTCGCCAATGAGCTTTGCCCGCGCTCATCCCCATGTCTGGGCCGATATCACTGTTGATATTCTGTTCGATGGGGCGGGCAATGTAACCGGCCTGCGCCAGACATGGCTTTTTGATGATTACTATACGGCTTTCGCGCTGGAAGGAATGGAAAGAGGGGCGGACGGCGCGCCCATCCAAGCTGCCCTTGATGAGATTATGACGGTCAATCTGGAGCATCTGAAGGAATATGGCTATTTTACCGAAGGACGTGACGGAGATGAAACACTCACCGTTACGGCAATTGAAGACAGGTCGAGCCGAATGGAAGGGAACCGACTGGAAATGACCTTCACCACCCGTTTCGACCGGCCGGTTCCCGCGCAAGGGGATCGTTTCTCCTATGGCATTTTTGATCCTACCTATTATGTGGACATGTTGCATGCGGAGGTGGAGGATCCTGTCCGCCTCACCGGCGCACCGGACGGCTGTAGCTATCGCCTGATCGCCCCGACACCGACCCCCGCCGCCATTGCCGAGGCCGCCATGCTGGATGCGACACAAACCGGGCCCACGGGCCTCGGTCGTGTATTCGCTGAGAATGTGAGGCTACTGTGTCCCGGCGAATAGGCTCATTTCTTTTTATCATCAGCCTTCTTCTCATCGCCGCACCGCAGGCAATGGCCGCTGGAACGGGACCAGAGCCCGGTCTCTGGTCCAGCATCACCGCCTGGATATTCACCCAGCAGCGCACCCTGCATGAACAGCTTGCCGGATCCCTCGGTCAGTTGCAGGAAAGCGGCAGTACGGGCGTCGCCGCGGTCTTGATCCTCACCAGTTTTCTTTATGGCGTCTTTCACGCCGCCGGACCGGGGCACGGCAAGGCCGTGCTGACCACCTATCTGCTGACCCATCGCGATCAGATCCGGCGCGGCGTCCTGATTGCCACCGCATCGGCACTTTGTCAGGGTCTGGTCGCCATTCTGCTGGTCTATGGGCTGATCTATCTTGGCGGATGGCTGCCGCGGGAGACCAGCGCCGCCGTCGGCTGGAGTGAGCGGATCAGCTTTCTGCTGGTGGCCCTGATCGGCGCGCTGCTGGTGCTGCGCACCCTCCGCAGTCTCTGGCGGCAAAACCGTATGAGACATATGCAGCGGCCGGAGAAAATACAGCCTCATAATCATGGTCATGTCCATACAGACGGGGAAGATTGCACCCATTGCGGACACCAGCATATGCCGAGCGGCGAACAAATCGCGCAGGTGAAAAGCCTCCGCGCGGCGGTGGGCGTCATCCTTGCCATTGGCCTGCGCCCCTGCACAGGCGCCATACTGGTATTGATTCTGGCGAAAGCCTTGTCTCTCCCGTTCGCCGGAGTCGCTGCCGTTATTGCCATGTCCGTCGGAACTGGCGCGGCCGTCGCTATCATCGCCTATCTTGCCATTGCGGCACGTCAGAAGGCCATCGCCTTTACCGAAGGGCGCAGTATTCTCTGGGGTCTTGCCGGTAATCTGGTCGCCATTGCGGGCGGCACCTTGCTTGTTGCCATCGGTATCTCGCTTCTCAATGCCTCCTTCGCCACCCGCCATCCCCTGGGGTTTTAGGTACCGTCAATTCTCGGCTTATTCTCATGCGACCATACATAACGCTTGCTTTTTCTATTTTAATGTAATTTTATATGTTACATGAAAACAGACACTCGTCTTTCCGACATTCTCCATATCCTCCTCCATATGGCGGAACGGGACAGCCCCGTCACATCGGAAACTCTTTCACAGATTATGCGGAGCAATCCCGTGGTGGTTCGCCGCATCATGGCGGGGCTGCGCAAGGCGGGGTATGTCCGCTCGAAAAAAGGGCATGGCGGCGGCTGGTCGCTGGCTACCGATCTTGCGCATATCACCCTTGCGGATATCTATATCGCCATCGGCAGCCCATCGCTTATCAAACTCGGCTTTCGTAATGTGGCGCCCGGCTGCCTTGTCGAACAGGCGGTCAATGGGGCGCTTGAAAGCAGCTTCCGTGAGGCGGAGGCTCTGCTTCTCCGCCGTTTTCACGAGATTACGCTGAAACAGCTCAGTGAAGATTTCCATCTCCGTTTTGAAGACGCCCGGAACATAGAAAAGGCGTAAAATGACAGAAAAAACCACTCCTGGTCCGCAGCAATTTCTGGATCATTTCGAAAATCCAGAAGCTGTTGCCAGCTATGCCGATGGGCCGCGGCGTTTTGTGCCCGGACTGGTGGCGCTGCATCGTATGACCTCAATCCTGCTTGCCGAAACGGTTGGGGAGGAGGCGCAGGTCCTCATTCTCGGGGCGGGCGGTGGTCTGGAGTTGAAGGCCCTTGCCGATGACCATCCCAACTGGCGTTTCACCGGCGTCGATCCGGCAGCGGCCATGCTCGATCAGGCCACGAAAACCGCCGCGCTGCATATGGACCGCATCACCCTTGTGAAGGGATATATCGATGATGCGCCCAATGGCCCGTTCGACGGCGCGACCTGCCTTCTGACCCTGCATTTTCTGGAACGTGAGGAGAGGGTTAGCACGCTCCGCGCCATTCGCAACAGGCTGCGCCCCGGCGCACCGTTCGTCGCTGCCCACAGCAGCTTTCCGCAAGGCAGAGGGGAGAGGGATAACTGGCTCAATCGTTATGCTGCCTATGCGATTGCCTCCGGCGTTGATGCACGTATGGCAATGAATGGCCGCAATGCTGTCGCCGCCAGCCTGAGCCTCTATGAGCCCGCGGAAGAAATAGAGATGCTGCATGAGGCTGGCTTCAAGAACACCTCTTCCTTTTTCTCCGCCTTCACCTGGCATGGCTGGATCGCTTATGCGTGAGATAACGGGGGGCCGCAGACCCTTTGTTGATTGTCGAGCAATCAGATGTGCTTCAAGAGATTTGTGGCGCGATATGCATCGTCAACGCCGTCAATCAGAAAAACAACGCTATTACTGTTTCGGGTACGCAGCGGAATGAGGGCGCTGTAGGCCTCGGACGCGTACCAATTGCGTGCCGCCTCCATGGATGGAAACTCGATCAAGACAAAATCGCCACGCCATTCTCCCTCAATCACATGCGGACGGGCGCCGTGAACACGAAACCTTCCACCATGTGGCTCCAATGTTGCGTCAATCTCCTCGATGTAACGAACGATTTCAGGCCCATGGATGAGATCCCTCAACCAGCCGATTGCATAAGCAGTCATATCAATTCTCCTGAATCACTGAAGTTGGCGAGGCTCAGTTAACCGGAGCTCATGAAGGGAAACAATTACCGCTAAGGTAATCCGCAGCGAATGCATGCGTCCAATGACGTTCATATCTAAGAAGGAAGGTACGGCATGCAGTTAAATGGCGGAGGGTCGGTCCGCCACAATTCTATATTTTTAAATGAATTTCCAATCGATTTTATTTCTACCCATATTTATACCCATCTTTTAAAGATGGAGAAGCGTCAATTTATGCCGCTTAGTATAGCATAAGTATACTTTACACTTGACCAAAATAGCGGAGCAAAAACCAAAATAGCAACAAATGCCAAAATTACGCCCAATGCGTTTTTTAATCGCCCTGGCGACCTGCGGATTGCATAAACAAATACTGCACAATATAAAAATATCGGAATAACCAATAAGGGAATGGCTATGTAAATTAAGGCAGCTACTCCTCCACCCGTTATCATATTCTCACCCACAAATAGCTACTTCTCGGCCCCTCAATTAGCGAGTATAACACAGCATAATTCTCTAGCATTACGCAATGTTATGTTATCATTGCAATCAAGTTCGTTTCTTAAGTACAGGTGTTACCAATTGACATTATCGACTTTGCGACCAGCAGAGAAAACTGCCGAAAAAATGATAAAGGTCGATCATGCTGGTGAAAATGGCGCAGTTAATATCTATCGCGCACAACGGTTTGTTGCTCGTTTCCGGTCCAAGTCAATCGTTAAGCAGCTTGAACAGAATATGGAGCATGAACTCAACCATCGGAAAATATTTGAAAACTACCTGGCGGAAAATGGCATAAGACGATGCAAAAGTTATTTCGTATGTGGAGCAGGGGGCTATGTTTTGGGTTTTGTTACCGGTCTATTCGGACCGACAGCCGTTGCAGCCACCACCTATGCTGTTGAAAATGTCGTTCTTGAGCATCTGGAAGAGCAGAGAGCATATTTATATAAAGATGATCTAGCTGCTCATGAGTGCGTAATACAGATAATTGAAGATGAAAAAGCGCATCACGATTCAGCGAAGAACCAACTTCAAGAAGATCAACTAATAGTAAACATCCTGATCAAGATAGTCAGGCTTTGCACAGAATGCGTTATTCGGTTCGGAATGAGGTAGTTTTAATTTAGAGGGTTTAAGCAATGAGTGATCAATATTAAATAACACCAAAGTGGCGGAGGGTCGGGGATTCGAACCCCGGAAGGGCTTGCACCCTTGCTGGTTTTCAAGACCAGTGCATTCAACCGCTCTGCCAACCCTCCGCAAAATGGGGACGCGATGCGCCGGGGTAATTATCTCCTGGCGGCTGTTCCCGAACGGTCCTGATCGTTTAAAGTTCCCGTGAAATACTGTCAATATCTTTCGAGACATCCGGGATATTCTCAATAGCCGCATCGGTGCGTCATTTACGCCCCTTCAAATTGCCGCGAGGGAAGGGGTTTTCCCGCCGAAAACATTGCCAATCCGCGCTGATTATGGCAAAAAGGGTTAATGAGTAAAGTGGAGTACCTATGGCAAAGAAATCTGCACGCGATCTGATCGTTCCTATACTGGCCTTGTTTTTTCTTGCCATGCCCGCGCCTCTTCAGGCCGCGAAGGAACCGTTCGACGCCTGGCTCGCCACCCTGAAGTCGGAAGCGCGTGAAAAAGGCATCAGCACTGAAACCATCGAGGCGGCCTTCGCCAATGTGGCGCTGGTTGAAAAGGTCGTTTCTCTTGATCGCAAACAGCCCGAAACTGTCCAGACATTCCAGGAATATATGGCGCAACGCCTGCCGCAATCCCTGATTGACACGGGCAAGTCGCTGCTCAATGAAAACCGCGCGCTGCTAAGCGAAATCGGCGAAAAATACGGCGTGCAGCCGCGCTTTATTGTCGCCCTCTGGGGCGTCGAGACGCGGTATGGCCGCTATACCGGCGGTTTCAGTGTCATCAATGCGTTGACAACACTTGCCTATGACAATCGGCGGGCCGATTATTTCCGGGGGGAACTGCTGCTGGCGCTGCAAATTCTCGATGAGGATCATATCGCCGTAGACGACATGAAGGGATCCTGGGCCGGCGCCATGGGGCAATCACAATTCATGCCCTCCAGCTTCATCAATTTCGCCGTCGATTATGACGGAGACGGCAAGCGGGACATCTGGTCAACGAAAGCGGATGTTTTTGCCTCCGCCGCCAACTATCTCTCCCGTTCAGGATGGCAGTATGACCAGACATGGGGCAGGGAGGTCGCGCTGCCGAAAAGCTTTGATGCGTCTCTGATCGATCTCAAGGTCGCGAAACCCATGGCCGAATGGGACGCTCTCGGCGTTCGTAAGGCGGGCGGCGCCTCACTCCCCGGACGTCAGCTTGTCGGTTCGCTGGTGCAGCCAAAAGGCGGCGATGGCCAGACATTTCTTGTGTATGACAATTACCGGACCATTCTGAAGTGGAACCGGTCCACCTATTTCGCCATGTCCGTCGGCTTTCTCGCCGACAGAATCGGAGACGACTGACATGGTGTCTGTTGTTGCGTAGCGTAAAGGGTTCGTTGAAGAATGTTTAAAAAACTCCCCAAATCCGGTGTCCTTGCCGTTGTGGCGACAGCGCTTCTGCTCGGCGGCTGCGCCGAGGTCAGCCTGCTCAGCCATGGCGCAAAGAGGCTGAACTCCTCCTACAATTCCCCGGCAACGACAACGGCGAGCACTGGAGATATAGATCGGGGCGAGGTGAAGCTCGGCAATCCTTATCAGGTCTACGGCATCTGGTATTATCCGAAAGCCGATCCGGGATATGATGAGACAGGCATTGCCTCCTGGTACGGCGAGCCGTTCCACGGCCGGAAAACGGCAAATGGCGCCACCTATAACATGCACCACATGACCGCGGCACACAAAACGCTACCTCTGCCAACCGATGTGCGGGTGACCAACCTGGAGAATGGCCGCTCCGTTATCGTGACGGTGAATGACCGTGGTCCCTTCGCCCATTCGCGCATCATCGACCTTTCCTACCGCGCGGCGCAGCTCCTCGATATGGTCAATCAGGGCACGGCGAAAGTCCGGGTGCAGGTGATCAATGGCGGCGGAAATGATTTTGGCGAAACGACCATCGCCGCAAAGCCGGTGACGCCGGAAAGCGAGAAGAATAATGTGGCGGCCGCTCCTCGCGCCGTTGTGCAGGCCGGAACTCTGGCGCCGCCGCCGAATGCAAAAGCGGCCGCCGCCCCGACAGTGGCCGCGCTGCCATCCCCTAGTGCCGCACCGGCGTCTACATCTGCCGACATGCAGGTTGCATCGGCGACAACTGGAACGACGTCGGATGCCGGTGAAAGGGTCACCATGCAGCCGGTTGGCGACAGCGAGATTTTTATCCAGGCCGGTGCCTTTATTGATTACAATAATGCCAATATACTAAGTGCGCGACTAGCCTCCCTTGGTCCGGCCAAGGTAAGCCAGGTGCTGATCAACGGACAGGATTTTTACAGGGTCCGGGTTGGCCCTGTCGCCAATATCAATGAGGCGGATGAAATGCTCGTCAATCTGCTCAACACCGGTCATAGGGACGCGCGGATAATTATTGAATAACCGGCCTTGATCGGGCCATAAATCGGCGATATGGAGCAGGGATCAAAAAACAGCGCTCCATGCTGACAAGACACCAGGATACGGAACTGAAGATGACAGAAAGCGTAAGCGCAATGACATGCAGGACCTCTCAACTTGCCCGGATTTTCACCCCGCTATTCCTCACCCTCCTGCTGCTTGCAACAGTCGCGAAGGCGGAGACGATCGAGACAGCCGCGCGGGAAGCTTTTATATTCGATATGAATACGGGGGCCGTTCTTCTGGAAAAAAACGCCGATGATTTGATGGCCCCCGCCTCCATGAGTAAGCTGATGACTATCTACATGGTCTTCGAGCGGCTGAAAGAAGGCTCCCTCAAATTGGAGGATACCCTGCCCGTGAGCGAAAAAGCCTGGAAGAAGGGCGGCTCTAAAATGTTTGTCGAGGTGGACACGCGTGTCAGCGTCAGCGATTTGTTGCGCGGAATTATCGTGCAGTCCGGCAATGATGCCTGCATCGTCGTGGCGGAAGGGCTCGGCGGCTCAGAGGAAGCATTTGCCGAAGCGATGACGTCCCGTGCGCGTGAACTCGGCATGGCGAAAAGTACCTTTCACAATGCCACCGGCTGGCCTGATCCGGACCATCGCATGACAGCCCGCGAACTGGGAATACTGGCGAAACATCTGATACAGGATTTTTCCAAGTATTACACCATCTTTGCCGAAAAGGAATTCACCTTCAGCGATATCAAGCAGGGCAACCGCAACCCGCTCCTCTATAAGGATAACGGGACGGACGGCCTTAAAACCGGTCATACGGAGGAATCAGGCTATGGTCTTGTCGCCTCTGCCGAGCGGGACGGTCGCCGCATCATTCTGGTCCTCCACGGGCTTGACAACGCCAGCGAACGCAGCCGGGAATCCGAACGGCTGATGGAATGGGCATTTCGCGAGTATAATAACTACGCCCTCTTCAAGGCGGGCGATGTCGTGGATAACGCGCGCGTCTGGCTCGGCGACAAGGACACAGTTCCTCTCACAGTGGAGGAGGAGCTGACGGTCACAATGAACCGTCAGGCACGTAAATCCATGACCGCGAAGGTCGTTTATAACGAACCGGTTCCGGCCCCCATCATCAAGGGTACGCCGGTGGCCCAGCTGGTTATTTCCGCGCCGGAGATGGAAACGGTCACCGTTCCTCTGGTTGCGACTGAGGATATTGCCCAGCCGGGACTTTTCAAGCGGCTGACATCGGCAATCGACTACCTCGTATTCGGCCCCTCCGTAAATTAGGAAAGGCGGCAAGACCCTATGAAACGGCGGTCAGGGACGGGATGTTTCATCACCTTTGAAGGCGGCGACGGCAGTGGGAAATCGACCCAGAGCCGCTTACTCGCCGAATATCTGGATACCGTCAGGATTGAGTGCCTGCTGACCCGCGAACCGGGCGGAGCCCCTGGTGCGGAGGATATTCGCACCCTGCTGGTAACCGGGGAGGTCGATCGCTGGGACGCCATTGGCGAAACACTTCTCTTCAACGCCGCGCGGCGCAATCATCTGCGCCTGACCATCTGGCCGGCGCTGGACGCTGGAAAATGGGTTATCTCTGATCGTTTTGCCGATTCCACCATGGCCTATCAGGGCTATGGTAACGGCCTTGGCGTGGAGGCCGTGCAGCGTATCCATGATTTCACTTTCGGGCATTTTGCCCCCGACCTCACCTTTATTTTCGATCTCCCGGCGGAGGAGGGGCTCAACCGCACCCGCGGACGGCACGACGGTGAAGACCGGTTCGAGAAAATGGACCTGTCTTTCCATGACCGGCTGCGCGACGGGTTTCTTGAAATCGCTGCGAAAAACCCGGCGCGCTGTGTCGTCATCGACGCCCTGAAACCGGTGGAGGATATCCAGAAGGAAATCCGTGAAATCGTAAATGGCCGGCTGCTGTCGTGAGTGAGTTGCCGCAATCGGATCGGCTCGCCGGTTATCCACATCCGCAGGATACGGACCGGCTGATCGGTCATGAAAGAGCCGAAAAACTCTTTCTTGATAATTTTGCCAGCGGCCGCTTCCACCATGCCTGGCTGATTACCGGCGCCAAGGGCGTCGGCAAGGCGAGCTTCGCCTACCGCGCCGCCAAATTCCTCCTGAGCAGCGCCGCTGAAGGGGGAGGGGGACTATTCGGCGGCCCGCCGGAAAGTCTGGAGATCCCTGCAGATGATCCGGCATTGTCCCTCATCCGGGCCGGAGCGCATCCCGGTCTTGCCGTTTTACGCCGCCAGTATGACGCCAAGGGAAAGAAATTCTTCTCCGTCATCCGCGTGGACGAGGTACGGGCGCTCAGCCCGTTATTCCAGCTTACAGCGACCGAGGGGAGCTGGCGCATCGTCATTGTCGATCCGGTCGATGAGATGAATGCCAATGCCGCGAACGCGATCCTGAAAATCCTGGAAGAGCCGCCAAAGAAAACCCTGTTCCTGCTGCTCTCTCACACCCCGGCACGATTACTGCCAACCATCCGCTCGCGCTGTCGCCAGCTTGCGTTGCGGCCGCTGGCGGATACGGAGATGCGCCAGGTTCTGGAAAACCATACAGAAAACCTGTCCCCGGAACAGATCGACATGCTGCTCACCCTCGCGGAAGGGAGTCCCGGCAAGGCGTTCAGCCTGCTGGAAGCCAAGGGGCTTGATATCTTCGCCGCCCTCCTCGATATCTTCAGGGACTATCCGAAGCTGGATGCGGAGCGGCTGCATACCCTTGCCGACAGCGGCGGGGGGAGGGATGCAGAGACTGTCTATCGCAGTATCTGCGAGCTATATCCCTGGTGGTTAACCCGCCTTGTTCGTGCCGCAAGCGCAAATTTCGAAGGGTTATCATTTGTCGCGGGGGAAGAGGAAATCATGCGGCGGATGATGACCCGGCATGCTGCTTCCGACTGGTCGGCGCTCTGGGAAAAGGGCAATGACTTGATAAAAAAAGCGGATTCCATCAATCTGGACCGTAAACAGGTTGTCCTCAACCTGTTTTTGAATGTAGAACGCATGGGTACATAACCCGAAAACAAACGATTTGTGATGTTAGTTGATAGCCATTGCCACCTGAATTTCGAGCAGCTTTCGAGTGAACTCGACGATGTCGTCGCGCGGGCACGGGCCGCCGGGGTCGGCCATATGCTGACCATCGGCACGAAACTCCGTGAATTTGCCGCCGTGCGTGCCATCGCTGAGGGTTATGATAATATTCACTGTTCTGTCGGCGTCCACCCCCATGAGGCGGAAAGCGAAAATGATGAGGTTTCTACGGCGAAGCTGATTGAGCTTGCCGCCCATCCCAAGGTCGTCGGCATCGGCGAGACGGGGCTTGATTACTTCTATGAACATGCGCCGCGGGAATTGCAGACAAAATCCTTTCGCCAGCACATCGCCGCAGCGCGAGAAACCGGTCTGCCGCTCATCGTTCATACGCGCGATGCGGATCAGGATACCATCGATATTCTGCAGGACGAATACGGGAAGGGGCCTTTCACCGGGGTTATTCATTGCTTTAGCTCTGGATGGAAAGTTGCTGAAAAATCAATGGAAATTGGTTTTTATATCTCCATATCCGGAATTGTAACCTTCAAGGCTGCGGAAGAATTGCGCGAACATGTGCGAAAAATTCCGCTGGACAGATTACTGGTGGAAACGGATTCTCCCTATCTCGCGCCGGTACCGAAGCGCGGCAAGACAAACGAACCGGCCTTCGTTGCCCATACGGCCGCGCAGGTGGCCGCACTTAAAGGCGTTGATACTGACCGGCTCGCAAGCATCACAACAGACAATTTTTTCAAACTTTTCAATAAGATAGAACGGAAACTTTAATGGAGGTAACAATCCTCGGATGCGGCACCTCTGGCGGGGTTCCGCGCATTGGTAATGAATGGGGCGCCTGTGACCCGCAAGAGCAAAAAAACCGCCGTCGCCGCTGTTCCATCCTTGTGAAAAACAAACAAACACAGGTGCTGATTGACACCTCGCCAGATATCCGCGAACAGCTGTTGGATGCTGATATCGATCGGCTCGACGGCGTTGTCTGGACCCATGAACATGCCGACCAGTGCCACGGGATAGACGAGTTGCGCGTCCTGGCCATCCGCAACCGGGAGCGGGTTAATGTGTGGGGCGATCAGAAAACACTGGATATCCTGACGCGGCGATTTGACTATTGTTTTCGGCAACTTGATGGCAATCCGTATCCCGCCATCCTGAAAGAGCATTATATCAATGGACCGTTCAGCATCGGCGACATTGATTTCATTCCGTTTGAACAGGATCACGGCTCTATCACCAGCCTTGGCTTTCGCATGGGACCAATCGGCTATTCCAATGATCTCGTCAATCTCGATGATCGGGGCTTCGAGATACTGGCAGGAATTGACACCTGGATTGTCGATGCCATGCGCTACACGCCACATCCAACGCATGTCAATCTGGAGACCGCGCTTAAATGGATTGAACGGTTGAAACCACGCCGGGCGGTTCTGACCAATATGCATGTGGATCTGGATTACCGTACTTTGCAACGTGAGTTGCCAGTGGGTGTCGAGCCGGCCTATGACGGCATGGTCATAACAGCGTGACACTTTTCAGCCTTCAGCCGCCATCCTGATCAACATACCACAAGGGCGAGACAGACCCTGCATTGCGACATTAGCCATACCTCTCTATAG
Source organism: Sneathiella sp. (assembly GCF_002694385.1). Classification (GTDB taxonomy): domain Bacteria; phylum Pseudomonadota; class Alphaproteobacteria; order Sneathiellales; family Sneathiellaceae; genus Sneathiella. Next base: position 122,648 of record NZ_NZMB01000016.1, read on the forward strand.
CCCTCGAAAATTGACCTCAGGGGGCTTTTATATGTGAGGGGGACAAAAGCCCGTATCAAGCTTTCCATATTCATTCAATATTTTCCATAATATATATTATGCGTAAACAAGATTGGGCATTATTAATGGACGAAAGTCCTCCCTACACACCCATTGAATGGCAGACACAGTCTCATGCCTCCGCTTATCTACAGGCATTTAGCGCGCAGATGGTCAATTGTTGGAGCCGCCTTCCGGACCAAAAATTAGCTGCTCTATCTCCACAATACTGTCTGCGTCAACAACACGCGCGGCCACATCATAGGAAAATCCCTGCCGTGCAAGAGACGCCATTTCCTTGTCCCGTTGATTGCGTTGCGTCGCGCCTTTACGATAAGGCCCGAAACGCCGACGCTTCACATAGCGCGCCGCGGATTTGAGATCGAGGGCGCGTTGATCCTCCCCCAGTTCCGCAACGGCCCTCTCCCGGTCCGTCTCCGTGAATTCCATCTCCCGCAGCCTGTTACCGATCTGTGCTACTGATCGGCCATCCCGCAGCAGCAACCGAGCCTTGCTGGCCGCAAATTCGCTATCATTGATAAAACCTGCCTTTACAAGGTCCGTGACCACTTTCTCGATATCCGCTGAAAGCATCGCCTTATCCATGCTGAAGTGCGCCGCATGAGGTCCCGCCTTGGTCATCAGATGTCGGGTCATTTTACGCTGCGTCGCCGGAAAACGGTTAAGGTAACGCAAGGCCTGATCGCGCAGCCATCTCTCCGTTGGTTCGACAAATTTCGGAGGTCTTTTCGGTCGGCTTTTTTTCTCGTCGCTCATACAAAATCCGTGAAGTTACCGGCCGATCCATGTTACTTATGCCCACAAGGAAAGCAAATCCCTAATCCGGCCGTCTTCCGCGCTGTACATAACGGACCTCTCTCATGACTTCATCCAGAAATTCAGAATATATTGACCAACTTATTGAAATAATGGAAAATTTGCGTGATCCAGAAAGCGGCTGCCCATGGGATTTGGAACAGAATTTTGAGACCATCGCACCACATACCATCGAGGAAGCCTATGAGGTGGCGGAAGCCATCGCCCGCAACGATATGCAGGAACTCAAAGACGAGCTGGGCGATCTGATGTTTCAGGTCGTTTTCTATGCCCAAATGGCGAAGGAGGCCGGCCATTTCGATTTTAACGATGTGGTTCAGGCCATATCCGAGAAAATGATCCGCCGTCACCCCCATGTGTTCGGCACGGCGGATATTGCTACGGCTGAGGCGCAAACCATTGCCTGGGAAGAGGTAAAGGCACGTGAACGGGCCATGAAAAGCGCCTCCTACAGGGATGCCGCCCCTCATCCCCCCTCTGCCCTTGATGGAGTGGCAGAGACACTACCCGCCCTTACCCGCGCGGTGAAGTTGCAGAAACGCGCCGCACGCGTCGGCTTCGACTGGCCATCCATCACGCCAGTGCTTGACAAGATCCGTGAAGAGCTCGGTGAATTGCAGGCGGAAATCGATACTCAAGGGAGCGAAACCCGCATTGCTGAAGAATATGGCGACCTGCTGTTTGTGATGGCCAATCTTGGCCGCCACCTCCACCTTGAACCCGAAACCGTGCTGCGGGCAGCCAACCGAAAGTTCATCCGTCGTTTTCAGGTTATTGAACAAGCCCTTTCAGAAAAAGGAAAAACACCCGCGGATAGCAATCTTGAGGAAATGGATGAAATCTGGAATAAAATCAGGATTCAGGATAAAAAACACATATAAGTCATATATTTACTGAATATTTTTCAGAATTTTATCAAGACGGCCCAGATTCTCCGGTGAAAATTTCACCTGCAAATGCACCTTATCGTCACGATCTTCCCGTTCCAGCACCGTGCCGTGGCGATAAATCCATGATAACGTCGCCCCGTCGCTGGCCGGTATATCCAGCTCCATCATCTTTTGCCGCGCCGTCAACCGCTCTTCGATAAGCGCAAGAAAGCGTTCCGTCCCCTCGCCCGTTACCGCCGAGATTGCCACCTTTCCCTCTGCCCGCCGGACAGCGTTTTCAATCTGCTCCTTCTCTTCCGGTGGCAACAGGTCGATCTTGTTGAAAACCTCCAGATACATTTCCGTATCATCCGTATCAACGCCGAGCTTTTTCAGAACATCCAGCACATCCTGACGCTGCGCCTCTGTATCCATATGGGTGATATCCCGCACATGAACGATGAGGTCCGCCTCCAGCACCTCTTCCAGCGTCGCGCGAAAGGCCGCGACCAGTTCCGTCGGCAGGCTGGAAATAAAGCCCACCGTATCGGAAAGAATAACCGGCTGCCCACCCGGCAACGTCACCCGCCGCATGGTCGGATCCAGCGTCGCGAACAGCAGATCTTTTGCAAACACATCCGCCGATGTCATGCGGTTAAACAGGGTCGATTTACCCGCGTTGGTATAGCCGACAAGCGCAACAATGGGATATGGCACCTTTTTCCGCTTGGCGCGATGCAACTCACGGGTCTGGACAACGGATGAAAGCTGACGCTTGATTTTGGTGATCCTCTCGTCAATCAGACGACGATCAATTTCAAGCTGGGATTCGCCGGGGCCGCCAATAAAGCTGAGCGAACCGCGCTGTCGCTCCAGATGGGTCCAGGAACGCACCAGCCGCGTACGCTGATAGCTGAGATGGGCCAATTCAACCTGAAGGGAACCTTCACGTGTTTGCGCCCGTTCGCCAAATATTTCAAGAATAAGTCCCGTGCGATCAACAATCTTCACCTGCCAGCGGCGCTCCAGATTGCGTTGCTGAACCGGCGTCACGGGCCCATCAATGATCACCACATCAATATCGGAATGTTTGATAAAATCGCCAAGCTCGGTGATTTTTCCCTCTCCGAACAAGGTGCCGGGCCGGGCCTTGGCGAGCGGGACAACTTCTGCATGTACAACCTTGAGAGAGATAGCCGCCGTCAGGGAAACCGCTTCTTCAAGACAACCTGCCGGATCGCGCAATCGGCTCTCTGTCCCTGTCTTGATATGAGGATGGAGGACAAGCGCCCTCTCCCCCGAACGCAATCCCTCGCGTTCCGACTCTTCATTCATATCAGGCGTTCAAACATGCGCGTCTGACCAGCTCCCTCACCCGTCAGCCGAAGGATCAAAAAGCTGGATCGGTCCGGCCGGCATTACGGTTGAAATGGCATGCTTGTAGACGAGCTGCTCATGACCGTCACGGCGCAACAGCACACTAAAATTGTCGAACCAGCTGATAGACCCCTGAAGCTTTACACCATTAACCAGAAATACCGTTACCGGCATCTTTTCCTTGCGTACTTTGTTTAAGAAAACGTCCTGTACATTCTGCGACTTTTCAGCACCCATCTCGAATTATCTTTCGTCTATCCTGTTACGTTGTTCTCGCCTTTTTACGTTATTATCCCGGTCTGTTTTATTATCTACGCATTCGTTCGGCAAAAAGTTTCCCTGACATAAGGATTTCTAGCCGCAAACTCAAGCATTATAACGCGAAAATTGCAACAATTTACATTATCGGTAAAAAAAGCAAAATTACCATTATTGTCTGGCATAATTCAGCCGGCCTCTTTCGACATGAATTTCTCATATAATGCCCGGAGCTTTTGGGTAACCAGGCCTGGATGGCCATTTCCAATCACCTTTTCATCGACTTTGACAACAGGCAGGACATAGGAAGTACTGCTGGTCAGAAAAACCTCCCGCGCATTGAGGAGCTCATCTACTGAAAAATTCCTTTCCTCAAAGCCGATTCCTTCCGCTTTCAGTTCCCGCATGAGCGACGCGCGTGTGATACCCGCAAGGATCGAATTTCCGGTTGGCCTGGTGACAATATTGCCTTCCGCCGTGACAATCCAGGCATTGGTGGAACTCCCTTCCGTCACCATGCCCTCCTCATCGACCTGAAAGGCTTCATAGGCCCCCTGCTCTTTCGCCGCCTGTTTGGCGAGCACATTGGGCAACAGGGAAACCGATTTGATATCCCGCCGCGACCAGCGGATATCAGGCACAGTGACAACCGCGACCCCCTGCTCAGCCGTTTTCGCTGCCTTTTCCATGGACAGCCTTTTTGCCGTCATGACAAGCGAAGGGGCTGTGTTTTTCGGGAACGGATGATCACGGGGCGCCACCCCGCGGGTGACCTGCAAATATATGATGCCATTCGTAATACCATTTTGCCGGATCACCTCCCGCATCACCATCTTGAGAGGCTCGCGCTTCATCGGCGCGGCCATATGAAGNTCGCCAAGGCTCCGCCACAGCCGNTCNAGATGNCCCTCCATATCAATCATCCGCCCGCCGACGATGGTNACAACCTCATATACNCCNTCAGCGAACTGATAGCCCCGNTCCTCAATATGNACGGCCGCGTCCTGATGCGGCACATATCGACCGTTCACATAGGCAATTCTCGACATNTTNCCCCCTTTACCGCCGCCANATGGCCGGATTGAGAAGCGACAGGACCGCCAGAAACTCCAGCCGTCCGATCAGCATGGTGANACAGATTATCCATTTCGAAAATCGCGGCAAGGCGTCATAGCCGATAAATTTACNCTCNCCCATCACNACNTCCGGAATAAGCGCCTGTGCGGCCGANCCNGCCGTCGCNAGATTNGTNACGGCAAGGGTCATCGCCGATTGCATNTCNAGGCCNTCAAAAGAGAGCAGCAGCGTCACCAGAACAATGCTGATGAAGTAAAGAAGAAAGAAAACCCAGGCGGCNAGAAGCTGTTCNCGCTCCACCNNCTGNTTGCCGTATTTGATGACCGAAACACTGCTGGGATANCTGAGGCGACTGATTTCCGATCCCGCNAGCTTGGCAAGNATACTGATCCGCATCAGCTTGATNCCGCCCGCCGTCGAAACGGTGCAGCCGCCGATGGTCATCAGCANTAAAATNACCAGCAATGCGCCNGGCGGCCAGTAGGGCGCGCCCGCANNTGTCACNGGCGGCATATTGTAACCNGTTGTTGTNACNGCCGAAACCGTATTGAAGACCGCATAACGCAGATTTNCCAGTATCGGCNNATCNGACTGTATCGACATCAGNAAAAAAACGCANAGNCTGCCGAANACTATGNCCGCCANNAGATANCGATATTCCGGNTCATTGAAATAGGATCGCCGGTCACCATTGAAAAAAGACCAGTGAAATGAAAAATTAATGGCGGCGATCACCATGAAGATCATCAGCACNACCTCNATGGCCCGGTTTGAGAAAAGTATCCCATCCGCGTTGCCCGTCATGAAGCCGCCGGTAGACANCGTTCCGAATCCATANCANANGGCATCAAANGCGGTCATCCCNGAAAACCACAACGCAAGAATGCAGATCGCCGTCAGCAGCGTATAGATCTTGAACAGNGATAGGATTGCATAGCCCAGCCGCTGGGTGACCGGTCGGCGCGTACTTTTNGCNAGCGCNCGCGTCAANGGATTTGTGCCNGGCANATTAAGGGCNCCNGCAAGGATCGANAGAAAGACNAGNACGGAAAACCCGCCGGTCCATTGCAGCAGACTGCGCCAGANNAGAATGGCCCGTGGCTGTGCCGCNACGTCNGCAATGATCGTTGCGCCATTNGTGGTAAAACCNGACAATGCCTCGAAATAGGCGTTGGTNGCGGAGGGGATTGCATCGCTGAGATAAAANGGGAGCCCGGCAAAGGCCGGNACGGTGATCCAGATCAGCGTCGCCGCCAAAAANGTCTCNCGNCGGCCAAGACTGGTAAANTCCCGACGCATNGCGAGAATCATTCCNCCNCCGACNAACAATGTNACAAGGGCAGAAATGNAGAAGCTCAGNGCCANNTCCGTGTCCCCNTTNAGNAGNCAATANGCAATNGGCGCCAGCATCAGCAACGCCAGNGCGGAAATCGCCCAGCCAACAATGGTAAAAACAGGNACGATTTGCATCGGNCTAGAAGAACTCAAGCCCGACCGAGAACATGCTCTCCACTTTCTGGATGGCATCNCTTAGCCCNANTATGACCACCCGGTCATCGGCTTCAATCACNGAATCGCCACGNGGNATCAGAACNTTNTCCTCNTGGATCACNGCGCCGATGATGGTTCCGGGCGGTAGCTTGATCTCCCGCAGGGGTTTNCCAACCAGNAGCGAGGTTTCAAGGGCAACNCCCTCCACCACCTCGGCCGCTCCATCGCGAAAGGAGTGCAGCCCNCGGATACGNCCNCGGCGNATATGACGNAGAATCTCNGANACNGTTGTTGCCCGCGGATCGACCACCACCTCGATNCCGAGCGTGGTCACCAGATTGCCAAATACCGGATTATTNATCAGCGTCACTGCGGTTTTCGTCCCCTGCCCTTTGGCCAGCAANGAGGAAAGGATATTGACCTGNTCATCGTTGGTCAGCGCGACAATGGTTTCCGCATGGGCGGCATTNGCNTCCTGCAACAGATCCGGATCCAGCGCGCTGCCGTGCAGAACCACCGTTCGTTCCAGATCATCGGTAATCCGTTCGGCGCGGGCGCGNTTATATTCGATCAGCTTGAGTGAAACATTNCGCATCTGTTTTTCGACNAACTGAGCCAGATGCAGACCAATATTGCCGCCCCCGATAATGACGATACTGCGCGCCTCGACCTCCTCATGACCGAACAGCGGCATNGCCCGCGCCACATGATTGGCATCAGCCGCNAAATATACCTCATCCCCNGGAAACATCTGGTCATTGCTGGCGGGTACGAGCATCTTGCCATCGCGATAGATCGCGACCACGATCACGTTGAGATCGGGGAACANTTCGGTCAGCTGCTTCAGCGGCGTGTTGACGATGGGACAGCTCTCATCGAGCCGCACGCCGATCACCTGCACCTTTCCCTCGGCGAAGGAAACCGTATCGAAGGCGCCGGGAACCTTAAGACGTCGTTCGATGGCCCGGGCCACCTCGATTTCCGGTGAAATGATCACGTCGATGGGCATGTTCTCACGGCTGAAAAGATGCGCCCAGAGCGGGTTGATATAATCCTGAGAACGGATGCGGGCGATCTTTTTCGGAATATCAAAGATGGAATGGGCGACCTGGCAGGCGACCATATTCACCTCGTCACTATAGGTCACGGCGATCAGCATATCAGCGTCATAGGCCCCTGCCCGTTCCAGCACATCAGGATGCGAGGCATGGCCCAGCATGGCCCGCACATCCAACGCATCCCCGATCTTGCGCACCAGTTCAGGCGACTGGTCAATGATCGTGACATCATTATTTTCCTGTGCAAGCTGCCGGGCAATGTTCGATCCGACCTGACCGGCGCCGCAGATAATGACTTTCATGGACTTCCTTTCAGCTCCCGGTTATTCAAAAGGCCGCTTGCGGTCTCCGTTACCAACCCCAAGGGTCTTCAATTTACGATGCAGCGCTGATCGTTCCATACCCACGAATGAAGCAGTACGGGAAATATTGCCACCGAACCGGTTGATCTGGGCCTCCAGATATTCNTTTTCGAANCGCTCCCGCGCTTCCCGCAAGGGAAGCGACATGATTTCCGTATGATCATTCTGNCCGNTCATNATGGAGTGNACCGCCCCCGCATCGCTGGGCACCATAGCCGCATTGATNGGNGACGTGCGATCNCCTGTCGCCAGGATCATAATCTGCTCGATCACATTNTTGAGCTGACGGACATTACCGGGCCAGCTGGCCGCCTGCAAGATNGCAATGGCATCNTCNCCGATTTTGCGNGGCGGCAATCCGGCGCTTTTNGAAAANCGNTCGACAAAATAGCGNGCNAGCGGNCCGATATCCTCNGGNCNTTCTTTCAGCGANGGNACNGANACNGGGACNACTCCCAGCCGNTGATATAGATCNTCCCGCAGNCGNCCGGCACTCATTTCTTCCTGNAAATCACGGCTGGAAGAGGAGACAATCCGNGCATCAACNCGAATTTTCTCTGNTCCNCCAACCCNCTGNAANGATTGATCAACCAGAACACGNAGGATTTTTGCCTGTGTTTCTAGTGGCATATCGGCAATTTCGTCAAGNAACAACGTNCCGCCATGCGCCTGCTCCAGAAGACCNCGCCGCGCTCCCTTGACGGAATTCATCCGCCCATCCTCAACGCCAAAAAGCTGAATCTCAAGACGTTCCGGCGCCAGCATGGCCGCATTNAGAACGACAAACGGACCATCTTTGCGATGNGANCGNTTATGAATCATCCGGGCGACNACTTCCTTGCCNGNACCNGACGGNCCGGTAATCANNACCCGGCTATTGGTTGGCGCCACNTTTTCAATGGCNTGNTGAAGTTGCANCATNAGGTGNGAGCGNCAGATAAGNTCNGTCATNACCTCNGCNCCCCNGGTTTTCAGCTCCGCCACCTCGCGGCGTAACCGTATCGCTTCCAGGGCCCGCTCGACAAGCTGGATCAGGCGTTCCGCCTTGAACGGNTTTTCNATAAAATCATAGGCGCCNAGCTTGATTGTCTGGACCGCCGTTTCAATATTGCCNTGNCCGGAAATCATGAGNACCGGNANATCGGCATGTTCCTTCTTGATGCNCTGAAGGATTTCNATACCGTCCATCTTNCTGCCGCGCAGCCAGATATCGAGAATAACNAGGCCNGGGCGCCGATGGGCNATTTCCGCCATCGCCCTGTCGCTATCCGCCGCCATCCTNGCCTCATANCCNTCATCTTCCAGGATTCCGGCNACAAGTTCGCGAATATCGGCTTCATCATCGACTATCAGAATATCAGCAGGCATTGTCAGTCATTTCCTGTTTTCAATCGGATTTCGGAAACGGGAAANGCNATACGGATGAACGCTCCNGTCCCNTTTTCNGNATCCGNCATCGTAAGGCTTCCGCCATGTTCTTCCATGATCTTGTTGACGATTGCAAGGCCAAGACCGGTTCCCTTNTCNCGGTGCGTCACATAGGGTTCGGTCAGGCGATTGCGNTTCTCCTTNGGCAGACCCCGTCCNTTATCGGTAATNTCGACAACGAATTCNTCCGCCGTNCTGCGCAAAACAACATCAATCCGGCCACGCGGCAAANTCTCCGGCGCNCCGTCNCGNCCATCAATGGCATCGGCGGCATTNTGCAACAGATTGGTCANNACCCGGTTGACCTGCGGCGCNTCGCAGGAACAGATCATNGGCGCACGCGGTACATCGAAAAGATAGTCGATTTCCGGATGCGCAATNTTTTGCAGGAAAACCGCCTGNTTCACCAATTCNCCGAGGTCTTCGGGTTTGAATTCCGGCGTCGGCATCCGGGCAAAAGCAGAAAATTCATCGACCATCTGACCGATATCNCCAACCTGNCGGATNATGGTATCGGTACATTGNTTGAATATCTCNACATCATTCTGTATNTGTCGGCCATATTTNCGNTTNATGCGTTCCGCCGAAAGCTGGATCGGGGTCAGCGGATTCTTGATCTCATGNGCAATACGCCGCGCGATATCNCCCCAGGCCGCCATGCGTTGCGCCGAAACCAGNTCNGTAATGTCATCAAGGGTGACGACAAACCCCTGAATGCCGCCCTCTGATATCTCCGCCGCCGCCCGTACCAGCAGATGACGATATCCNTCCCCCGACGCAACCTGTAGCTGCCGTTCGGCGACGCGGTAGGGGCGATCATGAATTTCTTCAAGCAGGCCTGCCATTTGTGGCTGGATTTCAATGAAAGGCCGGCCGGTTATTTCCACCTCTGACACCCCCAGAAGCTCCATCGCCTTGCGGTTTGGCAGATGGACCACTCCCTGTTTGTCAAGACCGATCACGCCCGAAGAAACACCAGACAATACAGCCTCTGTAAAGCGACGGCGTTCATCCAGCTTGATATTGGTTTCCTCCAGTTCCTGGCGCTGCGCGGCAAGCTGCTCCGTCATCCGGTTAAAAGCACGACCGAGCATGGCCATTTCATCATAGGCGCGACTTTCATCAACCTTGGCTGTCAGATCACCCGAACGCACCCGCTCCGCCGCTTTAACGAGACTTTCAATGGGGCCGACAAGACGCGACGCGATGACGAGGCCGAACCATACCGCCGACAGCACCACCATCAGTGAAATAATAAAAAAGATGAGGGCGAACTGAATCTGAATACCGAAACCTTCTTCTTTCAGCGCCTCATACTCCGCCGCCGCCGCCCGGGTGCGCTCCAGATGAGCCAGGACCCGCGGCTCGATATACCGCCCCACATACAGGAACCCATCCAGCAACCGGTCCAGTCGGATAAGCGCCCGCACCTGGTCGTCTTCCTCATTGGTGGTGATGACAACTTCCCGTTCACGCGCGTCATTGAAGGATTCCGGTTTGATCTTGTCAAACTCCAGCGCAAAACTGAATTCCGACTGGGCAATAATCTTCTGATTACTGTCCATGACCACCGCTTCGCTGAGATTGCGGGCAACCACCTGATCGCTCAGATAATTTTCAAAAAGGATGCGGCTTTCCAAAACCTGCGTCGGGGCGCGGTTGATCTGCGCGGCCATGGCGAGTGCGTCCGACTGAATATTCTGGATATGCTCCTTGATATAGGCATTGGCGACGCCGATGGATTCGGACACCGCCATATTCACCGGATCAGAAAAATGCTTCTGGAAATAGATATTGAAGAAAAGCGCCGAAAAGAGAGCGACCATCAGCGCTGGCGCCACGGCAATCAGGGAGAACAGCCGCAGAATACGCCGGTGCATCATACTGCCAGAGCCGCCCATCTGACCTTTGCGCCACGTTCTGATCAGCCTATGGGTAATGATGACCGCCAGAATGACAACAATCACAACATCCGCAATCAACAGAATGCGGGTATAGGTCGGATTGTCGATGGTGAGTGATTTATAAGTGGCGATCCCGCTCAGAATGGCCAACATGGCCACAAAGAAAGAGGTTTTCGGACCGAGGCCGATTTTTCGCGTCCAGCGGATTAAGGAAAACGGCGGCTTCGCGCTCCCCTGCTGCTGCCCTGCCATGTTACGCCCCGGCTTTATTGATCATGCCGACCTATGGACGCCATGTACGTCACTGGCAGGATCAATATTTTGCTTAAAATACCACATTGTGGCATTTAAGCATCACTTGAGGCCGCGTACAACCTGAATATCAAGTTCCCGGATTTTTTTACGCAGCGTATTACGATTCACACCAAGCAAATCGGCCGCCTTGATCTGATTTCCGTTTGTCGCCTCCAAAGAGATCGACAGCAAGGGCCGTTCCACCTCGCGGATCACCCGTTCATAGAGGCCGCGGGGCGGCAATCCGCCTGCATGGGCCGCAAAATATTTCGCGATATGCCGCTCCACCGCCATGCCGAGACTTTCTTCCTCGCTGCGGTTTTCTTCAGGACCCGCAATCTCCTGCGGTTGCAACTCCTGGTCAATGACGGAAAGATTGATCACATCATCGGAATAAAGCGCGGCAAGACGGCGGACCAGATTCTCCAGCTCCCGCACATTGCCCGGCCATTTATGTTTTTTGAGAGCATCCAGCGCTTCCTTGTCGATGCTTTTGACGGGCAGCCCCTCATCCCGCGCCTGCGCCAGAAAATGCCGTACCAGATCGGGAATATCCTCTGTTCGCTCCCGTAACGGCGGAAGGCGGAGCGGCACCACGTTCAAGCGATAGTAAAGATCTTCCCGGAACAACCCTTGCCGGACAAACTGGCGTAAGTCGCGATTGGTCGCGGCAACAATCCGGACATCCGTCTTGATCGCCGTCCGTCCACCGACTGTCGTATATTCGCCCTGTTGCAGCACCCTCAGCAGCCGTGTTTGCGCCTCTATCGGCATATCGCCGATTTCATCGAGAAACAGCGTGCCTCCCTGCGCCTGTTCAAACCGGCCAATGGCTCGGGAATCGGCGCCGGTAAAGGCGCCTTTTTCATGGCCGAACAGCTCCGATTCAATCAGCTCACGCGGAATAGCCGCCATATTGATGGGGACAAACGGTCCGTTCTTGCGCTTGCCATATTCATGCAGAGCGCGCGCCACCAGCTCCTTACCGGTACCGCTTTCTCCTGAAACTAGAACCGTAAGATCCGTTCCCATCAGCCGGGCGAGAACGCGATAGATTTCCTGCATCGCCGGAGAACGGCCGATCAGTGGCGTTTTGGTGTCCTCATCCTCCCCATTGCCGAAGCGGCTTGCTGTTTTCTTCGGTCGGGACAACGCCCGCTCCACCACCTGTAACAGGACTTTCAGGTCAAACGGCTTCGGCAGATAATCATAGGCACCCCGCTCTGTCGCCTTAATGGCAGTGAGCAGGGTGTTTTGCGCGCTCATGACAATAACCGGGATATCGGGGCGGACTTTCTTGATGCGCGGCAACAGGTCAAGACCGTTTTCATCCGGCATCACCACATCGGTGAGGATGATATCACCAATCCCTTCCAGCACCCAGTTATAGAGGGTCGCGGCATTTCCTGTGGAGCGGACCACATAGTTCGCCCGCGACAGCGCCTGCTCAAGGACCGTCCGGATGCCCTGATCGTCATCTGCAACCAATATTGTTCCGGCCATGTTATTCCGTTTCCTGTTTCAAAAAATTATAGACAGGCAGTCGGATCAGCACCTTGCTGCCTGTTGCCGCCGCATCGAATTCGACGGTGCCACCGTGATCGCCGACGATCTTGGCCACCAGCGCAAGGCCGAGACCACTACCGCCCGCTTTGGTCGTGACGAAGGGATCAAAAATATGCGGCATGATTTCTTCCGGAATGCCTGGACCATTGTCCTGTACTCCGACTTCAAGGGGGAGCTGCACTTTTTCCTGCGCGCCCGGCACGGCGAGACGAACACCATGGCGATAGGCCGTGCTAAGGGTGATTTCACCGCCGGTATCCGGTGCGGCCTCCACCGCATTTTTCACCAGATTGAGCAACACCTGCACAAGCTGGTCGCGATTGCCATAAACGAAAGGAAGCGATGGGTCATACTGCTCCCGGAACGTCACATTACGACCGAACCCCGCTTCAGCCACCCGGCGCACATGCTCCAGCACTTCATGAATATTCACGGCATCACGATCAATGGGCCGGTCGTCGGAGAAGGCCTCCATCCGGTCCACCAGGGCACAGATGCGATCCGTTTCATCACAGATAAGCCGTGTCAGGGCCCGGTCCGCATCGGAGGCATTCATTTCCAGAAGCTGCGCCGAACCACGAATGCCAGAGAGCGGGTTTTTCACCTCATGGGCCAGCATGATGGCCATCGCCGTCACCGACCGCGCGGCCCCGCGGTGGGTGAGCTGCCGGTCCATCTTGGCGGCCATGGTTCGCTCCTCTATCTGCACCACGACATTCGGCGTCCCGTAAAGGCGGGAGACTTGCAAATTGACATTCTTGATACCGATCTTCGGAGTGCCAAGATCAACCCCGTATTCAGATACATAATCCCCCATTTCACGCACCTGAGCGACCAGCCCCATCAACGGGCTGTCAAAGGGAACAAGTTCCGACACCTGCATGCGCAGGAGTTTTTTCGCGGAAAGACCAAAAAACTCCTCTCCGGCGGGATTGGTCATGCAGATATATCCCTCGTCATCAATGACGATCAGCGGATCGGGCAGCGCATTCAATATGGCGAGAGGATCAACTTCGGTTTTCTTGCGCTTCGAACTGCTGAAGGGATTTGGCAGGGCCATATTACGCGCTTTCCTTTAATTGCAGACCACCATAAAACCGGTCAATTTCATCACGCACCAGATCCGGATCTGTCAGGCGGACCACCCGTTGACGGAACGTCTCTCCGCCCGGAATCCGGGCGCTGTACCAGCCAAGATGCTTGCGTGCATTGCGCATCCCCACATCGCCTCCATAGTGCGAGAGCAGCGCCTCATAATGTTCATGTAGCAGGCAACGCTGTTCTTCAAGATCGGGATCGGGGAGATGATGGCCAGAACGGAGATATTCCGCGACCTGCGCCACAAACCATGGGCGGCCGTAGCTGCCGCGGGCAATCATCACCCCATCGGCGCCGGACAGTTCCATCGCGGTTTTGGCATCCTCGACAGTTTGAATATCACCGTTCGCAATCACCGGCAGGGAAACGCTGTTCTTCACGTCACCAATATAACGCCAGTCGGCTGTTCCCTTGAAAAACTGGCAGCGTGTCCGGCCATGCACTGTCAGCATCCTGATGCCGACATCTTCGGCAATACGGGCCAGTTCGGGCGCGTTGCGGCTTTCTTCATCCCAGCCCGTCCGCATTTTGAGCGTCACCGGAATGCGAACAGCCTCCACGGTCGCCTTCAGGATTTTCGCGGCATGTGTCAAACTCCGCATCAGTGAGGAACCGGCCATGCCGGATGTCACCTTCTTCACCGGGCAGCCCATATTGATGTCAAGGATCCGCGCGCCCATATCTTCATTCAGCTTCGCCGCCTCAGCCATGATGTCGGGATCACAGCCCGCAAGTTGGACAGCCATCGGCTGGTCATCATCCCCTGCGCGGATAATACGTAAAGATCGCCGTGTCTCCGCCACCATTGCCTTGCTGGCAACCATTTCGGAAAAGACAAGCCCGGCCCCATAGCGCGCGACCAGGCGGCGGAAAGGAAGATCGGTTATTCCCGCCATTGGCGCAAGCAACACCGGTGGATCGATCTTTATGGAACCTAAAGTGATGACCATTTTTTAAGCAATAAATATTATGACTAATAAATAGGCAATATAACCAGCTCTTTACTGCACCGCAACAGTTTCATGCAACATCGTCAATTTTATTGAACCATCGGCCGCTGCGACCTATTGTCGGCGCATGACGAACATTGCCCTTATTGTCGCCGCCGGAAAAGGCGCCCGGACCGGCCTTGATACTCCCAAGCAATATATTGAAGTTGCAGGAAAAACCATATTGCGCCGGACGATTGAGGCGTTTCTGTCGCATCCCGGCATTGACCAGCTTCAGATCGTCATCGCAGAAGGCGACCGTACTCTTTATGACAAGGCGACGGAGGGCCTATCCCTTCTGCCTCCAATTACGGGCGGAGTGGAACGGCAGGATTCGGTTCGCGCCGGTCTGGAAAGCCTGTTGGAATCGCGGCCCCGCTTTGTCCTGATCCATGATGCCGCCCGCCCCTTTGTGAGTCATGATCTTATCAGCCGGACACTGGCAGCGCTGGAGAATGGAGCCGAGGCCGTCCTCCCTGCCCTCACGATTTCCGACAGCCTGAAAACCATTTCTGAACAACGAATTACCGGCGCCCTTGACCGCAACAGCATTGTTGCCGCGCAAACGCCACAGGGGTTTGCCTTTGCTCCCATCCTCGCCGCCCATCGCACCTTTGCAGGGGAGGCCCTGACAGATGACACGGCCGTTGCCGAACGCGCAGGCATAGAGATTTTGCGCATCGAAGGAGATACCGCCAATATCAAGGTGACGACGGCGGAGGATGTGGAACGGGCACGCCGCGCCTTTATCCACCCCCTCACCGACATACGCAACGGATTCGGCTTTGATGTGCACGCCTTCTGCGAAGGGGATGGCGTCTGGTTGGGCGGCATTCATATTCCCCATAATAAAGGCCTGAAAGGGCATTCGGATGCGGATGTCGCGCTTCATGCGCTGACCGATGCCCTGCTCGGCAGCATTGGCGATGGCGATATCGGCACTCACTTCCCGCCCTCCGACATGGAATGGAAAGGCGCCTCCTCCGATCGTTTCCTGAAACATGCTGCCGGATTGATTGCAAAACGGGGCGGCATGATTTCCCATGTGGATATCACCATTATCTGTGAAGCCCCGCGTATCGGCCCGTATCGCGCCGCCATGAGGACGCGGATTGGCGACATTCTGCGATTGGACGAGGAACGTATTTCCATCAAGGGCACGACAACGGAGAGGCTCGGCTTTACCGGCCGGGGCGAAGGGATTGCAGCCCAGGCCATCGCAACCGTGAGGCTGCCCGAATGAACGGCAAGCGAGCCCCCCTTCCCCTCTGGCATCCGGCCGTCATCCTTTCCACATGGTTCTGGAGCGGTCTCAGCCCGAAAGCGCCTGGCACCGTCGGCTCGCTTGCTGCGTTGCCCTTTGGTATTCTGATCTTTCACTTTTACGGCGCGCCGACACTCGGTGCGGCCTCACTCCTGCTCTTCTTCATCGGCTGGTGGAGCACGAAAATCTATCTCGACAAGACGGGCAAGAGTGATCCGGGCGAGGTGGTAATTGACGAGGTGGCGGGTATCTGGCTCGCCCTGCATGCGGCAGACCTGAGCCCGGTGATGATTATCATTACTTTTCTATTATTCCGTCTTCTTGACATTTGGAAGCCTTGGCCCATCGGCTGGCTGGACCGCAAGGTCAAGGGAGCATTCGGCGTTATGCTGGATGATTATGTGGCAGGGCTGATCGCCTCGGTCCTGCTGGTACTTATCAAAGGGGTTTATTATGGGAATTTTTGAGAGTGACATAGAAGCACTGGCAACCGATGTTCTGGCGAAATGCCGGGCAAAAAAATGGAAGCTGGCGACCGCTGAATCCTGCACCGGAGGTTTGATCGGTGGGGCGCTGACCGATATTGCCGGCTCATCCGATGTTTTTGACCGCGGGTTTGTCACCTACAGCAACAAGGCGAAGGCGCTTGTTCTCGGTGTAAATACGGAAACACTAAGGAGTGTGGGCGCCGTAGCGGAAGAAACGGCCCGCGAAATGGCGCTCGGGGCCGTCAATGTCTCGGGGACCGATATCGCAGTTGCCGTTACCGGGATCGCCGGACCCGGCAGCGCCGCCCCCGGAAAACCCGCTGGGCTTGTCCATCTTGCTGTCGCGACAAAAGAGGGCGGCGTCAAAGAGCATCGCAAAATGCTCTATGGTGACATCGGCCGTTCCGAGGTGCGTCTCGCCACCGTCAAAACAGCGCTTGAAATGCTAGACAAAGCTCTCAGCAACTAAGCCTGATCAAGCCCCCGTGCTGCCGGGACCATAAATTTCAGCGGCACGGGCCTCAAAGGCGGAAATCATGCGCGTCACCGCTTCGTTGAACAACATTCCGATGGTCTTTTGCAGGATCATGGAACGGAATTCGAAATCGACAAAAAAATCGATTTCGCATCCCTTTGGATGCGGCCGGAATTCCCAGTGGTTATTGAGATACCGGAAGGGTCCGTCCATATATTCCACATCGATGCGCATATTCTCTTCATCAAGCGTGACGCGACTGGTGAATTTTTCGCGAAACAGCTTGAAGCCGATCACCAGATCGGCGAGGACAATATTTTCCTGCCGTTCCTTGATCCGTGAACCGATACACCAGGGCAGAAATTCCTGATATTTATCAATGGCGGCGACCAGTTCGAACATCTCTTCCGGCTTGTAGGGAAGAACTCGCTTTTCGGCATGTGTTGGCATACTCTACTTGCTATCCGGCAGCTTATAGACGGGTTCGAGATACGTTTGCCCGCTCCCGCGCGGCTTTCAGCTTGGCAAAATCTTCTCCGGCATGATGGCTGGAGCGGGTCAGCGGCGAGGCGGACACCATCAGGAAGCCCTTCGCATAGGCCTGCTTTTCCAGAACAGCGAATTCATCCGGTGTCACAAAACGGTCAATGGCGTGATGTTTGACAGTCGGTTGCAGATACTGCCCGATGGTAATGAAGTCAATATTGGCGACACGCATGTCATCCATGACCTGCGACACCTCATCCTTCGTCTCGCCAAGCCCGACCATCAGGCCCGATTTGGTGAACATGTTGGGATCAAGCTCCTTCACCCGTTCCAGCAGGCGCAGCGAATGATAATAGCGCGCACCGGGCCGAACGGAGGTATAGAGTTTCGGCACCGTCTCCAGGTTATGATTGAAGACATCAGGCTTTGCCGCAACAACGACTTCTAGTGCCCCCGGCTTTTTAAGAAAATCCGGCGTCAATATTTCAATCGTCGTCTCTGGCGCTGCTTCGCGGATTGCCTGAATCACCTCTGCGAAATGCTGCGCCCCGCCGTCCTTGAGATCGTCCCGATCCACGGAGGTGATCACCACATGGTTCAGCCCCATGGTCTTGACGGCGGTCGCCACATTGAACGGCTCGAACGGATCAAGAGGGTTGGGTTTTCCCGTCGAGACATTGCAGAAGGCACAGGCCCGCGTGCAAATCTCGCCCATGATCATCATGGTCGCGTGCTTTTTCGCCCAGCATTCCCCGATGTTGGGGCAAGCCGCTTCCTCACACACCGTGGTAAGGTTAAGGCCGCGCATCAACTCCCGCGTCTCGTGATAGGTTTTCGAGACAGGCGCCTTCACCCGTATCCAGCTTGGTTTGCGCTGGATCGGATTATCCGGGCGGTTCATCTTTTCCGGATGGCGTACGCGTTTGACCGGCGTTATCTCGTTCATCATCTCGCCTTCAATCGTCTCGAATGAGAAACTCTCTTCCTTATACCCTAGAAATGGATTGCTTTACCATAGGCGTCAAGGACGGATTCATGCATCATTTCCGAAAGGGTCGGATGCGGAAATACCGTATGCATCAAATCCAGCTCTGTTGTTTCAAGCTGCCGGGCAATGCCGTAGCCCTGAATAAGCTCAGTCACCTCTGCGCCAACCATATGCGCCCCCAGCATTTCACCGGTTTTGGCATCAAATATCGTCTTGATCAAGCCTTCCGGTTCTCCAAGCGCGATAGCTTTGCCATTGCCGATGAAGGGGAAACGGCCCACTTTGATCTCATAGCCTTTTTCCTTCGCCGCCGCTTCCGTCATACCGACAGAGGCCACCTGCGGATGGCAATAGGTGCAGCCCGGAATATTGCCCGTATCAAGAGGATGGACATCCTTTTCCCCGGCAATTTTTTCAACGCAGATCACCCCTTCATGGGAGGCCTTATGCGCCAGCCAGGGCGGGCCGGTCAGATCGCCAATCGCATAAACGCCAGGCTCTGCGGTGCGGGAGTATTCATCCACCACCACATGGGTCTTCTCAACCTTCACCTTGGTGCCCTCAAGGCCGATATTCTCCACATTGCCGACAATGCCGACAGCGAGGATCACCCGGTCAAAAGTATCACTCGAGGTCTTGTCCTTTTTATCCTTGAAGGTAGCCGTTACCTTGCCGCCAGATTTCTTCAGATCGGAAACAGTCGTTCCCTTACGGATCGTCATGCCCTGCTTTTTGAAAGACTTTTCGGCAAATGCGGAAATCTCTTCATCCTCAACGGGCAGAATGCGGTCCATCACCTCAACAACCGTCACATCAGCCCCCAGAGCATTGAAGAAGCTGGCGAACTCAATTCCAATAGCGCCGGAGCCTACAACCAGCAGCTTCTTCGGCATGACATCCGGCACCAGCGCTTCCTTATAGGTCCAGATCAGCTTGCCATCCGGCTCAAGTCCCGGCAGGGTCCGCGCCCGCGCGCCGGTGGCGAGGATGATATGCTGCGCCGTGACGGTGGAAACGGCCTTGCCGTCCTTCGTGACCTCCACCTTGCCTTTCCCGGCAAGCTTGCCATGGCCATCGATGACCGTCACCTTGTTCTTTTTCAGCAGATGCTGCACTCCGCCGGAAAGCTGCCCCGCCACCTGACGGGAGCGAGCGACGGTTTTCTTGAGATCAACCGAAGCCCCTTCCACCTTGATGCCAAAGGTATCGGCGTGTTTGATCAGGGTGTAGATATCCGCGGTCCGAAGCAGCGCCTTGGTCGGGATACAGCCCCAATTAAGACAGATTCCCCCCAGATGCTCGCGTTCGATGATCGCGGTTTTCATGCCGAGCTGGGCCGAGCGGATCGCCGCCACATAGCCTCCGGGACCGGAACCAACGACGACCAGATCAAATTTCGACTCACTCATAACCCGTCTCCTACTCTACAGCATCATTGTCAACGGCTCTTCTATATAGCCTTTGAAATGTTTGAGCAATTCCGCTCCGAGCGCACCATCGATAACCCGATGGTCACAGGAGAGAGTTACACTCATCTGGGTCGCCATGGCAAGGGCCCCCTCCCGGACGACAGGGCGCATTTCCCCTGCTCCCACGGCGAGAATGGCAGCCTGCGGCGGATTGATAACGGCGGAAAATTCCCGGATACCATACATGCCGAGATTGGAGAGGGAGAAACAGCCCCCCTGATATTCTTCCGGTTTCAGCTTTCCGGCCTTTGCCTTATCCGCCAGTTCCTTCATTTCATTTGAAATCGTGGCGAGGCCCTTCTGATCGGCCTTGCGGACAACCGGCGTGATCAGCCCGCCGTCAATGGCCACGGCAACGGAAATATCCACATCCTTATATTGCAGTATTTTATCGCCGCCCCAGCAGGCATTGGCTGTCGGCACCTTGCGCAGCGCAAGGGCGGAGGCACGGATCACAAAATCATTCACCGATATTTTATACTCATCGGAACGGGCATTCAGCTCTTTGCGCATTGCCAGCAGCTTGTCCAGCTCACAATCAATGGTTAGATAGAAATGCGGAATGGTCTGCTTCGCCTCCGAAAGGCGGCGGGCAATTGTCTTGCGCATGCTGGTAAGGGGAATTTCCTCATATTCCCCGGCGGGCGGCGGCGTTACCGACTGCGGTGCTGCGGTTTGTGCGGCCGCAGCATCCTTTGATGCGGTTTCGGCCTTGGCGCCGCCAGAGGCTATGGCCTTTTCAACATCCGCCTTGATGATCCGTCCGTGCGGGCCGCTCCCTTTGATCGCCTTGAGATCAAGGCCTTCATCCGCGGCTATACGACGGGCAAGTGGGCTGGAGAAGATACGCTCGCCCTCCTTCGTAACTGGGGCCGGGCCGCTGCTTCCCTTGACTTCGGCGGCCTCAGTGGTGCCCGCCTTTTCCAGCTCGGCTTCATCCACTTTCTTTTTCGGTGTCTCGTCTTTCTTCGAAGAGTCTCCGGATTTATTTTTCTTAGATTCCGGAGCTGATCCCGCGTCGTAACCCTCAAGGGCGGAGGCATCCTCCCCCTCTTCCAGCAGGATTGCGATGGGCGTATTGACGGCAACATTTTCAGTGCCGCCCTCAACAAGGATCTTGCCAAGGGTGCCCTCATCAACGGCTTCCACCTCCATCGTCGCCTTGTCCGTCTCGATTTCAGCGAGCACATCCCCGGCGGTGACGGTATCGCCCTCCTTTATCTGCCAGTTGGCAAGCTTGCCCTCTGTCATGGTCGGCGAGAGGGCGGGCATTGTAATGGTAATCGGCATTGTCGCCCTCCTTAATCGCGATAACAGACGGCTTTTGCCGCTTCGGCCACTTCCGCCGCGCTCGGCAAGGCCAGTTTTTCAAGATTGGCCGCATAGGGCATGGGCACATCCTTGCCTGTAATCCGCAGCACAGGCGCATCCAGATAATCAAAGGCATGTTGCATGATCTGCGCCGAGATTTCGGCCCCGATACCGCTTTGCGGCCACCCCTCCTCCACCGTGATACAGCGGTTGGTCTTGCGGACGGAGGCCAGAACCGTGTCCATATCCATCGGCCGGATGGTGCGAAGATCAATGACCTCTGCCTCAATTCCTTCTTCCGCAAGCTTTTCCGCCGCCTCCAGTGAATAGCGCATGCCCATGCCAAACGACACAATGGTTACGTCATCACCCGGCCGCGCGATTTTCGCCTTACCGATGGGCAGCACGAAATCATCCAGTACGGGCACCTCGAAACTCTGCCCATAGAGAATTTCATTTTCCAGGAAGATGACCGGATTGGAATTGCGGATAGCGGCCTTCAGCAAGCCCTTCGCATCCGCCGCCGAATGAGGNGCAATGACGATCAACCCCGGCACATGGGAATACCAGGCGGCNTAGCATTGNGAATGTTGCGCCGCAACGCGCGATGCCGCGCCGTTCGGCCCGCGAAAGACAATTGGAGCCGACATCTGNCCGCCGGACATATAGCGTGTCTTGGCGGCGGAGTTGACAATCTGGTCAATGGCCTGCATGGCNAANTTGAAGGTCATNAANTCGACAATCGGCCGCAACCCATGAAAGGCCGCCCCNACGCCGACACCGGCNAAGCCATGCTCGGTAATTGGCGTATCTATGACCCGCCGCGCGCCGAANTCATCGAGCAGCCCCTGCGTCACCTTATAGGCGCCCTGATATTCGGCGACTTCCTCACCCATGACAAAGACGCGATCGTCTTTACGCATTTCCTCNGCCATGGCATCACGAAGCGCTTCACGCACCGTCATNTTGACCATTTCCGTGCCCGCCGGGATTTCACCACTCGCATCATANGCTTCATGCGGCTCTTCGCTGCTGANACGGACGACATCGGCCTTNGCCTGCTGNTCCGCCTCCGCCGCGTCNTCATCTTCATCNGCGTCTCCAGAAGCNCGTGCCGGAGCGGCAGATGGNGTGAAATCCTCCAGATCGTCCGCGCTCTCCCCCTCTTCCAGNAGCAGGGCGATAGGCGTGTTCACGGCAACATTNTCGGTTTCACCCNCGATCANTAT
The DNA here is from genome assembly GCF_002694385.1 of Sneathiella sp. Classification (GTDB taxonomy): domain Bacteria; phylum Pseudomonadota; class Alphaproteobacteria; order Sneathiellales; family Sneathiellaceae; genus Sneathiella. The sequence goes on from NZ_NZMB01000016.1 coordinate 145,005, forward strand.
CTTNCCGATTGTCCCCTCNTCCACGGCTTCCACTTCCATTGTNGCCTTGTCCGTTTCGATTTCGGCAAGGACATCGCCGGAACTGACCGTATCCCCTTCCTTGACCAGCCAGCGGGCCAGNTTGCCTTCGGTCATGGTCGGCGACAGNGCCGGCATCAAAATTTCAGTTGGCATCTATTCTGTCCTCTCAANCTGATCGGCNCTCAGGCCACAACATCCGTATAAAGCTCTTCCGGCTGCGGCTCCGGACTNTTCTGNGCNAANTCGACCGCATCGGCGATGATCGCCTTGATCTTGCGATCNACTTCTTTGAGCTCATCCTCCGTATTCACCTTTTTATCCAGCATATNCTGGCGCAAATGGTCTATGGGGTCATGCTCGGCCCGCTTTTTGTTGACCTCTTCCTTNGAGCGNTATTTCGCCGGATCGGACATGGAATGGCCACGNTAGCGNTANGTNTTCATCTCAAGGATATAGGGNCCCTTGCCGNTNCTCACCCANTCGACGGCCTTACGNCCNGCCTCGGCNACGGCGAAGANATCCATGCCGTCCACCTGCTCTCCNGGNACATTGAAGCTTTCGCCGCGNCGGTANAGNTCNGTCTGGGCGGAGGAGCGTTTGACCGATGTNCCCATGGCATATTCATTATTCTCGATNACATANACAACCGGCAGNTTCCANANNTCNGCCATGTTGAANGCCTCATAAACCTGCCCCTGATTGACGGTGCCATCGCCCATNTAGCACAGGGTGANNTTTTTCGTATCCTGATACTTCTGGCTGAANGCNAGNCCCGTNCCNAGCGGNACNCANGCGCCNACNATCCCGTGGCCGCCAAAGAAGTTCGCCTCCCGCGAGAACATATGCATGGANCCGCCCTTGCCCTTGGAATAGCCGCCCTCGCGCCCGGTAAGTTCGGCCATGACCCCTTTCGGATCCATGCCGCAGGCNAGCATATGTCCATGATCGCGATAAGATGTAATGACNGCNTCATCNTCCGTAATNGCCGATTTCATNCCGACCACAACNGCNTCCTGACCAATATAAAGATGGCANAANCCNCCGATCAGGCCCATGCCGTANATCTGNCCCGCCTTCTCTTCAAAGCGGCGGATCAGCAACATATCCCAATAAAATTTGCGGATNTCNTCCTGCGAAATTTTAGAGGCGGACTTGCGTCCNTCTGTCGCNTGTTTCTTGGTGCTGGCGGTGGCGGATTTNGTCCGGCTCGCGGCTTGTCGTGCCATGATATCTCCCGTTCAATGTGANGATCAGGGCATCCCTGCGGCCCTGAAACCAATGCAATATTTAACTTGAAATGTGGAGGACTGTACTGCTTTAGACAAGCAGATTTTATTATTTAACNANTAACAAGTTAATTGCTGCAANTGCGAGCAANANANNNAATATTTAACCTNANATNGAGTTAAATATTAANTGAAGAAAGAAACNTNNTGCCCGACCTCTNNTTCACGCAACAAATGCCCGCCGAGGGACANNCATAAGACAGAAAAAATCAACAAACGGAAAAAGCCGTTANTTGCGGTATATGACAATCTCGTCCGGATGCGCCAGACCNAGGACNTCCCGGCTNCGNTCNTCCAGCATATCNANATCCAGATTCTCGGGNCGGAGCANATCTACCCGNTTNTCNAGGGTCTGCTTNTCCTGTTCCGTGATGCGATAGACATCTTCCGCCCGCTCNATATCATGCTGNANTTTGAGATAGGCNAACAGCCCCCGATCNCCNTCGATCAGNTGNTAGCTGAAATAGGCGACCGCAAGAATNCCGAGGATCGGTCCGATCCCTGCTTTTGCGCGCTTTTTTATCTCGTGGCTGACGGTCATGGCGCCAGTGAATCAAATAGACCTGACCAGGTCAACCGTAAACTGATCCGGCTTCAAAAATAGTTACAAATCACCTGAAAGAGTAGCATAAATCGTGGAAAAGCCATTATTTTGGTTACGCTACAGTTATGCATATACGCCCTTTGAAAACAGTTTGCCTTCCCTTTCCCGTCGTTTTTTGAGAACGCTTGAAACTTCTTTACCGCTTCCCAGATGAGCCCAGCGGACAAAATCTGCGATGATCCCTTTCTTCTCTCCCGCATAAACCCAGCGGTTCATCTCATCCGGCACAGCCGATGTGTCGCCTGCATTCAGCTTTTTTAAAAGCGTCGAACTGCGAAACGCCCCATCTCCCACATTAAAGGTAAAAGACACCAGCGCATCGAACTGCGCCTGATTTAAGGGCACCTTAACGGAAGAGCTCACTGCCGTGACCGCCCAGCCAATATCCTTGGAGAAATAGCTGTCGGCCTCCGCCTGCGATATCTGTTGTCCACTGTGGACATCGCCGCCGGTATGCCCATAGCCTATGGTCAGTACTCCGGCACTGTCCAGATAGGCATCGAGGCGCAGCCCTTCCATGCTTTTGATAAAATCCGCCCCTTCTTTCGATAGCTGATGTGTCATGTGAATTCTCCTCATCTTGAATATCCCGCTAAAGATGTGGTGAGAAGATTTTATTTCAATATATAGTTGTTTTAATTTCAGCAAAAAACACGCTTAAATGAAGAGTTTTCTGTCAAACATGATAGCGTCGAAACATCAGGCGGCGCGCTGCGCCAGCAGAACAGAACGGCCGTGACAGCCGGGATCTTCGGCTACAAAATCGAGTAATGCCATCCCTGCTCTGTCAAGAAGCAGCCCATATTCGTCGATAGAAAGGCTGGCGTGGTAGACAGGGTCGTCGCCAACATGCCCGCCCACCTCCCCGTCTCCCGGGCCGACAGTCAGCATCAACAGCCCGCCCGGGCGTAAATGCCCCGCCATACGGGGCAGCAAAGCCCTCTGTTCATCCCCCGTCAGGTGGAAGAAGCTGTCCCAGCCAAGAATGCCATCAAATCGCTCCGTGAGATCAAGGGCCCGCATATCCGCTACACGCCAGTCGCCTTTCGGATAACGCGTGCGGGCAAGATGGATCATGGCGCTTGAGGCATCCAGTCCCGTAACCCGTGCCTTGCACCTTATGAGATAGGCGGCAATGGGCTCCGCCGAACCGCAGCCGAGATCGAGAATAGCAGGGTGTTCAGGAAGGAGCGAGAGAAACCGATCAAGCCAGCCCCTCTCGAACAGGGATTTATCACGCAGCGTATCGAAAATTTCCGCGCTGCGTTCATAGACTTCCTGTGTTTTTAGGGCGAGCGCCGCAAGATCGGTCGTCTCGCCCGTCACGGGACTTATCCCTTCAGGATGCTGCGGCCGGCATATTCGGCGGCATCGCCCAATTCCTGCTCAATACGGATAAGCTGGTTGTATTTCGCGAGCCGGTCGGACCGGCTGAGGCTGCCTGTCTTGATCTGGCCGCAGTTGGTGGCAACAGCAAGATCGGCGATCGTGGAGTCCTCCGTCTCGCCGGAGCGATGCGACATCACAGCCGTGTAGCGGGCCTTATGCGCCATTTCCACTGCTTCCAGCGTTTCCGTGAGGGAGCCGATCTGATTGACCTTCACGAGGATCGAGTTGGCAACACCCTTCGTGATACCGTCCCTGAGCCGTTTCGGGTTAGTCACAAACAGGTCATCGCCGACAAGCTGGACGCGGTTGCCGATTTTGTCCGTCAGCAGCTTCCAGCCTTGCCAGTCATCTTCGCTCATCCCGTCTTCGATGGAGATGATCGGATAATCGCCAACCAGCGCGGCGTAATAATCGACCATTTCTCCGGCTTCCAGCACCTTACCTTCCCCTTTGAGATGATATTTCCCATCCCTGAAGAACTCGGTCGAGGCCGCATCAAGAGCGAGATAGACATCCTCTCCCGGCTTATAGCCTGCGCCTTCAATGGATTTCATGATAAAATCAAGGGCATCACGGGTGCTGGCGATATTCGGGGCAAAGCCGCCCTCATCGCCGACATTGGTGTTGTGACCGGCCTTGGAAAGTTCTTTTTTCAAGGTCTGGAAGACCTCCGATCCCATGCGAATAGCATCCGCGCATGTCGCCGCGGAAACCGGCATGATCATGAATTCCTGAATATCAATAGGGTTATCGGCATGTTCGCCGCCATTGATGATGTTCATCATCGGCACCGGCAGCGTGCGGGCCGACGCACCGCCGACATAGCGGTAAAGCGGCAGACCACTGTCTTCCGCCGCAGCGCGGGCAAGAGCGAGGCTGACTCCAAGGATCGCATTGGCGCCAAGACGGCCCTTGTTCTCGGTCCCGTCGAGCGCGATCATCGCCCGGTCGAGCGCAATCTGGTCATCCGCATCGCGACCAGAGAGAATATCAAAAATCTCGCCGTTCACGGACTCAACTGCCTTCAGAACACCTTTACCGCCATAACGGCTCGCATCGCCATCCCGCAGCTCGACCGCTTCATGTGCGCCGGTTGACGCGCCGGAGGGAACCATGGCCCGGCCAAACGCGCCGCTTTCCAGAATAACGTCGACCTCAACTGTCGGATTACCGCGACTGTCCAGAATTTCACGACCGATAATATCAATAATTGCACTCATCAAAGCTATTCCCGTCTGTTTCTAAAAATTCTTTGCCAGGTGATCAAATTTCTGAAGCGTGGTGAGCAGCCCCTCCATTTGATCAATGGGTACCATGTTCGGTCCGTCGGAAGGGGCATTGTCCGGATCCTGATGAGTTTCCATGAACACCATCGCCACCCCCACGGCGACGGCGGCCCGCGCGAGGATGGGTACAAATTCCCGCTGCCCGCCCGACGATGTTCCCTGCCCGCCCGGCTGCTGGACGGAATGGGTGGCGTCAAAGACGATGGGCTGGCCGGTCTGTTCCGCCATGATGGCGAGGCTGCGCATATCGGAGACCAGCGTATTATAACCGAAGCTCGCGCCGCGTTCAGTGAGCAATATGCGGTTATTGCCGCTATTTATAAGCTTGTCGGCGACATTTTTCATGTCCCAGGGGGCAAGAAACTGCCCCTTCTTGACATTGATCACCTTACCGGTTTTTGCAGCGGCGATGAGCAGGTCTGTCTGACGGCAAAGAAAGGCCGGAATCTGAAGAACATCCACCGCATCACCGAGGGCGGCGCAATGCTCCGGCAGATGCACATCCGTCAGGACGGGAATGCCGAATTCACTCCTGATCCGTTCGAACACCGGGATCGCCCCGTCGAGACCAAGTCCCCGCTCCGCCGACAGGGACGTGCGGTTGGCCTTGTCAAAGGAGGTTTTATAGACAAGCCCCATGCCGAGCTTCTGCGTCATCTCATAAAGACGACCGGCCATGTCCATCGCATGGATCATGCTTTCCATCTGACAGGGTCCGGCAATCAGCGCGAGCGGTAAATCATTGCCGACAGTAAGATTGCCGATTTGAACGTGATGCGTTTCAACCATTTTTAAACCAGCCTTGACTGTTTGACCGCCGCCTCGATAAAGCTTTCAAAAAGCGGGTGCGGCGCGAAGGGCTTCGATTTTAACTCAGGATGGAACTGAACGCCAATAAACCAGGGATGATCGGTGATTTCGACAATTTCAGGCAGGTCGCCATCGGGCGACAGGCCGGAAAATTTATAGCCCACCTTTTCCAGCACATCTTTATAGGCGATATTCACCTCGTAACGGTGACGGTGACGTTCATCAACCCGATCCGCGCCATAAATTTCCGCAACATGGGAACCCGGAACAAGATTACAGGGATAGGAGCCAAGCCGCATGGTGCCACCAAGATCGTCTCCTTCCCGGCGCACTTCCGTCTTGTTGCCGCGTGTCCATTCCGTCATCAGCCCGACCACATTGGGATCGTAATGGCCAAATTCGGATGTGCCGGCTTTCGGCAAACCGGCGAGGTGGCGGCAGCCTTCAATCACCGCCATCTGCATACCAAAACAAATACCGAAATAGGGAATTTTCGCTTCGCGCGCATATTGCACTGCCCTGATCTTGCCTTCGGCCCCTCGCTCGCCAAAGCCGCCGGGAACCAGAATGGCGTGGGCTTCCCCGATCACCGCCGCGGGAGAGGTTTCGGCATTTTCAAACTGTTCCGATTCCACCCATTTGACATTAACCCGCACATTATTGGCGATACCGCCGTGGATCAGGGATTCATTGAGAGATTTATAGGCGTCCTGCAATTCGATATATTTGCCGACAACGGCGACATTCACCTCGCCTTCCGGATGCAGCACCCGGTTCACGATATTATGCCAGACGGACAAATCCGGCTTCGGTGCATCGTTAATGCCGAAAGCTTTCAAGACCTGTTCGTCAAAGCCTTCCTCATGATAGCTGAGAGGTACTTCATAGATGGTCTTGACGTCCAGCGCCTGAATGACCGCCTCTTCTGGAACATTGCAGAACAGGCCAATCTTGCGCCGTTGACCCTGGGGAATCGGCTGCTCGCTCCGGCAGAGGAGAATATCGGGCTGGATACCGATGGAGCGTAATTCTTTCACCGAATGCTGCGTCGGCTTGGTTTTCAGTTCCTTTGCGGCGGCAATATAGGGCAGCAGCGTCAGATGAATGAAAACGGCGTTGTCCCGCAGTTCATAGCCAAGCTGGCGGATGGCTTCGAGAAACGGCAGCCCTTCGATATCGCCAACGGTGCCGCCAATCTCGACAAGGACGAAATCCTCATCTTCCAGATTGGCCGTCGCAAATTCCTTGATGGCATTGGTGATATGCGGAATGACCTGCACCGTGCCGCCAAGATAGTCGCCGCGGCGTTCCTTGCGGATAACTGTCTGGTAGATGCGTCCCGTTGTGACGTTATCCGTCTGGCGGGAGGGAACGCCGGTGAAACGTTCATAATGACCAAGATCGAGATCCGTCTCCGCCCCGTCATCGGTGACATAGCATTCGCCATGTTCATACGGGTTCATGGTGCCGGGATCGACATTGATATAGGGATCCAGCTTGCGCATTCTCACCTTGAAGCCGCGCGCTTGCAGGAGGGATGCGAGCGCCGCCCCTGCGAGACCCTTGCCAAGTGAGGAAACCACACCACCGGTAATGAAAATGAACCGAGCCATGGAGCTACGTTATAACCAATTCTGTAAACGACGTGAAGTAAAAGAGGCGGCCATTTCGCCGCCTCTGAATTTTTTCGGGAATGATACCGCTTATTGCGACAGCGGCGCCGACGGTTCGGCCGGAGCAGTGGGGGCCGTCGGCACCTCACTTCCACTCGTCGGAGCTGCCGTCGACGGCACATCGAGAATTGAGGTCGGTTCGGTATGGGTGCCGCTGACAAAAGCGAGCATAATGCTCGTCAACATGAAAGCTGCCGCCAGCCCGGCCGTCGTCCGGGTCAGGAAGTTGGCCGCCCCACGCGTTGTCATGGTACCGCCGCTGCCGCCAATGCCAAGCGCGCCACCTTCCGAGCGCTGCAACAGCACAACACCGACAATAGCAACCGCAATGACAATATGAATGACCAGAAGGACAGTTTCCATTCTCTTCAATCCTGAATTACCGGGCGGAAATCGCCGCCATAGACAAATATAGACCGGCTTCTACACCAAAGCCGGACTGAATGCTAGTCACTTTCCGGGCGATTTTTAGATCGATGTTTCAACGATCGGCCAGAAATCAGCCGCTTTGAGACTCGCCCCGCCCACCAGCGCACCATCCACATTCTCGACGGCCATAAGCTCTGCCGCATTGCTGCCCTTGACGGATCCGCCATAGAGAACGCGAACAGCGGCCGAATCATGCATAAGGGTGCCCAACTCTTTCCGGATATGGGCATGGACCGCTGCCACATCCAGTGGGGTGGGCGTTTTTCCGGTGCCGATGGCCCAGACCGGTTCATAGGCGATAACCGTATTGGCCGCTGTTGCCCCGGCGGGCAAAGAGTTTTTCACCTGATCACTGATAATATCGAGGGTCCTGTCCGCCTCCCGCTCCGCCAGTGTTTCCCCGACGCAGACAATGGCGACAAGTCCCGCCCGGAGGGCCGCCTCCGCTTTTGCTTTAACAGTGGCATTACTTTCATTGTGATCGGCGCGCCGCTCCGAATGGCCGACGATGCAGTGACTGCCGCCCGCATCCTTGATCATTTCTGCGGCGATATCACCGGTATGGGCGCCACTTTCTGCCGCATGGCAATCCTGTCCGCCAATGGCGACGGAACTGCCCTTGGCCAGATCGGCCATCTTCGAGATCAGAGTTGCCGGCGGGCAGATCAATATATCGCAGGCCGGGTTATCTTTCTCTTTTGACAGGCGAACCAGTTCGATGAATTCGCCGGTGGCGGCTGCCAGACCGTTCATTTTCCAGTTTCCGGCAATCAGCGGGCGTCTTTGCTGTGACATCTTCTTCCTAAATCCTGAAATAATGGGGACATATGCTATATATTCCGCTTCATATGCCATTTTTTACCAAAGAAAGATACCGCTTTGCAAAATTCAATGTTGCCCCCTGTCCCGTGGCTCCTATAATCTGCCGCGCCCGGCCTGCACTTCTGGCCGGAACGGATGCGATTGAACTTAAACAGGGTCTGGTAGACGGAAATCATGCTTCACGCGATGCGAAAAGGGGCCAGCGGATGGCTCGCAAAGGGGTTGCTGCTTCTTCTGGTGGCGAGTTTTGCCGTCTGGGGGATTGGCGGCGACATGCTGACAAGCTCTGTCGGCAGCAACGTGATTGAAGTCGGCAAAACACGGGTATCTCTTGGTGAATTCCAGCGCGATTATCAGCGGAACCTGAATATCCTGTCCCAGCGTTTCGGCACGCAGCTGACACAGGAACAGGCGCGACAGTTCGGCCTTGCCCAGATGACCATCAATCAGATTGCATCGCGCGCCCTTATTGCAGAAAAAACCCGCAGCATGGGGCTCAACGCCGATGATGATGCCATTCGCAACGTTATCCGCAGCCAGCCCGCTTTCCAGAACCAGTTCAACCAGTTTGACCGCATTATGTTTGAACAGTTCCTGGCGCAAAACGGCTATAGCGAAGCTCAGTATGTCGAAATTGTCCGCAACAATATCACCGGTGAGCAGCTTTTCGGCTCCCTCCCCCTTGGTATTGCCGAGGCGCCTGCGCCCCTCACCGATACCATTTACGGATTTATTGGGGAAAAACGCTCGGCGGATTATATCAACATCCTCGACAGCAGTATTGGTTTTGCTCCTGCTCCGACGGATGAAGAATTGCAGACCCTGGTGGATGACAACCCGGAAAACTACACGGCCCCTGAATACCGCAAGATCAGCTATATCCTGCTGACCCCGGCAAGTGTCGCGGCGGAGACGGAAATCTCCGATGACGAATTGCAGGCCGACTATGAGGCCCGGAAGGAAGAATTTGACATTCCTGAGAAACGTACCGTCCAGCAAATGATTTTCGAAACTGAGGATGCGGCCAAGGCCGCACAGGCAAAAATCACCGAAGGGCAGAGCTTTGCCGATGTCGCCATGTCCGATCTGCAACTCACCACCACAGATATAAATCTTGGAGTGGTCTCCCCCAACGACCTGCTACCGGAATTACAAGGGCCTATCTTCGCGCTGCAAAAAGATGCCGTTACGGAGCCTGTCAAAACGGTCCTCGGATGGCATCTCGCAACAGTCACCGACATCGAACCCGGGGAAGCGCGCAGCTTCGCCGATGTCAAGGATGACCTCAAACAGGAACTGCAGCTTCAACGGTCCCATGATCTGCTGTATGATCGGGCGGCAAAACTTGAAGATGAATTTGCCGGCGGCGCAACACTCGCCGATGCCGCGCAGACACTCGGCTTTAAAGTTGTCACCACGGACTGGATTGATGCGAACGGTCTTCAGAAATCCGGTGATGCGGCAGCGGACCTTCCTCAATCACCGGGCTTCCTGAGCGAAGCCTTCGCCCGAACGACGGAGGATGAGCCGGAGGTAAGCGAGCTCGCGGGCGGGGGCTATTATTCCCTTGCCGTCAACGCCGTTGAGGACGCGGCGGTCAAACCACTCGCAGAGGTAAAAGACCAGGCGATCCAGGATTGGCAGAATAGCTGGCGACACCAAGAAACCGTGAAAAAAGCGGAGGCCCTGCAAGACCGGCTGGAGAAGGGCGAAAGCCTTGAGGCAATTGCGGCGGAGTTGTCGCTGCCTGTGCAAACATCCACAGCTGCGCTACGCAACGAAATGGAGGGAGAACTGTCACCTGCAGCGTTGGAGGACCTGTTCACCCTGCAGCCGGGTGCCTACGGCGTGAGCGTCAACAAGGAGGGCAATGGTACTCTCCTATACGGCCTCAATCAGGTTATTCCCGCCGATCCTGAGACGGACAAGGAAATGTTCACACAGATATCCGGCCGGATTATGAACAGCCTGCGCGCCGGTATTGTTGCCGAATATGAAAATCATCTTCAGAAAGAGATCGGTATGTCCGTCAAGGAAGAGCTGATCCAGGAATATTTCTAAACCCATGTCCATTCAGCCAAGCTTTGCCGATTTCAAGAAAACACACGAAAGCGGAAAATCGCAGATCGTCTGGACAACGCTGGTCGCCGATCTGGAAACGCCCGTTTCTGCGGTGATGAAGCTCGCGGAAGGACAGCCCAATTCCTTCCTGCTGGAATCCGTCGAGGGGGGCGCGGTGCGGGGCCGCTATTCCATCATTGGGCTGAAGCCGGACCTGATCTGGCGCTGCGACGGGAACGAGGCGCGCATCAATCGCATGGCCCGCTTTGATCCCGACGCCTATATTGCCTGCGATGAACCGGTGCTGGATAGCCTGCAATCCCTGTTTGACGAAAGCCGGATTGACCTGCCGCCGAACCTGCCGCCCATGGCCGCCGGACTGGTCGGCTACATGTCCTATGAGACCGTGCGGCTGATGGAAAAGATTCCCGACGGCAATCCGGATGATCTCAAAATCCCGGAAGGTATGTTCATTCGCCCGACGGTAATGGCGATTTTCGATTCTATTCTCGATCTGGTGACAATTGTCACGCCCGTCTGGGCCGGGGATGGCCGGTCGGCGCAGGATGCCTATAATCATGCGGCGGAGCGGATTGCCGATGCCGTCCATGATTTTGAACGCAGCCTGCCCCATTCCGCCACGCTTGACGCGGGTCAGCTTGATCTGCCGGAACCCACGTCCAACACGACGCGTGAGGAATATTATGCAATGGTGGAGAAGGCGAAGGAATATATCCGCGCCGGTGATATCTTCCAGGTCGTCCCCTCGCAGCGGTTCGAACTTCCATTCGAGCTTCCCCCTCTCGCGCTTTACCGGGCGCTGCGACGCACCAACCCGTCCCCCTTCATGTTTTATCTGAATTTCGGCAATTTCTCGATTGTCGGGTCCAGCCCGGAAATTCTCGTCCGGCTGCGCGAGGGCAAGGTGACCGTCCGTCCCATCGCCGGAACCCGTCCGCGCGGCGCTACCGCCGCCGAAGATGCGGCGCTGGCCGAAGATCTGCTGTCTGATCCGAAGGAGCTGGCGGAGCATCTCATGCTGCTCGATCTCGGGCGCAACGATGTCGGTCGCGTCGCCAAAATCGGTACTGTGACAGTGACCGAGAAAATGGCCATCGAGAATTATTCCCATGTCATGCATATTGTCTCCAATGTGGAAGGCGAAATTTCCGAAGGCCTGACGGCGGTTGATGCGCTGAAAGCCGGTTTCCCGGCAGGAACCGTTTCAGGCGCGCCCAAGGTCCGCGCGATGGAGATCATTGATGAGCTGGAAAAGAGCCGCCGGGGCATTTATGCCGGGGCGGTCGGCTATTTGTCCGCCAACGGTTCCATGGATACCTGTATTGCGCTGCGCACCGCGCTCGTGAAAGATGGCAAGGTGTATATTCAGGCGGGCGGCGGCGTCGTTGCCGACAGCGATCCGGAAGCCGAGTATCAGGAAACGGTCAACAAGGCAAAAGCCCTTGTCCGCGCCGCGCAGGAAGCCATTCGTTATGCTGCTGATACGGGCCGGGGTAATCGCTGATCACGACTAAAACCGGCTAAGCATTATCCATTGAAGGTGAGCCCGGTTACCACGCTCACCGGGACGAACAGAAACCCTTTTCTTGTTGCGTCCGGCACCCATTTTTGCAGCACCCGGATGGTTTCCGGATGCGGATGGCCGATGGCAATCACAACGCCCCTTTGCATCGCCGACGCCTCAACCTTGGCGAGCTGGGCGAGGATCGCCGTCTCATCGATCACGTGGTCAATAAAATAATCCCGCTTGACGGACGGCATGCCCCGTTCCACCGCCAGACGATAGCCTTTGGAGGCGGCTGTTGTTTTTGAATCAAGGAACAACAGCCCCCGTTTCGACATTTCATCCATAACAATGGCCATTGCCCGCTCGTCCGCAGTAAAGCGACTGCCCATATGATTATTAACGCCGACATAGCCGGTGAAACGGTCGAGATTGAGCTGTGTCCGGCGCAGCAACTCCGTATCGTCAAGGCTGGTCAACAGTGCATCCGGCCCGGGGTTGACATCGCCATTCGTCGGCTCCATCGGCAAATGCAGCATCACTTCATTGCCCCGGGCCCGGGAAATATCGACCTTTTTCTGCAGTCCTGGCGCATAGGGAAGAAAAGAAAGTGTCAGGAGCGCCGGAAGATTGTTCAACTCCTCGACCCGCTGCATATTGAGGCCGACATCATCAATGACAATGGCGATCATCGGTCGGCCATCCAGCTCCGGCGCGAGGGCCGCGTAGCGTTTCCAGGCTGGCGTCCCTTCCGGCAGAGGCGACGTTACAGGTGACGGCCGGTCCGGCGTCAGCTTATCCCCGTCTGTATTATTATCCTGATCCTGCTCCTCAACGGGCAGTTTTTCCTCGAACGCCGGATGCGGCAGGTCGGCGATATACCCGGGCGTATCGGGCAAGGCCGTCTCCGATGGATTGGCCGTCTTGCCCGTCTCGCCGGAACGATTGTCCTCAGGGCCGGACATCGTCCCCCCATCGCGGGAAACTTCCGCATTTCTACTCGCAGACCGCTCCGCCACCGGATGTCCAGTGGACTCCTCCGCCGTCTCCGTCCTTTGCTCTGCAGGTCCTTCTTTGTCCCCCGGCCCAAAAAGCTTGCCAATAAGAATGCCGCCGCTGACACTGATCACCAGCACGGCAACGCAGAGAATGAGAATCCGAATCGGCGAAGACGTGATTTTATCCGCCCGCGACAGCATCGCCGGCTCATCACTTCCCTCTTGCCGGGTTCCCTTGTGTGGGGATGTCATAAAATCTGGGCCCCTTCGCCTTAATCCACGCGCAATCTACTGTTCTTTTTTCATGTTAAGTCTATTTCAATATGGTAAACAAGGCATAAAAGCGGTTCTCACGCCTTTCTATCAAACTAATGCATACTTGATTTTACGGCGAAATCAGCGAAACTGGCGCTCTTGTCCTTGCCAGGAGGCGAGGAATGAAAAATTCTGCTCCGAATCTTAAGAAATCGTGATATAATATTGATATGATTACGTTAATTGATAACTACGATAGCTTCACCTACAACCTTGTGCATTTTCTGGGGGAGCTCGGCGCCGAGGTCAAGGTCTACCGCAACAATGTTGTGACGGTGGATGCGGTCTTTTCCGAAGATCCTGCGGGCATCGTCCTCTCTCCTGGCCCCTGCGATCCGGACCGCGCAGGTATCTGTATCGAGGTGGTGAAGCGCGCGGCAGTTACGGGAACTCCTCTGCTTGGCGTCTGTCTCGGACACCAGACCATCGGTCAGGTTTTTGGCGGCAAGGTCGTCCGCGCCGATCAGTTGATGCATGGCAAAACCTCCGAAATTATCCATAATGGCACTGGTATCTTCAAAGGCTTGCCGAACCGCTTTACCGCAACGCGCTATCATTCGCTGACGATTGATCCCAAGACTGTACCCAACACGCTGGAAGTGACGGCCACGACAGATGATGGCGTAATTATGGGCCTCAGCCACATATCAAAGCCCATCCATGGCGTCCAGTTCCATCCGGAAAGCATTGCTTCCGAACACGGGCATGATCTGCTGCGTAATTTTCTCGATCTGACCCGCCCGGACAACAAGGCCGCCGCATGAGCACTGTCCAACCCGATTTCAAGGCGCTGATCGCGAAGATCGCGACCGGCAAGACCCTCTCCGTGGAGGAGGCGAAGATCGCCTTCAACATCATCCTCTCCGGCGATGCGACCCCCTCGCAGATGGGCGCGTTCCTGATGGGGCTGCATTTGCGCGGCGAAACGGTGGATGAACTGATCGGCGGCGTCTCCGTCCTGCGCGAAAAGGCCACCTATATCACTGCCCCCGAGAATGCCGTTGATGTGGTTGGCACCGGTGGTGACGGGCATGGCACGCTCAATATCTCGACCGCCGCCGCCTTCGTCACGGCGGGCGCAGGCGTTCCCGTCGCCAAGCATGGCAACAAGGCCGCTTCCTCCCGCTCCGGCACGGCGGATGTGCAGGCCGTTCTCGGTATCAATACAGAATGTGATTTTGCCCTGACAGAGCGCGCCGTCCATGAGGCGGGCATCGGGTTTATGGTCGCCTATCGGCATCACGGGGCCATGCGCCATGTGGGTCCGACGCGCGGCGAGCTCGGCATCCGCACGATTTTTAACCTGCTGGGCGTCATGTCGAACCCGGCGGCCGTCAAACGCCAGTTGATTGGCGTTTATGATCCTGCCTGGATGCGCCCTATGGCAGAGACCCTGCGTGAGCTGGGATCGAGCCATATCTGGGTCATGCATGGCGCCGACGGCCTTGATGAGCTAACGACCACGGGCCCATCCCAGGTCGTGGAAATGAAAGACGGCGCGATCAGCAGTTTCGAGATTACTCCAGAACAATACGGATTTACCCGGGTCTCCCTCGATGACATCAAGGGCGGCACACCGCAAGAAAATGCAGCGGCCCTGCTGGCTGTCCTGAAGGGGGAAGCAGGACCCTATCGCGATATCACCCTGCTGAATGCGGGAGCGGCCATCATGATCGGCGGCAAATGCAGCCGCGTCGAGGAAGGAATTGATCTCGCCCGCCAGTCGATTGACAGCGGCGCAGCGCTTAACGCATTCGAAACGCTGAAACGCATCTCCAACGAGCCGGGAGCCGCGGCATGAGCATTCTTGCGAAAATCTGCAATGATAAGCGCCAGCATATTCACGCCACCAAAAGCCGCATTTTGATATCCGATATGGAAGCCGCCGCCAGGACGGCGGGTGCCCCGCGTGGTTTTATCAAGGCATTACAGGCCAAACGGGATGCCGGGGACTACGGTTTGATTGCAGAGATCAAGAAAGCCTCCCCCTCCAAGGGTCTGATCCGCGCCGATTTTGATCCGCCAAGCCTTGCAAAAGCCTATGAGGCAGGCGGGGCCGCCTGCCTTTCCGTCCTAACCGACATTCCTTATTTCCAGGGGGCGGATGAGTATCTGGTGGCGGCGCGCGCGGCCGTCTCATTGCCTGTCCTGCGTAAGGATTTCATGCTCGATCCCTATCAGGTTGTTGAGGCCCGCGCTCTCGGCGCGGACTGTATCCTGCTGATTATGGCCGCGCTTGAGGATGGCCAAGCGGCGGAGCTTGAGAGTATCGCCCATGAATGGGGTATGGATGTACTGATCGAGGTTCATGACGCGGAAGAATTGGAACGCGCCGTAAAACTTAAAAGCCCGCTCATCGGCATTAACAACCGTAACCTCAAGACACTGGAGGTTGATATCTCCACTACGGAGAAACTGGCATCTGGCCTGCCGAAGGGATGCCTTGCCGTCAGTGAAAGCGGCCTTTACACTCCGGCCGATCTTGCGCGCATGGCAAAAGCAGGATGTGGCTGTTTTCTTGTCGGCGAATCCCTGATGCGGCAGGAGGATGTGACAAGCGCCGTGCGGGCCCTGTTGTCGCGAAACTAGGGAAACGGATCCCATGAGCAAGCTGACCCATTTCGATAACAAGGGCGATGCCCATATGGTCGATGTCGGCAGCAAGGACGTAACCGAACGAGAGGCCACTGCCACCGCCACCATCCGCATGACGCCGGAAACATTGAAACTCATCTGCGCGGGCGATGCGAAAAAGGGAGATGTCCTCGGCGTAGCCCGTCTGGCAGGGATTATGGCCGCCAAGAAAACCGCCGATCTGATCCCACTCTGCCACCCGCTTGCACTCAGTAATGTGACGATTGAATTTCTCATCCATGAAGACGATAGCGCTATCGAGGTGCAGGCAAGCTGCAAGCTGAAGGGTCGCACAGGTGTTGAAATGGAAGCATTGACGGCCGCCTCCGTCGCCGCGCTGACCATCTACGACATGTGCAAGGCTGTGGATCGGGCGATGGTGATAACCGACACTCGCCTTCTCCTTAAAAAAGGCGGAAAATCGGGAACTTACGAAGCGATATGATATCTGTAGATGAAGCGCGGGAGAAAATCCTTCAGGACCTCACCCCCGTTGGGACGGAAGTGATCCCGATCAGCGCCGCCCTTGGCCGGGTTATTGCCGATGACATCCGCCCTCGCCGCACCCAGCCGCCCGCTGACATGTCCGCGATGGATGGCTTTGCTGTCCGTGCGGCTGATGTGACCATGGTTCCTGTCACCCTCAATATTATTGGCGAAGTGGCGGCGGGCGGATGTTTTACAGGCGTGATGAAAACAGGCGAAGCGGTTCGCATCTTTACCGGCGCCCCGCTCCCTGCCGGGGCAGACACGATCATCATTCAGGAAGATACCGAGTTTGGTTCCGGGCAGGTAACCGTGAAAGAGGGGGCGGCAAAAGGCACTTACGTCCGGCCTGCCGGGCTCGATTTCAAAGAGGGGGAAGTCGGCCTCATTGCGCCGAGACGGCTCACCGCTCGCGATATTGGCCTGCTGGCCGCGATGAATATTCCCTGGGTGACTGTACGGCGCAAACCCGTCATTGCTCTGCTTTCCACCGGCGACGAACTGGTTCGGCCCGGCGAGCCAGTTGGCGAAAGCCAGATCATTTCCTCCAACAGCCTGCTGATCGGTGCGATGATTGAGGCCGCAGGCGCAACGGCGCTTGATCTCGGGATTGCCCGCGATACGGAGGCAGATATTCGCGAAAAGGCCCGCGGCGCAAGGTCTGCCGATATGCTTGTCACGCTCGGCGGTGCTTCCGTCGGGGATCATGATCTTATCCAGCCAGCACTCGCAAGCGAAGGTCTCAACGTCGATTTCTGGCGGATTGCCATGCGCCCCGGAAAACCGCTGATGTTTGGCCAGCTCAAGGGACAGCCCCTGCTCGGCCTGCCCGGCAATCCGGTGTCCGGCATGGTGTGCAGCCTGCTTTTCCTCCTGCCCGCGCTGGATGCTCTCGTCGGTTTGCCGCCGCAACGACCGCCGCAATTGCCCGCCCGTCTCGCCCATGATCTCAAGGCAAACGACCAGCGGGAGGATTATATGCGCGCCGAAATTATCGGAATGGAAAATGGCATCCCTGTTGTCCGGCTGTTTGATCGACAGGACAGTTCTATGCTTTCCGTGCTTGCCGCGGCAGATTGCCTTGTAATGCGCGAACCATTGGCGTCAGCGCTCCCCAAAGGCTCAGAAATTATGATGATCCCACTCCGGGATACTTTTCGAACCCTATAAGGGAATACATGATTTTCACTTGACGGGCGCATAGAACCTTTGTAGAACATTTATAAATGTTTTTGATTTGTTCTGCGCAGGAAACCTCGTCATGCTGACAAAAAAACAGCACCAGCTTCTTCTCTATATCCATGAATGTCTGGAAACACGGGGCGTTTCCCCCTCTTTTGATGAAATGAAAGAAGCGCTTGATCTTAAATCCAAATCCGGCATTCACCGGCTGATTACCGGGCTGACGGAACGGGGATTTATCCGCCGCCTCCCCCATCGCGCACGCGCGCTTGAGGTCCTGAAACTTCCCGATGACCTGCGTCATCGCACGGCGGCGGACAAGGCCAGCGCTCCGAAAAGCCGGGAAAATCTGGTGGAGGTGAATTTTATGCCGCGAAAGGACCTCCCTGTCGGGCTGTCTTTTCCCCATGATGATGGCGATGACGATGAACTTGACGCGGCGGATGATCATAATCTCATCACTCTGCCCCTTTATGGACGGATAGCCGCCGGTCTCGCGATTGAAGCACTCAGCAACCCTGATAGCTTTATCGATATTCCTGCTGACATGATCGGTAAAGGACGGCATTTCTGTCTGGAAGTCGCTGGCGATTCCATGATCGAGGCGGGTATTCTCGATGGCGATACTGTTATTATCCGGGAAAGTGAAACGGCCGAGAATGGCAAGATCGTTGTCGCTCTCATTGACGATAATGAGGTTACGCTGAAGCGCCTCCGCCGCAAAGGCGGCTCTATTGCTCTGGAAGCCGCCAATCCGGCTTATGAGACCCGTATTTTCGGTCCGGATCAGGTCAAGGTGCAGGGGCATCTGGTCGGTCTGTTCCGTCGCTATTGAAAGCGCAGCCTGCGGCCGGATGGGACAGATATCATCTTCCCTGCGCTCACATCAAAAGTATCTGGCTCTCTACGTCCTAGCAGAATGACAGGGCGATTCTCTGCGGCAAAACGCTGTGATAGCAAATACAGTACCGCCTTTCCGGATGCGACTGTAGGCAGTATATTTACGTGGGAGTGCCCATCATTTCATGATGGTCAATCGGCCCATCGTCTGATGTCCGGGGGCAAGAAGAAGAATACCGCCAATATTGCCAAAAGAGGCGAAGTCTCGTCTGGTGGATAACCGCCAGCAGACGTATAGCCGCTTCTGAAATCCATCCTTATCGTCTTGAAATCTTCTTGCTCAGCCATCAGTGTCCGGTCTGTCGCGACTTTCCGATGCCTGATAGCGAAGCGGCACCCAGGGCCGCTTCCCGCGCAGACCGTTTGCGGTTTTAATGATCATTTCTCCCTTCTTCCCGAATGCGAGGCTGTGCGCTCCCGATCGCCAGAGGTCAAACTTATCGATGACAAGGCGCGCCTCTTTGCAAGGATCCGGCGCCGGCACCCGACTGATGACAATAGTGGCACGGCGGCAGTCTTCCTCAACGCCCTGCACCGTTTCGGAAAAGGCAATGCTGTCATCTGATCGCAGCACTATGCAACCATAGGAATCGCAATGGATCGGCATATGCTCTGGTCCCGCAACGCCTTTGCCCATCACAAGCTGCCATCTCTCTGCTTCAAACGTCTCGACGGTTGAAGAGGAAAGGTAAACTCCGCCCGCTTCACTGCGGATCGCATACAGATTGCCACTCGCCGACACAAGAATATCCGGTGGGCGTACAGTCGGGACGATCAGCAGCAGCAAGAGCAGCGGCAGCGCCAGCCATCGTGGCCAGCGCCGCCAGATGATAAACCATAACCCGAGCAGGGTGATAACCAATAGGCGCAGCGTTGAAAAGCTGCCAAGAAAAATTACGGAATCAGGCCAGGATGTCGTTTCATGCGCAATTGCCAAAATCAGGTCTATCCCGTATCCGACAATATCAAGTGGAAAGGCAATCCCAATCGGATAACCGATAAAGGCAAGAATAACCGAAGGCATGACCCATATCCCCATCAGGGGAACAGCCATCAGATTGGCGAGAATGCTATAAACCGCCACCTGACCGAAATGGTAAATCGCAAAGGGCGCTGTCGCCAGGCCCGCCACCAGCGTGGTCAGCCCGACCCCGACGATATAGACAAGCGCGCGCCGCGCATAGCCGCCGCGGCGGGCATAACGTCCAAGTGGTGGACCCGCAAATTCATACAGCGAGATCAGGGCAAACACCGCCGCAAAGGACATCTGAAAGCTGGCACTGATCAGACTTTCGGGATACAGCAGCAGGATCAGGATAGCGGCAAGCGCGACCATACGAAGTGACAGCGCCCTCCTGTCAAAGCAAATGGCAAGGAGAACGGCAGACGCCATAATAAAGGCGCGCATGGCCGACGCACTCATCCCGCTCACGAAAAGATAGCCGAGCAGGGCAAAAAGCGCAGAAATCGCCGCTATTTTCTTCACCGGGTAATAAAGGGCAAGACGATTTGAGAGGACAAGCGCGAAGCGCACGGCGAAAAACACCAACCCTCCGATCATCCCCATATGCAATCCGGAAATGGCAAGCAGATGTGCAAGCCCCGAGGCACGCATATCTTCAAGCTGTTCCTCCGCCATCGCCGATCTGTCACCGGTCATGATGGCGATGATAAATCCGGCATTGCGCGGCGGCGCATTTGCCAGCACAAAATCCGCAATTCGGGCACGCACCCCGGCTGAAACCTCATTCAAGCGGGGAAAGAAGCCTTCCCCCTCACCGATCACTTGAAAGGGTGAAATGGTGAAACCTACCGCCCCGATAGAGGCAAAATAGGACTGCCGCTGAAAATCATAGGCACCGGGATAAGCTGGTTCCGGCGGAGGGAGAAGTATGGCCCGAACGGCAATGCGCTGCCCCGGCCGGACATCTGCAAAATTGATCCGCGACGTTAGCCGAATATGGGCAAGTTCCGGCATTCTGTCCGATCTTTTGAATGTCAGTTCGCCTATTACAAACCGCGCCGATTTATATCCCGTGGACTTCTCAAAAATAGTGCCTGCCAGCTCCGTCATCTGCTGCTTTTGCAGGATAGGAGCGGCCACCATATGACTGCGGAGCACGCTGGCCGCGAATCCGAGTGAGATAAGAAACAGAGACAAAATACAAACAGAAACAGATGTCTTATTCGTATTTCTTAGAAAGTAGATTAAAAAAGCAAATAGGAGGGGAAGGGCAATCCAATAAAATGATGGCTCATCCTGAAGAGAAAAATAGATCGCAATACCGGCGCCGATTAACGCAGGCGACCACAGGAACCATCGCGTCCGATCCTGCAAGAACGGGTCAAGCAAATTTATTCCCTTATACCGCTCCAAAGAAGTCATGAACGCTTCCCAACGGCGCACTTGCCCTCTGCCGGGACAAAGGGTAAAAAAGGCCTGTCTTCACGTGATCTTTGGAAGAGAATTTATAACTGATGGGAATATAAGTAAATTCTTATGACTATTGTAACCCGCTTCGCCCCCTCCCCCACAGGCTTCCTGCATATCGGCGGTGCCCGCACGGCGCTGTTCAATTGGCTTTATGCCCGCCACAACGGCGGTAAATTCCTCCTCAGAATTGAAGATACCGATCGGGAACGTTCCACCGATGCAGCCATCGAAGCAATTTTTGAGGGCATGAAATGGCTTGGCCTTGATTGGGATGAGGAACCGATCTTCCAGTTTTCCCGCCGTGAGCGTCATGCCGACATCGCCCGGCAGCTTCTGGCCGAAGGCAAAGCTTATTATTGCTACGCCTCCAAAGAAGAGCTCGCGGAAATGCGCGATCAGGCCCGCGCCGAAAGCCGCCCGCCCGCCTATGATGGCCGCTGGCGCGATCGCGACCCGTCAGAGGCGCCGGCTGGCGTTCAACCGGTTGTCCGCTTCAAATCCCCGAATGACGGCGTCACCCTGGTCCGCGATCTCGTCCAGGGGGATGTCACCTTCGCCAATGAACAGCTCGATGACATGATTCTGCTGCGGGCGGACGGAACGCCGACCTATATGTTGTCTGTAGTGGTCGATGATCACGATATGAATGTCACCCATATCATCCGCGGGGATGATCATCTGACCAATGCGGCACGGCAACAACAGCTTATCGAGGCTATCGGCTGGGCCGTACCGGAATATGCGCATATTCCGCTGATTCATGGTCCGGACGGGGCCAAGCTTTCCAAGCGGCATGGCGCGCTCGGCGTCGAAGCCTATCGCGACATGGGTTACCTGCCCGAAGCGCTGCGCAATTACCTGCTGCGCCTTGGCTGGTCGCATGGCGATGACGAGGTGATTTCCACCGAACAGGCGATTGACTGGTTCAATATTGAAAATATTGGCAAATCGGCCGCACGCTTTGATTTCGCCAAGCTTGAAAACCTCAACGGCATCTATATCCGCAACGCGGATGACGCCTATCTGGCAGCTCTGATCAAACCAATTATCGAGCGTATGACGGGAACCGATCTTGATCCTAATCATCTGAAACTAATAGAAAAAGCCATGAACGGCTTGAAAGAACGTGCAAAATCTGTAAACTCGCTTGCGGAAAGTTCCCTGTTCCTGGTCGCCGAGCGGCCGCTTGTCCTTGACGACAAAGCCAAAAGCCTTCTGAACGAAGAAGCCTGCGCTGTCCTGCAGCGACTGGCAGACCGGCTGGAAAGCCTTGCGGAATGGGACAAGGACCTTGTCGAAAACGCCGTACGGGCAGCGGCGGAGGCCGAAGGCCTCAAATTGGGGAAGATTGCGCAGCCGTTACGGGCCGCGCTGACGGGGACGACAGTATCGCCCGGTATCTTTGACGTTCTCGACGTCCTCGGTCGGGATCAGTCAATCGGGCGAATTCGAGATGCGATACCGGGTTAGCCTCCGGTCTTGCGACATGTGAAGACGCCGCGAGCGGGACGTCTGCATATACACAACAAAGAAAGTTCCACCCGGAATTTTTTTCATATGAACGGGCGTCAAATGGCCCGCAAATAATAAGGAAGTGGATGAATGAGTAGCTCTACTGTTACTGGCAACGTTACCCTGTCCGACGGAAAAGAAGGCAAATCCTACGAGCTGCCACTGCTGGGCGGTTCTGTCGGACCTTCTGTTATCGACGTGCGCAAGCTTTATGGCGACACGGGGCATTTCACCTATGACCCGGGATTCACCTCAACAGCCTCTTGCGAATCCGCTATCACGTATATTGATGGAGACGCAGGGGTGCTCATGCACCGCGGCTACAAGATTGAAGAGCTGGCGGAAAAAAGCGACTTTATGGAAGTCTGCTATCTGCTTCTGAAAGGCGAATTGCCAAATCAGGCGGAAAAGGACAAATTCACCCACGATATTACCTATCACACCATGCTGCATGAGCAGCTGACCCAGTTTTATCGCGGTTTTCGGCGCGATGCGCATCCAATGGCCGTGATGGTCGGCGTTGTTGGCGCCCTGTCCGCCTTTTATCACGACAGCACCGACATTACCGATCCGAAGCAACGCATGATTGCAAGCTACCGGCTGATCGCCAAAATGCCGACAATTGCGGCAATGGCGTATAAATATTCGGTCGGCCAGCCGTTTATCTATCCGAACAATGAATTGTCCTATGCGGAAAATTTCCTGCATATGACCTTCAGCGTCCCGGCGGAACGTTACAAGCTTTCGCCGACGATTTCCCGCGCCATGGACCGGATCTTCATTCTTCATGCGGATCATGAGCAGAATGCCTCCACCTCCACGGTACGTCTGGCCGGCTCATCCGGCGCCAATCCGTTTGCCTGCATCGCGGCGGGCATCGCCTGCCTGTGGGGCCCGGCGCATGGCGGCGCCAATGAGGCGGTTCTCACCATGCTGAACCAGATTGGTTCTGTTGACCGGGTGCAGGAATTCATCGCCAAAGCGAAAGACAAGAACGACCCCTTCCGTCTGATGGGCTTCGGTCACCGGGTTTACAAGAACTACGACCCGCGTGCCAAGGTGATGCAGCAGACCTGTTATGAAGTGCTCGACGAACTTGGCATCAAGGATGAGCCGATGCTCAAACTCGCCATGGAACTTGAAAAGATCGCCCTTGAAGATCCCTACTTCATCGAAAAGAAGCTATTCCCGAATGTGGACTTCTATTCCGGCATCATCCTGCAGGCGCTTGGTTTCCCCACCAGCATGTTCACCGTACTCTTCGCTCTTGCCCGCACCGTCGGCTGGGTTGCCCAGTGGAATGAAATGATGGAAGACCCGTCACAGAAAATTGGCCGCCCGCGGCAGCTTTATACGGGTTACACGGAACGCCCGTATGTTGAGCTCGGTAAACGGTAACTGAATGAGCGGGGCGCCGCACTCAGGAAAATTAAAGACGCCTTCGGCACGTCCCGAAGGCGTCAAAATAGCGAAGCGGCTCTATCTCAGGGCCGCCAATGATAACCGGGCGCCCCTTCTCTATCGCCTGAAAAAACTTTCCATGATTATCCTGCCGCTTGCCATGCTGGCATTCTTCGCGGCAGNCTGGTATTTCGGCNGCGCTTGATCTGCTATTTTCGTTCGATCAGCTCAANCTTGTAACCATCCGGATCTTCGATAAAGGCAATCACCGAACCGCCATGCTTCATCGGCCCCGGCGGCCGCGGTATGCTGACCCCCGCCGCNGAGAGTTCCTCGCACACTCCGTAAATGTCCGGCACNCCGAGNGCAATATGCCCGAAACCACTGCCAAGCTCATACGGNGTTTCCTGATCCCAGTTATGCGTCAGCTCAATCACCGTATTTTCTTTTTCATCCCCATANCCGACAAAGGCCAGCGTAAATTTTCCGCCTGGAAAATCCTGCNTNCGCAACAGCGTCATGCCAAGCCGNTCNCAGTAAAAGGTCAGGGATTTGTCCAGATCTTTCACCCGGATCATGGTATGCAGCATTCTGAAACTGCCGCNTTGTGTGNTCATCTTTTCACACCTTCTTTNATGAGTTNCATNACNATNTCCGCCGCNCGCCTGCCCGGCGGCGGGCCNCCTTCNCCCAAGAGTAACATGGCCTCNGTACAGGCGGCAATCTGCGCATCGCGAATTTCCGCCCTCTGAAACAAATCGACAAGTACAGGCAAGATNTTNTCGGCCGTGCANTTNTCAATAACACANTCCGGCACCGCCTCACGCTGCAGCAGGATATTGACAAGATTGGCATATTGCGTGCGGACAAAACGACGGGCGATCATGACGGTCANNGGATTCATGCGATAGGCAATAACCGATGGNAGGCGNGCCAGCGCCAACTCCAGCGCGACGGTGCCGGANGCGGCAAGCGCCACATTCGCCGCCGCCATCGCATCATATTTATCTGCTTCGCCTTCNATGATNTGGTGCGGCANGCCCCATCCCGCCATCTCCTCACGAACAATCTCCCCCGCCCGNCCTATNACCGGCACCAGCAGGCGAAACTCNCCGATTACCGGTTGAAGNCGCCTCACACACTCACGGAAGACCGGCAAATGCCGCATCACCTCTCCCCGCCNNCTGCCGGGCAACAACATCAGGAGNTGCTCTGCCTCTCCGATCTNATNTCGCTTGCGAAAAGCGGCCCCATCNCCCTTTCCCGCNCCACTTTCAATCACCGANTGGCCGACGAAGCTGGCNGNCAGNCCTTCCGCTTCAAAATAAGGCGGNTCAAANGGCAGCAAGGTGAGAAGNTGGTCATATAGGGCCGCAATCTTTTTTGCCCGGCCGGGCCGCCANGCCCAGACGGACGGCGCCACATAATGCAGCTTCGGAAAGGGCGCGCNTTTCAGNTTGGCCGTTACNCGAAAGCTGAAATCCGGGGCATCNACCGTAATGAAGATGTCCGGTNGAAGCTCTTTCGCGGCATGGGCCGTCTCATCGATNCGCCGTAAAAGCCGTGGCAATCGCGGCAAAACCTCCACCAGCCCCATNACGCTGAGNTCCTCCATNGGNAACAGGCTNNCNAGNCCCTCCGCCGCCATNANNGGTCCNCCAACCCCATGAAAGGAAACATTGGGGNNCAGGGNTTTGAGAGAATGCATCAGCCGCGCCGCCAGCGCATCNCCCGAAGGCTCGCCCGCCAGAATAAAGACGCNATATGCNNGNCAATTCGTCATTNNCCNTCATCTTTCGGGCGAACNCCAACNAGAAATATACCTTTTTTATCAGCNNATTGAACCGTTTCNTCAAGGTNGACGATGAGCGTTCTTCCCGCTTCCATGGCGATGCCTCTCAGATTGGCTTCAGCNGCGAGNATNACAGTCTCNGGCCCCAGCGTCGGCATATCAGCCTTCAACTCCTGACCCGGNTTGGAAAGCTTCACGAACACCCCGGCNGGCTTGTCCCAGGCAAATTCGGCCGTGCGTTGCAATAACCGNTCNGTTCCCTCCGCCGCCTCAACGGCCAGTACATAGCCTTCGCGNATGATNGCGCCCTGTCCAATGTCAAGCGCNCCAACCGCNCGGACAATGCGCATCCCCTCNGCGATATCCTTTTCATCCGTCTCTGTCGGGGCAATACGGCCGAGCTGNCCCAAAGGCGCCANAAGTTCCTCCACGAGNTCATGCGCNCCAATCACCTGAAACCCCTTNTCCGCAAGAAACCCGGTAATCGCCCGCATCAGGCCNTCATCNCCTTTGCGCGANGCCGCNGCGATNCGNCNCAGCAGTTTCATCCCTTCCATATCNGGCAGCAAATTCTTGAAATCCGGCCGCCGCACGGGGCCGGCAAGTGTAACAGAGGTGCANCCTTCGCGCCGTAAAGCCTTCAGAAAGGCGCCAACNTTGGNAATCCGGATCACTTCATGGGGAAAATCNGCATAATGCGCNGGNNNGGCNTCNTTCTCGATCANNAGNAGATAAGGCGTATCNCCNCGCCTGCGGAGCGTTTCCGCCAATGCAAGCGGCAGACTGCCGCTNCCGGCAATGATCCCGATGTGAAGGGGCCCTTCGCCCTTATTCGGGCTGACAGAATCCACGCTTNGACTCTTCATTGATNAAATTCATNACTGTCTGGACCGAGGGNAANTTTGCAATNTCTCCCGGCAGGCTNTTGCACCGTTCGGCNAAAGTCCCNNCNCCGGTAAAGAGGTGTTTATAGGCGCTTCTCATGGCGTGAATATCCTCACGGGAGAAATTGCGCCGCTTCATTCCGGTAAGATTNAGACCNCCCANNGTGGCCCGGTTACCGGTAGCGGAACCAAANGGNATNATATCCGTCTCAACCCCGGATGCGCCACCGATCATGGCNTGTTCACCAATACGCACAAACTGATGCACNGCGGACAGNCCGCCAATAATCACAAAATCGCCNANNACCACGTGACCGCCGAGCGTCGCATTATTCACGAGGATCACATGATTGCCAATCAGGCAGTCATGCGCCACATGCGCCCCGATCATAAGCAGGCAATTATCCCCTATCTTCGTCAGCATACCGCCACCTTCGGTGCCGGGATTGATGGTCACATGTTCCCTGATAGAGCAGTTTTCGCCGATCACCAGCTCCGATTTTTCTCCGTGATATTTAAGATCCTGCGGGGCATGACCAATGGAGGCGAAGGGATAAATGACCGTTCCCTTGCCGATGCGGGTCCGGCCCGCAACCGCCACATGAGACTTAAGGGTGACGCCTGCCTGCAGCGTGACCTCGCTGCCGACCACACAAAAGGGACCGACCGTCGCCTCCGGATGGATCGATGCGCCCTCTTCTATAATCGCGGTCTGATGAATATTGCCCATTGGCCACCCGTTTTCCTGCTCACCCGATACAATCTGCGCCATAGCTAGCCCGGAACGGGACGAACCACAAATCAAGCTATGTTACAAGCGGTTACTATCATAGCCTAATCGACAATCATGGCTGAAAATTCCGCTTCGGCCACCTTGACATCCGCTACTTTTACTTCGCCTGTGAAACGCCAGACCGCGCCGCGGTTCTGCTTGACCCGGACATGGATATGAAGCGTATCCCCCGGCGTGACGGGACGACGGAAACGCGCATTATCAATAGACATGAAGAGCACATGCTTGCCTTCACTCTCCGCGCCCAGCGTCCGGATGACCAATACGCCCGCTGTCTGCGCCATGGATTCCACGATCATCACCCCGGGCATGATCGGGCGGTTAGGAAAATGCCCCATAAACTGCGGTTCGTTCATGGTGACATTCTTGATCCCCGTCGCGGAGACGCCCGGCACGATATCCTTTAGCCGATCCACCAGCAACAAAGGATAACGATGCGGGATCATTTCCATTATCTTCATGATATCAAGGCTATCAGCCGTATCGTTGCGGGGGCTGTCAGTCATTTTTGGATCCCTTGCTCCTGGATAATTTACCAAGTGTGGCCATCTGGCGGAAAAATTGTTTACGGGGCCGGGCCGGATATCCGGCATATATTTCGCCGGGCGGAATACTTGATATCACGCCGGATTTTGCCGAAATTTGAGCCGCCCTGCCAATTTTTATATGCCCGGCAAGACCGACCTGGCCCCCGATAACTGCATAATCTTCTATTTCCGTGCTGCCGGAGATACCAGTTTGCGCGGCAATGATAACCCCTTTGCCAATCACAACATTGTGCCCGACCTGCACCAGATTATCGATCCATGTGTTATCGCCAATGCGCGTATCGGGCCCTGCTCCCCGGTCAATAGCTGTATTGGCGCCAATTTCCACATGTGAACCGATGATAACACGGCCAAGCTGCGGAATTTTCACATGTCCGGCCGGATCAGGAGCGAACCCGAAACCTTCCTGACCAATTCTGGCACCGGTATAAATCGCGACATTGTCCCCAACGAAGCAATAATTCAGCACGGCGCCCGCATCAACCCGGCACTGGGAGCCGAGCCGGACCCCCTCCCCGATCACGACATGCGGGCCGATCACCGTACCCGCGCCAATCTCCGCGCGTTCTTCGATCACCGCATAGGGACCAATAGCCACCCCGGCGCCAATCACGGCAGACGAGGCGATGATCGCCGTTGGATGAATTTTGCCGTTCGATTTTGCGGAGGCGTAAAATTTCGCAGCGACCCGCGCATAGGCTTTATAGGGATCCTCGGCAATCAGAATGGAGAGGCCTGCAGGAAGATAGTCGAGAACCTTGCGGCTGGCGATACAGGCAGATGCCTTTGTCAGCTTGAAAGCCCCCGCATATTTCGGGTTACTGAGAAAGGTGATATCACCCTGTCCGGCTTGATCGAGCGGTTTTACATCGGAAATCAGCAGTTCTGGATCGACATTTTCGGCAAGCTCGATATCCGGCAATTCTGCAAGCTCGCCAAGGGTGAAGGGTCCGGCCTTGTCATAAAAATGCGGATCAGGCATCAGCTTTTCTTGAGCGGAACGAGTTCCACCTTGATGTTCTTCAATTTTTTGTTGAGACGTTCGACCAGTTCTTCGGTCAGGTTCAGTGGTTTTTCGGCAAACAGGATTTCATTGACATCAAGAACAAGTGTTGCGCCATATTCATCGATGACATCGCGCATCACGGGGAACATCTGATCCTTGATCTTATTCAGCGCATTGATGCGGCTTCGTTGAATTTGCGTCGTCTTGTCATTCACTTGAGTGCGAAACTCGGCAACCTTGCGGTTAAACGCGGCCTGCTTCTCTGCGAAGGCTTCAGGAGTGACAAGCGCCTTCTGGCGCTCTATCTGGCTTTTCTCCTCCTTCAACTTGTTTTCGGCAGCCTCCAACTCAGCGCCAGTGGTATCTTCTATCTTTCTGACCTGAGCATTCATATCCTGCACGACCGCAAGCTCTCGCATAATCTGCTGCATGTCGATCACGGCAATACTCGCCTTTGACATCTGCTCTGCATGCCCCGGTTGCATAACAGCCGGAAGCAGGAGAAGTGCAACTATGATCGGTTTCACCAGTTTAAATATCATTTTCCCATTCCTAAAAGCGGGTGCCGAAATCAAGCTGGAAGAATTCATCCTTGTCGAAATCCTCTTTCATCAGCGGAACGGCAACATTGATCTGGATCGGACCGAAAGGAGAGACCCAGTTCACCCCGACACCTGCGGCAACGCGCGGGCTCGCACTATCCACGATCCCGGGGTCATTATCATCGATAGTCGTCAACGTTCCCACATCAACAAAAGTCCGGCCAAGAATGCCGTATTCATCCGGCAGGCCAAGCGGGAAGCGCAGCTCGGCCGTCGCAACCGCATAGGCATTACCCCCCAGCGCATCCCCGGATGCACGGTCACGCGGTCCAATACCGCGATTTTCGAAGCCGCGGAAGCTGCGTCCACCGAGATTATAACGCTGGGCAAGGATGACGTCTTCCCCGAGGCCGAAGATATATCCGCCCTTCGCACCAAGGCTCAACACCACATCATTTTCATAAACCGGCCAGAAATGGATATAACTCACATCGGTCGCCAGAGAATGCACATCCCCGCCAACCCCCGAGAAAGTCTGACCGAAGGTGAATTTATCCCCCGTTGTGGGGAACATCGTATCGTCTAGATGACTGATGGTAATATTATACCCGACGGAGGAAATAAGATATTCGCCTTCCGCTTTCTGGATACTGACTGGAGCAAAAGCGGCAAGGTTATCAATTTTTTCGTTCACAAGGCTGTAGAAAATATCACCGCGAACAAATTCCTTGATAGGGAAACCTGCCCGTAGAACGAAACCGGTGCGTTCAAGATCATAACCGCTTTCATCCTGATAATCCCGAACCGTTCGGAAAATATCAAACCCGGCCGCCAGATCTCGCCCAAGGAAGTAGGGTTCCGTGAAACCAATATCAATGGTCTGGGCTTCCGCCCCGACGGAGATTCCAAACCGCAGATCCTGGCCCCGCCCAAGAAGATTACGCTCCCTGATCTGAAGGTCGGCCGAGACACTTTCGGTCGTTGAGAAGCCCGCCCCGACGCTGAGCTCACCTGTCGATTTCTCCTGCACATCCACATTGATGACGGTTTTGTCCGCAGCCGTGCCTTCTTCCTGAGACACTTCGACTTTTTCAAAGAAATCAAGGCCGCGAATACGCGAACGGGAATCCCGCAGCAGCGCGGTATTGAAAGCATCGCCCTCAGCCAGCTTCATTTCCCGCCGGATCACATAATCCAATGTGCGGACGTTGCCGGTGATGTTGATCTGCTCCACATAAACGCGCGGCCCTTTGTTGATCTCATAGGTGACCCCGATAATCAGATTTTCGCTATCCCGGTCCACCCGCGGACGCACATTGACAAAGGCATAACCCAGCTTCCCGGCTTCAAAAGTGATCTTCTGGATAGTATCTTCAATCTTGTCCGCGTTATAGGTTTCCCCTTCAATGGTCGTCACATGCTGAAGAAGGCTTTCGGTCGGCAGTTCCTTGATCTCACTCTCAACGTCGATGGCGCCAAACTTGTATTTTGGTCCTTCTTCGACTGCAAAAGTGATGAAAAATCCATCCCGGTCCGGGGTCAGTTCGGCAATGGCGGAGACAACACGGAAATCCGCATACCCTCTCGCAAGATAGAATTTGCGCAATAGCTCCCGGTCGAAGGTCAGGCGATCCGGATCATAGGTGTCGGAATCAGAGAGAAAATTATACCAGCGGGTTTCCTCCGTCGAGATGGCGCCACGGAGCTGTCGGTCGCTGAAATTCTTGTTGCCGTAAAAACGGATCTTCCGGATGCCCGTCTGCTCCCCCTCATTGATTTCAAAAACGAGATCCACCCGGTTTTCAGGCAGCAGAATCACTTTCGGCTCGACTGTTGCTGCAAACCGTCCGCTGCGCCGGTAAACGGTGACAATCCGCTGCACATCATTCTGCACACGGGCGCGGGTGTAGACAATACGGGGTCGAAGCTGAATTTCCGCAAGCAAGGTATCATCATCAACCCGCCGATTCCCCTCAAAAGCAATCTGGTTGATGATCGGGTTTTCAACCACATTGACGATGAGGGCCGACCCTTCCTGCCGGATGGTCACATCGGAAAAAAGGCCGGTATTGAACAGCGCCTTCAGCGAACGGTCCACCCGCGAGCTGTCATAGGGAGTGCCCGGCGCAACCAGCATATAGGAGCGAACAGTATCGCTCTCGATCCGCTGATTGCCGACAACTCGGATTTCGGAAATGATATTGGAAGACTGCGCGTAAGCGATCCTGCCAAATGGCACCGGTGCCGCAAGCGACGTAATTGCAAACAGGGCAATTATGATAAAAACGCGCAAACCCCTACCCCCCTGAGCGGACAGCCTCAGTTATCGACGATCAGTTCTATCAGACCCGGCATGTCAGGAAAACAAGCCGGTGAAAAAATCTTTCACCCAAGGTTTGTTTATATCATTCCAAGTCGCGAATATCATTAGCATCAGAACAAGCGATAGTCCAACCCGGAAACTATATTCCATCGCCTTTGCCGATGGAGGTTTTCCGCGCACCGCTTCATAGGCATAGAATGCCAGATGACCGCCATCCAGCATCGGCACCGGAAAGAGGTTGATCAGACCAAGGCTGATGGAAACGAAAATCATAAAATTAAAGAGAGACAGGGCATTGTCAGCCACACTGTCGCCCCGCTTCGCCGCATCACCCGACATCTTGAGAATACCGAGCGGGCCGGAAAGCTCTGAGGTATCGCGGCTGCCGGCAATCATCTGCCAAACGCCCTTTAGCGTCGCGGTCGTCACAAACCATGTCTGATCGATCGCGCTGGTCAATGCGCTGAGAGGGCCGTGCTTGATAAATTCTCGCCCCGCCGAAACAATACCGAGGCGACCGATCCGCTGTATATTGCCATCGGCATCAACTTCTTCAACGATATGCGGGCGGACCGGAATATCCAGAACATTCTCGCCTCGCGCCACTTTCATACGAAGCGGCTCGTCCAGCCCGATCAGGACCATACGGCGCATTTCCTCGAAGCTAGTGATTTTGGAGCCGTTAATCTCGATCACCCGGTCTCCGGGCTCTATTCCCGCTTCAGCTGCGGCGCTTTCCGGCTGCACATCACCGGCAATGGCGGGAGTCTGCGCCTGGCCATAGACCATGAAAAGCAGCGCCATCGCCAGAATGGCAAAGATGAAATTGGCGGCGGGACCCGCGAACACGACAGCGGCCCGCTGCCATAGCGGCTTATGATGAAAACTGACTTTCCGCTCCTCCTCCGTCATCTCGTCGATGTCATCGGCGGCTTCACTTGCCACGCCGCCGTCCCCATGAAATTTCACATAGCCGCCGAACGGCACCGCGCAGACTTTCCAGCGACAGCCATTGCGGTCATTCCGGCCCCAGATTTCCGGCCCGAAACCAATGGCAAACGCATCCACCTTTACGCCGCACAGCCGGGCGATCTTGTAATGGCCATATTCATGGACAAAGACCAAAACAGTGATCACAACGATAAAGGCGGGAATATAAATCCAGTTATTGATCAAAAAATCCATTGTACTCTACCGTTTCAAGCCGAAATCACAAATTCGGCCATAATGGAAGATGCCAGCTCGCGGCTCTGCCGGTCGCATTCATAAATATCCTCGATCGACATATGCTCGACAAATTCACTGCGTTGCAGGCATTCCTCCACAACGGCGGCAATATCCAGAAAACCGATACGCCCGCAGAGAAACCCCTCGACAGCGATCTCATTAGATGCATTTAGGACCGTCGGTGCGGATTTTCCAGCCCTGAGCGCCTCCCGGGCGAGCCGGAGGGAGGGAAAGCGCACCGGGTCCGGCGCCTGAAAGCTGAGGGAGCCGATCCGGGCAAGATCCAGCCGCTCCGCCGGGAAGCTGTGCCTTTCAGGCCAGCCAAGCGTATAGGAGATCGGCGTGCGCATGTCCGGCGCGCCCATCTGGGCAAGGACGGAGCCATCCTCATATTCCACCATGCTATGGATAACCGACTGCGGATGGACAAGGATATCAATATTTTCGGCCGGGACAGGGAATAGCCGGACAGCCTCAATAAACTCCAGTCCTTTATTCATCATTGTTGCACTGTCAATCGAGATTTTCGCCCCCATATCCCAATTTGGATGCGCGAGCGCCTGATCTCGGGTGACATGTTTCATCTGATCAAGGGTAAAATCCAGAAACGGCCCCCCTGAAGCCGTCAGGATCAGACGGCGCACCCGCTCTGTCTGGTCAAAATCAAACACCTGGAAGATAGCGTTATGTTCGCTGTCCACCGGCAGCAGCGTGGCGCCAAATTTCTTCACATCGCCCAGCAACAGATCCCCGCCGCAGACCAGAGCCTCCTTGTTGGCAAGGGCGACCACTGCGCCAGTGCGCACAGCCGCCAATGCCGGCGCGAGCCCCGCCGCCCCGACGATACCGAGCATCACCCAGTCAACAGGTCGCGCAGCCGCTTCAATCAGCGCCGGTGTTCCGGCGGCGGCCTCCACGCGGCTGCCTGCCAGCAGGGATTTGAGTTCCGCATATTTTGCGTCATTACCAATAACCGCGAGGCGCGCACCGAACCTGATTGCCTGCTCCGCCAGCTGGGTGACATTTTCATTGGCGCTGAGCACCTCGACAGCGAATTTATCAGGCGCGCCGGCAATAAGATCGAGCGTATTGACCCCGATTGATCCTGTGGAGCCGAAAATACTGACCCGTCGCACGGCGGGATGCACCTGTTGGGTAATTCCGGCTGCGAAGGAGCCTGCACTCATAACATCGTTCCATTCTTTATCAACATTAGGGCCGCGAGGAGTGGCGCTGTCAGAAAAACACCATCCAGCCGGTCCATCACGCCGCCATGGCCGGGAATCAGGTTGCTTGCATCCTTGATTCCGTAATGCCGCTTCCAGGCGGATTCGAAAAAGTCCCCGACCTGCGCCAGAATAGCACAAATTGCTCCCAGTCCCATCATGGCGATTGGCGCGACATCCGCCTTCACCAGAAAATGATTGGCGAGATATGCGACCGCCATCGCCGAGATCATCCCCCCGATCAGCCCGGCCCAGGTTTTATTGGGGCTGATGGACGGCGCGATCTTCGGTCCGCCTATGGTTTTACCACTGAAATAAGCCCCGATATCCGTCGCCCAGATCACAAGAAACAGGCTGAAAGCAATCGCAAAGCCAATATCTGGCAGATCCCTCAGCCACATCAGCGACAGGACAGGTATACCGATCAAAAATGGCCCGAAGAAGGCGGAGACAAGACGGTTCCGCTGTCCCGTTACCCAGACCACCATGAGCATCAGGAGAGCGCCCGCCAGCAAAATCAGGCATGATTCATATGGCCGCAGGGCATATAAACCGGCAAGAGCGGCAATAACCGTAATCGCCATTATAGAGGTCAGCAGGCCCAGCCGGGATTCAAGCCCCGCGCGGCACCATTCATAAGCCATGATCGCCGCGGCCCCTGCCAGAAACAGCATGAAGAAGATGCCTCCGAAATAGAGCGCCGCAATGGCAATCGGAGCAAGAACAAGGGCAGAGATAACCCGCTGCTGCAACGACGACAGGGAAGACATCGCCACAGCTAGAGCGCTCCGTACCGGCGGTTTCTATTCCCGTATTCCGCCACCGCCGCCATCAGATCCTCTTTACGGAAGTCGGGCCAGAGGGTATCCAGAAAGACAAATTCCGTATAGGCGCACTGCCAGAGAAGAAAATTGCTGAGCCGTTTCTCTCCGCTGGTGCGGATCAGCAGATCAGGATCAGGCAAATCCGCCGTATCCAGATGACGGGTAATCATCTCCTCAGAAATATCCTCTGCTGAAAGCTCTCCCTTTTTGATTTTCTCGCCGATTATACGCATCGCCCCGGCAATCTCCGACTGGCTGCCATAGCTGAGGGCGATTGTCAGGATCAGTTTACTGTTATGCTGAGTACGTTCTTTTATTTCTGCAACTAAACTCTGAATATCGTCGGGTAGGCGTTTGATATCACCAATAAATTTTACTTTTACACCCGCATCAGAAAGCGCATTGATTTCTTTTCTGAAGAAAAAACGGAAGAGCCCCATCAGATGATTGATTTCCTCAATCGGGCGGCTCCAGTTCTCAGACGAAAAGGCAAACAGTGTCAGGTAGCGAATACCGAGATCGCCACAGCCGCGCACGGCTTCCCGTACTGCTTCAGCCCCCTGTTCATGACCGCGCAAACGCTGCAAGGACCGTTTCGTTGCCCATCGGCCATTACCATCCATGATAATCGCCACATGCTCAGGGATCGGCCCCTGCCCGGAATCACGCTGTGGAAGAACCTCCATCCGTCAAACCTGCATGATTTCCTGTTGCTTCTCCGCCAGCAGATCATCCACCTTTGCAACATAGCTATCGGTCAGCTTCTGAATAGCCTCTTCCGACTTCTTGCGGTCATCTTCGGAAAAATCGTTATCCTTTTCGGCGGTCTTCGCCTGATCCATGCCGTGACGGCGCACGTTGCGAATGGCAATCTTGGCATTTTCGCCATAACTGGCTGCAACCTTTGCAAGTTCAGCACGGCGTTCTTCGGTCAGTTCCGGGATTGGAACGCGGACGGTCATGCCATCAATCATCGGATTGAGGCCGAGGCCGGAATTACGTATCCCCTTTTCTACCGCCTTCACATTGTTCTTGTCCCAGATTTGCACACTGAGCAGGCGCGGCTCGGGCGTACTCACTGTACCAACCTGATTGATCGGCATCATCGCCCCGTAGCTTTCCACAGTAACCGTATCCAGCAGGCTGGTGTGGGCCCGGCCTGTGCGCAACCCTGAAAATTCATGCTTCAGCGCCTCCAGCGCGCCCTGCATGCGTTTTTCAAGATCTTTCATATCTGGCGCCGCCATCTTCCTCTCCTCCATCGCCGGATATGCGTCCGGCCTCACTTATCAATCTTACGCCGAGCGAAAAAAAATCGCTACACAACTTCCGTAAAACATCCCTCTTTTCTAAGCACGCGGGCAAAGGCGCCTTCTTCCTGAATGGAAAAAACAAGAATTGGAATACCATTTTCCCGAGCGAGAGAAATCGCCGCCGCATCCATAACCTTCAGATCCTTCGACAGCACATCAAGATGGCTGAGCGTCTGATAACGCGTCGCGTCCTGATGCGCGCGCGGATCCTTATCATAGACGCCGTCCACATTGGTGCCTTTAAGAAGCGCATCGCACTTCATTTCCGCTGCCCGCAGGGCCGCCGCCGTATCCGTCGTGAAATAGGGATTGCCGGTTCCGGCAGCAAAGATTACGATCCGCCCCTTCTCCAGATGCCGTTCCGCCCGGCGACGGATGTAGGGCTCGCACACCGCGGACATGGGAATCGCGGACAGGACCCGGCTATGCATCCCGAGGGCTTCAATCGCATTTTGCAATGCCAGCGAGTTCATCACCGTCGCCAGCATGCCCATATAGTCAGCGCTGGAACGATCCATCCCCTTGGCGGAGCCGGAAACACCGCGAAATATATTGCCGCCGCCCACCACAACACAGACTTCCACCCCCATGGCATGGGCATCTCCGATATCCTTGGCTATCCGGGAAACCGTGTCGACATCAATACCATATTGCTGGCTTCCCAAAAGGGCTTCCCCCGAGCATTTGAGAAGAACCCTCTTGTAGCGAGGCTTATTCGACATGTTGTTCCTCAAAACAGATACATATGGTTAAGGGCGTCGGCATGACAGCATACATAAAAAGTATGATTTGAAAAGCGGCGATGCGGCACATAAAAATATGGCGGCCCCGACCGGAGACCGCCATATCCATTCCGTGCTGGCAATGTTATTGGACCGCAGCCGCAACTTCCGCTGCAAAATCGCTTTCTTCTTTTTCGATCCCTTCGCCGACGGCGAAACGGGCCATGCCGCTGACAGTGATCGGCTTGCCGATTTCTTTAGCAACCGCTTCAATCGCCGCCTTGACGGTGTTTTCCCCGTCGATGACGAACGTCTGTTCCAGAAGGACAACATCCTTATAGAATTTGCTGAGACGGCCTTCGACCATCTTGCCGATGATTTCTTCGGGTTTGCCGGATTCGCGCGCCTGCTGCGAGAGAACCGCCCGTTCCCGATCAATGGCGGCCGGGTCGAGATCGGCAACGCTGATCGACTGCGGGCTGGTCGCGGCAATATGCATGGCAATCTGCTTGCCAAGGGTTGCCAGCTTGTCCGCATCGCCTTCGCTTTCCAGCGCGACGAGAATGCCGATCTTGCCGAGACCTTCCGTCACCGAATTATGGACATAGGACGCGACAACACCCTTCGCAACGCTGAGCTTGACAGCCCGGCGCAGCGCCATATTCTCGCCGATCGTCGCGATCGCGTCGGTCAGCTTCTGTTCAACCGTCGTGGAGCCACCGGGGAAAGGGCTTGCCTTGATCGCGTCAAGGTCGTCGCCTTTTTCAGCAGCGACGGCTGCAATGCCGCTCACCAGCTTCTGGAAATCCTCATTCCGGCCAACAAAGTCAGTTTCGGCATTTACCTCAACCACCGCGCCGGTCGTGCCGCTGGCAACAACCGCGACAAGGCCTTCGGCGGCCACGCGGCCGGATTTCTTCGCCGCTGTCGCCAGCCCCTTGGTACGGAGCCAGTCAACGGCCGCTTCCATATCACCGTTGGTCTCTGTCAGGGCCTTCTTACAATCCATCATACCGGCACCGCTGACGGTGCGCAGTTCTTTTACAAGTCCCGCTGTAATCGCAGTCATAGCTTATCCTCACATTTCATTTCTTAAACGGGAAAGCGCCCCGGCTTTCGCCTTTATATGGGGGCGCTTCGCTCAGATTTAAGACGCTGACGCGCCGGCGCCTTCACCCTCGGCGTCAGATGCGGCTTCCGGGGCCGCTTCGGCGCCCTCTTCTGCCGGCAGATCCTCTTCAAGGGACGGAGCCTCAGAGGCGCCAAGATCCGTTCCCTGGCTCGCCATTTCCATGGAGAGGCCGTCAATCACCGCCTGCTTGAACAGGTCGCAATAAAGGCTGATGGCACGGAGCGCATCATCATTGCCCGGCACCGGGAAGGCAATCCCATCAGGATCGGAGTTGCTGTCGAGGATGGCGACAACCGGAATGCCCAGCTTGTTCGCTTCCTGAACCGCCAGCTCTTCCTTATTGGTGTCGATGACGACGATAATGTTCGGCAGACCGCCCATATCCTTGATGCCGCCCAGAGCCCGTTCCAGCTTGTCACGCTGACGGGTCATTTTAAGAACTTCCTTCTTCGTCAGCCCCGTATGTTCTCCGGAAAGCTGCTCTTCAAGTTTGCGGAGCTGTTTGATGGATTCGGAGACGGTCTTCCAGTTGGTCAGCATACCACCGAGCCAGCGATGGTTGACGTAGAACTGCGCGCACTGCTTGGCGCTTTCCGCCACGACATCGGAAGCCTGACGCTTCGTGCCGACGAAGAGAACGCGGCCGCCGCCAGCGACTGTATCACGCACAGCCTTCAGCGCCTGATGAAGCATCGGCACGGTCTGCTGCAGATCGAGAATGTGGATTTTGTTCCGTGCGCCGAAAATATATGGACCCATTTTCGGGTTCCAGCGACGGGACTGATGACCAAAGTGAACGCCTGCTTCAAGCAGTTGACGCATAGTAAAAGTCGGCAGAGTCATTTCTGCAATCTCCTTTTCCGGTTGAACCTCCGCAGGCTGCGGTCCGCCGGACAATCCGCCGAACACCGGAAGGCAGGGACCAACTCAGCCACTGCCCAAAGCCCGCGTGTGAAATTTACAGTGCGGTTCATATGCCGCGCCGCGGCTTGTTGCAAGAGAAAAATGTCGAAATACGCAGATTTCAGCGTATTGGCGGCCGTTGCCCCGTCAATTCTCTGTAATTTCCGCTAAATGTCATGAACATCAATGATACCCGGCGTCGATTTCAATGCCTGCCGCACTTCTGGGGTGATATTGACCTGGTCGGAAAGGTCAAATTCGATCTCCCTGCCCTCTGCCTCCAGATTGAGGACAAGTGCGACACGCCCCCGGCCATGCCCCCCCTGTTTCAGGATTGCCGCAATGTCACCGAGGGAGCGATCATCGCTCGCAAACAGGCGGACCCCGTCGGCAATATTGGCCGCAAGGCTTTCCAGCCGTTGCACGCTCTGTACCGTCAGGCGCGGCTGATCGCCATCCAGATTACCGGTTACACGCAATACAAGCGATTGCCCGACAACCAGCAGATCGCGATATTTATCCAGGGTTTCAGCGAACATGGTGACTTCAAATGCGCCACTGCTGTCCGAAAGCTGGACAAAGGCAAGCGGTTTTCCCTTTTTGGTGCGCAGCTCCCGCTTACCCATGACCGTTCCGGC
Source organism: Sneathiella sp. (assembly GCF_002694385.1). GTDB lineage: Bacteria > Pseudomonadota > Alphaproteobacteria > Sneathiellales > Sneathiellaceae > Sneathiella. The sequence goes on from NZ_NZMB01000016.1 coordinate 184,646, forward strand.
CAGCAGACCGGCGCTCTCGCTCACGCCAAGATTGGCAAGATAGCCTGCCGATGGCCTTACACCGGCCTTATCCAGCGTCTTATCCCAGGAATCAAGAGGATGGCCTGACAGATAAAATCCGATGGCGTCAAATTCCTGTTTGAGTTGCTCCATCGCCGTCCAGCGGCTGACGGTGGGAAGCGCAGGGCGCGGCGCGGCGCCCTCTGCTCCTCCCCCAAACAGGTTAACCTGGCCGGAGCCGCGCTCCTCTTCCGCCTGCTGAGCATGCCGCAGCAGCGTCTCAATGGCGGCAAAGACTTGTGCACGATGATCGAGAAGATCATCGAACGCACCGGCGCGAACCAGATTTTCGGCCTGTCGCTTATTCATATGCCGTGGGTTGAGGCGACCCGCAAAATCAAACAGATCGCTGTAAGGCCCCTTCTCTTCCCGTTCCCGCACAATGCCGGCCATAGCTTCCCGCCCGACATTCTTGATTGCCGAGAGGGCATAACGCACGGCGCCCTGATCCCCCTCAAACTCCACGGAGAACTCCACCTCCGAATTATTCAGGCAGGGTGGAAGAACAGGGATTTTCATCCGCTCCAGATCCTGACGGAAGATATTCAGCTTGTCCGTATTGTTCATATCGAGACTCATGGACGCCGCCATGAATTCCACCGGATAGTTCGCCTTCAGCCAGGCCGTATGATAGGAGACGAGCGCATAGGCGGCGGCATGGGATTTGTTAAAACCGTAGTTTGCGAATTTCGCCACCAGTTCGAAGATATGCGTTGCATCCTTCTTCGCAATTCCCTTCTGCTTCGCCCCCTCCGCGAAGATGGCGCGTTGCTGATCCATCTCAGATTTGATTTTCTTGCCCATGGCCCGGCGCAGGAGATCAGCGTCTCCCAGGCTGTAACCCGCCAGCGTCCGGGCAATTTCCATCACCTGCTCCTGATAGATGATGACGCCGTAGGTTTCCTCCAGCACGGGTTTCAGCTTGGGATGCAGGTAATCCGGCTCCTCCTCCCCATGCTTGCGGCGGATGTAGGTCGGGATATTTTCCATCGGACCGGGGCGATACAGCGCCACGATAGCGATAATATCCTCGAAAGCGTCGGGGCGCATTTTCCGAAGCATGTCCCGCATGCCCGAACTTTCAAGCTGGAAGATGCCGATGGTATCGCCGCTGGACAGAAGCTCAAACACGGCGGGGTCATCAAGGGGCACCTTGGCGTAGTCAACCTCGATGCCGCGGCGGGCCAGCAGCATTTTTGCCCGGTCCAGCACCGTCAGGGTCTTCAGGCCGAGAAAGTCAAACTTTACCAGTCCCGCTGTCTCCGCATATTTCATGGAAAACTGCGTGACGGGCATATCAGAGCGCGGATCGCGGTAGAGCGGGACCAGTTCATCAAGCGGCCGATCGCCAATCACGACCCCCGCCGCATGGGTGGACGCGTGACGATATAACCCCTCAAGCTGCAGCGCGATCTCCAGCAAGCGGGCGACATCGGTATCATTGGCCCGCTCCTCGCGCAGGCGCGGCTCCATCTCCAGCGCCTGTTGCAAGGTGACGGGGTTGGCCGGGTTGGCGGGGATCATCTTGCTGATCCGATCCACCTGCCCATAGGGCATCTGCAGCACGCGGCCCACATCGCGCACCGCCGCCTTGGCCTGCAATTTACCAAAGGTGATGATCTGCGCCACCTGGTCATGCCCGTATTTATCCTGCACATAGCGGATGACGCGCTCACGCTTGTCCTGACAGAAGTCGATATCAAAGTCCGGCATGGAAACACGCTCGGGGTTCAAAAAGCGCTCAAACAGCAAGCCAAAACGGATGGGATCGAGATCGGTGATGGTCAGCGCCCAGGCCACCAGCGATCCAGCACCAGAACCACGGCCTGGTCCGACCGGAACGTTATGCTCCTTCGACCATTGGATGAAATCGGAAACGATCAGGAAATATCCCGGAAAACCCATCTGATTGATGACGCCGATCTCATACGTCAGCCGTTCGGTATATTCCTGCCGCGCCGTCGCCTTCTCTTCCTCGCTCATGCCCGCATGCAGGACTTCTTCTGACAGCCGGACTTCAAGACCCTTTGTGGCCATGGCGGCCAGCGCGCCGGCCTCGTCCCGCCCCTCGGCCGACGAAAAGGCGGGCAGGATTGGATCACGCTGTTCCGCCGCTACCGCGCAGCGCTCTGCAATCACCAGTGTATTGTCGATGGCTTCCGGCAGATCAGAAAACAGCGCCACCATTTCCGCCTGTGTTTTGAAATAATGTTCCGGCGTACGCTTCGGCCGGTCCTGATCGCCGACATATTTCCCCGCCGCAATACAGAGGAGCGCATCATGCGCCTCATACATATCGCGATTGGCAAAGAACACCTCGTTGGTCGCCACCAGCGGAATATCCAGATCATAGGCCAGCTTCAAGAAGCCAGGCTCGGTCCGTTTTTCGAGAACAAGCCCATGACGCTGAATTTCCATATACAGACGATCCTGGAAAATCTCCCGCAGCATCCGGGTATATTTCTCCGCCGCCTCATATTGATCACCCGCTAAAAGGCGGCCAATCGGTCCTTCCGCCCCGCCGGTGAGGCAGATGACCCCTTCTGCGCAAGCGGCCAGCGAGGAGAGCGACACCTGCGCCGTTTCCCCCGCATCCGTCTTCAGGAATGCCTCTGATGTCAATTTCAGAAGGTTGCCATACCCCACCTCATTCTGCGCCAGCACAACAAGCGGGTCTGGCTCTGGACGGCGGCCACTGCGATCAACATCTTTCTCTCGCGATATGGCGATCTGACAACCGATGAGCGGCTGCACTCCCCCATCCATCAGGGCAAGGGAAAATTCCAGCGCCCCGAACATATTGTTGGTATCTGTGATCCCCGCCGCCGGCATCCGATCTGCCTGGCAGAGCTTCAGAATATCCTTTACCGATACCGCCCCTTCCGACAGAGAATAGGCGGAATGCACCCGCAGGTGAACGAAACGCGGACCTTGTTGCGGGTTCTTCAACGGCGGATCTCCCATCAGTGATTTCAGCCGTCCCACTATTGCATGCCCTCCTCAAAAGGTCAGGTCTTGACAACCCCGCAAAGCTATTTTTCTTGTGGATAACTCCCTTCTTTTACCAACACGTTCTTGCATGGCCCCAAAAGCAAGGTCAGCCTGCAAGGCCCGCGACAATATCCGCCCAGAACACCATCATCCCGAGCGCGCCTGCAAAGGCCGCGCATTCAAAACCGCTTTTAATAATCCGCTCGACATCCATATCTGTTCTCCTTTTGTTTCTTTGGAGAATGTTCCTTTTTTGTTCTTTTGTCAAATAAAATATTTATCCATTGCCCTGCTGGAAAGCCATACCGAAAAAAGATCATAACCAACTGCTTTAAAATGTTTTTATTGGCGTGCGCTTTCAAAATCCCTGCCCCAGAGCCCGGCAGCGGATCAGGAGGATGGCATCAACTGCGATAAGAAAAGTGCAAGGGAAGACGCTCATGCGCATTCCCCCAACACTCGAAAATAAATGATATTATTCAAAATCTTCAGTCAAAAAACGACGACCCCGCCCCGTCAACTTTTTGCCATAAGCTTATTAAATTCTTCATAAGTCGGCGATTTCCAGCTTGTACTTATCGGATTAAGCGGCGATGCGGCGCCCACATGCTCGGGGTAAAAGCTCGGCAACGGATAGTCCATCGGCAATCTGTTCAGCGACTTTTTAGCTTTGAACCTTTCATTCAGTTCAACAGACCAGCTCGGAATCCAGAAATAGTTTTCCAGCGCCTGCTCATCAACAACAGTCTGTTTCTGAACTATCCCCCCTCCATCAGTAGGAATGAAATCATCTACGACATAAGTTTTGACCGGAGTTTCCTTCTCTTGCATCTTCATATTCAAAAGCCCGGACACGGAAATCACCTGTTGCTGTTCTTTCCACCCATTGCCTTTTGCCGAGAAAGACAACCGCTTGCCATTCAAATATTTCAGTTTTGCCGCAGGGTCACTAAACACCGAGAAAAGAGCATTCAAACGATTGATAAACATCTTTGTATCAGATGTTTCTTTCGCATTCTTTGCCCAGAGATCGGTTGTCACCTCAGCCAAGATTTTCTCCAATTCTTCCGGATTTTCAAGAATACAGATATTAGCCGATGGCGTGCCGCCATATTTAAGTGAATTTGCAATGCGCGAATCCAGCTTCTTGGCCGTTATTGAGAGCGGATCCTTTGAATCCGTGAGCAACTCCCGGATTACAAGATTGCCTTCCGCATCATTACCGATCAACAAGGTGATGAAAAGTGGCGCTTCCCCCAACACATAGGGAAATTGCAGATTGACAACCAGGCTTTCCGAAGGTTTGACCAAATTGAGGAGGTAGCTGTCAATCTTTGCACATAAAAGTTCGAAGTTGCTGCTCATAAAATCGGAATTTTGCGCGAAAATATACTCAAACGCAGGAAATATCCGAAAGGCGTCAACGATCCTGGACGTACGAGACGGAACCTCGCTGTTGCCGCTTGTCAGCGTCAGAAACTCTGCCAGCTTTTTCCGATACCCGATGTCATCATCAGCCTGCTTGAGAGCAAGCAGATCTTTCAGATACTGGGAGACTGTCTTCGTCGGGATGAAATGCTCCCCATTCACCAAACAGGCGATGTAGTTCTGTTCCGCCTCCGGGCTATTCAGAAAAAACATGACAAATTCGATATCCGTAAAGGACGGCAACGTTACATCGGCCTTTTCGATCTTTTGAACATAGTCTTCCAACTTCTCCGGCTGTATCCCTTTTCCCGGATCACCATCGACAAAAAAGCCTTTATAATAATCTTCTTTTTCTTTCTCAGGCAGATACATCACATTTTTGACAAACGCCGCCGAATACATATTGGCAATGTCATCAACTGTCGCATTGCGGTTTTTCAGATAGCTATAGAATAATTCATCTGTTCCCAAATTCAGGAAGTTATCCAGACCTATCTTGCAGATGCTTGTTATCAGTTTATCTGGAGTCCATTGCCGATCTTTCTTAGAGAATTGAAAACTGGCAAAGCATATACCGTTTCTCTCCATGATACTTTGCATTATGTTTTTAGGATAATCTTTATAAATTACAGGTACTTGATCCAGTTTGTTAAGGCCGAAAAGACGGGTCAGATCATCATTTTTCTGGATCGCCCTACTATCCGTCTCAAAATAAATATTCTTGTCATACTCCCACGCGCCCATAATGATCGACGGTCCGCATGACAATCCCTTATTTAAAACATACTTGTAATTTATCTCATTTGCCGTCCCGAACAAAACATTCTGGGTATAAACATGGCGCTTGCTGAACCAGATGAGGCTTGATTTCAAAAGAAATAATGAATTGCTCGGCCTTTTGAGCATACCGCCTAAATTACCGGACATAAAATAATCTCCTTAAAAATATTAAATATACTTTTAGATGATTATTTTTAATATAAATACAATTATTAATTGTATTTTAGCCGAAATTTTTATCCTATGCTATTAGTCGGCCCCTCCGAAAAACCAGAAAACAGACCAGATCAGTCGAACCATCAATTAAACTCGGTGAATAGGGATAGTTTACCCTATTCTTCGAGCAAATGATGATCCCGGACTTGGATTATACGGTCCATCCGCCGGGCGAGATCAGTGTTATGAGTTGCCACAAGGGCGGCCACCTGCTGATCACGTGTTACCTTCAGGAAATAGCTGAAAACCATTTCCGCCGTCTGCTCATCAAGATTGCCGGTCGGCTCATCCGCCAGCAGGAGCTGCGGATTATTGGCAAGCGCCCGGGCAATCGCAACGCGTTGCTGTTCTCCTCCCGACAATTTTGCCGGGCGATGAGATAACCGTTCTGACAGACCCATGCTGCCAAGCAGATCACGCGCCCGCGTGCGCGCCGCCGCCTTACCCTTGCCTGCGATCAGCAGCGGCATCATGACATTTTCAAGCGCGGAAAATTCCGGCAGCAGATGATGAAACTGATAAACAAAGCCGATCCGGTCGCGCCGCACTTCTGTGCGCTTGCCATCCCGGGCGCGGCTGCAATCAAGCCCGCCGATACGCACGGTACCGCTGCTTGGCGGCTCCAGCAGCCCGGCAATATGCAGCAATGTCGATTTACCGGACCCAGATGGGCCCAGCAGAGCAACAATTTCACCGGGTCGGAGTTCGAGGTCGACATCTTCAAGAACTGTCAGCTTTCCCTGCCCCTGCGAGAAGATACGGCTTACCTTTTCAAGCTGCAGGACGGCGTCACTCATAACGCAATGCCTCCACCGGGTCGAGGCGCGCGGCCCGCCAGGATGGATAGATCGTCGCCAGCAGCGAAAGGGCCAACGCCATGATCACGACGACCGTCACCTCGGTTGCATCAATTTTCGCTGGCAAATGGGACAAAAAGTAGATTTCTGCCGAAAACAGCTCCGCTCCCGTCAGACCTTCAATCGCCCCTTTGATCCGATCAATATTGGCGCAGAAACCGAGACCAAGAAGGAACCCAAACAATGTGCCGATCACGCCGATACTGGCCCCGGAAATAAAGAAGATGCGCATGATCATACCCCGCGTCGCCCCCATGGTGCGCAGGATGGCAATACTCCGCCCCTTGTCTTTAACCAGCATGATAAGGCTGGAAATAATATTGAAGGCCGCGACCAGAATAATCAGCGTGAGGATCAGGAACATGACATTCCGTTCCACCTGCAAGGCATTGAAAAAGCTCGCTCTTGACTGTTGCCAGTCATAAATGAAGGCGCGGATATCGACAGCCTGGATAATCTCACGGCGAATTTTGAGGGCCTGTTCCGGATCTTCGGCGAAGACTTCAAGAGCCGTTACCCCTTCACCGGTGCGGAAATAGTTCTGCGCCGCCGCCAGCGACATATAGATATAACCGCTGTCATATTCATACATTCCTGTATCGAACTGCGCGGCCACCTCATAGGTTTTGACCCTTGGCATGGTGCCGAACGCCGTTGGCGTCCCATTGGCGGAGATCAGCTTGACCTTGTCACCGGCCTGAACGCCCAGCGTCCGGGCCAGACGGTAGCCAAGGACAATACTGTCGTTATCGCCAAAGCGATCAAGTGATCCGTCAATCAGGTTGGTGGAAATTACGTCAAGCGCGGCAATATCTTCGGGCGTAATTCCCCGCACGAGCGCGCCGCTTGCCTCCTTGCCGGATGCCATGACCTGCCCCTCGACAAGGGGAGTTACCCGCACAACTTCAGGAATCTCCGCAAGGCGTAGGGCAAGGCGATTGTAATCATTGATATTTTCCTCTGCCGGTGCGCGCACTTCATAGTGACCGTTGAGGCCGAGGATACGATCCAGCAGCTCAGCGCGAAACCCGTTCATCACCGACATGACGATGATCAGGGTCGCCACCCCAAGCCCGATACCGAGAAAGGAGAAAATGGCAATAACGGAAATAAACCCCTCCTGCCGCCGGGCGCGAAGGTAGCGGAGCGCCATCATCCATTCGAAACGGGAAAACACTAGGCTTTGCCTGTCAGCAGGTTGAGCGCGGCATCGACGGAAAGTTCCTGCTTGTCGCCGGTTGCCCGGTTCTTCACCTCCACCATCCCAGAGGCAACACCACGCGGACCAATCACCGCCTGCCAGGGCAACCCGATCAGGTCCATCTTGGCAAATTTCTCGCCGCCCCGCCCGGCCGTATCGTCATACAACACCTCTATACCCGCGGCGCTCAGCTTGCCGTAAAAATCATCACATGCCGCATCGCAAGGCCCGTCGCCGGACTTGAGGTTGATCAGTCCGACCTTGAATGGCGCCACATTCTCCGGCCAGACAATCCCGTTTTCATCATGGCTCGCCTCGATAATACCACCGACAAGGCGGGAAACACCAATGCCGTAGGAGCCCATGGAAACGGTCACATCCTTGCCATCCGGACCTGTGACAACCGCATCGAAGGGCTGCGAATATTTATCGCCGAAATGGAAAATATGGCCGACCTCGATGCCGCGGCGGGAAACAAGATCGCCTTCCGGCACATCGCACTTCGCCGGATCATGCATATCATCGGCCGCCGCATAAAAGCTTGTCCACTCATCCACAACCGCCTGTAATTCTTCCGCCGTGTAGCTGTCCTTCTCCGGCGTTTTGAGGCCCAATAGATCCTTGTGATAGAACACTTCGCTCTCCCCCGTATCGGCAAGAACGATGAATTCATGGGAAAGGTCTCCGCCAATGGGTCCCGTATCGGCGCGCAGCGGGATTGCCTGCAGGCCAAGACGCGCAAAAGTCTTGAGATAGGCAACGAACATATTGTTGTAAGCCGTTCGGGCACCTTCATAATCCAAATCAAAGGAATAGGCGTCCTTCATCAGAAATTCGCGGCCGCGCATGATGCCGAAACGTGGTCGCACCTCATCCCGGAATTTCCACTGGATATGGTAGAGGTTAAGCGGCAAGTTCTTGTAGCTTTTCACATGGGAACGGAAAATATCCGTCACCTGCTCTTCATTCGTCGGTCCATAGAGCATATCTCTCTCATGTCGGTCAGTGATACGCAGCATTTCCTTGCCGTAATCATCATAGCGCCCAGACTTTCGCCACAGATCTGCAGGCTGAATGGTCGGCATCAGGATTTCAAGCGCGCCCGCACGGTTCTGTTCTTCACGGACGATCTGTTCAATGTTCTTGAGCACACGATGGCCAAGTGGCAGCCAGCTGTAAATCCCGGCGGAGGATTGCTGGATCATGCCCGCCCGCAGCATCAACCGGTGGGAAACGATCTGCGCCTCCTTCGGATCTTCCTTCAGGGTCGGGAGAAAAAAACGGGATAGACGCATGGGGCCTCGGCTCATAACAGGGAAAAATTCTGTCCCAGACTTTTACCGGGATTCACAGAGATTGCAAGGTTTCACCTAAGGGTAGCGCGTACGACATTCAAGGGCGATGGCATTCAGCGCCGGATCAGCAAGTTCCTGGCCATTAAAAAACATCCTTCCGGAGGCAATATCATATTCAATTGCCCCGACACGCACCTCTGCATTTTTAAGTTTTGGATTATAATTTTTTAGCAAATCCTTGAACGGTAATGATAAATCTATAAAAATCCGCTCCGGAATGCGGATTGTTGTCGCTTCCAGATCAGCCGGAGCGACGGCACGCCCATGAACATCTTTCCCTTCCTGATAGATGACATCCTGTGCCGCAATATATTTTGTTATCCGGTCGCAGTCACTGCGGGAGACGGTCAGGCGGATATCTTCCGCCCGGCCGTCCGGGATTATGATGAGAGCGAGACATATCGCGACAAGAGAACGAATAATCATCTCTCAGCCGTTCTGGAAATAGGCCCGGAAATCAAAGAGATCAAGATCAACAACTGTCCAGATAATAATGAAAACCAGGCAGGTGATCAGGGTTGTGATGGCAAATTTTGTCCAGATCCTGGGATGAACCGGCGCACTTTCCACCGTGCCGGGCTCTATTTCACCTTCCTGCTCCCCTTGCGGCCGAACGCCCCAAGGCAACACCATGAACAGGACGACCATCCAGGTAATACAGAAAATGACAATACTGCCGACTATCGACATAAGAACCGCCTATACCTGTTCAAGTTCAACCAGGGTTCCGTTAAAATCCTTCGGATGCAGGAATAGTACCGGTTTCTTATGAGCGCCGATCTTCGGCTCCCCATCGCCGAGAATCTTGGCCCCCTGCGATTTCAAATGATCGCGCGCCGCAATGATATCATCGACCTCATAGCAGACATGGTGCATGCCCCCGGATTTATTTTTCGCCAGAAATCCGGCAATGGGCGAATCTTCCCCAAGCGGGTGCAGCAGCTCGATCTTTGTATTGTCGAGTTCGACGAAAACCACGGTTACGCCATGGTCCGGCTCGGCCTGCGGCGGGCTGACCTTGGCCCCCAGGGTGTCCCGATAGACAGCTGTCGCCGCTTCCAGATCCGGCACTGCAATCGCGACATGGTTTAAACGTCCAATCATCTTCCACCTTCCTTATTCTTCTTCAAATCTGATGACATATATATCGGTTATGGGACGCCGACCGGCAAGTCTCCTGAAAACACGGCGAACGGCATTATACGCTGTTTCCTCGACCTTCTGATCGTCCATCTTTTCCTTACGTGTCAATTGGTTATGACTGTTTGTTATCTGGTCCGCAAGCTCCTGCTGCAAATCGGGGAACAGACTTTCATCCACAACACCGCGTATCCGGATAATCGGCTTCTCTGTTATCTGGCCCTTTTCATTGACAATGACAACCCCATTTACCGTGCCATTATAGACCAGCCGACGCCGCGTCGAAAGAAATTCGCCGTCAAGCGGCGTCAATCCGCCCGCATCCACCGCCAGCCGTCCCGATGGTACCGTCGCAACGATTTCCGCTGCGCCCGGGGCAAGTCGCAGGATATTGCCATTTGTAATTTCAATGGCCTGTGGAACGCCAAGGGATAGGGCCAGTTCGCAATGGGCGCGAATATGACGCGCCTCTCCATGTACGGGAATGGCAATCTCCGGCTTCACGATACGATACATATCGGTCAGTTCTTCTCGTGCCGGATGACCGGAAACATGAACAAATTCATCAGCTTCTGTGATGACGTTGATGCTGTTCTCTGTTAGCTGGTTATGCAGCGCATAGAGCGGCTTCTCATTACCCGGTATAACCTTTGATGAGAAAATCACCGTATCACCCGGCGACAGCTCGATATGCGCATGCTCGCTGCGGGCGATGCGGGCCATGGCGCCGCGTGGCTCTCCTTGCGATCCGGTACAAAGCAGAAGCAGCTTGTCACGCGGAATGTGTCCCGCATCCCTTTCATCAATAAAGGATGGCAAGTCATTGAGATAACCAGCTCTTTTTGCGGCTTCCGTCATCCGGTATAGCGACCGACCCACAAGGACGACATGCCGGTCATTCCGTTCGGCAACCTTGGCGATGGTCTTGAGCCGTGCAATATTGGAGGCAAAAGTGGTAACTGCGACCCGCCCCGACGGAATACCCTTCAACAGGGCATCAAGGCTGTCCTGCACCGCAAGTTCGGAGCCGGAGACCCCTTCCTTGAAGACATTAGTGGAATCGCAAACCATGGCGAGAACACCGACTTCGGAGATTTTCTCCATCTTGGCAAGATTGCTGGCCGGCCCCACCACCGGATCGGGGTCCAGTTTCCAGTCACCGCTGTGCAATACCCGGCCATAAGGCGTGGTGATCATCAGCGCCTGCATTTCCGGAATACTGTGGGTGAGATCAACGAAATCGATGTCAAACTCCCCCAGGGCCATGGACCCGCCGGGCGCGATGACATTCACCTCGACATCTTCCTCAAGCCCTTCTTCCGCCAGCTTGAGGGCAAGAATTTCCGCCGTGAACGGGCTTGTATAAACCGGGCAACGGAATTGCGGCCAAAGCCGCGCCACCGCGCCCACATGATCCTCATGCGCATGGGTGACGATGATACCGAGAAGATCCTCCCGCCGATCCGCAATCCAGCTCGGATCCGGCACGATCACATCGATGCCCGGCGCCCGGTCATCGGCGAAGGAAATGCCGCAGTCAATCATCAACCATTTACCGTTACAGCAATAAAGATTGAGATTCATGCCGATTTCTCCGCTGCCGCCGAGCGGAAGAAAATAAAGGCCTTGCTTCACTATGCGGTCCGGATCCGTCATGCCGCTGTCTGCTTGTTCTTCCAGAAAATCTCAACCAATCCGGCGAGCGTAAGATCGGGATCCACATGATCGATCACATCGGTCCCCTTGTCAAAGAGGGCCGCAAGTCCTCCCGTAGCGATGACCTTTAATTCCTCGCCATATTCCGCGCGGATGCGGGCGATCAGCCCCTCTATCATCGCAATATATCCCCAGTAAATACCGGACTGCATACATTCCAGCGTGTTCTTGCCAATGACCCGCCCGGGGCGAGCAACGGCAATCCGCGGCAGTTTTGCCGCCGCCCGGTGCAGCGCATCCAGGCTGAGATTGACGCCGGGCGCGATCACACCACCGATATAATTCCCCTCCGCATTCACCACGTCGAGGGTTGTGCCTGTGCCGAAATCGACAATAATCAGTGGGCCGCCATAACGGACATGCGCCGCGACTGCATCGACCAGCCGGTCCGCACCCGCCTCCGCCGGAGTATCAATCAGCGGCTTCATCCCAAGATCAATGCCTTCCTCGCCAATCACCATCGGATGGACATTGAAATAGCGGCGGCAAAACCCTTTGATATTGAACAGGGCTTCGGGCACCACGGTGGCAACGATCACATCTGTAATATCGGCAAGCTTGAGGTTATCCAGCGCCATTGCCTGACTGAGCCAAACGCCATATTCCTCCGCCGTGCGCGAGGCCGAGGTGGCGATCCGCCATTCCTTGACCATATCCCGCCCGTTAAAAGCCGCACAGGTAATATTGGTATTGCCAACGTCGACTGTCAGTAGCATGAAACTCTCCTATGAATGACCTTGCAGGGCCGGGAAAAATACTTCCCCCGCCGTGATAAGCCTGGTTTCGCCCGATATGAGACCAAGAACAAGCGCCCCGCTTGGATCAAGCCCGACAAACTTCCCTTCCAGCGTTTCACTGGCAAGGCGGACTGTGATTTGCGTACCGATCCCGGTCGCATGGCAAATCCATTCCTTACGGATTGGCTCAAAACCCTGCTGTCGCCATGTCATATAAAGTTCCAGCAGTGCATGGGCATAGGCGGAAAGCATCTCCTCCACTTTCACTCTTGCCCCGGCGGCCTCAAGCGAAATGGCGGGGAGCCCATCAGTTTTGTCCGGATAGCTTGTGATATTGATGCCTGTACCGACAATAACATAATCCATCAGCCCATCCGCGCGCATTTTACTTTCCAGCAAAATTCCGGCGCACTTACGACCATCGATCAATACATCATTCGGCCATTTCAGCTGCAGGGGAATATCTGGCGGCAGAAAAGTAGCAACCGCCTGACGTATGGCCAATGCAATCAGGAAGGAAAGCCGGGCGGCCTCTGCCGGACTGCATTCGGGACGCAGGATGACGGAACAATACAGATTTCCCGCCGGGCTGGACCAGGAGCGGCCGCGACGGCCAACTCCCTGTTCCTGTCTATGGGTCCAGACAATCGCACCTTCGCCTTCTCCTGCCTCGGCGAGCCTGCGCGCCTCCACATTGCTGCTGCCAAGGCTTTCAAAGGCGAACAGCCTGAAAAACGGCGGCAGATCAATACCGCCACTGCCCATCGGGCTCACGAGAACAGCACAGCCGCCGCCGCCGAAGCGCCTTCAAGAAGCGGCGCCGGAAAGAGAACGAACAGCCCGACAAACAGGGCAGACGCCGTCATAATGACTGATTGGGTCCGACTGCTCGGCTCAAAACCTTCGGCTGCATCGTCGAAATAGATAATTTTGACGATCCGGAGATAATAGAACGCCCCGACCACCGATGTGACAAGGCCAATCACAGCGAGCGGAATGAGGCCGGCATTGATGGCCGCAACGAAGATATAAAACTTACCAAAGAAACCGGCGAGCGGCGGAATACCCGCCAGGCTGAACATGAATAGCAGGAAGGCAAAGGCCATATAGGGCTGCGTCTTGCTGAGACCGGCGAGCTCAGAAATATCCTCAACCATCCCATCACGGTGGCGCATGGACAGAATACAGGCGAAGGTGCCAACATTCATCACCACGTAAATCGCCATATAGATCAGGACGCCCCGCACGCCTTCCTCCGTTCCCGCAGCGAGACCGACGAGCGCATAACCAATATGACCGATGGAAGAATAGGCCATCAGCCGTTTGATGTTCTTCTGGTTGATCGCGGCAAAGGCGCCCAGGATCATGGAAGCAACGGAGATAAATACGATAATCTGCTGCCACTGCGCCACCATCTCGCCAAAGGGAGAGATGAAGACGCGCAGGAACAGAGCAATGGCCGCCACTTTCGGTGCCGCCGCAAAAAAGGAGGTGACCGGCGTTGGCACGCCTTCATAGACATCTGGCGTCCACATATGGAACGGCACGGCGGAAACCTTGAAGGCCAGACCCGCAATCAGGAAGACAAGGCCAATCAGCAGGCCGAGGTCCATCCCTTCCCGTCCGGCGGCAAGAAGGTCTGCCAGAGTGTCGAAATTGGTGGTCCCCGTGAAACCATAGATGAGCGACATGCCATACAGCAGCATACCCGAGGACAGCGCCCCCAGAACAAAATATTTGAGACCGGCCTCGGTCGAGCGCACGCTGTCCCGCTTGAACGCCGCCGTCACATAAAGCGACAAACTCATCAGCTCAATCCCGAGATACACGCTCATCAGGTCATTGGCGGAAATCATCACCATCATGCCCAGCGTCGCAATGACAATCAGGATCGGGAACTCAAATCGGGCGAGTTTTTCCCGCCGATTATAATCAATGGACATGATGATCGCAAAGGCCGACGCCCCGAGACAGAGCGTCTTCATGAAAATGCCAAAAGCATCATCGCGATAAAGCCCGCCGAATGCAGTCACGCTCGTCTGTGCTTCAATCTGTACAAGCACCCCCGTCACCACGAAGGCCAGGACAGATAGCCAGGAGATCAGACTTGTCGACTTGTTGCCGCGAAACGCACCGATCATCAGCAGCGCCATGGCCGTCACGGCGAGGAAGATTTCCGGAAGTGCGATTGATAAATCAGGCAAAACCATTTTTGTAACCTACCTACTTGGACGCGTTGATGAGTGTTTGACCGGCCTGAAGCGATGCATCGTGATGTTCCATCAGATTGAGAACCGAGGCATGCATGACATCAAGGAATGGGTCAGGATAAATACCGATCCAGAAAGCCACGATAATAAGCGGCGCAAAAATCAGTAACTCCCGGCGGCCGACATCCATGATATTCTTCAGATCTTCCTTGACCAACTCGCCAAAGACCACCCGGCGGTATAGCCACAAGCTGTAGGCCGCGCCGAGAATGACGCCAATCGTCGCAATGAAAGCCACCGTCGTATTGACCTGGTAAGCGCCGACCAAGATCAGGAATTCACCCACAAAACCACTGGTGCCCGGAAGGCCGATGGTCGCCATGGTAAAGATCAGGAAGATCAGCGCATATTTCGGCATCCGGTTGACGAGGCCGCCATAACGGGCAATCTCGCGGGTATGCAACCGGTCATAAATCACCCCGACGCAGAGAAACAGCGCACCGGAAACAATACCGTGGCTGATCATCTGCAGAATGCCGCCTTCCAGCCCCTGCTGGGTGAAAGTGAACACCCCGATGGTGATGAAGCCCATATGCGCGACGGAGGAATAGGCAATCAGCTTTTTCATGTCCTTCTGCACCAGCGCGACCAGCGAGGTATATATGATGGCAATAACGCTGAGCGCAAAAACAAGCGGCGCGAAATAGACGGAGGCATCCGGAAACATCGGTATGGAAAATCGCAGGAAGCCATACCCCCCCATCTTCAGCAGCACACCCGCCAGAATGACGGAACCCGCCGTTGGCGCCTGCACATGGGCATCGGGAAGCCATGTGTGAACCGGCCACATGGGAACCTTCACCGCAAAGGACGCAAAGAAAGCCAGCCACAGCCAGAGCTGCAAATTCGGATCGAAATTATAGCTGATCAGTGTCGGGATATCCGTCGTTCCAGCAATGAAATACATGGTAATCATCGCCACCAGCATCAGGACAGAGCCGATCAGGGTGTAGAGAAAGAACTTGAAGCTGGCATAGACCCGCTGGCCTCCGCCCCAGATGCCGATAATCAGGAACATCGGGATCAGACCGGCTTCGAAGAAGAGGTAGAACAGCACCATGTCGAGCGCGCAGAAAACGCCGATCATCAGCGTTTCCATGATCAGGAAGGCGATCATATATTCACGCACGCGCACCGTGATCGCTTCCCAACTCGCCAGAATACAGAGCGGCATCAGGAAGGTAGTGAGGATAATGAACAGCATCGAGATACCGTCCACGCCCATATGGTAATTGATGTTATTGCCGAGCCAGTTCCCCTTCTCGACAAACTGGAAGGCCGCACTGCCATTATCGAAATTGATCCAGATAAACAGCGAGATCACAAATGTGAAAAGCGTCGTCCAGAGCGCAACCCAGCGGGCATTACGGGCGGATGATTCTTCCTTGCCGCTGGTCAGCAGGATGAGCAGCACCCCGACCAGGGGCAAAAAGGTCACCGTTGATAAGATTGGCCAATCAAGCATGACTTAATGTCCACCCGCGAAGAAAAAGAAGAAATAGGATACGAATGCCGCAACGCCGAGCAGCATCGCGAAAGCATAATGATAGACATAACCGCTCTGCATCTGGGACGCACGGCGCGCTAGCACCAGTACCCGTCCGGCAATGCCGTTCGGCCCAAGCCCGTCGATCACTTTGCCATCGCCAAACGTCCAGAAGAAGCGGCCAATGGCCTTCGCCGGACGGACAAAGACATAATCATACAACTCGTCGAAATACCATTTGTTGAGCAGGAACTGATAAAGCGCCGAATGGGTCTTCGCGAGCTGTCCCGGAATTTCCGTCCGCCGGATATAGAGGTTAAAGGCGACAAGGATACCCAGCGCCGTCGCCACCAGCGGCGCGGCTATCACCCAGAGCGGCACATCGTGGAAATTATGCATGATGTGGTTCTCCGGATTGAGGAAGATCGCCTCACCCCAGAATTCCTCATATCCATGGCCGACCATCGGGCCGTAGAACAGAAAACCGGCAAGCACGGCGCCCGCCGCCAGCACATAAAGCGGGATCAGCATGACATTCGCGCTTTCATGGACATGATGCATGACATCCTTGCTCGCCCGCGGCTCTCCGTGGAATGTCATGAACAAAAGCCGCCAGGAATAGAAGGCCGTCAGAACCGCTGCCGCAATTCCCATCCAGAAGGCATACTGCCCGACACCGCTCCCTGCCGCGAAGGCCGCCTCGATAATCGCATCTTTCGAATAATACCCCGCAAAGAACGGCACTCCGGCAAGGGCCAGCGATCCGATCCACATCATCACATAGGTGATTTTGATATGCTTCCAGAGACCGCCCATATTACGCATGTCCTGTTCATCGGAAACCGCATGGATCACGGAACCCGCGCCAAGGAACAACAGCGCCTTGAAGAAGGCATGGGTGAACAGATGAAAGATCGCCACCGGATACGCGCCGACACCGATGGCGAAGAACATATAACCGAGCTGTGAACAGGTGGAATAGGCAATCACCCGTTTGATGTCGTTTTGCACCAGACCAACTGTGGCCGCGAAGAAAGCGGTGGAGGCACCCACGACCGTCACGACCAGCAGGGCATCCGGCGAATATTCGAAAATGGGAGAGCAACGCGCCACCATGAACACACCCGCCGTCACCATCGTCGCCGCATGGATAAGGGCGGAAACCGGTGTCGGGCCTTCCATGGCATCCGGCAGCCAGGTGTGCAGACCAAGCTGCGCCGACTTGCCCATGGCGCCGATAAACAGCAGGAGGCAGATTGTCGTCAGGACATCGAATTCCATCCCGAGAAATTCAAAACTCTGGCCGACCTGATCAGGCGCAGCCGCGAAAACCTCGCTGAAGCTCACAGATTCGAACACGAAATAGATGGCCATGATGCCGAGTGCAAAGCCGAAGTCCCCCACACGGTTGACAACGAAGGCCTTGATCGCCGCCGCATTGGCCGAGGGACGCTTGTACCAGAAACCGATCAGCAGATAACTCGCAACACCCACGCCTTCCCAGCCGAAATAAAGCTGCACAAAATTATCGGATGTCACCAGCATCAGCATGGCGAAGGTAAAGAAGGACAGATAGGACATGAAACGCGGCTTGTGCGGATCATGGGACATATAGCCGATGGAATAGACATGCACCACGGCGGAAACCGTATTCACCACCACCAGCATCACCGCCGTCAGGCTGTCAATCTTGAGCGCCCAGGAGACATCAAAATCACCGGAATCGATCCACTTCAGCAGTTCAATGGTTTCCGTCGTCTGCTGAAAGGCAATCTGATAAAGGGCAATCCAGGAGAGTACCGCACTCACGATCACGGCGCCCGAGGTGACCAGCTGGCTTGGGCGGTCTCCCAGGGCACGGCCGAACAGCCCGGCAATCAGGGCCGCAAGCAGCGGCAGGAATACGATGAGGACGTACATCATGACTTGTCTTAACCCTTCATGTGATGGATGTCCTCAACCGCGATGGTGCCGCGATTTCGGAAGTAAACAACAAGAATGGCGAGCCCGATCGCCGCCTCGCCCGCCGCCACCGTCAACACGAAGAGCGCAAACACCTGCCCGACCAGATTGCCGAGAAAGGCGGAGAAGGCGACAAGGTTGATGTTCACCGCCAGCAGCATCAGCTCAATCGACATCAGGATAACAATGACATTCTTCCGGTTCAGGAAGATGCCAAAAATACCAAGGGTCAGCAGGATGGCCGACACCGTCAGGTAATGTGCAAGACCGATTTCCATTATTCCCCCTACACGCCCTGCCCGGGCTCGACTTTACGGATCGCAACCGACTCTTCGGGACGGCGGTAAACCTGTTTTGCAATATTCTGCTTGCGCACACCCGGACGCTGCCGGTGGGTCAGGACAATCGCGCCGATCATCGCAACCAGCAACACCATTCCGGCCGCCTGAAACAGATAGGCGTAATCCGTATAGATAATATGGCCAAGCTGTTCGGTATTGGTGAGATCACTCGTCACCGGCGCGACCTGCGCCGCGATGGACAGCGATTCCGGTGACAACACCCAGCCGCTCAGCACCAGAATAAGTTCAATCAGCAGGATAATACCAACAAGTGCCCCGATGGGCAGATATTGCAGAAAACCCTGGCGAAGCTCCGTGAAATTGATGTCGAGCATCATAACGACGAACAGGAACAGCACGGCAACAGCGCCCACATAGACCACGACAAGGATCATCGCAATAAATTCCGCGCCGAGCAGAACAAACAGCGCCGCCGAATTGAAGAAGGCAAGGATCAGGTAAAGTACCGAATGAACCGGGTTTTTCGCCGCGATCACCATAAAGGCAGAGGCAACAGTCATGCCCGCAAAAAGATAGAAAGCAAGTGTCGAGATAATCATCACGCCCCTCTTCCCCAAATATTCAGATCCATCATCTGCATGTCTGTCACTGTTTTCTTTTCATTATCTGTAGGGCGCATCAGCAACCAGATTCTGGACAATTTCCTGCTCCCACCGGTCCCCGTTATCGAGCAATTTCTGCTTGTCATAGAACAGCTCTTCGCGGGTTTCGGTCGCGAATTCGAAATTCGGCCCCTCAACGATGGCGTCTACCGGGCAGGCTTCCTGACAGAAGCCGCAGTAGATGCATTTCGTCATGTCGATATCATAACGGGTGGTGCGGCGGCTGCCGTCTTCGCGCGGCTCCGCCTCGATAGTGATGGCGAGCGCCGGGCAGGCCGCTTCGCAAAGCTTGCAGGCGATACAGCGTTCTTCGCCATTCGGATAACGGCGCAACACATGCTCACCGCGAAAACGCGGGCTGAGCGGCCCTTTTTCATAGGGATAGTTGATGGTCGCTTTCGTCTTGAACATATAACGGAAAGTCGTCGCAAGACCCGTGACAATCTCCGTCAGCAGCAGACTGCGTGCCTGTTTGTCGATAAAGCTCATATCAATCAGCCTTTTCCTATCAAATATTTGCCGTCGCGCGTTACCGGCGCCGGCGGTTCAGGTCCCGCCCCTACGCCGGGACCATGTCAAAATACACCAAGACCCCTGCCGTCAAGACCACCCAGATCAGCGAGAAGGGTAGGAAGACTTTCCAGCCCAGCCGCATCAACTGGTCATAGCGATACCGCGGCAATGTCGCGCGTACCCAGATAAAGACGAACAGCAGGAACGCCACTTTGATGCCAAACCAGATAATGCCCGGGATCCAGGTGAAGATCGCCCAGTCCGCCGGTGGCAGCCAGCCGCCGAGGAACAGCACCGTACAGATCCCACTCATCAGGATCATGTTGGCATATTCGCCGAGGAAGAAGAGCGCGAAGGCCATCGAGGAATATTCCGTTTGATAGCCTGCGACCAGCTCCGCCTCCGCTTCCGGCAGATCAAACGGATGCCGGTTGGTTTCCGCCAAAATCGAGATGAAGAAAATGATGAACATCGGGAACAGCGGCGCAAACCACCAGCTGAACATTCCGAAATCGCCGCGCTGCGATTCCACGATACCCGTAAGATTGAGCGTGCCCGCACACAGCAGCACCGTCACAATCACGAAGCCGATGGACACCTCATAGGAAACCATCTGCGCGGCGGAGCGCAGCGCGCCCAGAAACGGATAGCGGGAGTTCGACGCCCATCCGGATACGATAATGCCGTAAACGCCGAGGGACGAGATGGCAAAGAGATAAAGCACGCCCACATTGATATCGGCCAGCACCCAGCCTTCATCGAAGGGAATGACCGCCCAGGCAATCAGGCTCAGGATAAAGGTCACCATCGGCGCCAACAGGAAAAGCACCTTGTTCGCGCCTGTCGGGACAACCGTTTCCTTGAAGAACAGCTTTGCCCCGTCGGCAAGCGGCTGCAGCAGTCCAAATGGGCCGACCACATTCGGCCCCTTGCGAAGCTGCATCACCGCCATGACCTTGCGCTCATAAAGCGTGAGATAGGCAACGGCCACCAGCAGAGGCACCACGATCAGCAGGATCTGCCCGACAATGGTGAGGCCCGGAAGCAGATAAAGCGTCCAAAATTCAGCCATTTGTACCGGTCCCCTCACTCTTTACTTTGGAAAAGGTCGCGCTGCATTCCGCCATGATCCGGCTGGATCGGGAAATCGGGTTNGTCAGATANTAATCCGTAATCGGATTGGCAAAAGGNGCCTCTTCAAGGGGGCCTTCCTGACCGAAATCTTTCCACTCGGCGACAATCACCTGATCCACATCGGCAAAATGNGGCGCNNCTTCTATCATCTTCTCACGCAACTCGAAAATGGTATTGTAAGGGAGTGTTTTGCCAAGCTTTTCNGAAAGGGCGCGCAGAATNGCCCAATCTTCACGGGCATCACCCGGCGGGAAAATGGCGCGACGTCCAAGCTGGACCCGNCCTTCCGTATTGACCCAGATGGCGTCNTTTTCTGTATAAGCCGCNCCNGGCAGGATNACATCCGCCGCGCTTGCNCCGGCATCNCCATGGCTTCCNTGATAGATGACGAAGCTGTTGTCCAGTTTCGACGTGTCAATCTCGTCCGCGCCAAGCAGGAACAGCACNTCNAGGGAGCCGTCCAGCATTTCNGGNGCCGTNTTNCCNCCCTCNCCCGGCAGCAGGCCNAGATCAAGNCCNNCNACACGCGCCGCCGCCGTATGCAGCATNTTGAAGCCGTTCCACTCTTCGCTGACAAGGCCNAAGCTNTCGGCAATTTTCTTGGCAAGAGCAAGNACNGCNCCGCCATCATTNCGGGAAAGCGCGCCCTGCCCGATGATCAGCATCGGACGNTCCGCCNTTTTNAGNGTTTCGGCAAAAGAATGTTTACCNTCGGCCAGTTCTTTAAGNGTNGCCGGACCGGCGCCCAGATAGTCATAATGATAGGTGAGATCGACCTGNTCCCCGATCAACGCGATCGGGAATGGCCCGGCTTTCCAGCGTTTGCGGATACGGGCATTGATCAGNGCNGCCTCATGGCGCGGNTTGCTGCCGATAATCAGGAGGGCATCAGCCTCNTCAATTCCGGCAATGGTCGTGTTGAAGAGATAACCACCACGGCTGCCCCCATCAATAGCAGCACCATCCTGACGGCAATCGATATTGGGAGACCCCAGNGCCGCCATCAGGTCTTTGAGCGCCATCATGCTTTCCGCACAGGCCAGATCNCCGGCAATGGCGCCNATTTTATTGCCGTCCAGCCCATCCAGCTTCGCGGCGATGGCGTCAAANGCTTCCCCCCAGCTTGCAGGCTGCAATTTNCCATCGCGACGGACATAGGGTGTATCGAGGCGTTGCGCCTTCAGCCCATCATAGGAAAAGCGGGAACGGTCAGACAGCCATTCCTCATTAATTTCTTCATTGAGACGCGGCAGAAAACGCATGACTTCCTGACCGCGGGAATCAACGCGGATATTCGCGCCCACGGCATCAAGTGCATCAATACTTTCGGTCTTGCTGAGCTCCCANGGGCGGGCGGTGAAGGCATAGGGNTTGGATGTCAACGCACCAACGGGGCAAAGATCAATAACATTTCCGGACAATTCGCTATCCAGAGCCTGCTCCAGATAGGTGGTAATTTCCATATTTTCGCCGCGGTTGATCGCGCCCAGATCCTCCACCCCGGCCACTTCCGTTGCAAACCGGACGCAGCGCGTACAATGGATGCAGCGGGTCATGGTCGTCTTGATCAACGGNCCCATGTTCTTTTCCGCGACGGAGCGTTTCANCTCAAGATAACGGCTGGTGCCGGACCCATAGGCCATGGATTGATCCTGCAGATCACATTCACCGCCCTGATCGCAGATCGGGCAATCCAGCGGATGATTGATCAGAAGGAATTCCATCGCCCCTTCCCGGCCTTCCTTCACCTTCTGGCTGTTGGTATGGATGACCATGCCATCCCCCGCCGGCATCGCACAGGAAGCGATGAGCTTTGGCGACTTTTCCATCTCCACCAGACACATACGGCAGTTTCCGGCAATGGACAGGCGCTCGTGATAGCAGAAACGAGGAATTTCCGCTCCCGCCTCTTCACAGGCCTGAAGCACCGTTGTGCCCGGTTCGACCGTGACTTCTATACCATCTACTGTAAGTGTAGGCATTTTACGCTCCCCGCAACGTCGGCTCTAGGCCGCCCGCGCAGCTTTCCGTGATTTGATACGTTCTTCGATGACCGGGCGGAAATGCCGCACCAGCCCCTGAATGGGCCATGCCGCCGCATCCCCGAGGGCGCAGATGGTATGGCCTTCAATTCGCTTGGAAACATTGATCAGCATGTCGATCTCTTCGACTTCCGCATCTCCCGAAACCAGACGCTGCATCACCCGCCACATCCAACCGGTTCCTTCCCGGCACGGCGTGCACTGGCCACAGCTTTCATGCTTGTAGAAATGTGACAGCCGCTCAATGGCGCGGATCACATCCGTTGATTTATCCATGACGATGACGGCGGCGGTGCCAAGTCCGCTCTGCACTTCACGCAGGCTGTCAAAATCCATCAGTATGTCGTCACAGATGCTTTTCGGCAGCAGCGGAACAGAAGAACCACCCGGAATAATCGCCAGCAGATTATCCCATCCACCGCGGACGCCGCCTGCATGTTTCTCAATCAGTTCACGCAGCGGAATACCCATTTCCTCTTCGACATTGCAGGGCTTGTTCACATGGCCTGAAATGCAGAAAAGCTTCGTCCCCGTATTGTTGGGGCGGCCAAGGCCCGAGAACCAGCCCTTGCCGCGCCGCAGGATTTCCGGCGCAACCGCAATGCTTTCAACGTTATTGACCGTGGACGGGCAACCCCAGACACCGACATTGGCCGGAAATGGTGGCTTCAGGCGTGGTTGCCCTTTGTTGCCCTCGAGGCTTTCGATAAGGGCCGTTTCCTCACCGCAGATATAAGCGCCCGCGCCGCGATGGACATAAATATCAAAATCATAGCCAGATCCACAGGCATTCTTGCCGATCAGCCCATCGGCATAGGCCTCCTGAATGGCTTCATTGAGATGTTTTGCCTCCAGCACGAATTCGCCACGGATATAGATATAGGCGGCGACGGCGCGCATGGCATAACCGGCCACAAGACAGCCTTCCAGCAGGCGATGCGGATCAAAGCGCATGATTTCCCGGTCCTTGCAGGTGCCGGGCTCGGATTCGTCGGCATTAACCACCAGATAGCTCGGCCGTCCGTCTGATTCCTTTGGCATGAAGGACCATTTAAGGCCTGTCGGGAAACCGGCCCCGCCCCGGCCGCGCAGGCCGCTTTCCTTGACCCCTTCAATAATGGAGTCCTGCCCCATTTCGATCAGCGCCTTGGTGTTATCCCAGATGCCGCGCTGTTTCGCGCCGGCCAGCTTCCAGTCATGGATGCCGTAAAGATTGGTGAAAATCCGATCTTTATCCTGCAGCATTACGCATCCTCCGTCTTTGCGAGCAACGTCGTCGGGCCGCCTTCCGGCGCGGAATTAATACGATCAACCTGCGGGCCCTTCGGTGGCACCTCGCCTTTCGCCAGCTTGTCGAGCAGAGCTTCGAAATTTTCGGCGTTCAGGTCCTCGTAGAAATCATCATTGATCTGCACGACCGGCGCATTGACGCAGGCACCGAGACATTCCACCTCCAGCAAGGTGAACATCCCATCCTCGCTCGTCTCACCATTTGAAATGCCGAGCTTTTTCTTGCAGACCGCTTCCAGATTGTCACTGCCGCGCAGCCAGCAGGGTGTCGTGCGGCAAAGCTGGAGAAAATATTTCCCGACTGGCTTTAGATTATACATGGTGTAGAAGGTCGCCACTTCCAACACCCGCATATATGGCACATCAAGAAACTTTCCAATATATTCAAGGGCTTCCCGGGACAGCCAGTTATCATTCTGACGCTGCGCCAGATCGAGCAGCGGCATCACCGCGCTTTGCTGGCGCCCGTCCGGATATTTGGCGATAAAAGCCTTCGCCTTTTCGATATTCTCCGGCGTGAATTCGAACGCCGTGCCTGTTGCGATTACCTGACTCACCGGTCCACCTCACCAAATACGATATCCAGACTCCCGAGAATGGCCGACGCATCTGCCAGCATATGCCCCTTCGTCAGAAAATCCATGCCCTGAAGATGCGCGAATCCTGGCGCCCTGATCTTGCAGCGATAGGGTTTATTCGATCCATCGGAGACCAGATAGACGCCAAACTCGCCTTTCGGAGCCTCAACAGCCGTATAGGTCTCGCCCGCCGGCACCTTGACGCCTTCCGTGTAATGCTTGAAGTGATTGATCAGCGCTTCCATGGAGGTTTTCATGTCGCTGCGCCGGGGCGGCGCGACCTTGGGATCGGTCGAGATGACGGGGCCGGGTTTGATCTGGTCCAGACATTGCTCCATGATCTTGAGGGACTGGCGCATTTCCTCCATCCGCATCAGATAACGGTCAAAACAGTCGCCATTGAGGCCAACCGGAATATCGAAATCCATTCTGTCATAGACATCATAAGGCTGGCTTTTGCGGAGATCCCAGGCAAGACCGGTCGAGCGCAGCATCACGCCCGAAAACCCCCAGGCCATCGCCTCTTCCGCACTCACTACCCCGATATCGACGTTACGTTGCTTGAAAATACGGTTTTCAGTCAGCAGCGCCTCGATATCATTCAGAATCGCCGGGAAACTTTTAATAAAGGCGCGAATATCCTCCATCAGCTTTTCCGTGATGTCCTGATGAACGCCGCCGACGCGGAAATAGGCCGCATGCATACGCGCACCACTCGCCCGCTCATAAAATTCCATCAGAGTCTCGCGCTCGACAAACCCCCAGAGCATGGGCGTCGTCGCCCCCACATCCATGGCCTGCGCGCAGACATTCATGAGATGGTTGAGCACTCGGGAAATTTCGCAGAAGAGAACACGGATATACTGTGCCCGCTCCGGCACCTCGCACCCCAGCAGCTTTTCCGCCGCGAGAACAAATGCATGCTCCTGGCTCATCGCCGCCACATAATCCAGGCGATCGAAATAGGGCATCGCCTGCATATAGGTCTTATGCTCGATCAGTTTTTCCGTGCCACGATGCAGCAGGCCGATATGCGGATCAATCCGCTCGACAATTTCGCCATCCAGCTCCATCACCATGCGAAGAACACCGTGAGCCGCCGGATGCTGCGGACCGAAATTAAGCGTGTAGTTCTTGATCTGGACTTCGGCCATCAGCCCTTCTCCTCCGCCTTTTCATCACCGGGCAGGACATATTGCGCGCCTTCCCACGGGCTTTCGAAATCAAACCTGCGGAATTCCTGGGTCAGATTGACCGGTTCATAGACAACCCGCTTCTCATCCTCGCTGTAACGCAGCTCCACATAGCCGGTGAGCGGGAAATCCTTACGCAGCGGATGCCCTTCAAAACCATAGTCGGTCAGCATCCGGCGCAAATCCGGATGACCGGAGAACATGATTCCATACATATCCCATGCCTCCCGCTCGAACCAGTTGGCCGCCGGGAACAGGCCGACAACGGACGGCACCGGTGTGCGGGCGTCGGTCTCGGCCTTGACGATGATACGCTGGTTATGGCGCAGGCTGAGCAGGTTATAGACCACATCGAAGCGTTTGGCGCGCGTCGGGTAATCGACACCGCAAACATCACACAGCACCTCGAATTTGCAATTCGCATCATTGCGCAGGAATTCGAGAACCTTGTCCACTGTCTCGCCACGCACATTGACGATCAGCTCTCCGAACGCCACCCGGCTTCCGATCACATCATCGGGAAGTTCAGCCGCGATCAATTCGCCAAGTTCTTTTAGCGCTTCAGTCATGTGATATCGCCCCTTTCCGTTAGCGCACGAATGTTCCGGTGCGGCGAATCTTTTTCTGCAGCTGGAAGACACCATAGAGCAGAGCCTCCGCCGTGGGCGGACAGCCGGGCACATAGATATCGACCGGAACAATCCGGTCACAGCCGCGCACGACGGAATAGGAATAATGGTAATAGCCGCCGCCATTGGCGCAGGACCCCATGGAGATCACATACCGCGGCTCTGCCATCTGGTCATAGACCTTGCGCAGCGCCGGAGCCATCTTGTTGGTCAGCGTGCCGGCTACAATCATTACGTCCGACTGGCGGGGCGATCCCCGCGGCACCACGCCGAGCCGCTCCATATCATATCGCGGCTGCCAGGCATGCATCATTTCAACAGCGCAACAGGCAAGGCCGAAGGTCATCGGCCAGAGAGACCCGGTCCGCGCCCAGTTGACGAGCTTGTCCACCTGTGTGACGACGAATCCCTTGTCATCCAGCTCCTCGCTGATGTTACGGAAAAAATCGTCCTGTTCCTGAACGGCGGGACGGGTTTCAGTCCCGATTTTTTCTGAGGTCACTCCCATTCCAGGGCTCCCTTCTTCCATTCATAGATAAAGCCGATCGTGAGGATGCCGAGGAACACCATCATCGACCAGAAGCCATACAGCCCGACCCCACCCAGTGAAATAGACCAGGGGAACAGAAATGCCACTTCCAGATCAAAAATGATGAACAGGATGGCCACCAGATAGAACCGGACATCGAACTGGTTACGGGCGTCATCGAACGGTTCGAAACCGCATTCATAGGGAGAGAGTTTCTCAGCGTCCGGATGCTGCGCTGCAACGATCATCGAGGCAATCACAATGACTGCCGACAATCCGATTGCCAGACCCAGAAAGATCAGAATTGGCAAATATTCTACGAGCAAGACTTCCATTATATAAAATTGCCCTTCCGTGCGGACCAATATCAGCCCGACGATCAGCAATCCCTCCTACCACACGAGAAGCATTATAGTCACGGGTTATAAGGAAGAAAACCGAATTGGCAACAAAATTCCGCCGTAATTCGAAATGCAGAAACAGTCAGCGACCTATCCGTAACGGATAAGGCCAGAGCGGTTAATTTCTTGGAATTTTCGGGAAAATGGCGAGAGTGACGGGGCTCGAACCCGCGACCTTCGGCGTGACAGGCCGACGCTCTAACCAACTGAGCTACACCCCCGCAAGACGGCTGTTTTGTATTGGACAGGAACGGTGCTGTCAAGCAACATAAATGCATTTCGGCAATAATTTTTCCTGCCACCTCCCCAGCCCGCACAAATGCGGGAAAATTGATGACGGATGGCATCGCCGCCCCAGTCATTATTCCGCGCGGCTGCAAAAAATCATTGTCATTTGGGAAGTTGACATACAGGCACAAAAAAACGCGGCCGTTTTACGGTCGCGTCATGCCTGTTTTTGCCTGTCATAAACCTGGATGGTGGGTGATGAGAGATTCGAACTCCCGACCCTCTCGGTGTAAACGAGATGCTCTAACCAGCTGAGCTAATCACCCGCTCCAAATCGTGCCCGTGTATATCAACACACATCGGCAATTGAAAGCAAAAAAAACGAAGCCAGGCTCAAAATTTCGAACCTGGCTTTCATTCTGGTCGGTAACCGTGGGATTACTTGTTGACCGAATCCTTCAGAGCCTTACCGGCTTTGAATTTCGGCTGTTTGGAAGCCGGAATCTTGATCGTATCGCCAGTGCGAGGGTTGCGCCCTTCGGAGGCTTTCCGCTCAGCGACGCTGAACGTGCCAAAGCCAACAAGGCGTACTTCATCGCCGCTGCCTAAAGCGCTGGAAATCGCTTCGAGTACTGCATCGACACTTTTTCCCGCTTCTGATTTTCCAAGACCGGAAATATCAGCGACTGCGGCAACGAGATCATTCTTATTCACTATAAGCCCCCTTCGATTTAGACTTGAACATATCTTATCCGGAAATTCGCTTAAGACGGTGGCATACTAGTTTGTCGGCCCCGCCGGGTCAAAGGGAAAAATCAAGATATCCCCAACTTTTCTGCGGTTTTGACCCGGTTTCAGACCGACATCAATGGGTTGTTACACCATCTTCCACCTTGCGCTGCGCGGCAGCTCCAGCGAGCTCCCGCGCCAACTCTTCCTCCGTCCAGTTCAGAGGAACAAGCGGTTTGGTCAGCGCGTGCTGCAATACTTCCGGCACTTCAGAAACAGGGATAATTTCCAGCCCCTCCTTCACATTGTCCGGAATTTCAGCAAGATCCTTCTCATTATCCTTCGGGATCAGCACTTTCTTGATCCCGCCACGGAGCGCGGCCAGCAGTTTTTCCTTCAGGCCGCCGATGGGTAGCACCCTGCCGCGCAGCGTCACTTCGCCGGTCATCGCCACATCCTTGCTGACCGGTATATTGGTGAGCACGGAAATGATCGAGGTGACCATGGCGACACCTGCGGACGGGCCATCTTTTGGCGTGGCCCCTTCCGGAACATGGACATGGATATCATGCTTGTCGAAATCGGTCGGCTTGACGCCCATCTCGAGACAGCGCGACTGCACGTAGCTTTTCGCAGCCTGCACGGACTCCTGCATGACATCGCCGAGCTTGCCGGTGATCTGCATTCGTCCCTTGCCATACAGCTTCACGGCTTCAATGGTGAGTAGTTCGCCGCCGACTTCCGTCCAGGCAAGACCCGTCGTCAGACCAACCTGATCCTTCTCCTCCGCCTCGCCATAGCGATAGCGGCGGACACCGGCATAATCCTTCAGATTGTCAGACGTGATCGCTACTGATTTGACGCCATTGGTGAGGATTTCCTTCACCGACTTGCGGCACAACTTGGCAATCTCGCGTTCAAGGTTACGCACCCCGGCCTCACGGGTGTAGTAGCGAACGAGATCGCGGATGGCGTCATCCGTGATGCTCCATTCATTCTTGCGCAGACCATGCGCTTTCACCTGCTTGGCGACCAGATGGCGTTTGACGATTTCCACCTTCTCATCTTCAGTGTAACCGGAAAGATGGATAATCTCCATACGATCGCGCAGCGGCCCCGGCATGTTGAGCGAGTTAGCCGTGCAGATGAACATGACTTCGGAGAGGTCAAATTCCACTTCCAGATAATGATCTGCAAAGGTCGCATTCTGCTCCGGATCCAGCACCTCCAGCAGCGCAGAAGACGGATCGCCCCGGAAATCATTGCCGAGCTTGTCAATTTCATCAAACAGAAACAGCGGATTGCTGGACTTCGCCTTCTTCATTGACTGCACGACCTTGCCCGGCATCGAGCCGATATAGGTCCGTCGGTGGCCGCGGATTTCCGCCTCATCCCGCACACCGCCGAGGGCGACACGCACGAAATTACGACCCGTCGCCTTGGCGACAGACTTGCCGAGAGAGGTTTTACCAACACCGGGCGGTCCGACAAGGCAAAGGATGGAGCCGCGCATTTTCTTCATGCGCTGCTGCACGGCGAGATATTCAAGGATGCGTTCCTTGACCTTCTCCAGTCCGTAATGATCGTCATTAAGGACTTTTTCGGCCCAGTGCAGATCCTTCTTGATCCGGGTCCGCTTATTCCACGGCAGACTGGTGATCCAGTCGAGATAGTTGCGCACGACTGTTGCTTCCGCAGACATGGGGCTCATGTTGCGGAGCTTCTTCATCTCCTGATTACATTTCTCNCGNGCTTCCTTGGTGAGCTTNGTNTNNGCNATNTTTTCTTCCANCTCGCCCAGCTCNTCNCGACCATCCTCGGTCTCGCCCAGNTCNTTCTGGATCGCCTTCATCTGCTCGTTGAGATAATATTCGCGCTGGGTCTTCTCCATCTGGCGCTTGACCCGGCTGCGNATTTTCTTCTCNACCTGCAACACGCCGATTTCATCTTCCATCAGCGCATAAACGCGTTCCAGCCGTTCNGTCGCGCTTTCAATTTCCAGAAGCTCCTGCTTCTCNGCAATCTTGAGCGCCATGTGCGAGGCCATGGTATCGGCAAGCTTCGACGGCTCGTCAATCTGGTTCAGCGANACCAGCACTTCCGGCGGGATTTTGCGGTTGAGTTTTACATATTGTTCGAACTGCGCAATGACGGAGCGGGCAAGAGCCTCCAACTCCGGNGCATCGANATCCTTCTCTTCCAGAATTTCCGCATGGGCCTGAAAGAAATCNGGGTTCGGNATNAACTGTTCAATGCGCGCCCGCTCTCCCCCNTCAACCAGAACCTTGACGGTCCCGTCGGGNAGCTTGAGAAGTTGCAAGACAGAGGCAATNGTGCCGACGCGATGGATGTCTTCTTCNCCCGGNTCATCCTGGCTCGCATTCTTCTGCGCCACCAGCAGGATCTGCTTGTCATCCTTCATCACNTCTTCGAGNGCCCGCACAGATTTGTCCCGACCGACGAACAGCGGAACGATCATATGNGGAAACACGACNATATCGCGAAGCGGGAGTACCGGGAATATCTGTGTACGAGGTGTATCAATCATCATAGTGCCTTCTGGNACCACGCACTGACATGCCTAGACAGCCGAAAAATNGTGCTGGTCCTGCTTGAACGAAACAGCGGGAAGAGAGGACCTCNTCCCACAGCCGGNATTACGCACTGCTCGTCGCGTCCTGCCGGTCAGCATATATATGGAGAGGCTGNGTACCCCCGTCAACCACCTCCGCATTGATCACGATTTCCTCCACCCCTTCAAGGGACGGCAGGTCATACATGGATTCAAGNAGAATATTCTCCATGATCGAGCGAAGGCCACGGGCNCCGGTCTTGCGGACAATGGCCTTGCGGGCAATCGCCGAAAGCGCATCNTCGGTAAANGTCAGGGTGACATTTTCCATCTCGAAAAGCCGCTGATACTGTTTCACGAGCGCATTNTTNGGCGTCGTCAGAATTTCGATCAGCGCTTCCTCATTGAGATTTTCAAGCGTCGCGACAACNGGCAGACGACCGACNAATTCCGGTATCAGGCCGAATTTNAGCAAATCTTCCGGCTCCACATCCTTCAATGTTTCGCCGACNTTGCGGTCTTCCTCCGCNTCGACTGNCGCGCCGAAACCGATGGAGGTATCCTTGCCGCGGGANCCGATGATCTTGTCNANNCCGGCAAANGCNCCNCCGCAGATAAACAGGATATTCGTCGTGTCNACCTGCAGGAANTCCTGCTGNGGATGCTTGCGCCCGCCCTGC
This sequence comes from Sneathiella sp., assembly GCF_002694385.1. Taxonomy (GTDB): domain Bacteria; phylum Pseudomonadota; class Alphaproteobacteria; order Sneathiellales; family Sneathiellaceae; genus Sneathiella. The sequence continues at coordinate 216,327 of NZ_NZMB01000016.1, forward strand.
GGCGGAACGGAGGCAACGGTGCCTTCCATNATCTTGAGCAGNGCNTGCTGCACNCCTTCACCAGAAACGTCACGGGTGATGGACGGATTGTCGGATTTNCGGCTGATCTTGTCCACNTCGTCGATATAGACNATGCCGCGCTGCGCCCGCTCGACATTGTAATCGGCGGATTGCAACAGCTTGAGAATAATNTTTTCCACATCCTCGCCNACATAGCCNGCCTCGGTCAGGGTCGTNGCATCGGCCATGGTGAAGGGCACATCNAGGATGCGCGCCAGCGTCTGCGCCAGCAGCGTCTTGCCGCAACCNGTCGGGCCGATCAGCAGGATNTTGGATTTCGCCAGNTCCACATCATCGGACTTACCNGCGTGATGCAGACGCTTGTAATGGTTATGCACGGCAACAGAGAGAACCTTTTTCGCATGGGACTGTCCGATCACATAATCATCCAGAACCTTGCAGATTTCCTGGGGTGTCGGAACGCCATCACTGGTCTTGACGAGCGTGCTCTTATGCTCTTCCCGAATGATATCCATGCACAGCTCGACACACTCATCGCAGATGAACACGGTCGGTCCGGCGATCAGCTTTCTTACCTCATGCTGGCTCTTGCCGCAGAAGGAGCAGTACAGGGTGTTCTTCGAATCTCCACCGCTTAACTTGGTCATAGATACTCCAATTATCCGTTCGACTCTGCATATTAGCCATCGTCATAGCAGGCGACAACCATAATATTTGCCCGGTCGAAATCAATGGTGGTTGCTGTCCCATTCGCGCCGAAAGCACAGAATAGCCATTTTGACTCAACTTTTCGTTAACAGGACGCAAACCGCCCCGTTTTTACGAAAACAAAATGTGACAGCCTTCGAGAGAATGGCTACTTGGACTTTTTGGTGTCTTCCGCACCATCCGACGGCCGTTTCGCAACAACCTCGTCAATGAGGCCAAAATCTCTCGCCTCTTCCGCCGTCATGAATTTGTCACGCTCCATCGATGCCTCGATGACATCGAGAGGCTGCCCGGTATGCTCCACATATAGCTTGTTAAGACGGGCCCGCACCTTCAGGATTTCGCGCGCCTGAATTTCAATATCCGTCGCCTGCCCCTGGGCGCCGCCGGATGGCTGATGGATCATGATCCGGGCATTCGGCAAGGCATAGCGCTTACCCTTCGTGCCCGCCGTCAGCAGGAAAGAGCCCATGGAAGCCGCCTGACCGATGCAGACGGTCGAGATTTCCGGCTTGATATACTGCATGGTGTCATAGATTGCGAGCCCCGACGTCACCACGCCGCCCGGCGAATTGATATACATGCTGATCGGTTTCTTCGGATTTTCCGCCTCCAGAAACAGGAGCTGGGCCGTGATCAGACCCGCCATGGCGTCTTGCACCTGACCGGTCACGAAAATGATCCGCTCCTTCAGCAGGCGTGAGAAAATGTCATAGGACCGTTCGCCGCGCGCCGTCTGCTCCACCACCATCGGGACCAGGGTGTTCATATAGGTGTCAATGACATCAACCATTCTCGATCTTCCTCAATTTTTACAGCTGCGCCACGTCAGCATATAGGCGCGACGAACGCAACTGTAAATCGACCTCGCGGATTATTTCTTGGCGGCATCCTTTTTGGCGGCCGGTTTTTTAGCGGCAGCTTTCTTGGCAGGCGCTTTCTTAGGCGCCTCCTCATCCTTGGCATCCGCAGATTTCTTGGCCGCAGCCTTCTTCGGTGCCGCCTTCTTTTTCTTCGGCTTTGCGTCCGCTTCCTCGTCCGGATCCTTCATCAGATCTTCGACAGACACTTTCTTTTCCGTCACCGTCGCCAGTTCAGAGATAAAGTCGATAACCTTGTCCTCGAAAATCGGTGCGCGAAGTTGCGCCTGCATTTCCGGCCGCTTCTGGAACATTTCGAAGATCATCCGCTCCTGCCCCGGGTAATTGCGGGCCTGGGCGATCATGGCCTGATTGACTTCTTCCTGAGAGACTTCAATGTTGTTGATCCGCCCGACTTCGGCCAGCAGCAGTCCGAGGCGTACGCGGCGCTCCGCAATGCCCATATATTCGGCCTTCAGCTCCTCTTCGGACTGATCCTGATCTTCCAGTTTTTCGCCATTCTGCTCCAGTTCCTGCTGGAACTGCTGCCAGATGTTATCAAACTCGCCCTGCTTCATGCCTGGCGGCACATCAAAGTCATGGGCCTCGGCCATGGCATCCAGCATTCCGCGTTTCAGCGCCTGACGGGAAAGCTGGTTATACTGCTGTTCGATCTGGCCCCGGATGGCGTCTTTCAATGCAGCCAGATTTTCAAGGCCGAGCTTGGTCGCGAATTCATCATTGATCTCGACTTCAGCGGCTTCCTGCACTTCATGCACCTTCACCTCGAACACAGCTTCCTTGCCAGCGAGATGCTCCGCGCCATAATTTTCCGGGAAAGTCACCTTGACTTCCACATCATCACCGCCCTTGGCGCCAACAAGCTGTTCTTCGAAGCCGGGAATGAAGGTGTTGGAGCCAAGCTCAAGCTGATGGCCTTCGGCGGAACCGCCCTCAAAAGCCTCTCCATCGAGCTTGCCAACGAAGTCGATCAGCAGGGCATCGCCCTCCTTGGATTTGCGGTTACGCGCCACCTTCTCGAAATTTTTCTGCTGACCGGCGATTTCCTTCAGCGCCTCGTCAACCTTCTCGTCTTCGACTTCAGCGACCGGCTTTTCGAGTTTCAATTTGGAAAAATCCATCGGCTTGAAGTCAGGCATCACCTCAACTTCCAGCGTAAACTCAAGATCCTTGCCCTCATCAAAGCTGGTGATTTCGATTTTCGGCTGCTGCGCCGGGCGCAGGTCATTGTCATCGAGCGCCTTCTGGCTCATCTCATTGACGGTCTGTTCCAGAACCTCGCCCATTACGGACTTGCCGAAACGCTGACGCAGAATGGCGAGCGGTACCTTGCCCGGGCGGAACCCCGGCAATTTGACCTCCGCGCCGACAGAAGTCAGCCGCTCGGTTACTTTCGTGTCGATTTCTGCGGCCTCGACCACAATGGTGAAATCCCGCTTTAAGCCGTCAGAGTTAGTCTGTGTAATTTGCATGAACGATCGTCCGTCATCTTTTATTTGCAACAAACGCTTCCCGTCCTGTCATGTGACGAAAAGCGCCAGCCCGAAAGCCTGTTTCAATCTTGGTGCGGGTGGAGGGAATCGAACCCCCACTTCGTAAGAAACTGGTACCTAAAACCAGCGCGTCTACCAATTCCGCCACACCCGCGTTCAAAATCTCAACCCCCGGGCGCCCACAATCTGGCGCATCCCACAGGGAGCGGCTGTCTATAGCATATGATTTCTTGGATTGACTAGGGGAATTACCAAGAAAGGGCGAGAAAAGTCAAATGGCGGAAATGAAGGGTGTCGAGGGATAAAAGCAGCCTCAATCGAGCTATAAAGCGAAAAGTCGACTTAAAAGCTGACTAACCTGCATCGAGGGCAAAAGAGGACAACCACGAAGCGTCGGCACATGTTGATCCAGAACTCTCTTCCTGGGCGCTACTGTGCGGCACGGAACGTTCGTTCAAACATATCGAGTGCGAGCACCCTGTTCCCGCCATGTTCACGAAAACCAGTTCTGAGCATGGTTTTTTCGTAGTGGACATGGGGAATGCCCTGGTCATCCTCTGAAATACGCAGCACCTTCGCCTGTTCCTGGAGGCTGAGGCTCATATGCCGGTAAAAAATATCCCCGGACGCGATCCGGTCACGTAGGTTTCGTTTTTTGAAAAACATGCTCTGTCACCCGAAAGAATAACGGTTTTCGTATAGAATATCCGGAAATTACCGGTAAAATGTAAAAAAACGGTTGAAAAATACGTCCAGTTTTATGGAGTTGTAAAGTTTCTTTTCAACTCTCCCAGAAGGGCGGGAATCTTACCTTCCAAATCTTCTGCGATAAGCCCTGGCCCCAGTCTCGCCCCCGCTTCACCATGGACCCAGGCGGCGGCGGCCGCCGCTGAAAAGGCGGGCATGCCACCGGAAAGAAATCCGCAAATCAGCCCCGCCAGCACATCACCAGACCCCGCCGTCGCCAGATCGGACGGGGCGTTGTAATTGATGACTGCCTTGCCATCCGGCGTTGCAATAACCGTATCCGCGCCCTTCAGCAGGACAACCGCCCCAGAGAGAGCCGCCGCCTCCCGGGCACGTTGTAATTTCGATCCGGAGAGCGAGAATATACGTTCAAACTCCGCCTCATGAGGGGTCATGACCACCTCTCCATCCCGCTTGGTCCCAATCAGGGAAAACAAAGTCTCCGGATCGCCCTGAAAAACGGTCAACGCATCGGCATCAAGAACAACGTTGGAAGAGCTTTCGAGGGCGGCTATAACGAATTCACGGGTCCGCTCACTCACCCCATTTCCGGGACCAAGCAGCACGGTTCCAATACGCCGTTCTTTGAGCCAGTTTTCGAACTCGGCCACCTCCGCAAAGCTTGCCACCATGACTGCCTCCAGCGTCACCGCGTAGACCATCAGTGCCGAAGGCGGACAGATCAGTGTCACCGCCCCGGCTCCGGCCCGCAATGCCGCCCGCGCCGCAAGACGCGCCGCGCCCGTTGAGGAAACGCCGCCACCCGTAACCGCCGCATGCCCACGGCTGAATTTCTGCCCCATGGGGGAGAGAACGGGCAGATCATCGCACCATAGATCCGGGCCGTTCAGATGCGTATCCGGATCGATATCCTCAAGGCAATCAGCTTCAATACCGATATCAATAATACGCAACTCCCCACACATCGCCCGACCCGGATAGAGGAAATGGCCCGGCTTGGCGCGAAAGAAGCTGATGGTCATGGTCGCGGGAAGGGCCGCCGCATCGACGGCACCGCTATCGCCATTCACCCCGCTTGGCACATCCACGGCAACAACCGGAGGGGCGGCCCTCCTGACAGCGGCAAAAAAACGCGCCACGTCATCTTCCAAATGGCGAGAGAATCCGGCGCCAAACCCTGCATCGACCACCAGCTCGACACCGGCAATCTCTGCCTCTTCCAGCGAGAGAATGGGCCCGTCCCAGCGATCGCGCATATAGGCCGCATCCCCCTTCAGCAGAACCGGATCAACCAGCGAGACCAGATCAACCTGCCAGCCAGCCGCGTCCAAATGCCGGGCAATGACATAGCCATCGCCACCGTTATTGCCCGGACCGCAGAGGACAAGACAGCGCCCGCGCGGCCAGCGATCCATGATCAGCCCCGCACATCCCCTGCCCGCCGCCTCCATCAGCACGGTTCCGGGCACCCCGCCCTCCATGGCCAGTCGGTCCGCCTGATACATCTCGGAAACGCTGAGCAACTCGGAGGGGTAAGTCATTGGGCAATAAGCCTTGAAAGGTCCGGCCGCATGGTCGCTTCCGGGCAGATCTTTTCAAACGCGGCCGCGGCATTCAGAACAGCAAGATCACCGTGCATCGGTCCGACAATCTGTAATCCGATGGGCAAGCCGTCCGATGTCAATCCACAGGGAATGGAACAGGCGGGCTGCTGCGTCAGGTTGAAGGGATAGGAAAAAGGTGTCCAGTCCACCCAGGCGCCGACCGACGCCAAATCATCGGGTGCGAGTTTTCCAACTTCAAAGGCCGGTATCGCCAGCGACGGAGTGATCAGCAGATCATAGCGTTCATGGAACTGCCGCATCCGCCCGCCCAGTTCACCGCGCATCTGTGATGCCTCCAGATAGTCGGTGAGGGTTATTTTTTCGCCCTCCCTCACCACCTGTTGCAGGCCAGGGTCAAGTTCGCTGCGCTGCCTGTCATTAAGATGACGAAGGGCGAAGGCGGCCCCCGACCACCAGATGGCGTTGAAAATCGGTAAGGGATTTGCAAAACCGGGATCCACCTCCTCGACAATCGCGCCGAGTTCCTCAAACAGCCCCGCTGCATGCTTCACCGCCGAGGCCACTTCCGGATGAACCCGTGCATAACCGAGCGTTGGACTGAATGCGATTTTTTTACCACGCAGATCGCCCGTCAACCGGCTGATATAGTGGGTTTCTGTCTGCGGCAGCGCCGTCCAGTCCCGGGCGTCCGGCCCGCTGATGACCTGTAACATCCGCGCTGCGTCGGCCACGCTGCGGGTCATCGGGCCGATATGGGCAACGGAACCAAACGGAGACAGCGGCCAGGCAGGCACACGGCCGTAGCTCGGCTTCAGCCCGAAAATACCGGTGAAACCGCAAGGGATGCGGATGGACCCACCGCCATCCGTTCCCACATGCAGCGCGCCCATTCCGGCCGCACAGGCCGCCGCCGCCCCGCCGCTGGAGCCGCCAGGCGTCATAGCCGGGTTCCAGGGATTACGGGTGATGCCGGTGCGCGGGCTGTCGGTCACCCCTTTCCAACCAAACTCCGGCGTCGTCGTTTTACCAAGGATGACAGCGCCCTGTTCCTTCAGGCGGGCAGTAACCGGCGCATCCTCATTCCAGGGCCCCGCAGCATCAATGCTGAGCGATCCGCGCAAGGTGGGCCAGCCCTTGGTCAGGATCAGATCCTTGATGGTCGTTGGCACCCCATCGACAAGGCCAACCGGTTCATTGTGCCGCCAGCGCAGTTCCGACTTTCTGGCCTCCGCAAGTGCCCTTTCTTCATCCACGAACACAAATGCATTCAGGGTTTCGTTAAACATCCCGATGCGCCGGAGAGCGGCCTCGGTTGCCTCCACCGGTGAAAATTTTCCACTGCGGTACCCCTCCACCAGCTCTGTTGCCGTTAGATGCGCCAGATCATCGCTCATTGTCATCCCTCCCCGAATTTCAACTTCTGTGCGAATGCGAAAAAAGATTAGGCGTTCATGGAAAACGAGGCAAGGCGGCATTCCTTGACGATGCCATATTTTTATCCCCATATAACGAGGACTGGTCATCAACAACAATATTTCATGCCTAAACCTATAATCCGCAATCCCAATACCCGGCTTGGCCGATTTATCCTCGGCTGGTCGCTCATTATCGGCGGAATTTTCGGCTTTCTGCCCATCCTTGGCTTCTGGATGATCCCGCTCGGCCTACTTGTGCTGTCGGCCGACTATCCTTTCGCCCGACGGTGGCGTCGCAAATTGCAGGTCTGGGTCGGCAAATGGCAGCAGCGTAAAAAGAGAAAAAAGAACCGTGGCCATAATCCGCCCCGTAAGCTCCCTCCGCCGCCATCATCTGGCGCACATTGATCCCGGCTTGCCCTCACGTTTCGCTTGAATTCATAATAATTCCGGGCATAACCTGTCTTAAATAACGACCAAGACAGGGATCATCCGTGAAACATACAAGCAACGTGCTCGGCGCTTATGGCACAACGATATTCGAAGTGATGTCACAACTCGCCGTCCAGCATCAGGCAATCAATCTCGGACAGGGCTTTCCTGATCAGGACGGGCCGGAAGATATCCGCGCAGCCGCGGCAAAGGCCCTTCTCGACGGGCCGAACCAGTATCCCTCCATGATGGGTATTCCGGAATTACGGCAGGCCGTTGCCGATCATGACCGGCGCTTTTACGGGCTGGACGTGGACGGACCGACGAATGTTCTTGTCACTTCCGGCGCGACGGAAGCGTTGGCCGCCTGTATCCTTGGTCTCGTCAATCCGGGGGACGAGGTGGTGCTGTTCGAACCGCTCTATGACTGCTACCTGCCGATCATCCAGCTTGCGGGCGGTATTCCCAGATTTGTCCGCCTTGATCCGCCGAACTGGGAGATTGACCCGGACAAACTTCGCGCCGCCTTCAGCAAGCGGACAAAAATGATCCTGATGAACAGCCCTATGAACCCGACGGGAAAAGTCTTCACCCGTGAAGAGCTGGAACTGATCGCCGAACTCACCCGGCAGCATGACAGCTACGCCATCTGCGACGAGGTTTATGAACATATTGTCTTTGGCGAGCGGGAGCATATTCCCCTGATGACGCTCCCCGGCATGTTCGAGCGGACGGCGCGCGTCGCCTCTGCGGGCAAAACCTTCTCTTTAACCGGTTGGAAAATCGGCTACGTCACGGCTCCAACCGAGATGACGGCGCGCATTGCAAAAGCGCATCAGTTTCTCACCTTCACCACCGCGCCGGATCTGCAAAAAGCTGTCGCCTATGGGCTCAATAAGGAGGATGGCTTTTACCTCGACCTCAAACAATCCATGCAAGCAAAACGGGACCTTCTGCGAGAGGGGTTGCGTGGCATCGGGTTTAAAACCGCCGACTGTGACGGCACCTATTTCATTAATGCCGATATCAGCTCCGTCGGCTTTACGGGAAGTGACGAAGAATTCTGCCGCCTGATCACAACCGAGGCCGGTGTCGCCGCCGTCCCGGTCAGCGCTTTCTACCAGTCGGAGGGGGCAAGACGGAATTTCGCCCGCTTCTGCTTCTGCAAACGCCCCGAAGTATTACGGGCGGCAATCGACAAATTGCAGGATTTTTTTGCCCGAAAGGGGTAAAGTCCTCTTGACCGGCGCGGGCAGTCTCGCTAAACAAAGCCGCTCTTATGGCGAACGTAGCTCAGTTGGTTAGAGCGCCTGACTGTGACTCAGGAGGTCGGGGGTTCAAGACCCCTCGTTCGCCCCAAATTTGAAAGCCCGGAAATTTTCGATTTCCGGGCTTTTTATTTTCTGCGATGGCATATTCCGCCCGGGCTATTCCGCAACGACTAAGGTCAGTCTTCGCGGTCGAGTTCGATCACATCCTTCATATCCGCGCTCAGCTTGAGATCCCAGCGCGATCCATCCGCCTTGCGGGCATCGTCAATTTCCCAATAAGGACCATCATCATCGAGTTCGATTTCTTCCCAGCTTTGATAGCCGAGATCATTCAGACGCTGGGTCAGCTTTGCCATTTCGTCGGCCGTTGGATCCCGGTCGGCAAAAGCGGGAGAACTGAAAGAAAGTCCGGACATCACAATAAAAGCGGACAATACAAGGAACTTCATGACATTTCCAATCTGTTACAATATTGAAGAAACATAGGACAACAACATATGGGTCATTTTAGGGAGAGATGAATCCGAAGGGCACACAATTAATTGTGAAAATGCCGCCCCTGATCAGAGCATTGCGTACGGATTGAACCGGTACGGGAGGAAAAGATGAACGACAAGCGGCTGATGGAACTCGAACTTAAATTTATGGAACAGGAACAGATGGTCAGCGAGCTCAGCGAGATGCTGAACCGGCAGTGGCAGGAAATAGAGCTTCTGAAAAACAAACTGACCCGCGCCCAGGACCGCCTCATCACATTGGAAGAGACCCTGCCCGCCTCTCCCGGCCATGAAAAGCCGCCGCATTACTGATACGAATGTTCGAGCAGTATGGATGCGCACCGCTTGCAATTATCCGTCTTCAGCCTTACAAACGCCAGATATCAACCCATGCCGAGGCAAGCGATGAAAAGCGACGACAATCAACCCCACCCATCCGAAACCGAAGAGGATCCGGTTGTCGGCTACATTCTGCGGGCGGTCAGTTCCGGCCGCGATGTCGCCCCTCAGGAAATTGCGCGGGCCATCGCCGCCGACCGGGCAAAATCGACCGCGCCAAAGGATTTCTGGCGGAAATATATGACAGCCGTACGCCAGCAGGCCATCTTTCTCGCCCGGGCCGGACGACTGCAGATCATCCGCAAAGGCGAGATTGCCGATCCGGATGATTTCAAAGGCCTTTACAAGCTACGCAAAGCGCCATCAGATTAATTTTTAATCAATTGCACAATTTTTAATCGCCTATTTTTTAGCCACATCGCCTTTACTCCCCACATACTCTCAAAGAACCGCAGTTTTCAGTCGGTTTTAAGTGCGACAAAAGGCCATCGGAATTCTGGCACAGCTCGTGCTATAGTATGGGCAATGATTATTGGACGATGTAAAATCTAGATTGAGATCTGCCTTATGAAAAAAATCGAAGCAATTATTAAACCGTTCAAACTCGATGAGGTGAAAGAAGCCCTTCATGAAGTCGGGCTACAGGGAATTACCGTCACCGAAGCGAAGGGTTTTGGCCGCCAGAAAGGCCATACCGAGCTCTATCGTGGCGCGGAATATGTTGTGGATTTCCTGCCCAAGGTCAAGATCGAGGTTGTTTTGGAAGATTCGCTTGTTGAGCGGGCTCTTGAGGCCATTCAGCAAGCCGCAAGAACCGGGCGGATCGGAGATGGAAAGATTTTCGTTTCCACCGTCGAAGAGGTCATTCGTATCCGGACGGGCGAAAAAGGCCCGGACGCGATCTGAATAAGGCCGACTGGCGATCGGCAAAACTTTATCCCCTGAATTGAGAAACAGAGAGACGTACAAATGGCTGCTGATATTTTTAAAATGATCAAGGAAAATGAAGTCGAATATGTGGATCTTCGTTTTACCGACCCAAAAGGCAAATGGCAGCATCTTGCTATGCATGTGGATGTGGTCGATGAGGACATGTTCGAAGATGGCGTTATGTTCGACGGCTCTTCCATCACGGGCTGGAAGGCAATCAACGAGTCCGACATGACTCTGATGCCCGACACGTCAACGGCTGTTATGGACCCGTTCGCCGCCCGTCCGACGCTGGTTGTTTTCTGTGATATTCTTGATCCTCTCTCCGGTGAAAACTATGAACGCGATCCGCGCTCAGTCGCCAAGAAGGCAGAGGCCTATCTTGCCAGCACGGGAATCGGCGATACCGCCTATTTCGGACCGGAAGCTGAATTTTTCATGTTCGACGATGTCCGCTTCAAGGTCAGCGGCCATGACAGCTTCTACAAGCTGTCCGACGGGGAATCCCCCTTCATGTCCGGCGAAGAAATCGAAGGCGGCAACAGCGCCCATCGGCCGCGGGTCAAGGGCGGCTACTTCCCCGTTCAGCCGGTTGACAGCGGCGCCGATATCCGCAGCGAAATGGTTTCCATCTGCAAGGAAATGGGCCTGTCCGTCGAAAAGCATCACCATGAAGTCGCCCCGAGCCAGCATGAACTGGGTATGAAGTTCAGCACCCTCGTCGGCGCCGCCGATGAAATCCAGATTCAGAAATATGTCGTGCACAACGTTGCCCATGCCTATGGCAAGACGGTCACCTTCATGCCGAAACCGGTATCCGGCGATAACGGCTCGGGCATGCATACGCATATGTCCATCTGGAAGGGCGGCAAACCGACCTTCGCCGGCTCTGGTTATGCAGATCTTTCCGAAACCGCGCTTTACTACATTGGCGGCGTCATCAAGCACGCCAAGGCGATCAATGCCTTCACCAATGCCAGCACGAACTCCTACAAGCGTCTGATTCCTGGCTTCGAGGCCCCGGTTCTGCTCGCCTATTCCGCACGCAACCGTTCCGCTTCCTGCCGCATCCCCTACTCGCCGAGCCCGAAGGGCAAGCGCGTTGAAGTCCGCTTTCCGGACTGTACCGCGAACCCCTATCTCGCCTTCGCCGCGATGATGATGGCCGGTCTTGATGGCGTTCAGAACAAAATCCACCCGGGTGACGCCATGGACAAGGATCTTTACGACCTGCCGCCGGAAGAGCTGAAAGACATCCCGACGGTTTGCGGATCACTTCGTGAGGCTCTTGAAGCTCTCGATGCCGATCGCGAATTCCTGAAGAAGGGCGGCGTTTTCACAGACGATATGATCGATGGTTATATCGCCATGAAATGGGAAGATGTCTTCAAATTCGAACATGCGCCGCATCCGATCGAATTCGATATGTATTACAGCGTCTGACCCAAGCCGGACGACAACACGGAAAAGCCGCTGGGAAACCAGCGGCTTTTTTCATGACGGTATTAAACGAATATAGAGAAAACGGCCGGAGCTTCCTTAACCCTCGACAGGTCGCGGGCGCCCTTCATCATCAATGGCGACAAAAACATAGGTGCCTTCCGTCACCTTTATTTCCTCCGAATCCAGTTTGCGCGACACAATAGTCGTCAGCTTGACAGCAACCGATGTCCGGCCCACCCGACCGATTTCGCCGTAAATACTGACAATATCACCTACTTTGATCGGCTGATGGAAAGTCATCGCCTCCACCGCGACGGTCACCACACGCCCCCGCGACCGGCGAGCCGCCAGAATACCGCCCGCAATATCCATCTGGGCCAGTACCCAGCCGCCAAAGATGTCGCCATTGCTGTTACAGTCACTCGGCATTGGGGCCGTGCGGATAACCGCGTCACGGAATTGGGTTTTCATAATCTTTAGGCTTCCTTCTCGGGGTGATATCAGGGTATAACTTATACGCATTCTGCCCTTTGGGCGACCTGAAATTATCGATAAAACCGTAGCTATTTCACCCGTAATGAATTGATTTTATGTCCGATCTTTTCCAGCAGACCAAAACCGACAGCTCCGATTATTCCGCCAAGGATATTGAAGTCCTTGAAGGGCTGGAACCCGTCCGCCTGCGCCCCGGCATGTATATCGGCGGCACCGATGAACGGGCACGCCATCATCTGGCGGCTGAAGTTCTTGACAATTCCATGGACGAAGCGGTGGCGGGCCACGCCAACCGCATCGAAGTGGAGCTGTTCGCCGATGGCTCCCTTGCCATTCGTGATAACGGACGCGGCATCCCCATCGACCGACACCCCAAATTTACCGACAAATCGGCGCTGGAAGTCATCCTGACGACGCTGCATTCGGGCGGCAAATTCTCCAACAAGGTCTATCAGACATCCGGCGGCCTGCATGGGGTCGGCGTTTCCGTCGTCAATGCCCTTTCGGACCGGATGACGGTTGAAGTCGCCCGGGACCGCGAACTGTGGCGCCAGGAATATTCACGCGGCACACCACTGACAGCGCTGGAAAAAGTTGGCGCCGCCCCCAATCGGCGCGGCACTTCCATCCAATTTCATCCCGATCCGGACATTTTCGATGCCGGAACTGCGCTGCGCCCTGGCCGCCTTTACAAAATGGCGCGCTCCAAGGCCTATCTTTACCGCGGCGTGGAAATCCGCTGGAAATGCGCCGAAGAACTTATCAAGGACGAAACCCCGGCGGAGGCAACACTGCATTTTCCGGGGGGCTTGCGCGATTTTCTCGATGCCTCGCTCGATGGCATCAAATGCGTGACGCAGGAACCCTTTTCCGGCCGCGTTGAAGTAGAGGGGCAGCGCGGGCGGGTCGAATGGGCCGTCGCCTGGCCGATGGACAATACGACCTTTCTCAACTCCTACTGCAATACGGTACCGACGCCGGAAGGGGGCACCCATGAAATGGGCTTTCGGGGCGCCCTGATGCGCGGCCTCAAGGCATATGGGGAGCTGATCAACAACAAGAAAGCGGCGCAGATCACGGCGGAGGATATCTTTTCCGGTGCCGCGGCGGTGCTTTCCGTCTTTATTTCCGATCCGCAATTTCAGGGCCAGACGAAGGAAAAGCTGACCACCAGCGAGGCGAGCCGCCTTGTCGATCTCGCCATAAAGGATCATTTCGATAACTGGCTGGCGGGCGCGCCGGATCAGGCCAATAATCTGCTGGCCTGGGTGATCGAAAAAGCGGAAGAGCGGCTGCGCCGTCGTCAGGACAAGGAAACCAGCCGTAAAACGGCGACCAGCCGACTGCGCCTGCCGGGCAAACTTGCCGATTGCAGCAAGAGCGGGCGTGAAGGGACCGAGATTTTCATTGTTGAAGGCGACAGCGCGGGCGGTTCCGCCAAGCAGGGTCGCGACCGGCAGACACAGGCCATCCTTCCCCTGCGCGGCAAGATCCTCAATGTCGCCTCCGCCACCAGTGACAAAATCCGTGCCAATCAGGAGTTGCAGGATCTGGTGCAGGCGCTCGGCTGCGGGCTCAGGGACAAATACCGGAGCGAGGATCTGCGGTATGAAAAAGTCATCATCATGACCGACGCCGATGTGGACGGGGCGCATATCGCCTCCCTCCTCATGACCTTTTTCTATCGTGAAATGCGCCCGCTCATTACTGACGGCCATCTCTATCTTGCACAGCCTCCCCTCTATCGCCTGTCGCAAGGCGGCAAAACTTTTTATGCCATGGATGACAATCATAAGGACAGGCTGCTGGAAAGCGAGTTTTCCGGGCGTGGCAAGGTGGATATCAGCCGTTTCAAAGGCCTTGGTGAAATGCCGCCCGCGCAGCTTAAGGAAACCACCATGAACCCGAAAAAGCGGGTTCTGCTGCGTGTTGACGTGCCCATGGAAGAATTTGGCGAAACCGCGGACCGGGTGGAAAGCCTGATGGGCAAGAAACCCGAGCTTCGTTTCGCCTTTATCCAGGAAAATGCCCGCTATGTCGCGGATTTGGACGTCTAAATCGACCTAGCCTCCAACCATCTCCGGCGGCTTCCCGCCTCTTACTCCGGCGTGCGGGCAAGCCAGCGGCGCATATATTCAGTCGTCTCATCGGGCCGTTCCATGGTTGGCAAGTGCCCGCAGGTTGAAATTTCCACATATTGGGCCGTTGGAATTTCCACTGCCATTTCCCGCTGGATACGCGGCGGGATCAGCTTGTCTTCCGCTCCGGCAAGCACCAATGTCGGACATTTGATGGATCCGAGGATAGAGGTCAATTCCTCCCGCTCAAGAAGCGCTCTTTCCTGTCGGAGAAAGGCCTCTTTCCCCACATCTTCAGCCATTTTGAAAATACGCGATGTCAGCGCGTCATCTTCCAGCCGCGAAGGATGGATCAACGTCGGCAGAAGGCTGCGGGTCACTCCCTTGAATGCTGACCCCTGTTCCACCAGCCGAATAAAATCGATCCGCCGCTGCCGGTCTTCCGGCGTGTCGCCGACAGCCCGAGCGTCCATAATCGCGAGATGGGTCACCCGCTCCGGTGCCTGACGCATAATCTCAAGGGCGATGTAACCGCCCATGGAAAGCCCGGCGAGAGCAAACCGCGGTGGCGCGCTCTCCAGGATCCGCCGCGCGATATCCGGCATATTGTCATCCTGCGTATGATCGGCAATGGTGATAGTGGCAATATCAGAAAGCGCCGCGACCTGATCACGCCACAGATCAGCCGTGCACAAAAGGCCGGGAATCAGGACTAGTGAATGTTTCTCTGTCATTATTATACAAATTGTTGTAATGTTAGGACACAATCGCCCGAGACCGCTTGCCCTACTTTTACAGTCAAGATCGGGGATTGAGAACCATTAACTTTAATTTTCGCTTTTTTTAGGGTAAACCGTTGCCAATTGCCCGGTTTTACTCAAATCAGGCAGGAAATGTTTGACACAAAGCGTCAATTCACTAGATTGCGCAGAGTTTTACGAAGATTTTATTATTCAGAACGGTATCTCACACTATATGATATTTGCAGATCTCGGACTAAGCCCCGACGTATTGAAAGCGGTTGAAGAAACCGGTTACGTAACTCCCACGCCCATTCAGGAAAAGGCCATTCCTTATGTACTGATGGGGCGGGATGTTTTGGGCACAGCGCAAACCGGCACCGGCAAGACAGCGAGCTTTACTCTGCCGATGATCGACATTCTCGCGGCCGGTCAGGCAAAAGCGCGCATGCCCCGTTCTCTCATTCTGGAACCGACCCGCGAACTGGCAGCGCAGGTCGCCGACAATTTCGAAACCTATGGCAAATATTGCAAACTTTCCATGGCCCTGCTGATTGGCGGAGTTTCCTTCTCTGATCAGGATTCCAAGCTCGACAAAGGGGTGGATGTTCTGATCGCGACGCCGGGCCGCCTACTCGACCATGTGGAACGCGGCAAGGTTATGATGAATGGCGTGAAAACGCTGGTGATTGACGAAGCCGACCGGATGATGGATATGGGATTCATTCCCGATGTGGAACGCATTGTCTCCCTTCTCCCGCCGCTGCGCCAGACGCTCTTCTTCTCGGCCACCATGTCCAAGGACATGCGCAAGCTGGCTGATAAATTTCTGCATAATCCAAAGGAAGTCGCTGTCTCGCCGCCCACCTCCACCGCGGCGACAGTAACGCAGCGCCTGCTGATGGTGCAAAAGATCGAGAAACGTCCGGCACTGCGGAAGCTGCTGGAAACCGAGAATGTGAAAAACGCCTTCATTTTCTGTAATCGCAAGAAAGATGTGGATATCCTGCTCGGCTCGCTGGTCAAGCATGGCTTCAACGCGGGCGGCCTGCATGGCGATATGAGCCAAAGCCATCGCATGGAAACGCTTGAGAAATTCAAAAGCGGCGAGATCAAGCTACTGGTCTGTTCCGATGTCGCGGCGCGCGGAATCGATGTCAGCGCCGTCAGCCATGTTTTCAATTTCGATGTGCCGACCCATGCTGAGGATTATATCCACCGCATCGGACGCACGGGGCGCGCCGGTCAGGAAGGGCATGCCTTCACCCTTGCAACCAAATCTGATGGCAAATATCTCGATGCGGTTCAGAAGCTGGTAGGTAAGGAAATTCCTCACCTCTCCCTGGACGGAATGGAAGATATCTCCGCGGAAGCGGCTCGTATCGCCGAGCGGGAAAAACGCTATAAGCAGGAAGAAAAAGCTGGCGGCCGCAAAGGGCGCCGTCGCAAGGAAGATCCCAAACCTGCCGCACCACGAAAAAATGCCGACAGTGCAGAAAAACCGGCGCCTGCTCGAAAAGAGCGCAGTAAATCAAACGACAATCGACAATCCCGGGAAGATGGGGATACTCCCGTCCTGGGCCTCGGGGACAATGTTCCGGCCTTTTTCAACATTACCTTTCGAAAATCCGCCGGAAAATAGATTACTGCTCGACAAGGCTTCCTTTGGGGAGCCTTTTTTGTTTTCATGCGCTTCTGAAATTCGTACTATCCGGCCTAACTGCTTCCTGATCTCAGGCGATTAACCCGAAGGAAAGGCAATCCGCGTGAAAACGATCTTCATCATGGTAAAATGCGAACTTGGAAAGGCCTATGACGTCGCGGCGGCATCTGTTGAAAATGTCGAGCAGGTTTCAGAGGTTTATTCTATTTCTGGGAATTATGACCTGATGATGAAGTGTTACCTTAATGAGGATCAGGATATTGGCCATTTCGTTAATGAGCAAATTCAGACCCTGCCCGGTATCAAGGATACCTTCACCCTGATCACCTTCAAGGCATTCAGTTGATCGTAAATTGCCTGATTTTCTTTTGCCTGCAAAACAACCTTTCCCCACGCGGCGAATTTCTTTAAGCTGCTCATTGCTTTAGGGAGGGGAGCGGGGTATCCCGTTTCTGAGACAGCACAGGGAGACTTCATCGTGAAAAAGACACTTATCAGCATGGCATCCGCATTGGCCTTGCTGGGCGCTCCGGCGCTCGCTACGGCGGCTGACGCCGTCAAGATCGGCTTTGTAACAACGCTTTCGACGGGTTCAGGCGCCATTGGCGAAGACATGCGCAATGCCGTCGAGCTTGCCATCGAACATCTTGGCGGCAAAATGGCGGGCCGGGATATCGACGTGATATATGAAGATGACGCTTTCAAACCGGAAGTTGGCAAGCAAAAAACCGACAAGCTGGTCAAGAAAGACAATGTGGATTTCGTTGCCGGTTATATCTGGAGCCATGTCCTGATGGCGTCTTACAAAAGCGCCGTGGATAATGGCAAGTTCCTGATCAGCTCCAATGCCGGGCCCAGCGCCCTCGCCGGCAAGCTCTGCCATCCGGATGTCTTTTCCACCTCCTGGCAGAATGATCAGACCACTATGGCCATGGGCGATCTGCTCAACCAGCGCGGCATCAAGAAGCTGTATATCATGGCTCCCAACTATGCGGCAGGCAAGAACATGGTTGAAGGGGTGGAACGCACCTTCAAGGGTGAGGTCATCGGCAAGGATATGACCAAATTTCCGGCTCAGCTCGATTTCTCGGCTGAGCTTGCCAAGGTGCGGGCGGCCGAACCGGATGCCCTTTTTGTCTTTTACCCGGGCCGCCACGGTGTCCAGCTCCTGACGCAGTACGCGCAGGCCGACCTCGCGAAAACGGTGCCGCTCTATACTGCCTTCACAATCGATTCTCTGAGTCTGCCCCGGGTTGGGGAGCAAGCTCTCGGCAGCCTGATGACCATGTTCTGGTCGCCTGATTTGGACGTTCCGGCCAACAAGAAGTTCGTCAGTGATTTCAAGGCGAAACATGGTACATACCCAAGCCATTACGCCGCCCAGTCCTATGACACCATCATGCTGATCAACAGCGCCGTGGAAAAGGTGAAGGGAGATCTGTCCAACCGGGATGCGGTGCGGGATGCGCTCAAAGCCGCCGAGTTTGACAGTATCCGGGGCGACTTTAAATTTGGCCATAACCATCTTCCGATCCAGGATTTCTATCTCCGCGAAGTCGTCAAGGATGCGGATGGCATGTATACAACAAAAATCGTCGCCAAAGTATATGAGGATCATCAGGATCCCTATGCGGCGGAATGCAAGATGAACTAGGCCGCACGGCCCGTTCTAGAAGATAAGCCCGCGCCCGGCCCCGGAAATCGGGATCGCGGGCGGGCCTTCATCAAACCCGAGGGGGGTCACACAGACGCATGAACTGGTTGCTTCTGCTGGAACAGATCCTGAATGGTTTCCAGCTTGGTCTGCTGCTGTTTCTGCTGGCGGCCGGGCTGACGCTCGTTTTCGGCATCATGGACATGATCAATCTTGCCCATGGCTCACTTTATATGATGGGCGCCTATTTCTGCGCCACCTTCACCAGCTGGACCGGATCCTTTCTGCTTGGCGCGCTATTGACGTTACCCGCGGTATTTCTGCTCGGTGTTCTGGTCGAACTGGTCGCGCTTCGCACCCTCTATACACGTGATCATCTCGATCAGGTGATGGCCACCTTTGGCCTCATCCTCTTTTTCAATGAAGCAACGCGCCTTATCTGGGGGCCGGTCGGACTGGTGATACCACTCCCTGATTTCCTCAGTCAGACCGTGGAAATCATTCCCGACGCGCCCTACCCCGCGTTTCGGCTGCTGATCATTATTGTCGGCTTTATTATCGCCGGACTTCTGTATTTCCTCGTTACGCGAACACGGCTCGGCATGCTGATCCGTGCCGGGGCCAGCAACCGCGAAATGATCGGCGCTCTCGGCATCAATATCCGCCTGCTGTTTACGCTAGTGTTCGGTCTTGGCGCGGCTCTGGCTGGGCTTGCCGGGCTGATGGCCGGACCCATTCTCTCGGTCGAGATCGGCATGGGCGAAAGCATCCTCATTCTCACCCTCGTCGTCATCGTCATCGGCGGCATTGGTTCTATCAAGGGAGCTTTCATCGCGGCCATCCTGATCGGACTTATCGATACGGTCGGGCGCTCGTTCCTGCCGGAACTGCTGGATATCTTCTTGCCCTCCGACAGCGCGGCGACAGCAGCGCCCGCCATTGCCTCCATGCTGATCTATCTACTGATGGCGCTCATTCTCGCCATTCGGCCGCAAGGACTGTTTCCGCCGAAGGGGGTCGGTAAATGACCATAACACCCCGCCATTTCATCAATGCCCTGCTGCTGGTTATCCTGGCGCTGGTTCCCGTCATCACCGACTGGATGGGCGACAGTTTCTACACGGGTCTCATCTCCCGCATTCTGATCCTCGCCATTGCCGCGCTCAGCCTCAACCTGCTGATCGGCTATGGCGGCATGGTCAGCTTCGGTCATGCCGCTTATCTCGGTGTTGGCGCCTATGCGGTCGGAATTGGCGCCTTCCATGCCTTCGAGGATGGCATTGACTGGATGCTGAACGGCTATGTCCAGCTAGCCGCCGCCATTGTGGGCTCCGCTCTCATTGCTCTTGTCATCGGCGCCATCAGCCTGCGCACCCGCGGCGTGTACTTTATCATGATCACCATGGCTTTTTCGCAAATGCTGTATTTCACCGCCGTCGGGGTGGAAACCTATGGCGCGGACGACGGGCTGTCGATCTATTCACGCAGTGACATGCTGGGCCTGATTGATCTTGGCAACGAGAAAAGCCTCTATTATCTGATTTTCATCTCGCTGCTTGTCATACTCTATCTGATGCATCGGCTGGTCAACTCCCCCTTTGGCAATGTCATTCGCGGCGCAAAATCCAACGAGGCGCGCATGCGCACCATCGGCTTTTCCCCCTATCGCTATCGTCTGACCGCCTTCGTTATCGCCGGAGTGATCGCCGGATATGCCGGTTTCCTGATGGCCAACCTTAATGATTTTGTCAGCCCCGACGTCATGCACTGGACCCGTTCAGGCGATTTGATCATCATGATCATTCTCGGCGGGATCGGCAGCCTGTTCGGCCCGCTCTATGGCGCGCTGGCCTTTCTGATGCTCGAAGAGCTGCTGTCCTCCGTTCCCTACTCCATTGGCGGACTGCATCTTGGCGAATATTGGCAGCTTATTTTTGGGCCGCTGCTCATCCTCATTGTCCTGTTCGCTCGCAACGGGATTGACAGTTTTCTTCCTGGCAATGCAAGGCGGAGCGAATGAGCGATATGCCCGGGAACATCCTTGTCGTCGAGCATCTGGAGAAACGCTATGACGGACTTCTCGCAACCGATGATTTGTCTCTTGCCGTACGGGAGGGGGAACTGCATGCCATCATCGGGCCGAATGGCGCGGGCAAGACGACACTCATCAAACAGCTAACCGGGGAGGTCCGCCCTGATGGCGGCACAATCACCTTTGCCGGGCGCAATATCCGGCGGCTTTCGGAAGCGGAGCGGTCGCATGTCGGCCTCGCCCGATCATTCCAGATTACCAGCCTATTCAAGGATTTTACGGTACTGGAGAATGTCCGTCTTGCCGTTCAGGCCCACACCGGCCACTCTTTTCATTTCTGGCGCTATGTAAACAGCGACAAACGGCTGACAGATGCCGCGCTTGAGATTCTGCGCTATATGGAATTGGACGCCAGTGCCGATACCATCGTCGCCCGCCTCAGCCACGGCGAGCAGCGCCAGCTTGAAATTGCTGTCGCGCTTGCCACAAAGCCGAAGATGCTGTTGCTGGATGAACCCATGGCGGGCATGTCGGGAGAAGACAGCGAACGGCTCATCAATCGGCTTGCCGCGCTCAAAGCCCGTTACAGTATACTGCTGGTCGAACATGATATGGACGCCGTTTTCAGTTTGGCCGACCGGATTACGGTGCTTGTCTATGGCCGGGCCATCGCCACGGGCACGCCAGAGGAAATTCGCGAGAATAAACAGGTCCGCGAGGCCTATCTCGGGGAGGAGGCATGACATGATTCTGGAAGTGCAGGATATCGACAGTTTTTATGGCCAAAGCCAGGTATTGTTCGGCATGTCTCTCGCCATCAAGGAAGGCGAAGTCGTCACTCTGATGGGGCGCAACGGCATGGGCAAGACAACCACCATTCGCGCCATTATGGGGCTGACACCGGCACGACGGGGGGTCATCCGCTTCCATGGGCAGGCGATCACCGCCCTTCCTCCCTATCGCATCGCCCGGCGCGGCATTGCCCTGGTACCGGAAGGTCGGCTGATTTCTCCCAATCTTTCTGTGGAGGAAAATTTGCTCGCAACCGCCACATCCGGCCCTTCTGGCAAGGGCCGATGGACACAGGATGCCATCTGGAATCTTTTTCCGCGGCTCAGTGAACGTCGCAGCAGCATGGGCAACCAGCTCTCCGGCGGGGAACAGCAGATGCTCGCCATTGCCCGGGCGTTAATGACTAATCCGGAATTGCTGCTGCTGGATGAGGCCACGGAAGGACTCGCACCGCTGATCCGGCAGGAAATCTGGCAATGCCTGCATGAATTGAAGCAGGAAGGGCTAGCAATTCTTGTCATCGACAAAAACATTCAGGCGCTCAGCCGAATTGCCAATCGTCATTATATAATTGAAAAGGGAATGATCGTCTGGGAAGGCTCATCTGACGAATTAGCAGCCCATGAAAGTATCAAAAACAGATACCTTGGCATCTGACATTCTATCTGATGGAGAATTGTCAATCCAGACCTGCCACAGCCGGTATAAAGTTAGCTGATGATCGCCAAAAAGTGCAATTTTCAATATAATTTTTTATATCAGAGAGATTAAATAGAGGTTATATAACTGCTATAAAGAACTCCAAAAATATTGACTATCTGACAGGGATTGTTTGACTTGCAACTATCTAACGATTTTGAGAAAGTCCGCGACCTCGCCAAGAAAACAATGGCCCTGATGCAAGAGAGAGGAATACGGCAAACCCCGCCCAATTATGCCATCTGGTATGAATATATTCAGGAAAGCAACCCGAACCTGACGCGGGCGGTAAATGAAGCGCTTGCAAAAAACGGGAAGTTTACGGAAAAGATCGGCGCAGAGCTGTATGACCGTTTCTTCACGCGGGAACAGGAAAGCAAGGCGGTTGAGGAAACCAGTCGGCTGGTCCAACAATCCATGGACAGCATGATGGGAGATCTGACCCGGACGAACAATGATATTTCCAGTTATGGGGAACAGCTTCATGACTTCGCGACCCGTGCCGAAGGGCTTGACGGTGTAGAACTACAAGCCGTGATCGACCAGATCATTACCCAGACCCACTCTGTTTCCGATAATACACGCAGTCTTCAGAACGGGCTGGAAAGCGCCTCCCGCGAAATTGCTGATCTGAAACGCCGTTTGCAATTTGTTCAGAAAGAAGCCTATACGGATTCCCTGACCGGCATCGCCAACCGCAAAAGCTTTGATGAGTATCTCGCGAAAATGATTGCCGAAACCAAGGAAAGCGGGACGACGCTCTGTCTTATCATCGCGGATATTGATCATTTCAAACAGTTCAACGACATCCATGGACATACCTTTGGTGACCAGGTGATCAAGCTGGTGGCCGCAACGCTATCAAAAGGTATCGATCACCGCGCCATGGCCGCCCGTTACGGCGGTGAAGAATTTGGCATCATCCTTCCCGATACCCCCATCAGCGATGCCGTCAATCTCGCCAATGATCTCCGGATGGCCATATCGGCAAAAAAGCTGGTCAAGCGATCCACCAAGACCGAAGTCGGTAAAATCACAATGTCGTTTGGCGTGACCTCTTACGCTCGCCCTGAAGATGCAATTGGCATAATCAACCGCGCCGACAAGGCCCTTTATGAAGCCAAAAAGACAGGGCGTAACTGCGTCAAACATCTTCGACCGATCATTTGAAAAGAGGGTATCCATCTAGCCGACTGGTCTGGTGATTGCGTCCCCTCTTTTCGAGGTGCAATAAAGTCCTGTCTTCCCCCCGACTCATCCATTAGTCTGCTTGCAACGGTAACGGGAAAGAAAGAAAAACCAGAATGTCTTACAACACTATCAAATTTGACGTTCGGGATGCAGTCGCCAAAATCACACTGAACCGGCCTGACAAGCTCAACGCCTTCAGTGACGAGATGCATGAGGAACTTCGCGCCATCATGCCGACCCTTGCAAGCGACAAGGTGCGCGCCGTGCTGATCACCGGGGAAGGACGCGCCTTTGGCGCCGGAGCCGATCTGTCGGGAGAAAGCGCATCGGGCGGCCCCGCTCTCGATGCTGGAGAGACCCTGGAAAAGAACTACAACCCCCTGATCCTTTTCCTGCGCAATCTTGATAAGCCCGTGATTGCCGCCGTCAACGGCATTGCGGCGGGCGCCAGCATGAGCCTCGCGCTGGCTTGCGACATCGTCCTCGCCGCGAAGTCCGCGTCCTTCCTGCAGGCCTTCTGCAATATCGGCCTGATCCCCGATGCCGGCAGCACCTATTTCCTGCCCCGCCTTGTCGGCCCCGGCAAGGCCATGGGGTTGACTATGCTGGGCGAGAAGCTCCCGGCGGAAGAGGCGGAACGGATGGGACTGATCTGGAAATGTTATGAGGATGCCGAACTCATGCCGGCCGCCGAAGCCCTTGCCGCACGCATGGCTGCTGGCCCCACCAAGGGCTATGCTCTCATCAAAAAGGCCATGAACGCCAGCCTGGAAAATGATCTCGCGCAGCAGCTTGATATCGAAAGAGACTATCAACGAGCCGCCGCTGAAACCGAGGACTTCGGCGAGGGCGTTGCCGCCTTCCTGCAAAAGCGCAGGGCTGATTTCAAGGGCCGTTGAGATGGCAAAGAATGAAGGATTAAGCACCGAGGCCATTGCCCGCACTGTGGCCGAGACCATGTATCGTAAAGATGTGGCCTCATCTTCGATCGGCATTACACCGAAAGAAATACGCCCTGGCCATGCGGTGATGACCCTCCGGATTACCGAAGCAATGCTGAACAGCCACGGGATGTGCCATGGCGGCTATATCTTTATGCTCGCCGATTCCACTTTTGCCTACGCCTGCAACAGCTATAATCAGAATACGGTGGCCGCCGCCGCCCAGATCAATTTCCTCCGTCCTGTCGTCCTTAACGAGTTGCTCACCGCAACCGCGACGGAAATTTCCAAGACCGGCCGGACCGGCCTTTATGATGTTGTTGTAAAAAACGAGGCGGAGGAGACCGTTGCCTGTTTTCGAGGTAATGCCCATACCATAAAGGGGCAAATGATTCCGGGACTTAGCGAAAGAGACGAACAATGAAAAATGCCTATATCTGTGATGCCGTCCGCACGCCCATCGGCCGTTACGGCGGCACCCTTTCCGCTGTACGTGCGGATGATCTTGGCGCCATACCGATCCGTGCCCTGATGGAGCGTAACCCCTCTGTCGACTGGGAGAAGGTCGATGATGTGGTTTACGGCAATGCCAATCAGGCCGGTGAAGACAACCGCAACGTTGCCCGCATGAGCGCCCTGCTCGCCGGATTACCTGAACAGGTTGCCGGGGCGACAATCAACCGCCTGTGCGGCTCCGGCATGGATGCGACGGCCTCCATCGCCCGCCAGATCATGACCGGGGAGGCTCATCTCGGTATTTCAGGCGGGGTGGAAAGTATGAGCCGGGCACCCTTCGTCATGGGCAAGGCGGATACGGCCTTCTCGCGCAATGCCGAGATTTTCGACACCACCATCGGCTGGCGGTTTGTGAACAAGAAGATGCAGGAACAATATGGCATCGATTCCATGCCGGAAACGGCTGAAAACGTGGCCGAGGATTACCAGATCCGCCGCGAGGATCAGGATCTTTTCGCGCTTCGCAGTCAGGAAAAGGCCGCGGCCGCACAGGCTAACGGTTCCTTCGATGATGAAATCATCCCTGTCGTCATTCCGCAGCGCAAGGGCGATGCCATTGTTGTGGACAAGGACGAGCACCCCCGCGCCACGACCATCGATAAGCTGGCCGCGCTGAAAGCCCCTTTCCGCAAGGGCGGATCCGTCACGGCGGGCAATGCCTCCGGTGTCAATGATGGCGCCTGCGCTATCCTGCTGGCCTCGGATGAGGCGGTGAAACAATATAATCTCACCCCGAAATCCCGTATTCTGGGAACGGCCTATGCCGGTGTTCCGCCCCGCATCATGGGCATCGGCCCGGCCCCGGCCAGCAAAAAACTTCTGGAACGGCTCGGCCTCTCTCTCGACGACATGGATATTATCGAGCTCAATGAGGCCTTTGCCGCGCAGGGGCTGGCTGTCATGCGCGAGCTGGGTCTCAAGGATGATGACCCGCGCGTCAACCCCCTCGGCGGGGCGATTGCGCTTGGCCATCCGCTCGGCATGTCAGGCGCGCGATTGCTGACCACTGCCACTTACCAGCTGCAGCGGACCAGTGGCCGCTACGCCCTTTGCACCATGTGCATCGGTGTCGGCCAGGGCATTGCAACGGTGATCGAGCGGGTCTGATCGGATAGCGTCCAAATCCGGAAAACCCGGCGTTTTAAAAAGCGCCGGGCATCCCTTCCAGAGCGACAAAGGATAAGTGAGATGAACGATTTCAAGGGATTTCCCGAAGATTGCCTCACTTTCTTTGCCGATCTGATCACCAATAACAATCGTGACTGGTTCCAACGCAACAAGGCACGTTACAAAGACTCCGTCGTCTATCCGATGAGCGATTTTATCGCCGCCATGGCCCCGCGCCTCGATGCAATTGCCCCCCTGTATATTGCCGATCCGCGACCGCATGGCGGCTCCATGTTCCGGATTTACCGGGACGTGCGCTTCTCCCGCGATCCACGCCCCTATAAAGAGCATGTCGCCTGCCAGTTCCGGCATCAGGCGGGCCGCGACGCCCATGCACCGGGATATTACGTGCATATCGCCCCTGATGGCGTGCGTTTCGGCGGCGGCATCTATCTGCCCCCTGCCCCGATCCTCGCAAAAATTCGCAGGACCATCGACGAGCGGGGCAAAGAGTGGCGAAAAATACGGCAAGACGCTGATTTCCGGGTCTATTTCCCCGAAGGCATCCGCGGTGACAGCCTGAAACGCGCCCCAAAGGGCTATGACAATGATCATCCCGATATTGAGGATATCCGCCGCAAGACCCTCTTCGTCATGCATCATCTCAAAAATACGCACGATATAACCCGGCCGGATTTTGTCGACAAGGTCGATGACGCCTTCCAGCGGGCGACGCCCTTCATGCGATTTCTCACCAATGCAGTGGAACTCCCTTTCTGATGCAGGGCAGCAGAATATTAAGAGTCTTTTAAGAGTGTTTTCCTAAAATTGACGACAAGTGATAACTGGCCCCTGCAAGGAACTCCGCCATGATGAATATTATCGAGCTGCATCCAGATACGACCGTCGACCTTTACAGCACGGCGCATAATCTGATTGTCCATCAGGGTGAAAAAGCGCTGGATTTGTTGCGGGCCGAAGCGGAGGAAATGCGCCAGAATGATGGAACGGAAGAAAATCTCTATGCCTGCATTGAGCTGATGCGCGTGGTTACCGAGCTAATCGACATGGAAGTTGCCGGACCCATTCATTAATTCGCAAAACTTGCGACAGGAAGCAGAAAAGGCGGCACTGCAAATGCCGCCTTTTTTGTTTTCGCGATCACTAAATCAGTTCAGCTTTGCAGAACGACCCGACCGACAATCTTCCCGGCCCGCAAATCTTCCAGTGTATGATAAGCTTCCTTCATGGGGCGGGGTGTGATTGCCAGCTCATTCAGCTTTCCTGATTTAGCAAGATCCATCAACTCCCGCATTTCACGGAGATTGCCGACATAGCTTCCCTGAACCGAGATCGCCTTGATGGGGAACATCGGCAATGGCAAAGTAAAACTGCCACCAAAGAGCCCGACAATGACCAGCTTGCCGCCTTTCGCCAGCACTTTCACGCCAAAGGCCGCGCTGCTTTCTGCGCCCACAAAGTCGATGGTGGCGTTTACGCCACCACCCGTCATGCCCATAAATGTCTTGAAGGCCGCCGGGTCGGACGGGTCAATGGCGCCGACTGCCCCCGCTTTGATGCCCGCTTCCCGCTTTGCCGGATCAATGTCCGCGACATATATTTCCGCATCAGTAACAGATCTCGCAATTGCCATGGCCGCCAGACCGACACCCCCTGCCCCCAGCACCAGAAGCTTGCCCCCGTCAGCACGCGACTTGGCTTTCTGAAGCGCGCTGTAAGCCGTCAGGCCGGAACAGGTATAGGTGCAGGCCAGTTCTTTCGGAAGGGCGCCGTAATCCAGCAGATAGCGTGCATGCGGGACAATCAGGGTATCAGAATAGCCCCCCGCCACATCCACCCCAAGCTGACGCGGGCGGCTGCAAAGCTGTTCCTCTCCCGAGGCGCAGATGGCGCATTGC
Source organism: Sneathiella sp. (assembly GCF_002694385.1). GTDB lineage: Bacteria > Pseudomonadota > Alphaproteobacteria > Sneathiellales > Sneathiellaceae > Sneathiella. The sequence continues at coordinate 243,857 of NZ_NZMB01000016.1, forward strand.
CCGCAACCGATCCAGGGATAAACGACCCGTTTATCTCCGACTTTTACATCGGTCACATTGTCGCCGACGGCCTTGACCGTGCCAACAATCTCATGACCGAGCGTAAAGGGAAGTTCCCTCCCCCCCCGGATGTCCAGCTTCTTGCCGCCCCCGAGGTCAAAATGTCCTTCCCAAATATGAATATCACTATGACAGACACCACAAGCCGTGACATCCATCAGGACTTCATCACCGACAGGTTCCGGCGCATCGCCGGTGTTTTCCACCAGCGGCGCGCCATATTCCTCGAACTGATAGCTCTTCATTTATTCCCTCCCAGAATTGAAGAATGGGATCAGGCGATATTGATCCAGGTCGTTTTGAGTTGCGTATATTTCTCCAGCGCATGCAGCGACCGGTCGCGGCCATGGCCTGACTGCTTGTATCCGCCGAACGGCGTGGACATATCCACATCGTCATAGGTGTTCACCCAGACCGTCCCGGCCCGCAATGACTGCGCCAGTTGATGCGCCTTCGAAATATCGCGTGTCCAGACGGAAGCCGCCAGACCATAGATCGTATCATTTGCGATTTTGACGCCTTCCTCCATGTCCTTGAAGGTAATGGTGCTGATCACGGGCCCGAAAATTTCTTCCCGTGCGATGGTCATCTCATTGGATACATTATCAAAAATGGTTGGTTCGATATAAAAGCCACCGGTTTCCTGCAAAACCTGCTTGCCACCGTAATAGAGCTTCGCGCCCTCTTCCTGGCCCTTGTTAATATAGCCCATGACACGACCGGTCTGATTTTTGTCGACCATGGCGCCAACAATGGCTTTCGGGCTCAACGGATCCATGGGCTGCAATGTTGCGGCAACACCGGCAATTTTCTCGACCAGCTCATCCTTGATGCTGTCCTGCACGACCAGGCGGGACGCGGCGGTGCAGACTTCCCCCTGATTGAAAAAGACGCCCATGGCGATTTTCTTGGCGGCGAGGTCAAGATCTGCATCGGCCATTACAAGACTCGGGCTTTTACCCCCGCATTCAAGACCGACAGCCTTGAGGTTGCTTTCGCCGGAATAGCGCATGAACATTTTGCCGACCTCGGTCGATCCGGTAAAGGCGAGCGCGTCCACATCCATGTGACGGCCGAGCGCCTGACCTGCGGTTTCCCCAAAGCCCGGCACAACATTGAAAACGCCATCCGGAATACCGGCTTCGGAGGCCAGCTCCGCAATCCGGAGCGCCGTCAGCGGCGATTGCTCCGCCGGTTTCAGGATAACGCTGTTCCCGGCGGCAAGGGCGGGGGCAAATTTCCAGGCGGCCATCAGCAGCGGAAAGTTCCACGGCACCACGCAGGCAACCACGCCGATTGGTTCACGGGTGATAAGAGCGAGGGAGCGGCGACGATCCGTCGGGGCAATTTCGTCATAAATTTTGTCAATAGCCTCCGCATACCAGGTAATGGCGCCCGCAGAGCCCGGCACATCGACGGCCCCTGCCCATTTGACCGGCTTGCCCATATCGAGGCATTCCAGCAGGGCAAGTTCGTTTTTATTCTTCATGATCAGCCCTGCAAATTTTTGCAGGACTGACTTGCGCCGTGCCGGAGCTTCCCGTGACCAGACGCCCGCATTAAAGGCAGCCCGCGCCGCAGTCACGGCCCGGTTAACATCTTCCGCATCGCATGCCGCGACTTTCGTAAGCACTCGGCCATCCACCGGGCTCACGCAGTCAAATGTCTTGCCTGAGGCGGCATCAACATACTGCCCATTGATAAAGGCCTTGTTGCGAATTGTGATTTCGCTTTCCAGTTTTTCCCAGTCTTCGCGTGTCGGAGCAGGCTTCGCTGACATATTCTTCCCTCTTGTTAATTATAGGCATTTGCCATCAGTTTAAGCTTTTTCCGAGAATAGCCAATGCTGTTTATTCGCGAAAGATATTCTTGACCGAACGGTCAAAAAAAATGTCCGTTACGGCGCTGACACGCGGCTGAACATCTCCTATAAATTTTCCTTACCGGAACAAGCGCCAACCGATAGGGTTGTTTTATGATACATGAAAATATAAACCTGACCCAGATTCAGACATTCCTCTGGGTTGCCTCTCTCAAAAGCTTTCGTAAAACCGCAGAAAAGATGAACACAACGCAACCGGCCATCTCCTCCCGCATTGCGCGACTTGAGGAAACACTCGGTGTCCGGCTATTCGAACGGGATAACAATCTCATCCGGCTGACGCAAAAGGGGATTGAGCTGCTCCCTTACGCCGAGAAGCTGCTGCGTACATCTTCAATGCTTGTCGACAGGATCTGCCGCGAGGAGGAGCAACAAGGCACACTGCGCCTTGGCATATCGGAAACGGTTGTCCACACCTGCCTGCCGGAGTTTATCGGGACGTTGAATGAAAAGTTTCCCTCCCTTGATCTGGAAATAAAAGTGGAAACCACTCTCAACTTGCGACAGGAGCTGTCGGAGAAGCGACTGGATTTTGCCTTTCTAATGGGACCGGTCGCCGACTTTCAGGTGGAGAATCACGAACTGTTCGAATTCGAGATGATCTGGACCGCCGCGCCCGCGCTCGGCTTACCGACGGAACGCCCTCTCTCGCTCGACGAACTTGCGGCGAAGCCCATCATCACCTACACACCGAATACCCGGTTATATATTGAACTGACGCGTCAGCTTCGCAAATACACAGAACGTCCGGCCCGGGTCTTTCCTTCCAGTTCCGCTGCTGCGATCCACCGGCTAGCCCTTGACGGAATAGGCGTCGCCACGCTGCCCCGCCAGATGGTTCACCGGGATCTTGCTGCAGGACACTTGCAGGAAATACACTGCGACTGGCGTCTGCCGGGATTACGCTTCACCGCGGCCTACCCGACCGACCCCTATAATCCGATGACCGAAAAGATCATCGCACATGCGCTCGAAATGACACGTTGCTATCAAAATGCCTGACATTTCATACCAGTTGCCTGGCCGAAGGATGCGAAAACAGCTATCCGTCAGATCCAACCGTATTCTATAATAGCAGACAACAGGTTCTGGCCCGCCAGGCGCAATAATATAAAAAAGGAAGTTCAAGATGAGTGAAAAAGAAAAAATAATCATCGAGAAAAAAGGCCCCATCACCACCATCATCATCAACCGGCCGGAAGTCCGGAATGCCTTGGATCAGGAAACATCCGACCTGCTGGCCAAAGCTTTCAAGGCATTCGAGGCTGACGATAGTCAGAAAGTTGCCGTGGTTACCGGCGCGGGCGGGGCTTTCTGCGCCGGGGCCGACTTGAAAGAAACCGCGACCCGTGTTGACTATAAGGCCTGGGCCGGTCATCCAGAAGGCCCGTTTCACAAGCCGCTTTCGAAACCGCTGATTGGCGCCATTGCCGGGCATGCCTGCGCGGGCGGCATGGGTCTCGCTCTTTTTTGCGATATCCGGATTGCTGAGGAAACGGCGGTGTTCGGGATTTTCTGCCGCCGCTGGGGCGTTCCCATGAGCGATGGCACCCCTGTCCGCTTGCCCCGTGTTATTGGCATGGGCCGAGCGCTTGATATGATGCTGACCGGTCGACCTGTTCCCGCAGATGAAGCCCTCTCTATGGGGTTGGTGACGCGCGTCGTACCCGAAGGCGCGGCCCGTCAGGCGGCTGAAGAGCTTGCCCTTCAGATTGCCGGTTTCCCGCAGATTGCCATGCTTTCAGACCGGGACGCTGTTTATGCCCAGGAAGGCCTAACGGATATGCAAGCGATCACCTTTGAGATGCAGGCGGCAGAGGAAGCCAAACAGAAAGAGGCGCAAGTCGGCGCCGCGCGCTTCGCTGCCGGAGAAGGCCGTCACGGCGCCTTCAAATAAGGGGTCAGAAAACCGGATATCCTTTCCAGGGTTTGATCGCCCGTAAGGCGAAGGTCGAGCGCATACTCGCAACATGAGGCAGGCGGCCAAGACTGTTGCGATGGATGCGCTCGTAATCGGTGACGCTGCGCGCCGCAACCCGCACGATATAATCCGCATTTCCCGTCGTCAGATGGCATTCCAGAATGTCGGCGCAGGCCATCACCGCCTGTTCAAACATATCCAGTATTTCCTGATTTTGCGATGTCAGCGTAATCTCGACGAATACATCCGCCTCAAGGCCGAGGGCCTGCTTGTCCAGCTTGGCTGCATATCCGTGGATGACCCCGGCCCCTTCCAGATTCTTGATCCGGCGATGGCAGGCAGAAGGTGACAGATTGACCCGATCTGCGATTTCAGCAATCGGCATATCGGCATCCATCTGTAATTCGGATAATATCTGTCGATCGAAGTGATCTATTGAAAAATTTCCCGTCTAAGAGCTCGATTTCAAAATTTTACACCAAAAAAGCGTAGGCTGAAAACCTATTTCGAAAATTTTTCCTGCGGAAAATATATTATAATTCGAGCATCTAAACTCTGTTGTGGGAGGCAGCAAAGATGATTATCGGATGTCCGAGAGAAATTAAAAACCATGAATATCGCGTCGGACTGACGCCGGAAAGCGCCGCAGAGCTGATCGCCCATGGACATGATGTCCTGATCGAAAAAGAGGCGGGCGCGGGTATCGGCGCTTTCAACACCGCTTATGAGGCAGTGGGAGCGAAAATCATCGATACCGCGGAAGAGCTGTTCGCTCGCGCTGATATGATCATCAAAGTGAAGGAACCGCAGGCGAGCGAGCGGGCGATGTTGCGTGAAGGCCAGATTCTCTATACTTATCTGCATCTCGCTCCGGACCCTGCTCAGACGCTCGATCTGATACAATCACGCGCGGTCTGTATTGCCTATGAAACGGTGACCGATGCGGGCGGCGGCCTCCCCCTCCTGAAACCGATGAGCCAGGTAGCCGGGCGTCTTGCGATACAGGCGGGGGCGACGGCACTTGAAAAATCCCATGGCGGAAGGGGGGTCCTGCTTGGGGGTGTGCCCGGTGTCATGCCTGCAAAAGTTGTTATTATCGGCGGCGGCGTGGTCGGCTTCAACGCGGCGCAAATGGCCGTTGGCATGCATGCGGATGTGTCAATCCTGGATCGCAATCCGGCGGCGCTGGAGCGCCTTGAAAATCACTTTGAATCAAGGGCGCGGGTTCTCTATTCCACTTCCGCCCTGCTGGAGCGCTTGGTACTGGAGGCGGATCTTGTTATCGGCGCTGTCCTCATTCCGGGCGCTGCCGCGCCGAAACTGATCCGCCGCGACCTAATCGCCCGAATGCAGGAAGGCGCCGTTGTCGTCGATGTCGCCATTGATCAGGGGGGATGTTTTGAAACCTCCCGCCCCACAACCCATGCGGAGCCAACCTATGTCGTCGACGGCGTGGTTCATTACTGTGTTGCGAACATGCCCGGCGGCGTTGCCCGCACCTCCACCTATGCCCTCAACAATGTCACCCTGCCCCATGCCGTCCGCATTGCCAACAAGGGATGGCGGGAGGCGCTCAAAGCAGATCCGCATCTGGCCAACGGCCTGAATGTCTGGAATGGCAAGGTGACCTGCGAACCGGTTGCCCGTGACCTCGATCTCGAGTACACACCGCTAGCTGTCGCTCTGCAGGAATAAAGCGGATCAGAAGACAAAGGACGGCAGGAGAAGCTGTCGTCCTGCTTTTTCCTCGGACCGAGATTATGCTTTCTAGCATTCTCGCAAAAAAATTATTTTGGGCGGCCGCTATCCCTGCACCCCAACTGACCAACATTTCGCTTCCCCATAATATTCCTTGGAATGCCTGATTTTCTGCGGAAAAGGGGCTCTTTTCCAGAATGGCGCACCCGTGCAAAATGCTTCAAAAATCGGCCTACTTCATCTATATTCATTGTAAATATTCTATGTTGTAATGTGATTAATTTTTACTTAATATTGATATTTGAATATTGGCAAATATTTCATAAGGAAAATTATCTGACAGTCGGCCTCCCACCGGCTAACGCCCTTGCTTAGCCTGTAAGAGTTAATCAACCCTCCGTCAAACTGACACAAAATCTGTCGGGATGTCAGGTCGTGGCTAAGGGGAGTAATGTCAACGGGCCATGTAGGAGACTTTTTATTCAAGTTACTGCAAAACAACCAAGAATAACATTTGCAGAGAAACTGGAGAGGTGAATAAATTGACAGGGAACATCGAGGGGAAATTCCCGGACGCACTGGAACTGAAACAATTTATCATCAGCAGTGAAACTATGTCGCAGTTCCAAAAACGTGTCAGAATGCGGCTTTTGACCATCATTGCGGACGGCAACCTTTCCATCGAGGCCCTGTCCCATGACATGGCAATGAGTTCCCGCACTTTGCAACGCCGCCTCAAAGGCGAAGGAACAAGCTATCAGAACGAAGTCAACCATCTGCGCGAAGATCTGGCCCGCTACTATCTGATCAACACTAGCTATACGGGCTCCGAGATTGCCTATCTTCTGGGATATGGTGATGCAAATTCCTTTTTCCGCGCCTTCCATAGCTGGACAGGACAGACCCCACGATCCCTCCGCCGGAAACATTGATTTTTTCGGGGTATTGGGTGATGCACTCCTTTACTTGCGAAATTCTAAAAATCCGAATATTCGTTGCATTTACAACTATAATTAATAAGTATCCCCCTATTTCCCGTTAGTATTCTTGCAAAATACGCCATTATTTTAGATTTTACTAAAATATGGCATATCCTGCTAGTGCTTGATCGCCTTTCTCACCATTAGACTTTTCTTGAAGTCAGTTTGCGTATGTGTTGAGTAATAGGCGTTCAAATGACTCGTCAAAAGACGATGGTCGATTCTCGGGCAATGGTTGCCGTACAGTCCGGCGCAGTTATTGCTATTCCTGCCGATTTCGCTTCAAAGCTTACCTTCTCACAATCCTCCGACTCCCTCGTTCTGACCTCCATGGACGGAATTGAGATTATTCTGAGAAATTACTTCGCAACACGGACACATGAGGAACAACCTCTTCTCCAGATTGGAGAGAACGGCCCGTTCCTCGAGATCGAGCAGGTCATCGACAAAATCGAGAATTTTGATGCAACCTATATGACATCGCAAGATGACCCTCCCAGATCGGGCGCCAGCTTCACGCTGTATAATCATGAAGAAATAGGAGACGGGCTCGATATCTCCGATCTTTTGTCCGGAACGAATATCACCCTTAACACGCCCGGATTCGCACGACATGCCAGCGAAATTGGAGCAGATTCCGCGCGTCTCCCTCCCCCGAATGTTGGATCGATCTTCTCCGGCACCGCCGATATCACCGCGCCGACCCTCACCATCACCGCCGATGACTTCTCCCTCGCCGAAGGACAGAGCACCACGGTGTATTTCACCTTCTCCGAGGAGGTTACCGGCTTCGATATCAGTGATGTGGCCGTGGAAGGCGGCCTTCTCTCCGCCTTCACGCAGCTCGATGGCAGCCACTGGACCGCCACCTTCACGCAGGACGGCGCCGATCCCCCCGCCCTCACCGTCGCCGATCACAGCTATACCGATCTCACCGGCAATCTCGGCACAGGCGACAGCCTATCGGGAACAGCTGATATCGTTGCCCCGACATTGACCATCACCGCCGATGACTTCTCCCTCGCCGAAGGCCAGAGCACCACGGTGTATTTCACCTTCTCCGAGGATATCACCGGCTTCGATATCATCGATGTCACCGTCGAAGGCGGCCTTCTCTCCGCCTTCACGCAGCTCGACGCCAGCCACTGGACCGCCACCTTCACGCAGGATGGCGCCGATCCGCCTGCAATCACCGTGGCCGATCACAGCTATACCGATCTCACCGGCAATCTCGGC
>NZ_NZMB01000017.1 GCF_002694385.1 Sneathiella sp.
CTTCCGGACGACGGACGTGACGGGTGTTGTGACGCTTCCCTCTGGTACGGAAATGGTGATGCCGGGCGACAATGTGACGATGGATGTCGAGCTGATCGCGCCGATCGCCATGGATGAAGGCCTCCGCTTCGCCATCCGCGAAGGCGGCCGCACCGTCGGCGCCGGCGTCGTCGCATCCGTAACTGCTTAACTTATACCGGGCAGCCCTCCGGGGCTGCCTTGCTTCTCTTCTGGAGTGACCAGAGTAATGGAAAACCAAAATATCCGCATCCGCCTGAAAGCGTATGATCATCGTGTTCTCGATGCATCGACGGGCGAAATTGTAAATACGGCGAAACGCACGGGCGCCAAGGTTCGCGGTCCGATCCCGCTACCGACTCATATTGACAAATATACGGTCCTGCGCGGCCCGCATATTGACAAGAAGTCGCGTGAGCAGTTCGAAATCCGGACCCACAAGCGTCTTCTGGATATCGTTGAGCCGACGCCGCAGACGGTGGACGCGCTGATGAAACTGGACCTCGCCGCGGGCGTCGATGTGTCCATCAAGCTGCTGGGGTAATGGAAATGCGTAGTGGATTGATCGCAAAGAAACTGGGGATGACCCGGGTTTTCGCGGAAGACGGTACTCACATTCCGGTCACCGTTCTTGCCGTTGACAAATGTGAGGTGGTTGCCCATCGCACCGCTGATAACCATGGCTACAACGCCATGCAGCTCGGCACGGGCAAGGCCAAGGTAAAGAACGTCACGAAGGCGTTGCGCGGGCATTTCGCCAAGGCGGAAGTCGAGCCGAAAATGAAGCTGGCCGAATTCCGTGTGGCTGATGATGCGTTCGTCGATGTCGGCGCTGAGCTGACGGCGGACCATTTCATTGCCGAGCAGTATGTCGACGTGATCGGCACCAGCATCGGTAAGGGCTTCGCCGGCGCCATGAAGCGGCATAACTTCGGTGGTATGCGCGCCTCTCATGGTGTGTCAGTGTCGCATCGCGCCCATGGTTCCACGGGCCAGTGTCAGGATCCGGGCAAGGTCTTCAAGGGCAAGAAGATGGCCGGTCACATGGGCGCCGTCCGCGTGACGACGCAGAATCTGAAGGTGGTTTCCACCGACAAGGATCGCGGGCTGGTTCTCCTGAAGGGGGCGGTTCCGGGGGCCAAGGGTTCCTGGGTTTATATCGCGGACGCAATCAAGAAGGCGCGTCCTGAAGATGCGCCCTATCCGGCAGCATTCATTGCCAGGGGCGGCGCGTCCGAAGCGGCTCCGGCGGAGGCTCCTGTCGAAGAGGCTCCTGTTGCAGATACTGCGACGGAAGAGTAAAGGACGGCTGAAATGAAGGTAAATGTAATCAACCTCGATAATAAAAAGGCCGGCGATATCGAGCTTGCCGATGAGGTGTTCGGTTTGCCGCTGCGGGGCGATCTCCTGCAGCGCATGGTGCGCTACCAGCTGGCGGCGCGCCGGGCCGGAACCCACAAGACGAAGGATGTCTCCGAAGTCTCCGGTACGGGCCAGAAGCCGTTCAAGCAGAAAGGCACGGGCCGCGCCCGTCAAGGCCAGAAGCGGGCTCCGCAGCAGCGTGGCGGCGGTGTCGCACATGGTCCGGTCGTGCGCAGCCATGCCCATGATCTGCCGAAGAAAGTTCGCAAGCTGGCGCTGAAAACGGCCCTGTCTGCAAAACAGGCGGAAGGCAAGCTGATTGTTGTCGATGAGCTGAAGGCGACCGACATCAAAACCAAGCTGATGGCGGGCAAGTTCAAGGCGCTCGGCTGGGAATCGGCGCTGATCGTAGACGGCGAGGAGATGGAAAAGAACTTTGCTCTTTCCGCTCGGAACCTGCCGCGGGTCGATCTGCTGACCTCGAATGGCGCGAATGTGTATGACATTCTCCGCCGCGATGTACTTGTGCTCTCGAAAAGCGCAGTGGAAAGCCTGGAGGCTCGACTGAAATGAACCAGGAAAATCTTTATGACATCCTGCTCGGCCCGGTGGTGACGGAAAAGTCCACCATGGGATCCGAATTCAACCAGGTGACATTCCGTGTCGCTCTGGACGCAACGAAACCTCAGATCAAGGAAGCAGTTGAAAAGCTGTTTGATGTCAAGGTAACGAACGTGAACACCAACCGCACCAAGGGCAAGGTGAAGCGTTTCCGTGGCCGTATTGGCAAGCGGTCTGACTATAAGAAAGCAGTGGTGACCCTTGCCGAAGGGCAGGCCATCGATGTGACGGCGGGGATTTAAACTATGGCGTTGAAGAATTACAAACCGACGACACCTGCGCAGAGGGGCCTGATCCTTGTTGATCGTTCCGAACTGCACAAGGGCAAGCCGGTCAAGGCCCTGACGGAAGGGCTGTCCGGCAATGGCGGTCGCAACAACTATGGTCGTATCACTGCCCGCCGCCGGGGTGGCGGACATAAGCGGACCTATCGCATTATCGACTTCAAGCGTCGGAAATTTGACGTTTCCGCGACGGTCGAGCGGCTGGAATATGATCCGAACCGGACGGCCTTTATCGCCCTGATCCGGTATGAGGACGGGGAGCAGGCCTATATCCTGGCGCCGCAGCGTATCGCCGCCGGTGACAAGGTGATTTCCGGCACCAACGTCGATATCAAGCCGGGCAATGCAATGCCGCTCAAAAACATGCCGGTCGGCACCATCGTCCACAATGTGGAGATGAAGCCGGGCAAGGGTGGTCAGATCGCTCGCTCCGCCGGTACCTATGTCCAGCTGATCGGTAAGGATTCGGGTTATGCGCAGCTGCGTCTGGCCTCCGGTGAGCAACGCATCGTTCCCGGTGAGTGCATGGCAACGGTTGGGGCCGTTTCCAACCCGGATCAGAAGAACATCAAGCTGGCCAAGGCAGGCCGGTCCCGTTGGCTTGGCAAACGCCCGTCGGTTCGTGGTGTTGCAATGAACCCGGTTGACCATCCGCATGGCGGTGGTGAAGGCCGGACCTCCGGCGGTCGCCATCCGGTTTCACCGTGGGGCGTACCGACGAAGGGCAAGCGGACCCGGTCAAACAAGGCCACGGATAAAATGATCATGCGGCGCCGTCCGCAAAAGCGGAAGAAGTAGGAGCGCATCACATGGCACGTTCTGTATGGAAAGGCCCATTTGTCGACGGGTATCTGCTGAAAAAAGCAGAAACCGCGCGGGCGGATAGCAGAAAATCAATCATCAAGACCTGGTCGCGCCGGTCAACGATCCTCCCGCAGTTTGTCGGGCTTACCTTTGGCGTTTATAACGGCCAGAAGTTTGTTCCGGTGCTGGTGGATGAAGATATGGTCGGCCACAAATTCGGGGAATTTTCCCCGACGCGGACATATTATGGCCATGCGGCCGATAAGAAGGCTCGGAGAAAATAATCATGGGGAAACCGTCTCTCAAGCGGCAACTGAGTGATACGGAAGCGCGCGCCGTCGGCAACCGCATTCGCGTCAGCCCGCAAAAACTGAATCTGGTGGCAGGTCTCATTCGTGGTAAATCCGCCGAAGCGGCCCTGACGGAGCTGACCTTCTCCAAGCGCGGTATTGCGCCGGAGGTGCGGAAAGTTCTGCAGTCAGCCATTGCCAATGCCGAGAATAACCATCAGCTGGATGTGGACCGGCTGTATGTTTCGGAAGCGCATGTCGGCAAATCCCTTGTGATGAAGCGGATGCGGCCCCGTGGACGCGGGCGGTCGAGCCCCATCCTGAAGCCTTTCAGCAACATCACGATCGTCGTCCGCGAGCGCGAGGAGCAAGAATAATGGGTCAAAAAGTAAATCCAATTGGCCTTAGGGTCGGCATCAACCGGACGTGGGATTCCCGCTGGTACGCCAAGGACGACTACGCCAAACTTCTGCATGAAGACGTGCGGATTCGTGACTATCTTGAAAAGCAGCTGGAACAGGCGGGCATTAGCAAGATTATCATCGAACGTCCGGCGAAAAAGGCGCGTGTGACCATCCATTCCGCCCGTCCTGGCGTGATTATCGGCAAGAAGGGCGCAGATATCGAGAAGCTGCGGTCGGCCATCGCCAAGATGACCGCCTCCGAAGTGCATCTCAATATCGTTGAAGTCCGCAAGCCGGAAATCGACGCAAAGCTGGTTGCCGAGAATATCGGTCAGCAGCTTGCCCGCCGTGTTTCCTATCGTCGGGCCATGAAGCGGGCGGTTCAGTCGGCGCTGCGTCTTGGCGCGGAAGGCATCCGGATCAATTGTGCGGGCCGCCTTGGCGGCGCGGAAATTGCCCGGACCGAATGGTACCGCGAAGGCCGTGTTCCGCTGCATACTCTGCGCGCAAACATTGACTATGGGACGGCGTCGGCGCTGACCACCTATGGGATTATCGGCATCAAGGTCTGGATCTACAAAGGCGAGATTCTGGAACATGATCCGATGGCCCAGGACAAGCTCATGGAAAAACAACAGGCGGGTGGCCGTCCTGCGGGCCGTCCCGGCGGCCGTCGGAATTAAGTAAAGGGGTGATGTCATGCTTCAACCGAAGCGCACAAAATTTCGCAAAGCGCATAAAGGGCGCTTGAAGGGAACAGCAACTTCAGGTACAACGCTGAACTTCGGCGCTTACGGCCTGAAAGCTGTAGAGCCCGGGCGTCTGACCGCGCGGCAGATCGAGGCAACTCGGCGTGCGGTGACCCGCCATATCAAACGTGCTGGACGTGTCTGGATTCGCATATTCCCGGATGTACCCGTCTCCAAAAAGCCCACCGAAGTCCGGATGGGTAAAGGTAAGGGGTCGCCGGAATATTGGATGGTTCGTGTCCAGCCGGGAAAAATTATGTTCGAACTTGACGGTGTTCCGATCGATATCGCCCGCGAGGCGTTTGAACGGGGTGCTGCGAAGCTGCCGATCAAGACCCGCTTCGTGACCCGTCTTGGTGAAGGGAATTGACCATGAAGGCACAGGATTTACTGGGCAAAACGGCCGATGAGCTTAAAACCGAGCTGCTGCAACTTAAAAAGGAGCAGTTCAATCTTCGGTTCCAGAAGGCCAGTGGCCAATTGGAGAATACGGCGCGCCAACGCCAGGTGCGGCGGGATATCGCCCGCATCAAAACGGTGATGTCAGCTAAAGCTGCATCTTAGGAGAGAGAGAACGATGCCAAAGCGTATCCTGCAAGGAACCGTGGTCAGCGACAAGAATGATCAGACTGTCGTTGTCAAAGTCGAGCGTCAAGTGATGCATCGGCTGTATAAGAAGTACATAGGCAAGTCGAAAAAGTACCATGCCCATGACGCCGAAAACAAATTCAAGATCGGGGACACCGTCCGCATCCAGGAATGTGCCCCCCGCTCTAAGTTGAAGCGCTGGGAAGTCCTTTAAGCGTTGCTTGATTAGCTGGTTTAGATACCAAATAAAGGTAAACGACTATGATTCAGATGCAAACCAACCTGGATGTCGCCGACAATTCCGGCGCGAGACGGGTGCAGTGCATTAAGGTTTTGGGCGGTTCAAAGCGGAAAACCGCTTCTGTCGGGGACGTGATCGTTGTCTCCGTCAAGGAAGCCATTCCGCGTGGCCGTGTCAAAAAAGGTGACGTTCAGAGAGCCGTCATCGTGCGCACAAAGAAAGAGATTCGCCGCCCGGACGGGACGGCAATCCGCTTCGATTCCAACGCTGCTGTGCTCATCAACAAGCAGGGCGAGCCGGTCGGGACCCGTATTTTCGGCCCGGTCACGCGCGAGCTTCGGGGCAAGAACTATATGAAAATCATTTCGCTGGCGCCGGAGGTTCTCTAATGGCTGAAAAATTCGCAGTGAAAAAAGGCGACAAGGTCGTCGTTCTGGCAGGCAAGGACAAGGGCCGCGCCGGCGAGGTTCTGAGCGTTCTGCGCACGGATCGCCGCGTGCTTGTTTCCGGCATCAACATGGTGAAACGCCATACGAAGCAGAGCCAGACAGAGCAGGGCGGCATCGTTGAAAAGGAAGCTGCCATTCACATTTCGAACGTTGCGTTGCAGGATCCGAAGGATGGCAAGGCGACCCGTGTTGGCTATAAGACACTGGATGACGGCCGGAAGGTACGCTTTGCCAAGCGCTCCGGTGAAGTCATTGATATTTAAGGGGCAGTTCGATGACGACGCCAAGACTTAAGACATTATATAATGAAAACCTGCGTCAGCAGATGCAGGATAAGTTCGCCTACAAGAACGTGATGGAAATTCCGAAGCTGGAAAAAATCGTCATCAACGTTGGGTGTGGGGAAGCGGTGGCCGATTCTAAAAAGATCAAGTCGGTCGAGAGCGAAGTTGCCAAGATTTCCGGCCAGAAGCCGGTTGTCACCATCGCCAAGAAATCCATCGCCACTTTCAAGCTTCGTGAAGGCATGCCGATCGGTGTGAAGGTGACGCTGCGCAAGAACCAGATGTATGAATTTCTGGACCGCCTGATCAACATCGCGCTGCCCCGTGTGCGGGACTTCCGCGGTGTTTCCGCCAAAAGCTTCGATGGTCGCGGCAACTATGCCATGGGCCTGAAAGAGCAAATCGTCTTTCCGGAAATCCATTACGATGATGTAACGGATGTACGGGGAATGGATATCGTGATCTGCACGACGGCAAAGACCGATGAAGAGGCGCGCGAGCTTCTGAGTGGGTTCAGCATGCCGTTCAAGATCAATTGATCCAAGGAGTTAATTGAAATGGCTAAAAAAAGTGCTGTTGAAAAAGACCAGAAGCGCCGCCGGATGGTCGCAAAATTTGCGAACAAGCGGGCGGAGCTAAAGGCAATCAGCAAAAATGAGGATCTGCCGCAGGAAGAGCGTTTCGCCGCCCGCCTGAAGCTGGCTTCGTTACCGCGGAACTCTTCCAAGACCCGCGTCCGCAACCGCTGCGAACTGACGGGGCGTCCGCGCGCTGTCTATCGCAAACTGAAACTTTCCCGTATCGGCCTGCGCGACATGGCGTCCAATGGTCAGATTCCGGGCATGGTCAAATCGAGCTGGTAGGGAGATACAACTATGTCTTTGAGTGATCCCCTCGGCGATATGCTGACCCGTATCCGTAACGGTCAGCGGGCCATGAAAAGCAGCATCAGCAGCCCGTCTTCCAAGTTGCGCCTGAGCGTGCTTGAGGCGCTGAAGCGTGAAGGTTACATTCGCGGCTATGAGGTGTCTGAGCCGCAGAAGGGCCGTCCAGAAGTGACCATTGAACTGAAATATTTTCAGGGCAAGGGCGTGATCGAGCATATCAGCCGGGTTTCCAAACCGGGCCGCCGCATTTATTCCGGCGTAAAAGACCTGCCGACCGTGCGTAACGGTCTCGGTGTCGCCATCCTGTCCACGCCGAACGGCGTTCTGTCGGACAATGAAGCACGCGAAGCCCATGTGGGCGGCGAAGTGCTTTGCAAACTGTACTAGGAGGTATTATGTCTCGTATTGGAAAACATCCGGTGACGATCCCTTCTGGCGTTGATGTACAGATGTCCGGAAGCGATATCACGGTAAAGGGTAGCAAGGGCGTGATGAGCATGACCTTTGTTGATGATGTGATTGTCGATCGTGAAGACGACAAGATCTGGGTCAAGCCGCGCACCAAGAGCAATCGCAGCCGTCAGATGTGGGGCATGCAGCGGACGCTGCTGAACAATCTGGTGCAGGGCGTGTCGGGCGGTTTTACGCGCACCCTCGAAATTGTCGGTGTCGGTTATCGTGCCGCTGCCCAGGGACGGACGTTGAAGCTGAACCTAGGGTTCAGCCATGACGTTGATTTTCCGATCCCGGAAGGCATCGAAATCAAGACGCCGTCCCCGACGGTGATCGAAATTTCAGGCGCAGACAAGCAGCAGGTTGGCCAGGTTGCGGCCGTTATCCGCTCCTATCGGAAGCCCGAGCCTTATAAGGGCAAGGGTGTTAAATATTCGGACGAATTCGTCTTCCGTAAAGAAGGCAAGAAGAAGTAGGAACCGACCATGGCAAATTCCAGAGAATTGTTCGAACGCCGTCGGCGGAGGAACCGGACCCAGCTTCGCAAGGTGTCTTCGGGCCGTCCGCGGCTTTCCGTACACCGTACGCTCAAGCAGATTTATGTTCAGGTTATTGACGATGCAGCTGGCAAAACGCTGGCCTCCGCCTCTAGCCTGGAAAAGGATCTGCGCAGCAAGCTGAAAAGCGGCGGCAATAAAGACGCCGCCGCCGAAATCGGCAAGCTGATTGCAGAGCGGGCCCTCAAGGCCGGCATCAAGGAAGTCGCATTTGATCGCGGCGGATATAAATATCATGGCCGGGTCAAAGCCCTTGCCGATGCTGCCCGTGAGGGCGGCCTGTCCTTCTAGGGGAATTGACGATGTTGAGACCTGAACAAACAGAAAAAGGCGACTCAGAGTTCGTCGATAAGCTGGTTTACATTAACCGTGTGGCCAAGGTGGTTAAGGGTGGCCGTCGCTTCGGCTTCGCGGCGCTTGTCGTCGCCGGTGACCAGAAAGGCCGTGTTGGCTATGGCCATGGCAAGGCGCGCGAGGTGCCGGAGGCCATCCGCAAGGCAACCGAAGCCGCCAAGCGCAACATGGTACGTGTTCCCTTGCGCGAAGGCCGGACGTTGCATCATGACGTGCAGGGTCGTTTCGGAGCAGGACGTGTCGTACTGCGCGCGGCGCCGGCAGGTACCGGTATTATCGCCGGTGGTCCGATGCGCGCGGTTTTCGAAACGCTCGGCGTGCAGGATGTGGTGACGAAGTCGATTGGTACTTCCAACCCTTATAACATGGTCAAGGCGACCTTCGAGGCGCTGAAGAATGTCAGCTCACCGCGCATGGTTGCGGCGAAGCGGGGCAAGAAGGTTTCCGATGTTGTCGGCCGCCGTGGCGGCGACGCAGGAAAGGAATAGATCGATGGCGAAAGCAACCATCAAGGTAACCCAGACGGGCAGCCCCATCGGGCGCCCGGCAAACCAGCGGGCAACGCTTGTCGGTCTCGGGCTGAACAAGATGCACCGCAGTGTCGAGCTTGAGGATACGCCTGCCATCCGCGGGATGATCCGCAAGGTGCATCATCTGGTACAGGTTGAAGAAGCCAAATAAGGCTCAGCCGGTCTGATTTAAGGAATATTGAACATGCGTTTGAATCAACTTGCCGACAATGCAGGCGCCACCAAGAACCGGATGCGCGTGGGTCGGGGTATCGGTTCCGGGAAGGGGAAAACCTCCGGAGCGGGTCAGAAGGGTCAGAAGTCACGTACGGGCGTCGCCATCAAGGGGTTTGAAGGCGGTCAGATGTCCATCTATCGCCGTCTGCCGAAGCGGGGCTTCAACAACATTTTCCGCAAGGAATTTGCCGTTGCCAACCTCGGCCGTGTGCAGGCTGCGATTGATGCGGGCAAGCTGGATGCCAAATCCACCATTACTGCCGAGGCTCTCAAGGCCGCCGGTGTTGTCGGCAAGATCGGTGAAGGTGTCCGCCTTCTCGCCAAGGGCGAGCTGACGGCAAAAGTCACCTTTGAAGTTGCCGGGGCATCCAAATCGGCTGTTGAAGCCGTTGAAAAGGCAGGCGGGAAGGTTACGCTTCTCGCTGCGGCTTCGGAAAAAAGCGAATAATCAAATCGGCGGAGCGGCTCGTAAGCCGGACCTTCGGGAGAATCTAGATGGCGTCAGCAGCAGAGCAAATGGCTTCCGGCCTGAGTTTCAGTGCGTTTTCCAAAGCGACGGAACTCAAGAAGCGTTTGTGGTTTACGCTCTTTGCCCTGATCGTTTACCGGATCGGGACCTATATTCCCATCCCGGGGGTTGATCCGACAATCCTCGCCGATGTGTTCCAGCAGAATGCCGGGGGTATCCTCGGCATGTTTGACGTTTTCGCAGGCGGCGCACTTGGGCGGATGACTATTTTCGCCCTCAATATCATGCCCTATATCTCGGCCTCCATCATCATGCAGCTGATGACCTCGATTTCCCCGTCGATGGCGCAGCTCAAGAAGGAGGGCGAGGCGGGGCGCAAGAAGATCAACCAGTATACCCGGTATGGCACGGTTCTGCTGGCGGCGTTGCAGGGCTATGGCATTGCTGCGGGGATCGAGGGGTTGACGCTCTCCAACGGGCAGTCGGCTGTGATTGATCCGGGGATGCAGTTCCGCATTATCACCGTGATCACGCTGGTGGCCGGGACAGTGTTCCTGATGTGGCTGGGAGAACAGATTACGGCACGCGGCGTTGGTAATGGTATTTCGCTGATCATCTTTTCCGGCATTGTCGCGGCATTGCCGGGCGCTTTGGTCGGAACGTTGGAGCTCGGCCGGACGGGCGCGCTGTCCACCTTTGTCATCCTGCTGCTGCTGGTTATGGCGGTGGCGGTGATTGCCTTCATCGTGTTCATGGAGCGGGCGCAGCGACGTATACTTGTGCAGTATCCGAAGCGACAGCGCGGCAACAAGACATTTGGCGGACAGAATTCGCATCTGCCGCTGAAGCTGAATACGGCCGGTGTTATTCCGCCGATTTTCGCTTCGTCGCTGCTGCTGATGCCGACGACGGTGGCGAGCTTTTCGTCGGGCACGGGGCCGGACTGGCTGAACAGCCTAACGGCCATGCTGGGGCATGGGCAGCCGATCTATCTGCTGCTGTATATTACGGGTATTGTGTTTTTCTGTTTCTTCTATACGGCCGTTGTCTTCAACCCGGATGACACGGCGGACAATCTGAAGAAGCATGGTGGCTTTGTGCCGGGTATTCGTCCGGGTAAGCGGACGTCCGAGTATCTGGATTATGTCCTGACAAGATTGACGGTTATCGGTGCGGCCTATCTATCCCTGGTCTGTATCCTGCCGGAAATCCTGATTTCGCAATGGGCGGTGCCTTTCTATTTCGGCGGAACCTCGCTTCTGATTGTGGTTTCCGTTACGATGGACACGGTGGCACAGGTTCAGAGCCATCTGGTCGCTCATCAGTATGAGGGGCTGATCAAGAAATCCAGACTTGGAGGACGGCGCAAATGATTTTGATCCTACTTGGACCTCCCGGCGCGGGCAAGGGAACGCAGGCACAGCGCCTTCAGGACAAACACGGCCTGATCCAGCTGTCCACGGGGGACATGCTGCGGGCAGCGGTTGCCGCCGGGACGGAAGTCGGCAAGCAGGCAAAAGCGGTCATGGAGCGCGGCGAGCTTGTATCGGATGATATCATGACCGGGATTATTTCTGATCGGCTGGATCAGCCGGACTGCAAATCGGGAGTGATTCTCGACGGGTTTCCGCGCACCGAAGCGCAGGCCGAGGCGCTTGATAAAATGCTGGCGGAAAAGGGCCTCAAGCTCGATGCCGTCATCGAGATGAAAACCGATGATAAAATCCTGGTGGAGCGGATCACGGGGCGGTATACCTGTGCGAAATGCGGCGCCGGATATCATGATAACTTCCTGAAACCGAAGGTGGACGGGGTTTGCGATAAATGCGGCGGAACAGAGTTTACCCGCCGCAGTGACGATAATGCCGAGACGGTGAAATCCCGTCTTAACGCCTACCACGCACAGACGGCGCCCCTGCTGCCATATTATCGCAACAAGGGGATCCTGAAACAGGTTGACGGGATGGCGAAAATAGATCAGGTAACAGCCGAGATGGAAGCCATACTAAAGGCAATCTAACTGTTGACTAGGTAAAACAAGATTATATAATCGCGCGCTTCTCAAAGGCGCATGAGATAGCCGGGTCAGGACGACCCGATTTGGTTATGAGGAGAGACTAGGGTGGCTCGTATTGCAGGTGTAAATATCCCGACGAACAAGCGGGTATTGATTGCACTGACCTATATTCACGGTATTGGCCCGGCAAAAGCCAAGGAAATTTGCGAGGCTGTCGGCCTGGCGGCGGATGTGCGCGTCAATGCGCTCAGCGATGCTGAAATCGTCAAAATCCGCGAAACTATTGATGCCGACCATCTGGTTGAAGGCGATCTGCGCCGCCAGACCTCGATGAATATCAAGCGTTTGATGGATCTCGGCTGTTACCGTGGGTTGCGTCATCGTCGCGGGCTGCCGGTTCGCGGTCAGCGCACTCATACCAATGCTCGTACCCGGAAAGGTCCGGCCAAACCCATCGCTGGAAAGAAGAAGTAATATGGCTCGTGATAAGACCCGCGTTCGCCGCCGTGAGCGCAAGAATATTATTTCAGGCGTCGCGCATGTCAGCGCGTCCTTTAATAATACCAAAATCATGATTACCGATGCACAGGGCAATGCCATCGCTTGGTCTTCTGCGGGATCGCAGGGCTTCAAGGGATCGCGTAAATCCACGCCTTTCGCGGCCCAGATTGCCGCCGAAGATGCGGGGCGCAAGGCAATGGAACATGGCATGAAGACGCTGGAAGTGGAAGTCAAGGGGCCGGGCTCGGGGCGCGAATCCGCGTTGCGGGCGCTGCAGTCCGTCGGCTTCAACATTACGTCCATCCGGGACGTATCGCCGATACCGCATAATGGATGCCGTCCACCGAAACGCCGCCGCGTTTAACGGGTTTGTCCATATAGATACGGGCGCTGCCTGTATCGTTTTTGTCAAGATGTCGCGGGTCCGTGGTGGGCCCGCTCAACTATGAGGTCATTACCGTGATTCAGCAAAACTGGAAAGATCTGATCCAGGCGAACCTCTCTGTGGAGCCGGGGGATCAGAGCAATCGGGAAGCCACGATTATTGCGGAGCCTTTGGAACGGGGCTTCGGGCTGACGCTCGGCAATGCGCTGCGGCGTGTTCTGCTGTCCAGCCTGCAAGGCGCGGCCATCACCTCCATCCAGATCGACAATGTTTTGCATGAATTCTCCTCGATCTCCGGGGTGCGCGAAGACGTGACCGATATTGTCCTGAATCTGAAGACGCTGGCGATTCGCGCTCATTCCGATGGCCCGAAGCGCATGGTTCTGAAGGCGACCGGTCCCTGCGAAGTGACGGCCAGCATGATTGAAACCGGCGCGGATCTGGAAATCATGGATCCCGATCAAGTTCTGATGACCTTGGATGACGGCGCGACGATCTCCATGGAGATGAATGTCAATACGGGCAAGGGCTATGTCCCCGGCGTCATCAACCATGCGGAAGATGCGCCGATCGGCCTCATTCCCATGGATGCGCTGTACAGCCCGGTCCGCAAGGTTTCCTACAAGGTCGAAGCGGCCCGCGAAGGCCAGGTTCTCGACTATGACAAGCTGACGCTGAAGGTTGAAACCAACGGAACGGTCAGCCCCGAAGATGCGGTTGCCTTTGCGGCGCGCATTCTGCAGGAACAGTTCCAGCTGTTCGTCAACTTTGATGAGCCTGAAGAGGTGGTCATCAAGGAAGAAAGCGAAGAGCCGGAATTCAATCGCAACCTGCTGCGCAAGGTGGATGAGCTGGAACTGTCTGTCCGCTCGGCGAACTGCCTGAAGAATGACAATATTGTCTATATCGGTGATCTGATCCAGAAGACCGAGGCGGAAATGTTGCGGACACCGAACTTCGGCCGCAAGAGCCTGAACGAGATCAAGGAAGTTCTGGCGCAGATGGGCCTGCATCTTGGCATGGAGGTGCCGAACTGGCCGCCGGAAAACATTGAAGATATGGCCAAACGGCTGGAAGAACCCTTTTAAGACAGCACCAATCGCTGTGGAGTAAGAAAAATGCGGCATCGTAAATCCGGGCGTAAGCTCAACAGATCCTCTGCTCATCGCAAGTCGATGTTCGCCAATATGGCGGCATCGCTGATCAAGCATGAGCAAATTCAGACCACCCTGCCGAAGGCAAAGGAACTGCGGCCTATCGTTGAAAAGCTGATTACGCTTGGCAAACGGGGCGATCTGCATGCCCGGCGCCAGGCATTGTCGGAGCTGCATGAGAAGTCGGCAGTCGACAAGCTCTTCTCGACCCTGAGCGAACGTTATGCGGATCGCAATGGCGGCTATACCCGCGTCCTGAAGGCGGGGTTCCGCACCGGTGATGCGGCTGCAATGGGCGTGATTGAACTGATTGATCGTGATGTGACGGCAAAGGGTCAGGATTCCGGTCCGGACCAGAATGCGGATGCAGATGAGCTGGAGGCGGAAGCCGTCGCCTGATTGGGCCGCTTCTTCAAAGAATCAAAGGCAGCCCGGCGGGCTGCCTTTTTTTTATCGCAAAACCTTCCATTCCCCCGCCTGTTGCTTGAAAATCAGGCGAATGTGAGCATTTAATAAAAGGTAATGGAGTAACCCCGAACCGGTATGTAAAATGACAGTAAATCCCCGTAAGTTTGCGCCCTCTCTTCTGATCGGCCTGCTGATGATGACCGGAGCACCAGCAATGGCGACGGAAGCCGTGCCGCAAAGCCAGACGCAGATCATGCTGTCCTTTGCGCCGCTGGTTAAAAAGGCCGTTCCGGCGGTGGTCAATATTTTCACGAGGACACGCATTACCCAGACACGGCCGAGCCTGTTTGATGATCCTTTTTTCCAGCGGTTCTTTGGCGGCAATTTCGGGCCGCCCAGAGAGCGGCAGAAAATCCAGAATTCCCTCGGCTCCGGCGTGATTGTGGATGGAGAGGGGGTCATCGTCACCAACTTTCATGTGGTGGGCGGTGCCGATGAAATTACGGTGGCCCTTTCCGACCGACGGGAGTTTGATGCGCGGGTGCTGATCGCTGATGAGCGGACGGACCTTGCCATACTCAAGATTGATGTGGAAGGGGAGAGCCTGCCTTTTCTGGAATTTGCCGATTCCGACAAGCTGGAGATTGGCGATCTTGTGATTGCCATCGGCAATCCCTTCGGCGTTGGCCAGACGGTGACGAGTGGCATTATCTCCGCTCTTGATCGCAGCGCCGGGCTCAATAATGACATTCAATCCTTTATCCAGACGGACGCGGCCATTAATCCCGGCAATTCCGGCGGCGCGCTGCTGACCATGGACGGCAGGATTGCCGGGATCAATTCAGCGATTTTCAGCAAGAGCGGTGGCTCTCTCGGCATTGGGTTTGCCATCCCGGCCAATATGGTGAAGGCGGTTCTGACCAATGGCCTCGCGACTGGCAAGGTCGTTCGGCCCTGGCTCGGCGCTATTGGTCAGGAAATCACCGGTGATGTGGCGGATGGTCTCGGTCTCGACAAGCCGGGCGGTGTGCTGGTCAACCGCGTGCATCCGGACAGTGCCGCCTATCAGGCCGGGCTGAAGGTTGGGGATGTGATTGTTTCCATTGACGGTCGGGAGGTTCTGGCACCTGAAGCGCTGACTTTCCGCGTTGCTTCCAGTGTTGTTGGCGAGACAACGCATCTTGGCGTCTATCGCAATGGCGAGCGGATTGACCTGGAGATGAACCTCATGCCGGCGTCGGAAAATCCGCCACGCGCGCTTGAGATGCTGACGGGCCGTCATCCGCTTTCCGGGGCGATGCTGGGTAATTTGTCGCCGGCCTATGCGCTGGAACTTAATTTTTCCGCCTTTTCTGAAGGGGTTGTCGTGGCCGAGGTGGAAAAGGGCAGTGTGGCGGAACGCTATGGCCTGCGTCCGCGCGATGTTCTGTTGCAGGTCAATGGCAAGAAAGTGAACAGCGTGACGGAGGCGAAGTCTCTGCTGGAAAATGCGGGGGGAAGCTGGCATATCAGCATCCGGCGCAATGGCCGGACGCTGGCCTTCAAGGTTAATACGTGAGCACATTGTTCGAAGCCACAGGCGGCGATATGGATAAAGGGCGGCCGCTCGCTGATCGCCTGAGACCAGCGCGGCTCGATGACGTTGTGGGGCAGGATCACCTGCTGAAAAAGGATGCGCCGCTGCGCCGCATGCTGGACGGGGGCTGGCTTGCCTCGATCATCTTTTGGGGGCCGCCGGGCTCGGGCAAGACGACGATTGCGCGGTTGCTTGCCAAAGAAGTGGATATGCATTTCGAGCAGATTTCCGCCGTTTTTTCTGGTGTGGCCGATTTGCGCAAGGCATTTGAGGCCGCGCGCTTGCGTCGTCAGGACGGGAAAAAGACGCTGCTGTTCGTGGATGAAATCCACCGTTTCAATCGCTCGCAACAGGATGGGTTCCTGCCCTATGTCGAGGATGGCACGATTACCCTTGTCGGGGCGACGACGGAGAATCCGTCCTTCGAGCTGAATGGCGCGCTCCTTTCCCGCTGTCAGGTGTTGGTGCTCAATCGTCATGATGAGGCGTCCCTGTGCACCCTGATGACCCGGGCAGAGGAGTTGGAAGGACGACCTATTCCCCTTGATGAGGAGGCGAAGGCGGCACTCGTCCATCTTGCTGACGGGGATGGCCGGTTTTTCCTGAATATGGTCGAGGCGGTTTTTCATTCAGGCGAAGAAATCCTCGGCCCCGATGCCCTTGCGCAAGTGGTCGCCAAGCGCGCCCCCGCCTATGACAAGGATGGCGAAGGGCATTATAATCTAATCAGCGCGCTGCATAAATCGCTGCGCGGCTCGGATGTCGATGCGGCGCTTTACTGGTTTTCCCGCATGCTGGATGGGGGCGAGGAGCCGCTTTACATCGCCCGCCGTCTGGTGCGCTTCGCGGTGGAGGACATTGGCATGGCAGATCCAAATGCGCTTGTCCAGGCCAATGCCGCGAAGGAGGCGTATGACTTTCTTGGCTCGCCGGAAGGGGAGCTTGCCATTGCGCAGTCCGTCATCTATCTGGCGACGGCCCCGAAATCCAACGCCGCCTATCGCGCGTTTGGCAAGGCGAAGGCCGCCGCAAAGAAGCATGGCTCCCACATGCCGCCCAAACATATCCTGAACGCGCCGACGCGCATGATGAAGGATATGGGATATGGGGCGGGATATGACTATGATCATGATGCGGAAGACGGCTTTTCCGGGCAGAATTATTTTCCCGATGAAATGCGGCGCGAGCAGTATTATGCTCCCGTGGAACGCGGATTTGAACGGGACATCCAGAAACGCCTTGAATACTGGGCGCGATTGCGGGCCCAGAGACAGGCCGGGAAGACGGAAAAATGAATATGTATCTATCGGTAGCGGTTGGCGGTGCGCTTGGCGCCTGCGCGCGGTATGGCGTCGGGCACATCGTGATGCGTTATTTCGGGCCGGGGTATCCCTATGGCACACTGTTCGTCAATATTGTCGGGTCCTTTCTGATGGGCGTGTTGATCGAAATGATCGCCCTTCGCTGGTCCGTTTCGCCGGAACTGCGGGCGCTTTTGGTGACTGGATTGCTCGGCGGGTTCACGACCTTTTCTGCTTTCTCCCTTGATGTCGCGCTGATGGTGGAGAAAGGCGAGATGCTGGCGGCGGCCCTTTATGTGCTGCTGAGTGTCGTGTTGTCCATCGCGGGGTTGTTCGCCGGGCTTCATCTGATGCGCATGGTGGTGGCATGAGCCGGGTGCAGCATCTTGTGGTGACGGAGGGGGAAGCCGATCAGCGGCTGGACCGCTGGTTTCGGGCGCATTTTCCGGGTGTCTCTCACGGGCAACTGGAGAAGCTGCTGCGCAAGGGCGATATCCGGGTGGACAAGAAACGGTCAAAAGCGGGTGACCGGCTGGAAGCCGGGCAAACGGTTCGGGTGCCGCCGCTGCCCGATGATATATATAAGCCTGCCCCTGCGGGCGCAGGGGGGCGGGAAAAGACGGTGGCGCGCCTCACCGAGGCGGATATTGCAGAGATTCGCGGCATGATCCTGCATATGGATGATGAGGTTATCATTCTCAACAAGCCCGCGGGTTTGCCGACACAGGGCGGCAGTGGGCAGCCGCGTCATATCGACGGGCTGCTGGAAGGTGTGCGCTTTGACTATCCGGAAAAGCCGCGGCTGGTGCACCGGCTGGACAAGGATACGTCCGGCGTGCTGGTGATCGGGCGGACGCGGCAGGCGGCGAAACATCTGGCGGAGGCGTTCAAGAAGCGGACAACGCGCAAGATATACTGGGCGCTGCTCGCCGGGGTGCCGAAACCGCGAGAGGGGACGATCAGCTATAATCTGACGAAGATTGTTACCGCCAATGGCGAAAAAGTAGTCGTGGACCGCGAGGGGCAAAAGGCCATTACGGATTTTTCCGTCATTGAAATGGCGGCGCAGAAGGCCTGCTGGGTCGCGTTCAAACCGCTGACCGGGCGTACACATCAGCTTCGCGTTCATGCGGCGGCACTTGGCACACCCATCGTCGGCGACGGAAAATACGGCGGAACGGAGGCGTTTCTGGACGGGGTGATCAGCAAGAAGATGCATCTTCATGCGCGGGAAATTACTATTACGCACCCATCTGGCAGGGAAATTACCGTGACCGCGCCGCTGGACCGGCATATGGCGGAAAGCTGGAAACTGCTCGGTTTTCATGAAAATGACTATGAAGACCCCTTCGCAGAGGTCGGTTTTTAATATGAAATGGACCGGATTGGGTGCTTTTGGGCTTGACTAATCGGGCCTAATCCTTAATTTTTCAGCCATGACACATGCTAACCGACTTTTGAGCCTACGACTTATTGGCCCGGCACTCTGATTTAAGTGCCGGGGCGAATGCTGTCCTTTTCTCAAAATTGTCGGGTAAAAAATGAACGTAACGAAGGCTTCTGGGTCATTCATCTTTGGAAAATTTATCGGTTGGCAGCAGGAAGAGTTTACAGGCTCCTCCGGGGGGCTCTCTCGACTTCTATGCGGTCGCACGGGTTTACGCAGCGCCCGGCGACCGTATGCAGGCTGCATTGAACCGAAGTGAAAAATTTCCGGACAGAAGCTGTCCGACCAGAACAAGAGGATTAAGAAAATGACGTTTACCCCCGGAGAAAAATACACGGCTTTTACGCCGATCAATCTGCCGGACCGACAATGGCCGTCCAAGGTCATTGAAAAGGCGCCGACCTGGTGCAGCGTGGATTTGCGCGATGGCAACCAGGCGCTGATTGAACCTATGGGGCATGAGCGCAAGCTGCGCATGTTCCGCCATCTGGTGAAGCTGGGCTTCAAGGAGATTGAGGTGGGCTTCCCGGCCGCCTCGCAGACGGATTTCGATTTTGTCCGCTTCCTGATAGAAGAAAACGAAATTCCTGATGATGTGAAGATCCAGGTGCTGACCCAGTCGCGGGACGAGTTGATCCAGCGAACCTTTGACAGCATCAAAGGCGCCAAGCAGGCGATTGTCCATCTTTATAACTCCACCTCCACATTGCAGCGGCGTGTGGTGTTCGAGCAGGGTATGGAAGGGATCAAGAAAATCGCGACAGACGGGGCGACGCTGGTGCGCAAGCTTGCCGACGAGATGCCCGAAACCCTGGTGCAGATGGAATATTCACCGGAAAGCTTCACCCAGACGGAGCTGGAGTATGCCTGCGAGGTGTGCGCCGCCGTCATGGATATCTGGAAGCCGACGGTGGAGAACAAGATCATCATCAACCTGCCGGCGACAGTCGAGGTGGCGAGCGCGAATATCTATGCGGACCAGATCGAATGGATGCACCGCAATCTGCCGAACCGGGACAAACTGCTGCTCAGCCTGCATCCGCATAACGACCGGGGCACGGGCGTTGCGGCGGCGGAATTCGGCATCATGGCGGGTGCGGACCGGGTGGAAGGCACGCTGTTCGGCAACGGGGAGCGAACCGGTAACGTGGATGTGGTGACCATTGCCATGAATATGTATACGCAGGGCGTCAATCCGGAGCTGGACTTCAGCGACATCAACGAGGTTGTCCGCACGGTGGAATATTGTAACCAGCTGCCCGTGCATCCGCGTCATCCCTATGGCGGCGATCTGGTGTTCACGGCCTTCTCCGGCTCGCATCAGGATGCGATCAAGAAGGGCTTTGCCGCCATGAAGAAGACCAATGACCCACTCTGGGCCATTCCCTATCTGCCCATTGATCCCGCGGATCTCGGGCGAAACTATGACGCGGTGATCCGTGTCAACAGCCAGTCGGGTAAGGGCGGCGTCGCCTATCTGTTGGAGGAAGACTACGGCATTGAACTGCCGCGCCTGTTGCAGATTGAATTCAGCAAGACGGTGCAGGGCGTAACCGACGAGACAGGTAAGGAACTGTCGTCGGCTATGATCTACGATCTCTTTGAAAAGGAGTATCTGAACGCGGACGGGGATCTTGTATTCGTCAATCACCAGTCCGTTGCCGATCCGGATTCCGACGAACGCCGCAGCCTCATCGCAACCGTGCGGGACAAAGGCACGGATGTGAAGCTGGAAGGCGCGGGCACCGGGCCGATTGATGCTTATATGTCCGCTCTGTCGCGGAAATATAACCTGGACCTCAAGGTCAATGACTATCGCGAACATACGACCGGTTTCGGATCGGATGCGGTGGCGGTTGCCTATGTTGAAATGCGCGATTCCAGTGGCGAGCCGATTTTTGGCGTCGGCAAGCATGCCAATATCGTGACGGCCTCTCTCAAGGCGATTACGAGCGCGGTCAACCGTTCAAGAAGCAAGAATAACGGTTAAATCATCGGGCTGGCGGAATTTTTTCGCCAGCCTTTTCCTTTCATCGGACCTTTCGGGACAAAAGGACCATGACCTCTCCGGCGGAAATTCTCGTCGTTTTTGATTGTGACGGCACCCTTGTAGACAGTGCGCATAATGTGATCGCCTGTATGCAGAAGGCCTTTCAGGAGGCCGGGCTGCCGATACCGGACGATCTTTCAATCCGCCGGACCATTGGCCTCAACCCGGATGTCGCCGTCCGCGACCTCGCCGGTCGGCCGCTGTCCTTCGAACAGCTCGACCAGATCGTTACCGGCTACAAAACATCCTTTTTTCATCAGCGTTTGCAGATTGATCATCACGAACCGTTGTTTTCAGGCGTGCGTCGCGTATTAGAAGGATTGGCGGCGCGTCATGTCAGTATGGCAATCGCCACCGGTAAATCCATGCGTGGTGTCAATGCGGTGATTGCGCAGCATGGGCTGGAAGGATATTTCGGTTCTCTTCAGACGCCGGATCATAATCCAGGCAAGCCGCACCCACAGATGCTGGAAAAGGCGATGGCGATGGCGGGCGCCCGGCCGGACCGTACCTTTATGGTCGGCGATACCAGCTTTGACATGATGCTGGCGAAAAATGCGGGCTGCCGCGCCATCGGGGTCAGCTGGGGCTATCATGACGAGGCGGAATTGCGGGAAAGTGGGGCGGAACGTATCATTGACCATTTTGAAGAGCTGATCGGGGTTGTCGAAGCAGCGTGAAGCCGTGCAATATCCAAGTCAGCCCTTGCATTTTTTTGAGTAATCTCTATAAGCCTAACGACTGTTAGGTTGCTGACGTGATTGTGAAGACGGCCGAATGAAACGCTTTTATAAAGAAGTGACAGCGGAGGAGCGCGATGGCGGCTTCTGTGTCCTGCTGGATGGCCGGATGATCAAAACGCCGGCGAAGGCGGGTTTACATCTGCCGACGCGGGCGCTGGCGGAGGCAATCGCGGCGGAGTGGGATGCGCAGGGAGCGGAGCTGGTTCCCGCCAGCATGCCGCTGATGCAGGCCGCCGCGACGGTGATCGACCGGGTGACGACGCAGCGGGAAAAGGTCATTGACGATATTGCCGCCTATGGCGGATCTGACCTGGTCTGCTACCGGGCGACGCATCCGGAGGGTTTGGTGGCGCGGCAACGGGCGGCGTGGGATCCGATGCTGGACTGGTTGAAAAACCGGCATGGCGTGACGCTGCATGTGGCGGAAGGGGTGATGCATATCCCGCAGCCGCCGCAATCTCTGTCTGCCCTCCGGGCGGTCGTGGCGGCTCAGGGCGACATGGCGCTGGCGCCGCTTTACAATATGACATCGCTTTGCGGATCACTGGTGATCGCGCTGGCGGTTCTGGACGGACATCTATCGGCCGATCAGGCCTTCGAGATCAGTGAGCTTGACGAGACCCATGTGATGGAACACTGGGGCGCCGATGCGGAGGCGGTGAAGCGGCGGGAGAATAACAAGGAGAGTTTGGCGGCAAGCGCCCGCTTTCTAACATTAATTTAAATAATAAAGCTGAGGTAGGGACATGCAAGATATCATTCAGCAGTTGGAAGACAAGCGGGCGAGGGCCCGGCTGGGCGGCGGTCAGAAAAGGATCGATTCCCAGCACAGCAAAGGCAAGCTGACCGCGCGGGAGCGGATCGAGATTTTGCTCGATGAAGGGTCCTTTGAAGAATGGGACATGTTTGTTGAACATCGCTGCGTCGATTTCGGCATGCAGAATGAAACGGTTACCGGCGACGGTGTCATCACCGGCCACGGGACAATCAATGGCAAGCTGGTCTTTGTGTTCAGTCAGGACTTTACCGTTTTTGGTGGCTCCCTGTCCGAATATCATGCCAAGAAAATATGCAAGATTATGGACAAGGCCGTTCAGGTCGGAGCGCCGGTTATTGGCCTCAATGATTCCGGCGGCGCGCGTATCCAGGAAGGCATCGACAGCCTGGCCGGTTACGCCGAAGTGTTCCAGCGTAACGTGATGGCGTCCGGCGTCGTGCCGCAGATATCCGTCATCATGGGGCCATGCGCGGGCGGGGCGGTTTATTCCCCGGCCATGACGGATTTTATTTTCATGGTACGCGACAGTTCCTATATGTTCGTGACCGGCCCCGATGTGGTGAAGACGGTTACCAATGAAACGGTGACGGCGGAAGAACTCGGCGGTGCGGGTACACACACCAGCAAATCATCGGTTGCCGATAACGCCTATGACAATGATGTGGAGGTGCTGACGGAAGTGCGGCGTCTCGTTGATTTTCTCCCCTCCAGCAACCTTGAGCCTTCTCCGCAGCGTAAAAGTTTTGATGATCCGGACCGGAAGGAAAAAAGCCTCAATACACTGGTCCCGGCCAACCCCAACAAGCCCTATGACATGATGGAACTGGTGGAGAAGCTGGTGGATGAGGGGGATTTCTTCCAGATCCAGCCGAATTTCGCTAAAAATATCATCACCGGCTTTGGCCGCATGGATGGCCAGACGGTCGGCATTGTCGCCAATCAGCCAATGGTGCTGGCCGGCTGTTTGGATATCGACAGCTCCAAGAAGGCGGCGCGGTTCGTCCGTTTCTGTGACTGCTTCAATATTCCGATTGTCACTCTCGTCGATGTGCCGGGTTTCCTGCCGGGAACCTCCCAGGAATATGGCGGGATCATCAAGCATGGCGCGAAGCTGCTCTATGCCTATGCCGAAGCAACGGTGCCGAAAGTCACCGTTATTACGCGGAAAGCCTATGGCGGCGCTTATGATGTGATGGCATCAAAACATCTGCGGGGCGATGTCAATTACGCCTGGCCGTCCGCCGAGATTGCGGTGATGGGCTCCAAGGGCGCGGTGGAAATCATCTTTCGTTCCGAAATCGGGGATGCCGAGAAAATCCAGAAGCGCACCGATGAATATCAGTCACGTTTTGCCAATCCATTTATCGCGGGACACCGTGGGTTTATCGATGATGTGATCATGCCGAATAATACCCGCCACCGGATTGTTAATTCACTGCATATGCTGAAAAACAAGCAACTGGAAAACCCGTGGAAGAAGCACGGCAATATTCCGCTGTAAGGCCAAGGGAGACGATAAGAAAATGTTCAAGAAAATCCTGATTGCCAACCGCGGCGAAATTGCCTGTCGTGTAATTCGCACCGCCCGTGCCATGGGCATCCAGACGGTGGCTGTTTATTCCGATGCCGATGATGGCGCCGTTCACATGCGCATGGCCGATGAGGCCGTGCATATCGGCCCGGCTGCAGCCGCCGAAAGTTATCTGATCATCGACAAGATCATTGATGCCTGTAAAAAGACAGGGGCGGAAGCCGTCCATCCGGGTTATGGCTTTCTCTCTGAAAATCAGGCCTTCGCCGATGCGCTGGACGCGGCCGGTATTGCCTTTATTGGTCCTGGCAAAAAGGCGATTGCCTCCATGGGCGACAAGATCGCGTCCAAGAAGCTGGCCCATGCCGCCGGGGTGAATACGGTTCCCGGCCATATGGATCTGATCGACGATGCCGATCATGCCGTGAAGATTTCGAAGGAAATTGGCTATCCGGTGATGATCAAGGCTTCCGCCGGGGGCGGGGGCAAGGGCATGCGGATTGCCCACAATGATGAAGAAGCGCGTGAGGGCTTCCAGTCGGCCAAGAATGAGGCGATCAGCAGCTTTGGCGATGATCGCATCTTCATCGAAAAATTTGTTGTCGATCCGCGCCATATTGAAATTCAGGTGCTGGCCGACAAGCATGGCACCTGCCTGTATCTGGGCGAGCGGGAATGCTCCATCCAGCGGCGCCACCAGAAGGTCATTGAGGAAGCGCCGAGCCCGTTTGTCGATGACGAACTCCGCAAGGCTATGGGCGAACAGGCCGTCGCGCTTTCCCGCGAGGTGGATTATCATTCCGCCGGGACGGTCGAGTTTATCGTCGGCAGTGACCGGAATTTCTATTTTCTGGAAATGAACACCCGCCTGCAAGTAGAACATCCGGTCACGGAGTTGATTACCGGCATTGATCTTGTGGAGCAGATGATCCGCGTTGCCTATGGTGAGAAGCTCAGCCTGGCGCAGGAGGACATCAAGCTGACTGGCTGGGCGCTTGAAAGCCGTCTCTATGCGGAAGATCCTTATCGTGGCTTCCTGCCCTCCATCGGGCGGCTCAGCCGCTACAAGGTGCCAAAGGGGGAAAATGTCCGGGTGGATACGGGCGTGACCGAAGGTTCGGAAATCACCATGTTTTATGATCCGATGATCGCCAAGCTGGTCACCTATGGCGAGACCCGTGATGCGGCGATCGAGGAAATGGGGCGGGCGCTTGATGCCTATGAGGTGAGCGGTATCTCCCACAACATCAACTTCCTGAATGCGGTCTGTAATCACCGGCGGTTCAAGGCGGGCAACCTGACAACCGGGTTCATCGCCGAGGAATATCCCGACGGTTTCCACGGCGCGCCGCTCAGTGACGAGACGGTTGAAAAGTTGGTTGCCATGGCGCTTCTGGTGCATATGCGCGCCTCCAGCCGGTCCCTGAAGCATGTGGTGGCCAAAACGGCGGAAGACTGGATCGTCAGCGAAGGGAAAGAGCGTTCTTTCGCCGTCTCTGCCGAAGATGCAGACAAGGGGATCAAAGTCACACTCGGTGACAAGGAAATCGAGGTGATCAGCAACTGGAAACCCGGCAAGCGACGCATCAAAGCCAAAATTGATGGCGATAAGGTGATTGCCCAGCTCGAATTCTATCGCGGCAGTATCCGTCTCACGCATGGCGGTGCGGTGGTTGAGCTATCGGTCCGCCGCCCCGCGGCTGCCCGGCTGGCTGAGCTGATGCCGGTCAAGGTGGCGCCGGATATGTCCAAATTCCTGCTGTGTCCAATGCCGGGCATGGTGGTTGCGGTCAATGTCAAGGAAGGCGATGAAGTGAAAGCCGGACAGGCGCTGGCCGTGGTTGAGGCGATGAAGATGGAGAATATTCTTCGCGCGGAGCAGGATGCGGTCGTCTCGGCGGTCAAGGCCGGGGCGGGCGACGTTCTCGCTGTGGATGATGTTATCCTCGAGTTTGAGTGATCGGAAGCGCATAAACCTCGACTGTTTCCTTCTTTCCCTTGACGGTCAGGGATTGCGGGATCAGTCCGGAATATGGAATGTGGGTCCTGGATAATGTTCTTGCACTGACAAGCAATTGTCCGGGGCCTGCCGCCGCCTGGATACGGGCGGCGGTATTGACCGGATCGCCAAGCGCGGTGAAATCCAGATAATGATCATTGCCGACATTGCCGACAAAGGCGATGCCGGAATCAATACCGATCCCGACCGGCAGCCACGGCTCCTCCTTGCCTCCATAGCCGAGAGTGCGCAGCAGGGTTATTGCGCAATCAATCGCCACATTTCTGAAGTTGGGACCGGCAAAACCGGGCACGAAGAACGCCATAACTTCATCCCCGATAAGCTTGTCGACCGTCGCATCGCGACGAATGAGAATATCGGTTGCCGTGTTGTAGAAGCGATTGAGGGTGGCCGCGAATTTTTCTGGCCCCAGCCGCTCCGCCAGTTCGGTCGAGCCGCGGACATCGGCAAACAGGATGACAACCTCAACTTCCGCGCCGCCGAGCGGCATCTTTTCACAGCAGAGTGTGCAGAGGCGGGGATTCTTTTTCGATGGAACCATACCGATAGAGCGGCAGAGGGCGCCGCCGATACCGCCGAAGGGGTTATTGCAGCCTTTGCAGCGCGGCGGACCGGGCAGCAGGCGCATGATATGGGTCACATATTTGCGTCCGAGATGTCCATCGCAAAGCAGTTTTCGCCATTGCTCCGTCTGAAGATTGCTATGTAATTCGTCCGACATAAGCGTGCGCCTTAATGACGGATATAATATATCACTATTATCTAATGGAGTCACGGGCAGGAAAGGGCTGCGGCAAAAAAATTACCGGTTATGCGCTTAGCTGATCAGCGATCCCGGAATACCGCGTTTCAGGAATATCCGCTCGAACGCAGCTTTTAGCTCCATATCGAACTCGGCCATGCTGACCGGGATGCCGAGGTCGACGAGTGATGTCACCCCATGCTCAGAAATGCCGCAGGGGACAATCCCCGCATAGTGGGTGAGGTCCGGGTCCACATTTACGGATATGCCGTGAAAGCTGACCCAGCGGCGCACCCGCACACCGATGGCGGCGATTTTGTCCTCGCGATGACCGCGGTCGACCCAGACGCCAACCCGCCCGTCGCGCTTTTCGCCGCGGATCTGATACTGTGCCAAAGTCTCGATCACCCAGTCTTCCAGATCCTGCACGAAGACGCGGATATCCGCATTGCGCTTTTTAAGGTCGAGCATCACATAAGCAACGCGCTGTCTGGGACCGTGATAGGTGTATTGCCCGCCGCGGCCCGCCTTATAGACCGGAAAGCGTTCCGGGTCCTTCAGGTCGGTCGCATCGGCGCTGGTTCCGGCCGTATAGAGCGGCGGATGTTCCAGAAGCCAGACAAGCTCGGGTGCGTCCTTGTCACGAATGTCAGCAACGCGGGCCTCCATGCGGCGGAGGGCCTCCTCATAGGGGACAGGGGCGTCGGATATTTTCCATTCAATGCGGTGCATGGCCGATATATAGCAGCTTTCGGCGAAACGGCAATAAAGGCTGCAGGCAATGCGGGGGCTTAACATCCTGTTAACCCTGTTCGGGCATACTAGCGGCAGGGTTAGGCAAAGGATGCAGGCCATGAGCGAGGAAAACAAGGCAATTGAGGGCGTTGATGTCGAAATCTCGGTCGTTCTCGGAAAGGCCGTGATGCCGATTCATCAGCTTCTGAAGATGGGCCGCGGCGCGGTGATCGAGCTGGATGCGGGCGCCGATGACGATGCGGTTGTCCTTGCCAACAACAAACCCATCGCCTATGGCGGGATCATCATTGTTGATGACAATATCGGAATTTCAATAACCGATAAGGTCAAAAAAAACCTGCCGGAATTTTAATTGGCCAAAAAACAATTCTGTTGTTGCAGAGGGGGGAAACATTTGTTATTTCCCTGCTCCATTGTGCGGTCGTGGCGGAATTGGTAGACGCGCAGCGTTGAGGTCGCTGTCCGGTAACACGGGTGGAAGTTCGAGTCTTCTCGACCGCACCATATCACAGACATCGGTTTGTGATTGTCCTTGCAGGATTGAACGGTATTGCCAGAGAGGCCCGTCGATCCGTCTGCCAATCAGGGGCATCTTTTTCTGAATTATTCTGAATGATATCCATCAGAAGGCTCATGCCGTAGCCTGCTGTGGCTTTCCGGTGATGGAGCGTTATGCCTTCCGGGCGATTCCTGCTGCCAATATCTTAGGGCTTGACGGATAGATTTTATTTCTATATTTCATGAAATATGGAAATAAAAAACGCCCTTGCCGCCTTCTCAGCCTTGAGCCAGCAGACCCGCCTGGAAATCTTCCGCTTGCTCGTAACAAAGGGGATGGAGGGGATGGCGGCGGGAGACATTGCCGATGCGCTTGATGTGCGGCCCAATACATTGTCGGCCAATCTTGTCATCCTGGTAAATGCGGGCCTGCTGCGCAATGAACGGCAAGGGCGATCCATCCGCTATTATGTGGACATGCAGGGGATGCGTTTTCTTTTGAGTTTCCTGCTGGAAGATTGCTGCGGGGGTCATCCCGAGCTGTGTCAGCCGGTTATCAGCGAAATTTCCTGCCATTGCGGGGAAAGTGGGGGATGACCAATGGCGGCGGCTTTGTATTGTCTCAATCCCTCCGAAATGACCTCTGTCCGACCTTGGCTGTCAGCTTGTGCGGGCGTTTTGCAATTCAATCAGGTGAATAAGGTGTGACATGACAGATGTTTCTGATGCCCCCTCCGGCCTTGGCGTGTTTGAACGCTGGCTGACATTATGGGTGGCGCTTTCGATTTTGGCGGGGCTTGTCTTCGGCTCCTTCTCACCCGGTGTTGTGGAAACGATTGCAGCGACGGAAGTCGCGTCCATCAATCTTGTCGTCGCGGTGCTGATCTGGGCAATGGTCTATCCGATGATGGTGGGGGTGGATTTTTCTGCTGTCTCCGATATTGCGCGGCAACCCAAGGGTCTTCTTATCACGCTTGTCGTCAACTGGCTGATCAAGCCTTTCACCATGGCGTTGCTCGCGGTGCTTTTTTTCGACTATGTTTTTGCGCCCTTCATTCCGGCAGAAGATGCGGCGCAGTATATCGCGGGTCTTATCCTGCTGGGTGCGGCGCCCTGCACGGCGATGGTGTTTGTCTGGTCGCAGCTGACCAAGGGGGACGCGCTCTACACCCTGGTGCAGGTTTCGGTAAACGATCTGATCATGGTCTTTGCATTCGCGCCGATTGTCGCGCTGCTGTTGGGCGTTGCGGAAATCACAGTGCCCTGGGAAACCCTGCTGCTGGCGACGGTTCTATATGTTGTCCTGCCGTTGATCGCCGGGCTTGTCACGCGCCGACTGCTCAGGGATCCGGCCCGCATCGCGGCTTTTATGGCCCGCATAAAGCCCCTTTCCATCATCGGCTTGCTGGTAACAGTGGTTATTCTCTTCGGCTTGCAGGCATCTGCCATTCTGGCGAACCCGCTGATTATTGCCCTGATCGCCGTACCGATCATTCTGCAAAGCTATGGCATTTTTGTCCTTGCCTATGGTGCGGCATACGGCATGCGGGTGCCGCATAAAATTGCCGCTCCCTGTGCCATGATCGGCACGTCGAATTTCTTTGAGCTGGCCGTCGCCGTCGCCATCAGCCTGTTCGGGCTGAATTCCGGCGCAGCGCTGGCAACCGTTGTCGGGGTGCTGGTTGAGGTGCCGGTCATGTTGTCGCTGGTCGCTTTTGCCAATCGGACCCGCCGTCATTTTGAAGAAAGGAAGGCGTCATGACCCGTATCTATCATAATCCCGATTGCGGCACGTCGCGAAACACATTGGCGATGATTCGTCAGTCCGGCGTTGAACCGGAGATCATACTGTATCTTGAAACACCGCCAGACCGTGAGGAGCTGGAATCCCTCATCCGGCAAATGGGCATCTCAGCGCGCGCGTTGTTGCGGGAAAAGGGGACACCCTTTCAGGAGCTGGGTCTTGATAATCCGGAACTGGCGGAAGCGGAGCTGATTGATGCGATGCTGGCACATCCAATCCTGATCAACCGGCCGATTGTTGTCACTAACAAAGGCGCGCGGCTTTGCCGCCCGTCGGAAGCGGTACTGGATATCCTTGAAAACCCCGATATCGGCCCGTTCACAAAGGAGGACGGTGAAATTGTAAAGGGCTGAACCCCGAAGGGCTGTCACCGATGCGAAAATCCGAATTGATGGCCAGCCGTTTAAAAAAACAGAACAATTTCATGAAACTTTCGCCGACGACGCTATGATAGCGTGTTATAAGGGCGTCGGCTTGCTTCCCTTTTATTGACTGGTGACGCCGGTTTATTATTGCTGGCGCCGGTGGTTGGTATCGGGTAATGCGGGCATTCTTTCTGGCGGAGAAGACGGGGACATGGCGAAAGACAATTCTGAAAAGGCACTGGATTATCACCGGCTGCCAAGGCCGGGGAAGCTGACGATCCAGCCGACGAAGCCGATGGATACGCAGATGGACCTCGCGCTGGCCTATTCGCCGGGGGTAGCGCATCCCTGTCTCGCCATTGCCGCGGATCCGGTGGAGGCGGCCAATCTGACGGCGCGCGGCAATCTGGTGGGCGTGGTGACAAACGGCACGGCGGTGCTTGGCCTCGGCGCCATCGGGCCGCTTGCCTCCAAACCGGTGATGGAGGGGAAAGCCGTTCTTTTCAAGAAATTCGCCGGAATTGATGTTTTCGATATCGAGCTGGATGAGCGGGATCCGGAAAAGCTGGTGGATATCATTGCGGCCATGGAGCCGACATTCGGTGGCATCAACCTGGAGGATATCAAGGCGCCGGAATGTTTTGTTGTTGAAAAGCTCTGCCGGGAGCGGATGAATATCCCCGTCTTTCATGATGACCAGCATGGCACGGCCATCTGCGTTGCCGCGGCCATTTATAATGCGCTGCGCATTGTCGAGAAAGACATTGCGGAGGTCAAGTTGACGGCCTGCGGTGCGGGCGCGGCGGCGCTGGCCTGCCTCAACCTGCTGGTCAGCCTCGGCCTGCCACGGGAGAATATCACCGTTTGCGATATACATGGCGTTGTCTATCAGGGGCGTGAGATTGAAATGGACCCCTACAAGTCCAAATTCGCCATTGAGACGAACAAGCGGACACTTGGTGAGGCCATGGTTGGCGCGGATATCTTTCTCGGTTGTTCAGGCCCCGGCGCGCTGAAGCCGGAAATGGTTGAAACAATGACGGAGCGGCCGATTATCCTCGCGCTGGCCAATCCGACGCCGGAAATTCTGCCCGAAGAAGCAAAAGCCGTGCGCCCTGACGCCATTATTGCAACGGGTCGTTCCGACTATCCGAACCAGGTGAACAATGTTCTCTGCTTTCCGTATCTGTTCCGCGGTGCCCTCGATGTCGGCGCGACAGAGATCAATGAGGAAATGAAAATCGCCGCGGTGAAGGCGATTGCCAATCTTGCCATGGCGGAACAGTCTGACATTGTCGCCAAGGCCTATGGCGGTGCGCAGGCGAGCTTCGGGCCGGACTATCTGATCCCGACGCCGTTCGACCCGCGCCTCTATCTGCATGTATCCTTTGCGGTCGCCAAGGCGGCGATGGAGAGTGGTGTCGCCACCCGACCTATCGAGGATCTCAAGAAATATCATCAGCAGCTTTCGCATTTTGTCTATCGCACGGGCTTTGTTATGAAGCCGGTGTTCGATCAGGCACGGCAGGAATTGATGCGGGTTGCCTATTGCGAAGG
This sequence comes from Sneathiella sp., assembly GCF_002694385.1. Taxonomy (GTDB): domain Bacteria; phylum Pseudomonadota; class Alphaproteobacteria; order Sneathiellales; family Sneathiellaceae; genus Sneathiella. The sequence goes on from NZ_NZMB01000017.1 coordinate 31,194, forward strand.
GGAAGAGGAACGCGTCCTGCAGGCGGTGCAGACCGTCGTGGATGACGGGCTTGCGATCCCGATCCTGATCGGCCGCAGCAAGGTTATTGACTACCGCATCAAGAAGCTGGGTCTTCGCATCCGGCCGGGGGTTGATTTCGAGATTACCGATCCCGAGGATGATCCACGCTACCGGGAATACTGGCAGGCCTATCACAAGTTGCGCGAACGTTTTGGCGTGGATGTGGAGACGGCAAAGGCCCGCATCCGCACCAATACCACGATTATCGGCGCAATGATGGTGTATCTTGGCCATGCGGACGCGATGATTTGCGGCACATTCGGCAAATATGACAATCATTACCGGCGGATCGCGGATATTATTCCATTCCGCGAAGGGGTGCGTAATGCGTCGGCGCTGCATCTGCTGATCATGCCGGAGCGAACCCTGTTCTTCACCGATACCCAGATCAGCCATGAGCAATCGCCGGAAGAACTGGCGGAGCTTGCCATTTTGTCCGCTGATGAAGTGCGGCGTTTCGGGATTGAACCGAAGGCGGCGCTGCTCTCCTATTCCAATTTTGGCTCCACCGATATGCCCTCTGCGCGCAATGCGCGGCAGGCGTTGAAAATCGTTGAAAAGCTGGCGCCGGAGCTGGAAATAGAAGGGGAGATGAAGGCGGATACCGCCCTTATCCCCGCCATCCGGGAGGCGATCTTTCCGAATTCGCGGCTTCAGGGCGCCGCCAACCTTCTGATTATGCCTAATCTTGATGCGGCCAATATCAGCTATAATATCGCCAAAAGCATTGGTCACGGCATTGCCGTTGGGCCGATCCTGATCGGCATGTCCAAATCCGTGCATATCACGGCGGCGTCCATCACGGTGCGCGGTCTTGTCAATATGACGGCCATTGCAGCAGTTGATGCGCAGGATCACAGGGCGGGCAAGATGATGCCGGGGCCTGTCGCGCGGAGAGAAAGACTTATTGAAGAAGGCTGATCATGAGCGAGGCGCAGGACGAGCGTGTGGGCAGCGATGCCGGTGAGGATGAAAACACCGCGCCCACCTATGGCCTGAACGAGGAAATCGTTCAGGATATTCAGGAAGCTATTGAACGGGAAGATTCCGCCTATCTTCATGAGAAGCTGGAGGATTGGCATGCGGCCGACGTGGCCGATCTGATCGAGCAGCTCAAGCCCAAGCTGCGCCTTCCCTTCATGCGCATAATGGAAGACCGGATTGATCCGGACGTTTATTCCGCTCTCGATGAGAATGTCCGCGAACATCTGGTCGATGAGATGGAACCGGCGGAGATCGCCGCTTTCATCAATGAGCTTGAACTGGATGATGCCGTCGATTTTCTTGAGAATTTCGAGGAAGAGGATCGACGCGACGTTCTCAATCAAATCCCGCCTGATGAGCGGGCGGTGTTGCAGGAAGGTCTGTCCTATGGCGAGGATACGGCCGGCCGATTGATGCAGCGCGATCTGATCGCGGTGCCGGAATACTGGAACATCGGCCAGACGATCGACTATATGCGCGATACCGAAAATCTGCCCGATGAATTTTACGAGATTTTTGTCGTTGATCCGCGCCATCATCCCATTGGCACCATTCCGCTGAACCGCGCCATGCGCAGCAAGCGGCATGTGATGGTCCGCGATATCATGGATGCGGAACAGAAACTGATCCCTGTTGATATGGATCAGGAAGAAGTCGCCTATCTGTTTAAGCAATATCGCCTGGCATCGGCGGCGGTGGTGAATGATGACGGCGCGCTGATCGGCGTGATCACCGTTGATGATATCGTTGATGTTATCAATGAAGAGGCGGAGGAAGATATTCTGCGTCTCGGCGGTGTGTCGGAAGACGATCTGTTCAGCAGCGTCTATCGCACCATTCGCGCCCGCTTTCCCTGGCTGTTCGTCAACCTGCTGACGGCGTTGGCGGCGTCCTTTGCTATCAGCCTGTTCGATGCCACGATGGAGGCGGTCATCGCCCTTGCGGTGCTGATGCCCATTGCGGCCAGTATGGGCGGCAATGCGGGAACGCAGGCCCTGACCGTCGCGGTGCGGGCCCTCGCCACCAAGGAACTGACGACGGCCAATATGTTCCGTATCCTCAACAAAGAGGCGCTGGTTGCGCTTACCAATGGAAGTATTTTCGCCTGTATGGTGGGCACAGTGGCCTGGCTGTGGTTTGGTAATCCGCTGATTGGCGGCATTGTTGCGGCGGCTCTGGTTGTTAATATCCTCGTCGCGGGGGTGATCGGCATGATCGTTCCGGTGATGCTGGAGCGATTGAAAATTGATCCGGCCATTGCATCCGGCGTGTTCGTCACGACGGTGACAGATATTGTCGGCTTTGTTGTTTTCCTGGGGCTGGCGACTCTGATCCTGCTGTGAGCGGCTAACGCGCCCAGGCGAGATTCTTGTTTCCGCTGCGCTCCGGATACCAGCCGTGACTGGTCGCAAACATTTGGAATGATCGAATGAGGTCATTTTCCTCGGTTTTTCGCCAAAGCAGGCCGATGCTGCGGCCGATGTTGATACCATCGACAGGCAAGAGCGCAATGCCCGGTGCGGAGAGGATATCCGGCATCATGCACAGGCCGAGCCCGGCACTGACAAGGGCCAGAGCCTTGTCATCCTGATCGGTGCGAAAGACAATATTCGGACTGACTCCGGCATTGGCAAAGGCCCGGGTGAGTTCGCTTTCTGCCTCGCAATGGGTGCGATGGAGAAAATCGAGGCGGTCCAGCTCCGCCAGGGGAATAAGGCTGCGGCTGGCGAAGGAATGGCTGGTGGGGATGGCAAGCATGTATTTCCACCTGTAAAGCCGGGCAAAGGAAAGGCCGCTTTCCGTTTCCGGCCGGATGCTGAGGGCGACGTTGACCCGTCCTTCATCCAGCCAGCGTTGGAGCTGGGCCGCGGCGCCCTCCTTGATGGAAATCTGGATATCGCCGTGGGCTTTTGCAAAATCGTTCACAAGTGCGGAGATACGTTGTGTCGGAGCCGTTCTCAGCAGGCCGAGTTGCAGGCGGCGCAGCGGGCTTCTGCGGGAAACTTCCGATTTTGCTGCATTGCATTCATAAATGATCGTGCGCGCGTGAGGGAGCAGGCGGCGTCCGGCTTCCGTCAGGCTGATCTTGCGGGCCTCCCGGCTGAATAGGGTGGTGCCCAGCTCGGCCTCCAGCTTTTTGATGCCAGTGGACAGGGTTGGCTGGCTGACAAAGCTCCGCTCCGCCGCGCGGGAGAAATTGCCGGTTTCCACAATGGCCAGGAAGTAGCGAAGCTGATAGATATCCATCCATAGATATTATCAATAGCTATGATCGAAACAAACGATTTTATCTATTGCCATCTTTTTCTTATAGTGGCGACATGAAAAATCGAGGGTCGAAGCAGTCGCTGTGGCGGTTATTAACGGACCCCGTCAGATGTGGGAGAGAAAATGTCGACAAACTTCAAGCCACGCAATCCGGATTATGATGCCGTCGTCCGCGACAGTTTTTCACGGCAGCCCTTTATGGCGGAAATTGGGGCGGCAATCACTCATCTGGAGCCGGGGATATGCGAGCTTACGCTGCCCATGCGTCCCGGTCTGACGCAGCAGCATGGCTTTTTCCATGGCGGGCTCGTGTCCGCACTGACGGATTCGGCAGCCGGCTATGCCTGCTATTCGCTCTATCCTCCGGACAGCACCATTCTCACAACCGAATTTAAGGTCAATCTGCTGAACCCGGCCGAGGGGAAAACCCTGCGGGCGCGCGGTGAAGTGATCAAAAGCGGTCGGACCCTGTTCATCTGCCGGGCGGACGCCTATGCGGAAGGAGAGGGGGAATCCCGCCACTGCCTGACGGGGCTGTTCACCATGATGTGCCTGATGGGAAAACCCGATCATGGCAAAAGGGCATGAGGGAGGCTATCGACATGATCGCGACAACACTCCATATTATGAGGCAGGCAAGACGCGTGTGGCCGTATCAACAAACCATTGGCGTGGCCAGATAGGGAGGAAAGAATGTCAGCAGTCCATTTTCCCGGTTTGAATTTCGGCTTGGGCGAAACCGCCGATATGATGCGTGAGACGGTGGCCAGTTTTGCGGCGGCCGAGCTGGCGCCGCGTGCCGCCGAGATTGATGCGCGCAATGAATTTCCCATGGATATGTGGCCGAAGATGGGCGCGCTTGGCCTGCTGGGCATCACGGTGGAGGAAGAGTATGGTGGCTCCGGCCTCGGCTATCTGGAGCATTGCATCGCGGTGGAGGAAATCAGCCGTGCGTCCGCCTCGGTCGGGCTGTCCTACGGGGCGCATTCCAATCTCTGCGTCAATCAGATTCGCCGCAATGGCAGCGAAGCACAGAAACAGAAATATCTACCGAAGCTGATCAGCGGGGAGCATGTGGGGGCGCTGGCCATGAGTGAGCCGGGCGCGGGTTCCGACGTGGTTTCCATGCGCCTCCGGGCGGAGAAGCAGGGAGATCGCTATATCCTGAACGGCAATAAATTCTGGATCACCAACGGGCCGGATGCCGATGTGCTGGTAGTTTATGCCAAGACCGAACCGAATGCGGGACCGCGCGGCATTACCGCTTTTCTGATCGAAAAGGGCTTTCCCGGCTTTTCAACGGCGCAGAAGCTGGACAAGCTCGGCATGCGCGGTTCCAACACCTGCGAGCTTGTATTCGAGGATTGCGAGGTGCCGGAGGAGAATATCCTGGGCCCTCTCAATGAAGGCGTTCGCGTGCTGATGAGCGGCCTTGATTATGAGCGGGTGGTGCTGTCCGCCGGGCCGCTTGGTATCATGCAGGCCTGCATGGATGCCGTCATTCCCTATATCCATGACCGCGAGCAATTCGGCCAACCCATCGGCACGTTCCAGCTCATGCAGGGCAAGGTTGCCGACATGTATTCCACCATGAATGCCTGCAAGGCCTATGTCTATGCGGTGGCGAAGGCCTGCGATCGGGGAGAGACGACCCGCAAAGATGCGGCGGGTGTTATTCTCTATGCGGCGGAGAAGGCGACATGGATGGCGCTGGAGGCTATACAAGCCCTTGGCGGCAATGGTTATATCAACGAATATCCGACCGGTCGGCTATTGCGCGATGCCAAGCTCTATGAGATCGGCGCGGGCACCAGCGAGGTCCGTCGGATGCTGATCGGGCGCGAATTATTTAACGAGACCAGCTAGGTCCGGGAAATCCCGGACGTTCACAAGGAGAAAAAGAAAATGAGTGAAGATCCTATTGTCATCGTTGGTATGGCGCGGACGCCGATGGGTGGCTTTCAGGGCGATCTGTCCGATGTGAAGGCGCCGCAGCTCGGCGCGGTGGCTATTAAGGCTGCCATGGACCGTGCGGGGGTCACCGGCACGGATATTGATGAAGTCATCATGGGGTGCGTCCTGTCTGCCGGTCTTGGCCAGGCCCCGGCGCGTCAGGCCTCCTTCGGGGCGGGCATTCCCGACAGCGTTGGCTGCACGACGGTCAACAAGATGTGCGGCTCCGGCATGCGCGCCGCCATGTACGCCTATGACGCCCTGAAGGCAGGCAGTGCCAACGTGCTGGTTGCTGGCGGATTTGAGAGCATGACCAACGCCCCCTATGTTCTGCCGAAAGTCCGCAGTGGCCTGCGTCTCGGCCATGGAGAGGTCAAGGATCATATGTTCCTCGATGGACTGGAGGATGCGTATGAAGAAGGTCGGCTGATGGGCAGCTTTGCCGAAGAAACCGCAGGTCTCTACCAGTTCACCCGTGAAGCGCAGGATGCTTATGCCATTGAATCCCTGCGCCGTTCCAAGCAGGCAACGGAGGACGGCAGCTTTGCGTCCGAAATCACGCCGGTTACCGTCAAGACCCGCAAGGGTGATGTGGTTATCGACAAGGACGAGCAGGCGCTGAAAGGTCAGCCGGATAAAATTCCAACGCTGAAGCCCGCCTTTGCAAAAGACGGCACGGTGACGGCGGCGAACAGTTCCTCCATTTCCGATGGCGGCGCGGCGCTGGTCCTGATGACGGAAAGCGAGGCAAAGAAGCGCGGCCTGAAGCCGATCGCAAAATTTCTGGCCCATTCCACACATGCCCGCAAGCCGTCCGAATTCACCATGGCCCCCATTGATGCCATCCGCAAGGTAATGGAAAAGGTGAACTGGACGAAAGACGATGTTGATCTGTTCGAGATTAACGAAGCCTTCGCCGTTGTCACCATGGCGGCGATGAAAGACCTTGGTCTTGATCATGCCAAGGTGAATGTACATGGCGGCGCTTGTGCGCTCGGTCATCCGGTCGGGGCATCGGGTGCGCGTATTGTGGTGACTCTTCTTTCCGCCTTGCAGAAGTATGGCAAGAAACGGGGCGTTGCGTCGCTCTGTATCGGGGGCGGTGAAGCAACGGCCATGGCGCTGGAACTTGTAGATTAAAGATTGAACCGGAATGTTGAGTGGAAGAGCCAGATGATATTGACCGAAGAGCAAACCATGATCCGCGATATGGCGCGCGACTTTGCGACAGATCGTCTGGCGCCCCATTCGGCGGACTGGGAAGAAAGCCAGTCCATTTCGCGGACTGTATTTAACGAAATGGGCGCCCTTGGCCTGATGGGCATGACCGTGCCTGAAGAATATGGCGGGGCGGGCGCGGACTATGTGTCCTATGCGCTTGCGCTGATGGAGATTGCCGCCGGTGATGGCGCGGTGTCTACCGTAATGAGTGTCAATAACTCACCCTGCTGCGCCGCCCTTCAGAAAGAGGGGACAGAGGCACAGAAGCAGGCCTTTCTCACTCTGCTCGCAAAAGGGGAGGAAATTGGTGCTTTCTGTCTGACAGAACCGCATGCGGGCTCGGATGCCTCGGCGCTAAAAACCCGCGCCCGGCGGGAAGGCGATCATTACGTGATCTCCGGCACCAAGCAGTTTATCACCTCCGGCAAGATCGGCGGGGTTGCGCTGGTCTTTGCGGTGACCGATCCGGAGGCTGGCAAAAAAGGCATTAGCTGCTTTATTGTCCCGACCAATAGTGACGGATATCGCGTTGCCTCCATTGAGAAGAAGCTCGGCCAGAAAGCGTCCGACACCTGCCAGATTGCGTTTGATGAGGTGCGCGTGCCCGTGGCAAATATGCTCGGCGCGGAAGGGGCGGGCTATCGCATTGCGCTGGCCAACCTTGAAACCGGACGGATTGGTATTGCTGCGCAGAGTGTCGGCATGGCGGGCGCGGCGCTCGCCCATGCGATTGACTATGCCAAGGAACGGCAGTCGTTCGGGAGCGCTATTATTGCGCATCAGGCCGTTGGCTTCCGTCTGGCCGATATGGCGACGAAGCTGGAAGTCGCGCGGCAGATGGTGCTGCATGCGGCGAGCCTGAAGGACGCTGGACTGCCCTGCCTGACCGAAGCGAGCATGGCAAAACTGTTCGCCTCTGAAATGGCGGAGGAAGTCTGCTCTGGCGCGATCCAAACCCTTGGCGGCAATGGCTATATTGCCGATTATCCGGTCGAGAAGATCTACCGCGATGTCCGCGTTTGCCAGATATATGAAGGCACGTCCGATATCCAGAAGCTGGTGATTGCCCGTAATCTGGCGGCGGGGTGAGTGTGACAGGGATGGCAGGACAGATAGATTTTTATTTCGATTTCTCTTCGCCCTATGCCTATCTTGGTAGCCATCTGATTGAGCCTGTCGCGCAGCGTCATGGGCGCGACCTCGTCTGGCATCCTTTTATGTTGGGCGTTGCCATGAAGGGGGAGAGGACCTTTCCTTTGACGCAATATCCGATGAAGGGCGACTATTCGCGCATGGATTTCGACCGCACGGCGCGTTATCACGGCATTCCTTTTGTTATGCCGGAGGCTTTTCCGAAGGTGACGTTGGCCGCCTCGCGCGGGTTTCTGTGGATTGACCAGCAGGATCCGGCGCGCGCCGTCGGTTTTGCAAAAAGAATCTTCGCCGCCTATTTTACCGAGGGGCGGGACATCGCCGATCCGGTGGTGGTGACAGAGATTGCAGAAGAGGCGGGCGTAAATGCCGATGCCTTTTCTACCGCTATTCAGGAGACCGAAATCAAGCGGGCATTCACGGCATCCGTGGAGGAAACGGTGTTTGAAAAGAAGATCTTCGGCGCGCCTTACTTTATCGTCGATGGGGAACGTTTCTGGGGCGCGGACCGGGTATCCCAGCTTGATGAGTGGCTGGCGCGGGGTGGCTGGTAATGCGGGGGCTTGACTACAGGGAGCGAATAACCGGCCCCGCCACTGCGGGACCGGATATATGCGGGCTTTTAATACAGGAAATACGCGCCGTCGATCAGCATGGTGTCGCCGGTGTGATAGGCGCTGGCGTCCGACATGAGATAAACCGCCATGCCGCCGAAATCCTGCGGCTTGCCCCAGCGGCGTGCGGGAATGCGCGGCAGCACATTATCTGCGAACTTCTGCCAGGCGAAGGCATTTTCGGTCATTGCCGTTTCAATCCAGCCCGGCAGGATGGCGTTGGCGGTAATGTCATGCTTCGCGAACTCCACGGCGAGGGCGCGGATCATGGAGATGACACCGCCCTTGGTGGCGGCATAATGTTCATTCCGCGCCGCGCCGGAAATGGCGGCGAGGCTGGCGGTGCCGACAAGGCGCCCGCCGGGATCGCCTTTTTCCGCCCGCTCGACCATATGCTTGGTCGCTTCCTGAAAGGTATAAAAAACGCCATCAAGATTGATGTCGAGAACGCGATGCCATTCCTTGTCGTCAATTTCAAGGAAGGATTTCTTGCCCGAGCTGACGCCCGCATTGGCAAAGCAGCCATCGACGCGGCCATATTGAGACAGCGTTTCGGCGAAGCAATCCTTGACTTCCTTCTGGTCCGAAACATTACAGATGAGAGAGGAGACGCGCGTGCCATGTGCTTTAAGCTGTTCAACGGCTGCTGCATTCTTCGCCTCGTTGGTGCCCCAGATGCAGATATCGCCGCCGGCCTGTGCAATGGCATCCGCCATGCCGAGGCCGATGCCCCCGTTGCCGCCCGTAATCAGGGCAACCTTCCCCGTCAGATCAAATGGTTTGTAGGCCATTTTTTATTCCCTTTTTATGACTTGTTCCAAGACTTTTGCGTAACACAAAGGACGGCGTTCGCCAAGTAATCGATTTGATATTGCCCGAAGTGGAAAGAGAAACGAATGTCTGTATTGAAAAGTAATCTCAACACACGAAGCGAGGATTTCAAGACCAATGCTGCCCATATGAGCGCGTTGGTTGAGGATCTTAAAGACAAGGTCGCAACCATCAAGCAGGGGGGCGGCGAACGCGCGCGGGAGAAGCATCTTTCGCGCGGCAAGCTGCTGCCGAGAGAGCGGGTGCGGCGGCTTCTCGACCCCGGATCGCCCTTTCTGGAATTCAGCCAGATGGCCGCCTGGGACATGTATGGTGGGGATATCCATTCCGCGGGGATCATCACCGGTATCGGTCGCATCGAGGGGCGTGAGTGCATCATCGTCTGCAACGATGCGACGGTGAAAGGCGGGACTTACTATCCGCTGACGGTGAAGAAACATCTCCGGGCGCAGGAAGTGGCGCTGGAGAACCATCTCCCCTGTATCTATCTGGTTGACTCGGGCGGCGCCAACCTGCCGAACCAGCAGGATGTGTTCCCTGATCGCGATCATTTTGGCCGCAGCTTTTACAATCAGGCGAATATGTCCGCCCTCGGCATCCCGCAGATCGCCGTCGTGATGGGCTCCTGCACCGCGGGCGGCGCCTATGTTCCGGCCATGTGCGATGAAAGCATCATTGTCCGCAATCAGGGCACCATCTTTCTCGCCGGTCCGCCGCTGGTAAAGGCGGCAACGGGGGAGGTGGTCTCGGCCGAGGATCTGGGCGGGGCGGAAGTGCATTCGCGCATCTCAGGCGTGACCGATCATATGGCAGAGAATGACGAACATGCACTCGATATCGCGCGGCGCTGCGTGGCCTCTTTCAACAAGGTAAAGCCGATGCCACTGGACATTCGTCCACCGAAGGCCCCCCTTTATGATCCGGCGGAAATTTACGGCCTGATCCCGAAGGACATGCGCACCCCCTTCGATGTACGGGAGATTATTGCGCGTCTCGTCGATGGCTCTGAATTTGATGAGTTTAAAAAGAATTATGGGCCGACACTGGTGACCGGTTTTGCCCATATTCACGGTTATCCCGTTGGCATTCTGGCCAACAACGGCATTCTCTTTTCCGAAAGTTCCGTCAAGGGCGCGCATTTTATCGAGCTGTGCTGCCAGCGGAATATACCGCTTGTCTTTTTGCAGAATATTACCGGCTTCATGGTCGGGCAGAAATATGAGGCGGGCGGCATCGCCAAGGACGGCGCCAAGCTGGTGACGGCCGTGGCCACGGCGAAGGTGCCGAAATTCACCATGATTTTTGGCGGCTCCTTCGGGGCTGGCAACTACGGCATGGCGGGGCGCGCCTATAGCCCGCGGCTCCTCTGGATGTGGCCAAATGCCCGGATTTCCGTGATGGGCGGACCGCAGGCGGCGGCCGTTCTGGCCACCGTCAAACGTGACGGGATGGAGGCGCGCGGCGAAACCTGGAGCGCGGAGGAGGAAGCCGCCTTCCGCGCGCCCGTCGAGGCGCAGTATGAAAAGGAAGGTCATCCCTATTTCGCGAGCGCCCGTGTCTGGGATGACGGGATTGTAGATCCGGCGGAAAGCCGCATGGTGTTGGGGCTCGGGCTTTCCGCCTCCCTCAATGCCCCCATCGAGCCGACGAAATTTGGCCTGTTCAGAATGTAGGAGAGTGAGATGAGCGAAGAGTTGGTATTATTGCATTTCTCGACCGATGGCATTGCGACCATCACCCTGAACCGGCCGGAGGTTCATAACGCGTTCAATGAGGAGCTGATCGAGCAACTAGGCGAGATGATCGTTGATGTTGGTCATCAGGAGGGCGTCCGCGCCGTGATCATTGCGGCGGCGGGCAAAAGCTTCTCTGCGGGCGCCGATCTCAACTGGATGAAGCGCGCCGCCCATTTCACGGAGGAAGATAACCGTGAGGACAGCATCAATTTTGCCGAGATGCTGAAAAATCTCTACACCATGCCAAAACCGACCATCGCGCTGGTGCAGGGGCCGGCCTATGGCGGCGGGCTCGGGCTTGTCGCCGCCTGCGATATCGCCATCGGGGTGCGGGATGTGAAATTTTGCTTATCGGAAGTGAAGCTCGGTCTCATCCCCGCTGTCATCTCCCCCTATGTGGTGGAAGCGATGGGCGCGCGTGCCTGCCGCCGCTATTTCCAGACAGCGGAGATGTTTGACGGTGAAACGGCGCATCGCCTTGGTCTGTTGCATGAGCTGGTGGACGATGTGCATCATCTGGCGGAGGCCCGAGATAAGCTGCTGGATCAGATTGTGAAGAATGCGCCGGGCGCCATGGCCGATGCGAAAGATCTGGTTTCTACCGTTGCCGGGCGACCCATTGATTCTCATATCCTGCGCGAGACAGCCGATCGAATCGCCGAGCGGCGGGCAAGCGACGAGGGCAAGGAGGGTGTTCAGGCCTTCCTGGAAAAGCGGAAACCCCACTGGCATATCATTTAACCGTTAAAAGGATTTTTAACCGGTGTTTAAAAAAATACTTATTGCAAATCGCGGAGAAATCGCCTGCCGGGTGATGGAAACAGCCTCCCGGCTGGGTGTCCGCACAGTGGCCGTCTATTCGGAGGCGGATGCCAATGCCCGTCATGTCCAGATGGCAGATGAGGCGATTCTGATCGGTCCTGCGGAAGTGTCGGAAAGCTATCTCAAGGCGGACCGCATTCTTGAAGCGGCGAAGCATACAGGCGCGGAGGCGATCCATCCGGGCTATGGCTTCCTGTCGGAAAACGCCGCCTTTGCGGAAGCCTGCGAGAAGGCCGGTGTGATCTTTATCGGCCCGCCCGCCAGCGCCATTCGCGCGATGGGCCTAAAGGACGCGGCGAAAGCATTGATGGTGAAGGCGGAAGTGCCCGTCGTTCCCGGCTATCATGCGGAGGATCAGGATACTGACCTGCTGGCAAAAGAGGCGGAACGGATCGGCTATCCCGTACTGATCAAGGCGGTTGCGGGCGGCGGCGGCAAGGGGATGCGAAGCGTTCATTCCGCGAAGGAATTTCCGGCGGCGCTTGCCTCCGCCCAGCGGGAAGGGCAATCCGCCTTTGGCGATGCGCGTGTCCTGATCGAAAAATTCCTCACCAAGCCGCGCCATATCGAAATTCAGGTGTTCGCGGATAGCCATGGCAATGCGGTGCATCTGTTCGAGCGGGACTGCTCGCTCCAGCGGCGGCATCAGAAGGTGATCGAGGAAGCCCCGGCGCCGGATATGCCGGAAAAAATGCGCGCGGCCATGGGCGCGGCGGCTGTCGCAGCGGCGAAGGCCATTGGTTATGTCGGCGCGGGCACCATCGAGTTTATCGCCGATGTGTCGGACGGGCTGAAAGAAGATGCCTTCTATTTTATGGAGATGAACACCCGCCTGCAGGTGGAGCATCCGGTCACCGAAATGATCACCGGTCAGGATCTGGTGGAATGGCAGCTGCGTGTTGCCGGTGGGGAAACCCTGCCGGTTGCGCAAGAGGGGCTCACCATCAACGGTCATGCCTTTGAAGTGCGCCTTTATGCGGAAGATCCGGCCAATGATTTCCTGCCCGCGACGGGGCCGCTGCTGCGGTTGCGCCCGCCACGTGAAAGTGCGTCTGTGCGTATTGATACCGGGGTGCGGGAAGGGGACAGCGTGACGCCCTATTATGATCCAATGATCGCGAAGCTGATTGTTCATGGCGACACGCGGGCGGCTGCGTTGCAGACGCTGGCCGCCGCGTTGGATGATTATCAGATCGCGGGTCTGACCACAAATATCGCTTTCCTACGGCAGATTGCCTCCCATCCGGCCTTTGCGGCGAAGGAGCTGGATACGGGCTTCATCGACCGTTTTCGCGATGACCTTGTGCCGCCGGCGTCCGTACCGACGGATGAGGACCTTGCCTTTGCGGCGCTTTTCCTGCTGAGCGAACGGGAAGTGAGGCTGAACAGTTTGACGGCCGCCTCAACGGACCCTTATTCGCCCTGGAATGACCTGAAGGCATGGCGGCCCAACGATACCGGCCATGATGACTTCCGCTTCGAGATTGACGGAGAGGATGTGACCGTTATTGCCTGGCATGGCAAGGAAGGGCTCTTGCTCGACCTTCCGGGAGGACGCCGACACGCGCGCGCGACGCCGACCGCAGATGGCGGGCTGTCGGTGCGGCTGGATGGGCATCACTTTACTGGTGCGGTCCAGCGGCAGGGCGCGAAACTTATCGTCATGACGCCCGGGCGTGAAGTGGAGATTATGGAGCGGGTTGCCGATTTTGATGGTTTGTCATCAGAAGGCGGTTCCGGCGCAGTGACTTCCCCCATGCCGGGCAAGCTGATCCAGCTTTTTGTCACTGCCGGGGCGGATGTCGCCAAGGGGGATCCGCTGGTTGTTATCGAGGCGATGAAGATGGAGCATACTTTAACGGCCTTCCGCGACGGAGTTGTTGAGGAAGTCTTTTTCGAAGTAGGCGATCAGGTTGACGAAGGCACAACCCTTGTCCGGCTGAAGGATGAGGAAACATCATGACGCTTCCTTCCCGGGTGCGGATATTCGAGGTTGGCGCGCGCGACGGCCTGCAAAATGAAAAGCAGATGGTGCCCGTTGACATCAAGGTCGAACTGATCGAACGGCTGATCGATGCGGGTGTAGGGGCGATTGAAACGGGCAGTTTTGTCTCTCCCAAATGGGTGCCGCAGATGGCGGATACGGCCGATGTGATGGCGAAATTGCCGGTGCGTGACGATGTGATCTATTCCGTTCTGACGCCCAACATGAAGGGCTATGAAGGAGCCATGGCTGCAAAAGCGGATGAGGTGGAGATTTTCACAGCCGCTTCTGAACTGTTCAACAAGCGTAATATCAACTGTTCCATCGCGGAAAGCATTGAGCGCTTTACGCCCGTGATGGCGGCGGCAAAGGAGGCGGGCATTCCCGTCAGAGCGAGCGTTTCCTGCGCTCTTGGCAGCCCGTTCGGGGACGAGATTACCCCGGCGACTGTCGCGGACGTTGCCGCCAAGATGTATGACATGGGCTGCTATGAAGTCTCGCTTGCCGATACCATTGGCGTTGGGACGCCGCGCCGCACCAAAGAAGTGATCGAGGCGGTGGCGACGGCCATTCCGCTCGATGTGATCGGCGTGCATTTCCATGACACCTATGGGCAGGCGCTGGCCAACTATCTTGCGGCGCTGGAAATGGGCGTGGCGCGATTTGACAGCTCCGTTGCCGGTCTGGGCGGCTGTCCTTACGCACCGGGCGCCACCGGAAATGTGGCGACGGAAGATGTGGTCTATATGCTGGATGGTATGGGGATCGACAGCAGCATCGACCTGAAGAAGCTGGTGCGGACAGCCTGGTTCATCTCAGACTTTTTTGGCCGCGCGCCGGTTTCCAGCGTCGCCCGCGCCCTTAAAAACAAGCTTGATTGAGCCGTCGCTGGACAAGCGATATCCGGCGGAGTAGGTTGTGGCCATGCCTGTTCATCTTTTAATCGTCAGTGTCGGCTCTTCGTCGGTCAAACAGTTGCGTGACGCGCAGTCGCGACGCCTGATTGCGGGGCCGCTTTGTCATGTCACCAAGCAGCGCCCGACGCGAGAGGCGGAATTGCTGGAAGGCGGTTCCGTCTATTGGATCATCCGCGGCCAGATTGCCGCTCGGCAGCAGGTCACTGGGCTGGAACGGCTCTATGACCATGAAGGTGAGAAATGCGGCCTGATGCTCGATTCCGAACTGGTGGAGACGGAGCTTTTCCCGCGTGGGCCGCATCAGGGCTGGCGCTATCTTGAAATCGCGGATGCCCCCCGCGATTTGCGTGACCTGGTTGAGGAAAGTAATTCGGATGAGGACAGCGAGGGCGAGCTGTCCGAGGAAATGGCGGCGGAATTACGTTCCCTCGGCCTCATCTGAGATATTTTCAGGGCGAATCCAGACGGCGGTATCATGAAATGCCGCCCCGCCCGCCGGTTTTGGCGCCTCGGCACTGACCAGCAGATTGATGCCGATCTTTTCGATAAAGAATTTTCCGGGCCAGACCCCTTCGACAATCACCGTGCCGGGATTTTGCCCGTCAAAAATCTCCACATGGATAAGGAGGGAGCCGAGCTTGTTTCCGATACGGACAATCCCGCCTTCCTCCGTGCCGATGGTGGTGGCATCGCGACTGTGGATTTTGACGGTCGGGCGCTTTTCCCGCTTCAGTGATGATGGGGTTGCCGTAAAGCTGGTATTCAGGAAATTGCGCGCGGGCGCGGTGACAAGGCGATAGGGGTGTTCTGCATCGGCCTTGAAAATCACGTCCCAATGATCTGGCAGGCTCGGCATGCCATCATGATTGGAGCCGATTTTTGACCAGTCCGGTGCGAAATGGAATTTTTTATCGGCATGTCCGAAGCCATCCAGATAATGGGCGCGGTCAAAATCGATCATGCAGTCATGCCATTTCTGCGCCCGTAAGGTTTCCGCATCGGGCCAGCCGGAACGGATCAGCGTTTCATTGATGATGTCCATTTCCGTCATCTCAAATCCCGGATGCACGGCGCCGAGACGCTTGGCAAGCCCTGAAATAACGGCATGGTTGGAGCGGCATTCGCCCGGTGCCTCGATGATTTTCGGGCCCAGCATGATATGGCTTTGACCGCCCGCCTGATAGACATCGTCATGTTCAACAAACATCGTGGCGGGCAGCAGGATGTCCGCCATTTTCGCTGTTTCTGTCATGAACTGTTCATGGACGCAGACGAACAGATCATCGCGCGCGAAACCCTGATGCACCTTGCCGAGTTCCGGTGCGACATCCATCGGGTTGGTATTCTGGATCAGCAGACCTGTCACCGGCGGGCCATCGCCGATATCGCGTGGATCGCCCGTGAGCACGGGCCCGATGCGCGACATATCCAACTCCCGCACCGTACTGTCACGCGCGTCCAGCCCTTCAATCAGTGTCTTGTTCCAGTGGAAAATGGCGCCGTTGTTATGCATTGCGCCGCCGCCTTCATATTGCCACGACCCGGTGACCGAGGCGAGGCAGCTTGCCGCATGCATATTGACGGGGCCATTACGGCTTCGCGAAAAGCCATAACCGAGGCGGAGGAATGATCGTTTCGTGTGGCCAAAGAGCCGGGCGAAGGCATAGATTTCCTCCGCTGGAATGCCGGTGATCGGGGCGGCCCATTCCGGCGAGCGGCTTTGCAAATGCGCTTCCAGCTCTTGATAACCTTTGGTGTACTTCGCCATATAGTCGCGATCGGCCATGCCTTCCGCAAACAGCACATGCATCACCGCGCAGGCAAGCGCCCCGTCGGTCCCCGGATTAACGCAAAGATGGATATCCGCAGCCTCGGCCGCTGCATTGCGATAGGGATCGACGACAACAATCTTCGCGCCCCGTTCCTTGCGGGCGCGGGTCGCATGGGTCATGACGTTGACCTGCGTATGCACTGCATTGGTGCCCCAGATGACGACAAGGTCGGCCTTTGCCATCTCGCGTGGGTCCGGGCCGTGAAGCGCGCCCGTCGCCGCCATCCAACCGCTTCGGGCGAGCGTTGTGCAGATGGTGCTGTACTGTCCTGAATATTTCTTCACATGGCGCAGCCGGTTGATGCCGTCGCGCTGCAACAGCCCCATGGTTCCAGCATAGTAATAGGGCCAGATTGTCTCTGCCCCGTATTCGGCCTCGCGTTTGAGAAAGGCTTCCGCCACTTCATCCAGCGCATCGTCCCAGCTGATTTTCTGCCACCCGCCTTCGCCCTTGTTTCCCGTCCGCCGCATGGGGTGCATCAGCCGGTCGGGGTGATGGGTGCGTTCCGCATAGCGGGCGACCTTGGCGCAGATGACGCCAGCGGTATAGCTGTTGCCCGCCGCGCCGCGAATACGGCCGATGCGGTAATCGTCGAGACGCTCCACCTCCAATGCGCAGGTTGACGGACAATCATGGGGGCAGGCAGAGGCGCGAATTTCAGGCGATGACAAATTTTTCATGCATACTAGATTAGGAGGATGTCAATTCCGCTGCAATCCCGCTGTGCCCATTAGGATGTTTTTTTCAAATGGGCTGGTATTGCCGGGATGGGCGGGATATATCGAAGCGGGTAATTTTTACGGGTGAAAGCCTAAGCTTTTGAAGGCGATAAAGAACATACTGAAAAGCGACGCGGTCAAGGCCGCCACTGGCTTGCTTGCCGCGGGCTATATATGGCTCGTCTATCGCACCAGCCGCTGGCAGGTTGTGAACGGAGAGGTCCCGCATGAGTTGATGAAGGCTGGGAAACCCTTCATCCTGGCGTTTTGGCATGGCCGCCTTTTGATGATGCCGATTTCGGTACAGAAGAAAACCAAGGTGAATGTGATGATTTCGCACCATGGTGATGGGGAAATCATTGCCCGTGCCATCGGCCATTGGGGACAGGACAGTGTGCGTGGCTCCGCCAGCAAGGGGGCGTCGGCAGCCGTCAAACAGATGTTGCAAGCTCTGAAAAGAGGGGAGGTCGCCGTTATTACGCCGGATGGCCCACGGGGCCCCCGGATGCGGGCTCAGGACGGGGTGGTCCGGCTGGCAGCCCTTTCCGGCATACCGGTCTATCCGGTCAGCTATTCGACGACACGCGGCAAGATTCTCGGAAGCTGGGACCGCTTTTTAGTTGCCGCGCCGTTTAGCCGCGGCGTGATTGTCTGGGGCGATGGCATTCATGTGCCGCGCCATGATGCCGGGGGCGCCTATCAGAATGCGCGCGATGCGATCGAGACAAGCCTGATTGATATCACGCAGCAGGCGGATGCCCTTTGCGGCCGCGAAACGGTCGCGCCGGAAGAGCGTGACAAGCCCGTCAAGCCGCATAAAAAGGGGACGGACGGATGATGCCGCTTGCTCTTTACAACGCTTGTCTCCGGCTTGGCAGACCGCTATTGACGCGGCATCTGGAAAAGCGTCTGGCGAATGGCAAGGAGGATCCGCAACGTTTTGCCGAACGGCTGGGAGAGGCATCCCGTCCGCGCCCTGACGGACCGCTTGTCTGGATACATGCGGCCTCTGTCGGCGAATCCGTCTCGGCGCTGACGTTGATTGACGGCCTCCTCGCTCAAAAAACCGACCGGCATATCCTTGTCACAACCGGTACTCGCACATCGGCGGAGATTATGGCCGGGCGGCTGCCGGAGCGGGCCTTTCATCAATATGTGCCGGTGGATCGGCAGGACGCGGTCCGCCGTTTCCTTGATCACTGGAAACCGGATCTTGCGGTCTGGATGGAATCGGAAATCTGGCCCAATTTGATCCATGAAAGCGGCGCGCGGAATATCCCCATGATCCTCGCGAATGCGCGTATCACGGAAAAATCCTACAAAAACTGGCGCCGTTCATTCGGTCTTGCGGGCCATTTGCTTGCCCAGTTTACCATCTGCCTGGCGCAGTCGGAGGCATCGGCGCATTATTTGCGCGATCTGGGGGCAAATTCTGTCGAATATATCGGCAATCTCAAATTTGCCGCCAAACCGTTGCCTGTTGATCCGGACAAGCTGGCGGCATTTGGCCGTAGAATTGCCGACCGACCGATCTGGCTCGCTGCCAGTACGCATCGGGGAGAGGAGGAAATCATTCTCGCCGCCGATAGAGAATTACGGCGGACGCACACTAATCTTCTCACCCTGATTGTTCCCCGGCATCCGGAGCGGGGCGGTGAGTTGGCTGCGCTTGCCGTGAGTGCAGGCCGGAGTGTGCTATGTCGCGGGGCGGGGGCAGAGCCGGAGGATAGCACTGAAATTTATATCGCGGATACCATCGGCGAACTCGGGCTGTTCTACAGGCTCAGCGATATTGTCTTTATTGGCGGGTCGCTGGTGCCAAATGGGGGGCAGAATCCGTTGGAACCGGCCCGGCTCGATTGCGCGTTGCTGCATGGGCCGCATATGACCAATTTCGCGGAGATTATGGAGGCGTTCAATAACCGTTCGGCCAGCCGGGAGGTGACGGATGCGGCCAGCCTTGCCGGAGCAGTTGCCGATTATCTGGATCATCCGGAACACTGCCGCGAGATGGCGGTGCGGGCGGCCTCCGTTGTTGCAGGCGGGCAAGAGACACTGGATAGAACCCTGGCCGTGATCGAAAACCTCGTAAAGGGGAGGGGGGCATGAAAACGCCCGCTTTCTGGGCGCAGGGCGGCGGCCATCTGATGCCGTTGCTGCTCTCTCCGCTTGCTTGTCTCTATGGCGGGGTCAGTCGCCTCCATCGCGGGATACAGCGACGCCATAGCGTGGCTGTGCCGGTTATCTGTGTCGGGAATGTGGTGGCCGGTGGCGCGGGTAAAACGCCGGTTGCAATCGCCATCGCCCGCATGTTTATCGCGCGGGGCTTGCGGCCGCATTTTTTAAGCCGGGGATATGGCGGCTCGCTCAAAGGGCCGGTGCGGGTTGTTCTTGATGTGCATAAATTTACCGAAGTCGGGGACGAACCGCTTATTCTTGCTGAGATCGCGCCAACATGGGTTGCGAAAGATCGCCTTGCCGGGGCGGAAGCCGCCGCGCGGAATGGCGCCGATGTTATCATCATGGATGACGGGTTTCAGAACCCGGCGCTTCACAAGGATTTCTCATTGCTGGTGCTGGATGCGGAATATGGCGTGGGCAATGGCCGATTGCTTCCCGCGGGCCCGTTGCGCGAATCTCTCCCCAATGCCCTGGGACGATGTGATGCCGTCGTACTGGTAGAGGGCGATAAACATTCAGCCATTATAAACCGGTTAAAAATAAATAAACCGGTTTATAATTCAACTTTGGCGCCGACGGCATCGGGCGAACCGCTCAGTGGGCAGAAGGTTGTTGCTTTTGCCGGGATTGGACGGCCCGAGAAATTCTTTAAAAGCCTCATCGGAGCTGGCTGCGAGTTGATGCATAGCTTTAGCTATCCAGACCATCATGTTTATACGGCTGATGAAATGATGAAGATGGTGGAATGTGCAACGGACGCAGGTGCAGCGCTTGTCACCACCCGAAAGGATTATGTCCGCCTGCCGATGGAAGCGCGGATGATGGTCTCTGTCTTTGATGTTGATATGGTCTTCTCCGCTCCGGAAGGGTTGCAGGCCGCACTTCTCTCCCTCGTCAAAGGGAGGGATGGATGAGCGACATTTCCCTCCGATACCGGTTGGAATGGCTGGGCGTGAAAATGGCTGTGGGTCTGTTCCGCCTGCTCGGTCGGCGCCGGGCGGCGACATTCGGGGGTTGGCTCGCAAGGAAAATCGGCCCGTGTCTCAAAGTTCATCGGCTGGCAGAAGAGAATATGGGTATGGCACTGCCCGCCCTGACGGCACAACAGCGTGCTGCCGCTCTTGAGGGGATGTGGGATAACCTTGGCCGGAATGTCGGAGAGATACCGTTCAACCGGGAAATTCTCGAGGATACGGAAACGGTCGAACTTGTGGGCGGGGAATATCTCGACGCCTATCTGGCGAGTGGTAAGGCGGCCTTCTTCGTGACAGCCCATTATGGCCCGTGGGAATTGGTGGCGCTGGTCGGGCGGCGGCTGGGCGCGCGGGCGACAGGAATATACCGGGCGGCGAACAATCCGCTGGTAGAGGAATTGTTCCAGTCCATGCGGGCCGATCCTGACTATCGTTTCGTGCCTAAGGGCAATGAAGGGGCCCGGGCCATTGTCAAGGCCGCGCGGGGAGGTGGCGCGATTGTCCTTCTCAACGACCAGAAGCTGAACGGCGGTGTGCCGATCCCCTTCTTCGGGCGGGATGCGATGACCGCCCCGGCAGTGGCCGAGATTGCCTGCAAGATGGAGGTGCCAATCTACCCCATGCGCGCCGAGCGTCTCAGCGGTGGTCGGCGACGGCTCACCATCTATCCCGCCCTTGATGTGCCGAGAACGGGAGAGAGGGAAAAAGATGTTTATATCCTTCTCAAAAACATCAACGAAACCTTCGAGCGATGGATAACCGAGCGGCCGGATCACTGGTTCTGGGTCCATAACCGCTGGTCATAGGGAAAGCCTGCTGGCGTCAGCTGGCGAGTGCCAGCTTTTTCTTGTCATTGCGGGCTTTTTCCAGCCGCTCCAGGGCAATCCGGTCCGCAATCTCGGCTGTCGTCATGTTTTCACGCTCTGCCCGCTTGAAGATGTCAAGGCAGGTATCGTAAATGCCGCCCACATGGCGCATGGCTTTTTCCCGATCGAATTTGGGCCCTTCATGACTGATCATGATGATGCCGCCTGCATTGATGGCATAATCGGGGGCATAGAGAAGACCGCGGGCGGTCATGATGTTGGCATGATGCGCCTCGGCAAGCTGATTATTGGCCGAGCCCGCGACGATATACGCATTGAGGCGCGGAATGGTATTATCATTCAGAATGGCGCCAAGGGCGCAGGGCGCGAAGACATCGACGTCCTGATCATAAATTTCCTCGATACCAACGGGCACTGCGCCGAGTTGATCGACGGCCTTGCTGACACTGGTCTCATTGATATCGGCGACGATCAATGTCGCCCCCGCTTCTTTCAGCAGCTCACAGAGGCCATAACCTACATGGCCGAGTCCTTGAACGGCCACCTTGATGCCCGAGAGCGTATCTTTCTTCAGGCGGAAAAGAACAGCGGCCTTCAGCCCCTGAAAAACGCCATAGGCGGTGGCGGGGGAGGGATCGCCGGCATTCCCTTCGCTGATTCCGGCAATATGCCGTGTTGTTTGGCGGGCTGTTTCCAGGTCGGCGACGCTGGTGCCGACATCCTCCGCTGCGATATAGCGGCCGCCAAGCTGATCCACGGCGCGGCCGAAGGCTTCGAACAGGGCCGGGGTCTTGTCGGTACGTGGATCACCGATGATTACCGATTTGCCGCCGCCGAGATTAACCCCGGCAAGGGAGGATTTATAGGTCATCCCGCGGGAGAGGCGCAGTACATCGGCAAGGGCGGCTTCGTCACTTTCATAGTTCCACATCCGCGTGCCGCCAAGCGCCGGGCCGAGTGTCGTGTCATGCACGGCGATAATGGCCTTGAGGCCGGTCGTCCGGTCATGAAAAAACAGCACAGCTTCGTGATTGTCGAATTCTTTTGCGGAAAAAACGGACATATGGATCCTCATATATATGATCAGCTCAGGGGCATTTGCTATTTTATATTTTCCTTATGAAGGCCGGAATCAATGAAAAACTGCGACGTTTTGAAACTTCGCAGTATCCTTGCGCGAAATGAAAACACGAATTTGCAAAGTTTCCGTCCGGCAGGATGAAAAGTAATAAAAAACCTGCCGAAAAGTATGGATGAGCCGTGAAACTGCCGAAAATACCCTTGAAAAAACCGATTCAGAGGCGATCAGTCTCTGCGAGTATGCCCGCGACATGGGCGCTGATGCTGAGGCTGGCGGTCAGGCCCGGACTCTCCATCCCGAAGAGATTGACAAGACCGGGAAGGCCATGCGTGCGCTCATCCGAAATACAAAAATCGGCGGGGCTGCCGTCGGTACTTCTGATCTTTGGGCGGATGCCGGAATAGGCCGGGATCAGGCTGTCGTCCGGCAGGGCCGGGAAATAGCGACGTATTGCTTCATAGAAGCTGTCGGCGCGGTGAGGATCGACGTCATAATCTATGTGATCGATCCACTCCTGATCCGGCCCGAAGCGGATTTGCCCGGCCATATCCAGGGTGACATGCGTGCCGAGGCTGGCCGATTTCGGCATCGGATAGATAAGGTGCGAGAAGGGAGATCGTTTCGTCATGGTAAAATAGCTGCCTTTGACGATCTCCCGCTCTGGGATGTGATCCGGTGACAGGCCAATGATTTGTCCGGCCACCTCCTGCGCATAGAGACCGGTGGAGTTAATGAGATTGCGGCAGGAAAGGGTCATACCGCCTGCGCTGACGTCAAACCCTTCACGGATTGGAGTCGCTCGCTCAAATACGCTTTCAAGCGCCAGGGACCCGCCGTGATCCTCAATTTCCCCGAGATAGGCGAGCATCAGCTGGTGACTGTCGATAATACCGGTGGAGGGGGACAGCAGTGCGCCCGTGCAAAACAGCGCGGGCTCCATCGCCATTGCCGCATCCGCACTCAGAAAGCGCAGGTCATCGACGCCATTGGCGGCCGCTTTTTGCGCCAGTATGTCGAGCATGGACAGTTCTTCCTCATTTGTGGCAACAATCAGCTTACCACAATTGGAATGAGGGATGTGGCGCGCCCTGCAATAGTCATACAACAGCCACTTGCCCTGTGTGCAGAAGCGCGCCTTCAGGCTGTCCTGTGGATAATAGATGCCGGCATGGATCACCTCGCTATTGCGGGCGGAGGTTTCCTCTCCGAACTGCCGATGACGTTCCAGCAGCAGTACGTCGCGCCCTGCCGTGGCCAGTGACCGGGCAATAGCAAGGCCGATAACACCTGCGCCGATAACGATATTTTCCACATCTACAGACATCGCATTTCCCTATCAGCTTTTGAGTATGGGGCATAGCGGGGATTCGTAATGTCTTCGAGAATCACTCTGATCGGCCAGCAGCAAAGACAGGAATTGAGCATTTTGCTGAAAATTGATGATGATTTGCGGCCCCTGCCAACACAGGTGGATGTCAGGGGGAGAGGACAATGTTAAATTCCTGTGGAGAACGTGGCATCCTCGCTGTTTCTTCTTGAAAAAACGCAAAAATCTGCGACCCTTTTAATAGGTGCTGGCCGGAACAATATGGCAGTCAGGGGCGGATAGGGAAATCTGGCAGGGGCTGAAAAAGAGGATAAGGATGCCCCATTGAGACGGCAGGCATAATATTGGCGACGCCGCCAAATCCCCTATATCGGCCCCCTTTCGCCTGTTAATGATATTCGTCAATAATTTATAAATCCGTCCCGGATATGATGCTTGTGTTGTGCCGGAGGCTGGTTTACTAAAATACGGCATTCAGACAAAATATAGATGTTCTGTAGGCGGCGATAACAATTGCTGGGGGCGATGGAGACGTGTCTAACGTGACGGTAACTGTGGAAAAGACAACTGCCGAGAAGGAGCAGCCGACCCGCGCGCATATTATTGTGGTGGGGAATGCCAAGGGGGGCTCGGGCAAATCGACCACCGCCATGCATGTCATCATCTCGTTGCTGACCATGGGCTTCAAGGTCGGCGCCATTGATCTTGACGGCAAGCAGAAGACCCTCGGCCGCTATATCGAGAATCGCCAGAATTATATCACCAAGAAGAAGCTCACTCTGCCAATGCCGACCTTGCGGGTAATCGAGCCGAGCCCGAAGAAAAATATGGACGAGGCGCAGTCCGATGAACGCTCCCGCTTTGTGACCGCGTTGCAGGAGCTGGTATATGAGAATAACTTTGTTGTGGTGGATTGTCCCGGCGCGGACAGTTTCATTTCCAAGCTCGGCCATTCCTTTGCGGATACGCTGCTCACTCCGATGAATGACAGTTTCATTGACCTCGATCTGCTGGCCACGGTGAATGGCAGCAATCTCGAAGTGGAAAAACCGAGCTGGTATAGTGAAATGGTGTGGGAACAGCGCAAGCGCCGCGCCCTCATCGATAATCACAAAATCGACTGGGTGGTGATGCGGAACCGTCTCTCGCATACCGATGCCCATAACAAGCGGCATATCGAGAAAATCCTGAACAAGCTGGCCTCCCGCATTTCCTTTCGCGCGGCGCCTGGCTTTGGCGAGCGTGTGGTGTTCCGCGAGCTGTTCCTGAAAGGCCTCACCATGCTCGATCTCAACAAGAAAGGCGTCGGGGTGAAAATGTCGATGAGCCATGTCGCCGCGCGGCATGAACTGCGCCATCTGATCAAGGCGCTGAACCTGCCGGGGGTCGAAGGCAAGGTCGAAAAGCTGTAAGATAGCTTTTTAGCAACGATCCATTGGGAAAGATGATGGAGACCGAAGAGGCTGCTACCGCACTTGCAAAATTAGGTCATCCCATGCGCCTGCGAATCGTACAATACCTTGTACAGGCCGGGGAAGGGGGCTTGTCAGTTGGCGACATACAGTCGCTTCTCGATATTCCGGGTTCTACCCTGTCGCATCATGTTGCCCATCTGTTGAGTGGCGGAATAATTTATCAAAAGCGGCAAGGGAGAAACCTGCGTTGTTTTGCCAATTATGACAAGCTGAACGATCTGGTCACACTCCTGACTGATAAATGCTGTGTTGGCATTGATCCAGTTCGTTTGCAGGACACGCCGATCAAAGATTGATGCCTGTCCCGGCTTGTTAATTCGATAATTATCGAAATAAAGTCTTGACCCTTTTTTTGGGCAATGTATATTTTTTATAATATATTTCGATAATTCTGGAAATAACGATATGTCATTACAGGAAGCTCTCCAAACCCTATCTCATGGCCGTTCCCGTCTCTGGTTATTGATAACTGACCGCGTGATCCTGGCCTGCTTTTTCGTTGTCGCCATGCTGGCCCTTTTTGATCCGACGCAACTGACGGTCAGTCTCGCCTTTCTCGGCGACGCGGTGATTGGCATGGCGCCGTATTTCATTATTGCCATTGGTCTCTCCGCCTATGTCACGGCGACGGGGGCGGATAAGCTGATTGCCCGTGTTTTTTCCGGGTCGCCCGCAACGACGATCATTCTCGCCGCGCTTGTTGGGGCTTTATCTCCATTTTGTTCCTGCGGGGTTGTGCCGCTAGTTGCGTCTCTGCTGACGGCGGGTGTTCCGCTGGCGCCGGTTATGGCCTTCTGGATCGCGTCACCGATCATGGATCCGGAAATTTTCATTCTGACATCCGTCGGTATTGGATTTGGATTTGCAACCGGAAAAGCCCTGATTGCTGTTGCACTCGGCCTGTTTGCCGGAACCTCGGTCTATCTGCTGCAGCGGCGCGGCTGGTTGACAGATCCGCTGAAAGGCGAGCTGACGGGGTGTCGTGCGAAAGCTGTGCTGTCGGGCCCTGTGGATATGGAGTGGCAGTTCTGGCGGGCCCCCGATCGTCTACAGAAGTTCCGTGAGGTTGCGTCCTCAAACGGCTGGTTGATTGGTCGCTGGCTGATCCTTGCCTTCCTTCTTCAGAGTCTGATGATCAGTTATGTTCCGACGACGCTTGTTGGAGGTTTGGTTGGGCAGGAAAATCTGCTCGCTATTCCGCTTGCGGTTCTCATCGGTATCCCGAGCTATCTTAATGGCTATGCGGCCATTCCGCTGGTGAGCGGCTTGATCGATCTCGGCATGTCGCAAGGCGCGGCCATGGCGTTTATGACGGCTGGGGCGGTTTCCTCAATTCCAGCGGCAATTGCGGTCTTCGGGCTGGTTAAAAAGCCGGTTTTTACGCTCTATCTCTTCCTCGGCGTTTCTGGCTCAATGATCACCGGGATTGCCTGGCAGATGCTGAACGGCGTTATCTAAACGAAAGGAAATGCGGGGTTCTGTCTGTGCCCGCATTGCCCGACCCTTGAACACTGAATATTAACCTCTGTCAGGTATTTTCTCTTCATGGTGAATGGCCTCCTGTTGTCCGTGGGTCAATGACGGGCCGTCTTCGCGGAAAGGGAGGAGCCTGTGACCAGCTTTATTCATTATGCCAGGCAGATCATTTTGCCACGTGCGGCGGCACACCCCTTTCTGCTGTTCATCCTTGTTCTGATTTGCATGGCCATCTTCTTGATGCTGCCCCGCTCGACCGATGCGTCCGCCCAGAATGTCTGCTTCGAGCGGGCGGCTCTGATCAAGCATCTCAGCGGAAAGTTCGAAGAGGCGCCCGTTGCCGCCGGTCTTGCTGCCAATGGCAGCATGGTGGAAGTTTTCTCAAGTCCCGATGGTAATACATGGACCATCGTCCTCACGCAGCCTGATGGCGCGACCTGTGTGATGGCGTCGGGCGAATCATGGATTGGCGTCAAGCCTCCGAAAAAAGGCAAGATCAGCTGATCCATCCCATTGAAAGGCCGAATAACGTCTCCCACCCTGAGTATCGGGAATTGCGGGGGATGGGCAGTCGGCCTTTGAAATAATTCTCCTTCCTAAATCTATCTATGCAGGATGCCTGTTTCAGCGTAGCCTGAGCGGCGAACCTGCGTCAGGCAGGAAGGAATAACAGGAGAAACAATATGATCGGATACGTGACCCTCGGCACGAATGATATCGACAAATCGACGGCTTTTTATGATGCGCTTCTTGGGGAGGTCGGGGCGAAAAAGGTGATGAATACGGACCGCCTGCGGATGTGGAGCGTGGCGCGCGGACAGCCTATGCTGGCGGTCATCAAGCCTTATGACGGGGAAACCGCGACGGCGGGGAACGGCACTATGCCGGCCTTGTTGATGGACAGTCAGGAAACGGTCCGCAAGATGCATGCGAAGGCGATCTCACTCGGTGCGACCGATGAGGGAGCGCCGGGGCCGCGTATGGACGGAAAAATGTATTTCGGATATGTCCGTGACCCTGAAGGTCACAAGCTCGCCTTTTATACGCCAGCCGGATGAGGGGTCGGACGCGTTCGGCCTTTTAAAAGGTCGGCGCGTCCACATTGGCCTTTGCCAGGGCGGTCTGTAGCTGTGATTTGAGACGCACGAGCCCGTCTTCATCGCGAGCCTCGCACCGGGCGACCAGAACGGCCTGGGTATTGGACGCCCGCAGCAGCCACCAGCCATCCTGCGTATTCACCCGCACCCCGTCAATATCCGAGAAATTGGCGCCATCTGCGGCAAGCGCGTCGCGAATACGCTCAACGGCATCGAATTTTTCTTCATCCGGACAGTTGAAACGCAGCTCCGGCGTGTTGATCATATCCGGCAGGTCATCCCGCATTGCGGCCAGGCTTTTCTCGCTTGTCCTGACAATGTTGAGAAGCCGCAACGCGACATAGATGGCATCATCGTAGCCGTAGAAATGATCATTATAAAAGATATGGCCGCTCATCTCTCCGGCGAGGGGGGCGTTCACCTCCTGCATTTTTGATTTGATGAGGGAGTGGCCGGTTTTCCACATGATGGCATCGCCGCCCGCATTGCGAATGGCGTCGAACAGAAGCTGGCTCGCCTTGACATCGGCGATAATGGGGGCGCCGGGATTGTCCTTCAGGACTTCGCGGGCAAGGATGGCGAGAAGCTGATCCCCCCAGATGATCCGTCCAAGACCATCGACAACGCCGATACGGTCGCCATCACCGTCAAATCCAATCCCAAGGTCGGCATCGATGCCCTTCACAGCCTGAATGAGATCCTGCAAATTTTCGGCAACCGTGGGGTCGGGATGGTGGTTCGGGAAACTGCCGTCGATTTCATCAAAGAGAAGCATGTGGCGGCCGGGCAGCTTGGCAACGACTTGACGCAGCGCTTCGCCCGTGGCGCCGTTCCCGCAATCCCAGACAACGCTGAGCTCTCGTCCGCCTGTCACATCGCGCAGCAGGCGGGTGACATATTCATCCATGATGGGCCGGTCAACAAGTTTGCCTTTCCCGGAGGCGAATGGACCGCTGGCGGAAAGTTTTCCGAGTTCCTGAATTTGCGCGCCAAAAAAGGATTTGCCGGCCAGCATCATCTTGAAGCCGTTATGGGTCGGTGGATTATGCGACCCGGTGATCATGATGCCGCCGCCGGTACCAAGTTCATAGGTTGCGAAATAGAGCATTGGCGTCGGCCCGAGGCCGACATCATAGACATCAACGCCCGTGGAGAGGAGCCCACGGATGAGTGCCGCCTTTAGCATTGGGGATGTTTTGCGGCCGTCCATGCCGACCGCGACCGAGTCCAGCCCTTTCTGCTTCACAAATGTACCGAAGCTGCGTCCGATTGCCTCTGCATCCGCCTCAAAGACGGTTTCGTTGACAATGCCGCGAATATCATACTCGCGGAGGATGGTGGGTTTGAACACATGATGGGTCATAGTCACATTACTTTCACGGTTGTGAAGGTCCAAAGTTATACCGGGCGGCCGATACTGCTATATATAAAACCATTTATGGCCATATCATGGGGATCATAAATATTCCGTAAATCGACGATCAGGGGCGCCCGCATGAGGGCTTTCACCCGCTTCAGGTCGAGGGCGCGAAATTCGTTCCATTCGGTGATGATGACCAGGGCGTCGGCGCCTTCCAGCGTCGCGTAGGAACTGTCGCAAAATTCAATGCCACCGAGAAGCTTCGCGGCTTCGGCCATGCCCTCCGGGTCGTAGGCGCGAATATGCGCCCCCGCATGAGCGAGCGCCGGGATGATGGCGAGGCTCGGGCTCTCGCGCATGTCATCCGTATTGGGTTTGAAGGTCAGGCCAAGAATGGCGATTTTCTTGTCCGCAACCGATCCGCCGCAGGCCGTAATTACGCGCGCCGCCATGTTGTGCTTGCGGGCCTCATTGATATCAATGACGGTATCAACAATACGCAGTGGCGCGCCCGTCTCGACGGAGGTTTCATAAAGCGCCCGTGTGTCCTTCGGAAAACAGGAGCCGCCGAAACCCGGGCCGGGGTGCAGGAATTTCGCGCCGATCCGCCGGTCCAGCCCGATGCCGCGCGCCACGTCATGCACATCGGCGCCAACTTTTTCACAGAGGTCAGCCATCTCGTTGATAAAGGTGATTTTGGTCGCAAGAAAGGCATTGCCCGCGTATTTTGTCAGTTCCGAGCTTTCAAGGCTGGTGAATAGGAGTGGCGTATGAATGAGGGAGAGCGGCCGATAGATATCGGCCATGACCTTCTGCGCCCGTTCGACTTTGGTGCCGACAATCACCCGGTCTGGCCGCATGAAATCCTCTATCGCCGCCCCTTCGCGCAGGAATTCGGGGTTGGAGGCAACATCAAAGTCGGCTTCCGGCCGTACCGCCCGGATAATTCGCTCCACCTCCCGCCCGGTGCCGACGGGCACGGTGGATTTCGTCACGACCACGGTATAGCCGGTCAGGGCGGCCGCGATTTCCTTGGCGGCAGCGTAGACATAGGTGAGGTCCGCCTTGCCGTCGCCGCGGCGGCTGGGCGTGCCGACGGCAATGAAAACAGCATCGGCACCCGCCACGGCTCTTTTCATATCCGTACCGAACTTGAGATAGCCGGAGCGGCTGTTTTTCTCCACCATCGCGCTGAGGCCGGGCTCGAATATCGGGATTTCCCCGGCGTTCAGGCGGGCAATTTTGGTTTCATCCGTATCGATGCAGATCACATCGTGACCGAACTCGGAAAAACAGGTTCCCGATACCAGCCCGACATAGCCGGTCCCAATCACAGCGATATGCATCCAGATCTCTCCGTCCTAGTTGACGAGGGAGGATATACTACAGATTGTTTGCAATTTTTTTGACAATGTCCCGCATATCGTCCTGCATATCGGTACGATGCAGGGCAAAGGCGATATTTGCTTCGAGAAAGCCGATCTTGTCGCCGCAGTCATAACGCGTGCCGTCAAATTTCATGCCGTAGAAGGGAACATCGCCCAACATTTCCGAGAGCGCATCGGTCAGCTGGATTTCATTGCCGGCCCCGCGTTGCTGTTTTTCCAGCAAGGAGAAGATCGTCGGCTCCAGAATATAACGTCCTATGACGGCCATGTTGGATGGGGCTTTCTCAGGGGCGGGCTTTTCAACCAGACCCGTAATCTCGATCAGATTATCCGTCTCCTTGCCGGGGCTGAGAATGCCATAGCGGGAAGTATGGGCCTTCGGGACCTCCATCACTGCCAGCATATTGCCGCCGCCCGCCTGTTCGCGCGCCGCGGCCATTTGTGCGAGGCAGGGTGTATCGGCAAGAATCAGGTCATCCGCGAGGATCACGGCGAAGGGCTCATCCCCGACAAGCCGTTTTGCGCACCACACCGCATGTCCGAGACCAAGTGGTTCCTGCTGACGGATATAGGCGATGCTGCCGGGTTTGGGGACGCTCGCCTGCAATTCCTTCAGAAGGCTTTGCTTGTTGCGCTCGTTAAGGACGCTTTCAAGTTCGTAGGAATGATCGAAGTGATCCTCGATCGTTGTCTTGCCCCTGCCGGTAACAAAGATGAATTCCTCGATCCCGGCGGCGCGCGCCTCTTCGACGGCATACTGGATGAGCGGCTTGTCAACGACAGGCAGCATTTCCTTCGGCATGGCTTTGGTCGCCGGAAGAAATCTGGTGCCAAGTCCCCCGACAGGAAAGACGGCTTTGCGAACTTTATTGGGCATAGTTAACCAACTTTATTGAAGAACATCCGAAATTTATGGCATTTCGCCCGCTGCGAAGGCAAGTCCTGATTTTCAGCCTTTCAGGAGAAAATCTTTTGCTTCATTCAATTTGGCGGCCATGTAGTCGGAACCGTTATGGTCAGGATGGAACTTTTTCATGAGCCTTCGATGTGCCGCTTTTATGTCGGCGATGCTTGCCGTCTCAGTGAGTTCGAGAATGGCAAGTGCTTCGGTGCGGGTCATGCCGCCGTTTGCCCCAGCACGCTGAGAATTGCGATTGTCCTTATCATCTTCCGCTTCTGCGTCGCTAAAATCTTCCCCATATTTGCGGCTGATGAAGCTTTCAAGGATGGCAATGGTCCGCGCATCATCCTTTGCCTCACGGTAAAGCGCATCAATTTCAGAGCGGCTGAGAGAGGAAAGCTTAAGGCCTTCGAACGCGCCTTGCAGGATAGTGGCATCCATTTCGCCGCTGTCATGATCGAGGTTGGCGGCGAGCCAGAGCGTGTGCACGTCCGAAGTTTGCCCGTCGGAGGGCTTCCGGCTGCTAAATAGTGGTTTGTTGCGTAGAAAAAACAGGGCGGCAACAATGAAGGGAGGGGCGAGGGGAAAACGTCCGGTCAGGATGAAAAACCCGGCAAGGACGGCCGACACCACTACCGCACTGATGCGCAATCCTTTCAGAATTTTTCCGGGATCGGCGTTGGCCAGCGCCTGACTGCCGACAATCAGGGCCAGAAACAGGAATATCCCGATAATGAAATAGGCCAGCATGTCCGTTATTTGATCTGTTCGAGCAGCAGCGTTGCCTCGCGGGGCGATTTTTTGCTGAAATCGTTGAGCGCCTTGCGCCCTCCCGCCGCGTAGGCGGCAACAGCCCTGAGGAGCGTGCGCAGCATGGCCGCGCTGGCGCTATCAAAGCGGCAGTAGGCGCCGCCAGAGAGCTTGGCGATCTGCCGGAAACAGTTTTCGGCGATGCGGTCATGGCCTTCCTGAAAGACAAAAACCGGTACCTTCAGCATACCAAGCTGTCCCGCAAGATGGCACAGATGATCCGCATCCTCTTCCATGCAGTCGCCGACATAGACGAGGGCGTTGATGCGGTCCTTTTTTGTCTGGCTCAAGGCGTGATTCAGCACTTTTTCGATCTGGGTATGGCCGCCGAGGCAAAATACGCGCGACATCGGGCGGATCAATGCCTTACTGTCCGTTGTCCAACGGGTCGCGCGGAATTCGCCAAATCCCCGAAAGAAGGCAACCTGGAGCTCCAGCCCGCCAATGGCGGCGGCCTCCTCAAACATTTCATGCTGTAAATGACTGGCCTGATCCCAAGTCGGCTGACGGCTGGCGGTTGCGTCAATGGCGAAGATCAGCCGACCGTTACGTCCGCTGCTGTTTTGCACCGGCGTTGCCGCGACCTTGCGTAAAAACTCAGCCACATCATCCTTACCGGACGCGCCCGGCGTTTTCTCAATATTCTTCGCCAAATTCCGCCTGTCTCCTGTCCTGATCCTTCTTATTAAATAGGCGCTTTCGCCAGAAAATTCAATTCGGGACGTAAGGCGTATGCGGGCGTTCATATAATCATTGATATGCCTGAGACGGCTGGTTATGCGGCCGGGTATCGCGGCGTGGGGCTTGCCATGTCCGGGTTTCCCGGTCATAAGACGATGCTGAATATCTTGGGCGACCCGGAGAGGGGAGAGGGTTTCGGTCCGGCCCCGCCTCGGAAACCACAGGTAGATCATTACAGGCGGGGAATCCAAGACGCCTGCAAAGATCGATTAGGCATTTGCGATTATTTTGGTTGTTGATGACGCTCAGACATTTCTTCTCGCTTCCCGGTCACCGCGAGACATGGCGTATTGCCTGGCCGGTCATTCTGTCGAATTCTTCCGTGCCGCTGCTGGGCGCGGTAGATACCGCCGTGGTCGGCCATCTGCCCGATCCCCATTACATTGGCTCCGTCGCCATCGGCGCAATGATTTTCAGCTTTCTATATTGGGGATTCGGCTTTTTGCGGATGGGCACGACCGGCTTTATCGCGCAGGCCATGGGCGAAGACGANGGGGATGAAGTCCGTGCCATTCTGGCGCGGGCGATGATAACGGCNCTGGTTCTGGGCGCGTTGGCCCTGTTGCTGCACCGGATTGTGATCGGGTTTGCGCTTGATCTTGTTGAGGCTTCTGCCGAGGTGGAGNNNGGGGCAGGTGAATATTTCTCTGTNCGGATATGGGGCGCACCGNCGGTGCTCGCCAATTATGCGNTGATGGGGTTNTTTATCGGCGTTCGNAATACCCGCGCCGCGCTCATCGTGCAGATATTCATGAATGCGCTGAACATCGCCCTCGANCTTNTNTTNGTGATGGGATTTGGCTGGGGNGTCGANGGNGTTGCNGCNGCCACCGCCATATCGGAGACGNCGGCGCTGNTNCTCGGNCTGTATCTGGCGGCNCGGGAATTNCGGCGGATANGNGGGACATGGCAGCGCGATGCCATTCTNGCNGTGCCGAAAATGNTNCGGCTGCTTTCCGTCAACTTCGATATCTTCATCCGNACGATCCTGCTGATTTCCGCCTTTGCCTATTTTACCGCCGAAGCGGCACGGGAGGGAGATATCACCCTCGCGGCCATNGCCGTGCTGATGAACTTCGTACATTTCATTTCNTATGGTCTGGATGGCTTTGCCTTTGCNGCGGAAGGCATGGTGGGAACGGCGATTGGNGCAAAGAAGGTGAACCGGCTGCGGGAAATAGTCCTNGTGACCGGCTTCTGGGCGCTTATTGTCGCGGGTCTTTATGCTCTTGTCTATCTGGTCTTTGGGCCTANTCTCATTAATCTTCTGACGGGAATTGAGGAGGTGCGGGCGCGTGCCAATGAATTNCTGCCCTGGCTNGTGGCCATGCCGCTTGTCGCCATCTGGTCCTATCANATCGANGGTATTTTNATCGGCGCGGTGCAGTCNAAGGAAATGCGCAACGGCATGATCATCGCCTTCCTNGNCTATATCGCCTGCATGAAAATATTTGGCGATCTGTGGGGCGCGCATGGACTTTGGGCGGCNCTNATGGTTTTTATGGCCCTGCGNGCGCTCACNCTTGCCGCGCTTTATCCAAGNGTAGAGCGGCGGGCTTTGCGATAGTCCGGTCAACCGGATCGACGCCGGGAGAGTTTTTCAACCATTGAATANGCCGCCGGNACAATNGCNATGATCAATGCGATGCGGATGACATGCATGGTGGAGACAAANGCGACATCAATGCCNAGGGCGAGNGCGACNAGCGACATTTCTGCAAGNCCTCCNGGGCTGAAGGCGAGCACGATGCCCGGACCGCTGACGCCGATGGTGTCNGCNAAGCCCCAGGCGAAGGCGGCGGCGATGCCNACCATCAGGGCGGTGGAGGCAAAGCTGAGGNNGATCACATTGCGGATGTCCGCGAAGGTCGTGCCGAGAAATCGCGAGCCCATGGCCGTGCCAATGACGAGCTGCGCCGCATAGACAAGGATCATCGGNGGNGCGACATCGGTAATNCCNGCCATCTGNACNGCAGCGGTNGCNAGCAGCGGGCCCATCAGATGATANGCGGGCAGGCGGCAGTAATAGCCGCCGATNTAGCCNAGAACGGCCGCCAGCAGCAGCCANCCATCGCCGACNAGATCATNNANATTNCCNAACAGCGGNGCCATCTGCGCCGTGCTGTCGAAGCCTGCGCCNAAGCGNAANATCATCGGNACGGTCAGGACGAGAATGAGNATGCGCGANGCATGGATCAGCGCGATNACCGGGCCATTGCCGCCNTTNTCCTGNCCGACTTCATACATNATATTGATNCCGCCCGGNGCNGCNGCNAAATAGGCGGTNACNGGATCGAACTTCCCGATNCGGCGATAGAAATAATAAACGATCAGCATGGAAATCAGGATNCTGATNAGNAGGAGGGCGAGCCCGCCGCTCCANCGNGTCATNGCNGAGAGNGTGTCCGTCGAGAAACCGCANCCCAGCATGACCCCGAGNATNGCCGTCATGATCTTGCGCAGGTTATTNTTGACCGCAAGNTTATATCCCCGNAGNGCGGCCACCGTTGCNATACACATGGANCCAATCATCCAGGCGAGCGGTAGGTTCGCGGCAAAAAAGAGAGCGCCGCCGATCGCGCCAATGCCAAGAGCGAGNGCGGTCCGTTTCATATCCTTCATTCCTGTTGCCTATCCAGAATTATTTTCATGGCAGGATGCATGAATTGCCGGGCAGTGGCCGCAAGGGATGCGGTACGCGCGGCCCGGATACTGCTGTCCTTCATATTTTGCCGGATAAAGTCGGTGAGAGACATTGCCGGGGCCATTCTTTCCAGCAGATAGCGTTGCATACCATGCTGATCGAGAATGGGGAAGGGGGCGTTCTCGCATCTGATGCCTGCAACGATAGCCGGTGCGTTGTTTATCAGGCAACTGCCATGCAGGCTGATATAGCCGTGGATGCTGGATAATCGCCCTTCCCTCTCGCAGGTGAGATCAATTCCATCCATCCGGACATAGCGGTAATTAATGCCGATGGCTTCCGACGCGTGCATCTCGTCAAGCTGCATCTCTGTCAGCCATGTAATATGGGCATATGTTATGGCGCCGGGCGCGAGATCCAGCGTTGCCGGGATGGCGCCATAGCCGGTCACATGGGCGGAGTAGCAGCAGGCCATATCCCGAAGGATTGCGGCCGTGACCGGGATAACAGTTTCCGGATGCCTTGCATATTTTCGCGCAAGCTGGCCCGGTGCGGCATTGGAGCCGCAGGCAAGCACCGGAATTCGCCCCGCAAGAGCAACATCAGGAGGGAGCGCCTCCGTCCCGCTACTGGCAAAAAGATAAGAACCTGCGGGCCGCGCATAAGGATAGTCAAGCGCGCGGGCTATGTCCGGTGGATATGCCACAACGCGCCGGTTTATCCGCCGAGATGCATCCCGCCATCGACGATAATCAGCTCGCCCGTGATCATATTGCCGCCTTCGATAAAGAGCAGGGCGGCATCGGCGATATCTTCCGGTTGGCAAACCGCCTTGAGCGGGACGCTGTTTTTGAGCTTCTTCTTGAACAGATCATATTTCTCTTCCCCATAACCCTGTAGCAGCCACCGGGTTTCGATAAAGCCGGGGCAGATGGCGTTGACGCGGATTTCCGGGCCGAGCGTGCGGGCCAGCGCCTTCGTCATGGAGTTGAGCGCGCCTTTGGAAGCCGCATAGGCAATGCTGGAGCCCTGACCATGTGTTCCGGCAACAGAAGAAATCATCACGACGGAGGCTTTGCCGGTCTCTTTCATATAGGGCGTGGCCGCGCGGGTCATCAGAAAGGCACCGATGGTGTTGACCGCGTAAATATCATGAAAATCCTGCGCGCTCAGCCCGTCAAGATCACCATGGGCGACAAATTTTGTCCGCCCGGCATTGTTGACCAGCGCATCAAGGCGCCCCCATTTGTCATGGGCCGCCTTGGCCATGGCGCGGCAATCCTCATCCTTCGACACATCCCCCTGAAAGAGCAGGGTCTCCACACCCTTGGCGGCGCAGGCCGCTTCGGTCTCTTCCGCTTCCTTCAGGCTTTTGGTGTAATTGATCACGACATTATAGCCCTTGTCCGCGAGCGCGAGGGCAATGGCAGCCCCGGCGCCCGTCGCGGAACCGGTGACAATGGCGACCTTGTTGGATGACGGCATGATACTTTTCCTGTTTTTGTTTTATGTTGCGGCCGACAGAGTACCCAAGATTGCCCGTAACATACAAAGGAAAATATCAACTAAGGCTCATGCATCCTTTCGGAAGGTGCCGGTCAGCAGCTTGGCAATCACGATCCCGGCAACCATGGCGGCGACGAAGGTGAATATTTTCGCATTGCCATAGGCAAGGGAACTGAGCGCCGGACCGGGGCAGAGACCGCCAAGGCCCCATCCGACGCCGAACAACGCCGCCCCGGCGAGGAGACGCTTGTCCACCTCCGTTTTTGTCGGCAGGCTGAAATGACCCCCAAAAACTGGCGTTTCACGTTTCAGGATAAACCGGAAGGTAATGACGGTGACCAGTACTCCGCCGCCCATGACGAAGGCGAGGCTGGGGTCCCAGTTGCCGGTCAGATCAAGGAAGCCGATAACCTTGCCGGGGCTGACCATACCGGAAATCGCCAGGCCGAGCCCGAACAGTATGCCTGAAATCAGACTGATGATGTTGAGCATCTTAGCCTCCGATAATGCTGCGCATGATAAAGACGGTGATGACGGCGATGGCCATAAAGACAAGCACCGAGACGAGTGAGCGAACCGACAATCGCCCCAGTCCGCAAATACCATGTCCGCTGGTGCAGCCTGCGCCGATATAGGTGCCGCCGCCAACCAGCAAACCGGCAAGGATCAGCAATATGTAGTGGCTGCCTTCCGATAGCTGGTAGGGATTGATGTCCATAAAAGACATATCGCCGCCCAGCGACGGATAGGCGGCCGCGCCGATAATCAGTCCGATGATGAACAGGATACGCCACAGGGAATCGCGCCCAGACGGCGGGAGGAGATTGGCGAGAATGCCGCTGATTCCGGCAATTTTTCCTGCCATTAATAACAGTGTTGCCGAAAGACCGAGAATGATGCCGCCGATCAGCGAACTCACAGGCGTAAAATTTTCCATCCGTTAGTCCCCTTGCTGGTTTTCCTGACAATAAAGTTGATAAAGAACTGCAATGATCTTCTGCGCTTCCTCTCCATCGAGAGAATAATAGATTGTCTGCCCCTCCCGCCGGGTCTTGACCAGAGCGTCCTTGCGCAAAAGGGCGAGTTGCTGCGAAACAGAAGCCGGGCGCATCTCCAACATGTCCGCCAATTCACTGACTGAAATCTCTCCGTCAACCATCCGGCACAGCAGTAGGAGTCGTGTCTCGCTTGAAAGCGCCTTCATCAATACGCTGGCCCGTGCCGCAGACAACTTCATCTCATTAATATCCATACTTGAATATCTACGTAACTATAGATATATTGTCAAGAAGGAAGTTGGTTACTAGAATGCAAAGCGGACAAAAGGGGAGCAGGAAAGTCATGAAACCTGATGTAAAGGCATTTTTCCACAAGTCGACATATACAGTCAGTTATGTGGTCTCCGATCCGGATAGCAGGAAGGCAATCATTATCGACAGTGCGCTGGATTATGACAATGCTTCCGGTCGGACGGCGACAACTGCCGCAGATGAGATGATTGCTTATGTAAAAGCGAAAGAATATTCTATAGAATGGATATTGGAGACCCATGTTCATGCCGATCATTTGACGGCCGCGCCCTATTTGCAGAAGCAGCTTGGCGGCCGGATCGGCATTGGCGCCGTGGTGAAAACTGTTCAGTCCACCTTCAAGAAAATCTATAACTTTGGTGATGACGTGGCGGAGGACGGGTCGCAGTTCCATTATTTGTTCAAAGATGGTGAGACCTTTACTGTCGGTGGGCTTCAGATTGACGTCATGGCAACCCCCGGCCATACGCCTGCCTGTATTACCTATAAAATTGGTGATGCGGCCTTTGTCGGCGATACCCTGTTTATGCCAGATTACGGCACGGCACGTTGTGACTTTCCGGGCGGCGATGCCCGTACGCTCTACCGTTCGATCAAGAAGATACTTGCTTTTCCGCCGGAAACCCGTCTGTTCATGTGCCATGATTATGCACCCGGCGGGCGCGACTATTTATGGGAAACGACAGTCGCCGAGCAGCGGGCGAAAAATATCCATATTCATGACGGTGTTAGCGAGGAAGAGTTTGTGAAAATGCGCACCGAACGGGACGCTACTCTTTCCATGCCGGTGCTGATTATCCCGTCTATTCAGGTGAATATGCGGGCCGGAAACCTTCCGGAACCGGAA
This sequence comes from Sneathiella sp., assembly GCF_002694385.1. Classification (GTDB taxonomy): domain Bacteria; phylum Pseudomonadota; class Alphaproteobacteria; order Sneathiellales; family Sneathiellaceae; genus Sneathiella. Next base: position 70,233 of record NZ_NZMB01000017.1, read on the forward strand.
GATAATGGCATCGCTTATCTGAAAGTGCCGTTAAATGCGTTGTGAGTACGGGTTGTCGTGCCAGGGATCAGGAGTTGTTTTTCTGGGCGATATAGCTTGGTAAACGCAGATCCGGCGCCACCACGAAACAGGAAACCCGCTGTGCGGCAAGGCTGCTGCAGGCCTTGCGCGCCTCTGTTTCATCGAAGCCGATGACCTGCGCCCGATAGAAAGGCTTGCCGTCGGAAATTGCCTTTTCGATATTGATACGGCGCCCTTCGAGAATGCCGCCTGACTGCGCTGCGGCCTTGTTGATCTGGTCCTGTGCTGTCGTTTTGTGACTGTAGGCGCCAATCTGGATAGCCCAGCGAGCATTTGCCGCCTTGTCCATTTCGAAACCTGAATTGTCATCGGCCGGTGTCGACCCGCGAGTGACCGAAACGCTGCTCCTATTTACATCGCTGATGCGATAGATACGGGAAGCGTTGTCTGAAGTCTGGGACTGTACGGGCAGGGGAACTTGCGTGGTTGCGGCCACCTCAATTTCGGTATCTGTTTCATGAGGAGTCCCGAGGGCGATCCGCAACGGCTTGTCGAATGGCGTTGGCACCGTGGTCGGATAGATTGCCTCGATCCGCTCAAACCCGCGGTCGAGCAGGGAAGCCATGTGGGTGTCGCGGGTTTTGGCCGTCCGGCCGCCGAACACAACACCGATCAACCGGTTTCCGCCCCGCTTGGCGGAGGCCACTAGGTTGAAGCCGGAAGCCCGAATATAGCCGGTCTTGATCCCGTCTGCGCCATTATACTTTCCGAGCAGATTGTTGTGGTTTTTAAACGCTGTTCCCTTGTAGTCAAATTCCTCAAGCGACATATAATGGTAATATTGGGGGAAGTCGTGGATCATGGCGGCGCCGAGAATGGCCATATCGCGCGCCGTGCTTTTCTGATGCCGGTTCGGCAGGCCGCTGGCATTGCGGAAAGTCGTCCGGTTCATGCCAAGGGAGCGGGCTTTCGCCGTCATCATGCGGGCGAATTCCATTTCGCTCTGTGCCATGGCTTCGGCGAGGACGGTCGCCGCATCATTGGCGGATTTGGTAATCAGACCGAACATGGCGTCCTGAACCGAAATGCTTTCCCCTTTTCTCAGGCCAAGCTTGGTTGGCGCCTGACCCGCCGCCCGCGCGGAAACCGGAAGCTTCTGGCTAAGGCGTAGCTTGCCCCGCTCCAGCGCATCAAACGTCATGTAGAGGGTCATGATCTTGGTCAGTGAGGCGGGGTAGAGAAGATCATCTGCGTTGCGGGAGTAGAGAACCTCGCCGGTCCGGCTGTCCATGACAATCGAGGCATAGCGCGCTTCGGCGCTATGGGGCAGCGCTGCGAGGGTGATGAGAGCGCATAATAGAGACGCAATAAGCACCGAAAAGCGCGCACGCCAGAAGGTCATCGCACTGCTTTGCAAGCGGCGCATCTGCGGTCTTACAAGGATGGCTGTTTCTTGAGAACCCTGTTGCAACACGTGGCCTGTTTTACTGAAATTACTGATACGGTTACGCGTGAATTTCTCCACTCGTACCCGAGTGTAAGAAAATCGGCGAATCATGTCCACCATATTTCCGATAAATTTTTTATTACCGCATGTGAACAACGAAACCTATCCTCTTGATGTTTGTAAGATATCACGAAGCCAGCTTTTCACTTTGTCAGGATAGGCAAGGAAGGTTAATATCGGGTTAGCATGAACTGCATATTTGATCGATGGGCCATGAAATTACTGCGATCCGCCTTTTCCGCTCTTGTTATGACGCTTCTGCTGGCCGGTTGTGCCGCAGAAGGGGATCAGGTGGGGAATCCGGTCGTTCGGCCATTTCAGTGGTTTTCCTATGCCAATGGGGATGATATCCGCCGGGATTGCGCTCCGGGGCGTAATGCGCGCTACCGCTTGATCTATAATGCGATCTATGACGAGCAGGTGCGCACCTACGATATTCTCCAGTATGCCACTTCGGGCACCGCAACCCAGACAACTCGTGTCTTGCGCGGTTCTATCGGCGTTGATTGGCTGCTCGGCCAGGTTACAGGATCGGGACGGGGACAGGGGGGCAGCAGCCGTGTGGATATCAGCCCGGCGGAGCTGGGCGCCATTGAACAGGCGCTGATCAAATCAGGGTTTGAACAACCGGCCATTCGTGGCCAGATCCTGCATTCAGATGAATTCTACTGGATCGCCATGGTTTGCCGTGAGGGCAATTTCAAATATTATGCCTGGACGGACCGTAATGCCGATGTGGCGAAGCTGCCTTTCCGGGATGTGCTGGCGAAAGGCGATCAGACCGGCGTACCTTTTGTCGAGCCGCATGTCCCCGTGGTTTTCGGTCGTTCCTCCCGCTATTATACAAGCGGGCCGGACAGCACCTATTTCACCATGCAGGTCGGGGATAATGGCCTGATCAAATAGCGCGCCAGGGCCTCTAGCGCGCAAGCAGCATTTTGTGAAATTTTTGTTTCCATTTGGATTATTCTCGTCATTCAGGCGCAGAGAAACGGATTTATTTTATATAAATCAATAGTTTGATTGATTAGTTAATTTTTGCTGCGCCGCACAAAAAATTTATTGACATTCATAAGAACCCTATTATATACAGGGTGTATTGTTGCAGTGCAGCAAACGAAATTTTAAGGCGCATCCAGAAAGGTTAAGTCTATGACCAAGAAAGCAACGACAAACGCAACCGTTGACCCGGCTGTCGTTAAGAAGGAATTTGAAGATATGATCGCGACCGGCCGCAAGTCGCTTCAGGAAGCCTTCCTGAACGGGACGGAAGCTGCCGAGAAGGCATTCAAGTCCAACAGCGAAACGCTGAAGACCAATTATGAAAAGGCCGTTGCAGAGAGCAAGAGCGGCTTTGAGAAGGCGGTCAAGGCTTTCGAAGGTTCCCAGTTCTATGACAAGAACAGCGCGGACGCTTTCGTAAAGTCCGGCAACGCGGCTGTTGAAAAGGGTGAGAAAATTGGCGCCGCCCTGATTGATTTCGGGACCGAGCGTTGGCAGGAAGTCTTCAACGTCACGAAGACCCTGGCTGAGACCGAAGACTATGCAAAAGCTGTCGAGGTGCAGACTGAATATGCCAAAACGTCCATGCAGAACTATGTTTCTGATGTGAGCAAGTTCAATTCTCTGGTTGCGGATGCCGCCAAGTCGGTAGTTGAGCCCTTCGGCGCCCGCTATGCTTCTGCCCTTGATGTGTTTGCGAAGCAGGCCTGATACCGATTGACAGTTCAAGCGTCTTTAAAAAGGCCCGGATTTTCCGGGCCTTTTTTCATGTCCGCCCGGCGGGTCTTCACAATTTTATGAATTTTGTTTCGAGGTAATAATATTTTTTTGAATTTCCTGCTAAGATATATACTTAATGTAAGAGAATGTGCGCTGCACAAGAGCGGCCGGAAAAAGGAACGGAGTGAGATATCAGATTATCTGTTCGGACAGGACAACAATGAGCGGTAACGACGATAACAGCAAAAATGGTCAAGGGCCGGGGACAGGCCTTGTCACCAAGACCAGACCCAAAACGAAGAAACCTTCGCTTTGGCGGGTTCTCTTGCTGAATGATGATTACACGCCGATGGAGTTCGTCGTGTATGTCCTCCAGAGATTTTTCAATATGGATGAACAGACGGCCGTGCAGGTCATGCTGCATGTGCATCACAAGGGTGTCGGCAACTGCGGTGTCTTTCCGTATGAAGTGGCCGAAACCAAGGTCGCGCAAGTCATTGATTTCGCGCGCGAGAACCAGCATCCCCTGCAATGTACGATGGAGAAAGAATAGTGCCCGGATTTTCCAATTCACTTGAAGAAACTCTGCATCGTGCCATGGCCCTCGCCACTTCGCGTCGCCATGAGTTTGCAATGCTGGAACATCTGCTGTTTTCCCTGACCGAGGATCAGGATGCGGCCGCCGTCATGCGGGCCTGCAATGTGGATGTCGAACTCCTGCGCCGTGATCTCGAAACCTTTATCACGGATGAGCTGGACGATCTTGTCATGGACGGCTTTGTCGAGGCGCGGCCGACGCTGAGCTTTCAGCGGGTCGTGCAACGCGCGCTCATCAATGTGGAAAGCTCGGGCCGGGAAGAGGTGACCGGGGCCAATGTGCTTGTCGCTATCTTCTCCGAAAGGGAGAGCCATGCCGTTTATTTCCTGCAGAAGCAGGAGATGAGCCGTCTGGACGCGATCAGCTACATCAGCCATGGCGTTGCCAAGGCGGCGGGCAAGGGCGCGGCGCGCGCCATTCGCGGGGTTGATGGAGACTACAAGTCCGAAAAGGACAATAACAACACAACGCCGCCGCCGGAGGACAAGGCCGAAAATCTGGAGGCGCTGGACGCCTATTGCGTCAATCTGAATGAAAAGGCCGCCGCGGGCAAGATCGACCCGCTGATCGGTCGCCATGACGAGGTCGAGCGGACCATACAGATCCTTTGCCGTCGCTCCAAGAACAACCCGCTTTATGTGGGCGATCCGGGTGTCGGCAAGACAGCCATAGCGGAGGGTCTCGCCCGCCGGATTGTGCAGGGCGATGTGCCGAGCGTGCTGCTCCCTGCCGTGATCTATTCGCTGGACATGGGCGCTCTGCTCGCCGGAACCCGTTATCGCGGCGATTTTGAGGAACGGCTGAAAGCTGTAATCACGGAGTTGCAGGGGCTGGAAAACGCCATCCTGTTTATTGATGAAATTCATACGATCGTCGGCGCCGGGGCAACCAGCGGCGGGGCGATGGATGCTTCCAACCTGCTGAAGCCGGCGCTCGCGAGCGGCGATATCCGCTGCATCGGTTCGACCACCTACAAAGAGTTCCGTAGTCATTTCGAGAAGGACCGTGCGTTGCTGCGCCGGTTCCAGAAGATTGACGTGCGCGAACCTTCGGTCGAGGACAGCATCAAAATCCTGAAGGGGCTGAAACCCTATTTTGAGGAGTATCATCAGATCCGCTATACGGCGGAGGCGATCCGTTCGGCGGTTGAGCTCTCCGCCCGCTATATCAATGACCGCAAGCTGCCGGACAAGGCCATCGATGTGATCGACGAGGTGGGTGCCGCGCAGATGCTGAAGGCGGAAAGCCGCCGCAAGAAAACCATCGGCGTCAAGGATGTGGAGGCCGTGGTCGCCAAGATCGCGCGCATTCCCCCCAAATCCGTCTCGAAGGAGGATACGGAAAGCCTGCGCAAGCTGGATGTGGATCTACGCCGCGTCGTGTTCGGCCAGGATGCTGCCATTGATGCGCTGGCGAGCGCCATGAAGCTCGCCCGTGCGGGTCTGCGGGAGCCGGAGAAACCCATCGGCTGCTACCTCTTCTCTGGTCCGACAGGTGTCGGCAAGACGGAGGTGGCGCGGCAGCTGGCCTCCATCATGGGGCTTAATCTGGTGCGTTTCGACATGTCGGAATATATGGAGCGGCATACGGTCAGTCGTCTGATCGGTGCGCCGCCCGGCTATGTTGGCTTTGATCAGGGCGGGTTGCTCACCGATGCCATTGACCAGCAGCCGCATTCGGTCCTGCTGCTTGACGAGATCGAGAAGGCGCATCCGGATCTGTTCAACATCCTGCTGCAGGTTATGGATCACGGCAAGCTGACGGATAACAACGGCAAGCAGGTGGATTTCCGCAACGTGGTGTTGATCATGACCACCAATGCGGGGGCGCATGAAATGGCCAAGCAGGCCATCGGATTCGGCAGTAGCGTCCGCGAGGGCGAGGATGAGGAGGCGATCAAGCGGCTCTTCACACCGGAATTCCGTAACCGTCTGGACGCGACCATCCCGTTCGCACCGCTGCCACCGGAAGTGGTCTCCCGCGTGGTGGAAAAATTCGTTCTGCAGCTCGAAACCCAGCTTCAGGATCGCAACGTTACCATCTCGCTTTCTGATACGGCGGCGACATGGCTGGCGCAGAAGGGCTATGATGTTTCCTATGGCGCGCGGCCGCTGGCCCGTGTCATTCAGGAAAACATCAAGAAGCCACTNTCTGAGGAGCTGTTGTTNGGCAAGCTGGTGAACGGGGGGCATGTCTCTGTCGGCGTGAAAGCGGGCGAGCTGACCTTCAAGATNGAGAGCCCGCCAGAAAGTGGGGCNAAAAANTCAACCGCCCGCAAGGCNAAGAAGAAGGGCTCCCGCAAGGATCCGGAACTGATCGAGAAATAAGCGGACGAGTTGNNTACTCAAGGAAAAGGCGGGACNANACCAAACGTCCCGCCTTTTTTTATGNTCTGTCGGTGGNNNANGCGTTTACCAANCGAAGTCGACCGACGTGCCGGGGCTCGGATTACTTCTGNCCGATCACNCGCCGNTTCTGGTTCAGTGTCTTCAGATAGGCAATGCCTTCATCNGCAATGGCGTAGCCGACCATATCTTCATTTTNACCGGCCAGCTCTTCCATATCNACCCAGTGGGCNTAGATNGGNCGNGTNCGNTCCGTAATGATGCCCGATTTGAACAGGGTTTTCACCAGCACGCGNAAAATATTGGTGGATTCTTTCAGGGTGTCGCGNCGGTCCTGATCNGTNTAAACCTCGCGGCAGGCNTCGCGCACCCATTCCCAGTCAAGGCCAAACTGCTGGTAAATTGCCTGCTTCTGGCGGATGTTGATCAGGTTNAACAGNACTGTCTCGAAGCATTGCGCNGCCCAGTCCTCCACCTGCTCATGTTCTTTCGTGTCCAGCTTCGGGATCGTCTTGTCCGCCCANATCTTGCCGAATTTNTGNTGGAANGCNTCATCGGTCATGACAAGCTGCGTCAGTCGTTTGAGAAGCGGATCGTTGGTCTTGGCATGGATATTGGCNAAGGCGCCCATGGCCAGCCCTTCCACNAGCATCTGCATGCCGACCAGCTTCTTATAGACTTCATCGGCNCNGACGAGTTCTTCNAGCAAAATGCCGAACGCCTCCCCGACCGGATAGGGGCGGCCCCAGCGGGCGCTGATATANCGGCTGAAGGCNGTGACGTGGCGGGCTTCCTCNCGCGTCTGGTTGGANGCATATTCCTGCGCCCCCGGATCGACGAGAATNTGGCAGAGGCTGGCGCTTAATGANAGCGCGCCCTGTTCCCCGTGCAGGATNGCCGACAGGCTCCAGCGCGTACTTTCATTGGCAAGGCNGATTTTCTGNCCTTCATCCAGTTTATCCGCGACCGCGCTTTGCAGNTCCGGAATGGTTTCCGGCGGCATGATATATTCTTTAGCGGTATCGAACGGGCTGTTGAAATCGAGATAGGTTNTGTCCATCGGGTCCCAGAAATGATCATGGGTCGCCGAGATAATCCCGTCAAAGGCATCGGTGCGGGTGCCGTAGCGATCNACCTCCAGCATCGCGGAAAAGTCATCCCGNTGCACGGTGTTATAGATGGGGTCACGGGTGATATGTTCGCTCATGAATGCTCCCTTTCCTGATCATGGGCGGCAGCGNCTGGCGGCTGTCCTTTACGTTTACGTAAACGTAAATATNNTATAGNGCAAAATTAGGAAAAATTCAAGAAATGATTTCGCGTCACAGTTGCCATGAACGCCTTCNGGAAGGCGGAGGTGGGGGGCGACCGCTTGTCTTTGGGNNCGGCGATNNCCTATTCGCNGTTGANTTTGCGGAACGGGGAATGAGCCGCAAGATAATGGATTTCCGCCTCCACCTCGCGCCGTTCCCGGCGGAGAAAATCCTCCACNGCATCGTGAAANCCGGGNTCGCGNAGCCAGTGGGCGGAGAAAGTTTCCGTCGGCAGATAGCCGCGGGCNAGNTTGTGCGGGCCTTGCGCGCCNGCCTCCACCCGTTTCAACCCATGTGCGATGGCATAGTCTATNGCGCGGTAGTAACAGGTTTCGAAATGCAGNAAACGATGATCCTCAAGGCAGCCCCAGTAGCGGCCATANAGGCANTCGCTGCTTTTAAGNTTGAGNGCCCCGGCGATATAGCGNCCNTCGCNGCTGGANCATGAACAGGACCAGCTGATCGGCAAGAGAGGCGCCGAGCAGGCTGAAAAANTCCCGGTTGAGGTANGGCGTTCCCCATTTGCGGTTGCCGGTGTCGATATANAAATTGAAGAAGGCGTCCCAATGATGCTCNCCAATCTCCNGCCCGCTNAGAATCTCGAATTCCAGCCNGCCCTCCATGGCGCCGTCGCGTTCCTTGCGNATGGCCTTGCGCTTGCGGGAGGAAAGNTGCGCCAGNAAATCATCGAATGANGCATANCCTTCATTGATCCAGTGNAACTGCTCNCCGCTGCGGATCAGNAANCCTTCCCGCGCCATCAGCTCGCGCTCCGCGGTTTCAAGAAAGGTNAGATGGACGGAGGATAGATTGTTTCTGACCGCCACTTCGCGGGCGCCCTGAAGCAGCAGGCGCTGATGTTCNTCCCGCATTGGCCCCTCCGGCACCAGCAGGCGTGGCCCTGTCACNGGGGANAAGGGNACGGAGAGTTGCAGTTTCGGATAATAGCGCCCGCCCGCCCGCTCATAGGCATGNGCCCAGCTATGATCGAAGACATATTCTCCCTGGCTGTGGCCCTTNACATACATGGGGGCGACGCCCGCCAGTTGTCCCTCTACCTCCAGCGCGAGATGATAGGGCAGCCAGCCCGCGTCGGCGCCGACGGAGCCGCTTTCCTCCAGTGCGCGGAGAAATTCATGGCTGACAAAGGGATGATCGCCCGCGCGGCAACTATTCCATTGCGCTGACGTCAATTCATTGATGGATTGCAAGGTCTTGACGGTAGCGCTGTCAGACATGGGCTCGGCGAATAAACGGAATAAAACTCATCATCACAGTTTAGCAGATATCTGTTTGCGCGGTGCAACAAATCAGAAAATTTTCGTCGGCTCTCTTTTTCAGGGTTGAATTTAATTCAACTTATATATGTATAAGTATTACATTATGCTCTTTATAAGATAATTATGGATTGGAGATTTCAATGGACTGGATCAAAGTGGGCACGGCCGCATTGGTGGGCGGTGCGGTGGCGGCGATAATCACGGCGCTGCTGGTTATCTTTTTTGCGAAACCGGGCAGCGGCGACGATGCGGTTGCAGGAGAAGCGTTGCCTGCGGGCGCGGTGGTGGCGTTTGATCAGGAGGGAGGCTGTCCGGGCGGATGGACGGCTTATGCCAAGGCGACAAGCCGGGTGATTGTCGGGGCGGGCGCCTCCTCACCCGGTAATGGCGCGGATGGTAAGCCGCTCACGGCGCTTGCGAGCGGCGCAACCGGGGGGCAGGAAAGTGTGACCCTGACGGCGGAAAATCTGCCGCCGCATACCCATGCCTATAATGACATTTATTATTCGGAAGTTGGCGGTACAGTAACGGTGCCGAACAACCGGGGGAGCAACGGATCGGACAGTGATAACAAGGGATATGAGATCAACCGTACGACCCTGCCTGACCAGCAGACGGCATCGGCGGTTAATATTCAGCCGCCTTATATCGCGCTGACCTATTGCCTGAAGGGGTAGGCCGGATTCGGATATGCTGTCGGGCGGGTCATGACCCGCCCGGAACATGCCTTACCTGATTTCAAACACCGCGTCGATTTCGACGGCGACATTCATCGGCAAGGCATTGGTGCCGACGGCGAAGCGGGCATGGCGGCCCTTGTCGCCAAACACCTCCACCATCAGATCAGAGGCGCCGTTGATGACCTTCGGTTGCTCGCCGAACCCGTCGATGCAGTTGACGAAGCCGCTCAGCTTGACGCATCGGACAACCCGGTCGAGATCGCCTTCGCAGGCGGCCTTGACGTGGGAGAGGATGTTAAGCGCGCAAATACGAGCGCAGGCCTGGCCTTCCTCGGTCGTGAATTCCTTGCCCACCTTGCCTTGCCAGGCGGTGAGTTTGCCATCCACAAAGGGCACCTGGCCTGACACAAAAACCAGGTCTCCGGTTTTCACAAAAGGCACATAGTTGGCGGCGGGCGCGCTCGCGGCCGGAATTGTTATGCCGAGTTCTTTCAGCCGTGCGTCAATCTGGCTTGTCATTTTTCCATCTCCATTCTGTTATTCCCGATTCTGTCACCCGCCTGGTCGACCGCCACCGCCACCGGTGATGCGGATGCCGACATTCTTCGTCTGGACATAGCCCCGCAGGGCCTCCTGGCCTTTCTCGCGGCCATAGCCGGAGCGTTTCATGCCGCCGAACGGGGTTTCAATTCCGCCTGCAAACCATTCATTGACGAACACCTGCCCGGCAATCAGCCGGTCCGCCGCCCAGTGGGCGGTGGCGAGATCCCTTGTATAAACTCCTGCACAGAGGCCGTAATCGGTGCCATTGGCAAGGCTGATGGCCTCTTCCGGATCGTCATAGGTGAGGATGGAAAGGACGGGTCCGAAGACTTCTTCGCGGGCGATGGTCATGTCCGGCGTCAGGCGAGTGAAGATGGTGGGTTCAATAAAATGGCCGGTGAGGCCTGCCGCCTTGCGTCCGCCAGAGGCGGCTTCGCCTCCCGCCTGTTGGGCCGCGAGGCACATGCCCTCGATCTTATCGGCCTGCGCGGCGGAGATGACCGGCGTGATATCGTGGCCGTCGATCCCGGGACCGATGGACAGGGATTTTGCCTTTTTCACAAGACGTTCGACAACCTCGTCTTCCAGTGCCTTCGGGACGATCAGCCGCGACTGGGCAGAGCAAACCTGCCCCGCATGGGTGAAGATGCCGCTCGCGGTGGAGTTGACCGCCTGTTCGATATCCGCATCGCCAAACAGAACCGCCGCTGATTTGCCGCCGAGTTCCATGATCGACGGGATGATCCGCTCCGCCGCGGCATGCAGGATCGCCCGTCCCGTCGCGACCGAGCCGGTAAAGACGATATGGTCGATATCCGGATGGGCGACGAGGGCCGCGCCGCAATCATGGCCATAACCGCAGAGAATATTGACGGCGCCTTTCGGCACGCCGGCGCGGTGGCAGGCCTCAGCAATAAAATAGGTGGAGAGCGGCGACAGCTCCGGCGATTTCAGGACCACCGTATTGGCGGTTGCAAGGGCGCAGGCGACAGAGCGTGCGGCAATCTGCAGTGGAAAATTCCACGGCACAATCTGCGCCGAGACGCCGAAGGGGGAGGGGATGGTGTAATCCACATAATCCGCACCGAGTGGGATCATCCGCCCTTCCAGCTTGTCGGCAAGACCACCGTAATAGGTGAAGTAGCGCGCGGCGGCGAGGGCTTCATTTTTTCCGCCGGTGAGCGTCTTGCCATTATCGAGACATTCGGCAAGCGCGATTTCGTCCGCCATTTCCGTCATGTGGCGGGCGATCTCGAACATCAGCGCGCCGCGATTGACGGGCCGCATATTGTAGAGTTCCCGGCCGTTGAAAGCGGCACGGGCGCTGGCAACGGCGCGGTCGATATCGGCTTTTTTTGCACGGGCGACCTCGGCGATTTGTGTGCCGGTCGCCGGATTTTCAATGGCGATGCGGTCTCCGTCCTCTGCGTCCACCCAGCCGCCATCGATATAATTCCGCCAGTATTTTCTGATTTCCTGCATCGCATTTATCCTCATATCCTGCCCTCGTTTCTAGCATGCGTCCCGGGCAAGAACCAGTGGGCAGAAAGTCTTTCAATATTTTTCTCCGCCGGAGGGTTATATGGAGGTAAAATAGACTTATATCAGAGCCCCGGGAGAGGGAGATGGACGATGCAAGACATGGGGCAGTTGGAAATTGATAACCGGTGCGGCCATTTTCGGCCTGAAGATGCGCAGGAGGAGCTGTTCTCCTGGCTGATCAATGCCGGACTTTCCGGGTCGCGGGTGCGTGACCTTTTCACTGAATTCTGCGAGCGCCTTATTGGCGAAGGGGTGATGCTGAAACGCGCCAGCATTACCCATAGCGCCATCCACCCGCAGGTCAGCGCCTTCATGTATACCTGGCGGCGCGGGGAAGGGCTGGTCACCAATACCAATTTCCTGCATACCGATGTACCGGGTGAAGGATGGTTCGCGAGTCCCTTCTTCTACATGCTGACGAACAACATCACCTATCTGCATCGTCCGCTTGAAGAAGGCAGCAATCTTGACTTTCCGGTTCTGGTTGAATTTCGAGATGATGGCATGACCGACTGGTTCAGCCAGGCGTTCGAGTTTGGCTGGGGATTTGAAAATGAGCGGCTGGAACATTCCGCGGGGGTGATTACAAGCTGGGCATCGGACCGGCCGGGCGGATTCAGCGAGGAGGAATTTCGTATTCTGGGCCGGTTTATTCCGGTGTTCGGTCTGGCCGTGAAGGGAATTGCCTCGTTCCGGACGGCGCGGTCGGTTCTGGAAACCTATATCGGCCGTGGCACGGCGGGCAAGGTGCTTTCCGGGCAAATCCGGCGCGGTTCGGTGGACAGCATCAACGCCGTCCTGATCCATGCCGATCTGAAAGGCTTTACGAGCCTGTCCGACACCATGCCGCAGGAAGCGCTGATTGACATGCTCGATCAGTATCTTGATTGCATGGCCCGCCCGATCGAGCTTGCGAATGGGGAAATTCTGAAATTCATGGGCGATGGCATTCTTGCCACTTTCGAATTACCGAAGACGGATCCGCATGAGGTGCAGCTTGCCTGCGAGACGGCGCTGGCAACATCGCGGCAGATGATCGGTGCCGTCAAGGCGCTCAACAGCAAGCGCGAGGCCGCAGGAAAGCCAGTCATGGAGCTGGATATCGCCCTGCATGTCGGCGATGTGATGTATGGCAATGTCGGTTCGGAAAATCGGCTGGATTTTACGGTTATCGGTCCGGCCGTGAATGAGGTCAGCCGGATTGAGGCGTTATGCGACGTGCTGGAGAGCAATCTGATTGCCTCCGGTGATTTCGTCCGTCTGGTTCGGGGAGCGGACCTCGGGCTGACGTCCTGCGGGATGCATGAACTGCGCGGCGTGCGGGAACCGATCGAGTTGTTCTGCGAACGCTAGGGGCGTTGTGCGAGGCTATGGAGTGCGCGGAAGCTAATCCTGGCCTGCCGGTTTCTTGCGGCCGTGCTTGTTGTGGTACATGTCTTCATCGGCGCGGCGTAACAGATCATCGAGTGTTGTCTTTCCGTCATACCCCGTCACGCCGATACTGACGGAAAGCCGGATTTTGCGATCTCTTGCCGCAAGGTCGGCGGCCGTGATTTCCCGTTCAATAATGGCGGCGCGAAGGCGGCCGTTTTCTGTATTGGTATGGGTCAGGATGAAGATGAATTCATCGCCGCCGATGCGGGCGACGAAGTCGGAGCTCCGCAGGTTCTTTCGAATGGTCTCGGCCAGCAGGCAGAGCGCGCGATCTCCCGTCTCATGTCCGAAGGCGTCATTGATTTTCTTGAAGTCATTCAGATCAAGATAGCAAAGCACGCCCTGTTCTTGATGCCGCCTTGCCGTGGCCAGCAGCCGGTTCGCAAACTCGATCAACCCGCGCCGATTGGCAAGGCCTGTCAACTCATCGGTGGAAGACAGCGCTTCCAGTTCGCGAATACGCTGCTGTTGTTCGCTGATGTGCTGTTCGGCACTGGCCGCATAGGCAATGATGCGGTTGATCAACTGCCAGTGGCGCGCGGCAGTCTGTCGGTGAAGGCTGGATTTGAGAACGACGGACATATCTTCAAGATGGGCGCCGATATCGGGATCAAGCCCCATCGGCAACGGGGATTGCGCGAAGGGCGCGCTGGGCATGGTCAATGGCATTCTTGGGTCACTCCTCAGGACCGGTCCGGATTTCTTTCCAACGGGCGCCATACGCCCGGATCGGCACATATGGTCCTGCCTTCTGTCAGCAATCGTCATGCCAGTTTTTGCGAATTAAAAATCATATGTTTTTCAATATCTTGACTGGGGGCGTCAAGAAATAATTCATTTTTAGGTTAATTTTGCGGGTATTTTATGCCGGGCGTATCGGGACAAAAATGCCGCTTGCCTTAATTGTGCTCATCTTTCCCGATAACACTTCACAGCATCGCCACAGCAGTATATTACTGGCCTTTATACACTTAACTGCCGCGCCGCCACAGGCACAAGGGGATTATGGTCGCAATGAACCGGACAGGAATTTTCAAGCTCCTCACCGCGCTTGCCCTTTTCATGAGTGTAAATATGGCGCAAGGGCTGGCCCAGCCGCTCCGTCTCGCGTCGCACCAGGCCGTCTATGATCTCAAGCTTGATCAGGTTCACCAGAATGGCAGCTTTGAGGCGGTGCGGGGCCGTGTCGTGATGAAGGTGGAGCAGAATTGCGACGGGGTGATCGTCAACCAGCGCATGGTTCTGGAAATGATCAATTTCGACGGCGATGCCATCATTTCCGACTACACCCTCTCGACATGGGAGGATAATGACGGGCGTATGATGCGCTTTGATATGGCCAACATGCTGAATGGCCAGCTTCTGGAGAAATACAGCGGCATAGCGCAGCGCGACGAGGCAGGGGTAACCGTGACCTTTCGTGTACCGCCGAACACCAGTCTGACGCTGCCGAGCGGCGTTATCTTTCCAGGGGAGCATAGCCGCCAGGTGATCAAGGCGGCGGCGGCGGGACGCAAACTTTTCTCGGCCAAGGTCTATGATGGCAACGGGGAGGAGGGGCTCTCCGATACCCTGGCGGTGATCGGCAAAGGACAGACGCTGCTGCAGGCGGAAGACATTGCCAAGCCATTGCAGGGGCGGACCTACTGGCCGTTACAGATTTCCTATTTCGATTTGCGCGGGCAGCAGACGGAGCCTGATTACAAGATCAGCATGAAAATCTTCGATAATGGCGTCGCCACCGATCTGCATCTTGATTACATGGATTTCTCTCTCAAGGGTGAGTTATCGGAACTGACCATGCTGGAGATGGAGAAATGCTCGTAAAAGGCTGCCGCGGCCTGTTGTGAAGGGCCTGCCTCTTGGCGTCAGTCAGGGCTTTTTCGTCGGCAGGCCCCGTCCACGCAGGATAATCTTGTCGCCAAATTTTTCCCGCACCCGGTCGATGGCCGCTTCGACATTCTTGATATTATCGGTTTTGGGGCTCAGCAGGTCGGGACGGTCCGCATCCTCGATATCGCCGAAGCTGCTGACGCCGACGCCGATCAGCCGGAAGTCATGCTCCACCGCCGCCTTTTCCAGTAGTGGCCGCACGGCCTTGTAGAGAGTTTCGGCAAGCTGCGTCGGCTGGGGCAGGGTGTGGCTGCGGGTCAGGGTTCTGAAATCCCCGGTTTTGAGTTTCAGGGTAATAGTCTTGCCGGCTTTCCCCGATTGTTTTAACCGCCGGGATACTTTTTCACAAAGCGGCCAGAGACGGGCAAGCAGGATCTCCGGATCGTCAATATCGGTCTCGAAAGTTGTCTCGGCCGAGATGCTTTTCGCCACCAGATCGGCTTTCACCCGCCGGTCATCTTCGCCGCGGGACAGATGATAGAGCCGCCCGCCCATCACCCCATAGCGGGCGATCAGCTCGTTTTTCTCGCGATGCTGAAGCTGACCGATGAGGGTAATTCCTTCGCCTGCCAGCTTGCGCTCCAGCGCCTTGCCGACGCCCCAGATATCACTGACCGGACGGCGGCTCAGGAAATCTTTTGCCTCCGCCCGCCCGATGACGGCAAATCCGTTGGGCTTGTCGAGATCGGAGGCAAGCTTGGCGAGATATTTGTTATAGCTGAGCCCGACTGAAACGGTGATGCCGATGCGGGTGTCAATCTCGCGGGCGAGCCAGGCCATGGACTGGGCGGGATTGCGATGGTGCAGCCGCTCGGTTCCGGTGAGGTCGAGGAATGCCTCATCGAGCGACAGTGGCTCCACATCCGGCGTCAGCTGGTTGAAAAGCTGGCGGATTTCCTGGCTGGCTTTACGATATTTCGCCATATCGGGCGGGATGATTGTCGCATCGGGACAGAGCCGCTTGGCCTTAAACAGCGGCATGGCCGAGCGCACCCCAGACATGCGCGCGATATAGCAGCAGGTGGAGACAACGCTGCGCGCGCTGTCATGGGCGATAATGACCGCCTTTGCCCGGAGCGTGGGATTGTCGCGCTTTTCCACGGCGGCATAGAAGGCATCGCAATCCACATGGGCGATGGCCAGATCAAACAGCTCCATATGATGGAGAAGCCGGGGCGAGCGACAGTGCGGGCAGCGGCCATCGGCGGGGCGGGCGGTTGCGTCCAGAATGCTGAGGCATTGTCGGCAAAGACTCGCCATGCTGCGCCTGTCAGAAACCACCCGTCGTGATATGACGGATGATATGATCGCTGATCTCCGGCCAGCTATGCAGGCGGGTATGGCTATGCTCCGCCGGGCCGAGCAGTTTCGAAAGCCGGGCATCGGCGATATAATGCAGCCGCTGCACATGGGCGGCATGCTTGTTGACCGAACTGTGGTTATGCGGGATATCGTCGATGAAGAAGGCGGGCGCTTCCAGCCCGTCGGTGAGGAAGCGCACCACTTCCCCCTTGCTGCCGATATTGGCGATGAGCGGGAAATCCATGCCACCGCTTAAGAGTCCGGCGCGGCGTTTCTCCGCGTATTTGGGAGGTACATTGCTGAGAACGACAATCTGCGCATGCCCACTCAGGCTGGCGAGGCCTTCCGCGGCGCCATCAACGGCTGGCAGATCAGCGCAGCGCTGATCGAAAAAATCCATCAGCAATCCGCCGACTTCCTGCTGCTCTATAGGTTCCCGCGATGTGATACGGCGGATATTGCCGGTCAGGGCAAAGGACGACCAGTCAAAATAAAGCTCGCGCGTGCCGAGAAATTCCTCCAGCCCGACCATGAAATTGAACAGCACCTCGTCAGCGTCCGTAATGACAAGCGGGCGGTCCTTGTCAATACGGAGCGTTTCAAGCTGCGGCCGCACATCATCGTGAATGCCGGTAAACATAGTCAGTAATCCTCCATCGGGGCGCCGGGCAGGAGCCTGCGGGCGCGGGCCGGGGTCAAGGCGTCCATTTTTTCATGTTCGCAGAAATCTATCAGCATATCTTCATGGCCCAGCAGAAAATCAAGGATACCCGCCAGGATTTCTCCGCTGTCCCCGGTTGTTGCCAGGTCACGGGGGTCGATGCCGGTCTCCCGCATCATCCGGTCCAGGTTTTTCTCATTTCCCGCCAGATAGGCAAGCGCCCTGAGAGCGGTAATTTCTGCTTTTTCGCGGTCCATCGCACTTTATCTTCCCTTAAGCCGCTTCCGGTAATGGAAAATTAAACATATTTCTGTTTAGTGAGTACGAATGATAGTCTCAAGCCGTGCAAAATGAAATTGGTAAGCTGAACGGCATCGTTAAAAACACTTGCCTGCGGTGTTTGAACTCAGGAATGAACGGGTTGAAAATGAAGACAGTATTGATTGTCGAGGATAACGACTTAAATATGAAACTGTTCCATGACCTTCTGGAAGCACATGGTTATAACACCATTCAGACCAAGGACGGCATGGAAGCACTCAGTCTGGCGCGCGAACATACGCCTGATCTGATCCTGATGGACATTCAGTTGCCCGAAGTCTCCGGACTCGAAGTGACGAAATGGATAAAGGAGGATGAGACGTTGAAATCCATCCCCGTTATTGCAGTTACGGCATTTGCGATGAAGGGGGATGAAGAAAAAATCCGCGAGGGGGGGTGCGAGGCCTATATCGCCAAACCGATCTCCGTCGAAAATTTTCTCAATACGGTCAAAGAATTTCTGAGCTGATATATGTCTGCACGTATTCTGGTCGTCGATGACGTCATCCCGAATGTCAAAATCCTCGAGGCAAAGCTGTCCGTCGAGTATTATGACGTGGTGACGGCCTATAACGGGCCGGATGCGCTCAAGATTGCCAGTGAGCAACAGCCCGATCTCATATTGCTGGATGTGATGATGCCGCAGATGGACGGCTTTGAAGTCTGCCGCCGTCTGAAAGCGGACCGCCAGACCTCCCATATTCCCGTGATCATGGTCACCGCCCTCAGCGAGGCGACGGACCGGGTGCAGGGGCTGGAGGCGGGGGCCGATGATTTCCTGACCAAGCCGGTCGATGACCTTGCCCTGTTTGCGCGGGTGAAATCCCTGCTGCGGCTTAAAATGATGATGGATGAATTCCGCCTGCGGGAGGAGACAAGCTCTGAACTTGGCGTGATCTCCATGTCCGACCGGAAAGAGGAGGCCATCCAGCGCGCCCGTATTCTGGTGATCGACGATAACGAATATTCCGTCCGGCTGATAAAAGAACTTTATGCGGAAACTTATGACACTACGCTGGAACCGGATATGGAAGAGGCGCTGATCCGCCTGCGTGGCGGTGATTTCGATCTTGCCGTGATCAGTCTTGATTCCGCGAATTACGACCCGCTCAGGCTCTGTTCACGCATCCGCAGCCTGGAGGAAACCCGGCAGCTTCCCATCCTCACCCTTGTTGATGAGGCCGATAATGACAAGTTGATCAAGGGAATGGAAATCGGCATCAATGATTATGTGATGCGCCCGATCGACACCAATGAGCTGATCGTCCGCACCCGGACCCAGATCCTGCGTAAACAGTATCAGGACCGGCTGCGCCATAATTTCCACCGGTCTCTGGAACTAGCGGTGACAGACAGCCTGACCGGCCTTTATAACCGCCGCTATATGTCCAATCATCTCGATGCTATGCTGCAACGCGCGCGGCTGGATTACAAACCGGTCTGCGTGATGATCATGGATATTGATTTCTTTAAACCCGTCAATGATACCCATGGTCATGATGTGGGGGACGAGGTGATCAAGGAATTTTCCTGCCGTATTGCGACCGGCGTGCGCGGCATCGACCTTGCCTGCCGCTATGGCGGGGAGGAATTTGTCGTGGTCATGCCGGATACGGATATTTCCGTCGCCTTGACGGTTGCGGAACGCCTGCGCCGCCATATTGCGGAAAAACCCTTTGTCGTCAGCCGAGGCCGACTCACGCTGGATATCACCTGCTCCATCGGCGTCACCGTCTCGCAGGAGCAGGAGCAATCGGACATTCTCCTGAAACGGGCCGATGAAGCGCTTTACAAGGCGAAGAAGGATGGCCGTAACAGGGTTGTGGTGGCGACTTCATCCGTTGAAGTATTTCAGAAATCTTCGGAAAGCGTCGCCCGCTAGGCTTGTAAACGCCCGCCGGACGCCCCGCCGGATTTCCCATGAAAAAGGCCGCATGATGCGGCCTGTTTTTTTAGGGCATAGAGGAGGGTTATTTGATTTTCGCTTCCTTGAAGTCCACATGCTTGCGCGCAACGGGGTCATACTTGCGCACAACCATCTTTTCCGTCATCGTGCGCGGATTCTTCTTGGTGACATAGAAAAAGCCGGTGTCCGCAGTGCTTACCAGCCTGATTTTCAATGTTGTCGGCTTAGCCATGTCCGAAACTCCAGTGATCTCCCGCAGGATGCGCGGAAGTAAATAATGATCGAAGCCCGGAAAATACGGATTTAATCAGCGAAGTCAAGCGCGAGCTTGGAAAATTCGCAAAATTACCGGCGATTGCCCCGCCGGAGCGAAAGGGCGGAGATCAGGACGAAGATCAGGCAGGCCGCCGCAAAGGTGAGCGGCATGCCGTGCGGTTCGTATATTTCCATCGCCACCCCGGCAAAAAGCGGGCCCAGCAGGCTGCCAAAGCCCCAGACGGCGGTCACTGCCGTTGTCGCCATCACCAGATCGCCGCCCTTGAAATCCTGCCCCATCAGGACAAGCGCAATGGTATAGGTGCCCACNACCCCGCCNCCCCAGACNATCAGCAGNGGCCAGAGGAGNNGGCTTGTCGGCATGACGAGCGGNAGCAGCAGCGCGCCCGCCACNCCGATAACGCCGCAGCCGAGAATCACCTTGCCGCGCTCCACCCGGTCGGCCAGCCAGCCGATGGGNTATTGCAGCAGGATATTTCCGGCCAGAAGCGCNCTGGTCATCAATACCGCGAACTCAAGGGTCTGTCCGTTCTTGACGCCATANACCGGCAGCANNGTNAGNACNGAACCATCAAAAAAGGCAACCAGCAGNGTCGCNGCGCTGATCATCGGCGCGGCNCGGATGAANGAGAGGATCGAATGGCGGCTTTTCTCGCCCAGATTTGGAAANCGGTCGCCAACCGTNAGAAAGGCNATCCCCGCCGACATCACGATCAGGGANGANACAATAAANGGGCGGCTGCCCTCTGCGCCGATNAGGTTGATCAGCACCGGGCCNAANGCNAANCCNAGGGTCATGGAGGACATNTANATNGCCACCGTCCGGCCGCGCGTCTCTTCCCGNGCNATGGTGTTGAGCCAGGTTTCNCTGATCAGGAANAGCACCGCCATNGCGAGCCCGATGAGCAGCCGCAGNACNAACCAGAAATAGATATTGTCCCAGANCGCGAGCCCGAGGATGGAGCCNGCCGCNACCAGCAGCCCGGCCCANANCANNGCGCCGGATCCGAAATGCCGCGTNGCGNCGGGAATGAAGGGGGAGGCGATCAGGAAGGCGAGGGCNGGNACGGCCCCCATCAGNCCGATCACGTCGCTGCCATAGCCCCGNTTTTCCAACAGCAGAGAGACCAGCGGAATGGACAGGCTGAGNGAGACCGACATGGCGGTNACNGCNGCAATCACGGCAATNAGCGCCCGGCGGTTATNNNNACCGCCGGTNTCAGCCATGGTCGTAATGACGGATAAANGGCCTGCCTCTGTAATAGGTGAAGAGNGGAACTTTCGCNGCGGAGAGAGGCCGGGCGACCGANCGGGGTTTTCTGATTTTGCGATCCACTTCGCCAAGCACGAATTCCGTCACATCAATNAGCGGCACCTCATGCACCGCGCCGAGTGGGATCCAGCGCAGNTCNATCANCTCNCCCGANCCGCCGAGATCGCCGGTAACATGCGCCGCCTCNATNGTGAGNAAGCGGGTGTTGAAACGGATCGGGCTGTTNGTCGGGGTNATNGCCCGGGCGATGAAGTCGAGGCGGGAATGATCCGGACGCAGCAGGTCATCCTCCAGATCGCCGATGACGAGNCCCGTCTCCTCATGGGTTTCGCGCACCGCCGCATTGGCGATGGCATGGGCCATCCCCGCNGGCTGNGAGAGTTGGGCTGCAATCTCCGGATTGAGCGGGGCNAGCGGCGTCATNCCGGCGTCCGCCGGATCCACCCGGCCGCCCGGAAACACATAGACATCAGGCAGGAAGCGGTGCTTTTTTGACCGCTTTCCCATCAGGACATANAGATCATCCGCCCGCTGTTCATAAATGACAAGGCTGGCGGCGTGACGGGGCGTGACCGGCCTTGNGGGTCGGGAGAGAGCCGTCATTCTTCGCCATAAACCCGCTTGCCGTACCGCATATGGAAACGGGGGACGGGNACCGACGGATCCTTTGGNGGGCGGGTTTTGAAAAAGGCATCCGCATATCCCAGCACNCTTTCGGTGATGAGCGGGATATCGAGCTCAAGCGCTTGCGGTAGGGTGACCCATTTCAAATCCAGCAATTCGCCGGANCCCTTGATCTCGCCCTGCATGGTGTCCGCGTCGGCAACGAAAAAGCGGGTATTGAAGCGCTTTTTGCGNGCCGGGGGCGTCACGGCGCGGGCGATNTAGTCGAGCTTGGANAGATCGGGGCCNCATAAGGCATCGCCGAAGTCGTTCCAGACNGCAACACGCGATTTTCGGGGGGCTTCATAGGTGCCCGCCAGGCAGAGACCCGTTTCCTCGAATGTTTCGCGCACGGCGGCNATACCGAGGGCGCGCGCCCGCGCCGGGGTGCAGCCGCCGCGTATGAGNCGCGCCATCACGTCGTCGCGCAGATCGCGGGCTGGCGGGATGCGGCTGTCGCTNGCGTCCACCCGTCCGCCCGGGAAAACATAGGTGTTGGGCATGAAGCTGTGCCTGCCGCTGCGTTCTCCCATCAGGATCTCGACAGTCTTGCTGCTCTGGCGGTAGAGGATCAGGGTTGCTGCATCTTTCGGGCGCGGCGCTTTGGTGCCGTCTGTGCGGTCTTCCGCAACGGTTCTTTTCTTATCCGTACTCATCTTCTGAACTTCCTTTTTCCCCAATATGCACCGCCGGGGCAGGCAAGTCCAGATGCTTTAGGTGAAATCGCCGCCGAAGCCGTGCATCTGCCGGGCCCATTGAATGCCGATCAGCGCGCCCTTGACCCGGGGCAACAGCCAGAGGGCAAAGACAAGCGATATGGGTAGCCAGAGGGCGAGCTGTACCCACATGGCCGGGCTGTAGGCCTGTTCCAGAGCCACCAGGCCGGAAATCACCACATGCAGCACAATGAACATGGTGAAATAGGGCGGCGCGTCGTCGGCGCGCTGGTGATGCAGTTCCAGTCCACAATGATCGCAGGTGTGGTTGACCTTGATATATTTGTTGAAAACCTGACCTTCGCCGCAATTGGGGCAGCGGCGGCGCAGTCCATGGAGAATAGCCTGGGCTACGGATCTTGGTGCAGTGACAATATGCATTCGGATAATTACCTTAAATCCTTCATATATAATATCCTAGCATCACTTAGGCATGATTTCTAAGCGCAAAAGCCCTTTGCGACACTCTGCCGCAGAGATCAGTCGCGGCCGGTGGGGCGGCGGGATTTCCGTTTTCCTTTCGGCAGGGTGCGTTTTTTCTTCTTTGCCGCCCTGGCCGCCTGCGTTGCCTTTTCCCCTCTGGTGGGGGCGCGCTCCTTTTTCCCCGTACTCCGCGATCTGCCCGCGCCCGGATGACGGCGGGGAGCGAGGCCTTCGTCCTCCTCGCGCCCGTCTTCGATACTGACAATCATGCTGCCGGTGACGATATCCACCTCACGGATGCAGACCATCAGCCGGTCGGCGAGGCGATAGCTCACCCCCGTTCGTTCGCCGATCAGCAAATGCCGGTCGGGATCGAAACGAAAATAGTCACGGCCGAGGGTGGAGATGGGTGCGAGGGCGTCTGCGCCGCTTTCATCCAGGGTGAGGAACAGGCCGGCGCGGGTCACGCCGGACACCTTGGCCGGGAAGATTTCCCCCACCTTGTTGGCGAGGAAAACGGCGGTGAANCGATCNACCGTTTCCCGTTCCGCCACCATGGCGCGCCGTTCGGTNGCCGATATGGCCGTGCCGATNTCCTCGAANTCCGCGGCTTCTTCCGCTTTCAACCCGTCCTTGCCGAACCCCAGCGTGGCAATCAGGCTGCGGTGGACNAGCAAATCCGCNTAGCGCCGGATGGGCGAGGTGAAATGCGCGTAATTCTGCAAATGCAGGCCGAAATGATGCAGNTTTTCGGGGCTGTAGACGGCTTGCGACTGGCTGCGCAGGATCAGGGANCTGACCAGCTCCTTGTCGATCTCGGTNTTNGCCTGGNCGAGNATGCGATTGAAGGTGGCGGTGGTCACGCCCTGTCCTTTGGCGAANCGGATATCCATCTCGGCCAGCGTCTCCTGCANGCCCNCCAGCTTNTCGGCNGCGGGCGGTTCATGGACACGGAACATGCAGGGCTGTTTTCGTTTCACCAGCGTTTCGGCGGCCGAGACATTGGCCTGGATCATGAACTCNTCGATCAGCATATGCGCCGCAAAGCGCTCGCGCTTATGCACGGCCTTGATGAAGCCATCCTCGCCAAATTCGATCCANCGTTCCGGCAGGTCAAGATCCAGCGGCTGGCGCTTNGCCCGCGCTTTTTTNAGNGCCTCATAGGCCCCATAGAGCGGGCGGATCACATCTTCATAGATCGGCGCNGTTTTCTCATCCGGGTGGCCGTCATGCGCGTCCTGCACCTGCCGGTAGGNGAGGGAGGCGAGGGAGCGGATCATCGCGCGCATGAACTGATGNCGGAGCTTGTTCCCCGNNGCATCGAACCACATTTTCACCGNCATNACCGGCCGNTCNACATTNTCATGCANNGAGCAGAGATCGCTGGACAGCTCATGGGGCAGCATCGGCACAACGCGATCNGGAAAATAGACGCTGTTGCCCCGNTCNCGCGCGGCCTGNTCGAGCGGGCTGCCGTGGNTTACATAGTGGGCAACATCGGCAATGGCGACGATNACCTGCCAGCCGCCTTCATTGGCCGGATCGTCATCNGGCGCNGCCCACACCGCATCGTCCCGGTCGCGCGCATCGGCGGGGTCGATGGNAATGATGGGCAGNGNNCGNAAATCGGTGCGNGTGCCGAGGCTGACCGGCTGCGCGGCCAGCGCCTGNTCGATNGCCGCATCNTCAAAAATATCGGGGATACCATGGGTGTGGATNGCAATCAGGCTGACGGANGTGGCNTCGTCNAGCGGNCCAACCCGTTGCGTGACCCGTCCTTCCGGCAANGCGAGGGCCTTNCCCGGCAGGATATCGCACAGCACCACCTCACCGCTTTGCGCGCCCAGCGANTTTTCATGGCGGATGATGATTTCTTTTTTNAGCTTGCGGTTGGTNGGNTGNACCCGGCCATCCTTGCCGACTTTCGAATAAACACCGAGNACNGGCCCGGCGGANGCCTCCAGCAGGCGGATGACTTTCGCTTCATANCTGCCGTCCTTCTGNCGNNNNAGNCGGGCAAGCAGGCGGTCGCCAACGCCGGGGGCGCTGGTCNGGTCACGTTTGCCGGTGCGGGCAAANTANATNAGGGGGGCTGCCGCCNCGTCCTGCCAGCTTGCGGGGCGNGCNANCGGTTCGCCATCCGCATCCAGACGCACNACNTCNATCACCGCGACNGCGGGAAGCGCNCCTNTTGGCNCCANTTCCCGCTTGCGGCCGCGTTCCAGATGACCTTCGTCAACCAGNTCNTTCANCAGCTTNTTGAGAGGGATGCGATCCGNCCCCTTGATATTGAAGGCGCGGGCNATCTCGCGCTTGCCGACGGGTGTTTCGCTTTCGTCAATGAAGGCGCGCAGNTGCTCCTTGCTTGGCAGATGTCCCGGTTGTGNCGGTTTGCGGGTCAAAATATCCTGTTTTCTGGTCGCATGGACCGGTTANTCCGCCGCTGCGGACGATTTNTTTGCCGGAGATTTTTTCGCNGNCGATTTCTTTTTNGCNGCNGCTTTGCTCTTGCCGCCNCTCTTNGCTTTGGCCGTNGTTCCGGCTTTTTTGGCGAGTTTCGGCTTCTTGCCGCTNTTCTCGGCCCGTTCNGCCAGCAGNGTGACNGCGTCTTCCAGCGAGATGGTCAGNGGGTCGGAGCCCTTCGGAATTGTCGCATTGATGCCGCCATGGGTCACATAGGCGCCGTAGCGGCCGTCTTTCACATTGATGTCGGCCCCGTCCGCGGGATGCGGACCAATCACCCGCAGCGGCGCCGCGCCGCGGCCTGCGCCGCCGCTGCGTCCCTTGGCTTCCGCCAGCAGCTCGACCGCGCGGTTCATGCCAACAGTCAGCACTTCCATAGCATTGGGCAGCTTGCCATATTTCCGGTCGCATTCCACATAGGGGCCATAACGGCCGAGCCCGGCGGTGATCATCACGCCGCTTTCCGGATGCGGGCCGATATCGCGCGGCAGGCCGATAAGTTGCACCGCCAGATCGAAATCAAGATCTTCCAGCGCAATATCCTTGGGGATGGAGACCCGCTTCGGTTTCTTCTTCGGCTCCGCCTCGCCAAGCTGGAGATAGGGGCCATAAGGACCCTTGCGCAAGCTGATCATCAGGCCGGTTTCGGGATCCTGACCCAGCTCCTTCGGTCCGTCATCCGGCGTTGCGTCCCCCTCGTCCGCATGATCGCCAAGCTGGCGGGTGAAGCGGCATTCGGGATAGTTGGAACAGCCGATAAAGGCGCCGAAACGGCCGGTTTTCAGGCTCAGACGTCCTTCTGCGCATTTCGGGCAGGCGCGCGGATCCTTGCCGTCTTCCGTCTCGGGGAAGATATGCGGGGCAAGAACGCGGTTCAACTCCTCCAGCACGTCGGAGACGCGCAGTTCCGCCGTTCCCTCGACCAGTGTATTGAAATCAAACCAGAAATCGCGCAATACCTGCTTCCAGTCTATCTTGGCGTCAGAAACGTCATCGAGTTTTTCTTCAAGCTGCGCCGTAAAGTCATATTCCACATAGCGGGTGAAGAAGGAAGCGAGGAAAGCGGTGACTAGCTGTCCCTTGTCTTCTGGGATAAAGCGTTTCTGATCCAACCGCACATAATCGCGGTCCTGCAACACCGAGATGATGGAGGCGTAGGTGGACGGGCGGCCGATGCCGAGTTCTTCGAGCTTTTTGACCAGGCTTGCTTCGGAATAGCGGGGCGGCGGTTCGGTGAAATGCTGATCGGCACGCACATCCGCCGTATCGACGGTCTCGCCCGCCGTGACGGGGGGAAGGCGCTTGCCGCCTTCGTCATCGGCGGCATCGTCGCGCCCCTCTTCATAGAGCTTGAGGAAGCCTGGAAAACGGACAACGCTACCGGTCGCGCGCAAAGTCTGGCCCGCGCCATCGCTGAAATCAATGGTCGTGCGTTCCAGTTGCGCGCTTTCCATCTGGCTGGCGATGGTGCGCGTCCAGATCAGTTCGTAAAGGCGCAGATGTTCGCTATCGAGATATTTCGCGACCATCGCCGGGGTGCGGCTGAGGTCGGTCGGGCGGATCGCTTCATGGGCTTCCTGCGCGTTCTTCGACTTGGATTTGTACATCCGCGGTTTTTCGGGCAGGTACTCCTTGCCGTATTCCTTTGCGATCACGTCGCGGGCGCTGTTCACCGCCTCTGCCGCGAGGCTGACACCGTCGGTTCGCATATAGGTGATCAGACCCTGTGTCTCGCCGCCGAGATTGAAGCCCTCATAAAGCTTCTGCGCCACCATCATCGTCCGCTTCGCGCCATAGCCGAGCTTGCGGCTCGCCTCCTGTTGCAGGGTGGAGGTGGTAAAGGGCGGGGAGGGATTGCGCTTCGCCGGTTTCTGCGTGACATCGGCAATTTTGAAGCTGCCTTCACGGATTTTACCGGCAGCGGCCTCGGCGCTGGTCGCATCGGGAAAGGCGAATTTATCGAGCTTGTTGCCGTCATACTGAATGAGGCGGGCAGTGATGCTGTCCTTCTTCCCCGTCAGGAAGTCGGCATCGATGGTCCAGTATTCCTCACTCCGGAAGGCGTCAATTTCCAGCTCCCGCTCGCAGATCAGGCGCAGCGCGACGGATTGCACGCGCCCCGCTGATTTCGCGCCCGGCAGTTTGCGCCACAGCACCGGCGACAGGGTGAAGCCGACCAGATAGTCGAGGGCGCGGCGGGCCTGCTGCGCATTCACCAGATTCATATCCAGCTCGCGCGGATGGGCGATGCCTTCCAGCACGGCGCGCTTGGTGATTTCGTTGAAGACGACGCGGCTCACTTTCGCGCCCTTCAGCTTCTTTTTCTCCTCCATCACCTTCAGCACATGCCAGGCGATGGCCTCCCCCTCGCGGTCCGGGTCAGTCGCGAGATAGAGATTCTCCGCGCCGTTCAGCGCATCGGCAATGGCCTTGATATGTTTCGCCGACTTTGCATCATTCTGATAATGCATGGCGAAATCCTGATCCGGTTCCACCGATCCGTCCTTCGATGGCAGATCGCGGATATGCCCGTAGGAGGCCAGAACCGTATAGTCCTTGCCGAGATATTTGTTGATCGTCTTGGCTTTCGCAGGGGATTCGACAACTACTACGTTCATATCAGTACCGCAGGCTTCCTTCCGTTTTCTTCGGGCCGGTTTCATTACGTCCCGTGTTATATAGAGACGCTAGAGGGCGATGGAAACCCTGTTCCCGAAATGGCGTTCTATTCTGCCTGCCAGCTCCAGTTCAAGTAAAATCGTCAGGACGAGGGCGGGCGGCTGCCCGCTCAGGCGGATAATCTCGTCAATTTCGATGGGGGTGGCACTCAGGAAATTGACGATATCCGGCCGGGCGGATTGCAGCTCGGCTTCGTCGGGGGGGACGGGATCGAACAGGGGCAATAGCGGCTGGTCCGGTTCGCCGAGGGGACGGTGGCGCAGGGTCTGAAGGGCGTCAAAAATATCTTCCGCCCCTTCGATCAGCGTTGCGCCATTCCGGATCAGGCTGTTGCCGCCACGGGCGCGCGGATCGAGCGGGGATCCCGGAATGGCAAACACCTCGCGCCCCTGCTCAAGGGCCATCCGGGCGGTGATCAGCGAGCCGGATTTCGGCGATGCCTCCGCCACCAGCACGCCCCGCGCGAGGCCAGAGATAATGCGGTTGCGGCGCGGGAAGTGGCGGGCCTGCGGCACGGTGCCGAAGGGCTGTTCGGCGATGACGCAGCCGCGCGCGCCAATTTCGGCCTGAAGGGCGGCGTTTTCTCTCGGGTAGGGATAGTCGATGCCGCCGCCGACCACCGCGATCGTCCCGCCGTCGAGCGCCGCAACATGGGCCGCCGTGTCGATCCCGCGCGCGAGGCCGGAGGCAATGACGAGATGGCCTTTCGACAGCTCGCCCGCAATCTGCCGGGTGAGACGAATGGCCGCGGCGGAGGCATTGCGCGCGCCGACAATGGCGAGGATATCCCGGTTCAACAGCTCCGGGTGTCCATGCAGGGTCAGGATGGGCGGGGGATCGGCAATCTGGCGCAGCGGTTTCGGATAGCCGGGCTCGATTGCCGCCATCAGGGTGGCTCCGAACTGCTCCAGTGTGTCCATCTCCTCGCGTGCGGTGGCGGCGGGAAAGACGCGGATCGGCTTCTTGCGGCCCCCCCGGCGGGCCAGCTCCGGCAGGGCCTCCAGCGCCTTTGCGGCCGTCCCGAACCGGCCGAGAAGCTGGAAAAAAGTGATGGGGCCGACATTCTCCGAACGGATCAGCCTGAGCCAGTCCAGCCGTTCACTTCGGGATAGTTCGCGCGTTTGCTCCATCTGCAGAAGATGACAGGAGATATTAAATCGCGTCAATTGAATTCTATGGTTAAACTTACACCATTATCTATTGCCTCCCCCGGTGGCGGCGGATGGATCAGCGGAACCGGGGCTTCACATCAAACAGATTTTTCAGGAACCGGCCCTTTTTCTGCGTGGCCTTATCCTGCGGCGTCTCCGGCGGGTTGGGTGCTTCCGTCGGCGCTTGCGCGGGAGGTTCCGCGGCCTTGGCTGTCGCCTTGATTTCCTCCCGCGCGTGCAGGATTTTCGCCACCTGATCAATTTCGTCGAGCAGGCGCTGCTCGATCTCCGCATCAAGGGTGTCTTCCGTCTCCGCCTCCGTCTCCGGCGCAGCACCGGAAGGCGCGTCCTCCGATCCGGTAGAAGCGGGCGGAGAGGGTGGCGAAACGCCGTACAGCGTCAGGCGCGGCCGGGGGCGGTTTTTGCGCAAGGCTTTGCGGCGGCGGGGCCGGGGCGGCGCGTCATCCTCCGCCTTTTCCGCCTTGTGCGGGGGCGGGACAGGCGGGATGTCGAGGGTATCCGCCATTTCCGTGCCTTTCCTTTCCTCATCCCGTTCATGCATTGCCTTCAGGGTGGCAAGTTCAGAGGGCAGGAAATTTTCACAAAACCGCGCCCGCCACGCCGTCATTTCCGCCTGCGACCCCTGGACATGCCGCTGATACGCGGCGCGCGCCGCCTGTTGCAGGCGTTGCAGCCGCCGGACGGTCACCTCCATCATCGAGGGGGATTCCGATGCGATCATCTGACTTTTCCATTTCCGGTCTGTTTCGGAATAAACGGAAAAGCCGCCGCCTTCGTGATTTATGATTTTTTGCCGGCCCCGATGCGCGGTTCCGTCCCCTTGACAAGACGGGCGATATTTTCGCGGTGGCGCAGGAAGATCAACACCGCCATGGCGGCGGCGAATTCGATCCGCTGGGTATCGCCGAAATAGCTCCCGCCGAAGGGAGAGTATATTTTCAGCACATAGAGATAGAGCGGCGCGAGCGCGGCGGCGACCAGCGCCGCGAGAGAGGAAATCCGAAAGATCAGCGCCGTCAGCAGCCAGGTGAGCGCCACGCCAATCCCGGCGGGCCAGCTGATCGCCAGCATCACGCCGATAAAGGTGGCGACGCCCTTGCCGCCTTTGAATTTCAGCCAGATCGGATAGAGATGCCCAAGAAACGCCCCGCCGCCCGCCAGCACCGCGTAATCCTGCGTGAGGAATATATTGGCGAGAATGACGACAAGGGCGCCCTTGCCGCCATCGAGCAGCAGGGTGGCGAGCGCGAGGCCCTTCTTGCCGGTCCGGAGCACATTGGTCGCGCCGATATTGCCCGAGCCGATCTTGCGCACATCGCCGAGCCCGGCCATTCTGGTGAGCAGCAGCCCGAACGGGATGGAGCCGATCAGATAGCCGATCAGCGCGGCGGCAAAAAACGGCCAGGTGAAGCTGATATCGCCGAGCGGTTCAGGCATGGGGGTTCCCTTCGCTTATGATCGCTCAAACACGGTCTTGCCGCCCACCAGGGTGCGGACAACCCGCCCCTGCAGCAGATGACCGTCAAAGGCGGTATTCTTGGATTTTGACAGCAGCGCATCGCCATCCACCTGCCACGGTTTTTCCGTATCGAACAGGATAAGATCCGCTGCCGCGCCTTTTTTAAGCGCGCCCGCCTCCAGCCCGAGCAGCTTTGCAGGCGCGACCGTCATGGTATGCAGCAGACGCAGCAGGCTGACATCGCCATTGTGATAGAGGCGGAGGCTGACCGGCAGCATGGTCTCCAGCCCGATCACACCGGGTTTGGCCTGGGCGAACGGCACGCGCTTGCTGTCGGCGCTCTGCGGCAGATGCTGCGAAGAGATGACATCAATGGTGCCATCCTTGATCCCCTCGATCACGGCGAGGCGCTCGCTTTCCTCGCGCAGCGGCGGCGAGACGCGGGCAAAGGTGCGGTATTCGCCAAGCTCCAGATCATTGAGCGCGTGATAGTGCGGCGCGGTCCCGGCGGTGACATGGAGGCCGTCATTTTTTGCGCGCCGGAGGGTGTCGAGGGCGTCGCGGGTGCTGAGATGCGCCGCATGCCAGCGCGCGCCGGTCATTTTGACGAGGCGGATATCGCGCTCCACCAGAATGGCCTCGGCGCAGGCGGGGATGGATTTGAGGCCCATGAAAGTTGCCGTCCGTCCGCCCGTCATAACGCCGTTTGCGGCAAGGCCGGGATCCTCCGCATGGACGATCAGGGGCCGGTCGAACATGACGGAATAGGCCAGCGCCCGGCGCATCAGATTGATATCGCCAATGGCGAACTGCCCATCGCTGAAGGCGACGGCGCCCGCCTCCGCCAGCAGGCCGAATTCCGCCATTTCGCGCCCTTCCAGCCCCTTGGTGAGGGCGGCGGTCACAACAATATTGACGGCGGAGCGGGATTTCGCCCGCCGCAGCACCATTTCGACAATGGCCGGATCGTCAATCACCGGCTCGGTCGCGGGCAGGGCGTTGATGGTGGTGACGCCCCCGGCGGCGGCGGCCATCCCGGCGCTCGCCATGGTTTCGCGGTGTTCCTTGCCGGGCTCACAAAGATAGGCATGGGCATCGACCAGACCGGGCGCGAGACAGAGCCCGCCTGCGTCAATGATCTCCGACCCGTCCGGAATATTGTCCTTCGTGATATGCGCGCCCCAATCGAGGATTTTCCCCTTGTCGATCAGAACGCCGCCGCGGGTATCCGTCTCCGTCGCGGGATCGAGCAGCCGGGCATTGAGAAGGGCGAGAGGCGGTGTTGCCATTATTTGCCCCCCCGCGTCAGAAGGTCGAGGCAGGCCATGCGCACGGCGACGCCCATCTCCACCTGTTCCGATATGGCGCTGTTGTTGAGATCATCGGCGGTCTCGCTGTCAATCTCGACGCCGCGGTTCATCGGCCCCGGGTGCATGATGAGGGCATCCGGCTTGGCGACCGAGAGTTTCTCCGCATTCAGCCCGAAGAAGTGGAAATATTCGCGGATCGACGGCACGAAGGAGCCCTGCATGCGTTCCGTCTGTAATCGCAGCATCATGACGATATCGGCATCCTTCAGCCCTTCGGACATCTTGTTGTAGACCTCAACCCCCATCTTCGCGGCGTTGGACGGGATCAGCGTCGTCGGCCCGACAATACGCACCCGCGCGCCCATGATATTGAGCAGCGCGATGTTGGAGCGGGCGACGCGGCTGTGCTGAATATCGCCGCAGATGGCGACGGTCAGCCCTTCAAGGCGGCCCTTGCGGCGCTTGATGGTCAGCGCATCGAGCAGCGCCTGCGTCGGATGTTCATGGCTACCGTCGCCGCCATTGATCACCGCGCAATCAACCTTCTGCGCCAGCAGATGCGGCGCGCCCGAATCGCCATGGCGGATCACCAGCACGTCCGGGTGCATGGCGTTCAGCGTCATCGCGGTGTCGATCAGCGTTTCCCCCTTTTTCACCGAGGAGGAATCGACCGACATATTGATGACATCGGCGCCAAGCCGTTTGCCCGCCAGCTCGAACGAGGTGCGGGTGCGGGTGGAGTTTTCGAAAAACAGGTTTATCTGCGTCTTGCCGCGTAGCAGGTCGCGGTTCTTGTCGGGAGTGCGGGACAATTCCGCATAATGCTCGGCAAGGGATAAAATCTGGGTGATATCACTGGCGTTGAGCCGCGCGATATCGAGGAGATGCCGATGGGCAAATCGTATGGGATCTGTGTTTGTCATTAAAAGCAAACTGTATAGCCAGCTTGAGGGGGCGCGGCAAGCGCAAGATGATTTTTTTGAAACGCGTCTCAGCGCATGGCGTCGAGTGCGCCTTGCAGGATATAGGCGGCGGCCATTTTATCGACCGCTTTCGCCCGTTTCGCGCGCGAGGTGTCGGACTCCAGCATGGCGCGGGTGACGGCAACGGTGGACAGGCGTTCATCCCAGAAACACATGGGGAGATCGAAATATTCCTCCAGATTTTTCTGAAACTGGCGAATCGACTGGCAGCGCGGCCCTTCGCTGCCGTCCATATTGATGGGCAGGCCGATGACGAAGCCGCCGACATTCCATTCCGTGACAATTCTCGCAATTTCCGCCGCATCCGCCTTGAACTTTGTGCGCTTGATTGTCATAAGAGGCGTGCCCACTTTCAAAGCGGCGTCGGAAAGGGCGAGGCCGATGGTTTTCGTTCCCGGATCCATGCCGAGCAGCCGCTTGTCGAGGGGGAGCAGATGTTTCAGATAGGTGGGGTTGTCGAGGAGCATGGGTTACGCTAATTTGCAGCCAATGTCGGTTTGGCGCCAGTTTTCGGATTGGTTGTTTCCGGGCCGACCCTCCGGACAGCTTCTATTACAGCAAAGGGTGACAGATGTCGCTTGATAAAGCCACTGTGGCGAAAGTCGCCAATCTGGCCCGCATCAAAGTCGAGGAAAAAGACCTCGAACCGATGGCGGCCGAACTCAACAATATTCTGGGCTGGGTGGAACAACTTGGCGAAGTCAACACCGATAATGTGGAGCCGATGACCTCGGTCGCCGAGATGCGCCTGCGCTGGCGTGCCGATGAAGTGACGGATGGCGGCTATGCGGAGGATGTTGTCGCCAATGGCCCCAATCATGAAGACGGCTATTTCGCCGTGCCGAAGGTGATCGAATAATGAGTGATCTGACCAGACTGACCATTGCGGATGCGCGGGATGGCCTTGCCAAGGGCGATTTCTCGGCGCGGGAACTGACCGCCGCCCATATCACCGCGATGGCGGCCGCGAAAGCACTCAACGCCTATATCACGGAGACGCCGGATCAGGCGGTGGAGCAGGCGACGGCGTCGGACGCGCGCCGCGCGAAGGGGGAGGCGGGCAAGCTCGACGGTATCCCCCTCGCCATCAAGGATCTGTTCTGCACCAAGGGCGTGCTGACCACCGCCGCCTCGCATATTCTGGACGGCTTCAAGCCGCATTATGAAAGCACCATCACGGGCAAGCTCTGGGATGCGGGCGCGGTCATGCTCGGCAAGGTCAATCTTGACGAGTTTGCCATGGGCTCCTCCAACGAAACCAGCTATTACGGCAATGTGGTAAACCCCTGGCGGCGCGCGGGCGATGACAATACGCCGCTGGTGCCGGGCGGCTCCTCCGGTGGATCGGCGGCGGCGGTCGCCTCTTTCAGCGCGATGGGCGCGACCGGCACGGACACCGGCGGCTCGATCCGCCAGCCCGCCGCCTTCACCGGCATCACCGGCATCAAGCCGACCTATGGCCGCTGCTCGCGCTGGGGCGTGGTGGCGTTCGCCTCCAGTCTTGATCAGGCGGGGCCGATGGCCCGAAGCGTTCGCGACTGCGCGATCCTGCTGGAGGCCATGGCCGGGTTCGATGCGAAAGACAGCACCAGCGTCGATATGGCCGTGCCGGACTTTGAAGCGGCGCTTTCCGGCGATGTGCGCGGGCTTAAAATCGGTATCCCGAAGGAATATCGCCTGGAGGGGCTCAGCGACGAGATTGACGCCCTCTGGCAGCAGGGCATCGACTGGCTGAAGGCGGCGGGCGCGGAGATTGTCGAGATCAGCCTGCCGCATACGAAATACGCGCTGCCCGCCTACTATATCATCGCCCCGGCGGAGGCGTCCTCCAACCTCGCGCGCTATGACGGCGTGCGCTATGGCCTGCGCGTGGACGGCAAAGACCTGAGCGACATGTACGCCAATACCCGCGCCGAAGGCTTCGGGGCGGAGGTGAAGCGCCGTCTGCTGATCGGCACCTATGCGCTTTCCGCCGGATATTACGACGCCTATTACCTGAAGGCGCAGAAGGTCCGCGCCTGCATCGCCGGGGATTTCCGGGAGGCGTATAAGAAAGTGGATGCGATCCTGACCCCGACCGCGCCATCGGCCGCCTTCGGCTTCGGCGAGAAGGGCGATGATCCGCTGGAAATGTATCTCAATGAC